>NZ_VULO01000001.1 GCF_009696615.1 Scrofimicrobium canadense
CGGTGATCTGATTGGGGTGAACATCGAAGCGCTGCGCTAACTGTGCAGTCGTCTGCTCTTCCTTCAAGGCTTCCAGAGCCACTTTCGTTTTGAACTGGGCTGAGTGATTCCGACGCTTACGTTTAGGTGCCACAAGAACTGCTCTCCTTCAAGCTCTACAGAGCCATTATGCGGCAAGCACCCCACCTACAACACTGCCCAAAAAACAGGGTCCACTTCTGTCCACACTCCCAAACCTGCGTATGTCAGTGAAATGGCGGCTACCACAGCAATCACATGTCTATTTCGTTTCATGAGATTGATATTTCTCCTGCTATTTACCGCCACCGGCGTCATTACCGTTAGCGGAGTATTCAACGGGTACAAAGGCAACGAGAACGGTTCCGTTGCCACTTACATCCACTTGACCATCTTGGTCGGCAACAAAGGCTGAACTTCCAGTACGAAGAGTTAATTCCTCATGTCCCTCAAGGACTACTGTCCCCTCTATGCACAGGGCAATGCGGGGGCCTGACGCCACGAGTTTGTGCCGGGTTCCCGCCCTGACAGTGGCAACTTGAAGACCAAAATCTGGGACATTTGCAACTAGATAGTTGACCGTCGAATCGGAATCGATTTCCGGAGTGAGATAGTCGGTTAGTCGGGGAACAAAGTCAGTGATTGCTAGCACTGCTTGTTTGTCTATGTGTTTTTGAGTCAAAGCCGCCCGCAAAACATTGTCCGACGATGACATTACTTCCACAGCCATTCCCCGCAGATATGCGTGCAACGTTCCTGCTCCGGTAAAAACTACTTGTCCTGGGGCAAGGCGTTCGTAGTTGAGAATCAGTGGTGCGATAACACCGGGGTCTCCGGGATACTCTCTTGCCAACTGGGCTACTGCTCGCATCTCTGGCCGTGATCCGCGTTGACGATTCGCGCTTTGGTGCACTTCATCTACCCATGTTGATTCTCGACGCTGAGACAGCAGCCATTCAAAGGCCACCTTATGTGCGAGTCTGCCTCCGTGACGAAGCCGGTCCACTAGAGGCCCTAGCTCGTTCACTTCAAGAGATTCAATGAGTTTTGCGCTTTGTTCTGGTTCCCGCAGCCCACTCAGTAATTCGAAGTCCGTAAGTGGGTAGATAATTTCAGGTTTGTGACTGCGGTCCTTGTAGTTTCGAGTAGGGGAATTCAGGGGAATGCCTTCATTTTCTTCCGAAGTGAAACCGAGTAGAGCCTGAGTGCGGTCAGGATGGACCTGGAGGGATAGCCCACGGTCGGCCGCAAGGAGTTTCATTAGAAAGGGGAGCTGTGGGCCAAAATTCTGGTAGACGGCACATCCAAGTGTTTGCTTAGGGGCTCGTGTGATGAGGTCGTTGAGTGATTCTGCTCTGCCTGCGCTGATCGCAGTTGAAGGCAAGTCGGGATTCGCGCCGATCCATACTTCAGCGAGAGGATGTCCGTCTACGGGAAGATCCAAAAACTGCTGTATTTGCGTGGCCGATCCCCACGCATAGTCGCGGTGAGCGTTTTCAAGGAGATACATGAAGTCACCCTCTCTCTCTAGGTACAATCGCTTTGGTCACCTGCTCTAGGACTTGGTGGAGGACATCTGGTGACTGTGCCTCGACGTTTACCCGCAATAGCGATTCAGTGTTAGAAGGGCGTATATTCACCCACCATTGTGGTTCGGTGTCCCAATGAGAGATGGTGCAACCGTCGATGGTTTCTTCATCCAAGGTCTCCCCTCCCCACTTGTCTGCCAGGGCGTTCTTCACTTGGTCGATTGCTCGGGCACTCTTAGCAAGGTCAACCGAAATATTGACTTCTCCGCTACCGAAATAGGGGTCGTATTCGCTGCTGAGTTGAGAAAGGGTTTGCTGTGAAGAACCAAGTATCGCTATCACCCACAATGCCGCCAAGAGACCCGAGTCGGCGCCGAAAAAATCTCGGAAGTAAAAATGTCCGCTATGCTCGCCAGCAAAAACTGCCCGGTGTTCTTCCATTTCTTTCTTTATGAACGAGTGGCCTACGCGGGTTTTTACTGTCTTAATCCCCTGTGTAGCAAGGAAAATTGGTACGAAACGAGAAGTAATGACGTTGTGAAGTATGACTGCGTCAGGCTCTCGAACTGCAAGTCGACTGCCAATCAAGGCGATCAGGGCGGAGGGATTCACTCGCTCTCCCCGCTCATCAATGACGAAACATCTATCAGCATCCCCATCGAAAGCTAGCCCCAAATCTGCTCTTTCGGCTACGACGCGTTGTTGCAAGTCAGCGGTGTTGCTTGGTTCTAGGGGGTTAGCTTCATGAACAGGGAAGGATCCATCTAACTGAAAGTTCATGGCAACAAGTTCAATAGGTAAGCCGTCGAATACGGCGGGTACGGTGAGTCCCCCCATGCCGTTTCCCGCGTCAACCACGACTTTTAGTGGATTGATTCCGCCTAGATCTACTTGGTTGCGCAAATGATTTGCGTATCGATCTAGTACGTTTTCATGGCGCATGTCAGCAAGCAGAGAACCAGCATTGAAATGTGCGCGCACCAAGGAAATTGCTTGATCTCGGATCGCAAACAACCCTGTGTCGGCTCCGATCGGTTTTGCTCCAGGACGACAAAACTTGATCCCGTTATATTTCGCAGGATTATGGCTGGCAGTGAACATTGCCCCGTATGCGCCAAAGTATCCTGAAGCGAAGTAAAGTTCGTCTGTGGAGCAAAGACCGATGTCAATTACCGGTATGCCTCTTGCGCGAACTCCTTTTGCAAATGCTGAGGCAAGTTCTTCACCTGTATCGCGCATGTCGCGGCCAATCACAACAGCTTGTTCTTGCGAGGCGGTGTCAGCTGCGACTATTTCATCAACGAACGCGGCTCCAATAATTTCAGCAGTGTTGGGATTAATATCTTGTGGAACTACCCCGCGCACGTCGTATAGGTGAAAAGAACGTGCGATTTGGATTGCTGGAAAGGAGTTCAGAATGTCCCCGGTTGCCTCACTCATCTATACGCTCCAAAGTAGCAACGCCGATCTGTGAATCAGCCATTCCATAGAACACGTAATAGCGCCCATCAATCTTTTCGATAGCCGTTGGAAAAACAACGTTTCCTAGAGTGCCAGCCAGTTCTTCAGGAGTCTCTGGGGTAAGCAGCGGCTCAAGGGTCCTGCCCAGTTCTATCCAAGGCCGTTCTGCATCAAGTAGAATCGCGCCTGCTGTATAGCGAGCTCCGTATGCAAGTCCAAATCCTTTGGTTTCTGCACCAGTCACACCGTGGTGAATGAGTAGCCAACCTTCTGGGACGCGGATGGGGGCGGGCCCAGCACCGATTTTCGATTCTTCGTAGGGCATTTCGGGGGCGGCCAATAGACGCGAGTTTTCGATGTGAACGAGGTTCCTTAGGTCCTTGCGCACCGCTTCCGCGTCGACAAAACCGATCCAAATTGAGGGACGAGGGTCTTCAATCCCGGCAGGAAGGGGCGCACCCTCACCGGGACGCAACCAGTCCAGGTCCCACATTGGCCGGTGAAGAACAGCGTAGGACTCTTTTCCATCAGGGCTAGTGACGGCTTCGGGAAATACGACGATGTCCTTATTGGGGAACATGTTGAGGTCAGTACTTAGCTCGGGCTGGTACTCAAAATGAATCGGTCCGATTCTTTCCCATTCTTCGCCGTCGCGAGAAACAGCCATGGCAGGTTTTGGTCCCAATGGCCCGTAGGCAATGTAAGTCATGATGTAGACGTCAAGATCGTCGATTCGAGTGATTCGGGGGTCTTCGACGCCAGCATTGTTTGCACCGCGTTCCCAGGCTTCTTCGGGTTCAAGAACCACACCAAGCCTTGTGACGTCAACGGGAACTGAATCTGCTAGCTCAACTTTGCACCGTCCCACACGAGAAACGTTGCCCTCAGCAACTAACCTCGGATACAGAAAAAGCTCACCGGGTTCTTTTTGGATGGTTGCGGGGTTGAGTACTCCCTCGACTTCGAGAAGATTCCCTGGTTGGGGTTTCATTAGTACCCCAAGGCGCTCAAGTTTGTAGGGAATACGAGAGGTAACGGTATTCAATGCGTGGATTCCTAACTTACATTTGGTGGCTAATACTTTTAGCCTTTGATTGCGCTTCCTAGATTTGCCGAGGTGAAATGGCGTTGGAAGATAATGAATAGAATTACCGCGGGCAGGGCAAGAACACATGCGCCTGCCAGAACGGCGCCCATTGGATTTTCTTGGAACGTTGAATTTGCCTGCGAGAAATTTGCCAGTGTTACTGCAAGTGGTTGCAGCTCAGTATTCTTTGTGACTAGGAATGGCCAGAGGAATTCGTTCCACGGACCGATGAAGGTAACTAGCATCGCTGTGAGGATTGCCGGTCGAACTAGGGGAGCAGCAATGGAAACTAGGATGCGCACTTCACTGGCGCCGTCAACCCGCGCTGCATCAAAAATGTCTTTCGGGATCTGCAGGAAGTATTGACGAAAGATCAGTACTGCCACTGAGTTGATCGCAAATGGCAAAACCATTCCAAGGTAGCTGTCGGCCAGTCCGAAGTACCTGACGATCATCACGTACAGGGGAATCATCAAAAGTTGGAAAGGGATTGCCTGAACCAAGAGGACGAGTGCGAAAACTAGGCCTTGTCCTCGAAACTTGAGAACTGCAAGTGCGTAACCAACCAGGAGGCCAAAAACAACCGTGCATAGCATTACTGCCAGCGTGATTATGAGTGAGTTGGTCATTGAGCGACCAAGGTCAATCGTTTTGTTGACCCCAGCAAAGTTGTCAAGAGTCATATTTGACGCGTTGGGTAGCATTCCAACCAGTGAGGTGTCGCGTTTCTTTTGCAGCGCGCCCATCACCATCGTGTAGAAGGGAAAGAGCGCGGTTATCGAACCTAGAAGTAGTGCTAGGAAACGGATTGCTGCCCCGATTTTTCTTGGAGGTTTTGATGAATTAGTTTCTTTGCTTGTTGGCTGAGTAGGAATGGTCATCAGGACCTCTCAGTGATTCGACGAGAAATTACAGACAGAATCAACACCACGGTAACTAGGATCATCCCGATTGCGGCAGCAGTATCTGGGTGGCTTTGCTGTATGCCCTTTTGGTACATGAGTAACGCGGGCGTCATGGAAGCACCGTTGGGGCCGCCGCCGGTAAGCAAATAGGGTTCGGTGAAGATTTGTCCGGAGGTGATTATCGAAAGCAGAACCACTAGTGAAGTGACTGGGCGAACTGCTGGGAGTGTGACGGCCCTAAATACTTGCCATGAGCTAGCACCATCAACTTGGGCGGCTTCTTTTTGTTCGGCGGGCACGTTTTGCAGCGCTGCCAGGTAGAGAAGCACGTAGAAGCCGAGTTGTTTCCAGGTGACGTAGACGGCGATTAGGGGCATAATCAGGTTCTTGTTGGCTAGCCAGCTGGGATCTGGAGCCAAACTTCCCAACATGGAGTTGATAACCCCAGTGTCATTGAACATGAAGATCCAGACTGCCAGGGTCGCTACGGATGCTGTGACGTAGGGCAGATAGTAAGTGACTCTGAAGAAACCTTTCCAATGAACTACTGCGTTCAACCCGGTTGCAATTACCAATGAAAGAACAACCGTGAGAGGTATGTTAATTACGATGAAAGTTCCCAAGTTCGCGAATGCTTGGCGAACTGATGGGTCAGCGATGACTTCACGGAAGTTATCGAGGCCAACAAAAGGGGAATCAACTTTCATCCCAGGTGCTGTGAAGTAGAAATCGTGGAAGGCCATCCAACCCCCCACCCCGAAGGGGATAAGGAATATGACCGCAACGAAAAGGACGTAGGGAGCTGAGAGCACAATCCCGAGGGGATGCTCACCCAGAAATCTTTGCAGTGCTTGACGTATACGAACACTTAGGGGCTTCTTTTGCGTTGGTGGCGTCACCTTTGATGTAGGTGACGCCACCAACGGAAGTGAAGCCGATTTACGATCGGTTGTCACTTCCATCAGCCAAGGGCGTCGATTTTCTCGGCAGCTTCATTGAAAGTCGTGGAGATGTCACCGCTACCGGATTGGATCACTGAAGACCATGCGTCGCGGAAAATCTGCATCTTTTCTGCGAGTCCTTCAACTTCAGGAACGTCCACTGCCAGTGGAACCGCTTCAGCGAATGGGGTGTAGAAAGGGTTCTCGTCAAGGAAAGATGCAGCGAGTTCTGTTACGTTACTTCGATTTGGGAACTGACCGGTGATCTCAAGAAGAGAAAGATCATTTTCGTCATTTACTGAGTACTTTAGGAAGTCCCAAGCTGTTTGCAGATTTTCGCAAGAAGTGTACATACCGATGTTCTTTGAGTCTGCGAAAGTGTATGTTGCATCGGCGGCTTTTCCATCTTCGGTAGGAATGGTAGTGACGCCAAAGTTGACTTTTCCGTCGAACTGAGCTTTACCCCAGGGTCCTGCAACCCCCATTGCAGCGATTCCATCAGCAAATGGGCCAGCCCACATGTCACCGCTGTACGCCTCGGCAGAGGAGTATCCATCCGCATAGATCTGCTGCCAGAATTCTAGAGTCTGCATTCCTGCTTCGTCGGTGAAAGCTGCCTTCCCGTCGGAAATGAACTGGGTGCCACCTGAGTTAGCTAGGAAGAATGGGTAAAAATCGAAGTTTACGTTAGTGTAATCCGATGTAGACGGAGGATAAATGGCGTAGTCAGCCGCTCCGCTGTCTTTGATGGCTTTCGCTGCAGCGAGGAAATCAGCGTAGGTTTCTAGCTTTGGGTTTTCTGCATCGAGGCCGGCCTTGGTGAAGGCGTCCTTGTTGTAGTACAACATAAAGGGGTTGGTTTTCCAAGGAAGCTGATAGTAATCGCCATCTGCACTCTTGAAACCCTCCGCTGCGGAGCCGGAACGAGCCTGGATGAACTCGTTTCCGTCCTCAAAGGTGGTCGATAGGTTTACCAGTCCACCAGCTTTCTGAAAGTCAGGCACCGCGGAGGGTGCGGTGTTATAGACCAAACAAGGAGTGTTGCCTGCAGCAATCGAGGCACTGATTACATCTTCTGATGAGGAACCAGCTGGAATAGTCTGGGCCGTAACTTGCTCATCGGGGTGTTCAGCGTTCCACGCTTCGACAACCTTTTCTCCCCACTCAATTTCTTGCTCGTTGGTGGAGTACCAGATTTCGATTGGCCCCGATGTTAGTTCGGACGAAGATGTTGAACTTCCTTCACTAGTCGAGTCAGACCCACTTGCCGGGGTATTAGATCCACCGCAACCTGCTAATGCAGTTGCTGTTGCTCCAGCTACGAGCATTAACTTCATATAGTTACTGCGCTTCATCGCGTCAACTCCTATTCTTTGTGGCCCAAGGCCACGTTATTTGTGTCTTGCGACACGAGTATTTCGCTACGTTGTACCGCAACAACTGAATTAAACCGGTTTTGGTCACATTTGTCAACCTGATAGTTCTTGCCATCGATGGGAGTTTCTTTTGTCTAGTCCGTCAAGAAAGTGGATGACAGATGTCGCAGTTTCGTGAGAATCGAACTAAAAGACTAAACTAAATCAACTAAACCATATAGACTTCGGCTGTAATGACCGTGTTGGCAACGGGATGCCACTAATTCGAAGAGATAGTTGATGACTGATAGCTCAAAACCTTCTGGGCGACGAAATTCGAACAATGTGACAATTAACGACGTTGCCAGACATGCTGGAGTGTCGAAGACAGCCGTATCCTTCGTGTTTAACGGGCGGCCAGGAATCAGCGAGGAAGCTCAAAAAAGAACCCTAGACTCAGCAGAGAAACTCGGCTGGCGTCCCGACGCGAAAGCTAGAGCTTTATCGCTTCGCAAGTCACGGGCAATCGGGCTTGTCATTCGTAGAGAACCAGCGTTGTTGTCAACAGACCCATTCTTTCCGCAATTTGTAGCTGGAGCCGAGATCGGCATGAGTGCAAGTGGGTATGCCCTCGTGCTGCAAGTTGCTGACGACATTGAAACCGAGAATGAAGCCTATAGAACATTTGCTCGTGAGTCCCGTGTCGATGGCGTTTTTCTGACTGACCTGACTACCGACGATCAAAGACCAGCCATTCTTGAAGAACTAGGGGTCCCAGCAACACTGGTTTGCCCCCCCAAGTGCTATCTCTAAGGGTGCTCTTACTATTGAAATGAACGACGCGTCGGGGGTGCGGCGAGCTGTTCGTCACTTAGCCTCACTGGGTCACAGAAGAATTGGACACGTTTGCGGTACTCCAGAATATGTTCATACGGCTTCACGACTATCAGCTTGGGAAGATACCCTAGCAGAGCTTGGTTTAGAGCCAGGTCCCGTGATTGTCTCTGACTACACGGGTGTTGGGGGCGCAGGCCACCCACGAATTGCTTGACCTGCCTGAGGCTCCGACGGCGATCGTATACGGCAATGACCTAATGGCCATTGCTGGAATGGCTGCGGCTCGCGATCGCAGCCTACGTATCCCCCGAGACCTTTCTGTTGTTGGTTTTGATGACATCCCCATGGCCCCTTACACTGATCCGCCGTTGACAACGATCAGGCAGAATGCGGTCGAGTGGGGGCGTGCGGCCGCGGTAACGCTCATCGCAACCATAGAGGGAAGACCAGTTACTAAAGTTCCAATACCCCGGGTGGAGTTCTTAGTGCGTTCTTCCACCGGTCCAGTCACTTCGGGTAACTGATAACAGAGGAATGCGGAATATGAAAGGGACACTCTAGGTAAACGGGCTCTTGGGAGTTTGGTGGGGTGTGGTTGGTTTTTGAGGTGGGTCTTTGCTCTGAGACTTGCTGGCATAGAGTGTTCCTCACTGGTGAGTGCTTGGTTTTTACCGATTTGTGCGAAGGAAAACGGTAAAAAGCAGACACTCACAAAAGCACCCACGCACTTGAACGCTTTCTCGCACCGGGTGTGTGGCCAACTCTCACACAAACCTGGCATCCTATTCCCCCCCAGGGGGGGCTCCCAGTGCAACAGCATGGGCGAAGTAGTAGGTGCCGGGGCCGCATACAACCCTGTGAACAGTATTATGACCCCGTACGTGGGAAGGAGATAAGCGGAACCCCCGCCAAGTGGGTTGCACCTGCGGGGGCTGCTGCGCGCCTGAAGGGACTCGAACCCCCAACCTTCTGATCCGTAGTCAGATGCTCTATCCATTGAGCTACAGGCGCTTACCTTTCGGCGGGTTTTACTATACGCACGCATTGAGCCAACGCAAAATCGAGAGCCAAGATTGTCTTACAATGCACAACATGGCTAATCCAGTAGTTCCCGCCCGCGGTATGCGCGACATCCTTCCTTCCGAGAAGGAAAAACGTGATCAAATTCTCTCTACCATCGCCGATGTTTATCTGCGCGCTGGCTTTCTTCCCATTGAAACTCCAGCGGTTGAGCCACTTTCACGCTTGACCTCTGGGCAGGGAGGAGAAAATGAAAAGATGCTCTTCCAGATCATGAAACGCGGCTTACCTGCTGATGGGACTGTCGCAGTTCGTGACGCTGCTGATTTAGGTCTCCGCTATGACCTGACCGTTCCTCTTACGCGCTACTATGCGTCAAATATCGCGGATCTTCCTCGGGTATTTCGCGCATTTCAATCCGGCCCGGTATGGCGTGCGGAACGGCCCCAGAAGGGAAGATATCGCCAATTCATCCAATGTGACATAGATATCTTGGGTGATGAATCTATCACCGCTGAAGTCGATCTCGTCGTCACTACCCTTAGCGCACTTACCGCACTTGGATTGGGTGACCAAGTAAAGGTCCTAGTGAATGATCGACGTTTCCTCATCGGTATCTTGGCAGCCGCTGGAATCGGCGACGATAATGTTGACGCCGCTCTCATTGCTCTGGATAAGGCTGACAAGATTGGTCTGGGGGGAGTCCGGGCAGAACTGGTGGACAAAGGCATTGCCGATGCGCAGAGTGCTGATCGGCTTCTCGCGCTTGTGGCATCTCTTCAAGACGAACAGGTGTGTGAGACTGCTCTCAAAGATGGTCATGTGGTTGTGGGGGATCGCGAAGTCAGCTTGCAAGACCTCCCAGCGATAGTTGCCGCAGTGCGTGAGCTTATTCCGCAGGCTCGAATCGAATTTGATCCGACACTTGTGCGTGGAATGGGCTACTACACGGGGGCGATCTTTGAAGTGAAACACAAAGAGCGTGACTATTCGATTGCCGGTGGCGGCCGCTACGACAAGGTTGTCGGAAAATGGTTGGGACGCGACGTGCCAGCATGTGGGTTCTCCATAGGCTTCGAACGCATCGTTGACCTGGTAGCGGATACTGAAACTCAAGGTAAGAAGGTTGCCCTGCTGTACAAACCGGGCGGAAGCCCCGTTGATCTCTTGAGACTGCGCCAAGAACTGCTGGACCAGGGGGCGTCAGTGTCACTGGTTGTTCCACCTCGTCGACCTAATTCCCAGTTTTTTGATGGCCTTGCAGAGCAGGGTTACACCCACTCGCTCGATGCGCGAAGAGAAGCCTCGGCGGCGGACCTGCGTGAACTTAGTTTTTAACTGACGTAGGCTTCGAACTATGGATGAACTAATCCTCACCTTGTCGTGTCCCGATCAGCCGGGCATCGTCCATGCAGTGTCAGGGGCGATTGCCGCAGCTGGCGGGAATATTTTGGAATCGCAGCAGTACGGTGATCCTGTCTCGCACCGGTTCCATATGCGGGTACACGCTGCTGGTGTCAATGACCCTGAAGTGTTGCGTCAAAGCCTGACACGTGTCGCCGCAATCTTGGACCTTGACTGGAACCTAGAGTCTGCAGGTCACAAAGTGCGCACTCTCATCATGGCATCCAAAGAAGGTCACTGTCTTTCTGATTTGCTTTACCGCGCTCATGAGGGCACTTTGCCGATAGATGTTGTTGCCGTTGTAGCAAACCATGAGACTTTGCGTCCACTTGCCGATTTCTACAATGCTCCGTTCTACTGCATTCCCGTCACGCAACAGACGAAGGACAGCGCTGAAGAAGAACTTCTGGGGCTTATCGACGAAAAGGACGTTGAACTAGTTGTCTTAGCGCGCTACATGCAGATTCTTTCGGATAAGGTGTGCGAGGCGATGAAGGGGAGGATCATCAACATTCATCACTCGTTCCTCCCCTCATTCAAAGGAGCCAGACCTTATGCCCAGGCCCATGCGCGCGGTGTAAAGATTATCGGTGCCACCGCCCACTATGTCACTCCAGATCTTGACGAGGGACCCATCATCGAACAAGACACGATTCGAGTCACGCACGCTGACTCCGTTCCAGACTTTGTAGCGCAAGGACAAGACGTGGAACGTCGCGTCCTGTCACGCGCCGTCAGATGGCACGCTGAGCGCCGCGTGCTGCTCAATGGACATGCAACGGTGGTGTTTGATTAGTATGCGTTTTCTAGTTCGCCTTGTCGGCAATATGGTGGGTTTGTGGCTAGCGGCTGAGTGGATTCCTGGTGTCCAGGTCATTGAAGGGGAAGAAACCTGGCAAACTTGGGCTTATCTTGCGGTAATTGCTGCAATACTCACCGCGGTTGGATCCCTGGTGCGTCCCCTTATCAAGGTGATTGCTTTCCCCCTGTACATTCTCACCTTTGGGCTGTTTTCGCTGATTACCAACGTGATTGTTCTGCAGCTGGCTGCGTGGGCTTCTAGAACTGTGGGGGTCCCTATCTCTTTCGACTCGTGGGGCGCTACGTTCCTGGCGGCAACACTCGTGGCTATTATTTCTGCGATCATCGTAGGAATATTGGGACGGGCTACAAAGTAACTTTCCCTGTATTGAACAGGAAGAGGGTACTCACCTCCGTCTCATCAAGTTTCAATGCTTTGCTGCGCTGTTCTTGCCACGCGGCAGCTTCGTCCGACGACGATGTGACGCGCTGCGCAATGGAGGCATAGTTGTCCAATATGTGGGGCTCATGTTTTTCGGGAATGGACACATATGCAGTCAATCCATTTGGCAGTTGCCCAGCCAGTCCTGGAACTAAGTCGGCTGTATCTACCAGGTTCAGTGTTCCAGGATGAGGTTCCTCGATAGAGCCGGAGGGGGCACCAGCAGTGAGAACAGAACAAATCGTGTAGCGGTTCTGCACGTAGGGGTCTATTGCTACATGAGCAGCGACGGCGCCCCCTTGGGAGTGTCCGACTAGCTCTACCGGCTCGCCCGGAGCTATTCCAGCCAGCTCCATCGCACCGATAACCGCCGCCTGGGCTGGTGATTGAGAGTCGCCGACTTCCATCAAATTGCTAGCCATATCCTGACTGTTGTCGCTGAGAGGATTCCAATCTTTTGTGCCGGGAACCAGGACCGACCATGACTTTTCGCCTGCTGCATTTTCATGGCAAATGATTCTGACCTCCCCCTGGGGGTTTGGGTCCGCAAGGCCTTCTAGGGCCGCTTGCGCTGTGAAAGGCGTAGAAACTTGGCGTGGGTGGCCGGCTCGGGGGATAGCCGCTAGAGATACTCCAGAAAACTGAACAAACCGCCATGACCCATTACTGGGCCCATTTGTTAGTGCATTACTGAAACCGCGAACCCATACGCGTTGGTTTGCTGGCTCACCGTGCCGCCCCGCGGGATGGATGAGCCATGCTATCCCTGCCGCCACATAAGAAGGATTAGCCAGCCCAAGGTGATTGACCATCCGTGCTGACTGCGTAACTTCCTTCCCACTGGGCTTGAGTTTTCCTGTAGTAACAGCGGCAAGCCCAAGAATCCGAAAGATATTCGTATTGGGGAACACTAAACCAAGTAACGCGTTGGATACGGAACTCTCGGCTGCCTCGTACAACAATGCGGCTTGTTCTCGCCAAAAATACAGGTCTGCTGTTGCAGGGGTGACCAGTTGAACTGATGTAAAAGCTGTAGTCAGACAGGTGAGGGTTTCTTCCCACAGTAGCTGTGTGGTGGCCGACGAAGGGATGTTTGGCGGGGATGACAGCATTGCGTGGGCTGACGAAATCTCTTCGGTTACGGTTTCCCAACTGAGGTGGCTCAACCAGCAAATGGAGTTCGCCTCTCGCAATGCGCCGGTATCAACTTCTGTCCGGCTTCCCATTACCCATATGTCATTATTCATCGTCACCCCACCCTGCGGTGGATACATGGAGGAAAAGGGCTTCGGCAGCATCTAGTGCTGCGGAAAGAGCCACGATCGTGTCTTCCCCAGCGGCGCGTGCCTCTTGGCGTGCCTGTTCTTCGGCGATGGATGAGGGGCCGCTCCACCCCGTAGGTTTACTCGCGTCCAGTTGTGTCAGCGCAGTTTCTGCCGCTTCATGTGCTTGGTCGATTGCCTGTTTTACTGCTCCAGTAACTGATGTCATAGAGGCACAGTAATGGAATCGCTGGATCGGACATACTGAGTCCTGTGCAATCTGTGGAAAAGTGCCTCACTGTAGGCTGGGGATATGGAACCTGAGGCATTCACCAAGATCGAAAACTCCTCAACACCTGGGCATATAGCGTATGAAGTAGCAGGTTTGACATGGCTCACAGCAGCCCACGCCTGCCGTATTGTGAGGGTGCTACATGCTACGCCGATGTCTCTGACAGAAGAACGCCTAAATGAGGTTCGCCCCACCCTCGCGGCTGCCAGAGAGTTCGGCGCTAGCCTGGCGAGGCTGCACGCAGCTGGTGCAGGCGGATGGGGGTGTCCCCCAGAGGGCTATCACGGTTCTGGATGGATTGGGAAAGCCCCGCTCTCCCTACCTGATGAGACAGGCTCATGGGGCCGCTTCTATGCAGCCCACCGCATTGAACCCTATGTTGACTGGCATTGGCACAAAGCTCACGTATTACGTGACCTGTGTGAAGCCTTGCGCTCAGGAGTTTTGGATCATCCGCAGCCCACTTTGGTACGCAAATATGCGCGTATCCACGGAGACCTCTGGGCTGGAAACCTCATGTGGACTTCCGCGGGGGTGGTGCTCATCGATCCCGCCGCGCAAGGCGGACATGCTGAGGATGACATCGCCGCATTGGCGCTTTTTGGCACGCCTCACCTCGACCAGATAATCGCTGGATATCAGGAAGTTTCGAGTTTTTCCCCCGGTTGGCAAGACCGTATAGGGCTCCACCAGATGCACCTACTGGTAGTTCATGCGCACCTTTTCGGTGGCGGATATATAGGCCAAAGCGTGGAAGTGGCCGCGCAGATCCTGCGCCGTATCGGATAATCGAACCATGACACCAGCCTTTCCTTCTCAACTCATCGCCAACGAAGCACTTTCTCCTCTTGATGGGCGGTACCGCAGCCAAACCGCTCCGCTCACCGCCTATCTTTCTGAGGCAGCCCTCAACCGAGCGCGCCTCTTTGTAGAGGTGGAATGGCTGATTTACTCGATCGAACAGGGAATATACCCAGGTCTGCAACCTCTGGATTCACCGCATGCAACATATCTGCGTGAACTACCGCAGAACTTCTCTGAGCAGACCCGCCAGCGCCTCGCCCAGTTTGAAAAAGAAACACGCCACGACGTCAAGGCCGTTGAGTATCTGCTTCGAGAGCACCTTTCACAGGTGCGGCCGGACTTGCTAGAGCTAGTCCACGTCTTTTGTACCTCTGAAGACATCAACAACCTGTCATATGCGCTGTGTGTCAAAGCTGCGGTAGAAAAGGTGTGGCGTCCGGCAGCTGAGGGATTGGTGGGACGCCTAAAGACTATGGCCGCAGAATATGCACAGGTGCCTATGCTGTCGCGAACCCACGGCCAAACGGCTACCCCCACCACCTTGGGTAAAGAGATGGCAGTGTTTGCCCACAGGCTGGGACGTCAACTGGGTGCGCTGGATCGAATCGAGTATCTGGGGAAGTTTAATGGGGCTACCGGAACTTTTTCCGCCCATGTTGTGGCGCTACCTCACGTAGATTGGCCCCAGCTGTCCCGCGGTTTTGTTGAGCATCTTGGACTGACCTGGAACCCGCTTACCACTCAGATAGAATCCCACGACTGGATGGCAGAACTCTTTTCGGTCATCACGCATTTCAACCGCATCGCTCACAATCTGGCCACCGATGCGTGGACATACATTTCACTGGGGTATTTTCGGCAGATGCTCTCTGCGCAAGGCTCCACCGGGTCCTCCACAATGCCCCACAAAATTAATCCAATCCGCTTCGAAAATGCCGAAGCCAACTTGGAAATATCCAGTGCACTGCTGGACGCCTTGTGTGCAACATTAGTAACATCCCGGCTTCAACGTGACCTGACAGATTCAACCACCCAACGCAATATTGGTTCTGCTTTGGGGTATTCGTTATTAGCCCTGGACAATATCTGTGCCGGGCTTGACGGGGTGGCTGCAGACACCGAGGTGATCGCTGCTGATCTTGCGTCGCGATGGGAAGTCTTGTCCGAGGCGATACAACAGGTGCTTCGCGTCGAAACAGCCATAGGTCAGGCTAACGTTGATTCCCCCTATGAGAAACTTAAAGCGCTCACACGCGGAAAAGGATTCAGTGAAGAGTCATTACGTGAGTTTGTAGAATCTCTAGGGTTGCAGCCAGCGACCCAGGAGAGATTATTGCAGCTTCGCCCCGAAACCTACATTGGCGTTGCGCCTCGGCTGACTGAAGAATTCTTAGACTAGGGGCGCCAAGCGGGATCGGACGCGGGTGCACCGAAACGATCGTAAAGGTCCGCTGGTCGTCCGATCTCATCGTCGAACCCCAATGCTGTCATGTCAATAAGTACTCGATCAGCGCCATCGACGCCTCGTACAAGTATTCTTCCGCGCACTGCGGCGGGGACAATCTCGGGGTTATTCCAGATAGTTTCTACGGTGTTGTCGAGAAGGTCCTCAAGAAGCACGCCACTGTTATTCTGTTGCAAAGTGAGATGGTCATGAGGGTCTGAAAGGATGAGATCGACACTGACCAATGTCGGTTTTCCGAAAGCTTGACGAATGTCGACACTTGCATCAATTCCGTCTACTTGTTTGGCTAAGGCTGCCACGGATGGAGCTCGTAATGCCCGCAAAATATGAGCGCGAAAGCGGCCTTCCTGGCCAGGATATTCGGGAGTCCGTAGGTACTTACGTAACTTCTTCGTCAGTTTTGCACCCGCTCCTAATGCGGCAATGGTGAGTCGATTGTTGATCTGGGGAAGGCGACGGCTAGGGCCTTCTTCCCCTCCTTTATTGATCGGATGGGTCATGGCGGTTACCTGTCTTTGCCAGAATATCTGCGGGCGTGGGAATGTGCGGTAGCGTTTCTTCAACCTCGCCGCCAAAGGAGACGGGTTGCCAGTCGGGGCGTTCGATACTGAAGTACTGATCCCAGGTGCTTCGCTTCAGGGGAGTCAATAATTCTTGCCATGCATATCCGTGGAGAACACGCGTGGGTTCGCCCTCCTTTGGTAGAAATTGAGACAGCTGTGAGACAACGTCTCCAAGGCGCCCCCATGGTGCAACAAGACGGTGGCGTTCTGCTTGACGCAGTGTTTCCGTGTATGTTGATGATGAATGTGCGTAAAAGAGTGGGTTATGGCGGGGGCGAACCAGTCTGCGGCGGTAGACCACGCGGCCGTCAGCTTCCCGGCGGGGGGTTCCGTCAAGGGCTGGGATAATGTCTTGGTCGTTTTCCACAGCTAGGACGGCAACACCAGGGCGGACCTTGATGCGCCTCGCGGGAGAACCCAAAGTGATAACACCGTCAACAGTGAATCCCAGTTTCGTTGGGTCCATTGCGGCTAGTGCCACTGCAACCATGCCGCCCTGGGAATGCCCAACCAAGAGAACGCGTTCTTTGGAGCGTTCATCGCGCTCGATGCCGTCTGCGTGCATTGCCTTATTAATGAGGTGGAGCAGGCCGATGCGCATCGCTGAGGGAAGGTTGAGCTCTTCTCGGAAATTAGACTCTAGGTCTGCCACGTTGGGTTGCGAGGCCCAGTCGGGATGGTCAGTCCCGGGAATCGACACAATCCACCGGCGGTCCTTTCCTTCTCCAATACGGCTGATCTTGATGCTTTGCCCGTAGGCTTCGGCCCAGTACAGATCGTCAATGTCAGCGGCTGTGTCACCCAGCGATGTGGGCGCTTGGAATCTGCGGAGCCCTGGCCGCGGGTGGCCTTGAGGAAGCCCTAACTCACCGCGGGCAGAGTCCCACCACAAATGGGTGTGGACACGACCACCTCGGAAATATCCCAAAGCTGTACCGATCGCCAGCCCGGTGAGCATCAGTTGGTCGTATCCTTGCCGGGGAATGAGACGCATTGCCTGCCGAGCACGCCCATCCCGATCTGCACCTACCGCCATGCGCGTCCACAGGTAGATGCGTCCCGCGCGCGCGATTGATCGGCCAATTTTTGTCATTTCCCGCACGGTCAATGTGTCTAACCCTGGCTGATCAAAGAAACGACGCTGGGAGTCTTGCAGCACTTTTTCTGCGCGGCGTTGCGCCGATGCAATGAGTGCAGCACGCGCGTTACTTCGCCTGGGGATCGACTCGACGACAGCATTCCAGAGGGATGTCCCCACTCCCGCAGCCACTAGCGGTCCCACGCGTCGCCAAAAATAGGCAGACGAATATGCCTGGGGCACGCGTCGCAGTGGGTAATACCTGGCCATGCTGTTAAGCCTAGTCATCTTTCCCCCTTACGCATGACGGTGTGCTAATTCCCGTGGCAGTTAGATATTTGTCGCCGGGACACTGATTTATTTGGGGGGATAGAAAGACGCGGACTGTGCCTGAGAGATATCCACAGGTTCTAGAACCCCCTCTATCCCCAGATGAGGCACCGTACAAAAGTGGAACGAACGATGGTATGTAACTATCAGCTCATGATTGAGCCAGTGTATGGGATTTATGTGGGCCCATTTGAAGAAGCACCAGATGGGGGCCAGTGGGTAAAGATTCGTCGGGGAGTCTATCTGGACCAGGGATCTCTCCCCGACCTCCCATATTGGGAGATCAACCGGCACATAACTCGGGCAAGGATGGTCGGGGTAAGCCAAACTAGATTGGTTGATGAGTCGTTGCCAGTCTTTACCGGCGAATGTGCGCTGATTGCACAGGGGGTTAACACTTGGTTGGGGGCAGCTGATCTTACAGCTTGGCGGGCTGATGGAACATCCAAATATAGTGCCTGTCGCTTGCCTGAAATGGTGATAGATGACCATAAAGTGCCGCCTGTGACCTATTCCAGCCGTGACGGAAGAAGGGTGGGGCGTGAGAACGCCCAGTCGTTGCAGCTAGAGACGACCATGCCTACGGAAGCAATATTGGACCTTATTAGGGGAGGCCATCCTGTTCAGGTCTTTGCAGCAGCAGGCGACATCATGCGAAAGGTCAGCGGATACACCAATTCTCAACAGCAGCGTACGCGCCCATTGGCCGAGGCTTTTCGCGATGAGCTTATGGGTATGGTTGTCAACCTCCGGAAATTTAGAAAACGCGCAGTGGAATTGGTTAGTGCAATTGACCCCGGCGTTTATGGTCCGGGCGAGGCGTTCTTACGTTGGGTATTGTTATCTATCAGCGATCTGCAGCTAGTGCAGACACAGTTCCCGGTGCGAATACGCGGCCTTAGGTATTTTCTCGATGCCGCAATTCCTTCAAAGAAATGCTGTTTTGAGTTTGACGGTAGTTCGAAGTCGGGGACTCCAGAGTCTCAGGTGGAGTTCACCCGCCGCCAGCAAAACCTTACCAATGCTGGGTGGAAGATTTATCGTTTGACGTGGAGCTCTATCTATCAGTGGATGCGTACTGTACATGAGATTGCCGTGTTCTTGGCGGGAAATGGAGTTCCTGTCACTCGCCCACTTCGTCATACATGGGTTGCTCTACCCTCTGGGCTGTTGGTGCGCGAAAGGTGGTGATCTAGTCTGCAGACGCGTATCCCCCTGAATAAAACAGTGTCCCGGCGACAAATATCTAACTGCCACAGGAATTAGCACACTGTCATGCAACAAATGAGCGGTTGTCAATTATACCCCCAGGGGGTACAGTCGACCGTGAGGCAAGGAGAAGGTATGCGGGGCTATAGTCAAGACACCGACAAGTATCTCAACCGCTTGCGGCGCATAGAGGGACAAGTGCGCGGCGTGCAACGCATGGTCAGTGAAGATAAATACTGCATTGACGTTCTCACCCAAATTTCTGCAATCCAAAGTGCCCTTGATTCTGTGGCGCTTGGTCTGCTGGAAGACCACCTCGGTCACTGTGTCATGGCTGCTGGCAATGATCCTGAAGTACAAAAAGAAAAAATACATGAAGCCACAGCGGCAATTGCTCGCTTGGTGAAATCCTGAGAGGAAGCACAATGAATTACACCGGAAAAATTACTCTCGACGTCAATGGGCTCACCTGCGGTCATTGCGCTGCCAGCGTGCGTGAGGAACTGGAAGAAATTCCTGGCGTAGCTTCGGTAGAGGTGGATGTACACAAGGGAGCCACCTCGAAGGTGGCTGTTGATCTTGGCGGGGAAGTTACTGAGGCGGCAATTCGTGATGCGATCAGTGAGGCCGGATACGAACTGGTAGGAGTTAGCGCCACCTCATGACACAGACAAACGATTACTTCGACTCAGCACACGCGGTAGGGGAGGACGCCCGACTTCGGGCTATCTCGCTGCGCCGCAGATTCTTCATCACTCTACCGCTGGGAGCCATCATCATGCTCCTGTCGATGATTCCGGCACTGCAGTTTACCGGGTGGCAGTGGGTGGTGGCCGTGTTGGCTTTACCGGTGGTGACATGGGGTGCGTGGCCATTCCACAAAGCTGCATTCAAGGCGGCTAGACATGGTTCAACGACGATGGACACGTTGGTGAGTCTTGGAGTAATCGCTTCCTCGCTCTGGAGCTACTGGGCGCTTTTCTTCGGAGGAGCAGGCGACCTCGGCATGAAAATGTCTATGTCCCTCATCCCGCGCATGAATCACGGACATGCTGAGCTCTACTTCGAAGCTGCAACAATGATCGTGGTGTTCTTGCTGGGGGGTCGCTGGGCGGAATCTGCAAGTCGCTATCGGGCAGGTGACGCTTTGCGTGCGCTGCTCACTTTAGGGGCGAAAGAAGCCACACTGGTTACCCCTGAAGGTGACCAGGTCATTCCTGCATCCGATTTGCAGGAAGGGGATCTTTTCCGGGTGGCTCCTGGAGAAAAGATCGCCACGGACGGGGTGATCACTCAGGGCGAGTCGGCCCTCGATACGTCCCTTCTCACCGGAGAATCTTTGCCGGTTGACGTGGCTGTAGGCGATGCGGTCACCGGAGCAACGCTCAACACGTGGGGAACGCTGATTGTCGAAGCGACACGGGTGGGTGCCGACACCACACTGGCACAAATTGGCAGATTGGTAGAGCAGGCTCAGGCAACAAAAGCACCAGTCCAACGATTGGCTGATCGTGTGAGCGCGATCTTTGTTCCCGTCGTGATAGGGATTTCCCTCGTCACCTTGGCCGTGTGGTTGATATTGGGCTGGGATGCCCAGGCAGCCTTCACTGCAGCGGTAGCGGTATTGGTTGTAGCATGCCCGTGTGCTCTGGGTCTCGCGACACCGACTGCGCTGCTGGTTGGGTCAGGCCGCGCTTCACAGCTGGGGATCATCATCCAAAGCGCCGAGGTAATGGAGCACAGCCAGCAGGTCAACACCGCTGCGCTCGACAAGACTGGCACCATCACAACAGGGGTGCTTTCAGTCGAAGAGGTGATGGGTGATACTCAGACCCTTGAGGTAGCAGCGGCAGTTGAGCGACATTCAGAACATCCCCTTGCCAAAGCGGTTTTTGCGGCGGCTCCTGATGCGCCCGAAGCTAGTGCTTTTTCTAACCATGCGGGCAAAGGCGTCTCTGGGCTATTAGCTGGCGACCTCATCTTGGTTGGTGGGTCCCGGTGGCTGAGCCGTCACGGGGTATCGCTTCCCGCAGATTTGCAGGCGCGACAAGACCAAGCCGAAGCCTCAGGCGCGACAGTCGTGGCAGTTGTCAAAGTACCCGACTATCTGGACGAGGCAATGTCTGTGCCCTCCAGTATTGTTGAGGCCGCCCCCGGCTCAGTTCAGGTTCAGATGAAAGTGGGGGGGATGACGTGTGCTTCGTGCGTGAACCGGGTGGAGCGTAAGTTGAAGAAACTTCCTGGAGTCGATGCTCAGGTCAACTTGGCTACGGAGTCCGCCACGATCACACTTACTAGTGACCATGATGATGCTGAACTGGAAAAGACAGTTGAAGCTGCCGGCTACGAGCCCCACGTTGTGGGACGCACTGTAGTTGCTGAACGCGCAACAGTAACTTCAGCCGGGGGGCGCGCTCTTCCAGAGGCCTTCGACGATGCAGAAGTCTTAGGAGTCATCGTCTTGCGCGACACCATCAAGCCCACGTCAAAAGAGGCAATCGCGCAGCTGCGGACAATGGGCGTTGAGCCAGTATTGCTTTCCGGTGACAACTCTGCGGCAGCGCACCATATTGCTGACCAGGTTGGTATCACGACAGTTATTGCTGAGGTACTTCCTGATGAAAAACAGCAGGTGATAAAGGACCTGCAATCTGAGGATAAGCGTGTGGCGATGGTAGGTGATGGTGTCAATGATGCAGCTGCCCTGGCGCAAGCTCAGGTCGGGATAGCTATGGGTTCGGGCACCGATGCTGCTATTGCCGTGGCCGACATTACTCTGGTCAACTCGGAGCTCACGGGAGTCCCGCGCGCGTTGGGCTTAGCCAGGCGCATCTTTGGCGTCATTAAAGGCAACCTATTTTGGGCGTTCTTCTACAATGTGGCGGCTATCCCGCTGGCATTCTTAGGGCTGCTCAATCCGATGATTGCCGCCGCTGCAATGGCAATGTCCTCTGTTTTCGTTGTCATGAATTCTCTGCGTTTACGCAACGCCTGACCGAGAAGAACTGGAAGCCTTTGTCAGTGCGCTCCAGGCCGCTGGTGCTCAATAGGCGTTATTCAGCGTCGCTTGCGGGTTCCAAAGAGGGTCCTCGATATTTCTCTTCCTAATTGTGATCCTGCTGATCGCAACATGGAAGAGAAGAGATCGTCCACCCCGCCTCCGCCAGAAGAACGCTGTTTTGTCTGCGATTTCTGTAGTTTCTCTGCTTCTTTTCTCGCGGCTTCTGCTTCCTTTTCCAGTTGTGCCTGGCGCTCCGCTTCGGCCGCTGCCACTTGAGCTGCGCTTTGTCGTTCTTCCAAGGCCTCGAAAGCCGAATAATTGTCGACAGACGTCGCGTACTTCAAAGCTAAAGGTGATGATGCTAGTGCCGCAACCACATCAGCGGATGCTGCCCCCATGACTGATGCTGGCGCCCAGATTCTCGTAGGAGCAACGGGGGTGGGGCGGCCTTGAGGATCGAGTACGGTCACGATAGCTTCGCCAGTACCTAAGGTAGTGATGACCTCGGATAAGTCGAGCTCGCTCTTGGGGAATGTGGCGACGGTGGCCTTAAGTTTCTTTTGGTCATCGGGCGTTGCTGTACGCAAAACATGTTGAATGCGTGAACCGAGTTGAGCTAGAACATCGGAGGGAATGTCCTTGGGAGTTTGCGTGACAAAGACGACTCCGACACCCTTTGACCGAATAAGCCGAACCGTTTGCACAACCTGATTCAAGAACTCTTTGGAAGCTCCGTTGAATAGCAGGTGCGCCTCGTCAAAAAAGAACACCAACTTAGGTTTTTCAACATCCCCCACCTCGGGCAAATCTTCAAATAAATCTGCCAGCAACCACATGATCACAGTCGAGATAAGCGCAGGGCGCGAGAAGATATCTCCTACACCCAGCAGGCTGATCACTCCGCGGCCGCCTTCGGTGCGCAGCAACTCTCGAGTGTCAAATGCGGGTTCGCCAAAGAATTGTTCGCCGCCCTGTGATTCCAACG
Organism: Scrofimicrobium canadense; assembly: GCF_009696615.1. Taxonomy (GTDB): domain Bacteria; phylum Actinomycetota; class Actinomycetes; order Actinomycetales; family Actinomycetaceae; genus Scrofimicrobium; species Scrofimicrobium canadense. The sequence goes on from NZ_VULO01000001.1 coordinate 22,790, forward strand.
CGGATACTGCCCGCAAGATCACACCTGCAGTCGCCGAGGAAACACCTCCGATTCCCTTGAGGTGTTCTTTACCGTCATCCGAGGTGAGGAACTGGATTACAGCTCGCAAATCTTTAAGGTCGATGAGAGCAAGTCCCTGCTTGTCTGCCCAGCTGAAAACTAGTTGCAATGATTGCTCTTGAGTTGTGTTGAGGTCAAGTGCCCTAGCAAGCAGGATTGGACCAAAGTCGGTGACAGTAGTGCGGACTTGGGCGCCTGGAAACTGGGAAGCGTCCCCTAAGCGCAGTAGTTCCACCGGAAAGGCGGCGCCTTGCCATTCCTGGCCGTTAGCACGTGTGCGCTCAAGGAGCTTATCCGAGGCGGTATTAGCCTGAGCAAGTCCGGTTAGGTCGCCTTTTACGTCGCATAACACTACGGGCACATCGTTGGCGCTGAGCCCCTCAGCTAAAAGCTGCAGTGTTCTAGTTTTTCCGGATCCCGTAGCTCCTGCGACCAGCAGGTGCCGGTTGAACATCGAATAGGGCATCGGGATCTGGACTTCTGGACTGTCAATGAGGGCGCCGATAGTCAACCCTTCGAACTGGTAGCCCTGGCCAATAGTGCTTGAGAGAGCGGGCTCTGTGGCAGGTGAGACGGCACTATTGTCAGATTGCTTTCCGACTGTTCAGAACCGACATCTTGTGCCGGTTCATTTTTGGGGGAAGTGCCTGAGGAGGCTTCAACGGCAGCCAATCTGGCAGCGGCTGCCTGAGCCTGTGCTTTAGCGAGTTCGGCTTCAGCCAGCTTTGCCTTTGCTTCCGCTTCCGCCAGCTGGGCCCGAAGTTCTTCAATGCTGCTCATAGAAGTGACCCTAGATTGCAAAGCGGGGCTTTGCTCGCCGAATCAGGCTAGATTTTCAGAGGCCTAACAGCGACAGCATAATGGCAGTGGTGTTGTCGGAGGGGCAGCGTAGGGTAGAACCATGCTGAGTTTGAATCTCGATGCGATTGCTTCGTTGCGCACTGACCTTAGGGCCGCTGACTGGACTGTTGACCATGTGGAGGCTCTTATGGGGCCGATGGCGACGTCTGCGATGGGTAGAGAGCAATTCGTGCCAGCACATATTGCCTTGCAAGATCAAGAAAGTCCCGCTGCCTTACTGACGCGACTATTTTTACTGGCGGAAGAGCTCACGGATACTCAACTGGTGCTGGCATTTCCCACGTGCGATCCGGAAAAACTGGGGTTAGTGCGTGACGGGCGCGCACTAGTTGATGTGCGTCCCTACCATTGGCAAGGGAATAACTGGTGGATATGTTCCGATTTGGGGGAGAGCCAGACTAAGAAACCTCTCAAGCCGGAACATGTTTTGGGCATTGGCCAGGCTACGATTTCGCTTTTGCACATGACGGTTCGCAGCCATATGACGTCTGCGCTTGATCTGGGAACTGGTTGCGGGATTTTGGCATTATGTTTGTCTACCCATTGTGATCGGGTTGTTGCCACCGACCTCAGTGAGCGCGCATGTCATTTTGCACGATTCAATGCTGCACTCAACGGAGCTACGAATATCGATGTTCGTCAAGGTTCTCTTTTTGAACCCGTTGACGGGGAACGGTTCGATCTCATTACCTCGAATCCTCCCTTTGTGATTACTCCGCAATCAGTACGTGACACCAGGCACATGGACTATCGCGATGGCGGAATGGACAGGGATAACCTTATTGCGACCATCGTCCGTCAAGGCCCCAAGTACCTTGAGCCTCAAGGGATCTTGCAGATGCTAGCGAACTGGGAGATCCGCGGAGAAGACGATTGGCATATCAGGCCTCAAAGCTGGCTTTCCGATAGCGCGGATGCCTGGCTGGTGCAACGCGATCTTCTCGATCCTGCCCAGTATGTCGAGATGTGGCTACGAGATTCGGGGGAACAGGATACAGATGGGCTGTATCGGGCATGGCTCCAGGATTTCATTCATGCTGGTGTAGCCGGGATTGGCATGGGATTTATTGCCATGCGACGCCTTGAAGAGACACCTGCTGCTGCCCAGGCTATATCTGTCCATGATGAAGTCGAACAGGGGCATCTGCCCGATGGTGCTGCGATTGCGGCGGCACTGGAAAACCTTCAACTGCCATCTGATTGGAAAGAACGACGGATTAAGGTATCACCCGACGTCCGCGAGGTGCGCTACTTCATACCGGGCTATTCCGATCCATCCCAAATCCGCGTCACGCAAGGGGCTGGGATGGGAAGAGATATCCAGGTAAGCTCCCATATGGCTGCGCTTCTAGGCGTTGCGGACGGCGAACTTACCTGTGGGCAAATCATCCACGCGCTGGCTGCAATTACTGGTGATTCTGTCCCAAACATTGAAGAGCAGATTGCGACAGCCCTACCAGAGCTTGTACGGTTCCAGGTAGCGTCGTTGCTTGACCGAACCTAGCACATTCGGTATAAGGTCAGCTCTGGGGGTGCACCCGGTACATGCGAAGAAAGTAGAGATAGTGGCAGGAACGAAGCTGGTTATCGTCGAATCGCCGGCGAAGGCTCAAACCATCAAGAATTACCTTGGCGACGGTTTTGTGGTCGAAGCCTCTGTGGGGCACGTGCGTGATTTGCCGATTCCATCTGAGCTACCTGCCAGCATGAAGAAGGGGCCTTACGGGAAGTTTGCAGTCAATGTTGACGACGGATTCAAACCTTATTACCAGGTGAACCCCGACAAGAAGAAGAAGGTCACTGAGCTCAAGCGAGCACTCAAAGACGCAGACGAACTCTACCTGGCTACTGATGAGGACCGCGAAGGCGAGGCTATCGCATGGCATCTTTTGGAAGTTCTCAAGCCTAAAGTTCCTGTCAAACGCATGGTTTTCCACGAAATCACTAAAGAAGCGATTCAACGGGCCCTAGAGAACACTCGTGAAATAGACCAGAATCTGGTCGACGCTCAAGAGACTAGGCGGGTTCTGGATCGACTTTTTGGGTGGGAAGTTTCTCCTGTCTTGTGGAAGAAAGTAACTCGGGGGCTTTCAGCAGGCCGCGTTCAATCGGTTGCCACGCGACTAGTGGTTGACCGTGAACGCGAAAGAATGTCCCATGTTAGTGCCGCATACTGGTCAATAAAATGTGGGGCTACTGCAGGACAGAATGACTTCGAGGCGCGCGTCAGCGCTGTTGATGGTAAACCTGTGGCTACTGGATCGGACTTCGGGCCCGACGGCAAGCTGAAAAAGGACGCAGAAGTTCTCACGCAGACAAGTGCTCCCGAACTAGCCGCAGCTCTTGAGGGGATTGACGCGCTCGTTTCTTCTGTCACCCAAAAGCCCTACCGGCGCCGTCCGGCTGCACCTTTCACTACGTCGACGCTGCAACAAGAGGCTTCTCGTAAGCTCAAATGGAATGCGTCAACCACGATGCGAACGGCCCAGACTCTGTACGAATCTGGACATATCACCTACATGCGTACGGATTCCACGGCGTTGTCATCTCAGGCTCTCAAAGCAGCACGCGAACAGGTTTCCATGCAATTCGGTGCTGATGCATTGCCTGAAAAGCCACGTGTATATGGGAAGATGGCCAAGGGGGCGCAAGAGGCTCATGAGGCAATCCGACCTTCAGGTGAAAAATTTCAACATCCAAAGGCCCTTGAAGGTGTGTTAGCGCCGCAACAGCTAGCTCTTTATGAGCTCATTTGGAAGCGGACACTTGCCTCTCAGATGAATGATGCCGTTGGATATACCGCTACCGTCAAACTCCAGGCGAATGCTGCGGGACGTGAGGTCACAGCATCCACCTCGGGAACTGTGATTACCGATCCAGGGTTTAGGGCACTTTACCAGGAGAGCCGAGATGGAAAGCGCAAAGATGACGCGCAGGAACGAGAACTCCCCAACGTTGCTGAAGGGGACATTGTCCAGATAGCTTCGGCAGAAGCCGAAGGACACGAAACGCAGCCTCCAGGGCGCTACACAGAAGCGACATTGGTCAAAATGATGGAAGACCTGGGTATCGGGCGCCCGTCGACATATGCCTCAACTATCCAGACGATTTCTGATCGAGGCTACGTCACTCACCGTGGGCAGTACTTGGTGCCCACCTGGCTGGCGTTTTCTGTCACGCGTCTCTTAGTAGAAAATTTGTCGGATTTGGTGAACTACGATTTCACCGCCCAGATGGAAGAAGATCTGGACCGGATAGCACTTGGAGAAGAAGACGGATCCGCATGGCTTTCCGGCTTCTATTTTGGTGACAACGACTCTGAAGAAGCACACGCTGAAGCCGAAGAATTTGCCAAGCGTGGTCTACGTGACACAGTCGCCAACCTTGGAGATATTGATGCCCGTGAGGTGAACTCCATTCCGATTGCTGAAGGAGTCACCTTACGAATCGGACGTTACGGCCCATATTTGGAAACACCAGACGGCCAACGTGCCAATGTTCCGGCTGATATTGCCCCCGATGAGATGAACGTAAAAGTAGCTGAAGAACTATTGTCGGAGGCAGCCGCCGATGGGCGAGAGCTTGGCATAGATCCCCAATCAGGAAATGTCCTCATCGTCAAGACCGGTCGGTATGGCCCCTACGTGACCGAGCTGCTACCAGAGGATTCGAAAGATAAACCCCGAACCGCCTCACTTTTCAAAGACATGGATGTGAAAACCGTGAGCTTAGAAGAGGCCCTGTTGTTGCTTTCTCTTCCTCGTGAGGTTGGAACTGCTCCTGATGGCGAGGTGATTACCGCACAGAACGGTCCGTACGGGCCTTACTTGAAGAAGGGGAAAGACTCTCGCACCATCGGTTCTGAGCGTCAATTGCTAGAGATTACCTTGGAAGAGGCATTAGAGATTTATTCTCAGCCCAAGCAGCGAGGGCGTGGAACCGCCAAGCCGCCTCTTCGTGAGTTCGGTGAGGATCCGATTTCCGGGAAGAAAGTTGTTGTCAAGGACGGGCGTTTCGGTCCCTATATCACCGATGGGACAACGAATGTTACTGTGCCGCGTTCTGAATCTGTTGAGGCCCTCACCGAAGAAAGAGCTTTCACTCTTTTGGCAGATAAGCGTGCGAAGGGGCCAACCCCCAAGAAAGCGCCTGCACGCCGAAAGAGCACAGCTAAAGCGAAGAAGAAATGACCGCGGTTGACGCACTTAGTGCCGCTCTCAAGGACAGGCCTCGGGGGTTTTTCATCGCTTTTGAGGGAGGCGACGGATCGGGTAAATCCACTCAACTGGAACTTTTGCGCAGGCGCTTGGATGCACCGCTTGTATTTACTCGCGAACCGGGCGGCACCCCGCTTGGAAATCAAATCCGGAACTTAGTGATGCACGGTCCTGACAATATTGACGCTCGAACTGAGGCTCTACTGTATGCGGCTGACCGTGCATATCACGTGGCAACAACTATTCGACCTGCGCTCAGCAGTGGCAAGACGGTTATCACCGATCGCTATATCGACTCGTCAGTCGCATATCAAGGCCTTGGACGGGGCCTGGGAGTAGAAGCAATCAGAGACTTATCTTTATGGGCGGTTGATGGCTTAGAACCAGACCTTGTGGTTGTTTTTGACGTCCCCGTTGAGGTTGGTTTGCAACGAGCTGGAGCTGAGCCAGATCGGATAGAAAGAGCAGGAAAAGGTTTCCACGAGGAGGTTCGTGCCCAATATTTATCGGCGGCAGCTGCTAAGCCGCAGCAGTATCGTGTCATCGATTCAACTTTGCCTGTAGAAGAAGTATTCGCACTCACGATTGATGCTTTGCTAGAGTCCTGTTCATGAGTGTCTGGGACGTCCTTGTAGGACAAGAGGAAGCAACCCAGGTGCTGCGCAGCGCTGCGTCACATGGTGGGGAGTCCCACGCATGGCTCATCACCGGCCCTCCAGGTTCGGGACGTTCCGTGGCTGCACGGTGTTTCGCGGCTGCACTACAGTGCACCGGACCTGAGCCGGGATGCGGTGAATGCGAAGGCTGTCGGACCACCATGAGTGGGACGAACCTCGATGTCACGATTGTGGCAACGGATAAGGTCATCATCGACACCGAACAAGTAAAAGACATCCGCACTCAGGCTTACGCCTCGCCCATCATGGGTGGTTACCGTGTCATCATCATCGAAGACGCTGACCGAATTAACGACCAGACAGGGAACCGGCTACTCAAGGCCATTGAAGAGCCGCCAGAAAAGACTATATGGGTTTTATGTGCTCCGACCCCGCAAGACATGCTTGTCACCATACGGTCAAGATGTCGTGTATTAAATCTGGTGACTCCTGATGCGGGGGCGGTTGCCCAGCTCCTTCAAGCAACTGAAGGCGTACCCTACGACAAGGCTCTGGTAGCCGCGCAAATATCGCAGTCCCATATTGGTCTGGCTCGCGCCATGGTCAAGGACCCACATACCAGAGATTCCCGAGTTGAACTCATGCGATTGGCACTCAACCCTTCCAACACAGGCGAAGCCGTCATTGCCGCTGGGAAGCTTATGGCAGCCGCCAAAGATGTTGCAGAGAAGACTAGCGCGGACCTTGATCAAGAAGAAGTGAGTTCCTTGTTGTCGGCCTACGGTCTTACCGAAGATGAAGTGCTTCCACGTGACGTGGCCACGCAGTTACGCAATTTGCAGGCCGACCAAAAGCGTCGCAGTCGCAGGGCACTTACTGATGCGCTTGATCGGGTGTGTCTCGATCTCCTCAGTTTTTTCCGCGATGTCATGGTTCGCAGCGTTGGTGCTGATGTGCCTGTTGTCAATGCTGATATGGAAGAAGAACTGTCGGGGTGGCTAGGGCGAAACGCTGGAATAGCAGCAGACGCGGTTGACCTTGCACGAAGAAGACTCGGCAGCAATGCCGCACAGTTGCTTGTCATGGAGGCACTCCTTGTCAGCATTATGCGAACACCGAAGGGATAGTAATGAAGAGCAGACAATCTGCAGGCCTACTCTTAGCAGCGGGGTTCGTACTCACTGCATGCACTCCTTCGATTCCTGCCGCTGTTGAACAGTCCCGGCCTTCTGCTGTTGAACCGCTTACCGACCCCTTTGCGCAGACTATCTCTTGGGAGCCTTGCGAAGGACCCCAAGTGACAACATCGCCCTTGCCAGCACCTGAAGATCTTGAGAATTATCAGTGTGCAACCATTGCCGCACCGATGAACTGGAATGACCTCAACTCTGATCCGATTAATCTTGCGATTGCGCGCTACACTGGTGCGGGCGAGGACGCGCCACCACTATTCTTCAACCTGGGAGGTCCTGGCGGCGATGCCGTCAATTCTCTTTCGGTATTCGTAGAACAGATGCTGCCAGAAGAGATTTCGGAGCACTACCAAATTGTTGCAATGGATCCGCGAGGTGTCGGCGAATCGACTCCTATTCGTTGCCGTACGGATGAAGAACTTGATCAAGACCTCGCCGGTGATGACATTGACGATCCTGCAGATCTTCCCATAGATGAGCGCATGGCATTGTACCGACAAGAAATGGCCGATTTTGCTGCGCAATGCGAGGAACGAAACGGCGACATCGTGGGATTCGTTGACACTTTCTCTGCAGCACAAGACTTTGAAATGCTTCGTCAACTGATGGGGGCAGATTCCTTCGACTACGTGGGCTATTCATATGGCACAGCTCTGGGGGCAGTGTACGCCGACACTTTCCCCGACAAAGTGGGACGCATGGTTCTTGATGGTGCGCTGGATCCTGCAACCGATTCCAACACTTTGGTAGCTCTGCAGGCACGAGGAATGGAAGAGTCTCTTTATCACTGGATCGAGTGGTGTCACCAGCAGTCATCGTGCCCGCTAGATCCGGGTCTGGAACCCAGTAAGAAACAGATCAAAGAATTTCTGACTCAGCTTGATGAGGCTCCCCTCAAAACGAATGATCCAGAACGCCCACTTACAGCCAGCCTGGCCCGCACCGGGATCATTGGTTCCCTCTATTCCGCTGAGTCATACCCACTTTTGTTGCAGGGTATGCAAATGGCTTTGAACGGTAACGGCACTATTCTGCTTCTCCTTGCTGACTACTACAACGGACGAGAAGACGACGGGTCTTATAGCAATTCTCAGGATGCTTTTACTGTCATCAATGCCCTTGACATGGAACCCGTCGGAACTGTTGATGAATGGGGTGCCCAGGCAGAGCAGCTACGTGAAGAACTGCCCGTGCTAGGTGAAGATTTTGGCTTCTCTTCTGCCGGGTTAGAAGGATGGCCGATTCAGCCGCAACAGCGACGCACTCACGTAACAGCCCCAGGGTCAGCACCTATTGTTGTTGTTGGCACAACGCATGATCCAGCAACGCCTTATGTGATGGCAGAGTCTCTGGCTGAGAGCCTCGAAAATGCCGTCCTGATCACCGTGGATGATTGGAACCACGGTGCGTACACTCAGTCGGGTCAAGAATGTGTGCAAAAGGCGGTCAGTGCATACTTGCTTGAGGGAACAGTTCCCGCCCCCCTCACCTGCCCTGGCACATGACAGTGTGATAATTCCTGTGGCAGTTTGATATTTGTCACCGGGACAGTGTTTTATTCGGGTGGATAGAGCACGCTGGGTAAACTGAAGATCTAAATATAGATCTAAATCTGCTACATTTTTTCCATGCCAAATCCGCTGCGTGCTAATGACGCTATTTCTCCGTTACCCACCGTGACAGGGGGATTTTCTACCGTCTTAGCAGATCCGCCGTGGCAGTTCGCTAACCGTACCGGCAAAGTTGCGCCCGAGCATCGGCGTCTCGATCGATATTCGACGCTCCCCCTCGACCAGATCAAAGAACTGCCGGTTAGCGAGGTGACTGCTACGAATGCTCATCTCTATTTATGGGTTCCCAATGCTCTTTTACCCGATGGGCTCGATGTCATGCGTGAATGGGGATTTCGCTATGTCAGCAATCTAGTGTGGGCGAAACGCCGAAAAGATGGTGGTCCCGATGGCCGAGGAGTCGGATTCTACTTCCGTAACGTCACTGAACTGATTCTTTTCGGAGTCAAGGGGCGAATGCGAACTCTGCAACCTGGGAGATCACAGGTCAACATGATTGAGACACGCAAACGTGAACACTCTCGTAAACCTGACGAACAATATGACCTGATTGAGGCGTGCTCTCCAGGTCCGTTCCTTGAGCTCTTTGCACGTCACCAGCGCCCTGGTTGGACCGTATGGGGTGATGAATCTGATGGACATACGCGCGGACAGGTCCATAAGGGATATGCGGGAGGCGCTATTTTTCCTCCTCTCAAACCTAATGAAAGACTACCCACTGAAGTGCGTAGAGCCGTTGCCCAAGCGGTGGGCGATCTTTACTCCGAAAAAGCAAGCGTGCGTGCTGTAGCCGCCGAGACTGGATATTCCATCGCGAGGGTTAGGGCACTTCTCAACGAGGCTGGGGTACAACTTCGCAGCCAGGGCGGTCAGTCGGTCCCCAAATAGGCCTTCCCATTCCAGGTAGACTCTGACACTCCCATGACAAGTAAAGGGCATGTCCCCATAACGCCTCTGCGGATTCGGAGTTCTGCTTTCTCAAAATTCGTCGTTGTGGATGTGGCCATATCAATAGGGGGCTTGGTGACTTGTAGTTGAATGTCTCTCGCGTTGTTGTAGTCACCCCATAGGCGGTTAAGAAGCGATCGCAAAGACGCCTGATGCTTTGTGATAATCACTGCAGCCGTAATGGCTCCAGCCTCATGCCAGCTGCGGTAGGCCGTCATGTCTCTATCGAGATTTCCATCTATGGCGTTCCATTCGACGTCGAGCGCAACGCGGCCTTTGACATTGTCAACCAAGTAGCCCTCCTGGTACACCGGGTCAAAAGTAGTCTTAACCTGCCCTTTTCTATCCAGTAGAAAAGCATGCGTTTTTAGATCGAGACGTCTCTCTGCCCAGCCGCGTTCCTCGAAGGCAGAATCGATTTCTTTGGCCACATCACCGCGGTTGCCGCCAGCACGCATCCATGTTTGGGGATCAAGCTGGAACTGTTCTAGAACAGAAAGAATGTCAGCTCACTCCTCTCGGCAAGTGGTAGCCATGAGAGCGCAGGCTGAGCTGGTCTCCATAAATTCGAAGCGCTCCCGGATTTGTAGGGGAACAAATCTAGCGTCATCAAATGTGTGTGTATCGAACATAATTCAAGGATTACATAAATGAGTAGCGTTCAGTGACGATATGACTGGCTATTCCATGCCCAAGTGACTCTTCCATAAAGCAAGTGATCGCGAAGGGATAAGTCCCACATGCCCGAACAGACGCATAAATATGGGGAGGCGAACGGTGAGTGCTCCCTGATGGACGCCTTCGGTGGCTCGCAGCACTTGGCCGTCGGTGCCGTAGTTATACTCCCACGGATTGACCAGTTCTACCCAGTTGGCACCGACTGACGTCACCATGTACGCATGTGCTGCCCGGATACGAACACTAACGTCTCCTAATCCAGGGATTCTTGCAGGTGCTTCAGCATCGAAAGTCCGCTTGCGAATGTCGAATGCGTCAGTGAACTCTACAGGGTTGGACCCCACCGTCGACACAACGACAGGCAAGTCTGCAGATCGGGCTCGCCCTATGGCAGCCACATCGGTGTCTCTTAGCCCCAGGACCCGTCGTTTCTGCCACACCGCAACACCTGCAATTTCTCCCAAGGTGTCTCCAGAGAATCCCATGGTGGGTAGACGGCCCTGAAATTCCCATCGAAAGTGGGCGTACGCACTTTCGATCACCGCTGCAAGAGGTGTACGTGGTCCTCGTATTCTGCGAACTCCCGCCTCGAAAACACTGCGAACGCGAACCGGAATCCTGCGCAGTCCATCCCAAAACCATATGACTGCAAAATCGCGGTGTACTTCGACCATAGCCTCGATCTGCTTGCGTCCCACCTCGGTAGACATGAGTGCTTTGAGATCAGAAATGAGGTAACAATCATCCATGCTGCCTTGAGAAAATGCCCCCGGGTCTGGGGTAACTATCTGTCTTTTCAATGAGCGTAGGTCTGCGGAGGTGAGGGTTCGGCGCGCGTAGAGTTTCGGATTGTTGCGGTAGTTTAGTGCCTCGGTAAGGTTAGCTCCCCACCCGAGGAGACCTCCTTGTGGGAAAGTTGCGCGCACATCCATGTCCTTACCTTACTCGCAGTGCAACAGGTGCTGGATTTTTGCGCACTAAGCCAATGAATAACAGACATATAACACGCACCTGTGGGCGGGGGCCGACTGGTGCAATTGAGTGCAGGGCCAATGCACACCTAACGGCGGTCGTGCCAGGAAGAGGAAAGCGAAGAAGAGAACACGTAGAGTGGGGTTGCACTGTTGACATACTAGGAGGTTCAGTTGACTCGCACTCCCGCCAAGTTGATTCCTGAAGATTTTCCCGTGCTTCCAGGACTGGAAAAACTCGACGATCTTGAGGTTGTCCTTGACACCACTGATCAAGCACAAGCTATCGGATACCTGATTTTTGAAGACGCTCCGGTTCCAGAGGAGGCTGGCTTTTCAGCTGAACAACTCAAAGAACTTGGCTTCACACCGAAGACCGGTGAAGGACTTCTTCTTCCCAATCCTCATGGTGCGGATGTGATTGCACTAGGCGCAGGGAAGACACAAGACCTCGACGGCCCCGCGCTCCGTGATATTGCCGCGGCAGCAGTAAACGCAGCAAAGAACGCATCACGGGTTGGCATCGTCGGATCGATCAAAGTTCCCCATGCAGCGCGGTACCTGGTAGAAGGAGCTCTCTTAGCTCGGTACCGATACGAGGCGCTTAAATCCGAGCCGAAACACACCCATCTGGAAAAACTGCTACTTCAGGGCTGCGACTCTACTTCCGCTGACGTGGAGACAGGAAGAAACCTAGCACGCGCAACAGTCATTGCACGTGATCTCACCAACACGCCTCCCGGGTACCTCACCGCGCGCGACCTGGCGGAAGCAGCAGCGAATCTCGCTCAGCAGCATCAACTGGGCATCGAAATATTTGACAACGACGCCTTGATTGAGATGGGATGCGGCGGCCTCCTTGGAGTCAACCGGGGCTCCTACGAGCCTGCACGCCTCATCAAACTGCATTACAGCCCCAGTGACCCCGTGGCTCACATTGGGCTGGTGGGTAAAGGCATCACGTATGATTCGGGCGGGGTCAGCCTGAAGCCTTCAGACCAGTTCCACCAGGTCATGAAGATGGATATGGGCGGCGCCGCGGCAATCCTTGGCGCAATGAGCTCACTACCAGCCACTCAAGCGCAGGTTGAAGTGACTGCATGGCTGCTCTGCACAGACAATATGATTTCAGGGGACGCATACCGGCTGGGTGATGTTCTCACTGCAGCAGATGGTACTACTGTTGAGGTCAAGAACACTGATGCCGAAGGCCGCCTTGTGCTCATGGATGGCCTTTCTCTAGCGGCGCAGGAAGACCTCGACGCGATCATTGATGTTGCCACGCTCACCGGCGCGGCAATTGTGGCATTGGGACAGGACCTCGCCGCCACTTTCACCAACGATGACGCGCTTGCGGCTATCGTCACTGAGGCTTCTACGAACACGGGCGAGGAAACCTGGCGGCTTCCCCTTGAACAAAAATATCGGTCGCAACTGGATTCGCTTGTTGCGGACATATCGAATGTGGGGGGCACCCGCTTTGGTGGAGCGATCGTAGCGGCGCTTTTCCTGCAGCATTTTGTGGGGGATACTCCGTGGGTGCATGTCGATATTGCCGGCCCCATGAACCAAGAGAAACCAGAAGGCTGGCGCCCCGCCGGTGCTACCGGATTCGGGGCGCGCCTCCTTCTCGATGTTATTGAGAATTACGCGTCAGCAGATACTTCCAACTGAGCCCGGACGGTGGCCGTGGCCCGCACCAGGTTTTCCAGGGACGGAATTACTTCCTGGTAGGTGCGGGTCTTGAGGCCGCAGTCGGGATTGGACCAGAGCCGCTGGGCAGGCACTGCCTCAGCGGCCAATGCCAGTAGTTCAGTAATTTGTTCCTCGGTGGGGATCTGTGGCGAATGAATGTCATAGACGCCAGGTCCAATCCCACGATCGAAGCCGGTTGCCGCCAACTCTGGCAAAACTTCCATGTGTGAACGCGCTGCTTCGAGTGAGGTAACGTCGGCATTGAGGTCGTCAATGGCAGAAATGACATCGCCAAACTCTGAATAACACAGATGGGTATGAATTTGAGTATCTGGCCGCACCCCAGAGGTAGCCAGGCGGAACGAACCAATCGACCACTCGAGATATTCCTGCTGGTCCTCTAGGCGCAACGGCAGCAGCTCACGCAAAGCCGGCTCATCTACTTGGATGATTCCTATTCCAGCCGACTCCAAGTCGCCAACTTCCTCGCGCAAAGCCAGTCCTACCTGGTCTGCGACTTCACCCAGGGGCAGGTCTTCGCGTACGAAGGACCACGCCAGGATTGTCACCGGGCCGGTGAGCATACCTTTGACAGGTTTATCAGTAAGAGATTGCGCGAAAGTGGACCACGATACTGTGATAGGGGCAGAACGTGAGACATCGCCCCATAGTACAGAGGGCCTGGTGCAGCGGGAGCCATAGGATTGGACCCAGCCATGCTTGGTGGTAGTGAATCCCTCGAGATTTTCTGCGAAGTACTGGACCATATCATTGCGTTCGGGCTCGCCATGTACCAGAACATCGAGTCCCAGTTTTTCTTGCAACGCAATGACCGAGCGGATTTCGTCTTCCAAACGTGCGCGGTACTGATCCTCATTTAGCTCACCCTTGGCATGGAGTGCTCGGGCTTGCCGAATCTGCGGTGTCTGGGGGAAAGACCCAATTGTTGTGGTGGGGATAGCCGGAAGTGAAAAGCGTTGTGCTTGGGCATCAGCTCGCAGGGAGTACGGTGCGCGCTCTCGGTCGGCCTGAGTCACCGCGGCGGTAGCTTCCCGAATGGCCTTCACACTCACGCCGGGTGCCTCGTGGCGTCGTTTATGTGCCGCATCGGCGAGGGCAAGCTCAGCCGATACTGCATCGCGGCCCTCATCAAGTCCGCGGGCCAATGTGACAATTTCTGCAACCTTCTGATCGGCGAAAGCAGTCCACAGTGCTAGGTCTTCGCTTTCCCAGTTTTCACGTGAAGCGTCATAGGGAACATGCTGCAACGATGTGGACGAGGCAACGCTCACCTCGCCTGGAAGAGAAGCCAGCCTCGACAATGCGCCGGAAAGATCGGCGCGCCAAATATTGCGACCATTGACGATGCCGGCCACGAGAACCTTGTTGCCCCACGTTTGAGGCTGCGTTCCGTGGACAAGGTCGACATGAATAGCCTCCACATCGGTCTCACTTAGGGTCTCTATCGCCGAGACGGCCTCACCATAGGGTGTGGTGACCAGAATACTGGGCCGTTTGCCGCTGGTGAGGCGGCGGTATGCGTGCAGCAATACATTCTGAAGTTCTTCGGTTGTGATGCCTAGATTGTCGGAGGTGACGCCTGGCTCATCCAATTGCACCCAGGGAACACCGGCAGCGTAGAGCTGATGGAGTACCTCGGCGTATACATCGATGACATCATCAAGTCGGTCCAGAGGGTTGTAGCCGTCAATTCCTTTGGCGAGGAGAAGGTACGTTACCGGGCCAACAAGCGTCGGGCGAACCGTAATTCCCGCTTCTTTAGCTTCGCGATAGAGGTCCAGTGGAGCATTGTGAGTCAAAGAAATTGGGGTATGCGCATCGATCTCAGGTACTAGGTAGTGATAGTTCGTGTTGAACCATTTGGTCATTTCTAAGGCAGCCGCACCTTGGTGACCACGCGCAAGAGCAAAATACAGGTCCAACGGTTCGATGTCGAAATCGCGGAAACGCTCTGGAATCGCCCCAAGAAGGGCAGTCACGTCGAGAACCTGGTCGTAGTAGGAGAAGCTGGCAGGTATTGCCGCCTCGACAGTAGACAGTCCTAGATCGGATAGGCGTTCATAGGACTGCAGGCGCAGGCGCGCTGCTGCCGATTGGAGTTGGTCCCTTTCAGATTTTCCAGCCCAGTATGACTCGAGGGCACGTTTGAGCTCACGGTCGGGGCCGATCCGTGGATATCCGACAATTGTGGCTGAGGGAAAGGTTGACATGGTTTCTCCTAAATGGTTTCCGGCTTGATAAGGTTGGCGGCTGCTAAAACCTGCAGGGTGGGTTTAGCTTGGTTGAAAGTGTAAAGATGGACTCCGGGTGCCCCAGCAGCAAGAATTCGTTCTATCACCCGGCCGCTTTCGGCAATGCCGAGAGATGCAGGATCCGCTGCGTTTTCTAGAGCATCCATGAAGAGTGGGTCCGGCGCCACACCGGTGAGCTCGGCAACTCGGCGTAGACGCCGAGGATGGGTTGCTGGGAGTATGCCAGCCAAGATAGGGATGGTCACTCCGGCTTGGCGCGCTTCGTCCACGAAGTTCAGGTAGATGTCGGCATCGTAAAACAGCTGGGTGATGGCAAAGCTGGCACCCGCGGCCTGTTTGACGAGGAGGCGTTCTACTTCTTGGGTTGGTGTGGTTCCTGCTGCTGGGTTTCCTGCCGGAAACGTTGCAACGGAAACAATGAGTGGGGCAACTGCGGAACGCAAGGCGGCAGATGCGGATTCGGCACACCGCAGGGCTTCACGCGAACGCAAGAGAGCGATGAGCTCAATTGAGGATTTCAAAGCGTCTGGAGATGCCGCCCGGCCCTGGGGCTGGTCGCCTCGTAAAGCTAAGAATGAGCGAACTCCACTAGCAAGGTATGAATCGATAACCTCCGTGGTTTCCGTGCGCGAAGCGCCGACACATGTGAGGTGCGCTAGGGGGCGGATCGGAGCCTGCCGCACTAGGCGGGCCGTCACGGCATGTGCGGTGTCGCGATTATGCCCGCCAGCGCCATATGTGACAGAGACAAAGTCGGGGTGAACAGCAACTAAGTTGTCGACAGTCTCCCAGAAGGAGGGATCATCGCAAGAGGTGCGCGGAGGCATGAGTTCGAAAGAAATTGTGGGGGTTGACATGGGGGCTCCAAGTAAGAGGGGTGCCCTATTGGGCGTAGCTGGCTGAGGTCAGATTGAGCTACGCATTCGCATTCGCGCGCATACGACGCCCTGAGGCGCGGGGGATGCGGCATGCGATGTCATGGAGACAACCATGCCTGGTGCAGACCTACCTTGTCAGTGGTGTCTCATAAAATGGGACGGACGACTAGAGGGTGAGGGTTGCGAAGTAATCGTCGAGTGTTTCTGCGCGGCGAATTAACTGGGGTGTGCCGTCGGCGCGGATGAGAACTTCTGCGGCGCGGAGCTTGCCATTGTAGTTGTATCCCATGGATCGCCCGTGAGCCCCAGCGTCGTGGATGATGAGGATGTCGCCTGGAGAGACTTCCGGGAGCCTTCGGTCAATGGCAAATTTGTCATTGTTTTCGCATAGTGATCCCACGACATCGACGAGGGTGGTGCCATCTTCGTCTTCTCGCCCGGCTACGGTGATGTGGTGGTAGGCACCGTACATTGCCGGTCTCAGCAAGTCCGAGGCGCTGGCATCGACACCCACGTAGCGCTTGTAGCTGTCTTTAATGTGGCGCACGCGGGTGACTAATATGCCTGCTGGGCCAGCGATGTAGCGTCCCAATTCTGTAAAGAGCGCTGGCTCCAATCCAGCCGGAGAGAGGATGGCCGCATACACTTTCTGAACGCCCAAGCCAATAGCGTGAATGTCGAGTGGTTCTTCATCTTCGCGGTAGGGGATACCAACGCCTCCCCCGAAGTTCACGAACTCCAGTTCGATCCCAAGTCGATTCTTGATTTCTACTGCCAACGTAAATACTTCGCGCGCAAGTTCTGGATAGTAGGTGGGATTGAGGGAGTTTGAGCCTGCCATGCAATGGACACCGAAACGGCGCGCTCCACGCTGCTGGAGTGAGGCAAGGGCAGTGAAAATCTGCTCCCTAGTCATGCCAAACTTGGCTTCACGGGCGTGTCCCATGATGAGGTTTTGGGTCCCGATCTCGTGGTCAGGAGCGTAACGAACGCAGACAAGGTCAGGTATCCCGGCAGTCTCATCTAAAAAGTCCACTAAATTCAGCGCGTCGAGATTGATGATAGCCCCAAGTTTGCGTGCCAGGACAAATTCTTCAGCAGGGGTGTTGTTCGAGGTGAACATGAGGTCTTCGCCCGTCAGACCAATGCTATTGGCCATGATGAGTTCAGCTTCGGATGCACAGTCTGCTCCGCATCCTAACTGGCGAAGAACGTCCAGAACCGCAGGGTTGGGCAGTGCTTTCACAGCGAAGTATTCGCGAAAGCCCTTATTCCAACTGAAAGCCTCTTGGAGATCGCGAACTCGCTGGTGAAGAGTGCTCTCATCGTAGAGGTAGAAAGGTGTAGGAAACTGCGCCAGGGCAGCATCAAGCGCATCTGGACTACAAGGGGAGGCTTTCATGCCTCCTATTGTCCCCTATTGAGGTGAGTCAGTGCGATCAATAGTCTCAGTCCGGACTCCAAGGCCGCCTCGTCAAAGTCAAATGTTTGCGAGTGGAGCGCGTCAGGGCGTCCGGTTCCCACGAAAAAGAATACCCCAGGAGCTTCCCGCTGATAAAAGCTGAAATCTTCACCTGTCATGGGCGGCTCTTCAAGTACCGTAATGGGAATCCCCAACGAGGTTACCTGATCGAACAAGTCAGCGTCGTTGATGACGGCTGGGTATCCGGCCGTCAAAGAGATTTCGACTTCGCAGCCTGTTTCCTTCTCAACTTCTGCTGCTGTATCGGTGAGAAGCTGAATGAGTGCTTCGTGGTCATCGTCAGAAAAGGACCGGAGTGTGCCAGCAACGGTAGCGCTACCGGCAACGATATTGCCTACCGTTCCGGATTTGAGCAAACCGAAGCGCAGTAGTTGTAACGGGTCGTTGGGGACTCGATCGGCCAGGCGCGATACAAGAAGCGAACCGGCAAGAAGTGCATCGGCTCCCTCGTGTGCTTTGGCAATGTGAACTGATTTTCCGGTGATTTTTACGTGAACCTCGCAGCAGCGGGCCATGAGTGGTCCGGGTCGGCTGACAATCTGGCCAGCGGCGAAACCAGGCCACATGTGCAGGCCATATACCGATTGCACGTTGAACCGAGAGAAGATTCCCGATGCGCATATGGGTTCGGCACCGCCGGTGGTTTCTTCTGCTGGCTGGAAGATTACCAGTACGTTATGCGGCAGCGTATCGATGTGTTCGGACACGTAATCGCATAAGGCCAATGCCATTGCCATATGGCCGTCGTGGCCGCAAGCATGCATGCGGCCCTCATGCAAAGATCTTCCCACGCGTTCGGTGCTTTCGGTGGTGGGGAGGGCATCCATGTCGGCGCGAAACGCGACCGTGGATGCTGCCCCCGCGTCAAAGAATATGCAGACCGATGAAGGGGCTGGTTCAATGACGAGCCCCGGCAACGTGTGCAGATGATCTTTTACGTAGGCAAGAGTCTTGGGTAGGTCGAAACCGAGCTCAGGTATCTGATGCAGGTCGCGCCGATATTGGACAACAGGTGACGTCATAGGACTAGCTTACCCGTGGCATGTCATACTGAAGGGCGTGAGAATAATGCTGTGTGGATATGGCCAAATGGGGCGAATGCTGGCAGGACTGATCGAAGAATCAGATGACCTGGAACTGGCCAAAGTAATAGATGCTGATAATGTGGCAGATCTCGAGGGGGACGCCGACTATTCGGCGGATGTCATCATTGACTTTTCGTCCCCCGCGATTTTTGACGCCCTCGCAAAATACGTACGCCGAACCGGTACCGCCCTTGTTTCTGGAACGACCGGATATGAAGATCAGGGCGAAGCAATCAAAGCTTTAGGTGAGTATGCTCCTGTGATCTACACCGAAAACTATTCGGTGGGTATCAACGTGATGGCGCAGGCGGTAGCTCTCCTAGGAAAACTGTTGAGTCCCAGCTTCGACGTTGAAATATCTGAGACGCATCACCGCTACAAAAAAGATGCTCCCTCGGGAACTGCGCAGCTACTTCTCCGTGCGGTCGGCGGCGACGCCGATCTCACCTACGGTCGCAGCCCCAACGACGGGCCTCGACAGCCAGGTCAGGTTGGGATGCATTCGCTTCGTGGGGGCACAGTGCCAGGAGAACACACAGTGGCCTTCTTTGGTGAAGACGAGGTCGTGGAGATTACCCACCGCGCGTTTTCTCGTCGCATTTTTGCTCTGGGCGCCCTCACCGCCGCCCGTAGCCTGGTGGGCCACACGCCTGGCACCTATACTTTCGCACAACTACTAGAGGACAACTAAAGATCATGAGTATGAACGCCGAAGAAATCATTGCTTACATCTCTCAGGCAAAGAAAGTAACCCCGGTCAAGCTCTACGTGAAAACGTCTAAACCAATCGATTTTGGGAGTGCCAAGGTTTTTGGTGACGTCGTTTTTGGCGATTGGGCTGAACTAGCTCCGATACTGGAAGCCAATGCTGACGCGATCGACGACCTCGTAGTGGAAAATGATCGCCGCAATTCGGCCATCCCCCTGCTCGATATGAAACCTTTCGAGGCTCGCATTGAACCGGGCGCACTCATCCGTGAACAGGTAGAAATTGGGAAGAACGCCGTCATCATGATGGGCGCCATCATCAACATAGGGGCCGTGATTGGTGAGGGCACCATGATTGACATGGGAGCAATTTTGGGAGGCCGCGCCACCGTCGGCAAGAACTGTCACGTCGGTGCAGGTGCCGTATTAGCCGGTGTCATCGAGCCAGCTTCTGCCACCCCGGTCATCATTGAAGACGGGGTGATGATTGGTGCTAATGCTGTAGTGCTTGAGGGGTGCCGAGTCGGAGAGGGCTCCGTTGTGGCAGCTGGGGCCATCGTGGTCGAGGACGTTCCGGCGGGAGTCGTGGTGGCCGGAGCACCCGCGCGGGTCATCAAGAAAAAAGACGATAAAACGTCATCGAAGACAGGCCTTGTAGAAGAGTTGCGCACGCTCTAAGGTCTGGCACCATTGGTCTATGAGTGAAAAACATGAAGATCGAGCGGTTCGGCGTGTCGAGAAAAAAGTAGCGAAGAGCACTCGCCGCGCTGAAGACGCCACCCAAGAGTTAGCTGAGACCATGGTTCAGGCAGAGTCGAAAGTCGAAGTTGCATTCGCGCGGGCGGAAGAAAAACTAGAACGAGGCGAAGACGAAAAGAGGGTCAGCAAAGCCTTTACCCACGCGTACCAGGTTGAAGAGCGTGAAGAACGACGCGTAGAAAAGGCGACTCAGAAGGCCGCAGAGAAAATTACTCGATCTGCAGACAAAGCCTCTCAGGCCATTGAGAACTTAGGGCCGCGTGAGACCCAATAACTGAGGCAGACTGACCCCTTCAACCCCAGCCAACTGCAAGGCCTGGGTTCGGCACGAGTAGCCATCAGCCAAAAACATTGCATTTTCAGGCATCTCTCGCAAGGCCGGAAGCAATCCGTTTTCGGCCACGGCCACCGAAGTTTCGTAGTGTCCTTTTTCCATGCCAAAGTTTCCTGCAAGCCCGCAACAGCCAGAAAGCTGTTGAACATCCGCACCCAAACGGCGCAGTAGCGCAGCATCTGCGCCAAAACCCATCACCGAATGCTGATGGCAGTGCGGCTGGGCAATTATCGTGACACCGGACAGATCTGTTGCGGGCTTCCACTGGGGACCAGGGCCGAACTCAGGGTGGGTGAGGAGTTCTGCCAGCGTAAACACCTGAGATGCCACCGCATGTGAGCGAGGATCGTCGGGGAGAAGATCGACCAAATCATCACGTAAAACAGCTGTGCATGAGGGCTCAATGCCTACGATCGGAACACCTTCCTCAGCGGCCGGCCCCAGGACATCAAGAAGCCCACGTAAGCGTTTCTTAGCGCCGTCGAGCTGTCCTGTAGAGATCCATGTCAGCCCACAACACGCGGGGGATGACGGAATCCGAACTCGATATCCCGCCTCGACCAGAAGATCAACCATTGCTTTGGCTGAGGTGGGGTCCAAGTATTCGCTGAAAGAATCCGCCCAGACGATGACGTCTTGCCCTTGTTGAGTTGTGGAGGGCTTCTTCTTGAACCATCGACTAAAACGCTGAGTGGCAAAAGCCGTCATTGTGCGACGTGAATCGATCCCAGAAAGTGAAAAAACGGCCTTGCGAATAGGAGTTATGTTCATTGCAGCATTTCCAATAGCAGCTATTGGTGCAGCCATTGTTGCGAGCCGGGCCCAGCGGGGAAGCCACCCTAAAACATAGTGATTGGGAGGACGAAGCTTTCCCCGATATTTGCGGTAGGTCGCCTCGGACTTATAGCGGGCGATATCCACGCCAGCCGGACAATCATGACCACAAGCTTTACAGCTCAGACACAGATCCAAAGACTCAGCCAATGCTGGCGAGTCCCATCCACCCACCAGTGATCCGTTCGCTACCTCCTGCAACATTCGGGCGCGTGCCCGGGTCACATCCTTTTCGTCCTTAGAGGCCTGGTAGCTGGGGCACATGAAACCAGAATTCACGAAATTATTCGCGCGGCATTTACCGACACCCGTGCAGCGATGCACCGCCCGCGTCATGTCGCCGCCATCCTCTCGGAATGAAAAGCCTTGAGCTCCCAGGGTGCGGGCCGCTGGGCGCCGCAGGTCCTCAGTCAAAGGCTTCGGGTCGACGAGGACGCCTGGGTTCAGAAGATTCTTCGGATCGAAGAGTGCCTTGAAATTACCGAAAAGATCAAGGACTTCCTGGGAGTACATGCGAGGGAGTAGCGATGACCTGGCCCTCCCGTCGCCGTGCTCGCCGGAAAGAGAGCCGCCAAACTGTGACACCAGATCGGCCGCCTCTTCCATGAACGTACCGAAGGCGGGAATATCACCCGGGTTGTCCAGCGGCCAGTCGATGCGAATATGGATACAGCCATCACCAAAATGCCCATAAGGTAAACCGTAAACACCATGGGCATCCATGAGTACGTCAAATTCCCGCAAGTAGGTTCCCAAATGTTCGGGAGGAACGGCTGAATCTTCCCAACCAGGCCAGGCAGCTTTGCCCGATGGAGTACGCCCGGCCAGGCCCACACCATCGGCTCGGATTTGCCAAAGAGCTGCCGACTCGGACTTATCAGCAACAATGCGGGAATCCATACAAGCAGAAGTGCTGATGAGTTCGCGCGCCGCGTCAACCCCCTCTGTCTCACAGAAAAGCCAGCCAGCCCCACGCGGTAAATCGGGAACCGAACCGCGGTGACGACGCACCACCTCGACCAGGCGAGAATCCATCCCCTCTACTGCTAAAAGATTGAGACCCAAAAGGTTTGACACGTCGTCTGCAGCTGAGGGCATATCTGCGTAGCCTAGAACTACCAGAACAGGAGTTTGTGGCATGGGGCGTAGATTGACTGTCGCCTCGACCAAAGTCGCAACAGTGCCCTCAGTACCTACTAAAGCCTTGGCTAGGTGAGTGCCGTTTTCAGGGAGAAGATGTTCCAGTGAATAACCAGAAACCTGGCGTGTGAAACAACCCAAAACCGTCCGAATCAGCGCCAAATTCGACGAAACCAAGTGAGAAAGCCCGGGGACCACCGACAAGTCTGTTCCGGCAGTGAAACGTCTGCCAGTTCCATCAATGATCTCAAGAGAATCGACGTTATCCGCGGTTCTCCCAAAAGCAAGAGCATGAGGACCACACGCATTATTGCCGATCATCCCACCGATTGTCGCGCGATTCTTCGTTGAAGGATCCGGGCCAAACCACAGGCCGGTAGGCGAGGCTGCCTTCTGCAGGTCGGTCATGATGACGCCCGGCTGTACTCGCGCCAGGCCAGCTTCAGCATCAATATCGAGGATGCGATTCATGTGACGAGAAAAGTCAAGGACCAAGCCGGGGCCAATCGCATTTCCGGCAACAGAAGTTCC
Organism: Scrofimicrobium canadense; assembly: GCF_009696615.1. GTDB lineage: Bacteria > Actinomycetota > Actinomycetes > Actinomycetales > Actinomycetaceae > Scrofimicrobium > Scrofimicrobium canadense. The sequence continues at coordinate 45,626 of NZ_VULO01000001.1, forward strand.
CGCGCCGCGTGAGGTAACAGGCACAGAAAGGTTGCGTGCCACCTCCAGGATTGCCGCAGTCTCATCGGCATCGTGGGGGAAAGCCACCGCGGCGGGCACAACTCGGTAATTTGAAGCGTCCGAAGAGTACTCGGCGCGCCTGCGTACGGCAGTGTCTATCTCAGTGATGGGGGCCAAATGTGCGACCAGCTCTTGAGTGATTTCTGCATCCACCCCTCTAGTGTGACACGGAAAAATGCGTCGCCTAGTGCATGTCCGCAACAGAAGGAGGATAATGGTGCAGGTAAAGATTAGTTAGGTTGAGAAGTTGTGAAAAAGCGTCTATTGACACGTCGTCCCGACCCCACCATGGGGGCCGCTCCAGAGGAATATCCGCGTCTCCTCGGAGCCGATGTTGACCTCCCCGAAGTTGAATATGACCCAGCCAGAGCTCTGCGCCAGTGGGAATCCTACGTTGAGGTATTTGCTAAGGCCGGTTGGGACATCGTCGAACTACCGGGCACGCCATCGGTTGTCACCTCGTGTTTTGTTGAAGACAGTGCGGTCACCTACCGAACTGTAGCTCTCATGACTCGAGGAGCCGTACGCCACAACGAAACCGATAGCGCAATCGTTCGGGAGCAACTCGAAGCCCTAGGTTATGCCATCGCCAATCCCCCACCAAAAGCCTACATTGGCGGGGGAGACGTACAGTATTTGATGGGAACCGTACACGTGGGACGGGGACAGGAAACCAATGCGCAGGGTGTGGCAGCCGTGCGGCGGCTCTTCACTGCTTTGGACTTACGCGTCGTTGCGGTTCCACTACGGGGTGCCCCATACCTGAGAAAAGCTGCGACGCTTTTGCCTGACGGTGCGACGATCGGAAATCCTGACCTCCTCTTGGATACGCGGGTATTCGATCGTTTTTTGCCTGCCCCAGAGCCTGCTGGCGCGTCGGTGGTTGCACTTTCTCCCGATGAAGTTGTGGTCTCGGCTTCGGCATCGGGGACAGCCGCCCTGCTGCAGAATTTAGGGTTTAAAGTTACTGCGGTTGACATATCTGAATTTGAGAAACTTGATGGCTGCATCACGTCACTGTCGATGCGTTTGCGGGATCGAGTATAGGAAGAAGGCAAGGAGAATCATGCTTGATGTTTATCCCCTATGTTTGGGAACCAATACCTTTGGGTGGACTTCTACTCCTAACGAGTCCTTTGCAGTGCTTGATGAGTATGTTGAAGCGGGAGGGAATTTTATTGATTCTGCTGATTCATATTCAGCGTGGGCATCAGGCAATTCCGGGGGAGAATCTGAGCTGATTATCGGGCAGTGGCTAGCAAAAGGTGCGGATCGTTCAAATATTGTGATTGCCACGAAGGTCGGAAAAGCTCCCGGCCGGACCGGGCTATCTGCTGGGACAATCAAAGGTGCGGCAGAAGACTCTCTGCGGAGGCTGGGCACTGATTATATTGATCTCTACTATGCGCATGCGGAGGACCTCGAAGTACCGGTGGAAGAATCAGTTGCCGCCTTTACTGAGTTGGTCGATGAAGGAAAAATTCGCTATGTCGGATTGTCGAACCACAGTCCTGAGCGGATCCGCCAGTGGATGGAAATAGCACCAGCTAAGGCAAAACCGGTTGCTCTGCAACCGCACTACAACCTGGTTTGCCGCCAGGATTTTGAGGAAAAACTGTTGCCTCTAGCCAAAGAATATGACCTCGCAGTTATGCCGTATTTTTCTCTCGCTGCAGGACTCCTCACAGGCAAGTATCAAGGAAAGGGCCTCGAAGGCGAGCGTGCCGGAATGGTTGGCGCGTATCAGGGAAATGGTGTCGCCAAGTCCGTTGACGCATTGATAGAAATCGCTCATTCGCACAATGTAGAGCCAGCTGCCATTGCTATTGCATGGCTGCTGGCACAGGACACCGTTACGGCCCCCATAGCATCCGCACGAGTCCCCAGTCAGCTGCCACCGTTATTGGAGGGAGTCACGATTGTTCTTTCTCCAGAGGAGAACACTCGTCTTGACGAGGTGTCGCGGGGCCTGTGAGCTCCCAGGAAGAGTAGAATAATCTTTCTATACATGCCGTCGTGATAGGTGAAATGTGAGGGAGGGATCATGGACGCTGTCTGGCACAACGTCGTCATTGTAGGTGGACACGGAAAGGTCGCCCAGCTACTCACCAAAGATTTGGTTGCACGCGGGGATCAGGTGACGTCGCTGATCCGTAACCAAACTCAGGTCGACTCGGTGGCAGCTCTTGGCGCTACTCCCTTAGTGTTCGATATTGAGACGATGGATGCGAGAGATTTGGCCCCATTTTTCAAAGGCGCCGATACCGTCGTCTTTGCTGCGGGCGCAGGTTATGGGTCAGGAGCGCTCCGTAAACGAACCGTAGACTACGGTGGATCTGTGTTGTCTCAGAGGGCTGCTCTCGATGCGGGGGTTCCTCGTTTTATCCAGATTTCTACCCTCAATGCGGAGCATCCGATTGACCCTGAGAGCGACCATGTGTGGAAAGAATACGTGCGCGCCAAACGGGACGCAGATCGGGCACTGCGTGAAACGGCGCTCGACTGGGTGATTGCCAGGCCAGGAATTCTCACCGATGATCCAGGTACGGGAAGTATTCGTGCTGCCCGACGCCTACCTGAGCTGGCAGTCGATTCTCTGTCAATTCCGCGGGCCGATGTGGCCGCTATTCTCGCGTACTGCGTTCATAACAGCCATCTATCCCGTCTCACATTCGACGCGGTGACGGGTTCAACCCCTATTGAAGAGGCGCTAGCGAACCTTTAGAGCCAGCCTGCTAGGTTGTCCCGGACAATGCGAGTGAGAGCTTCTACCCAGACATCACGGTCATTCCCCCAGGGGATGTAGTGGAACTCTTTTCCGCCTGCTTCAATAAAAGTCTCTCGGTTGAGGATATTAATTTCCTCGAGGGTCTCTAGACAATCGGAAACGAAACCAGGACAGACAACGTCGACTCGACGAGTTCCACGCACTCCCAAGGCCTTGACTGTGTCAATGGTGGCAGGCTTTAGCCAAGCGGCTGGACCAAATGTGGACTGGTATGTGTGGAGCATGTGACCATCAGCCAGTCCCAGCTGCTGCTGTATCAAAGCGGAGGTCAGTCGTGCTTCTTGCGGATACGGGTCTCCTGCATCGGCCATTGCCTGAGGAATACCGTGAAAACTCAAAATGAGTTTGTCGCCTGCGGCAAAATCAGGGCGTCCCTTTTCTGCCCACGTTGCTTCGATAGCTGCAACAACGGCAGCGATATATCCCGGATCTTTCGCAAATGCGCGCAGAATACGCAAGTCAAATTGGTTTCTTGCTTCCAGACCCCAGCGATACACTTCGTCGGCAACAGTGGCAGAGGTTGTCGCCGAATACTGTGGGTACAGGGGGACAACTAGCAACTGGCGATACCCTTCCGCCATGATTTGATCGAGGGCTTCGGGAATTGAGCGAGATCCGTAGCGCATGGCATAACGTACTTCGCTCTGCCCCGAAAGAGCTGCACCAACTCTTCTGGCCTGCTCGGCAGTAAAATGCAGCAGGGGAGATCCTGTCGGCCCCCATACGGAACGGTACTTTTTTGCTGAATCGGCGGGACGCACCCGCAGAATTCCTTCAAGAATGGGACGCCACACAGCGGGATGCATCTCCACTACTCGGCGATCAGACAGGAACTCTCTCAGATAAGGCCGCACCGCCTTTGCGGTGGGGGCATCGGGAGTCCCGAGATTGACTAGCAGTACACAGGGTCCTAATGTTCGCACCATTGAAGCATACCCGCCGGTACCATGAGTGTGTGAGTCTACAAGAGTATTTCTGGTTGTTTTTCCCCACCATATGTGTGGCACCGGTGACTGCAGTCATGGTGATACGAGACCCTAGGCGAATGCGCTGTGCGGTCTTCTTAGGTGCGACACTTGCGACCTTCGCAATATCGCTTTTCGCGTTGGCTGCAGGTAGCGTAAAAGACCAGGTTGCTACCTACTTTTTACTGGGATTCATAGCTTTGGGTGCATTGCTGGTGGTGGTGCTCGGTATTTTCTTAGTTGTTTCCGGAGTGATGCTCGTGCGACGTGAGGGAATGAGTCTTTCTCATTCGCTAAGCCTTGCACTGGGCGTCGCAGTCCTTGCCTATCCCGTCGCGATTGCCGTCACGGTTATTACTGAGCAGCAAAGGCTCCTCATGCTTTTAACACTATTGGTGTTTCCCCTCACCTATTTGGCTTTTGTCGTGGTGTCTTACGTGATTTACTCGGGACTATACGGTTTTATTGTGAAGCGGTTTTTCCGCAGTTACTCGACCATCGTGGTGTTGGGAGCAGGACTCATAGGGGGTGAACTCACACCGCTACTTCGTGCGCGAGTGGACCTGGGGATAGACCGTTACCAGAAAAAGCCCGGAGCGCTCTTGGTTTTCAGCGGTGGCCAGGGGCCTGATGAGACAACGTCAGAAGCATTTGCAATGGCAACGTACGCACATTCCCAAGGCGTCCCATCGGATTCAATCGCCGAGGAGAATAGCTCACGTACGACAAGTCAGAACATAGCTTACAGTTATGCTGCCTTGAAAGAGCGGCCAGGTAGGTGGGTGGCGGTCACCAGTGACTTCCACGCATTTCGGGCCGCAATGTACATGCGTCAGAAAGGTATGCCAGGGCAAGCAATTGGAGCGAAAACGCGTCGCTATTTTTGGTCATCTGCAATTTTGCGAGAGGTTGTTGCCGTTGTTCGAGAAAACCTCTGGCTGAACATCATCGTCCTGTTAGCTGCGTGTATACCGCTTATGGTGGCTTTGTGGGTGGTACTTGCAAAAGTCTGAAACTCTATAGATTCCTCTTGCGAAGAGTCTTTTGTAAGTCATCAAGTCCTTCACTCAGGGGGACTTGCGGATAGATCGATGTTCCAGTGACAAAGTCCTGCGGAAGCGCTACGTGAACTGAGGGCTTGATATTCGACGGAAGAGAAAAGGGCTCAATTCGAGATAGAAATGCATTGGTGGCTTCAACAGCGATGTGTTGTGGGGGATCGGCAGGAGAATCTGGTGGACGCTGGCCTTCTAATTCGCGGCGCAGGACAGGTACGATATCTTCCCCCAAATAATCAATTTGTCGTAGCACCATATCGACAGGGAGCCCTGCATGATCAATGAGAAACATCTGTCTCTGGTAGTTGCCGACGTATTCCCTGTAGCCGAGTATTTTGTCAATGACCTGCGATACAGAGCCGACAGCTAAAGGTGTGTCGTGAATGCATTGTTCCAGTGATTGGGCTGATCGGTATACTGCTGCGTTGTCAAAAAAGGGACGAAATTCTTCGAGTGCGGCTTGCGAACTGGTACCGACATAAACTTGCCCTCCTAATCCGACTATTGCTTCGGCAGGAGTGCCATGTCCATAATGAGAAAATCGTTCACGGAAAAGTTGAATGATATCTCGGGTGTGGTCAGCTGCTTGGAAAAGGTGACTGTGAAAGAAGCCGTCTCCATAAAAGGCGGCTTGCTCGGCAATTTGTGGTGATTGTACAGCTCCGTGCCAAATAAAAGGTGGCTGGTTATTCAGTGGCCGCGGAACTGCTGTGAAGTTTGCGAGGGGAGCCCGATGATGTCCTTCCCAATTGACATTTTCCGTGTCCCAAAGTTGACGTAATAGCGCATAGTTTTCCACGGCCAGAGAGATACTGTGCTCAATATTCTTTCCAAACCAGGGGTATACCTGTTCGGTATTGCCCCGACCAATCATTAAGTCCACTCGCCCACCTACTAAAAGCTGGAGGGTTGTGTATTCCTCAGCAATTCTTACGGGGTCGTTTGTTGTAATCAGAGCAGATGTAGTCGTGAGAAGGATCCGTGAGGTTTTCGCCCCAATATATGCCAGCGTGGTTGCAGGCGAAGAAGACACAAACGGAGGGTTGTGGTGTTCACCTAGTCCAAATATATCGAGCCCGGCCTGTTCAGCATGTCGTGCGATACGAATAATATCCTTCATTCGTTGCGCCTCAGAAATCTGCACGCCAGAAAGTGGATTAACAGTGATGTCAGAGACGGAGAATACTCCAAACTGCAAGATCGTTCCCTTCAGGCGCAAATTAATTTCTTGTCTCTATCTACCCGCGCTTTCCTCGAGATGTCAAGGGGTAAATGTGAACTTGGACGCATAATGAGAGTATTGTGCCCCTGCGCATTTGTGCAAATGTGTCGAAATAGGCCTCGTGGAGTTGGTAGAAGTATATAAAGCGCATATTCTCGTGTTTTACGAGCATTAGCTCTAAGCTGGTTGTGTTGGATTATAGAATTAGGGGAGTAAACAGATATGCGGCAAGCACGTTATGTTCTTATTGATGATATTGACAAGACTCCGGCTGCGGAAACGCTACATTTTTCAGTAGGAAAGCAGCAGTATGAGATTGATCTGAGTGATGAGCATTTAGCTGAGTTTCATAAAGATATGGAACGCTGGATTTCACATGCTCGTAAAGTGGCGAGGCGTGGTCGCGGAGGAGTCTCCGGCGTCGCAGGTGATGCAGCTGTGATTCGCGCATGGGCGCAAGAACAGGGTATTCCCATGAGTTCGCGTGGCAGAATTTCTGCTGCGCTACGTGATCGTTACTACCGTGAGAGTGGCCAGTCCAACTGATGGTTGCTCGTCCCAAAAGTGGGCAAAAAATGAGAGGATTAACCCTATGACATATACGCTTGTTTTGCTCCGCCATGGCGAGAGTCAATGGAATGCCAAGAACCTATTCACCGGTTGGGTAGACGTTCCTCTTTCAGAAAGAGGAGAGAAAGAAGCCGCTGCTGGGGGCGTTCTATTAAAAGAGGAAAACGTTCTTCCAGACCTTCTTTTCACCTCCCTATTGCGTCGCGCGATCACCACAGCGAATCTTGCACTTAATGAAGCGGATCGTCATTGGATTCCGGTTGAACGGAGCTGGCGTCTCAATGAGCGTCACTATGGCGCGTTGCAGGGGCTCGATAAGAAGGCCACTCGCGAAAAGTACGGTGAAGAGCAGTTCATGCAATGGCGTCGCTCGTACGACGTGCCGCCACCACCTATCGAAGCTGGATCAGAGTTCAGCCAAGATGGTGACCCCCGATATGCTGGCGACCCGGTTCCTAAGACCGAATGTTTAAAAGACGTTCTAGAACGGCTCATGCCGTACTGGGAAGGAACGATTGTTCCTGCTCTCCAAACTGGCAAGACAGTCATGATTGCGGCTCATGGCAATTCACTTCGGGCTATTGTCAAGCATCTCGATGGTATTTCGGATGATGATATCGCCGGCGTCAATATCCCGACCGGTATCCCACTGGTGTATGAACTTGACGAAGAAACCCTTAAGCCTATTACAAAGGGTGGGCGTTACCTTGATCCTGAAGCGCAGGCAAAAATTGATGCCGTTGCTAACCAGGGCAAGTAAAGACTAGGAGACTAATGGCTTTTAAAGTCGGTGAGACTGTTGTATATCCCCACCATGGAGCTGCTGAAATCGTAGAGATCAAGCAGCGTGAACTCGGTGGGGAAAAAGTGGAGTATCTTGTTCTCCACGTTGCCCAAAGTGACCTTGAAATTGAAGTCCCCTCAAAGAACGTGGATTTGGTTGGGGTCCGCGAGGTTGTTGACGACGCCGGGGTAGAACATGTTCTCGATGTGCTCCGGGCAGTAGATGTTGAGGAGCCCTCAAACTGGTCGCGCCGTTTTAAAGCCAACCAGGAGAAGATCGCGACTGGAAATATCGTCAGGGTATCTGAGGTTGTTCGGGATCTCTCACGCCGCGATGCAGATAAAGGACTTTCTGCGGGGGAAAAGCGCATGCTTACGAAAGCACGCCAGATCCTCGTGTCAGAACTCAAATTGGCTCGTGATGTGGATGAGGACGAAGCGACTGAAGAGCTAGATCAGGCTCTCGCTGACGGCATCGCCGCAGTGGAGGCGCAGGACTGACCTTGGCTGTTGCCATTGTGACGGCGGCCGGGGCGGGAACACGCCTCGGCGCCGACATTGCTAAGGCTCTGCTACCCATCGGGGGTCGCACTCTTGTTGAGTGGGCTCTCTACGGATTAGCCCAGTCCGGTTGTGTTTCGAGGGTCTGCGTGACCGCACCAAATGAGGCTCTGGAACAGTTCTCAGAAGTTCTAGAAAAAAGCAAGGTCTTTGCTGGTGAGGTGATTGTAGTTCCTGGCGGTGTCACCAGACAACAGTCCGTTTATGCGGGGTTGACTGCTCTCAAAGAATCGGGAATAGTGCTTGTTCACGATGCAGCTAGGCCCTTCGCGTCTCCTGGATTGATTCGCCGAGTAGCGCAGGCTGTGAATGATGAATGCCCGGCCGTTGTTCCAGGCCTTCCCGTATCGGACACGATCAAGGAAATCGGGGATGGATCGCCTGCTCCTGTTCTTAACACGTTGCCGCGTGCACGCCTTAGAGCAGTTCAAACTCCCCAGGGTTTCCTGGGAAGTGTCTTGATGGAGGCCCATGAGCGCTTCATTGATGAAGCTGCTGATGATGCGTCTGCTGCCACGGATGATGCAGTTTTAGTTGAGTGGATGGGGCTGCCTACTTTTGTGTGCGAGGGTGACCCATCAGCTTTTAAAATCACGACCGCCGATGATGTGCAACGTGCTGAGTCTTTTCTCTCCTCGTCAACTGCTGGTTATGTGTCTGTTATGGAAGGCTGATAGTCGCAAGAATCCAACACTTGAACACTGTGGCGTCTGTACGCGAACTTTCAGATTTTGAACTAGGCTAAATGCTGGTATTCGTCTCAAGAAAAGGCCTGGGGAATGACCAGCACAGTGCAGAAAAGTAAAGTAGCCGCTTGGGCTGCATGGGATTGGGGATCGGCTGCTTTTAACGCTGTCGCCACAACCTTCGTATTTTCCGTATATCTAACAAGCGACGGTCTCTTCACCGACGCAACTACTGCCAATTCGCATCTTTCGTGGGGAATGGCGCTGGCTGGAGTCGTCGTTGCAATTCTGGCTCCAGTATCGGGCCGTCGGGCTGACGATGCTGGTCGTGGCGTTAGGTCAGTAGGTATATTTTCGTTCCTTGTTTTCCTATGTCTTTTAGGAATGTTCTTTATCACCCCAGATTCATCGCTGGGCGGCACGACGATGTTACTTCTCGGTATCGCACTCCTGGGCTTGGGGAATATATTCTTTGAGTTTGCGTCGGTCAACTACAACGGAATGCTCAATTACGTCTCATCGCCCAAAAACCGCGGCACTATTTCTGGAATTGGCTGGGGTGCCGGATACTTGGGTGGTATTGTCCTCTTGCTAATCCTCTATTACGGGTTCATCAATCCTGAGGTTGGCCTGTTCGGTGTTACCAGTGAAAATGGCCTGGACGTACGTGTTTCCATGCTCATAGCAGCTCTTTGGTTCGGTGTCTTCTCACTGCCAGTACTTCTCAATCCGCCCGCTGGTTACGGCAAGAATAAAGACGGGAAATCAGCTCCTGTCTTAGAGACCTACCGCAGAGTATTCAGGTCGATTGCGGGGCTATGGCGCGACTCTCGGTCAGTGGTAACTTTCCTCCTTGCATCTGCGGTATTTCGTGATGGTCTGGCTGGCGTATTTACCTTCGGTGGAGTTATCGCGGCATCTGTCTTTGGTTTCAGTAATTCAGAGGTGATTCGCTTTGCAATTGCTGCCAACGTGGTCGCGGGAGTCTCCACGATCATCGTCGGAAAACTTGACGATGTTATGGGGCCAAAGAGCATTATCTCGATTTCGCTTCTCACAATGATTGCGGCAGCTTTAGGTGTTTTCTTTTTTTATGGCAACGGCAAGATTATCTTTTGGTCGTTGGGTTTGTTGCTCTGTGTCTTTGTGGGGCCAGCCCAATCAGCTTCACGGTCTATGCTGGCCCGAATGATCCCGCCGGGGCGTGAAGGAGAAATCTTTGGCCTGTACGCGACAACTGGAAGAGCGGTGTCATTCATGGCTCCTGCGTCTTATGCGGTGGCAATCATGGTGGGCGAGGCGATTTACGGGAAAGGAGTCCAGGCCACGGTCTGGGGTATCCTAGGAATCGCTCTGGTTCTTCTAGTCGGATTCCTCTTGCTTCTTCCAGTAAAAACATCTGACATGCGCGTTGACGGGCTAGATACATTCGATGATGACACTACTGTGCCGGGTGGTGCATTCCCCGGCTGATTGGGGATGGGAAAGTGCGTTGGGACGGAACGGTAGTTCTAGCGGACCGAGAGCACGAGGACTGGTCAGTTGTTTTTGATACCAAGATTACCTATGTTGGTCCAGCTTCCACTGCGCCAGAGTCACCAGGTGCTACGGGTGGCTACATTCTTCCGGGTCTAGTGGATGTGCACACGCATGGCGGCGGAGGTGAGTCTTTTCCTGATGCGGAGACTATAGAACAGGTTCGCATTGCTGCGGGTGAACATCTATCTCAAGGCACTACCACCATGCTCGCATCGACTGTTACGGCACCTATTCCGGTACTTGAGGAGCGCGCCCGTCTCCTCGCACAAGCCGCTGGCGAAGGAATCATCGCCGGCATCCACTTCGAAGGGCCGTTCTTGTCAGAGGCACGCTGCGGCGCCCAAGACCCACGGTACCTCATCCCCCCCAATCCACGTGCCATGCAAAGTCTTATGGACGCCGCGGGCAGGTGGGCAAAGTCGATGACTTTGGCTCCCGAATTCATCGACAGAGAGTCTTTGGATGTTCTGGTCGAGGCGGGAGCTATTCCCTCATGGGGCCACACGGATTCGAATGCTCTTGATGCGCGCAAAGCCATCGAAATGGGACAAGAAGTACTAGCTGCGCATAGACGAGCATCGGTGACACACTTGTTTAATGGCATGAAGCCCCTCCACCACAGAGACACTGGGCCGATCGGAGAGTTTTTGTCGGCAGCTGCCCGCGGTGCATTGGTCGTAGAAATGATTTGCGACGGCGTTCATGTTGATCCGCTACTCATTCGGTCCGTTGTGGAAACTGTCGGACGTGAGAACTGCGTGTTTGTCACCGACTCAATGGCTGCGGCTGGTTTGGGAGACGGCCTCTATTCGCTGGGGCCGCAAAAGGTTCGTGTGAGTGACGGCGTAGCGCGATTAGCCGAGGGGGACTCGATAGCCGGTGGGACCGCCCGCCTCATCGATTGTGTTCGTGTGGCAGTGCAGAAGGCTCATATTCCATTAGTTGACGCTGTGTGGATGGCATCGACACAGGGGGCCAACATGTTCGGCTGGGATGATCGTGGTCGCATTGAGAAGGGCTTGAGAGCCGATCTGGTCCGAGTGGACGCAAATTTGCGTCCACTCGACGTAGTGCGTGGTGGTACTCGGGTTTAGCCGTTGCGCTATTTTCCGTCAGGTGCTGGTTATGTGCCTGTTATTGCCGTCGATAACGCGCACATAACACGCACCTGACGGTGGAGAATGAGACACGCTATCAGAGGGCTCTCAATAAATGCTCTTTTCGCTACGAGTAGTGGTCTTTTACCGAAAGAACATAGACTGCGTCATCAATTACTGTATATATCAACCGGTTTGTAGTGTCGATTCTTCTTGACCATGCTCCCTGCAGTCCCCACTTTAGAGGCTCAGGTTTACCGATGCCTTCCATGGGATGATGCATGGTATCGGCAATAAGTTTGTTGATGCGTCGAAGGGTTTTTCTATCCTGCCCCTGCCAATAGAGATAGTCATCCCATGCGTCTTCGGTCCACAATAGTTTCACTGTTCACTGTGTCCGTCTGCGTCGATGAGGTCGCGTGCGGCTGCGTTTCCTTGCTGTGCCAGATCGAGGCCTCGCAGGACTTTACTGTGTAGGTAGGGATTTTGATAGATCCTAATTGTCTCCATCAGTGATTCGTAGTCTGCGGCGCTCATGACTACCACATTGTCGGCGGGGTCAGTGTTGGTGACAAGTAACATATCTGCGTCTTCGTTCACTTGGCGCATATGTGCTTTGAGGCTCTTACGGAAGTTGCTGTACGAGACTGCGGTAACCATTGCTAACTCCATCCAACGCTTGTACTAGATATTGTACATGCAGTACAGATGGTAGGAAAGTCCCATATCGATTTTATCCAGGAGTGTTTGTCTCTTTCGCCACCCCTTCCGCCAGGTGCTGGTTATGTGTCTGTTATTGCCGTCGATAACGCGCACATAACACGCACCTGGACGAGGGGTGAAAAGGACTAGTAGCAACGCCCACTAACTAACGCGTGAGAAGTGCAGTTGATAAACCGGCCAGGCCTTCCCCTCGCCCCAGGAAGCCTAAGTGGTCAGTGGTGGTGGCTGAGAAAGATACGGGTGCCCCCACGATCTCACTCAAAGTGGTCTCTGCTTCCAAGCGTCGCACAGCAATGCGAGGCTTTTGGCCGATCAATTGCACTGTTGCATTCGCCACGTTCCACCGGGCACCCCGCACCAGTCGGAGGGCTTCGTGAAGAAGGGTCTTACCGGAGGCTCCAGCCCACCGTGGATCATCGACGCCAAAGACCGAACCTAAGTCTCCTAATCCTGCTGCTGATAAAAGCGCATCGCACAATGCATGCGCGACGACATCGCCATCTGAGTGTCCCGCCAGTAGGGGTGAGTCCGACCACTCAAGGCAAGCTAGTTTGAGGGTCCCGATCTCTCCCGAGAACGCGTGAACGTCGACACCTTGCCCGATACGTATATCCATGCTTGCCATGGTATCGGGATACCATGGAGGAATGGAGTTACGCCTCTACGACACACTGACACAAAAGCAGAAGCCACTGGAACCCTTGCGGCCTGGACACGTGGGCATTTACCTGTGCGGTCCAACGGTGCAGGGTGACCCACACATTGGACATCTTCGTGCTGCTGTCTGTTTCGATGTGTTGATTCGGTGGCTCCAGCGCTGCACCATGCAGGTGACGTATATCCGCAATATCACCGATATTGATGACAAGATTCTCATCCGGTCAGCGGAGGAAGGAATTCCTTGGTGGCAGCTGGCGCAACATTTTGAACGCGCATTTGAGCGTTCGTATCAGCAGCTGGGATTGATTCCTCCCACGTATGAGCCACACGCGACTGCGCATATTCCAGAACAGATTGCTCTCACGGAACGCCTCATCAACCGGGGACATGCTTATGCAGACGGGCAAGGGAATGTGTACTTTGACGTGCACTCCGAGCCAACCTACGGGTCGTTGACGCACCAGGCCCTTGACGACATGCGGACCACCGAAGACGACAATGATCTCGATGCTGCGCGCGAACTGGGAAAGCGGGATCCCCGCGATTTTGCGTTGTGGAAAGCTGCTAAATCCGCGGAACCCGATAGTGCGGCATGGGATTCCCCCTGGGGTAGGGGACGTCCGGGGTGGCACCTGGAGTGCTCTGCCATGTCACGCAAATATCTAGGTGAGAGTTTTGATATTCATGGTGGTGGTATCGACTTGCGGTTCCCGCACCATGAAAATGAGGCGGCCCAGTCTCATGCGGCAGGCTGGGGTTTTGCGCAAATATGGGTTCATAATGCGTGGGTTACTCAAAAAGACGAAAAGATGTCCAAGTCACTGGGCAATACTCTTGCGTTAGACACTCTTTTGGAGGACTATCCGGCTGTTGTTGTGCGTTTTGCACTGTGCACTGTCCACTATCGTTCGATGATTGAATGGAGCGAAGAAACACTCCCGCGCGCTCAGGCTGCCTGGGAAAAGATTTCTGCCTATGTCGCGACATCGATCGATTATCTGGGAGAGGAGGGGAGCTCACAGCTTCCCACACATGACCTTCCCACGTCTTTCGTTGCTTCGCTGGACGATGACCTCAATGTGGCGGGGGCTCTTGCAGTGATCTATGAACGCATGAAAATAGGGAGAAAAGCGCTAATCGATCGCGACAGAGAAACAGTGTCGAGAGAGCTCTCAACGGTCCGGTCCATGCTGGACATTCTGGGATTGGACCCTGTTGCCTGGCAGGCACATGATGGCGACAGCAATAGTGCAATGACTGCCCTCGACAGCCTTGTGAGCTCTCTTATCGAGGCAAGAAACGTTGCACGCAGCGAAAAGAATTGGGCGCGCGCTGATGAGATACGCGATCAACTCAGCCAGGCTGGCGTAGTTATCGAAGATGGCGCGCAAGGATCGACATGGAGGCTTGCTTAATGGCGGGAGGAAATCAGGGCCGCAGGGGAGCTCAACGAAGGAAGCCAAGTGGGGCAGCTCCTAAAGGAAGCGGCGCTAAGCATCGTCGGACCCTATCTGGGCGAGGCGCAACTCCCAAAGCAGAAGAACGCACCTACCACGCGGCACACAGTAAAGCCAAGGCTGCTGAACGCAAACGCGCTAACGCTGAAGCTGCTGCGAAGGGACGCCTCAAGACTCGGGTGAAGGTACAGCCTGGCCGTGAGCTTATCGTGGGCCGGAATGCTGTGATTGAGGCAGCGCGTGCGGGTGTAGCTATCGAGAGGATCTTCCTTTCAGCAGATCCAGGAGATGGGCGCATGCGCGAGGTGGTCGATGCGCTGGCCCCTCTTGGCATTCCTTTTTTTGAAGTCACGCGTCGCGATCTGGATATAGCCTCCGATGGGGCCGCCCACCAAGGCGTGGGGGTGGAAATTGCTGAATATGAGTATGTCGACTTTGACGATTTGCTGGTAGACGCTCTTCAGGGCAATAGTTTGTTAGTCGCACTTGATCACATTACTGATCCACATAATGTGGGAGCAGTCTTGCGTTCATCTGCAGCTTTTGGTGTTGATGGTGTTTTCATGCCAGAAAGACGATCTGCTGGAATTGGCGCAACCGCGTGGAAAGTTTCTGCTGGCGCGGCTGCGCGCGTTCCTGCCTCTCGGGTGACAAACCTTGTCCAAGCCCTTGAGCGATGTAAAGCAGCGGGATTCTTTGTTGTGGGACTTGAAGGAGACGCTGAAGAGAATGTCCGTGAGTTCCCACTTGCGCCCGACCCCTTGGTGATAGTCACTGGGGCAGAGGGCAGTGGTCTATCGCGCCTCGTCAAAGAAACCTGCGACATGCTAGTTTCCATTCCCATTGAAGATGTGGAGTCTCTCAACGCGGCTGTTGCCACCGGTATTGTTCTTTACGAGGTTCATAGCCGTCGTGTCGACAACGCCCAATAGGCGGCCAAGCCTGACAACTGGATACATATCACACTAAACTTCCCCAGGGCAGTGATTCGCTGCCCGGAAATGAGGCGAGGAAGATGCCCGGCATTATCGTGGTAGGTACCCAATGGGGTGACGAAGGCAAGGGGAAGGCAACCGACCAGCTAGGGGGAGAAGTCGACGTTGTCGTCAAATTCAATGGTGGCAACAACGCTGGACATACGGTTGTGATCGGTGAGGAGTCGTATGCTCTACACCTCCTTCCGGCAGGTGTTTTGAACCCAGGTGCTGTCCCAGTGATTGGCAACGGTGTCGTGGTTGATCTAGACGCGTTGTTTGCCGAGATTGATGCCATGGAGGCACGTGGTGTGGACTGTTCACGTCTCCTCATCTCGGCCAATGCCCACGTAATTCCCAGTTATAACCGCGTCTTGGACCGTGCAACAGAAAAGAAACTGGGAGACGCTCAAATCGGTACAACTGGGCGGGGTATTGGACCGACCTACGCTGACAAGATGAACCGCATTGGCGTGCGAATCCAAGATGTTTTGGATGAGGATGCGTTGCGGCGCCGCGTACATGGTGCCCTTTATGAGAAGAATCAAGTCCTAGAAAACGTCTATGGCATCGACCCAATCGAACCTGAAGCGGTGACCCAAGAGTTGCTGGCCTACGCAGAGCGGTTGCGTCCCATGGTGGTCGACACCTCACTCTTTATCAATGATGCTCTCGATCGTGGAGAAATTGTTCTGTTCGAGGCGGGGCAGGCCGCCATGCTCGATATCGACCACGGAACGTATCCATTCGTTACCTCGTCGAACGCGACCGCTGGTGGTGCTCTCACCGGAGCTGGCGTGGGGCCAACAAAGATTGACCGAGTAGTCGGCGTGACGAAAGCCTATACGACGCGCGTAGGCGAAGGTCCCTTTCCAACAGAGCTCTTTGGTGAAGACGGAGAACATCTGCGTGAACTGGGTGGAGAATACGGAGTTACAACCGGGCGCCCTAGACGCGTGGGATGGTTTGATGCTCTGGTTGTCCGCTATGCCAGCCGAGTCAATGGCTTGACAGATATAGTGCTGACTAAGCTGGACGTCCTCTCTGACTATGAGCAAATCCCCGTATGCGTTGCCTATGAGGTCAATGGGGAGAGAATTACCGAGCTTCCGTGCGACCAGCAGGGGTTTGTCGATGCAACGCCTGTGTACGAGATGCTACCGGGTTGGTCTGAAGACATCACCGGAGCGAGGAAGTTTGAGGATCTTCCTAAGGCAGCCCAAGACTATGTTGAGTTTCTAGAGGATCAGGTTAAGTGCCGAATTTCCTCTATCGGAGTAGGGCAATCACGTGAGGCCACAATCATTCGCCATCAGCTAGTGTGACGCTCGCCATTGGCCTTGCATGGTAGGGGCGCCGGGCCAATGCGCCAGTCGGCGCTAAGGCCGCTCGAAGCGGCTCGATTTGGAGCCCGGGGCAATAGACCCGACGCCTGACCTAATTGTAACAGGTCAGGATGGGGATTGGCATGCGGAGAATATAGGATGCCAAGATGAACAGAGTCCAACAGAGCCTGTGGGTAGGCGCGATAGTCGTTATTTTTCTTGCTGTGCCAGCATATCTACTACGCGATGTGCTTTACCATGCAGTGGCATTCACCACTGCGACGCAAGAAACATGGTGGGCCGCAGTGATCTATCCGATTGGCAAATACGGGTATCTCCTGATAGCAGTACTGGGTGCAGTCACTCTAGCTGCAACGTGGCGGGCATATGGTTGGAAAGCAGAAACAGCTCTCATTGTGTCGCCATTCGTGGCGTGGGGGCTCAACTGGCTGTTTAAATCGTTGGTACGTGAGGAACGTCCCTGTGCGGTATACCAATTCCCATCAATGGTCCCGTGTCCCTCGACTCCTCCTGATTGGTCCTGGCCTAGTGGACACTCTGCAATCGCCGCTGCATTGGCGACTAGCGTCCTTCTTTTGCTCCCTCGGCTGTGGCCGCTTGCTGCGGCATTAGCCTTTTTGCAGGGATACGGACGTGTCGCACTTGGCGCCCACTATGTCCACGATGTGTTGTCGGGATGGGCTGTTGGGATTATCGGTACACTGCTAACCTTCTATCTTTTTAGCGTCTTCTTCGGTTTTTCCTGGTGGCGATATGGAGTGCGAAGCCCAGAAGGGCCACCAGAGCAGACCCCTCAGCGACCAAAGCGCCCACATCGACTAGAGGATTGATAGTTGCACTCCATAAGAGCTCAGGTAACGGGCCGTGTCCCATTACTTGAGGTCCGATAGTCCAGGCAATAAGAAGTAACGCACCTGTGCTCAACGCGCAAAATAGGCCAGCTAGACCCAAAGCAAGAAAGCGGCTAGGAGCCACCAATATTCCCAGAAGTAGAGCGATCGCAGTAACAACGCCTCCCCATGTGGCGAACCAGCCAAGTACTGTGCGAGCAGACCTCGCCTCGTCGATACCTGACACTGTGGCGAATGGGAGGGGTAGATCGATGTCGGGTATAAGGCTGGCTATGGGCAGTCCCTGGTCTACCAATGATGCCCGGAAAGTCTCAATGAGGGGGCCGGTTGCGATCGTGAGCACCGCAGTATCCTCACCGGGTGTGTCTACCGCAGAAATAAAGTCTGTGTGCACTTGGCGTAATAACGTTGGCCATGCTTGGTGAAACTCGGGCGAATCGAGGGCGGCAAGGGCTGTGTCACGTACACCATCGTGAAGAGCCTCATCCGCATTTTCTGGGGCAGCCTCAATAGCGGATGCCCATGAATCAGGAAGTCCCCATTGGCGAGCGGTCGACGCGATCGAGCTGGACAAAGATTCAGATGTGGAACCCAGAATACTGGTGGAAAGTGCTTCACTGGTCGTGTCAGCAATACCGCCTGCCACATAGTCATGAAAGACTGGCGAGGAAGCGACCGGTTCATAAAGGTCGATGAAGCCATCCTGGTCAACAAGACTGGTGGTGGTCCAATGTCCAAGGACTGTGAGTGGTGCGGCGAGCACTCCAATCGCAATCAGGATGGTTGCTAGAACTGATCTCAAGGTTGCCATGTTTCTCACTTTCGAAGCTGAGTCGATGGTACTACCCCTAGTTACTTCCGTGCCTGCGCTAATCTTCCATGTATGACTGAATCTCCGCGGACTTTCACCTACGGACAGATTGAATATACGATTGCGCCCGAAAATGTCAGGCAATCAGATGTTCAAGCACTCGTTGAGGAGCATCTTCAGGAGATGGTTGCTATGTCCGCCCCTGAGACTTCCTTTGCACTTAGTGCCGATCAACTTGCTGTCCCGCACATTACGCTTTTTGCTATTCGCCGGGGCGGAGAGCTGTTGGGATGCGGAGCGCTCAAAGAACTCGATGCGCAAACCGGTGAGCTTAAGACCATGCGCACTGTTGCACATGCGCGGGGCTTAGGAATCGGAGGATTAATGCTGGACCACCTCATTGGTGTGGCACGTCGCCGCGGATATACCCGCGTATATTTGGAGACGGGATCTGAAGACCATTTCGGCCCAGCACGAGCAATGTACGCGGGGCGAGGCTTCCGGCATTGTGGGCCATTTGGAGACTATAAGGTTGATCCTCATTCGGTCTTTATGGTTGTAGATCTTCCCCGCGCCTCAGCAGCGCCTCAATGAGAGCGTCCGGTGCCTCAGATGACTCTCTAGATTGGTCGAGGTTCTGGACTTCACGATGGATTCGTTCCATCGATGTGTCGAGAGTATCTGCCACATCCGCTGCGAGTTTGAGCGCATCAGTCAAGTGCCTAGGCACATCGTGGTCGTATTTGTAGTAGATCTTGTGCTCCAATGATGCCCAAAAATCCATAGCAATGGTACGCAGCTGAACTTCAACGGGAACTGAGTGGGTGCCGGTTGATAGATGCACAGGAACTTGGATGATGAGATGGAGGCTTTTGTAGCCATTGGGCTTGGGGCTTGAGACGTAATCTTTTTCTTCGACTAGCCGAAGATCCGGTTGGGAAAGCAAAAGATCTCTCACGGTATACAGGTCCGAAGGGAAACTACAGGTGAGTCTGACTCCTGCTATGTCGTAGAGAGAATTCATGAGGTTAGTTACGGTGAGCTCAATTCCTTTGCGCTGAGCCTTTCCCAGGATTGATTCAGCCGATTTTAGTCGAGACTTCACGTGTTCAATGGGGTTGTAGTCATGAAGCAACCGAAAATCCTCTTGTAGGACCTCTACACGCGATGTAATAGCGTCCATCGCAGCTTCATAGAGCAACATCATTTGCTTCAACTGGTACAACTGACGATGCATCGAGCTTGCATTGTCACCATTGGCCAAAGTTACTTCGTTATTCATCGTGGTGTTAAGTCTACTGTGTATTTCTGAGTAAGAACTGGGGATTCTCCCGCCCCCTGTCTCCCCCCTGTCGCATCACAGTGTGCTAATTCTCGTGGCAGTTTGATATTTGTCGCCGGGATGGGGGTTAATTCGGGGGGATACGCGGGGTGGATCACAGTTGTTGCTACAGGAGATATGCAAGTGGCGAAGAAGAGGCATTTCCCGGTAGACTAATCGGGCACTGGAGACGTCGCATAGTCCGGTCGAGTGCGCCTCCCTGCTAAGGAGGTAGGGATTCACGTCCCTCGCGGGTTCAAATCCCGCCGTCTCCGCCATTGTGTTATCTCGAGACATCGTTCCGGTGTCTCGAGAGATTTTCTTCTCACGTACGGGGCCATGATACTGTTCCTGGGGCTGTATGCGGCCCTGGGGACAGTATCATGACCCCGTACGTGGGAAAAAGAAACACCCCACCAAAACCCCAAGAGCCGGATAACCGCACGGATCCGGATATTCTTGGTAAGGCAGCGACTCTGCTGGCCCACCATACAATAATCTGTCAACCACAACTCAACCGCCCAGGTCTTGTGGCCCCAACAAGCCTAAGCAGCACGCTGACTTGGTGCGTTCATTCTCGATCGGGCGATTTTCATCGGGCGTGTGAATGTCCTCCATAACAGACGTATCGCACTTGACTAGTTGATCAGACAATCCCGCTGTCGGAACGATGTTTTGACACTTCACAAGAGAGCCGCGTGGGGGAATTGAACCCCCGACCTATTCATTACGAGTGAATCGCTCTGCCGACTGAGCTAACGCGGCCGAACCCGTTTTATTATCAGGTACGGCAGCTACTTTACCGGGCAAAACTGTAACAAGCCAAACTTGGAGGGCATAGTAGATGTAGGTCTTTGTCACACTGCAATCACTTCGACTTTTGCTGACTTTAGTAGCTTCAATTGGTCGCGGTTGAGGCCCTTATCGGTTATCAACGTGTTAATTGCAGGTGTCTTGCAGATGCGCGCAAATGAGCGCTTCCCTATTTTTTCTGATGTGCCGACGGCCAGTATGGTTTCTGAATGTTCAATCATGGTGCGTGTTACAGCAGCCTCGTCGGTATCAGAACAGGTTGCTCCAAAGGATGCATCCAAGCCAACGAAACCTAGGACCATGCAATCGAGCCACAGTGAGCTCATTGCTTCTGTTGCGATTGGCCCAGTGAGTTCATATGAGCGACTGCGAACTACACCCCCCAGACTTACTATGCGGATTTGTGGGCGAAGTACAAGTGCGCTAGCAATGTTGAGAGCGCTGGATACAACGGTGAGGCGCGGGGCGCTGCGTGATGTTCTTGAGGTATGTGCGTCCGTGAGTCGTCCGATTTCTTCAGCAAATTCGGTCGTCGTGCGACGGCGCTTGCGGTAGCTGTGGTGGTGTGGATTTTGGCTGCATTGCCTGTAATCATTACAGGTCTACTTGCTGATAGTTCGGGGTCGGAAGGCTTGCTTATCGGGGGCGGCGTGTGCGGAACCCTCGTTTTGGTGGCTGCTGGCCTGCTGATTTTTCTTCCAACGAACTGGGCGTCCTCGGTGCAAAGTGTCCTCAATCGTGAAGATATCGAGGAAGAACAGGCCTCATCGCCGGTCGGAAGTGCGATATTGGGAGCCTACTGGCCTTTTGTCACTGCCATCTACTTGGCGTGGAGCTTCATCACACGTGATTGGGGTATTACGTGGATTGTCTGGCCTGTGGCGGGAGTCCTCTTTGCCGCGGTCGCTGTCTTTATTAGCACCGCGTGGTCTGTGAAAAACTCCCGTGATGTGAGCGCATCATAGCGAAGCTGTCTTGATTGCTGATAGTCGAAACTAGATGTCTATAGTTCTGACTAGCTCGATGTGCGCGAGCAAGCTCAATGTGCTGGGGGCTCGTGCACATCGAGTTCGCCTATGCACAATGAGCCGCAGAGCCTCGCATTTCACATAAGCGAAGGCCCCGCACCAGCGAGAGTAGGTGCGGGGCCTTCATTTTCGTTTCAGCTAGTCTTTGTCTCCGCTAAAGACGTCTTTGATCTTGTCGCCTACGGCTTTGATACTAGCCTTGGCGTCTTCGACCTTGTCTTTGATGGCACCTTCGGTCTTGTCAACCTTGCCTTCGGCCTCCAAGTCCTTATCGCCTGTTACTTTCCCGGCAGCTTCTTTAGCAGTGCCTTTGACTCTATCTACGAATCCATCGTCACTCATGGAGAACTCCACTCTTTTGGTCCCCATTAGTGTGCCACGTCTCTCCCTTGTTCGCATCTGGAGGAAAAAATGAACGGCGCGTGTGTTCATAGGAAAAAGGTCCTACGCTTTAGTTGACGTTTAAATGAGTTGGCTCTGAAAGGATTGAAAGTGCCTGTAAAAGTTGGAGTACTAGTTGGGTCTCTGTCGAAGGAATCCATCAACCGACGTTTAGCAAAAGCGTTGAAAACGCTCGCGCCAGACAATATCGAACTGATAGATATCGACATTGCAGACCTGCCGCTCTATAACCGTGATGCGGATGCTGACTATCCACAGGTCGCACGCGACTTCAAAGCGCAGCTAAATGATGTTGACGCACTTTTGTACGTAACGCCGGAATACAATCGTTCGATTCCAAGCGTGCTTAAAAATGCTATCGATTGGGCTTCTCGCCCGTGGGGGCAGAACTCATTGGGCAAACCTTCTGCAACGATTGGTGCTTCGATGGGACCGTTGTCTACCGCAGTTGCCCAGCAGCACCTCAAACAGATTTTGGTGTTCTCGGATGCCCCACTAATGGGACAACCAGAAGGGTACATTCACTTCACGCCAGATCTAATTTCTGACGATGGTACGGTCAATAATCCGGAAACGCGCGAATTCTTGGCGAACTGGATCAATGCGTATGCCGAGTTTGTACATAAACAACGTGGCTGACACCAGATGAGGGGCTGGGGCGCTGCGGCGCCCCAGCCCCTTTCGCATAACGATTAAGATACCTGGCCCGACTATGCGGGCTCTCTTCTTTCCGCGTACGGGGTCATGATACTGTTCACGGGGCCGTATACCGCCCCGGCAGCTACCAGAACGCCCAGGCTGTTGCATGAGTTTCTAGGGCAAAGAGCTCGAGTCTGCGCGAATGCTTGTCAGTGTCTGCTTTCTACTGCATTTCCTCCCGCAAATCGGTAAGAATCAGACATTCATCAGCAAGGAAGACCTATGCCGGCAAACCCTCAACCACTCCCCACCAAACTCCCAGGAGTCCGTTATCTGTGAGCTGTTGATATGAAGGAGGAGTTCAACGACCGTGTTTGCCCTGACGTCGGCTTATTGAGTCTGAGAAGTGTCAATCCATATGGTGTGATTAGGGGTAAGATAGATTTTTCTCGTGTCTTCAGTACTATGGGGTGCACGAGGTGACGTGGGTGAATGCAGCAGAACCGTTCCGTCATAGTCCAACTCTCGAACAACTCTTCCTAGATTCATCGCCACCAGAATGTTGCCATTGCGATATGTGAGGGTGTCAGGGGCGCTTTCCTCCCACAGCAGAGTGCCACTACCGAGTCTTAGCTGTTTGCGTAGTTGCAACGCTCTCTTGTAGAAATTCAGTGCAGAAGCCTCATCAGTACGTTGTATCTGGACTGCATACTTCCCCCACCAGCTTGGTTGTGGCAACCATGTGTTGGGATTTGAGGAAAAACCAAAGCCTTTCGGGTCGGTCGTCCACGGGAGTGGCACGCGGCACCCATCGCGACCCACGGTTTGCCCGCCCGTTCGGAACCACGTGGGATCGGTACGGGCATCATCGGGGAGGTCTAGGACTTCGGGAAGGCCTAATTCTTCACCGTTGTAGAGATACATGGAACCGGGAAGTCCCAGAAGGAATGACGTCACGGCTAAGGCGCGCACCAATCCCAGATCAGAGTCAGGAAGCGGGTCATGGAGACCGATACCTTGAGAAACCTTGGCACCTGTGGGGTAACCATAGCGCGTAGCGTGACGCGGTCGATCATGATTAGACATCACCCAGGTGGTCACTGCTCCCACCGCGCTATTTGCCTCATAGGTGGTGGTGATATTCCTCCGCAGTTCGCGAGCATCCCACTGGGACTGCATCACCTGAAAGTTGAATGCTTGCTGCATTTCGTCAGGGCGCACGTAGAGAGCCAGCCTGGCCGGGTCTTCCACCCACGCCTCGGCCACCAGCATCCTATCTCCTGAGTATTCGTCAAGTACGCGTCGCCAAGACCGGTAAACCTCATGAACTCCATCTTGGTCGAAGAAAGGACCGGTTTCGGGTGCAGGAATTATTTCTCCCGGTGCCTCAGGCGCCGAATAGGCAAACCGATCGGGGCCCACTTGGTCATCAGGGAGGCCATCCTCCTTGATGAGTGCATGAGCTACGTCAACGCGGAATCCATCAACTCCCTTATCCATCCAGAACCGGAAGTAGTCCTCAAACATCGATCGCACATCGGGGTGATTCCAATTGAAATCAGGTTGAGATGAGTCGAAAAGGTGCAGGTACCACCAGTCTTTGTCGGCGGATGATCCCGTGAGTGAGTCCACTTGGGACCAGGCAGAACCTCCGAAAATAGAACCCCAATTGTTCGGTGCTCCTGTGTCACTGAATCTGAAAATATACCGGTCACGTTCGGGCGAGTCGGGGCCCGCTGCTAAAGCTTCCTGAAACCACTGATGCTGAGCTGAAGAGTGGTTAGGCACCACGTCGATGATGACTCGCAGTCCCAATTCGTGCGCGGTGTGGACCATCTCTTCAAAATCGCTCATCGTGCCGTATTCGGGCGCGATCGCACGATAATCGGCGACGTCATATCCACAATCGATCTGAGGAGACGGATAGAAAGGGGAAAGCCAGATGGCGTCGACGCCAAGGTCCTTTAGGTATTCCAGGCGAGAAGTGACTCCTGGCAGGTCGCCGATGCCGTCCCCATTGCTATCTGCGAAAGAGCGCGGATAAATCTGGTAGATAACAGCATCCGCCCACCATGGTGATGCAGGATTATTCTGTGTCACTATCTCCCCCCTTTTTGAGATGCGTCAATGTGGTAGAGGGTAGGTTCATAACCTCCCTAGCTACGGAGAACTCTACTATAAAACTTCCACATGGAAGTTTATTGTTGGTTACGATGGATTTATGGATGCCGCCGATACTCCCAAGCAGCCGACCCAGCCCCGTAGACGATACGCAAAGGGTGAAGCAACCAGGCAGGAGATTCTCGACCGCACCATTGAAGTCTTAGCGAAACGTGGTGCTCAGCGCACTAGTCTGCGGGCAATAGCTTCCGAAATTGGCATCACCCACGCCGCACTCACCTACTATTTCGGTTCCCTCGATCAACTTCTGATTGAAGTGTACCGACACTGGGACACCCGGGAGGATCCGCCGCCGTCGTTGACGCGCGCTCCGGTTGAAGGAATGCTGGATTCGGCGCGGGGCAACCGAGATGTTCCTGGATTGGTGCAGCTGTACACCTCTTTGTGTGCTGCTGCTTTGGATGATAATAGAGGCGTTGTTCAGGATTATATTGCCCAGCGGTTTGCGCGGATTCGTGAGGAGGTCGCCCACAGTGTGAGGCGATGTCAAACGGAGGGGAGTATCCGATCTGACATTGATCCGCATGCCGCTGCAGCGCTGATTATTGCAGCGTCAGATGGACTCCAGATCCAGTGGCTCCTTGACGGGGACGCCCCACAGACTGAGGCGCTGGCTTTGTTACAGAAAGTACTTTCTTAACCTTCCCCTCAGGTGCGTGTTATGTGTGCGTTATTGAAGGAGATAACAGACATATAACACGCAGCTGGCGGGCGTGCGAGCACGGGGGAGTTTCGTGCCCACCTGTAGTAGAGGAGAGAGGACGTGCACCGGACATGGGTTGTGCAATACCGTGGGTATGGGCCCGATGGCGCGTCGGGTCTCATCCGCAACCAGTGGAAGAGGTGGGTATGGTTACCTTCTATGTCTTCTTGGCCTGCGCAATCATTGGATCGATCATCCTCATCGCAGGGGTTCTCTCTGACTGACTTCTTGACCTCGATGGGGGAGGAGTCAGTGCCTTCGGCGTATTCTTGGCCGCCTTCGGAGCCATCGGTCTCATCAGTTCTCGCACTACGAGTAGCCCCTATTGGTACATCGGTATCTCTGCAGGACTGGCCATTGTCTTGACGATTCTTTTTGTTTTCCTCATGCGGCTTCTACGTAAGCAGGGGGGAAGGTGAAGTCAACGAAATCCCATCCTGGGATGAAGCGGTTGGCAAACAAGTATCCGTCATCCATTGAAAAGGTGACCGCGGTGAGATCCTGGTGACCCACGCGGGAACAACCCATAGACTCCCAGCAAAATCGGTGACTGTTTTGGAGTCGCCAAACATGGTGGTCATAACACAGATTTTGAGCGACCAGTCAGCAGTGGTCGCACCTATTGACGGGAGTATCTCGCAGTGAATATCGGACTCATTATTGGCATCATCGTTATTGGCATCATTGTCCTCTCGGTGATTGGTTTCATCGTTGGTAGGTTGAAAGTTGTTGATATTTCTGAGGCGCTGGTTGTATCAGGTTCCCGATCAAAAGGTGAGGTGAAAGTAGTTCCTCCCGGGGGGAGGGCATTTGTTCTGCCTTTAGTGCAGCGAGCCGTCTGGATCCCCTTGTCCCAGCAAACGCTTAACCTCATTGTTGATGGCGTGGATTCAAATTCGATTCCCATCCAGATCAGCGCTACGGCCAATATCAAAGTTGGTAGCTCCCCCGAGGATATCCGCGCAGCCGGTGAACGCTTTTCGGCGTACAAAGACATGGTGGGTGCTATTAAGGACAATGTTACGAATGTCCTCCTTGGCAGTTTGCGCGCTGTTATCTCATCGATGACGGCGCAGTCTCTGCTCATGGATCGAAGCGAATTGGTAACCAAGGTCCAAGAGATTGCGGCTCAGGAACTTCGCAATATGGGTATTGCCATCGATTCGTTGACTATCAATGAGATAACTGACTCGAATGACTACATTAAGTCGTTGGCAGTTCCAGAGACCGAGTCGGTCCTGAAGCGGGCTAGGATTGCTAAGGCAACCGCCAACCGCGAAGCCAATGATGTTGAGGTTGATGCAAAGATTAAGATTGCCGAACGGCAAAAAGAGCTTGATATTCGCGCGGCGCAGCTCAAGGGCGAAACGGACATCTCTCAGGAAGAGTCCAACGCTTCAGGGCCTTTAGCCAAAGCAGAGCAAGAGGAATATATTGCTACTGTCGAGGCGAAGGCTGCAGAAAAGCAGGCACTCTTGCGTGACCGGCAACTTGATATCGAGGTGCGTCGCCCAGCTGACGCTGAGCTATATCGCATACAGAAAGATGCCGAGGCAGAAAAGGCCATATTGGTTGCCAATGCTCAGGCCGAGGCGATGGAGAAGCGTGCAGAAGCATACAAGATGTACAACGAAGCTGCGGTTCTCCAGCTAGTCATCGATAAGCTACCTGAAGTGGCTCGAGAAATTGCTTCTCCGATGTCGAATATCGACGATCTGACCGTTGTCTCAACCGAAGGGGCCACATCTCTTACTCGGAATGTTGCCGGTGGTTTTTCCGAACTCAAAGCAGTTGTCGAGAGCTTTACCGGCATGTCTTTGGACTCACTGTTAGCTGGCAAGGCCACGACTGAAAGCGAGCCTAAGAAACCATCGGCACAGCCTCCGCCACCTGAAGTTGTGCAAGCGGATCCTGTCTCCAGTGAAGAAAGAGCTTAGGCAATCATGCGACACCTGGGCGTTGGCCCAGGTGTTTCCCTAATGAAAAGTAGTGTTTGAATGCGTAAAGCAAGGGACTCCAGGAGCGAGTGTCAATGTGCTGCGTACCAGGCAGGACGATACTTTCTTCGGCGTGGACCTGTGTTACCCGTGCTTCGACGATTGCGTAGTCACCCACCCCGTCGGTGATCTTCTCTACTACAGCTTCTAGCTGAAGGGGACATTCCTCAACGCGCGGCACTTTGACCGAGGTGGACTGCTGCGGGGTTAGTTCAGAGACACCAAATTTGTCCGACTCAAAACGATAGCGATCTTCTTTATGAGGCGGTACAGGAGATGCGCCTGTGAGATCGCCAAGAGATTCTACCGACTCCCACATATCGCCGTGCGGGTAGTTGATGGTGAGTTCTGGGCGAGCGCGCAGGTTACTCAGAGTTTGGCCGCCATTTTCGAGACCTATCACCACCATGTCTCCCAGTGCCCATGCGGACGAGGCGGGACTGAGATTCGCGGTTCCGTCGGCATTGAGGGTAGAAATGAGTACAACGGGAGTTCCAGTGTAGAGAGTGCTGGGACAGATGGTGATGTGAGAATCCATTGAGTCCGACCTTCCTGGGATCAAAGCCCCATCACAATATAGACCAAAATGCTAGTGTTAAACGGTGAGCAAATCCTCAGAAAATAACCGCCATGCAGCTCTGGCCTCGTCAGTGCGCAGAGAAATCATTGAAGAGCTGGCCCTGTCAGGAAGTCTCACTGCTCAAGAACTGGGCAAGCAACTTGATTTGCACGTCAATACCGTTCGATTTCATCTGCAGATGCTCGTCGATGCAGGTCTTGTGGAGACACAGTCGCAGGTGCTCCCCAGAAGAGGTAGGCCAAAGCACCTTTATTCGGTGGTTCCTGACCGAGAAGAGACTGCCATTGCAGAGATGGTCGAGGTGATGGCTGAGGTGATGGATTCCCCCCATCCGATTGATGATGAGGCGCTCGTCGAGGCTGGTCGCCGTTGGGGAGAGCGGTTAGAAGAATGCGGTGACGTTGTCCGCGTTCTGGATACTCTGGGTTTTGCTCCGGAAGAATCAGGATCAACAATTGCTCTTCGGCAGTGCCCGTTCAAAAAGGCTGGCCAACGCCACCCGCAGATTGTGTGTCAGATTCATCTGGGAATGGTGAGACAGATGATGTCGAAAGAGCGACCGGGTGCTCACGTGACATTGCTTCCGTTGGTCGAGCCCGATCTATGCCTTATTAAAGTGGGAAGCGAACAGTCTGTGGAGTGACCAAAGCGTCATACTTTTACCTCATGATTTTAGTAGAATAAAGTTGTGAAAAATCCGGATCGCATTCCGCCCATTCGTTTGGTGCTGCTTTTCGGGGCAATGCTTGCATTGCTATGTGGTCTCGATGCTGCGCTGGTGAGGTTGGGTTTGAATGCCCCTTACTATTCCGTAGAACTGGGGTCGATTCACGGATTGCTTATGGTGTACGGGTTTCTTGGTACAGCCATCAGCCTTGAACGAGCTGTTGCATTACAGTCGGATCGGCGTGGCGTGACGTGGTGGGCATACCTAGGCCCCGCAGCTTCCGCGCTTGCGGTTATCACTGTTCTAGTTCAATCCACAACGGGCACTTTGCTGGGTGGAAGACTTATTCCGGCTCTTCTGTGGGGGGCGGCAATGGCCTTCCTGTTGGCCATGTACCGTGTCATTTGGCATAAACAGTCGGCGCACGCGGTATTGATCCAAGTGCTTGGAGCTTTCGCAGGGTTGGGAGGAATCCTGCTGTGGGGTCGAGGCTACGAAATTGCTCAAATTGTTCCCTGGTGGACAATGTTTCTGGTACTCACAATCATTGGTGAGAGAGTTGAGCTGGCGAGAATCTCCTTTCTTCGCCAAGGAACAGAAAAGAGAGTCGTGGCTGAGGCCTCGATCCTCACAGTGCTACTTCCCATCACTTTGATGGTCCCTCAATGGGGGTACCCACTTTTTGGAATCACGTTGGTTGCTACCATTCTTGACGTATGTTGGCACGACGTAGCCAGGAATACCATCAGGGGAGTGGGACTCACCCGTTTCATGGCGGCATGTATGCTCTCAGGCTACGGTTGGGCGCTTCTTAGCGGTGGCATATGGCTGGTATGCGGGCCTGTCTTTTCTGGATACGGATACGACACAGTTGTCCATGCCTTGACGGTCGGCTTCGCGCTATCAATGGTCATGGCTCATGCGCCAGTGATAGTCCCGGCGATTGCACGTCGAACAGTTCCATACCACCAGGCAATGTGGGCCGTGTGGGCGCTTCTCCAAGCAGGTTTGATAGTGCGGACTATCTCGGGTGCACGCGAGGCCAACGACGGATGGCAACTCGGGGGAGCTCTCGACGTAGTAGCTGTTCTTGCTTTTGTGCTTATGACCGTGAGTCTCATTGCGATCTCAGGAAGGAAGCGCCATGAAGAAACCGCGCCGCAACCGTATTGATCGGCTCACAACCGCGTGGATGGTACTTGCGGCGGTAGTTGCTCTTATTGCAATCATTGGACGAGGGGTCATTCCACAAGCGTGGTGGGTGAGCATCCATGTGATCACCTTGGGTGTCCTCTCTAATGCGATTCTGCAATGGTCCTGGTATTTTTCGAGGTCGCTGCTGCGTCTTCCGGCAGATGACCGCCATTCCGGTCGGGACCAACTTATCCGCCAATTGCTTTTCAATGGTGTATTGGTGTTGTTGGTGGCATCAATGATGACAGCAAATCTCGTCGGAACTTTAGTGGGGGCTTCAGGCATCGGTTTGATACTGGCATGGCATGGACTTGCACTGGTTATTGCCTCCCGCGCACGATTGGCTTCGAGATTTGCGGTAGTTATTCGTTATTACGTTGCTGCAGCAGCATTTTTTGTCGTCGGTTGTATCTATGCCGGTTTGGTTGCTACAACTATGTATTCTGCTGCGATCCCAGATTGGTTTGTCAATGCTCGAAGTGCATTGACATTGTCTCACTCGTTGGTAAATGGGCTGGGTTGGATTGGATTGTCGATTGCAGGAACATTGGTGACCTTGTGGCCCACTGTTTTGCATACGCGCATCACCCCCGGCGCAGCTAGGCAAGCAACAACTGCGTTGCCGTTGCTGATAGTCGCACTGTTGGCGACAGTGATCGCAGCCACATTCTCACTCATGACAGTGGCGGGGATTTCGGTGGGAGCCTTTGTTGTGTGTCTCATGTGGGGAATCGGGATTCCGCTGTTTCACGAGGTGTCCACGCGCAGACCCCATGACTATGCGGGATGGGCGATGATAGCAGGCATCTGCTGGGCTTTCGTAGGCCTGGCGGTCTTGGCAGTACAATTGATTGCCTCCCCTGATCCGGACGCATTTCGCCTTGTAGCGTCTCGAATAATTGCGGTTATCGGTGTCGCCGGGATTCTCCAGATTTTAGTGGGGGCCCTGACCTACCTTATGCCTGTTGTTATCGGTGGAGGTCCGCAGGCAGTCCGAGTTGGGATAGCTCAACTCAATAAAGGTAGCCAGTTTCGCCTCGTCATAAAGAATGCTGCTTTGGTTTTCGCGGCTGTCTCACCCATACAACCGGAGATTTTCTGGCTTATTGTATTGGCCAGCAATATCGCCGACATTATTGCTTTCAGTGTTGCTGGCGTCTTTCAGGCGCGTCAAAAACGTGCAGTCCAACTGAGCTTTCCATCTACTGCGGGAGAAAATGCATGACCTCGTCACAAGAACGGCCATTAACATCTGCTGGGTCAGCTATTGTTGCACTCATTGTGGTTGTCGCAGTTGCCCTTGCAGTACTGATGGTATTTCCCCAGGTTAACGATGAAGCAGAACCGACAGCGCCCGGCAGTCCTGTTGTCGCATCGGGCGAGGCGACTCAAGTGACAGTGACTGTCGAGGGCATGTCATTTCAACCGGCAGTCATCGAAGTTCCTGTGGGCAATACTCTCGAGGTAACGCTGCATAATACAGGGGATCAACGCCACGACTTAAAATTTGTCAATGGTGTCACCACGGCACCCGTAGCTCCTGGGGCATCGCAAACAATCGACGTGGGCGTGATTGATGCCGATACGGAAGGTTGGTGCACCCTTCCAGGACACCGACAAATGGGAATGACTCTTGACGTAGTTGCGGTAGGGGCTGAAGAGACTGGCACTGAACAAGAACTGAAAACTGAGAATCATTCCGAGCATCATGCCAACATCCCTGGTGTCCCCACGATGGATCAGTTAATTGCGCAGGCAAAAGAAACAGATCCGTATCCGGCGCAGCTGGGCCCACTTCCCAGTGAAACGGACCACCACTATACCTTTACAGTGACCGAAGATGAGGACGAGCTTGCGCAAGGCGTGGTGCGACCTTTATGGACCTATAATGGCACCTCGCCCGGCCCAATCCTCCACGGCAAGATCGGGGATACCTTCACCATCACCTTAGAAAACGCGGGAACGATGGGTCATTCCGTAGATTTCCATGCAGGAGATATTGCCCCGGATCAGCCGATGCGTACCATTGAGCCTGGCGAGTCCCTAGAGTATGTCTTTACTGCCAAACGGTCGGGAATATGGATGTACCACTGTGGCACCATGCCGATGTCAGTCCATATTGCCAATGGGATGTTTGGTGCCGTCATCATAGAACCCGATAATTTAGAACCTGTTGATCGATCGTATGTTCTCATCCAGTCGGACATCTATCTTGACACAGATGAAAGCTCAGCCGCAGAAAAGGCTGCCGAGCTCAGTCCTGATCTGATGTCATTCAATGGGCGTCCCTTCCAATATGACGCGCATCCCCTCCAATCACGAGTGGGAGAACGAGTCCGTTTCTGGATACTCAATGACGGACCAAATGCGCCCTTAGCGTTTCATATCGTTGGAACTCAATTCGACACGGTATGGAGTGAAGGAGCATATTCGGTCTATCGGGGACAGTCGACGGATGGAATTACAAAGGGGGAAACTGGCGCGCAAGTGCTATCACTGATGGCGGCTGAGGGGGGATTTGTGGAAGTTCAACCACATGAAGCGGGCAACTATGCCATTGTCAATCATGTAATGAGTCTTGCCGAAAAAGGAGCTCACGGAATTTTGTCCGTATCGCAATGACCTGTCGGGAGCTTCCGTATGCTTAATGGATGACCTCAGCATTTGTCGATCAGATTTACGTGGTCACCTCCCAACTACTATCAGCGTCATGGCAGAATCCCTTTGGCCCTGACGTTGATGTGTGCATGGTAGGCGGAAAGATGTTTGTCCTCCTGGGCGGCCCCGTCGAACAAGTCACCCTTAAATGCGATCCAGATGAGGCAATGGCGCTGTGTGCTGCGCATCGTGAGATCACACCGGGATATCACATGAACAAGAAACACTGGATCACAGCCCGGCCTGGAGTCCCGGAGTCTCTCTTGGATGGGCTGATTGTAGACTCGTATTTTCTAGTAGGTAAGGGGATTCCTCAGAAGCGACGTCCTGCGTTGGGAATTGCTCATTGAAAATTATCAGGTATGCCGGCAGCGAGAATTTTTCATCACCACATCTTGGTGACGTTGGTCAAATGTAATTGCCGGGGGTCGAACTGTGGGAGTGGAGTTTCACTGTTATTGAACGAGACGCCCGGTAACGCAGCAAAATTCCCTCCTAACAATTCTGACAAGGTCCTATAGTCGCATATCAAAACACTGTTTGCATAATAACGGCAAGGATTTAGCGCCGCATAGTCGCTTGATGAGGAAACTATTCCTACCGTATGGTTATCTCAGTTCCTATGGAGGAACGCACATCTCTTCGGAGGGAAGTGTAGGGGGAAAGTCTGTTTATACGGCAGCGGAGTATTTCGGGGTGGTTAGTTTTGCCTAGTGGCGGTTCATTAGCTTGAATTCATTAAAGTCGGGGAAATGATACTCGCATAGTAATGGCCTGTGCACAACAAGTTTTTCGTGAGTGGCTTATTGCTTTAGGTGATGCCAAATAGTTGCAATCTTCCTCATAGAGGTTTTTGTTGCCATAATGTCTGACCGATCGGTCAATTTCTCAATAATTCATTGATTTCTAGCAGTTTTAGCGAAACGAGTTTGGAGGTGCATCGCGCGTGGTTCAACACGAGCGTAGTGCGCACAATCGAATGGTAACTGGCGCATGTATAGCCGCGTTTGCCGTTATACCAGGGGTAGCTTAGCGGTTACTCCGCTGCTTGTTGCCGAGGAATCGAATCAGTCAGCGACGATCAATACTGAAGCGGAACAAAGCGCAGCAGAAACTCCTGTGTTGCCGACGACGCAATTGAGGAAACGCTTGAGCCCGATTTAGAAGGACTGGACGATGGTCCTGATCAGTCTGTGGTCGATGATGATTCGCAGAGTGTTGATGCCGAAGCGGACACCCCTGAGTAAATAACAGCCGAAGCACATAGCCGTTCTACGGGCTACTGCACTGATCCCGTAGTCGAAGAATACTCCCCACCTGCATCGAAGGATCTGCGAGGGGGCGACTCGGTGCTAGGGGGCGAGACCCTTCGAGATACTTTCGAGATCCCCAAGTTTGAGCGACTCGATGGAGGCGCGGGTGCAGTATTTGCAATGGCCGATAACGGCACGTATTGGAATTGGGGTCAGGTCGGATCAGGCTGGGATGGTGTGCTCCTCGGCAACGGACAACTAACAATCGTGTACCGTAATTCACTCCAGCCTAGTAGGCCGAAGTTCACTTCGATTGCCTTCCAGCAGGGATATGCGATTGGGCTCGACGAAAACTGCCGTTTATGGGCCGTTGGTGCTAATGAATATGGTCAGCTAGGAACAGGCGATTTCGCGAGCCGCAATGATTGGACGTTGCTTCCTTCTGTTGCGGGTATGTCTTTCTCTTCTGTGAGCGTGAGTGGACATTTTCCAGGTGACACTAATGTCACGTTGGCGACTGATCACCAAGGAAGAGTCTGGAAATGGGGCCTTGGAAATCCCATACCGCAAAAGGTAAGTAGTGGCGTGTTGGGCGATTCGAATTGGAGATTTAGTGAAGTTGCTGTCCCGTATACAAACGCAGGCAATGGGATCGCGATGGCATTTCTTATTGGGAAATGCGGCTCTTCCAACACAGGCCGGCTCTTCTATTGGGATGTCTCAAATCGATACTCAAACCCGGGATCTACTGGCTTGAAGAAAGTAAAGCCCTAGAGGGATTCCAGCTATTGGCTCAAAGGGTGCCTTTCGAAGTAACCGATAATCCCGCAGAGGTGAAGGCAGTAGACGGACTAGATGCGTCCGCTTATGCCCTCGTCGCAATGGGAACACACCAAGATGGCACGCCAATGATCACAGTCAGTGATGTGCCTGTAATAGATCTTCCTGATACTTCAGGAACCCGCTTGATCGGAGTCACCGCACTCGGCGCAGCGCTGATTGTTCTAGGAGCCGGTTCAGCCCTCATGTATCGAGCGCGGAGGATGGCATGACCAGCTTCTCTGAGCGTTTCACGGTGCAAAAAGTGATGAAAATTGAAAGGAAACACACAGTGTCCGAAAAGAAGAATAGCCAGATTTTGCGGCGCATTGTCGCAACTCTGGGGGCGGCCGCGGTCGCAACTTTGGGTATGGTGACAGCAGCATCAGCCGCAAGTACGAGCATTATTGACGGCTCGAAGACCGGTAGCATCAACATCACCAAATGCAAGGGCGATACAGGTGCGACTCACGATGGTACGGAGATCCCCGCCGGTAGCCTACCTACCAATGAAAAAGTCGCTGGCGCGGAGTTCACCCTCTACCCAGTCAATGGTTATGATCTCACCACAGACGCGGGGTGGAATGCTACGGAGGCTTTGCTCTCCAATGTTGGCCCTAATCCGTCAAGGCAGCTCTTGAAGCAATCACGACGCTGGGTGCTCCAATCGTGGATGTAACCGATGCAAACGGTGAAGTTTCATTCACAGGGCTTCCCCTCGGACTCTATTACGGTGTTGAATCAAAGGCACCTGCAGGTCTGCAAACCGTAAAGCCCTTTTTGGTGACACTACCATTGTCCAACCCAGCTGGTGATGGCTGGATGTACAGATTTCTACCTGTACCCCAAGGATGCCGATGGCTCCACCAAGGTGCCAATGGACAATGATGGCCCCAAAGCTGGCGAAACACTCACATGGAAAATCAACGCGGTCATTCGCGACGACTTTTCTTACCTGAAAGTACGTGACGATCGTGACCAAGCACTTGAGTATGTCTCCACAGTCGTGACGGTCGGCGGGGTTACCATGACTACTCCTACCGAATACAACGTCACCACCTCGGATATTTCTGGGACGAATCCTGACAAGGGCACTCGTGTTGAGGTTGAATTCACACCAGCTGGTATCGCAGCACTTGCTAACAATGCGTCAGCAGGCACCGTCGAAATTCAGATCAGCACAAAGGTCGTTGAGGGCTTTGAGGGTGTCATCAACAACGCGGCGTACATCTTCAACAACGAAGGCTCGGAGGATTTCGACACTTCTACACCCACCACACACTCGAAGTACGGGACCATCCTCATCAACAAGGTGGCACGTGAAGGTGGAGCAGCTCTAAGTGGAGCCGAATTTGATGTCTACTCGACGACAAGCGCCACTTTCGATCAGGCGACTGCTACGAAGCTCAATGCCAGCAAGCTGGTTACCGATGCGAGTGGCCGTGCCGGGATCTCCGGTCTGCGTTGGTCAACGTTTGCTAACGGTGAGGAAGTTGTCAAAGGCAATCCCGGCTACATCCACTACTGGTTGGTTGAAACCAAAGCTCCCAGCGGCTTCCAGACACTAGCTGAACCTATCGAAGTTGAACTCGATGCGAATTCGGTGACCAAGGTTGTCGAAAACGTCAAAGTAGGTGCGGGCATTACCCTGCCATTCACAGGTGAAACCGGAACGGCTCTCTTTGCTGGAGCGGGAGTTCTCTTGCTTGCAGGTACGGCACTTATTGCGGTTCGCCGCAATCGTGCGAACAATGGGGCAAACGTCTAGTTCAAGTCTCTATTGAATAAACCCCCAGTATCCGGTGGTGCACAGGTTGCTAAAGATCGCGCGCACCACCGGATACGCCACATGATGAGGTCAGAGTTCACGTGAAAAACAAAGCCGGCACGTCAAGGACATTCATTGTGCTTTGCGTTTTTGTCGGCACCCTGATTCTCGTTTTTCCGTCAGCTGCCAATCGGTTTTTTTGGTGGGGTACCACGAAGAGTACAACGACTACTCCGCACAGGTAGGCCGGTATTCAGAAGAAGAAATCGATGCGATCATTGAGCGGGCGCGGGAATATAACCGGCACCATTCCTAATGGTCCGTTGCGCGACCCGTATCTTCTCAACGCCGCAGGCGAAGTCGAGAACCTCAATGACAGTCTTGCGGAATACCGTCAACAATTGAATATTGGCGATGACCATCCGATGGCAATCATCCATGTGCCATCAGTGGGGATTCACCTGCCGGTTCGACATGGGACATCCGATGCAATACTGGAGAAATCCGCAGGGCATTTGCATGGTTCAGGACTTCCTGTCGGCGGCACGTCAACGCATTCAGTCATTACTGCTCATTTAGGCCGTATCGAGTCGAAACTCTTTTCTGACCTTCACGAGGTAAAGGTTAATGACACTTTCTACGTGGAAGTTCTGGGTAGAGAATTTCATTACCGGGTTGAGGAAATAGTAAAGATTGAGCCTGATTCTGGAGATAAACTGCGGCAAGTTCCAGGGCAAGACTACGTGACGCTAGTTACCTGTACTCCTATCGGTGTGAATTCACATCGTCTCTTAGTGCGAGGCGTTCGAATCGAGGCTCCCGACGAGGGTGACAAGGACAATAACTTAATCCGTTCCACCGGCTTCTCGTGGGAGTTTCCGTGGTGGGCAGTGGCTCTCATTGCCACTCTTTCGATCACGGGGGCTTACCTGTACCGGTCTGACAAAAGAAAAGGCCTAGTAGTGGCAAAAAGCTATGCCAATGTCGGGCGGCGAGCAGCAAGACAACACGTTCGAGCGCCTGGCGCATCTCATCAAAGACAAAGTAGGTAAGGAAGGTATTACTTGTGACTAGGAATTTCTCCGGGAGGGCAATCCGGAATGTTGCCGCGCTCCTGTCGGTCGCCTTGGTGGCCTGTTTGTTGGTATTTACACCGAGAGCAGCCAATGCTGCATCACCAGTGATTGATCCTAACGCAACCGGTTCTCTGTCAATTTACAAATTTGACGGTGTTCGCGGTGCGAAACACAATGGGGAAAAACTCGACAAACTTCCCAGCAACAAGCCGCTTGCGGATGCCGAATTCACTATGTACCCCATTGAGGGACTAAATCTGGCAAAGAATGCCGATTGGGAAAAGGCTGAGAGCCTTATTGACTCGCTCCCGTATGGCGCCAACCTATCCACGGTTACCTCAGCGGTGAACGCGGAAGGACTGTCGATAGGTGCTCCGCGCAGTGGAACAACGCAGCTGAATGCTGCAGGGACCCAAGCAACCCTCGTATTCGATGATCTGCCATTGGGACTGGATTACGTTGCTGAAACGAAAGCTCCGTCTGGATATCGAGCGGTTGCACCATTCCTAGTGTCAGTATCTATGTCTAACTCTGACGGTACTTCTTGGAACTATGATGTGCATGTTTATCCTAAAAACGCGCCTGGTTAATGGGTGCGTGATTAGGTGATGGTGCGTGATTGTTGTGTCCCGCACCATCAGTCTATTAATTGAAGATTTCAGATACGATCTGGATAATCAGCCACACGTTCAAGATCGTAAGGACTACTGCCGATAGCCATCCAAGCACTGTGGCCCACCGTGGATTGGCGAATTCTTTCCCCATCATCTTTCTTGACGAGGTGAACCACACTAGCGGAATCATACAAAACGGAAGGGCCAAGCACAGGAACACTTGGGAGTATATGAGGAGTTGATCAAGTGCGTGCTCATCGCCTCCGAAGATGATGGTGGCTGCTAGGACCGGGATCACTGCGATAATTCGTGTGGCAAGTCTGCGAAGCCAAGGAGGGATGCGCAGACGCAAAAACCCTTCCATCACGATCTGTCCTGAAAGAGTCCCAGTAATCGTCGAGTTCTGTCCCGAAGCAAGAAGAGCTACCGCAAAGAGTGTCGAAAGTACGGGACTTGCGATAGGACCGCTGACTGCCGGGTTCTGGAGCGCCTCGTACAAAGATGTGAAAGTTCCCAGTTCGACGTCTTTTCCAAAGAATAAAGCGGCCCCTAACAGCAACAACAGGCAGTTCACTACGAATGCGGCGCTGAGCTGAATATTTGAATCCCAGGTCGCGAAGCGCAGAGCTCGGCGTATTTCACGGGAGTCGCTTCTGTCAACCTGTCGTGACTGAACGATAGAAGAGTGGAGATACAGATTGTGGGGCATGACCGTAGCTCCGACAATGCCCAGGGCCATGGTGAGTTGCCCAGCGTGGAGTATTTCGCTCGAAGGAATAAATCCTTGGAACATGGTGGGGACATCAGGTCCCGCAAGGATCACCTCGTAGAGGAATACTCCAACGATAGTAAGAATAAGCGTTGTCACAATAGCTTCAATTTTGCGAAAGCCAAATCGCATAAGAATGAGCAACAACATGACATCTGCAACGGTAAGAAGAACTCCGGCAGCCAATGGAATCCCAAAAAGAAGATGGAGTGCGATGGCTGCACCGATCACCTCGGCAATATCTGTGGACATGATGGCTAATTCGGCGATGATCCATAGAATGATGCCGGTAGTTGGTGATGTATGACGCCGCGTTGCTTGCGCAAGGTCGAGGCCTTTGACTACCCCAAGCTTTGCCGACATGTATTGCAAAAGCATTGCCACTAGCGATGAAATGAGGATGACAGAAAGTAATAGGTAGCCATAGTCTGCGCCACCGCCAATGGAGGTAATCCAGTTTCCAGGATCCATGTAACCGACCGCGACAAGGGCTCCAGGGCCGGAAAACCGTAAGAGTCCCTTCCAGAATCCGGCGGATGCTGGGGGTGAGGGAATCGTTGCATTGATTTCCTCAAGGGAAGGTTGCTCTGTGCGTCGGGCTTTCACGTCCCGAACCTCCTAAAACTGACCATGTCCTTAGTATAGAGTCAGGGCACCCGAACTATTGTAAATGTCGAAGATGTGAGAAAACACTGCGATATCAGTTTCATTTCGGCGTGCACGAATGTGAGAATTCTGTCACGATAGAGATGCTACTGCTGAAATCAAATGAACGGGGAGGAAATAGTGGCAACCGAAGAACACGAATTCAAACATGATGAGCGTGTCGTAGAACATGCAGCAAAGAGAGCTGAACACATTGCTGATCATGACGCGAGAGTGGATGCTCGTGAAGAGCGCGCTGAGG
Source organism: Scrofimicrobium canadense (assembly GCF_009696615.1). Classification (GTDB taxonomy): domain Bacteria; phylum Actinomycetota; class Actinomycetes; order Actinomycetales; family Actinomycetaceae; genus Scrofimicrobium; species Scrofimicrobium canadense. Next base: position 85,166 of record NZ_VULO01000001.1, read on the forward strand.
ACCGTACGGTCGAGCATTTGGCTGACGAAGTTGGCCGCGCTGAAGGGCGTATTGATAAAGCCTATGAAAAGGCTGACGAGAAATATGCCAAGGGTGATTCTGAAGGACGCGTAGAGCGCGCCTACGAACACGCTGAGCGCGTCGAAGAACGTGAAGAGAAGCGGGAAGAGCGAGAGATTAATAGAGCTGAAGCCCGTCTTGAGCGTGAAGAGGGTCGCGCGGAGCGTGCTGACGAGCGCGCAGATGAAAAGTTGGAAAAGTTGGCTGAGCGTACAGAGAAGCGCCTCGATTAGACTCTCCATCCTGCCCGCCAGGTGCTGGTTATGTGCGTGTTATGAGTAATGAAAACAGGCACATAACCAGCACCTGACGGCGTGGGAAGTCAGACCTCTAGAATCTGGAAGTGGAAAACTGTTTCCTTACCCGGCTCTAGTTCAATGACATCTTCTTTTGAGTTGAAGGCATCTGGGGGACAGGTCATCGGCTCTACGGCAACTCCAATGCGCCCGGTATTGTCACCTGAATAAATCTGAACCCACGGCTCGTTGGACGTCATTCGCACTGTCTGATCAGTCTGAGGATCATGGAGATCGACGAACCACTTTCCATCAGGAAGGTCGGTGAACGCATGATCAATTTGCTGGCCGGCTATCGTACGTGCCACGCGGTAATCGAGACCGGCATGGTCGACAGCGATTTTCTGCACTGGCGCAAGATTCTCATCTACCTCAAGAACCTTGCCAGCTGGAACGGATAGCTCACACTCATCAATTGGGCGATTATTGCAGGTGAGATAGGGGTGTGATGAGGCGCCGTAAGGAGCAGTTTCTGCCCCTACATTACGCGCGCGAATAGTGGTCTCTAGCCCGAAACGAGCGTCAAGTGTGTATGTCACGGATGCGTTGAGAGTAAAAGGATATGCGGGTGAAGCAGCGATGGTTGTCGAAAAGGTAACCGAGTCAGCACTCTGGTCCGCGATCTCCCAGTCAATCCAACAGGCCAAACCGTGAAGGGCCGCTCCGGTTGAATGCTCGTTGATGGGGGCTTCATAATCGTGGCCGCCATACGAGTATTTTCCTTGCGTAATGCGATTAGGCCAAGGAATAAGCGTCTTACCCAGAAATGCTGAACTCGGTTTCTCACCACTGTCAGATAACACTAAGTCACGGCCTTGAAAAGAAAGTGATCCAATAGCGGCACCAACAGAATAAAGCGTGGCTTTATACTCTCCCACTAATAATTCGACCGAAGTACCTGCAGCGCTGCCCATTGTTGCTCCCTCTATAAATGAACTCGATATGTACGCAAACAATTGTCCCACATTCACTGCGAAAGACACGTGGGAATATCTCGCGCAACCTCCATGGAGGAGATTCCATGAATTCTCTGGCGCACTGTACTGTTGTGGGGGAGGAAAAATGTCGTTGAATTTCACCGCCATTGATTTTGAGACTGCTAACGGGACTCGAGGATCAGTCTGTGCTGTTGGCGCAGTTAAAGTAAAGGATGGGGCGGTCGTGGATACCTTCACGTCGCTGGTGAACCCTCCTGACAGCGGCGGTTTTAGCTCCTTCAATATTTCCATCCATGGTATTCGGCCAGAACACGTGATTGATGCCCCACGATGGCCCGTTCTCTGGCCAGACCTACTCGATTTCGTCGGTCCCGATGCGCTTGTCGCCCACAATGCTGCCTTTGATCGTTCAGTATGGAAAGCAGCCTGTGCTCTGACCGGGCTGCATGACCCAGAGCCACCCTTCTATTGCACGGTAAAACTAGCTCGTAGACTTCTTGCTCTTCCGTCGCACAAACTACCACTGGTTGCTAAAGCCTTAGACTTGCCAGACTTCTCCCACCACGACGCGACTGCCGATGCTCAAGCATGCGCCCTCATCGGCATCGAACTATCTCGACGTAGCGGAATTCATTCAGTGCAAGAATTTGGAAATCCCGTAGGAATGACACCACGGTCACGCACCGCCTCGAAAAGATAGAATGAACGAGGTTTTGGCAATGTCATTAGATCGAGGCAACAACTCAAGGAGCAAACAATGGCCCAACAACCTTTACAGGTGGCAGTCTTAGGTGCAGGGACAGTTGGATCGCAAGTTATTCGTTTGCTTTCAGAGCAGTCTGCGGAGTTCGCAGCCAGGGCAGGCGCGCCCCTCGAAGTTGCCTCTGTAGTGGTCCGGAACCTCGATGCCCCCCGTGATACTCCCATTGCACGCGAGCTTCTCACGACCGACGCAACCTCGGCGATCAACAGTGCCGACTTGGTTGTTGAGCTCATCGGCGGGATTGAACCTGCCCGAACTTTCGTGCTCGATGCTTTGCGACAAGGCACATCGGTGGTAACCGGGAATAAAGCTCTTCTGGCCGCCCATGGACCTGAGTTGTACGAGGCGGCGGCTGCAAGTGGTGCTGATCTCTACTATGAGGCAGCCGTCGCGGGTGCAATACCAGTCGTTTATGGTTTGCGGGAATCCCTGGCAGGCGATCAGATCAGCCAAGTTCTAGGAATCGTCAACGGAACAACTAACTTCATTCTTGACGCAATGACCTCTCAAGGGTTGTCTTATGGTGATGCGCTAGCGATCGCCCAGGAACGCGGATATGCGGAGGCTGACCCTACAGCAGATGTCGAAGGGCTCGATGCTGCCGCTAAATGCGCAATATTAGCCTCGCTTGCTTTCCACACACGGGTGGGCATTGATGATGTTGCAGTAGAAGGTATTACTGCGATTACCGCTGAAGATATCGACGAGGCGTCCCGCAGCGGACAGGTTGTCAAGCTTCTTGCTATCGCGGAGAGAGGAGACAACGGCATTTCCGTGCGCGTGCATCCGGCTCTGGTGCCCCAAGATCACCCATTGGCCAGTGTCGACGGAGCCTTCAACGCGGTTGTGGTGGAAGGAGAGGCAGCCGGACGCCTCATGTTTTACGGTCAGGGCGCAGGGGGAGCGCCAACTGCCTCCGCTGTACTATCGGATGTGGTTGCTGCCGCCTCGCACAAAGTGCACGGAGGAAATGCTCCCCGTGAGTCAACCTATGCAAAACTACCGGTTCTTCCCGCTTCTGATGCCGTCACGAGTTTCCAACTGCGGTTACGAGTCGAAGATCGAGTCGGTGTTCTAGCAGAAGTTGCATCCCTTATTGCGGCTAGCGGAGTATCTATTCAAGCAGTCGCCCAATCGCAACCAGGACCAGATGGAACATGCGTTCTTACCCTCACGACGCACCCTGCAACGGAAGGATCACAGCAGGCTGTCATAAGTGCGTTGCGTGATTCTGATGCCGTGCGGGAAGTTCTTAGTGCAATACGTCGTGTCGTTGCCTAAACCCCTTCTTAGGTCCTTCTACCAGCGGGATACTCTCCAGGTGGCACGCAGCCTTATTGGCTGCGTGCTCCACTACGGTGCACTCAGTGGTGTTATTACTGAGACCGAAGGTTACCTGGGACCAAATGACGATGCTGCACATAGTGCTAAGGGGCGGACACCTCGAACAGAAGTGCTCTTCGGGCCAGCCGGGTACTCATATGTCTATCTCATCTACGGAATGTGGAACTGCCTCAACGTCGTGACCGAAGGCGAAGGTGAAGCAGTGCTGATCCGGGCTGTTGAGCCGCTCAGCGGAGTGGACCTCATGCGTGAGCGCCGGGGACGACACCCGCTTGCGGATGGGCCCGGGAAACTATGCCAGGCTTTTGGGATTACTCGGACAGACTCTGGGCGCGATATCACCTGCGGTGACCTGTATATTAGCGAGCGAATTGAAGACATGCCGATAGAGGCGACACCTCGCATTGGAATCGACTATGCAACCCGTTGCAAAGATGAACTTTGGCGGTTTGTGGGACAGCCCACTCGCAAGTGATTTGTTGAAGTAAGGCCGCGGGCTCAGACTAGAACCATGTCAACGCCTCACAACCTCGGTGACAGTTTGAGTAGCCGCCAAAAACTCACCTACATTCTGGTACTTGGAGCACTCACGGCATTAGGTCCATTCACTATTGATATGTACCTGCCTGCGTTGCCAGCAATACAGCAGCAATTTGCGGTATCCGAGGCCGATGTTCAACTTACTTTGACTGGGACCATGATTGGTTTTGCAATCGGCCAACTATTGGTGGGTCCGCTATCAGACAAGATCGGCCGAAAAGTACCCCTAGTTGTTTCAGCTTTTCTCCACATCGGTGCGTCCGTTGGCGCAGCCCTAGCTCCCTCAATCGTCCTGCTAGGTATTTTCCGAGTGGCAATGGGTTTTGGTGCGGCGGCTTCAGGCGTTGTGGCCCAGGCGATGGTGCGTGACCTTTTCGGCGGTAGACCGCTAGTTAAAATGCTCAGCCGGATGGCGTTAGTCAACGGCCTGGCTCCAGTGATTGCTCCAGTTTTAGGCTCTCAGCTGCTGGCTTTCATGGACTGGCACGGCATCTTCTGGGCACTTGCTGGCTATGGAGCTTTCGTCAGTATTGCGGTAAGCATTTTTATCGTTGAGACTCTTCCAAGAGAAAAGCGTCAAGAAACCCGTAAACCCCTGTTGCAGCGCTATAGGTCGCTCTTCACAGATCGTGTTTATGTGGGAGCACTTATTATGGCGGGACTGAACTTCACAGGTCTTTTCGCGTATCTCTCGACGTCTCCATTCCTTTTCCAAGATGTCTATCACATGAGTGCTCAAGGGTATGGTCTACTTTTCGCAGTGAACTCCGTTGGCGTGATTATTGGCGTACAAACAGCATCACGACTGATGCACCTAGGCTTGGTTCAGCCACAGTGGATCCTTGCTGGTACTACTGCTGCCCAAATCACTTTTTCGATATTGATCATCATCTTTGACGTGGCTGGCTTTGGATTCTGGGGTGTTGCTATCCCTCTCTGGTTCTACATTGCCAGTTGCGGTTTCACATTCCCGTCGGTGCAGATCCTCGCCCTGGCACAACACGGTGAAGAAGCTGGAACTGCAGCGTCATTGGTGGGCGCCGTGAACTTTGGTGTTGCAGGACTACTTTCACCGATCATCGGGCTGTTTGGGATTACAAATGCCGTTCCTATGGGAGGGATGATACTTCTGGCAGCTACCGGCTCCTGCATTGTCCTGTGGACAATCGTGCGACCGCCGAAAGTCGACGTCCTGGCTTAGCACTTAAAAGCTAATGGGTGAAGAGCGGAATGCTCTTCACCCATTACAGTTTCCCAAGCCTAGACGGTTTAAGGGAAATGAAAGTGATTCAGTGTGGGCGCACCAACTGTGTGTTGATGCGCCCACTTGGAATCATGCGTTAGCGATGCGCTCACGCAGTTTGTCTAGCTGGGCGCTGACGCGCTCAGGGAGGTGATCACCGAACTGCTTGAAGTACTCTTCAGACTTGTCGGCTTCTTCAGCCCACGCCTTGGGGTCAATGTCGTACAGCTGATCCCACTCTTCCTTGCCGAAGTCCTCAAGTCCTTCAATGTTGAAGTCCTCGAACTTGGGGTAACGACCGGTGATGCCATCAATAGCTTCGACCTCACCTGCGCGGCGACGCACGATCCAGTCCAGTACGCGGCTGTTATCGCCGTATCCTGGCCACAAGAACTTGCCGTCGGGGCTCTTGCGGAACCAGTTGACCTGGTAGACAACCGGGAACTTGTCTCCCAGCTTGTCACCCATTTCCAGCCAGTGGCCCCAGTAATCAGCCATGTTGTAGCCGCAGAAGGGAAGCATGGCGAAGGGGTCATGACGCAGAGCGCCGACGGAACCTTCAGCTGCAGCAGTCTGCTCGGAAGCAACTGTTGCGCCAATGAATACCCCATGGTCACGGTCATATGCCTCTGCAACGAGAGGAACGTTCGAAGCGCGACGTCCACCGAAGAGGATCGCATCAACGGGCACGCCCTGAGGAGCTTCCCAATCTGGACAGATAATGGGGCACTGCCACGCGGGCTCAGTGAAGCGGCTGTTCGGGTGAGCAGCTAGTTCACCGGACTCAGGAGTCCAGTCATTACCGCGCCAGTCAATCAGGTGGGCTGGTGGCTCTTTGGTCATGCCCTCCCACCAGACATCACCATCGTCGGTCAACGCGACGTTGGTGAAGATGGTGTTGGCGCGGAGAGTTTCCATTGCCATGGGGTTGGTATCGTATGAGGTGCCGGGTGCAACACCGAAGAAACCAGCCTCTGGGTTGATGGCGTAGAGACGGCCATCAGGTCCCGGACGCATCCATGCAATATCGTCGCCAACAGTTTCGACGACGTAGCCGTCGATTGTGGGTTGAAGCATTGCAAGGTTGGTCTTTCCGCAAGCTGATGGGAAGGCCGCAGTCACGTGGTACTGCTTGCCTGTCTTCTCAGAGGTCAGACGCAGAATCAGCATGTGCTCTGCCATCCAGCCATCGCGACGAGCCATGGTCGAGGCGATGCGAAGCGCGAAGCACTTCTTGCCTAGTAGGGCGTTGCCGCCATATCCGGAGCCGTACGACCAGATTTCGTTGGTCTCGGGGAAGTGTGTGATGTACTTCTCTTCGTTGCATGGCCATACGGTATCTTCTTCGCCCTCTTCGAGAGGAGCGCCAACCGAGTGAACTGCAGGTACCCAAGGCTTGCCTTCGGCAATAAGGTCCATGGCAGCTTTGCCCATGCGGGTCATGATGCGCATATTGGTCACAACGTATGGGGAGTCAGAAATCTCAATGCCTAGTTGTGAGATCGGACCGCCGACGGGGCCCATCGAGAAGGGAATAACGTACATGGTACGTCCCTTCATGGAACCATCGAACTTTTCGTGAAGAATCTTCTTCATTTCGGCAGGATCGGCCCAGTTGTTGGTTGGGCCCGCGTCCTCTGGGTTTTCGCAGCAGATGTAGGTACGCGACTCTACGCGTGCCACATCTGAGGGAAGAGAACGTGCCAAGAAGCTATTAGGACGCTTCTCTTCGTTCAGACGAGTGAACATTCCCGACTCGACCATTTCTGAAGTCAAGCGGTCCCACTCGGCATCAGATCCGTCGGTGAACTCAACCCGTTCAGGCTTGGTGAGTGCGGCGATTTCCGAAACCCACGTAATGACATCTTCGGGAGTATTGGACGGCGCGGCCGCGCGCACGTCTTTTTCAGTCACGGACATTAGTTGCTTGCCTCCTGAGGTCTTGATAAAACCAGCTCTTCTATCATCCCCTATTTGTGTGGCAATTGCACAGGAGCTTGGTCCCTGGTACGCCCGTTTTCTTCTTCTGGGGTAATTGCTTTACGCTGTAGTTGCTCGGATACCTAGCCTCGGAGTGAACCGTGGGATTTAATAGTTCGAAGGGCCCTTCCTTCTTTGACTTGCTGACTTCGCAAGCGGATCAGTTAGTGATTGGTGTTGATCTTTTGCGCACGCTCTTTAGTGCACCAGAAGATGAACGCAAAGCACTGCGTAAACGCCTTCACGAAATCGAAAACACTGGAGATGAGCTAAATCACCAGCTCATCAACAAACTGAATCAGTCATTTATTACGCCGTTTGACCGCGAAGATCTTTCCGATCTCGCATCGGCGCTTGACGACTGCATGGACCTGTTTGATGAGGCAGGGGATCTTCTGGTCCTCTACCAAGTCGACAACATTCCAGAACCGGTTGATGGACTGCTCAGTCGTCAGATTGATGTTCTCACCAAATGTGCGAAGCTTACCGCCGAGAATATGCCGAAACTGAAGAGACCGCAGGATCTGCGTGACTACTGGGTTGAGATCAATAGGCTAGAGAATGACGGTGACAAGGCATACCGCAAGACACTGAAACATCTCTTTGACACTGGGCTTGACCCGGTCACCATCATCAAGCTCAAAGATATTGTGGAAGTGCTCGAAAAATGCACCGACGCATTTGAAGATTTAGCCAATACTGTCGAGAGCATTGCAGTAAAGGAAAGCTAGGCCGTGGACTTCAATGTCTTCCTCGTCGTAGTTGTCATTGCTATTGCATTGCTTTTCGATTACACGAATGGCTTTCACGACGCGGCCAACGCGATCGCAACGTCTGTTTCTACGCGAGCTTTGACGCCTCGTATTGCTCTCCTCATGGCCGCGGTTATGAACGTCATTGGTGCACTTTTAGGCACTGAAGTGGCGAAGACAATTGGTGAAGGCATTATCAACATTGAGCAGTACTCAATGGCTGATGACGTCAGCGTTCAAAGAGTCGGGCTAATAATTGTCCTTTCCGCGCTGGTGGGCGCGGTCACCTGGAACTACATCACCTGGTGGTTCGGTATGCCTTCTTCGTCCTCTCACGCCTTGATCGGCGGATTGGTTGGAGCTGGTCTGGCATCAGCTACTCAGGTTCAGTGGTGGGGCATCATGCAACACGTCATCATCCCCATGTTTCTCTCCCCGGTGATTGGTTTCGCACTGGCCTTTCTCATCATGAAACTCATTATGATGGCAATGGTAAATATGCCATATCACCGCACGATGAAACGTTTTCGTTACGCCCAGACCGTTTCTGCCGCAGCTATGGCATTGGGCCATGGTCTCCAAGATGCACAAAAAACCATGGGTGTTATCGTTATGGCTCTTTTGGCTGGCGGATATGGGGAAACCCACAATATTTTTGACCCGGTTACCGGCGACATGACCATTCCACTGTGGGTGAAACTTGCTGCGGCCGGGGCTATTTCTCTTGGTACCTACTCTGGTGGCTGGCGCATTATGAAGACCCTAGGTCGCAAGATCATTGATTTGGATCCGGCCCGGGGCTTTGTCGCAGAATCCGTTTCTGCAGGAGTGCTCTATATTGCTGCCTTTGGCATGCACGCCCCTATTTCGACAACCCAAACCATCACTGCGGCAATCCTGGGTGCAGGAGCTACGAAACGTTGGTCAGCCGTGCGCTGGAACGTGGCGGGAAATATCGTCATTGCATGGTTCCTAACTTTGCCGATGGCTGCAGGCGTTGCCTCTCTCATTTTCTTCATATTCCACGCGATTATCCCCGTCTAGAGGGCTCTCCTCCGCCAGGTGCTGGATTTTTGCGACCCGACCCCGGCCATAACAGACACATAACACGCAGCTGACAGTCATCGAAGCTAGAGAAAACGAACACCTTTATCTAAAGTACGTTTTGTATCTTCAGCAAGACAGGTTCTGACCTGCTGAATCACACTTGAAATGTGCTGAAAATCGCGATTGACTACGACAATCACGGTAAACCCCGCGGCCTCGAGGCGCCGACGTCGTTGCTCATCTTTTCGGCCCTGGTCGGGCGTGGAATAGTGGTAGATGCCGTGATATTCGACTACGAGCAATGCATCCCGAAATAGCAGATCGGGGCGTACTACCATACCGCCAGGAAGGGCGATGCGGGGGTTACATTCGGGTCTGGGAAGACCTGCCTTGATGAGGTGCCAGCGCAATACTGACTCTTGGGGAGACTCTGCTCCGCCATCAGCGAGGGGCACCACAAGTTTACGAAGGCGCGCTCCTTTGGTGTTGGGATGAGCATCATTCCACTGCTGCATCTCTTCACGGCTGGCCCAAGAACGCAACAGTACATCGCTCACCGCAAGAAATTCGTGTTCTTTGAGCATCGCAGAAATGTCGTGCCACGTTCGCAGGGGCGACGTGACACGTACTCCCCGGAATACCTGCACCTCACCAGCCTTGAACTCTCGTCGGGCGCAGACAAATCCTTTGCGCTGTACTTGTGGTCGATCATGGGGAACCGCAACCGTAATCCTATCGAGCATTTTGCCATCGAGGGATCTAATACGTGAGGGGAGTGGTAGCTCATATAGCGCTGCCGCGGTTGTTCCGGCTATACAAACCCACGGAGGTTGGGTCTTGAGGAATGCTCGCAATACTTCGAGTGGATCCGCTGTCGTGGTTGCTCTGATACCAGATGTGGGAAGCACCGGATCAGCGGCGCGCAACCTACTGGACGACACGCCATGCGCGTTAGCTTCCGCCACTGTGAAAGCATCTCGAAGCTCGTTTGGGAGGGGCCTTCTAGACATGCGCCCAATACTGCCGGACTGATGTAAACACGCCAATGGGCGCATATGGAACCTGTGGAAAACGACCCACAAGCTGTTTGTGGAAAAGGCTCTCTGTGTATCACCTCGTCAGGTGCTGGATTTTTGCGACCTCTTGAAATACATAACAGACACATAACACGCAGCTGAGGGGTTGGGAGCGCAGGTGACGAGTTGGGGGGGGCGGTTATGCGCCACCCCGAAGTGCCGTGACTGGCTCTAAGGACGCTGCTTTGAGCGCATCGGTGAGTTTTGATGTGGGACATTCCTCTGGTGAACTGGCACCGCCACTTTGTGAGTCCCCGCACCGCATGCTGAGAGGCCCAATGCCGTCGCGGCCAGCAGGCACATCATTGTCTGTTTCCTCATCATTTGTTCCCGTCGTTGGACTGTCAGCAAAATCCGCGTTGGTGACTACGCGTGGGGATCCCAAACGTGTTCACCATGCATTCTCAATCTCTCGATATTTCTGATAGTAGTCACGACTTCTTCGACTTTTGTGCACTTCCATGGGGCACTTGACTTCTAGCGAGCGACCTGTTTGATGCGGGAACCCATATGTAACCACTATAAATTCTCACGGTCAGGTTTGAGTCAGCCAGCGTTTAACTGCGTCCCGAGGCATCTAATGTAGGGCAAGTTTTGTAAAAGTACCGTGCTTTTCAATGTCCAGGACGCGCGGGCTGTCCGCATGTGCAATATGAGCTACGTACATTTCTGCCGTACTTAAATGTGCGGGAGTACAAGCAGGCAGATTCTTCGCTGCAGATGCTTCAATAAGGGGCTCTAGCAAAGCAGCAAGGCCAGGCCTGTGCAAACAAATGGCCGTACTGGCTGCAGGATCGGCCAAGATTTTCCTGACAAGTTCTGAAGCTTGCGCACTATCCACCTCTATAGACTCCTCAGTGAGCGCCTCATCAAAAGTGAGCGGAGCATGCGAAAGATCGGTGTAGGGCGCGACTGTCTGCCGACACCTCTCCCACGGGCTGGACACGACCTGCTCGATTCCAAAAGCTGACAGCGAACTGACCACATCGAGTGCCTGGGAAACACCAAGACGGGTAAGCCTCCGGTCCTTCTCCGTGCCTTCCCACGAACTGCGCCCGACAGCCTTGCCGTGACGCAAAAGGGCCACCGTCGAGGTTCGCAATTCACCGCGCGCCGCGCGGGCAACTACTTCGTTGAGGAGGCGTCGGTCGCCACGCCTCGTCAACATCTGTCTAGCCTTAGCGGGCTTGGCCCACTGGACAACATCGATTTCCCGTTTCGACGCGGGCACCACCGGTGGGCGAGCCGCAAAAGCAGCAGAATTATGATCCAAAAGTTCGCCCACCCAATAGCGAACCTCTTTAGTATGACCCGAACCTAAACGGTATCGCTGAGACGTGAGTGGGGCTTTCAATGCAACTGCCACTCCAGCTTCTTCTTCGACCTCGCGAACTGCCGCCTGCGCCATCGGCTCATTAAGCTCAGCTTTCCCCTTAGGCCAAGCCCAATCCTTATATCGGGGACGGTGCACCATAAGAACCTGGAAATCACTGGGTTCCATAGGGGCGCCAACGGGCAGATCGGCTGCATCTCCAATGGGGCGCCATACGAGTGCGCCAGCTGCGCGAACCAGGCGCTGAGGAAAAGCATTCGGTCGAGGAGTCACGATCTTAGCCTAGTCGTATTCACCGACCCACGACACGCGCGGAAGCGTCCTGCATCAGTACTGTCTGCAGATCGATCAACGGATTGCCCGACTTATCAACAGTATGTCGTTTCCACGAGCCGCCCTTGCGTAGATGCCACGATGATACTCGGGGAGATACTCCACTCTTGATGAGTGACACAAGGAAATCAACTTGCTCCGGATCTGTAATGCGTACTAGAGCTTCGACGCGACGGTCAAGGTTGCGATGCATGAGATCGGCTGAACCAATCCATGTTTCCACGCCATCTCCAGGAATACCAAAAGCATAAATGCGAGAATGCTCCAAATACCGTCCCAAAATCGAGCGAACCCGTATATTTTCACTAAGTCCTTTAACTCCAGCGCGAAGTGCACAGATACCACGGACCACGATGTCGACAGGTACACCCGCCTGAGAGGCGCGATAGAGCGCATCAATAGTCGCCTCGTCCACAATCGAATTGACCTTAATGCCAATCCAGGCATCCAACCCGGCGCGCTTGCGGGCCACTTGATTTTCAATGCGCTCAATTAGCCCGGTGCGAATTGATGTAGGTGCCACCAAAAGACGCTTGAAAGTGGAACGGGGGGCGTATCCCGACAGCTGATTGAACAGCTGCGCCACGTCGCGGGTGACTTCCTCATTGGAAGTCAGTAGACCTAGGTCCTCGTATCCGCGCGCGGTACGCGGATGGTAATTTCCAGTTCCGATGTGGGCGTAGTGGCGTAGGCGATGGGTTTCTTCGCGCACAACGAGGGAAAGTTTGCAGTGAGTTTTTAGCCCCAACACTCCATAGACGACGTGGACTCCGGCGCGTTCGAGCTTCCGCGCCCACGAGATATTCGCCTCCTCGTCAAAACGAGCTTTGATCTCAACAATGGCAACGACCTGTTTTCCGGAAGTTGCTGCCTCAATCAGGGACGACACGATGGGGGAGTCACCTGATGTTCTATAGAGAGTCTGTTTAATTGCGACCACGTGGGGGTCGCGAGCAGCCTGTGAAATGAACTGCTGAACTGACGTTGCAAACGAATCGTAGGGATGATGGAGAAGTACATCGTGATTGCGCATCGACGCAAAAATATCGCCCGGCTTGGAAGACTCCACCTCGGAAAGACCGGCGGCGGTAACCGGCACAAAAGGTGGATACTTCAAATGGGGAAGGTCTAGGTCATGGAGCTCATTGAAGGCTGTGTAATCCAATGGTGCTGGAAGCTGATACACATCCTGCGGTGTGATCTCAAGACGCTCGATGAGAAACTTGAGGACAAACGGAGTGATGGTATCGGCCACCTCCAAGCGAACAACTGCGCCAAAGCGTCGACGTAGAAGTTCCTCTTCCATGGCAGTGAGGAGGTTTTCAGCGTCGTCTTCCTCGACTTCAAGATCTTCATTGCGGGTAATGCGGAACGTGTGCGCCTCTTGGATCGCCACCCCGGGGAACAGCTCACCAAGATGGGCCTTGATGAGTGATTCGATGGTAATGAACTGGGTTCCGCCATCACGGCGAACAAAAGGTTCCGTAGCTTTTGAGGGTTCAGGAGACTCAACACTGATCATGCGCGGCAGGGTCTCAGGGACTTTGATGCGTGCGAAGTGCTGTTTACCGGTTGCTGGGTTGGTGACAACCACTGCGAGATTGAGAGAAAGCCCTGAAATATAAGGAAACGGGTGACTTGGATCAACTGCTAACGGGGTGAGGACCGGGAAGACTCGGGAGCGAAAATAGTCGGTGAGATGGCCCTGTTGCACCTCGTTCAGATCGTCCCACCCGCACAGGTGGATTCCAGCATCGCCAAGTTGAGGTAGCAGGTCATCAAGGAAATCTGCCGCTTGGCGTGTGGTGAGTTCTCTAGTGCGAGACGCGATGAGCTCCAATAACTCTCGAGGAGCGAGTCCAGATGCAGAGGACTTGGCTATTCCCGCTGCAATGCGCCGCTTGAGGCCAGCTACCCTCACCATGAAAAACTCGTCCAGGTTCGAGCTGAAAATAGCGGAGAACCACAGTCTCTCTAAAAGTGGCAGAGACGGATCCTCGGATTGCTCAAGGACTCTTTCGTTGAAAGCCAGCCAAGAAAGCTCACGATCGGCGAAGCGCCCCTGCGGCAACGGCAGGTCTTCCCCCATAGGTGCCGAGGCGTCCAATGGGCGGCCAAGCACGGGGGGCATTTCGAAGCCGATGTCTTCGGCATCTTGCGATTCATCTCCGGCCAAAGCAGCAAGCTGTGCTTCGGCAGTTAGAAACATTTCCTCTCCGAGAGCTGTTTCTAATACCGGTGTGTCTTCTGATTCCGGGGAGGTGGGGGTATCAGGTGTCATCTCGACCTTGTCTCGTGAAGGTTGTGATTGTCAGTCGAGGGTGCCCGTGACGGCAAGGGAGGCACTCTGTTCTAACTCTGAAGCAGTTTCTAACAGAGCTTGCGGTCTGCGCGTAACTGGATGCGCTAGTTGGTGACGATCCTCCAAAATCCACTCAGGTCCGTAGGTGATGCCTGTTGCCATCACTCGCATTGCCGTTGCTGCAGACGTAAGGACTGGTGCCAAGTCATCTTCAGTTGCATATCCGGCCAACACGCCGCCGACCGCTCTCATCGTCTGGTCTAGAGGTTCAGGGACAGGTCGGTCTTGTTTTTGGAGAACTTCAATACCTTCTGCAAACCGGGCTGCAACGATGTCGGGATTGATCTGGTTCCACTGCCACAATAGATAAAGACGCCAGAGGGCTCCTGGAAGAGTGAATGCTGGCGACTTGTCCCACAGTGCTGCAACAATGTCGACTCCTTGAGCGCGAACTGTCTCTCGCAGTCTAGCAACGTGTTCTTCGTCGAAATCTTCACCAGGTACCCCCAAAAGTGCCCAGGCTGATGTGTGCGCTACCTCGGCGTCGCCAGCAGGATCAGCATCCCCGACTATCTCTTCAGCCTCTTCGGGATCCAACATGGCGGGCCTTCGAAACCGACGTTCACTCATGGGTTTTCCTTTTCTCTCAGTATATTTAGGGTACCGCGCATGGGACGTGGCAACCATAGGGGAGAGAAACTGTCGCGGGAAGTAACGTGACTGAGAATGCAGTGCGGTTGTCCGCATCGTGGAAAATACGCTGAAACGCGGGGAAGATTTGTGACCGCCGTTACAAAAATGTGCTCGTTTTGTTACGGAATGGAAAAGCTAAGGTTGCTAAATGATAACGGCGTTCCGCCTTGTCATGGACACCCTCTAGTGTTAGTGACATGAAAAAGAAACTTATTGCATGTGGAACTGCTGCTCTTCTGACCGTCTCACTGGTTGCTTGCTCGTCTGACAAGAAGGCCGATGAGGGAACCCAGTCGGAGACCACTCAGTCTGAGACCACGCAGTCCTAAGCGAAACCGCGTTAGAGAAGCCCCCTGTCTACTGATAGGGGGCTTCTTGCTATGTCGATAGTGGTCGGAGGATTGAACTGTTAGGTGGAATGGCGGTCGGTTCTTTGGAGCTTGGGCTTTACTGGTCTTTTGCGTTTCGCGTATGGGCGGTGCCGATGTGCACCGGCAAGCTCGATGTGCACAATGAACTCCATGATCCCTGTGGGAGCCCTGTGAGTGAACAACTAGACACTCGCATCACCGCATCCGCGGCGATGTGGTGCCTGCCGGGACCGCATACCACCCAGTGCACAGTTTCATGACCCCGTACGTGGGAATAAAAAAGAAACCGGAAAGCCTACCCCGCCAAAAACTCAAAGTCGGAATCACAGCCCGACTCTGCATCACTAAGTGAACGTGGGCTAGACCATAGCGAGGTGCGTCACCTGAAGGCTCTGGAGTTTCCATCAGAGGCTATTGATCCTCTAAGATGTTTTTGGGCCTATAGCTCAGCTGGTAGAGCAACGGACTTTTAATCCGTGGGTCGCGGGTTCGAGCCCCGCTGGGCCTACAGACAATGCCTCGGCGAAAGCCGGGGCATTTTTGTCGCCAGGACAGTCTCAGTGTCTCCAAATAATGAATATCTTTTGTTGCTACCTGATTTAGTTGCGAATGCCTAACGCCAGCTTATCCTTGGCCGTAGTGAAGAATTTGAGATTATTGAGGGGATAACTGAGATCATTGAACTTACATAAAGGGGGGGCCGGCATGAATGATCGGCGCGTAAGGTTTTATAGGATATTGGCGTCAGTGGTGTGCGTTCTGAGTGTCATGCTGATAGCGGTTCCATTTTTGATCTTGTTTGCATTGGGCAGTGCGGACATCAGTGCTGATCCTCCGGTGACATATGGGTTTATTGTGATTTTCGGGCCGATATGGAGCCGGTTTGGCTGGCTGATTTCGTTGGTGTTGTTAGGTGTAGCGGCCACGATGTTTGTGAAGGACGTGGCACACGGTAGGTTGAGAGTACTTTTTGGGTGGGCTTTTTTGTTGTCAGGTGTAGCGGTCGTATCGGCATTTTTGCCGTCTTTGCTGTTTCACTGACTGGGCGGTGTTTCATCGGGTCGTGGCAGTGATTGCAAGCTTCCGCGCTCTTAGCGCCGGTAGGTTTGTTCATTGTTGGTTTCTGGACGGTATCACGCAAACCCGCCTGGCTACTCGATTGTTTTGTGGGTATTAGTGGAAACGTTTGATGACTCATCGTTGGCTTCTAATTCACATAGAAGCATCATGTCTGAGCGTGTCAAAGTGCTGGAGTAGATAAAGGCCGCGTTGATGAGGTTTTGGATTCTGTGGGATTGCGAGATGCTGCTGGCCGAAAGGCCAAGGCTTACTCACTCGGCATGAAACAGCGCCTGAGCCTCGCAGCCGCCTTTCTGGGCCAGCCCCGAATTTTGATTCTGGATGAACCCACCAACGGGTTAGACCCAGAGGGCATACATTGGCTGCGCACGTCCCTGCGCGATTTCGCAAGTGCCGGGGGGAACAATCATCATGGCATCCCATATCCTCGGTGAGGTCGAGCAAACATGCGATGACATCATCGTCATAAATCACGGAAAACTCATAGCCACTGGAACAGTCGAAGAGTTCACACACGCCGGAACTCTTGAAGACTTCTATCTCAACGCCACAGGGCCGAGCCACAAGGAGCATCACCATGCGGCATGAAATCACCAAAGTTCGTACACTGCGCTTGGGTAGGGTGCTGCTAGCGATTACGGTTGTTGGCAGTACGACAGTCCTGGCCCTGTCCTCTCTCATTCCGGCGCTCACCAACTGGCTTATCGAACTGCAACGCGCCAACCCAGGACTTCACCTCACAGATGCCGACAGTGGCCGCTTCGACGGACTACTTGATCTTCTAAACCTCGCCGATCCCGCCTACCAGCTCTCCCTGGTCGACATCGTCAACGGTGGGCCACTCGGCGGCAGCGGCGCACCGTCCTTCGCGATTCTCTGCGCACTACTGATTGGAGCTTTCATTGCGACATCTGACTTTCAGCATGCGGGTATTGTGCCGTCCGCGCTGATCAGACCCAAAAGATTGCGGCTTGTGGAAGATAAAGCCAAAGCGACACTCGCAATCATGATTAGCATTAACGCATTCCTTATCGCAATCTCCGTGATCGTCCTCTATGCTTCCATCGCGCTGACACCCGGAGCGTCCCTCCACATATCTTTTGTCGAAATGCTCCCTGTATGGGGTCGCTGAATCATCACACTCAACGCGCTAGGACTAATAGGACTGGGACTTGCGTTGCTATTGCGCAGCCAAATCCTCACGCTCATTGTCATTTTTGCACTCTCCATGATCGAGCCGATCGCCACGGCAGTCCTGCGAATAGTCAATGGAGAATTCCCAATCTACGCGGCGGCGCTACCCATCACAGCCAGCACACTGGCACCCCGAGGAACCACCATCGGAGCCGTCATGAAACTAGGTGGCTCCACAATCCCACTAGTCGCCCTCACCGCGGTCCTCGCCTGGGCTGGAATCGCACTCACAGCAGGAACCTGGCGCACGACCACGCGCGACCTCAATGGCAATATTGCTTCAACTCATGAATACTCGTGAAAGCAAACAATAAGGAGAATATATCTGGTGGTGCGGTGTGATTCTTAGCCGAATATGCAGCCGATTGATTCTTGTTGCTTGGTATTTCGGAGTTCTGCCTTGGTAGTGATGCTAAAACATCGGCACCACGCTCTCGCAAGTGTCGCAGCTACGTCTCATTGTCTGGAGTATTCTGAATAGAGAGTTACCAGTGCTGACGACGGGAGAATTACTAAGACATGGATCTAAGGACGGATTTTCTACACCAGATACCTGTTGCCCCTCTCGTTCCTGAGCGGCCAATCAATGTATTTGAGATCCTCAGAGAAGGACATTTAGAGACCAGAGTCGATATGGTTTTGAAATTTCTGATGGACCCAGAAGAGGTCCATGGTATGGGAACTCTTGTACTTGATGCGTTTCTTGAACTGATAGATGGAGCGCCATTCATTGATGCCAATGGCACAAGAACGGAGCATTTTGACGCAACCACAGCCATGGGGGCAAGTGGATGGAAACTTGGTACGCAAGTTCAGTACATAGATCTCTACGTTACGAACGAAGAGCTAAACCTCGCCGTCATTGTTGAGAACAAGATTGGCCATGTGTTCAATAACCCGATTGACAACTATGTCCGTCGCGCCTTGTCAGAAGAGTACGAGGATATCGTTCTGGTCGTGCTTGCTCCGGAATACCGGCAGCACGAGGACCCCAAGCTGAATAATTGGGTCTCGAAATCGATAACATATGCGGAATTGGTTGGAAAGATCCGCGCCGCAGAGGGCTTGACACAGATGGCAATGGCTCCGGTTGACATAAACCAGCGACGGAGCTTGGAACTTCTGCAGCAGTTTATGGAGGTACGCACGAAAGGGACAGAGATGAGAAACCTCAGCGATGATGACAGGCTTGTTACTGAGTGGAGGGCTTTCAACAGAGATAATGAAGCAGAGATCGAAGCGTTCTTTCAACGTCAACAGCAAGCAGAGGCGATCATCAAACGCCGACTGACAGATTTGGTTGATCCGATCGCGGAAGAACTGAGAATACGAGGGAAGACAGTAGAAGTACCCTCACGACCCGGCAGGACGGGAGACGACTTTTGGCTCTATTTTGAGCTTCCCGAAGAAGGGTGGGTTGTAGAGCTCAAGTCTTCACTTAATTTCGCGAATCCCATGGCTTACGTTTACGTGCACCCGATCGGAAAGACGACTGAGAAGACAGAAACACTGACTAGTTCCTTGTTTGCCGACGATGAAACTGTCTCTATTTCGTTTGTTTCTCAAGCATTAGCGATGCTGCACTCTGAGTGATGAGTCTAGGGTATCTAGGCGATGCTAATTGGGTAGTACATGGAGGTATCTGCTGTAACAAGTTCGAGGGCTGGTAGTGAATGCTTTGGAGGTGAATCCAGAAAGATGGTGATACTTGTGAATCTGTAGATATATAGTCTCAAAACCGCTACTCGCGATGGGTGAAGTTGGACGTTTCATTGATTGCATTTCAGAGCTAAAGAGGAAAGTTCGTGATTGCGAATATACAACTGCCGGTAGGTGCAGCCGCTGGCTCGCACGATCGCCCTTAAAAGTTACAAAAGTCTTCTTTCTGCCGCGGTGCTGTCTTTCTTGAATCTAGGTCGCTTATCTTTTCTACTTAGGTAACGCATTGCCGTGGTTTTCAAATTAGTCGTGGTTGCGTTGCTGGCCATGTCACTCCAGATTTTAATGTGATCAAGTCCGGTCCGCAGACGGTGTGGTGTGCATGGGTGTAGGTAGTGTGGCTACGGTCTACTTCCGCATAGGAGGGGTCCGTGCCGTATGCAGAGGTTGTTTAAACTTGGTGTTGCCGTTTGACGACTTTTAGGTTGTCGCCAAACGGCAACAAATGTATTGTTGTCGAATGGATACAGTTGTGGCCGTTGTTAGAGCAGAAGATTTAGGTCCGGCTCTTCGGGAAGAGCGGCTTCGCTTAGGACTCACTCAGACTGAGGTGGCAGAAGCTGCTGCGGTGGGGCGCCCCTGGCTCAATCAGTTTGAAGGCGGTCGTAAACCTGGAGCTCCCTTGGACATGGTTATGCGGGTAGCCAATGCCTTGTCTGTCACTGTGTCGCTGGAGAGGGAGCCTTCACAAGAGGTAGCTGTAGCGTTACCTGTGGTTGACCTTGATGAGCTTCTAGCGGGATACCGCCTATGAGCTTTCGGCAGGAAGAAAATCTACTGATCGCAGTCATGGGCGGGCGGGTGCTAGGTGAGATCGAACGGACAAGCGTACAGAGGTTTCGCTTGCTTTATGCGCCTGGTCTAGAACCTGACCAGACGCCACTCTCATTGTCGATGCCAATCAGTATGCGTAGGCACAGAGAAAAAACAGTCCGTCCTTGGTTGGAAGGACTCTTGCCCGACAATCCTCAGACGCTGGCTAGCTGGAGACGGCAACTAAAAGTCCCCGACGAAAGTGCCTTTTCGCTGCTCAAGTACGTCGGCGAAGACGTTGCCGGAGCCGTTCAGTTTGTCCGTCCGGGCGAGGTTGATATGTTTCTGTCTCGACCTGCAACGAAAAATCCTTTGACAGAACGGGAGATTGCTCAAATGCTGCAGCAGTCGCTCCAGCGAACTCTTACTTTTCCAACACCATCTCGGTACGGGAAGTTCTCTTTGACAGGGGCGCAAGCGAAGATTGCTCTCCATTTCTCGGACGGAGAATGGAGTGATCCTGCTGGAAGTCTGCCCTCGACGCATATTCTCAAGCCGCGCATTCCTCAGTTTGAAGATCAGGATTTGGTCGAGCACGCAACGATGCTGATTGCGAAGCGAGCGGGGCTTCTTGTTGCCAACACTCAAGTGCAGGAGTTCGCTGGTAAGCGCGCGCTCGTTGTGCGGCGGTACGATCGGGTGGGTCATGGTTCAGAAGTTCTTCGGGTGCACCAAGAAGATATGTGTCAAGCGATGGCACTGTCGCCTCGAA
Source organism: Scrofimicrobium canadense (assembly GCF_009696615.1). Classification (GTDB taxonomy): domain Bacteria; phylum Actinomycetota; class Actinomycetes; order Actinomycetales; family Actinomycetaceae; genus Scrofimicrobium; species Scrofimicrobium canadense. The sequence goes on from NZ_VULO01000001.1 coordinate 105,755, forward strand.
AAAAATACGAGGAGCAAGGCGGCCCGAGCGCTGCGGCCGTTTCCTCACTGATTAGTAGATACTCTACTGGGCCAAAGGAAGAAGATAACCGACGATTCGTGCAGGCACTGATTTTCAACTGGCTCGTCGAGGGAACCGACGCGCATGCCAGGAACTATTCTTTCTTGCTCAGTGGTCCCCATGTCCGCCTGGCCCCACTATACGACATCAATAGTTTTCTTCCCTTCGCTACCGCGCCTTCTTCGCTGTCGATGAGTGTTAATGGAAAATATCAAGCTGATCAGATTACACGTCAGGATTGGCTGGCTGATGCGAACGTACTTGGAGTTGATCCGGCCTGGCTATCTCAGGAGATTGATCGGTTGGCAGGAACTCTTCCCGAGGTTAGCGCGCAGGTAGTCGACGATGTGCTAACTCAGTGGGGGCATTCCTCGATGGTAACAACTTTGAAGGGACGGATTGCCTCTAGCGTTAGGAACAAGGTGCAATTTTAGAGATTTTCGATGCGGCTGATGGTCGTAACTAGTTTGTCTCATGCGGGGGAGAATGGCGCAGTGTTCGATCCAGTCAACACTCTTGATAAAACTGGTATGGGAGGGGGTAGATATTTTACTGCTGCGCGTACGTGGAAATCGTCTATAGGAAACAGTAGATTGACTTCTGCAGCTACCGAGAACGTGGTTGCCGATGCTCTCAGCGAGAAACGTGCTTGAAAGTGTGGAACCTGGATGAAACTGAATTAGATATGCTAGATGTGGTTGTGTAGTCCCTGGTGGACAAGTATTCCCCGCGCTATGCGGGGATGAGCCCCTGCCCAATGATCGGCATGAGTGTGCTCATGAGTATTCCCCGCGCTATGCGGGGATGAGCCGGACAAAGGCGAAATAACACCAGCCCAATCAGAGTATTCCCCGCGCTAGGCGGGGATGAGCCGTACCTCGGGCTGTGGGGGCACTATCTCACCCGGTATTCCTCGCGCTAGGCGGAGATGAGCCCGCGCGAAAATCCTTCACCGTCCCACCAGCCTCGTATTCCCCGCGCTAGGCAGTTAGTACCGTCTTCACTGTTTTCGGCTAGCAGCTCGACCACGGCAGTTGCAGGGGAAGCAAATTCATTAATAATCTGTTCTGGATTTGCGGTGACTGCAGCGCGCCAAAGCCATGGGACCTTCTTTCTTGAGCATGACGATGCTCTCACGATTTCATCGGAGGTCTTTGCAAGTGTCTCCAGGGCGACACAAGACCGAAAGTACGCTTTTGAGACTAGCTCGGAGTCAGACCATAAGTAGAGCGAGATTCCGAGATTGGACACTACCGGACATCTGGTGATGTTACCTTGTCTGATGCTGACGAAAAATCTGCCACCAGTGGGGAAAAATTTGCCGGGGCAGTTATTGACGAGATTGAGAATCCCACGAGACGAAAGTTGCGAATTCGTTTCGCGTACCAATCCACCAGCTTGAGCTTTCTTGTCATTTCTCTACGTGCTTGTGGGCAAGTACAGCAAAGATGGTAGACCTCGGATCATATGGCGATCCGGTGACGTCATTGAACAGTCCGCTCACAGCCAAGCCAGCTTCGGACAGCTCCTGTGTCACTTGCTCCCAAGAGAGGCACTGGGGCCAGTTGTAGTACTCGCGGGCGTCTGATCTTGTGATGATGGTGTATTTTTCCAGAACGAGGCGAAGGTCTGGATAAGTCCAAGTTTCCAGGCGTCCGTGGTAGGGCGCGGCACTCCAGAAGCCCCCCATAAGATTCTTCGTCTCAACTATTGCGTCAGAGAAGTCGCTAAATCTCGGTGACGCAGTCACGTCAAAGAGAAAATGACCGCCGTTCTTAAGAGACGCGGTGATGCGGCCCAGCAGGTTTGCTCGTTGTCCAGGACTCAACGCGCAGTAATCTTCATAGATCAAAATTGCTGCGTCAAAATCCTGGTCCAAATCGAAGTCAAGGTAACTTCCCTAGACAAAGGTTGCCGGAAGACCTTCCCGCACTGCTACTGCTCTTGCATGATCAAGGGAGCGAGCGGATACGTCGATTCCCGTCATCGATATGCCTTTCCGGGCCAGTCGGCACGCATAGAGTCCTGGACCACACCCTAAATCGAGTACATGATCGCCCGAACAAAGTCGAAGCAAAGAGATGATCCATTCGGCGGACTGGTCAATAAAACTATGTGATCGTGATGCCAATGAAGAATCCGGATCGAGATGGTTGGCTAACATGTGGGCTGAGATATGAGGGTCGTTCCACATGGCGGGCGTGGTAAATGTGCAAAAAGGTTTTGGGCGGTGCGGCGTTGTCATGATTCTCCTGAACCTAGCGCAATAGTTGGCCGTATCACTGCGGCTGGGATGTAAAAGCTCATTCAGGACAATATGGAGTATGGGATATCACGAGTGTTTTGCCCCTTGTGTCGCTTCTACTTCGAAGGCGTGGGTGCTCGCATTGTAGGAGCACCATGTGTTTCTTCGGTCCCTGATGCTGGCAATGGTGAATCTCAAGATCCCGTGTCAGAATGTTATTGTGGCAAGTTCCCAACCAGCTATGGTGCCCTCAGATCTTCCGGTCGACCTGGTGCTGCAACGCGCCACGGGACAGCGCTTTGAAGAAGCCAAAGAACTTTCAGACTTGCTGCAAAGTATCAGCGGGAAAGAACCTGTCGTATGGGCTGGCAAGATCCTTGGATTTGGAGAATACACGTACCGCTACCCCAGCGGGCATTCGGGTATTTCACCGCTTTTAGCTTTTGCTCCTGGACCAAAACACCACACCTTGTACCTAGTGAGTGATTTTGCGACAAAGTGGCCAGAAATCCTTGAAAAGTTGGGTCCACATCGTGCAAGTAAAGCGTGCCTGTACATCACTCGCCTCAGCAAATGTGATCGCGACGCGCTACGGGAGTTACTGAATGCATCGCTTGCGGAGACATTGGGCGAATCAAGCAGCTGAGTGTGGAAAGACGAGTGTGTCGAAGCGATTCTGCCGTACTTATGGAGAACGAAGTATTTTTTCCATTGCTTTGCCGCGAGCGACCTCGTCAACCAGTTTGTCCATGTAGCGAATCTCTTTCATAAGTGGGTCTTCGATATCTTCGATCCTCACCCCACAGATGACACCGGTGACAAGTTCACGATTCGGGTTAAGCGCGGGAGCCGAAGTGAAAAATTCTTCCAAGGTGGTCTCGCCAGCTGCGATTTGCTCCAGCTGCGCCGCATCGTATCCCGTAAGCCAAGAGATAACCTGGTCGACCTGCTGCTTTGCTCGGCCTTTACTCTCGACCTTGGCAATGTATAGGGGATAGACGCGCCCAAACGGCATTTCGGAAATACGACGATCTGTCATGAGGAGGCCTCCTTCGATGGTGCCAGAATAGAGGCTCTTCTGTAAGTCTTTTGGTGGCTGGTCTGGGACTGGCTGGCAGGATTGGTGTTGTCTGTTCGGTGGGTATGGCTCGCGGCTCTTCTGGCTCATTTACGTTGATGATGGTATGGGTGGTTGGTTTGGGGTGTGACTCAGATCCTGGAGTTGGCCGAAGGGACCCGCCCGAGTGGGTGGAGCTATCTCGAGGGGACCAATGCGATGCAATCGTGTCCCGCCCACTTTCGGGGGGATCTAGAAAAGACCAAATCCTCGATTTCTCAACGAAAAATCGAGGATTCATGGTCGGGGTGATAAGATTTGAACTTGCGACCTCGTCATTTCGTGGCGACTCTTTGTCTATCTTCACTGAGCTTCGCCCAACCGTCCTGGGTGTTGGAATATCAACAAATATGCCAATCGCATTGTTCACCCAGCTTCGCTCAGCTTTGGGCATCTGGCCGTGTCATCATGGCCCGGCTGGCTCGGTCAGTACCGTACAGACTGACTCACTTGGAGTCTTGATCCAGGACTAGTTCTGGCAGCGCCTGCACCAACTCCTGGGTCCGCACCGAGACCGTCACGAGCGACCTAATCAGATCAACCAGGTAACGTGGATTTCCGACTTCCCGGAAATAGTCATTGGGATCGTTAAGGATTCCGGACTTCGGGTCCCGCTTCACCTGATAGCGGTCGATCATCCACTCCAGCGGACTGCGACCCCCGATCTGGTAGTCATTGATCCCATCGGGGATACCGCTGAAAGTCAGGTGAGGGTTGTACACCAACTTGGTGAAGTCCTTCTCTTTCCCTTTCTTTCCCCAGGCCAGTTTTGTCACCCGGCAGCGTTCCCACTCGTCCGTTGGTGCGCCAAGAGACCAGTTCTCTTCAATCGGATATGGCTCGACCGACTCATAGTTCACGTGCAGGTCCGCCAGCTCGCGCCCAATGCTGGAAAACTCCCAGAACCCTGGAACCATCGGAATCCGCGGCAGCATTTTCTTCAAGTCTGCCTCGAACCGCTCTCTATAGTCAGGGTGGTGCAGCAGGGCATAGACGTAGAAGAAGATGTCCTCTTTGCTGATCCTCTCCCCGCGAGGCGACCGGCTATCACCGTAGTGCTCCCGGTACGCCGCCAACGTGGCGTCGGTAATGTTGTCCTGGCGCTCGTAGCCATCTATCCATTGCGGTACCTGGTTGCCGATAGGACAGTCGAAATCAAACACCAGGTTCGTAGTGTCCACATCTGGGTCCGTACTGGCCGATTCAAACAGAGACGGCTCACCGCCTTCATCAACCGGCATCTTGGTCCAGGTGTACAAGGGAAAGCACTGAGCGTCCCCATTGAAGTGAAGGTCAGGAATGACCGACGAAAGCAGCGGCATAAAGGGCTTGCCGCCGGATGGTGACAAAGTGGTGAGTAGGTTTGGGTGTCTTGGCGTGGGGAAGAGCTGGGGGAGTTGGTAGATCATGTCGTTCATATCTCGGCTGAAATAAACCGATTCCTTAGTGAAGGGCCGGTACATGCTCAGCCGAATCGCCTCCGGAACGAAATCATGTGTTCTCGACTGGTCAAGGTTCTTCAAAAGAGCGCGGTTCCACGACACTTTAGTAGGGTCCGTAGAAACCGTCTTGCTGGTTTCGCCCCCTTCCACCGAGTGGTTATAGTTGTCGATCATCCGACTCATATTGTCAGCGACTGCGTCGGCGGAGAAGTTGTAGCACCAAGAATCACGGTTGGTCTTAAGTCCGCCTGAGTAGAGCTTGAACAGACCAGGAGTGTTTGACTGCCCTTTGGTGGCTTTGTCACCGATGGGCTGGAAGGTGATGAACCGTTCGTCGCGCTGGCTGATCCAATCACCGTGCTCGTTTGGCTGGACAGATCGGAATTGTGTTTCGGTGATTGAACCATTGGACGCGATTTCATCCAACTTCTCTTGCCTAGTTAGGTAGTCGTCTACTTCTGCGTAGTGGATTCGTGCCTGCCCCTCGTGACCCATCTTCTTCACAAGGACTGCAATGGTAATGCCGGTCCGAGAGCCCGCGTCAAACACGCCACCCCCTTCGCGTCTTCTCTTCTCACCCTGGGAACGAGCATTCCCTTTCAAGTTATAGATGTAGATGTCACTGAACTCATCTTGCAGAGTCAGTCTGACTCCATCAGCGGTGTTTCCGTCGAGGAAAGAATTATTGGAAACGAAGGCAACGATTCCCTTGTCACCAATGCGGTCGCTGGCCCAGCGCAGGGCTCGGTAGTAGGAGTCGTAGAGAGAATTCTTGTTGGTGCCGCTGGAATGGGCGGCGTATGTTTGCTCGATGCGGCTGTCAAGCCGGGGATACTTGAGATTCTGATTGTTGTCGTTCGCTGACTGTTGCCCGGCGCTGTAAGGCGGGTTCATGACGATGACTTTGATCTTGGACTGGCGCTGGCGCTTGAGGCGTTCAACGTTCTCTGCGAAGTCGAAGCCGTCGCCTTCCAGCTTTTCGTCGCCTTCATGGAGCTGGAAGGTATCCGTGAGGGTGATGCCTTCAAACTCGGTGTACTCGTCGGGGTAGCCTTGGTCGATGCGGACTTGGCGGTAGGTATTCTCAATATTGATGCTGGCGATGTAATACGAGAGCAGGACGATCTCGTTTCCGAAGATTTCGTGCTTGTACTTGTGCTCAAGTTGGTCAGGTTTGATGATGTCGGAAGAGAGCAACCGTGAGATGAAGGTGCCTGTCCCCAAGAAAGGCTCCAGCAGGTTAATGCCGGGGTCGCCCAAGGTCTTTCCGAAGTGTTCCTTGAGAGCATCGTTGGCACTGTGAAGGATATAGTCCACCACCGGGACCGGCGTAAAGACGATGCCGAGGCGATCGGCCATGTCTGGAAAGGCCTTGGAAAAGAAATTGTCGTACAGGGTACGCATAATCTCTTGCTTTCCTGCAATGTTATCGATGCCCTTGATCCGTTCAACCATCTTGGAATAGAAGTCTTCCAGTGGCTGGCGTTCCCGAACGAACACCTTGTTGTCACCGATGGCATCAAGAATGGCCTGCATTGCTCTTGATACCGGGTTTTGCTTGGCGAACTCTTGGTCGTCAAACATCGCATCGAACAGCGGCTTGGTGATGAGGTGCTGGGCTAGCATTTCTACTGCTTGAGCCCAGTCAATCGATGGGTTGAGGATTTGTTGCAGGGAATCAACGAACTTTTTGAAGGTGTCCTGTAGCGTCTCGTCTTCTAGCAGGTTGTCGATCAGGTGAATGTAGCGACTAGCAATGTCGGCAATATCCTTGGACCAATCGTCCCAGTACATGCGGTCCCCGACCTTCTTGACTATCTTTGAATAGACGGCATCCTTCCAATCAAAGGGTGAGAAGAGGAACTGGCCTTGGATTTCTCTGGGCTTAGTGTCGCTATTGTCGGTTGGTTCGTCGTCTCCCTCGTCTGTCGGACCGTCTTTGAGGTGATCTTTTTTCTCTTTCGGTTTCGTCTTGGTGAAGTCGACGATGTCTACCAAGATTGAGGTTGGGTCCCCAGTGTTGTAACCGATGGAGTTAATAGTGGCATCAATGCGTTCATCATGAGCGCGCAAGGCTTGCAGCACTTGCCAGATAACCTTGTAGCGTTCGTTGTCCGCAAGCGCTTCTTCCGGGGTCATTCCCATCGGGATCGCTATTGGCAGTATGACGTAGCCAAACTCTTTGTCAGGTGCTTTACGCATCACTCGGCCAACGGCCTGGATGACATCCACCTGGGACCTGCGGGGATTAAGGAAAATGACGGCATCTAGACTAGGAACATCGACGCCTTCTGTCAGACATTTTGCATTGGTGAGAATGCGGCACGTGGGGGTGACATCGCTGTCCTGGTTGATGTCTTCCTTAAGCCAGTCAAGAGATTCACCACGGACGATGGCATTCATGGTGCCGTCGACATGTCGGGCTTCGACCCCAAGGTTGTCAGTGGTGTCATCATTCGTCAGATCTTGCAGGTGATCGGCAACTAGGGTGGGGAAATCATCCGCGACCCACTTACTAGTCTTGATGTCTTTGGTGAACGCCACCGCCCGGCGCATCGGGGTGAGGTCCTCACCGTAGGAAACATCTAAGGTGCCGCTCTTACGCTTAGCGAGTGCATTCCACACCCCAGCTAGTTTCGCGACCTCGGGAAGGTTCAGTTCCCCACCCTCTGCGGTTTGAGCCTGATAGAAGTCAGAGACCTGGTCCTCGGGCACGGCTAACACTACGACTTTGTAGTCAGAGAGCAGACCGGCAGTAACCGCTTGGCCAAAGCCAAGGCGATGGAAAACCGGGCCGAAGAGTTCAGGATCATCCATTGAAGCGAGGACTGCATCCTTTTCCTTGGCGGCGTTCTTTACCTCCGGCTTGAATAGGCGCGGGGTCGCCGTCATGTAGAGTCGCTTGTCGGCGCGAATCAAAGCGTTGTCATGAATCTTGACGAAAGCGGACTCGTTTTCTCCGGAGAGGGTGACCCCGGTCGTTCGATGCGCCTCGTCGCAAATGATCAGGTCAAAGTCACGCCAGTCAGCTCCACCTAAGACTTGCGCCTCGGCAACCACATCGATGGACTGGTACGTCGCGAAGACGACCTGCAATCCATCTTCATCCTCATGGGCACGCAATGACGCAGCCAACTTCTTTGGATCCGTAGTTGGCGGAGTCTTCAAGTCAGTAACGGAAATGTCGGCAATGTCGTCCTGGTTAGCGCGACGACGGTTCACCTTAATATCCGAACAGACACTCCAGGCATGGAAAGGCATTGCGCATTCGGTGGCCCACTCACCCAAGGTCTGGGACATCAAAGACAAGGACGGGACCATGAACAGGACACGGGCGCGACCGTCGTTGTCTTCGGCCAGCTTCTCGGCAATCTTCAGAGAGGTGAAGGTCTTACCGGTGCCGCAGGCCATTACCAGGGTTCCGCGCTCGGACCTCTCGAATCCTTCGAAGACATCGCGAATGGCGTCGACCTGGTGATCACGCAGAACCTTGCGTTTCAGGTGTTTCGCACCAGCTTCGGGAACCTTCAGCTGGTAGGTAGTCCAGTCAATATCGGAGTTACGAAGATCAGTCAGACCAATGTTGATGACGGGCAGCTGCTGCCCTTCAATGGCGCTCTTGGCATTAGATGACCATTCCCTTCCCGTCGTTTCGACAAGGATACGCCCCGTAAAGGGGGCCTTTCCCGACTCGGAAAGGAATGAATCGATGTCTCTTTTTTGGATTCGCTTGTTAGGCCCATAGAACTTGCACTGGATAGCAACAGCGTCCTTGGCCTCGGGGTCTTTACTTCGCAAGATCCCCACCAGGTCGATGCCAGTATCAGGTCGACCGCCATTGCCAGGCCAATCCTTCCAGAGGTAGACCTCTTCGAACTCATTCTTCATCTGCGCATCGTTGAGCAGATACTGACGGACTAGCTGCTCGAAAAGGTTGCCCTTCATCCGTTCTGAATCCGAAAGCGTCCGATACTGCGTCAGCAAGTCATCGAAAGCACGTGCCGAAGCCGCCTGGCCACGTTCGGAATCGACAGCATGAGCGGGAACTAGTAGGTCATCTGTAGCAGGTAACGCTTCATTGATACCTTCAGGTGCGGCAGTCGTCATGATTCCATCTTGGCCCAACACACCCGTACTTCGCAGGATGCGACGTCATCATGGTCATCGATGCTATGGGCAGGCCATTGTGCCTACCTGTTTTCGCGAGCCCTCTTGAACGAAAAACCCTATGCGAACAACCCAAGGTCCACAACCTCTACGCCCGTGCTTTCGCGGCATAAACCGTTCGTTCCTCTCTATTTATTCCACGACACAGGCGTAGAGCTCAAGCACGCTTGCAGCGCGTGTGGACCGTGGTGGTTCGCACCTGGCTTGTCGTGCAAACGGAACAACGAACCCAGGAGAACAAAATGACCACCGCAGCCCAAGGTCATACGCAGAAGCAGAGCATTTAGCGGAGGGGGGCGGGCAAGCATTGCCAGGTTTGACGACCATGCTTTGGTGCAGCTTCCCATGAAAAGTCATCATGGCACCAAGGCATTTTCGCTGACTAGGAAAGATGAAATCCCCGAGATTCCGTCGAAATCTCAGGGATTCAAATCGTCGGGGTGACAAGATTTGAACTTGCGACCTCTTCGTCCCGAACGAAGCGCGCTACCAAGCTGCGCCACACCCCGGAGCAACCTGCATCAGTATAGTGCGCTGGGCCGGTCAGGTCCAAAACCTGGGGCTAATCAGGATCCGCATCCGGGGCGTTATGGCATGTGCCGGGGCCGCATACCACCCCGTGTACAGTTTTATGACCCCGTACGTGGGGGAGGGAGAAAGGAAGGGCTCAGATGAGCAGGTCTGCAGCGGCCCGCCAGGCTTCTATCAGGCGCGCGTTTGGCTCGTCCACATTCTCCACCCACGCGATGGCTGCCGGGTGGCTCTTGCCCGATACCACATGGCGCGCCACGAGGCGCCCTTGGCGCACTTCAGCCGATACTTGGCAGTGCCAAATCTGGTCGAGGATGGTGCGTAGCTGAACCCACGGCTCGTCCGGGCACAACAAATAGTTGCCTTCGGTGATGACTACCTGACTGTGCGGATGAACTGGAATGGCTCCCGCGATGGGCTGTTCCAGCGAGCGTTCAAAGTTGGGGGCATAGACGGTGAATCCGTCTGGATTTTTTATACGCTCAAGGAGGTTTACGTATCCTGACGCGTCAAAGGTGTCAATCGCTCCTTTGCGGGCAACGCGACCCAACCGCTCAAGTTCTGCGTCGGCCAAGTGGAATCCGTCCATTGGCACGTAGGCAACTGCCAAGCCTTGGGTGCGCAGCTCAGAAGCTAACGCGCGGGCCAAAGTGGTTTTCCCAGCGCCAGGAGACCCTGCAATTCCCACCATGTAGGGAGATTTTGAAGGGCCGCGGGCATCGAGCGCATCGAAAATGCGGTCAGCTAGCTGGAAGAGGCGTCCATCACGCTGGACTGGGGTCATGCGGCTGGCACCAGTTTCAAGAGGGACACTTCTGGCCTACATGAGAAGCGAATCTGCGCAAAGGGTGAGGTACCTAGGCCCGCTGAAACGTGCAGCCTGCTGTTGTTCCACGGGGTTAGGCCTCGACCTGCTGATAGTGGAATGTCGCAGTTGACCACCACAGGTCCAACAAAAGGAACGCGTACCTGTCCACCGTGAGTGTGTCCCGCAAGGATGACGTCCGTATTGAGAGCACTGAAGCGGTCGAGGACTCGCCGATAGGGCGCGTGGGTGAGACCGATGCGCAGGGCGTCGGGGTTCTTCCATTCGGAATTCACGTCAGGGAAGCGGTCTCGATTAATGTGTGGATCGTCCACACCGGCTAATGCCAATGGTATGCCCGCGATTTCCGTAACGTCGCAGCGATTAGAAAGGTCTTTCCAGCCCGCGCGCGTGAAGGCCTGCGCTACTTCAAACCAGGGCAGATCCGGAGTCGTTCGCTCCCCGTGTTGGGTTGCGGACACATGGCGATTGCGTTTGAGGTAGTCGAGGGGGCTTTTACTGAGCGGCGAGTAGTAGTCATTCGAGCCAAAAACAAATGCGCCGGGAAGTGCCAATAGGGGTTCTAGCGCGGAGAGTAGAAGGTGTGATGCTCCGGGTGCTCCGAGGTTGTCGCCGGTGGAGATCACAATGTCGATGGTGTTCTCTTCGGCGACTTTGGCAAGGAATGGTTTGATGAAGTCTTGCCCTGGAAACATGTGGAGGTCGGAAATATGGAGAACATTTAGGGCGTGAAAGCCCGGGCGTGGCGTAAGGTAAATTGTTTCTTTACGCAGTACGGGACGTTTCGATTCCCAATGGGCATAGCTGAGCCCGGCTGTCGCTAGAGCTGTGAGAGAGGCCGCTGTCAGGGCGCTCCCGCGCATAAAACCGATGAAACCAGAGGGCAGCAGTGAGTTTTTAGACCCCAACTCTTCAAGCGGTGAAGGAGTCATTGCTGGTCGTTCCCCGTCGAAGCATTGTTATTTTGGGGTTGTTGTTGGTTCCCTGTCTGAGTGTTGTTATTTGTATTCGGGCGAGGCGTCGATTGGGGAACATTTCCGACAAAGACACTGGGGATTGAGAGGTGCTCAGCGTCCGCGAGTGCGTCGCGCATGAACTGCGCCCACATCGGTCCTACGAAACTCTCACCGTACAGGGCTTCGAAATATTCGCCATTAATCCAAATATCTTCACCGTGCTTGGTGCCTTCTTGGGAGAATCCCACCCAGGCAGCAGTTGCCAGTTGGGGAGTGAAACCTACCGTCCATGTGTTTGAGTTGAAGTCGGTGGTGCCGGTTTTCGCGGCGAACTCTCTGTCAAGATAGAACCCTGCATAGCCTGAATTTGTCTGATAGTTGGCACCAGTGGTCTTCAATACCGTCGCAACCTGTTTGGCCACGGTCGCATCGAGTACCTGCTGGCAGTTGGGTTCGTAAGTCTTGATGACTTTTCCGTCACGGTCAGCAACCTCGACAAGGCCAATAGGCGAGCAGCGAACTCCCTCGTTGGCAATAGTCCCATATGCGCTGGCCATGAGGAGTGGCGAGACATTGTCTGCACCCCCGCCAATGAGGTTTGCGGGTGTATCTGGTGAGAACGGCTGCCCGTCGGCAGTAACCACTCCTAGGTCGGCGGCCCCAGTGAAGATCTTGCAGTAGTCGACCTTTGTGGCCATGTCAACGAAGGCTTGGTTGACTGAAAGGTTCGTTGCATTCTGCGCCGTGCGGGGACCGTCTTTACCCGCGAGATCTTCGACGTACCAAGGACCTACCGGATACGGAGTGCCATCACAAGAGAACTCGCCAAAGTTGAAATTGCGGTTGGTGCGTCCGACCGACTCGTAAACGCTGTGTCCTTCTTTGAACCATTGGACCAAGATGAAGGGTTTGAAAGCCGACCCGGGTGGGAATCCGGTGCTGCCCCCCGTATAGGTGTTGAAAGAGACCTCGGTGGAGTCAAAAGTGGTGTTTTGGGCCATCGCTTCGATGTAACCGTTTTTGGGGTTGATTGCTGTGATGGCAGAGTTGAGGCCATCTTCTTGGCCCACGGGAACGCGCCCTGTTGCCGCATTCCATGCGGCCTGTTGCATGGCGGGGTTAATGGAGGTGCGTAGTACAAGACCACCGGTTTGTAAGAGATTTTCACGTTCTGCGCGGGTTTCACCAAAGGCCTCATCGGATAGGAATTCTTCGACGACGTAGTCGCAGAAATATGCCATGCTGCCTGCCCCACGACACCCGTTGACGCGTTCTTCGGGTTTGAGCATGTCAGCTACGGGGATGGCAACGGCCTCGTCGTACTCTTCCTGAGTAATATCCCCGTCTTTCTTCATTTCACCTAAGACGATGTTGCGGCGTTCCTCCGCGGCCTCTGGAAATCTCAGTGGGTCGTACTCGACAGGGGATTGAACGATTCCGGCAAGGAGAGCAGCCTGCGAAATGGACAGTTCTGACGCTGGAATGGAGAAGTATGCGCGGGAAGCAGCACCGACGCCGTAAACGTTAGGGCCGAAAGGCGCGATATTGAGGTATCCAGTAAGTATTTCGTCTTTGGTTAGTTTCTTCTCTAGGGCAATCGCGTACTTAACTTCGCGTATTTTCCGTTCTACAGAGGCTTGGCGTTGCTCTTCGACCAGTTCGTCATTGCCTTCTTTTTGTCCCTGCTCAACCAGCATGTTCTTGATGTATTGCTGAGTAATGGTTGAGCCACCCTGCAAGCCGTCATCCTCATCAGAGACGACGTTATGAAGCAGCGACCCCAGCATGCGCCTTGGATCAATGCCGTGGTGAGTCATGAAGGTTTTGTCTTCAATCGCAATGATCGCCTTGCGAATATTGTCGGAAATCTGGTCAGAGTTGAGGATCTGGCGTCGCTGAGAAAAGAAATAGGCCATGTGTCCGCCAGCAGCATCCACCATGCGCGATTCCTCAGCGGGCTGAGAAACTTCAATATCCTCAGGGATCTCATCAAAAGTTGCCGGAACCGCCTTGGCGGTGGCGCCGATAGCGCCGACAACGGGCACAAAGAACCCGGATGCGAGGATGCCGCAAAGAATCGCTACTGTAATGAATCCCATCACCGCCCCACCAAATTTGAGGGGTGTGACGCGGTGCCCGGAGTTTCTTCTGGGCGTGGGTGCAGAACTAGCCATAGGCATAGCCTACTCAGTAGACTTACTCAAGTGTAGATGTAGGGCCTAGATTGAGGCCTGTTCCTCACAGTGATGTGGGGAAGATCTCGAAGGTGAGGAGCAATGAGTCGATTTTCGGGCAGTGACCACAGTTGGGTTGATCAAGCGCTATGTGCTTCCTCTGATCCTGACGCACTGTTTGTTCAGGGCTCTGAGCAACGTGAAGTTCGGGTGCGTTGCTTGGAATGTCCGGTGCGATTGGAATGTCTGGCAGAAGCACTACAAAGCCACATGCGTTTTGGAGTGTGGGGAGGCCTCACGGAAAGAGAAAGGCGTGCACTGCTGCGGCGCTACGCGTCGGTCGAGGATTGGGGCGAATGGTTAGAAGTGTCCGACGAACCCCTAGCAGTGGAGCTGCGCAGCGTGCGACCGATGCGTGTCTTGTCGCTCACCCGCGTAGGATAAGGCCATGACAAAGTGGGAATACGTAACTGTGCCATTACTCATTCACGCCACCAAGGCCATATTGGATCAGTGGGGTGAGGATGGCTGGGAGCTGGTCCAGGTTGTTCCCGGACCAGCAGGCTCAGACAATCTTGTTGCTTATCTGAAGAGGCCTAAAGCCTAGCGGGCTCGGCGTGCCAAGCGATCGACATCCAGCAAAGTAACGGCGCGACCTTCAAGGCGAATCCATCCACGCGAGACAAAATCTGCCAACGACTTGTTGACTGTTTCGCGTGAGGCGCCAACTAATTGCGCCAGTTCTTCCTGGGTGAGGTCGTGAGGCACGTGAACACCAGAATCTGTTGAGGTGCCGAAACGGTCAGACAGATCCAGCAGTGCTTTAGCGACGCGTCCGGGCACATCGGAGAACACGAGGTCTGATAGTGACTCATTTGTGCGGCGCAAACGCTGGGCCAAAGCCCGCAACATATGCTTCGCCAAATCGGGATTCACGTCGAGGATCTCCATGAGAGAATCATGCTCTAAAGAGAGCATCGACACTGGAGAGACTGCAGTTGCGGTTGTTGACCGTGGGCCCGGATCGAATAGGGTGAGTTCACCAATAATCTCTCCCGGTCCTAGTATGGCTAGGAGGGATTCGCGTCCATCAATAGAGGTGTGACCAAGTTTGATCTTGCCTTCAGTGATGATGTACAGGCGGTCACCGGGGTCACCTTCTTCGAAAAGCACCTCGCCGCGTCGAAGCGCGGTGCTTCCGGTTTTGGCGGCCAACTGCGCGTACTGATCCTCGCTCAGTCCGGCGAATAGGGGTACTCGGCTAATAATCTGATCGTCAAAACTCATAGTTCTTAATCCACTTCTTAGAGGCGGTGTTGCTGCCTTTCAGCCTACCCTTATGTGAAAGGAGCCACCACATTGTACGGGAGGAAGTCGCAGTGAAAATAGAGGATCGCCGCGAGATCGCAGTAGAAGAAGCCAATCTTCTGAGACAAGCCTACCTTGATGCGCGCTGTGGATTGGATTTTAACAACGCCTTTGAGCTGCTTGTTGCCACGGTTTTATCAGCGCAGACAACTGACAAGCGAGTCAATATGGTGACACCGACGCTTTTTTCTAAAGCACCTGGACCAGAAGAACTGGCGCGCTTGTCACTGACACATCTTGAGGAGATTGTTCGCCCACTTGGCATGTTTCGCAGGCGTGCGACTGCCCTTAACGGACTAGCCAAAGGGTTGCTAGAGAATTTTGGGGGCGAGGTGCCGGGTACCCGCGAGGAACTCATGACTCTTCCCGGTGTAGGGAGAAAGACGGCTAACGTGGTCCTCGGAAACTGGTTCGGGAAAGAAGAAATCACCGTCGACACTCATGTGGGGCGAGTGACGAGGCGCCTGGGATGGCAAGATGCCGATAACCCCCTTGCTGCCGAAAAGCAGTTAAGAGAGTTACTCCCCGACGCCCCTTGGACGCAATTGTGTCATGAACTCATATTCCATGGCAGACAGGTGTGTCACTCACGAAAACCGGCCTGCCACGAATGTGTCGTCGCCCACCTTTGTCCATCAGCCTTGGTTTAGCGCTGCGAGGCTTTTCGAGCCCAGCGCGCGTGGAGGCCTTCAGGGTTGGTGTGGGAGACCTCGATCCGCAGGTTCTCTTCGGACCTTCCTTTGCGGCGTACGCGGTACACCACCCAGCTTAGTGTGAGCAAAGTCACGCCGATAATGGTGAGAATTCCTGTTGCGCCTGTGAAGGCTAGATGGAAACTAACATTTTGGCCAAAAGCACCTAGCCCATTCAACGAGGGGTCAAGAGCCGACTCCAAAAACTGGCGGGTGTATCCGGGAACCACTAGGAAGGGGAGTCCAGCCACTGTAAAGAGGACACCAGAGAGCAACAATCCCAGAGAAGACTGTGCGGCAACAACGCCGAGTAGGACAATGAGAGCGAGCCCTCCCACAAACTCAGCGATACCAGCTAAGTTGACAATTCCCGTCTGCCACGGGTTCGCCTCGGCCACGAAGAAACGAGCGCCCGCGTCACTGAGCAAATACCACACGACAGGCGTAAGTAGTAGGAAAGCTATAGCAGAAAGCCACCTTCCACCAGCGCGGCCGGGGACCGTAGGCAAAACGGTTGCACCAGCAAAAAGAGTCTCGTCATCAGGCAACGGTACGGGCGCTGGCGGCTCAGGGCGCACCGGCATCGGTTGAGTCGGCTCTACCAAAGATCGACGCAACACACCGGTGTCTTCCACAGGAGCTGGAACCATCGTCTCGTCCACCTCAGAAAATACTGCTTCTCCCCGGTTTTCCAAGACATCACGAGGAGTCTCTACCCCCACGTCTGCCCGATCGGGTTGAGCTGATATCGAAACCCGATCGGTAAACACTTCGGTTGAGGACTCAAAAGAAACTGCATCCTCATCACCGTTCGGGGAAGTCCCAGAGGTGAGGTCGTTTTCCTCGGGGATGACGCTGGGGTCAACGTCGCCCACCGATGTGACGTCCTCAAGGAAATGTTCTTCCGACAGTTCAACATCTTCACCGGTCAACACCGGTTCGGCGATTTTATCGCGTTGCTTTTCGTTCTCATCAGGCGACATGGCTACCTCCTACAATCAGAGACAACATAACGTGAAATAGTGACAAAGTGGTGGAAGACGACTCGGAGATTGCACAATAGGCTTGCACTATGACTGTCAGTGTCCATGAAGCCTGCGCGTCTCTCAGGTTTGCCGAAGGCCTTCGCCGCCGCAGCGCACAGGCCCGCGCCGAAGCCGCCGTCCAAGAAGCTGTGTCGCTGTCTTCACTGCTGGGCGTGCGTGTAGCCGCGTCTGAGATTAGGGAAGCCACCGTGCGAGGCGACTTTGATGAAGATCCCAGGCTTGCCGCGGCTTTAGGGGTGTGGCGGGCAGCCTGGTCGCTAGAGGAAAGCCTAGATCCTCTCAACCCGAAAGGACCGCGACGCCGAACCGCCACACCACCCTGGCCAGCCACCATAGCCCAGTGGCATCGAGATATCTGTTCATTTCTTGTGGCCCGATCGCATATGTCGTCTCAAGAGGTCGCCAAACCACTCTCTCTAGAGGCGATCCGAGTGATTCAAGAGCCCAATAAGGACGCTCTCACCCACGCGGCTAAAGTGTGGCGTACTTTCGTGGTTGCTCCTCCGTTCACATATGGTTCCGCGGTTGTTGGGGCGCTTGCGGCAAAACGAATATTGGCGCTGAGTGGGGTCGAGCCCACGGGGGTGGCGGTTATCGGCTCGTATGCCGCCCAGGATCCTTCCCGATTCTTCAGTCTTGATGACAGAGAAGAAGAATGGCAACAATTCACGGAAACCAGCGTGATTGAAGGGTGTCAGAGAGGTATCGAAGTTAGCCGCTGGGTTCAGGCTGAGAGATTGCCGTCCTAGACTGTCGGTTTGTCCACAGGCAGCGCGGGGGTAGTTGTCCACAGAATAGAAAATCTCGATTTCACAGCTAACTTCTGCCGCCGTGAAATGAGGTATGCGCAATGCCATATGGGTACAAGATGGACCAGGTGACCAAGTTGCATTAGTGTGCCAGATTGCGGAGATAGCAGCCGCCACTGTTGTCAAAGATGCTGATGGCCCACCACCTGGGACCGTGCTCGCTATCATCTTTGATGAGCAGGACGTGTCGGTGCCAGCTATCCGTCTCGGAGATGGTGGAGACATGCGGCTTCCCCAAGACGCGTCACTTTTAGCGCAAGCGATGATCAGTGCAGCGCAGGATTTCTTAGCGCCAGAGGGGATAAGAGTCCTTGTTGCTGGGTGGCATGGCGGAGCTGGAACTAGCCTTAGTTCAAAGAATCTGGCAGCTGCTGGCAGGGCATGTCTTATCGAAGCATCGCGTTCGCCTCAAGGGGATGAAGGCGTCCCAATTGTGTGGGCGCGCGTCAATGCCAAGGATCCTCCCATTGTTGGTCAGTATCGGGCGCCTCGAAATAGGCCAATAGTAGCCAGTGGACCCGGTGATTGTGTAGGCCATGAAGACTCACGTGTTCTCGCGGTGAGTCGCGCGGCTCGCGGGCACGCAGTAGTTGATTGCGGTGTGTGGACGCCGGGAGTAGAAGAACTGGCACATGCGTTGGACGAGGTGAGAATCGTGTTGGTCGGGCATGCGCGTCAGTACGCGCGGTTGTTTGGAATCCTTGATGTTGCTGCATTCCAGCCCCGTGTCATACTCACTGACCGGCCAGGTAGGCCTGAAATGATGTGGGCGGCAGAGCGGTCGGGGGCAATCCTCCGTGCACCTCGCCGGTGGAAGCGTCTGTGGAAAGAGTTGCTTCATGACTGACTTTTCTGCATTGTCACGAAGGGTAGCATTCGGTCAAAATCCAGCTCAAGCCGTGTTGAGTGACGATGATGGTTCTTTGGGGATTGATCAGAAGGTGTACCGTTGGCGGCAGCTACAGGCCGCCTCGTATGGGATGACCCCAGAGCTTTTTGACCTCACACAACTACCCGGAGTTACCGACGTCGTGATCAACGGGCTCGAGGTGTGGTTAGACCGGGGAAACGGGATGGAACGAAGTGAATGGGCACCTGCAAATATCCGAGAATGTGAAGAACTTGCCCGGAAGATAGCGGCCGCTGGGGGCAAACGCCTCGATGAAGCAAGTCCCTTAGTGGATGCGATTGTGGGAACGAATATGCGCTTCCATGCAGTGCTGCCGCCCTTGGCTCAGAATGGCCCTGCGATTTCATTGCGCATCCTTCGCTCGTCGCGTTTTTCTCTGGAAGATTTGGAGACGCATTCTACTGTGAGTCCGGACATAGGTTCTTTGCTGAGATACCTGGTCGATAGAGGTGGAAATATGCTCATTTCGGGGGCTACGGGGGCGGGAAAAACCACCTTGCTTGATGCGTTACTCTCGTTAGTTCCAGAAGATGAACGCATTATATGCATTGAGGAAGTCTCGGAACTCGCGCCCACGCACCCGCACGTCATTCATCTTCAAGAACGCCGTCCGAACGTTGAAGGAATGGGAGCCGTGAGTCTCAGTGACCTGGTTCGCGCTGCGCTACGTATGCGCCCTAATTGGATCGTGCTAGGTGAGTGTCGTGGGGTGGAGGTGGTCGATGTTCTTTCCGCATTGAACACGGGGCACAAAGGATTTGCGACCATCCATGCCAATAATGTTCATGATGTACCAGCGCGCCTTGCGGCTTTGGGGGCCAAGGCTGGACTTGGCAGCGAAGCCTTGGGCTTGCAGACCGCAGCGGCCTTCGATGTTGTTCTCCACATGCGGCGAAGTGGCGCTCAGCGTGAGCTCGCAGAAGTGGGTGTATTAAGTACTCATGGTGGTCAGTGTGAACCGGCACTTGTACGAAGAGGGATGGAGATGGTTTCAGATGTCGGGTATGACCGTTTGTGTGAAGTGACGGGGTGGAATCCGTGAACGCCCAGGCGGCGCTTCACATACTGGTTGTGGTGGTATTGTCGCTCACACTGTTGGCAATGGCGGAACGCCTGCACAGTTACCGCGCGGCCAAAGTACGCATGGGTGTTCCACAGACGCGCTTTCGCCGGAGAAAACGCGCCGTGGGGGATAGTGATGAACTAGCAATGATGGCAATGGAAGTTGTCACTCGGTTGCGTGCTGGAAGTACCGTGCCTCAGGCGTGGGGTAAGACGTGGAGCCGTCACCGTGATGGTGAGACGGTTTCTCTTGATGTTTCAGGGGTGCCAGAAATCCAGTGTGAGTGCCCACGGCAACGAAGCAAGAAACGCATGTGGCAACGAGCATGGGATGCAATAGCCGCGGCGTGTAAGTTTTCGTTCTTGTCAGGAGCGCCTTTAGCTGATGTTCTTGAAGTGATTGCTGAGGGTATTAGTCAAGACGTGAAAGCAAGAGAAGCACAAAATCGGGCCTTCACGGGTCCCATGCTTTCGGCGAGGGTTCTCGCGGCATTACCCGTCATTGCTGTTATTGGGGGTGAGGCGTTAGGGGCTGGTTCGCTGCAATGGTTTGTCATGCACCCGCTGGGACGGTTGTGCTGTGTATGCGGTGTTGTCATGCTTGCGAGCGGGGTCGCTGTCGGATGGCATCTTGTCGGCAAAGCTAGGCGCGCCGCCCAAGAGCGCTTAGAAGGGACCTTGCTGTGTGACCTAGCTGGGGCAGGACTCAAAACGGGGGCAAGCCTACCGTTGGTGCTTTCCCATATGGCAGCAGCTGCAGAAATGGCAACCCTAGAGGTGACAGCCAAGCAACTCCTGATGGGATCGCCGTGGGACTTTGCTTGGGAAGCCGATGAACGAACCCGTCTTCTCCAAGGAAGCCTGCAGCCGGCATGGGAAGACGGCGTAAGTCCGGTACCTCTTTTGACCTTAGCTTCTCAGCAAGCCCGCGACCGATCAGTGGCACGCGTCGAAGAAGAAGCCGCAGCACTATCGGTCAAACTAGTGATTCCACTGGGTGCCTTGCTGCTTCCCTCATTTGTTCTCTTAGGAATAGCACCTATCGTATTTTCCTTATTCAAAGGGCAGGTGATGCTCTGAGTGCAGCTAGCTCTTTGAGAAAGCAGTGGCCCAGACTGCGGCGCGATCTAGTTCTCCATCATGCAGGTGGTCATCTCCAGTGACCCAAAAAGTCTCTGTCGCGGAGGCATGAATCCCCTTTTTGGCCAGCAACTTGTTGGCTTTCTTAGCGGCTCTGCCAAAGAGGGGGCCCACGCCTTTAACACATGTATCGAAAGCCGCCACGCGAGTGCCCTGAGGAATCGATGCTGAATCAATCCACTCCCGCAGTCCAGTTCTACTGGGGTGAAAACCTGACTGACGTGATTCCTTAGCTCCAGAAGTAGTGCGTTGCCGTGCGGACTCTCGGCTATCGGCAGTGGACAGCGTAAACGCGTGAGTCGGTGCCCCCACAATGAGTGTGGTGACGCGAGGGTCAATGATATGTGGTGCGTCATCAACTCGCATCACTGTGGCATCGGGAATTGACGACGCAATAGCCTCAGCGATTCTCCAGGTATTGCCACAATGCGATTCGACGACGATGAGTGTATCCATAGATTGCTCCAATATGAAGGCGGATGGTAGTAGATGTGGGAGGCTGACCTATCGGGGGCTTCTTCCTGCTTTCGCGGTGATCAGTATGGTGACTAGGCGGCGCAACTCGCGAAGCTCCTCGTTGCTGAGGGGAGAGAACGCCTCGTGAAACAATGTTTTTCTAGCTTCAACCATTTCGGGTTTATCGAAATCATTCACTTTCTCAGTCAGGTGTAGGCGTAGTGCGCGCTTGTCATCCGGATCGTGTGAGACTTCGAGGTATCCGCGACGTTGCAGTTGATCAGCCAATTGTTTGATGTTCTGCCGCGACGTGCCGTAGACGTGTGCGGCCTCAGACAGTGTTGGTGGCTCTTCAAAACCGCGCATGAGAACCACTAGTAGTAGCCACTGCCTTCCCGTAATGCCTGCTGGTTCCAGAATCTCATCAGCTAGCTTGCCCAGGTGCTGGTTGAGTACGAAAAGCTCGCCAAAAAGAAAAGCGGTGGGGTCTACCAAATCCATAATAGGTAATATATTGCGCAATGCGTGTTTGTTGCAACTCCGGCGTCTGGTCTGTGGCACCAAGAAAGATTGAGTCTGTGCAGCGGCCTGGGTGATGTGGTGTGTGCCGGAGCAGTATACGGCCCCGGTTACGGTTTTATGACCCCGTACGTGGGAAAGGGAGTGGGGCACCTTCTTTGAATGCCCCAAGATTTATGCGCTCGCGCAGCATGATTCTTCATCCCCAGACGCCAAGTAGGGGTTTTCCCCAGAAACGAAAATGTCTGTTTGGCAACTGAGTTTCCTTGGGAGAGAGTGGAAGTGGGCTGGCTCAGACCATCACAACCAAGGAGAGGACATAGTGAGAAAACTACAGAAAGCTGCGCTGTGCGGGCAGCTATGGTTCACCCATACACCGAGCGGGGAGGACTCCGAAGAAGGCTCAACCACTGTCGAATACGCGATTAGTGCAATAGCTGCTGCTAGATGTAAATAGCATACTTGGGCTACAGTCAAGGTATAGCATTTGAAGAGGGCATCCGGGTTGGTATTTACGCTAGACAGTCTGTCGACGAAGAGCAGGGGATTAGCCAGCAGATTGATGACTGTCGGGCTGAGGCTATTCGACGTGGGTGGGTTGTAGTGGACGCGTACACAGACAATGATACGAGTGCTACAAAGCAGCGTGACATCGGCACTGCTTGGGCATCGATGCTCGCTGCCTTTGATCGCGGCGAGATCAATACGGTTCTGACCACGAGGGTTGACCGGCTTACTCGTAAGCTGGTCGATGTCTTGGAGCTGACACCCTAGGCGTGAAGTCCGAGTTGCGACGGTCCAGGGTGGAATAGATACGGCCACTGATGACTTTACATTCAAGATGCTTGTCTTGATGGCTGAGCACGAAATCCAGGAGAAGAGTTCTCGCACTAAGCGTTATGCGCAGGAACGGCATCAGAAAGGGCATCCCAAGCCTGGCAGCACGCCTCATGGTTATCGATGGGTTATTGCTCAGAATCGAGGCGAGGATGACAGTCGATTCGTCGTAGACGTGGACGAGGCAAGTGATGTCCAGTTTATTTTTGATGAGTTCTTGTCCGGTACGACTCTGTATCAGATAGCAGCAGCCCTGAACCGAGAGGGGAGGCGTACGCGTTCTGGGGGGGAAGTGGTATGCAAGCTCGATGCGGCGACTGCTTATGAATCCTCACTACGCTGCGTTGTTACCACCGTTGTCGGGTGGAAAGGGTGAACGTCGCCTAGAGGACATTGATCTGGAAGATTGTAGAAAGGGTGCCTGGAAACCGATAGTCGAGGAAGAGAAACTGCGAGCAGCGCGAGCCGTTCTGCTGGAGAGGCAACCCACGCATTCCGGTACGGCACGGAAATGGCTTCTTGGGGGTCTCGCTACCTGTTCGGTGTGCGAGGCGCGTGTCCGGTAAGCGCGCGGGGAAACGCACCCAACAGCGCGGGTCGATGGTTCAGGGACGGCTGTGTCTAGTCGTTATCACGCATATCGCTGCCCAAACGGACACTTCATGCGTTCGGGAGACCTTATTGACGAGTTTGTCGAGAAGGTCTGCTTAACGCGTCTCGCGCGCCCCGACGCCAGGCGGTTGTTCGAGACGAAAAGTGACGGTCCAAGCTTGAGCGTCCTGTTTGGACTCCGCAAGGATTTGGTTCGCCGTGAGAAGGAACTGGCCATGGCCATGGCGGAAGGCATGGATTGGGCGGCCGCAAAGCCAGCGATGGAAAAAATCAAAGCCGAGCGCACACAGACGGAACAGCGTATAGCTGAGGCCGTCCGCGAATCACCGCTTCCTCCAACTATCGGTGATGATAGCGTCCGCAAGTGGTGGGAAGAGACGGTACTGGAAAATAGGATCGCTGTGGCCCTGGTAGCTATTCCAGTGTGGCAGTTTCCAACGCGAGAATATCGGCTGTGTTCTTTGGTGATCACTTGTCTCCCCTTGCGTTTTCTGAGGACGGCCCTTGACATAACTGAACTACTCCTGTTGTTGACGGGAATCTGCTGTTCCGCAAGGCGCTTCCTCGGTAATTTGTGGACACCGCGCGTGTCGTGGCACTGTGTTGGTCACTCAATCGTAAGGATGGAAAACAGTGTTACGAAAAGATTGTGGGTGATTTGAACACGATGTGTTCAAGTTCGTTTCAAGTGCGCCGCAGTAGATATGCCGGAGAATACGGCCAAAACAGAAGACGTTTCAACTAGGATCGAACCGGTTGAGAAAGTCGGCGGCGGCGTGGCCGTCTCTGAAGGTTAGCTCGGTGCATTGGGTGAAGGGGAAGGGGGTGTTACCGTAAAAGGTCGTTCGCACGTACACGCGTCTGGAAGTTGCCATGTCGGCTTTGGGGTGCTCGTCGTTGGAGCTTTCTGAGCATTGCTCCATATCTAACTCTCTGATTTCCAGGTGGAGGAACGGTTCCCATAAGTTGACTGCTCACAGCGATGCCGCGTTGGAACTTGCGTCGGCGTTGGTGAAGCTGGATAAACGTGGTGAGCTGGATCCACTTCTGGAGCCTTACCGGTTAGATGGAACTGGGCATGAAGAGGCAATGTGGCTATATCTGGTCGACTCGGCCATCCCTTCTCTGCCTTCCGAGGGGTCCGACACAGTTGGCGGCCAAGGCGATGAGTTCCTCAGTCAACAATATGTGCTTCTGGGGCGCCGCGGATTCCAAAAAGGTGCTTTACTCATGTTGGATTATGTTGACCGATTGCCAGATTCACAAGAAGTCATTGTTTGTGCTCTTCATTCGACCGAGCTTTGGCACAATGATTTGAGTTTCGCGCTCCGCTTCCTGAGAAAGCTCAAGCGCGCGGTGGCCCGTGGCGTTCGTTTCACTGTGGTTGAGACCCACGCCGACAGCATGCAGGGCAGTCCCCACTTTTCTGCGTTTTGGCTGGCACAAAACCTGAAAGGGGTATTTCGCGGGCGGGTATTCCACGGAGATGCGCCAGAGTATTTCGTCGGAACCATTCCTGGGTACTGGAGTGGCAGGGTAGAGCCGGACCCAGATGCCAAGGACGGCTTGGTCTCCACGTTCAGCACAGATCCCAGGAACGTGAACAGAGATACAAACCTCTGCCGCCAATACCTCAGTCAATGCGCCCCGCCCAGCCAATACGGATTCCTTCGTGCCCCTGAGGGGAACTCGGAGTATCCGCAGCGATGGTCTGCTAGTTTGGATGCTAGTTTCGCCGCGTGCGCCTACTCATCAATTTCTCGCTTGCCGTTGTTTGGCGTCATGACCGCCGACGAGTTCAGTCAGGTTAGCGGTATCAACAGTGGAGTGCCTATTCCCAGGTTCCTTTTCAGTTCTGAGGCCAAGATTCCGACAAACGCCCGCCGACTGATTCTGTGCTCGGACGCTGTGCACGAGGCACTAACGACCTCGGCAACCCTCAGCCCCCCGTTGTCGTCATTGCTTTGCAAAGAGACGTGGATTCCCCGGTGGATGATCCGTGATTTGGTACGGCGGGTCCTGATTGGGCTTTCCGATTCTGCCGATTTCCAGGTGGCTCTGGTTCCCAAACGCGCCTTTTCGCGCATGCAGATCGAGTTCATTACGTGGCGGGGGTGCGGCGCAGTGGGATGGCTTCAAGATCACAGCGAAAGCCTGTTCGACACCGAGCCCACCGTTGTTGTCAGTTTCGACCAGGCCTGTGACTACTTGTGGGAAAAGCTCTCTGCCTCCTGGAAAGATCAAGCGAAGGTGAGATCTACTCTGGCGGGCTGGTTGAATGCTGAGCACCCTCGTCAATCTGAACTGGAAGGTGCTGCAGCAGGTGACTGGTCTCCGGGCCACCTCATGTGATTGGCCCCCCCACCGTTAAAAGCTCATGTACGGTGCGGCTGAGCGTCCGTTTGCTTTGATCTTTGGCATGGCCGGCGATTAGGTTTGAACAAGGCCCAACACGCTGCGTAAAAGCGCTAGATGAAACCGGGTGTCAGCGCTTTGCTTGAAGTCTGGACCTCAGAAGGAAACCTGCTCCGGTCGCCAACAGCGCCGTCGCGATAAGCGACAGGGTAGCGGTTCCGCTGGCTCCGGTCTTAGCCAATTTCTGAGGAGCTTGGGTGGGTGCGGTGGGTTCTGTTGGTTCTGTTGGTGGCTTAGTCGGCTCGGTTGGTGGGTCAACCAGGCCGGCACAGGGCACGATGTCTGGGATTGTCAGTATCCAAGTGAGTTTCGTACCGGGAGCTACTTCATATCCCTCATCGACGGTTGCAGTGACGGTCACCTGGTTTCCGTTGCGGGAAGCAATTGCGTAAGTGAGACCTTTCACCTGGGGAAGAATCACTCCAGCCTCTTCGTCGCACGGCGCGTCGGATTGAAGGGTCGGCGCCAGCGCCTCAACGGGTGTCAAGGGGGGAGCTGGACAATCGATTGTGTAGCCTATGGTCGCCGTCGCGTCGGTGTAGAATATTCCACCCTCTACGCTTAAAACAGTTGTCACAAACGTAAATGCAAGGGAGGTACCTGGATCCTCGTTAACCTTGGCAATACCGGCCGCAGTGAGGGTCACAGTTACCGTGTCAATCGGCCCATCAGGGCCACTGTTGCTTGAGGTCGTGACCTCGTACTCGCTCGGATCAAGCGGTGCGCCACCTAACGTGACAGAGTTTTCCTTAATCTCCACGTACTTCAATTGAATGGGGTTCTCAATTATCCCGCTCAGTGCGTAGGACGTGATTGCAGAGCATTCTGGCAAATTGCCGCCAACGCTGTCCTGAACTGCCCAATTGACTGGCGCGCCGACGCCCATCCCTCCCTGGGGCACAGCTTCAATGTGAGCTCGATACGTGTCGACCTTGCTTTCGACCGCGTTGGCCACGCCCGGTAGCGCCAGCAGACCGATACCGACCAGTAGTGTTGCCACAATTCCCGATGCTGCTTTACGCACTGTCGAGTGACTTCCCCGTTTGAACACAACCCCTCCACAATCGCCGTTTACCTATAAACATCCGATGACGCTCAGACTTGTTGTGCGCGTAAACGGGCCTCTACCGGAATATTACTGCTTTTGCGCTCCGGCCGCAATGCTCGGAGATTCAGCCAAACGTGCCCTGAGTACTTGTGGGGGGCCCAGAAGACTAAAGGCTGTGCGTCGAAGGCGAGCGGGTACCGATTGATGGAGCTGTCTTCAAGACGTTACTCGACAATTCGGTCGCAGGCACGTACGCCGACTATGACAAGGCAGTCGCTACCGGCGCGATCCAGTTCTCGACCCTTCTATGGCTAGCACGCAAAGGCGAGATCCCATATCCATTGTTCTTTGCTCCACTTCCTTTAGTAGAGGCCCAAGTAGCTTTGAAAACAAAAAACTGCTTGTGGGCATCAGCAAAGATACATTCCAAATCGGCATTAGAGATGAGGTGCGCCTCCGTGATGTCGATTTGATCGTGAGAGATTTGATGCGTAAGCAGAAGCTTGTCGTGAAAAGCGATCGTTCACTCACAAAAAATAAGATTATCGGGATGCTAGGCAAGTCGGGGACAGCACCCGAAGAAGACGCTGCGCGCGTTATGTCTGCTCTTGGAGTTGCCCACACAGATCTTCAAGCGTGTCGAGACAACGACACCGCCTTAGCGTTGCTAATAGAACATCTGGAGGAAAACCAGATTCTTGTCTCTCAGAGTGTCCATAATCGTATGCCGCAGCGGCTGACAGGTGCTGTGTCTTTTAGCGGTATGACTATCCGGGACGCCAAGGTGCCATACATTTTTCTGGCGGGGGGCAATCATGGCGACAAGCAAGAACCCACTGGACGAACGATCTTCACACTTGCGCTCATGACCGTGCTCATAGCCCGAAAGGTATTCAGGACGGTTACGTGGAATAGCCAGAGTATATCTACGGAAGTGAAGTACGAGTATGACGTAGCTGGAGCGATGCTCATGCCGTTGACCTGTATGGAAGAGTTCGACCTGTCCACACTAGACGGCGTGAAAACTGGGGCTAATGAATGCAAGGTAACACCAAGTGCCATAACAGTCAGGGCGGCAAGACTGGGACTAATCACCGCCGAGGCCGCCAGAGATTATCTGCGAGAACTTCGCGAGGAATTCGACAAAGCTCCCAAACGGCGCACAGGTGGAAACATTCACCCATGGAATGCAGTGCGCAAGTACGCGGGTCGCGAGCTATCCCGCAGGATGCTCCGGGTTATGGAGAACGGGGGCATTTCTCCGAAGGAGTTCTGTCGAACGATATGCAACAACCAAATCAATCCGAATCAGCTCGGAGAGTTGAGGCAGGTGATAATGTGAGCTGCAACGAAACGCGGTTTCTGGTGGATACTAACGCGCTAAGCAAGATCGGTCGTCATCGCAGGACAACCGAGTTCTTTCTGAATCGAGCTGCGCTCCCCTCAGAAGTGCTCCACGAAGCGAGTAAATCGCCTGATATTGAGACACTCCAGACACTGGAATTTGAAACGACCCCCGCTGTCCTTCGTGCACTTCGCGAAGTCATGGACGCGGTCGCGGTCGAAGACAGCACTCTATTGGACCTATACAGAAACCAGGGGGGTGCTGATCCGCTCATGATCGCTTGCGCCCTGGTAGGTAGGAATGAAACCAGACAACGTCTGTTCGGAGAAGAATGGCTGATAGTCACGGAGGACAAAGCTGTATGCACCTTGGCAGGTAGGTTCGGAATAAACGTTGTCACTCCTGGGGAGTTTGCCCGGCAGATTGACGAGGCTGCGTTGTAAGGCCACCAAAGAGTAACGGTTTGCTGGAGAGAACTGTAGGAGCCGCAGTGAGGACATCGGCGGCTGACAGTCGGGAGCCGATGGTCGTGCTCGTATCAGAAGAATTAATAATGACGGACTACGAAAAGGCACTGCGACCGGCCTACTAGTCAATCGCCATCAGCATTGGCGCACGCGACAAGAGCCCGAGTCTTTCCAACGGTGAGATCGTAGATGCTAGTGCGTGCATGGAAGGCGATGTTCTGAAGGTTCCTACTGCGCGCGAGTCGAGGACTAGACCTTGAGGCTCCGTAGAGAGCTCAGAGGTGGCCAATGAGACACCGCGTGGGATTGCCGCGTGGAGTGTAGGTTCCGTCAGTAATGCTCGGAAAAGGAGCTACAAGAGTGCTCCAAGTACGAAGAAGATGGATCAGAACAAGTTTCATCTTCTGACGTCCAATTCATGGCTCCAGAGCTAGAATGGAGCGCTTATCAAGTATGTCATTTATCTCAAGTAGTCGCAATTGCGCCGATGGCATATTCGACGGTGGTTGAGCCCTCCTCAATATCGGTGCTTTCACCCGGGCCCAGATCATTAGCTCAAATCTGGGATGCAACACTGGCGCCAAGCAGACGGTCTGAGAATAATCGTTTCACTGGTCTTTCCTATCTGGTTGGTATCAGGCAGGCCACCTTGGCCCGCTCCCTCAACTGTTGCCGTCAAAGGAACGGGTGCCAAGTGCGAATCCTGCCACCTGTGGAAAACCACCCCGTTTTTGCCTGGGGATAACTATCCCCAAGGCGGGTGGTTGCCCACTACATCAAAAAGACCCCGGGAAAACTCAGGAAAAGCGCCGCTTGTTGATTGAGCGTGCCGTCAAAAGCAAACCAGTTACTAATAGACCACCCGCAAGGATTAGTATCCCCGCATCGATGCCAGTCCGGGAAAGATCATTGGCCTCTGGAACCGTTGGGACGTCAGGATCAGTCCCGGTGGGACCAGTGGGACCGGTAGGTCCACTTGGGCCCGGTTCACCTTCGGTGACCCACTGCGCGTAAAGATCGACGTCCCCGTCAACGACCATTGTTGACCCCGGCTGCCAGTACTGTCCCGACCCGTCAGAAGCCGTGTTCCACCCAACGAACCTGTGCCCAGCCCAGGTTATGCCTGTTTCCGCCGGTGAGAGCACCTGGTAGGACGAGCCACTGCTTGAAGAGCTAGTGAATGCGCCGCTTCCCCCGTTAGCGTGATATTTGATAGACACGCCAAGGGTTGGACCGACATAGTTGATGTCCAAGTTGTTGAGAGGATTAGAGTAGCTTCCTGAAGGGCCGCTACTAGTAGAGGCATAGCCAATATTGAGATAGTCGGCGGCAATCTCAGGGGGCAGGTACCCCTGCGAGGCCTGATTATCCGCAAAGACCGTTTGATCAGAGGTGGTGAGGTTCTGGTAGTCCGCCGGGGTGAGGTCCTCATAGGTATCGAAGTCCGCGGTGTATATACCCCCTCCATCCTTTCCGGCTTCATTGTCAGTGATTTGTGCACCACCGATTGTTTCCAAGGTAGCAGTTTGGCTGACATAAATGCCGCCGCCGTCGTTTCGGGCTGAGTTACCGGTGACCGCAGATTCCAGGCGCATCCGGTCAGAAGAGGAGAGATAGATTCCGCCCCCTTTCCCTGCCAATTCGTCATCGTCTTGGTCAGACTCGACTGAAGCCGAATTGTCGGCAATGTTGGTTCCACTCACGTCAAGGATGTTGGGGCTGTCAACGTTGGGCAACCCCCGCGTTGCTATTCCGCCCCCATGTCCGGCAACGTTAGCCGCGCCTAGTCCGCCGATGAGACCGCCCTTCAAGGCGGCGTCGATGCCCCCGATGAGGGCAAGGCCCCCACCTTCCTTTTGCGCGAAGTTAGCCCCAATAGTTCCCGAGTTCATTACCAAGTCAGCAAGCCTGGCATCGTCATCCGAATAGACTGCCACGCCGCCGCCGTATTGAGAGCGGTTTTCAGAAATGAGCGGACCGGAATCAGAGCCTAGAGTGCCGATCGTGGCGGTAATCCGGTAGGTAAACGAACCCCGCAGCCAGATTCCCCCGCCCAACACCTCCGCAGAGTTACCGCTGATCTCACCGCCGGTGACTGCAAGATCGACGCCGTGGTCTTCGAAATAGGAGCCAACAGCCGCAATCCCGCCACCACCGTAAGAAGCGGTATTGCCGCGGATCACTCCGCCATCCATGGTGACGTGCCCAACATACTGTGCCGCCACACCGGCGCCGTATTCAGCAGTGTTCCCTTCAATCTGTCCCCCGTGAATGAAGACGTTAGCAGCGGTCTTAGGATCGCCCTGAACCTGGGAAGTGATCGCAGCGTAGATGCCCCCACCCCACTTCTCAGCAACATTGTCCGCAATGACCCCGCCATTCATGGTGAGTGTTGAAGATGCATAAACGTAGACACCGCCCCCAGTTCCGGTTCCACCTGAGGCTGTCACGGTGTTGGCGCGGATTTCACCACCGTCGAAGTCGAAGGTTGAGCCCTTGGCAGCGTAAACTCCGCCCCCGTGCCACGCGTCATTGCCGGAAATAACTCCACCGCTCATCTCCAGATCCGATTCCAGCAGGTAGACCCCGCCGCCAATTCCGAAATAGGTACTACGAGCGGTGTTGTCACGGATTTCTCCACCGGTGATCGACACGGTTGAGTGCAGTCGGGCTGAGATTGCCCCACCGATTGCTTCCCTACAGTTCCGTATCGAGGTGCCCGGCCCAACCGTAAGCACCCCACTGATGACGTCAATACCACCAGCGGTATCGACGCCGTCGAGGGTAATATTCTCTAACGTTAGTTCCCCAGTGACGCTCAAATGGCGCGCACTGGGACTGAATATAGTGAAATCAGACCCCTCCTCTGAAGTGAGGGTCACCCTTTTTCCGCTCGGTATTACGGGGACCGCATCGTCAGCGTTGAAATCAGCGGTGAGAGTAAGAGTGTAATCAGACCCGGGGTCATCATTGACCGCGTCTAGAGCCTGGGTCAAAGTATCGAAAGTTCCGACTAAATCTCCGCTCACCCGGAAGGTTCCCGTCCCGTTTCGGTTATCTAGGTCGTTGGGCTCGTCACCATCGACTAGCCCTCTCTCTACTAGCGAGGGGGAAATCTCTGCCTCCATCTGTGCCACCTCGGCGGGAAGATGAACGGGAAGAGTCAGATCATCAAGATCATCTGTCGGTTCTGGCAGCCAGTCAGTGCGACTGCCATTAGTTTCCGTGGCTTCTTGGGGAGGTTCCGCTGACCACGCTGTCGTTGAGATGCCGCATCCCGTGACGGCAAGAACCGACACAGTGAGCGCGGCTTTTGCCCGCAATTTACTTGCCATAATTGTTATCTTCTTTCCAAACGTGTGTCTACCCCGGTTTTTGCTATGCTTCCATGATACCCGTAATAGTGCTCAGACTGTAGCTACTATTCCGTCATCGATCTGTTATTAGAGGCGCAGGCGGTAGGCGCGATCTGGAGGACTATCACCGGTGTATCACCGGTGATACATTAAGGATGTGGATAGAGTGAGTATGCGGGAATTGCGAAATAATGGAGCGGCGATTCTTGGCCGCGTGAATCGTGGCGAGTCGTTGACTATCACTCGCGACGGCGCGCCTGTGGCAGAGCTTAGTCCGCTGCGACAAGTTAGTCCCTCTGTTGCGGAACTAATTGCCCGGCGTAAGAATCTTCCACGGGTAGATATTCAGCAAATGCGATGTGATATCGACAAGGTTATGGACCCAAGTCTGTGAATGCCCCTGAAGGGATACTCGATACCTCCACAGTGATTTTATTGGGACGGGTTGCGGATCCCGACCTACTGCCTGACAACTGTTTGGTGAGTGCGATTACACTGGCGGAACTATCAGTTGGCCCCCTAGTTGCACTTTCGGATGGTGAAAGGGTGGCACGGCAACTGCACCTGCAACAGGCTGAATCGGACTTTTCTCCAGTTCCATTTGATGATCAGTGCGCCAGAGCTTTTGGGCGTGTAGCGGCATCGCTTCGAAGGTCAGGGCGTAAGCCAGTTGCGCGTGCCTATGACGCTTTGATTGCTGCGACTGCAATTGCTCATGCCATTCCACTGTTTACCTGTAACCCCGGCGACTTTGAGGGAATCGAAGGTTTAGACCTCCGAGTGGTCCCTTTCATCTAAGTCGACCCTAGTGGTGGCCGTCCGTTTCTTCAGTGTCTAGTGACCGATATTTCGGGAGCGCCGGACGTGAGTGCTCCGGTGGTTGGCCCACCTCGCTAATTGTGTGACCGCTGCAGGGCCGTGAGGTGACAGTGGCGGACTGTATGCGGTCTAAGCGAAACAAACGTATTGCCTTTCGCAGCTGACACCAACAAATCAAGTACCAAAAGCCTGCTGTTGAGCCGAAAAGTATCGGCTCGACAGTGCGTTCGGAGTGTGTGTCGTTACCGGAAATATAGGTTATCCGTACAACCTTCTGGTCTGCCATTGTCTCCTCAAGCGCCGACATGGTTGCTCTTCGTGACACTGGAGGTGTGTTGACCCAGATTCGATTGGCACGCTCAAAAGCCTGTTTGCGTGTGCGAGGGTCGACGGCGTCAAGGATCTTACCGATCGCCGTTGATGCCATGTCAGAATACGGCGCGTCCGGAGACGCTGCGACTGCTGCCAGGAGTGCGGCAACCTGCTTGGCGCTGAAACTGACTGGAGGCAACGTGTCTACGGTAGCGAGTCCGTATCCGCCTCCCGGCCCCAGGCGGGACCAGAGGGGAGCGCCGCTCGATTCGAGAGAATCTAAGTCCCTTTTGATTGTGCGAGTGGATACTCCGAACTCGATGGCCATATGTTCGGCGGAGCCACGTACACCGCTACGGCGCAGCATTTCCACAATGGTGTGGAGACGTTCGGCTCGTTTCACGTGATCAAGACCACCGAAATGGTGCCAAGAATAGTGACATAGGGTTGTCCGGCGGCTCTTCTAGTCTGAACTAATGACAAATATAAAGAACAGAGCCGATGTGATTCTCATTTCGGGACATTGGTTAGGGGCTGACGCCTGGCAAGCAGTGGCCGAAGAACTAGAGAATTTGGGGCATCGTGTCATGGCGCTGACTTTGCCCGGGCTTGAGCCAAATGACCCGCGAAGACTCTACTAGCGTTTTGGAAATACCCCTGCCTGACTTTGAGGTTTTGGCACAACAGGCCAGTCTTGAAGGTCTGCAGCCACGCCATCTAGTACGTTTCAGAGACTCGGCTGTGTCTCAGCCTACGAGTGTCTTACGGGATGTAGTTGACTTGTCATGAGCGCGAAGAAATCTGGTGCCAACGACATTGGTGTGTTGTTCGTTGCCAGCTGAGGAAGTACTCAAATTGGCCGCAGCGGGACATCCAATGTTTGTAGAGTTGACCGACGTGGATAGCCTTGATGCAATAGATCTGCCGACGGGGCATTGGCCGATGTGGAGTCGCCCATACGAGCTCGCCCAGATTATCAATGAGGCAGCCTACAATACTGCTGACTAATCGAGTTACTTTGTTGTCGGGGCATGGGAAGTCTTCGTCCACACGCAATTCTTCGCGGGTTATCCAGAGGTTTCCCAGGTGGGATTATGTCTATTTCTCTTCATTGGCGAAAGTAGAAAAGAGGCTGATGGTCGGCCTCAACTAATGGAGGAGGAAATAATGCATGACGCAGTACTTAAGACGACTATTGATGCTCAGCTGTGGATGGAAGGTGCTTTGGTATCGCCAGAAGCGGAGGAGGGGTCAACTACGGTGGAGTACGCCATCGGTGCAATAGCAACTGCTGGCTTTGCGGGTCTACTTATTGCGGTATTGAAGTCAGGGGGTGTCAAGAGCTTACTGACGAATATCATTCAGTCGGCGCTTTCGCTATGAAAAAAGCGGAGCCAAAGAGCGAGTCAGGCATGGTGACCGTCGAACTTGCTATGGCTATGGTCGGCATTGTCCTGGTGCTAGGAATGGTGCTGTGCGCAGTTGCGGCGGTACGTACCCAGGCGAGTCTTTGCCAGGCTGCAAGAGAGGGAGCTCGTTCGCTTTCCATTGGTGCCGATGCCGATGCTGCTGCGCGAAATGCGTTCGGCGGGGACCTCTCGGTGTTTGCGTCAAAAAGTGAGCAATGGGCGCGGGTGAGAGTCGAATCTGCGGCTTTAGAACTAGGAGGCCTTCACATAGGTTCTTTGCAGTGCAAAGCAGTAACTCTTGCCGAGGTGTCTCAGTGAAATCGCAGGAAGGATCCGCCACGGTTGCTGCAATGGGAACCGTGGCGGCGCTGCTCCTCATAGGTATGCTGTCGATCGGAGCAACCGGTGCTCTAGTGGCGAAGACAAAAGCGCAAAATGCGGCCGATCTTTCTGCGCTTGCGGCAGCCAATGCTTCGCCGTCTGCGCTGATGATAGGCGATCCCAGTGCCTGTGAAATTGCTTCGCTTGCTGCAGTTCATAATGATGCTGAACCGCCGTCGTGTTGGGTAGAGTTCGGTGATATTTGGGTGAAGGTCAGATATCCATTTTCCTTTTTAGGAATGTCGTTCTCTGTTGAGGCGAGGGCGCGCGCGGGACCCGAGTGATTATTGTCCGGGACTGCGATCCAAGAGGAACTCAAGCAATGTGAGGGCTCCAACCTTCGAGAGCGGGTGATTGCGGTTTCCGCATTTCGGTGACTGAATGCACGAGGGACAGCCGTCTTCACATGAGCACTGGGCAATCGCCTGGT
The DNA here is from genome assembly GCF_009696615.1 of Scrofimicrobium canadense. Lineage (GTDB taxonomy): Bacteria > Actinomycetota > Actinomycetes > Actinomycetales > Actinomycetaceae > Scrofimicrobium > Scrofimicrobium canadense. The sequence goes on from NZ_VULO01000001.1 coordinate 140,706, forward strand.
AGGTCATTGCCATCCAGGTGTGGGCGTGATCGAAACCGTATTCGCTATAGCCAGCGCCCCCGGAAAATGCATCATGAACGAATACTGTGGGCAGCAGCGTTTCGGTGTGTTGAGCTGTCGAAAGACCGCCAAGGTCCATGCGGTCACATGTGGCTAGTAGTGGCAACATGCCGATCGCTGCGTGTTCGGCAGCGTGGAGTGCCCCCGGAAGAATATCTCCTGTAAGTCCGGCGGTAGCGAGCGCTCCGGGATTGAGTGTGTACCAGGTCGAGACAGTCGGCAAAAAGCGCTCCGGCATGTGGAGCTCATGGTTAGAAATGAACTCAAGGCCTGGAAGGCGAAGTAGATCATAGTCAGTGACGCGGGTCGTCACTTGGGTATCTCCCAGCGACCAGGTTACTAATCCGTCGGGGGATGTCCACGACTGTTTTTCTTCAAGGATCGTCACTGAAGTGTGCGTTCCAGGTCCCGTGCGCAGAGGCGTGGATACTCGTTCTACCGTGGCGATGCGCGCGGAAGCATCGGCAGACACGGTCGAAAGCTCCAATACATGATAGGTGCGGCCTTGGTGGACGTAGATGGCATCGGGGTGAAGTTCGGCGTCAGCGCGATCCGCGGAGACGGTTCCGATGACCGAACCAGAATCGACTTCGATCACCTGCACGTCCCGTCCCGAACCGCGCAGATCGGTGAGGTCGCTGGGTCGCTGTTCCAAGGTGATATTCCAATACCATGTGTCCCCACGTTTTCGCAGATAGCCCTGTGTGGTGAGGAGGTCAAGAAGATCAGAATCATGCAACCCAAAAAGTGGAAGGTCACGCACTGTGAGGGGTAGTTCTGATGCGGCAGCGCATAGATGTGGCGCTAGGACCCATGGGTTCGTAGGGTCCAGGATATTGGCTTCCACATCGGCAATAATTTCATCTGGATGCGCTACTAAATACGTATCAAGGGGATTATCCGATGCAATCAGAACGCTGACTCCCTCTTCGCCAGCTCGTCCGGCTCGCCCCACCTGTTGCCACAATGAGGCCCTGGACCCTGGCCATCCGGCTGTAATGGTGGCATCGAGACCGGAGATATCAATACCTAGTTCAAGAGCATTGGTTGTGGCAACTGCTCGTAGTTCTCCTTCGGAAAGTCGTCGTTCTAACTCGCGTCTTTCCTCAGGTAGGTAGCCGCCGCGGTAGGCGGCGACCGGTTCCCTTCCGCGCAGACTTGTCCGATCGTGAACCTGTGCCGCCACAGTTTCCGCACCCCTGCGGGACCGAACGAAGGTGAGAACGCGGGCCCCGCGTTCGACAAAGTCAGTCGTGAGAAGTGCTGCTTCTGTCGTTGCCGATATGCGCAGGTCTCCCGTGGTGTACGTGGGTAGGCCTTCTTCGTTGGCCGATTCATTCATGTTTTCTGTGTCCGCTCGCAATGATGGCTGCCACAGCGCCAGATATCTCTTACCGCTGGGGGAGCCGTCCTCAGTGACGGTGACAGGTTCACCTTTCCCTGACATCACGGCCCCCACCTCCTGCGGATTTTTAATGGTTGCCGAAAGCATGATGAATTGTGGTGATGCGCCAAGTGATCGGGCCAGCCGAAGCAACCGCTTCATCACCTGCGACACGTGAGAACCCGTGATTCCTCTCCAATAGTGCAGCTCATCGACAATGATGTACTTCAAAGATGCTAAGAATCGGCTCCACTTTTGGTGCCCGGGGAGCATAACGTGGTGAAGATAGTCGGGATTGCTGAGAACAATATCGGCTTTGCCTCGCGCCCAGTTTTTCACTTCCCGGGGTGTATCCCCGTCAGCGGATGCAACGTGCACTGCGTGGGGAAGAACCTTTCCAAGACGGTTGATGTGTTTGAGTTGGTCAGCGGTAAGCGCTTTGGTAGGAGCAAGGTAGAGCGCCGTGGGCCTTTTTCCCACATCTGACAATCTCTCAATAGAGATTTTACCGGCAAGGTCAGAGAGAATTGGCGCCCAAGCGACCAGTGATTTACCGGACCCGGTACCCGTCGCAACCACAACGTCACGTCCATCGTGCAATGCCTCCAACGATAAATACTGATGGGACCACAATGACTGGACGCCGAGGGAGGAATAGGCCTCACGGACATCCTCGGCAATCCATGACGGCCAAGGCGCTGTGTCGGCTTCACGTCCAGGTATTTCGGTGATATTGACGAGGCGTCCGTCGCGCGGTCCTGAACGTCGCAAGTAATCGAGCAACGCGGACGTCGTGCTATCAGTCATTCCGGAAGTATAGGACTCTCATGTCCTATCCCAAGAAGGGGACCAGCGGCATCCTGAATATAAAACACAGCATCGGGTCCAGTTTGGAAGGCCACTCGGAGAGCGTCGGAGAGCTGTTGATCTGTGAGGCCATCTTGGCAATCCACAATGTAATCGATGACAACCTCAACGTTGCCATCGGGAGCCTGAACCAAATAGATAGAAGGGAAGTATCTCTCACGATTCCATGCGTCGGCAACGGCAAATAATGTCTCCTCATGAGCGGCAAAGCTAATACCAGGCCGCCACGTTGTACGTAAAGAAAAGAACCTTAGTCGCGGATCAACTGTGATTCTAAAAGGTACCCCATCTGTGTTGACCTGAGGCATGTCAGTGTCGGAGTTTTCGATTAGGTAACCAAGAGCATCCAGTGTCCTCATGAGCCGGTCTTCTTCGACGGGGTAAGCAACATTTGGGTCCGTGGGTAATGCATAGAGATGGGGCTTCATACCGCGGCCTTCCACGTGACCAGGTGGGGCAGCCGTCGCTCTACGACGGTAAGAAAAGCGTTGAGTGACTCAAGGGATCGTTCAACAAAACCGAAAAATTGAGCTTCACTGAGACCTCGGCTGATAAGGGTATTGCATTCAGCGCCCACTGTGTAACGGCCATGTGGAGGAACAGGAACCATATACGCCTTAGGAAAAGCACACGTAGAATTGCAGGTACGAACGGATTGGCGTAGAGACTGGAAATCTTCGTCACACAAGGCGATACCGCGCCATTGGGTACTGATTTGTAGCACGTGGGGGTTCTCCACACTGCAAAAGTAGAAAGCATTGTCTGCCTCGACACACAACGTGAGATCCGTCTTGCTGACGTAATTGCGACCTCGGGTGCGCAGAAGTGCCCCAAGTCGGTGAATGTCAATAGGAGCTAGGGAATTCTCTTGATGCATCGAGGCACCTCCTTTCGCAATTGTGTTCGCCCCTAGACTATGGGCTGTCAGTGGAGTATGCACGGTGGGTTGAGACCGCGAAATCGAAGACGTGAGATTATAGGACTCGTGTTAGAAGCCTTACCTCATCGCAGGGCGCGAACTGCGCGAGTTGCAGCAGTGCTCGTGTCCGTCGCACTTCTGCTGGTTTTGACGTGGGGTGCTCTCTATACAGTTGCTGGACAAAACCTCGACAATCTAGGAATGGAAGCGCTCAAAGAACGTGCCGCACTTATTCCTGAGGGTCTTGACTTTCTCACCAATTTGGTGTCGCTTCCCGCACTTATCGTCGTTGCTGCAGGTGTGGCAGGAGTCGCACTATGGAGGCGCCGACCGGCGTTAGGAATTCGGGCTGTCATCATCGTGGCGGCATCGAACCTTATGGTGCAGATTGTCAAAGCTGCGTTGTCTCGTCCTGAACTCAACGTCAGTTGGTCACTGCAAAATTCCTACCCTTCTGGGCATACCGCATTTGCCGCAGGAGTATCTGCCGCCCTTGTTGTGGTTGCGCCCAAGGCATTTCGTTCGGCTGCGGCACTGTTTGGCACCGTGTGGACAGGCTTGATGTCTCTTGTTGTTGTTGCTCAAGGGTGGCATCGCCCAGCAGATACCATCGCATCCATTCTTATCGTTGCTGCGTGGACTTTCGCGTTGGCTCCGGTCGAAGAGGATAGGCGCCGCGCTAATCGAGCAACACACCTGGGACTTATTTCCGCGTGGGTGTTCTTTCTCTCAGCCTTCGCTGTGACATTACTGGCGGTATTGTCTGTCCGAGGGATCCTTCCATATTCTCAGTCCTATCCCGACCTGGTGTCGCTAGTGGGCGCCCCAACAATTTCGGGAAGACTGTTTGCTGTCTCGGCAATGTTCCTCCCATGGGGGGTGCAAGCGCTTGTGATGGTTGGTGTCGACCGCCTCGCCCGCCCCGGGAAGCTAGGACAATAGTCCCGTTAAATTACGTGGATGTAATTCTTCGAACACTACATCTAGTTTGCATCGGCGATTCGCACCACAACATGTAGGGGGTGTGGTGAACAATGGAAAATCGGTGGCAATCCACCGACAGGACCCAGATAGTTGAAGGAGAACCATGTCTCGTTATGACGTTGACGCTATCGGCACTATTGATGAGTACCTCGAAAAATCAGACTGGCGCGTCAACGCCAATGCCAATCAGGGCTATTCGCTAGGGGGGTTGATCCTCAACTCTGCCGGAAAAATGATTGCCAACTATTGGCTTGAAAAGATCTATTCTCCGCGTGCAGGGGCAGCGCACCGCAATGGTGACATTCACATTCATGATCTCGACATGTTTTCAGGTTACTGTGCTGGATGGTCACTCAAACGTCTGCTTCAGGAAGGTTTTAACGGGGTGACGGGATCGATTGCCTCGGAACCACCACGGCACTTTTCTTCTGCCTGTGGGCAAATAGTAAATTTCCTAGGCACCCTCCAGAACGAGTGGGCAGGAGCCCAAGCGTTTTCGTCGTTCGACACATACATGGCTCCCTTCATTCGGGCCGACGGGATGGAATACGACGAGGTACTCCAATGCATGCAAGAACTGATTTTCAACCTCAACGTTCCTTCACGCTGGGGTTCGCAGTGCCCCTTCACAAACCTCACGTTTGATTGGGTATGCCCCGATGATTTGCGCGAAGAACACCCGATGATTGGTGAGAACATGTGTGACTTCACCTATGGGGAACTGCAAGAAGAAATGGACATGGTTAACCGTGCATTTATTGAGGTGATGATGGGAGGTGACTCTAACGGTCGCGTATTTACCTTCCCTATTCCCACCTACAACATCACTCCGGACTTCGATTGGGACACAGAAAACGTTGATCGTCTCTTCGAAATGACAGCCAAATATGGGCTGCCGTATTTCCAAAACTTCATCAACTCTGACCTCGACCCGCACATGATTCGGTCAATGTGCTGCCGCCTTCAACTCGATTTGCGTGAGCTACTCAAACGAGGGAATGGTCTCTTCGGCTCCGCTGAACTAACTGGCTCTGTTGGTGTTGTCACTATCAATATGGCACGTCTGGGATACCGCTTCAAGGGTGATATGTCCGCGCTCATGGCCGAGTTGGACTCGCTCATTGATATCTCAGCAGCTTCGCTGGAACGTAAACGAGAAACCATCCAACACCACATCGACACCGGGCTATTCCCCTTCACAAAGCGGTACCTGGGAACCCTGGACAACCACTTCTCTACCATCGGTGTCAACGGTATGAATGAAATGGTCCGCAACTTCACCAACGACCAGTATGACCTCACCGATGAGTTCGGCTTCGACATGTGTGTAGCGGTTTTGGACCATATGCGCGACCGCATGGTCGAACTGCAAGAGAGCACCGGACACCTCTACAACTTGGAGGCCACACCAGCAGAAGGCACCACGTATCGTTTCGCCAAGGAAGACGCCAAGAGATTCCCCGATATTCTCCAGGCCGGAACAGAAGACCAGCCGTATTACACCAATTCTTCGCAACTGCCTGTCGGATACACCGACGATCCCTTCCAAGCATTGGAAGACCAAGAAGTCTTGCAGGGCAAATACACTGGGGGGACGGTACTTCACCTCTACATGGGCGAACGCATCAGCGACGGGGACGCTTGCAAAGAAATGGTGAAGCGTAGTCTCACGGCCTTCAAGGTTCCATATATCACTATCACCCCAACGTTCTCAGTATGCCCTGTTCACGGATACCTGGTGGGAGAGCATTTCACCTGCGCTGATTGTGAGGCCGCAGGGCGTGAGCAGGAATGTGAAGTATGGACGCGGGTCATGGGATACTTCCGCCCCGTCCAATCATTCAATATCGGCAAGAAGGGGGAATACGCGGAACGACAGATGTTCACTGAAGAAGCAGCATCAGAACACGGCGACCTTGTATCTGCCTTCGCGCAGCAAGACTAATGCCTGACTCACTTCAGATTGCCGGGCTGCAGCGACTTTCGACAGTCGACTGGCCCGGCAAACTTGCGGCAGTAGCATTTTTGCAGGGGTGTCCCTGGGCATGCACCTACTGCCACAACACGGCAATCATTGACTGCGCAATGCCCGGTATGGTCAGTTGGGACGATGTTCGCACATTTCTTAGCCGCCGTCGGGGCCTTCTGGATGGAATGGTATTTTCGGGCGGCGAAGCAACGCGCCAACCTGCACTACTGCCAGCGGTGCGGCAGACCCGCGAACTTGGCTTTGCGGTAGGGCTTCACACGGCAGGAGCGTTCCCTAATCGCTTGCGGGAACTGCTGGACCAAGAGCTAGTTGACTGGGTTGGGTTAGACATCAAAGCCACACCTGTTGACTATCAGAGCCTCACCGGCTCTCCAGTTGCAGCGGAAAAAGCCGAAAAAGCACTAGAAATACTCCTTAGTCATGACGTTGACTACGAGGTGCGTATGACATTGTGGAAGGGTGGGATTGACTATGCGGTCGCTGTGGCGCAATGGTGCCTTGATCGAGGAGTGAAACAGTTTGCGCTCCAGCGCCTTGTGGAATCTCCTAGCGCATCCCTATGGAAGGGGCCTACGCCTCAGTGGGAAAAAGACGAAGCATTAGTGCGACTCGGCGCACTCGGATTCGACCACGTTGCTGTGCGCTAGAACTAAGATAGGTCTATGAACCCCTTTCTGTTAGTTTCTACCCGGCCCGATGAAGAGGCACTGGACAGTGAATATCAGGCGTATTTACGTGCGACTGGCCTGGATTCGGAGCAGCTTGACTTAGCTGAGTTTGATCTCATTGGCTTGCCCCCGATTGACCTTTCGCGATACCGGGGAGTCTTTGTCGCAGGCTCCCCTTACGGTAATGCGACAGTCGATGGAAAAGTCTCACACACGCAACGTTGGGTGGGGGAAGAACTGAGGGTCCTCTTCCAACAGATTCTTGACACAGATATTCCCTGTCTGGCTACTGGCACGGCAATGACTATTCTTGGACAGACCATCGGGGCAACCGTAGGGGAGGACCACGCCGAGTTGGCCTCTATCGCAGAGATCACTCTGACTTCGGAGGGTAGACAAGACCCACTCCTCGAAGGAATGCCAGAAGACTTTTTTGCGTACGTGAGTCACACCGAGTCATGTGAAGAACTGCCAGAGGGTGCACACCGACTAGCATGGTCACTGCACTGTCCAATCCAAATGTTTCGTCACGGAAAATACGTGTACGCAACCCAGTTCAATCCGGAACTCGACGCTGAGGCAATCCAGCGGCAACTAGAAGCCTATGCTGATGCTGGTGACTTTGGTATTGGTGATGCCGACATGCTCGTAGGAACTGGACGCCATACTGAAGGCAACCACCTGGCAGGTCGTATTCTGCGTCAATTTGTAAAGTACTTTGGCTCATAGTTTTTCACGCCCGACGGTTCCTCTTCCTGAGGTTCCAGTTGAGATAGGCATGGTGTTAGAAGACCCGGCATCTGGATTCGTTGGAGCGGTGACAAATCACGAAAAATCCGGTGGCATGTGGGTAGTAGAGCTGGAAGACCGGCGGGGGAAACGACGTGCCTTTCCTCTAGGTCCAGGTTTTTGGCTTGAAGGCAAACCCATCACATTGGTTCCTGCCCGAGGTCCGGCAGCGAAAGTATCGCGCACGAACTCTGGCTCCCGTGCAGTCACTGGAGCGCGAGCCCAAGTGGCTAAACCCAGTCGAATCTGGGTTGAAGGAAAACACGATGCTGAGCTTGTGCAACATGTCTGGGGTGCGGATCTGGCACTTGAAGGCATTGCAGTCGAGATGCTTGATGGTGCGGATCATCTTGAGGATGTGCTGACTGTTTTCGGCCCCAGCGCTCATGCTAAAGCAGGAGTTCTCTTGGATCATATGGTTCCAGGTTCGAAGGAGACTCGTATCGCGCAAGCAGCGATGTCGCAGTGGCCTGACCATGTTTTGGTGTTGGGACACCCCTATGTGGACGTGTGGCAAGCGGTGAAACCTGCTCGGTTCGGAATCTCACAGTGGCCGCATGTTCCCCGTGGTACTGACATTAAAACAGGCACAATCGAGGCTCTTGGCTGGGGATGCACAACGGGTGAGGCATGGTCGCATATTCTCTCCCGAGTGCGAGACTTCCGTGACCTCGAACCTGCTCTGTTAGGTCGTGTAGAAGAACTCATCGACTTTGTTACTTCCCCCTCGTCTATCACAGTGTCCTAATACCTATGCCAGTGTGATATTTCCCGCCGGGACAGCGTTTTATTCGAGGGGATAGCTAAAGAAGTGTTTGAGAGCCAGTTGCATCCACTCTCGCTCACGGCATAATCTGGGATTCCGAGCGTACAAACAACGATCGGAATCCCATGAGCACTTCGCAGGCAATCAAGCTGCGCTGGAAAGTACACGGCAACGGCAAGTCAATTCCTCCGGGCGAGGTTGTCATGCCAGGTGAGAGGCTCACGTGGCCTCGAACTGTGGGGATTGGTGCACAGCATGTTGTTGCCATGTTTGGTGCAACATTCCTGGTGCCACTTCTTACTGGTTTCCCACCTAATACAACGCTGTTCTTTACCGCTATTGGAACAGTCCTTTTCTTCTTTATCACTGCCGGACGTCTGCCCTCATACTTAGGTTCATCATTTGCGCTGATTGCACCTATCACTGCGGTTTCCCAGTCCATGGGCGCATCCTATGCTCTAGGCGGCATCATTGCGGTCGGTGCAACACTAGCTATTGTGGGCATCATCGTTCACTTTGCAGGAGTGGAATGGATCGATCGGGCAATGCCGCCAACTGTGACGGGGGCAATCGTTGCTCTTATTGGTTTCAACCTGGCCCCAGCGGCTTGGGATTGGTTTAAAGAAGCACCCCGTACTGGTCTCATCACTATATGCTCGATCCTTCTGATCACTGTGCTGTTCAAGGGGATCATAGGACGGCTAGCTATCCTCTTCGGTGTGCTTATTGGCTATATTGCGGCGGTACTGGGGAACGAAGTAGATTTTCAGGCCGTGAGCGACGCTGCTTGGTTCGGACTACCGGAATTTCACGCGGCGGCATTCGACGCCTCGACATTGGGACTATTCCTTCCAGTCGTTTTCGTACTCATCGCCGAAAATGTTGGACACGTAAAGTCAGTATCGGCAATGACCGGAGAGAACCTTGACGACCTGACGGGACGCGCTCTCTTCGCAGATGGAATATCGACAATGTTGGCGGGTTCCGGTGGGGGATCAGGAACCACGACATATGCTGAAAATATCGGGGTAATGGCTGCGACCAGAGTCTACTCATCGGCCGCCTATCTAGTGGCAGCAGGTATGGCATTCGTTTTGTCATTACTTCCAAAATTTGGAGCGATTATCGCCACCATCCCTGCCGGCGTACTCGGCGGAGCTGCCACTATTCTCTACGGCATGATTGGCATGCTCGGAGTGCGTATCTGGGTGCAAAACCGGGTCGACTTCTCAGACCCAGTCAATCTCAACACGGCTGCGATCTCGTTGATCGTAGCTATCGGCGGATTTGTCTGGCAGCCAGCGGGAATGGAATTTGCTGGGATCGCCCTAGGTACAGCCGCAGCCCTGATTGTCTACCATGTGATGCGTGGAATTTCGAAACTCCGTGGCACAAACCTTGAGGCCGCCTCGCCAGCATCAGCGCCAGCTGGATCAGAGCTAGAAAATGATCCGTATGCACGCCGTCGCAGACACAATGTGGATGATGGCCTGGACGGCGTTCTTCCAGAAGAAAATATCTAATCCCCATTGTTGAGTGCGTGATTTTGACCAATTTCAACGACGAAAACTAGCAAAAATCACGCACTCGGCAAGAATTCAGAGGGGGAGCAGCGCGAGCCCTAGCCCCGCCAGAATCCCGTAGGCCAACGCATAGAGGCCCGTATTGCGCAGAGCACCAAGCAGGTTTTTTCCTTTGCTGCCGCGCATCACCTGCACCAGGCCAGGTGTGGCACATGCAGCCATAGGCAGAGCCATCCACCAGGCTGTGGCGATCGCTGCGCAGGCAACAGACACCACCATCGTGATGGCATACAACCACCGCGATGCCTTGTCACCTATGCGAACGCATAGAGTCTTTTTTCCCACTTCTGAGTCGGTAGGAATATCGCGGATATTGTTCACCAGCAGTAAAGCCACACTGGCAAGGCCAATGCCGCTGGCCGCTACCCATAACCACCATGGCGCTGAGTAGCTCTGTACCCAGGCAGTACCTACAGTCGCAACAAGTCCAAAGAAGATGAAAACCATGAGCTCAGATAGGCCAACACCTGCATAGCCGTAGGGGCGTTTTCCTCCGGTATAGAACCATGCTGCGGCAACAGCTAATAACCCAACCGCGAGCATCCACCATGTCTGAGCCCAAACAACCAGCCAAAGACCAAGAACCCCTGCGGCCGCGAAACAGGACAGAGCCAGGCCAAGGACGGTGGACCGGGAAACGACTCCTGATGCAGTGAGGCGTTGGGGGCCAACGCGATGAGCATCAGTGCCCCGGATGCCGTCGGAATAGTCATTGGCAAAGTTGACACCAACTTGCAGGAATAGCGCCACACCGAATGCCAACGCTGATTTTCCCCACGACAGGTCCCCCAATGCTGCCGCACCGCCCATCCCCACGAATACAGGAGCTACTGCCGCGGGAAGTGTGCGTAAGCGCGCACCTTCTAACCAATCTCTAATCCGCATGTGACTATTCAACGTCGCCAAGCACGTCCAGCGCGAATCTGCTCGTCAACGGCATGACGGAGGGCCGCTTTATCGATCTTTCCGTTAGAGAGAAGAGGCATTTGTGGTAGGTGAACCACTATTCGTGGCCGCATGTGTCCTTCAAGAGTTAAGACTATTTCCTCCCCGCCATGATGTCCCACCACAACAGCGCATACTGCCTCTCCCCACTCTGGATCGGGGACACCCATCACTTCAACTTCAAGATCAGGGAATTTCTGCAGAATCACTGACTTGACCAGCGATGGAACGATGTTGATTCCGCCCGAGATGATGATGTCATCAGCACGCCCCAAAACAGTCAATCGACCTTGGTCAAGAGTTCCAATGTCTCCCGTTTCTAGCCAACGGGTGTTGCCATCTTCGATAAAGGGACTCTGTGAACCCAAGTAGCCTTCCATGAGCATCGGTCCCGCAAGGAGAATTTTCCCGTCATCAATACGGACCTGGGTGCCGGAAAGCGGTACGCCATCATAGACGCAACCACCACAAGTTTCTGTCATCCCGTAGGTGCGAATGAAGGGAATATTATCGGGTAGTCCAGGCGAAGGAGCACCTCCTACCAAGACGGCTTTCATTGAGCGCAGAATATCGGGATCTCGACGTACTTGTGTGGGAACAACTGCAGTGTAAGAACTCCCAGCAGGCGTCAGCGAAGGAGGGATGCCCGCGATTGCTGATCTCACCAATACTTGGAAGCCAGCGATCTTATTGATGGGTAAGCGCAGCCACCATTGTCCCGGCTCTTGCAAGTAATCCCAGGTTGCTTCAGCCGAACTGCGCAGTGCTTTCCATGACAGTCCTACAAGCTCAGGTCTTCCTTGTGTTGACCCTGAGGTTTCAATGATGACATCGGGGAGGCGAATATGCTCTGGAAGTCGCGCATGGGTGAGAATGAGTGGGGCGGGGTGTTTTGCTTGCAGCCTCTCCTCAATCTCTCGGTAGAGACTCATAGTTGCGGCTGGCGTGGGGGCAATAAGATCTGTCACCTCTCTACTAAAGCAGGCCCACGTCATCAACGCCACAAAGTACCACGAACACTCCACCGGTAGGATTACATACGATATGGCAAATTTCTGGAGTTCTAAGCGCAATAAGGTGCTCGTGGTCGTTTTAGGGGCACTTCTACTGGTTGCGGCATCTCTTTTCGGAATCTATCTGTCGAATGTTTCGCGGGTGCTTCCAGGAACCAGTGTTGGCACTCTAGACGTTTCTGGTATGAACCGCGAACAATTGGAATCGGCGCTTCAGCAAGCGTCCGAAAAGACCCTCACGGTGACAGTTGGCGATGCGAACGTTGAAGCTACCCCACAAGAAACCGGCGTCAGTATCGACATTCAGGGTACGGCTGACGAAGTCTTTTCTCCCAACACCTCAATATTCCAACTATTGGGAGGAATGTTTGGATCACGGGTGGTAGATCCCATCGTTGATGTTGACGAGGTGACTGTCGACTCTTTCGCTAGTACTTTGCCCATTGCTGATGCAGACATTGCAGCCGATGCCAGTATCTCTTTTGATGGAAACCGCTTCGTAGTGTCGGGGTCGAAGGCTGGTCGAGCAATCGATGCGGATTCTTTAAAAACGGCTTTGGCAGAATCTGCAAGAAACCTATGGGATAGCCCCGTCAAAGCAATGACCGCGGACCAGCAACCCCGCGTAACCACTGATATTGCAGAAACGGCGGCAGCAACCGCAAATAATTGGATCGTTCCTGAAGTGATAATCGACGATGGTGAGGGAACCAGCGGAAGCCCTGACGCGGCAACCAAGGCAACATGGGTGACCTTTGATAAGGAAACTCTAACCCCGTCCCTTGATCGTGAAGCGATAAAGAAATGGGTGGACGAATTTGGTGACCAAACCGACATCGACCCGGTACCTGGCTACAGGAATGTGGACGAAAATGGTCAGGTCGTAGCGACAGTGCACGGACCTGAGTCTGGTTGGGTGGTCTCGAATGCCGATGCGATTACTGACGCGATCACGCAGGGATTGTCGAATGGGAATCCGGTATACGCCACATTTGACTATGTGGAGCAGGAAGGAAAGTGGGAGGATCGCCCAGCTGATCCTGCCACGAAAGATCTGGCCTACCGCGCAGCCGCCGACGAAAAATGGATTGACCTCAATTTAACGACCAACACGGTAACAGCCTATGAGGGCGCTAAAGTCGTGGGAGGTCCCTTCTATATGGTTCCAGGCGCCCCAGAGACTCCAACCATCACTGGTGAGTTCAACATTTACCTCAAGTACGACGTGCAGACAATGCGTGGGGAGAATGCTGACGGAACGCCCTACGTCACAGAAGATGTGCCATGGGTGAGTTACTTCTCAGGTGGCTACGGATTCCACGGCGCTCCGTGGCGTTCCTCTTTTGGGTGGAGCGGACCTGGGGGCTCGCACGGGTGCATTAATATGCCTGTGGATGAGGCGAAGTTTATCTATGACTGGGCCGATATGGGAACAAAGGTCATCAGTCGCTACTGAGTGAGCACCTCTGGAAGCGTTCTAATAGTAGTAGGGGAATCGCGACCAGTCAGGGCTGCGATGCTCCAAGAATGCGTCCCGACCCTCGACCGCCTCGTCAGTCATATATGCCAATCGGGTGGCCTCTCCAGCAAATATCTGCTGACCGGCTAACCCGTCGTCAGCAAGGTTGAATGCATACTTAAGCATGCGTATTGCTTGGGGAGATTTGGTTGCGATCGTTTGGCAATAGGAGATGGCGGTTTCTTCGAGTTGGTGATGGGGGACAGCTTCGTTGATTGCACCCCACGCCTCAGCCTGCTCGGCTGTATAAGGGCGAGCGAGGAAAAATATCTCTCTGGCCCGGCGGTCACCCACCTGTCTAGCCAGCATTGCAGAACCATAGCCGGCGTCGAAGGACCCCACGTTAGCGTCAGTTTGCATGAAACGTGCATGTTCTCGGGAGGCGATGGCTAGGTCGCATACGACTCCCAGCGAATGCCCTCCACCCGCCGCCCAACCATTAATCGCGGCTATGACGGGCTTGGGCATAGTTCGGATAAGGCGCTGGACTTCCAAGATGTGCAAACGCCCGTTTTGTCCGGGGTCATTGCTGTACTGATAGCCGGCCTTCCCCCGTACGCGTTGGTCGCCCCCGGAACTGAAGGCATAGCCACCATCTTTGGGGCTGGGACCATTGCCAGTAAGGATAACTGCGGCTACTTGCCAGTTTTGGCGGGCATCATCGAGCGCTGACAACAGCTCGTCAACGGTCTGTGGCCTAAACGCGTTGCGAACGTCAGGCCTGTTGAAGGCTATGCGAACCCACGGCAAAAGAGTACCTCTTGGTGCCCCATCCGCATCGCCTCGTGAAATACCACGGTGATAGGTGATGTCCGTAAAAGAAAATCCTTCGACGGGCGTCCATCGAGCGGGATCGAAAACATCTGAAATCTCAGTCACGAAAGCAAGTGTAGCCGGACCGGTATCCTATTCCCATGACGGACATTTCCAGCTTTGTGAGCCCCGGTGCTCATTTCTTGAAAGAAACCGACCTTACCCCCAGTCAGTGGCATCAGTTAATTGAGCTTGCGGCATTGCTGAAAGCGGCGAAGAAGAACGGCGAAGAAGAACAATATCTCCGGGGCCGTAACATCGCTTTGATTTTTGCTAAAACCTCTACTCGGACGCGATGTGCATTCGAGGTCGCTGCTGCAGACCAGGGGGCTCACACGACGTATCTAGATCCTTCGGGATCACAGATGGGACATAAAGAGTCAGTTGCTGATACTGCGAAGGTATTAGGACGGTTCTTCGATGGAATCGAATACCGAGGTGATTCGCAGGCCGATGTGGAGATACTCGCATCTGATTCTGGCGTACCGGTATGGAACGGTCTGACAGATGAATGGCATCCAACCCAGATGCTCGCCGACTCGCTCACGATGCTAGAGCATTCGGCAGGAAGAGACTTCTCCGATATCGCCTACGCTTATGTTGGTGATGCTCGTTTCAACATGGGACGCTCGCTGTTGATCAACGGAGCAATGCTTGGCTCCGATGTGCGCATAGTTGCCCCCACGCCTCTGTTACCACCTGATGAAGTCATCCAAGAAGCTAAAGCTATCGCTGCTAAAACCGGCGCGCGAATCACTGTGACAGATGAGATTGACGCGGTAGCGGGTGTTGATTTTGTTCACACAGATATCTGGGTGTCTATGGGAGAGCCCAAGGACGTCTGGGCTGAACGCATCGCACTTCTCATGCCTTATCGCGTAGATCAGAACTTGATGGACCGCGCAGGCAAAAGGAGTCTATTCATGCATTGTCTTCCCTCATTTCATGATCTCAACACCACGGTCGGTAAGGAAATCTTCGAACAATTTGGCCTTGACGGAGTAGAGGTCACTGATGAAGTGTTCTCTAGTCCTCGCTCAGTGGTTTTCGATCAGGCAGAAAACCGACTCCATACCATAAAAGCCGTGATGGTACGTTCGCTAGGTCGCCAGTGAACGATGTGCCTCAAATTGCAGACAACAGCGGTCTTAAAGGTTTAGACTGATCCAGAAATGAAATCATTGACATCAAAGCGACACTTAGCGCGCGCCCGAATTCTACTCGTGGTATATCTGTTGGCGCTAGTAATCGTCGCAGTTCCCCTCGCTAAAGCGTGGGCCGACACTATCAGAAGTGATGTCTTAGTTATCGTTGAACCTAATAGCGCTGACGCTGCAGGAGTGGGATTAGCCAGAGAAGCATTGGGGCGAGTTGACTCACGGGCGCTTGAAGTTTTACCAGGCGAAGACTCTGTTGATGTAGTTCGGAATGCTTATCAAGCTCTCAGAGCTGCGGTAGATGACGGACAAGGCGAAACGTCATATTTCGTTCTCAAAGGAGTATCTCCATCTTTAGCTTATGCCTTCAAGAAAGGTGAGCTTACGCAGTCGGCTCTTTTTTCAGCTGCCAAAGAGGTAACCACGCTCGACGCTCAGTCCGCCGAAGAATCTCGCTTACAACGGGTTACCGTTGCTCGCTCGATATCGGACTATAAGGCACTGACCGTGTTGGTTGAAGAACTCAATGTGGCTATTGCCGATCTGTCTGATGAACAACGTGCCGGTATTCGGGGAGACCTACGGCCTTATATTCCAGACTTCAATGAAGACGCGTTGAACTCGTTGGTAGCATCGGGCGGAGACCTAGGCGCAGAAGCTCAGCTAGAATTGGACCGCAGAGCCGCGGCAAATATGCCAGATTTCAGCGGCTATTCCAATGGGCAACTACCCGATGACGTCCTATGTGAAATTCCTTGGGCGACCAATGACCGCATTGCTTGTGTAGCTCTACCGTATCTTCAGCGTCTCAGCGATGCCTACAAGGCCGAGTTTGGTGAGGATATTCCAATTCTCGATGGATACCGTCCCTATTCTGAGCAAGTTACTGTCTACAACAGGGACGCCAATTGGGCAGCAGCGCCAGGCACTTCTAATCACGGTTGGGGTTTAGCAGTCGACTTGGGCTGGGACATTTTCCGCGAATGGGATGCTCCAGAAGTTCAGTGGATGCTTGAAAATGGCTATAAGTATGGTTGGCGGCTTCCCTCAGCACTGAACCGTGAGAGCGA
This sequence comes from Scrofimicrobium canadense, assembly GCF_009696615.1. Taxonomy (GTDB): domain Bacteria; phylum Actinomycetota; class Actinomycetes; order Actinomycetales; family Actinomycetaceae; genus Scrofimicrobium; species Scrofimicrobium canadense. The sequence goes on from NZ_VULO01000001.1 coordinate 157,233, forward strand.
TCGCCCAGAACCATGGCACTACGAGTTTGGAACCAGCTATTCTGACAGTGATAGCGCCGACTTCACCGGGCCGACACCGGATGTCATCTTCAAAGTGAAACTTCCTAAGGCAACGCGCTGACCGCGTCTTGACCGGTAAGTCACTATACTGGCGCCGTGTCTGTCAATCTTGCTCCCATTTCACCTACTGCTTGGTCCACTCGCAGTCGACGCTGGCTCGACGCCCAAGGAATCACTGAGTCGTGGGTATTCTCCATCCCAATGTCTTTTGAGTTTCGGGGTGTGCGCGAGCGTAGCGGACTTCTTATACGAGGTGAAGCTGGATGGGGAGAATTTGCTCCCTTTTTCGATTACGATCCAGAGGAATCCTCCACATGGTTGCGCAGCGCTATTGCGTCAGCTGTCGCTACATCGCCGTCACCTGTGCGAACGCACGTCCCAGTGAACGCGATTATTCCAGTAGTTACCCCCGAAGTCGCTTCACGCCTCGCGAAGGAAACACAGTCTTTCACGGCGAAACTCAAGGTTGCTGACCCCAGGGCTGACCTTTTAGCTGACTGTCAGCGAGTAAAGGCCGTAGCTGAAGTGCTCCGAGAGAGTTTTGGTGACCGTGCCCGCGTTCGGATCGATGCCAATGGCGCTTGGGGAGCAGATGAAGCTTGTTTTGCTATTGAGAAGCTGACAAGTGCGGCCGGGGGCCTCGAATATGTCGAACAGCCTTGCGTATCCGTTGCAGATATGGCTTATGTTCGCGCGCGAGTAGACACCCTTATAGCTGCTGATGAGTCGATACGCCGGGCAGATGACCCCCTTCGAGTGGCGGAACTAGAGGCCGCTGACATTGCTGTAGTAAAAGTCGCACCTCTTGGTGGAGTACATGCGGGAATGACCCTCGCACGCTCCTTGGGGCTACCGATTGTTATTTCTTCTGCGGTCGATACCAGTGTGGGGCTGGCGGCAGGGGTGCATCTGGCAGCGGCACTACCGGAGCTTCCGTATGCTTGTGGCTTTGGTACGGGAAGACTACTTAAGGGCGACGTGACACCTACGTTGACTGTGCAGATGGGGAGGATCGCAGTTGACGATGCAGATAGAGTTATTCGTGACTTAAGCCTTTCACCTACAGGAAATCCTCCTATGAACACGTGGATTAATCGGACAGAAGAGGTAATTGAGTGCCTAGCGAATCAGTGACTCGAGCTCGCGAAGCAATCGCAACTCTGATTGCCATGGGGATCACAGATTATGTGTACTGTCCCGGTTCCCGTGATGCTCCACTGGCCTATGCCCTTGCTGAAGCCGAGAAACGCAGTCTCGTGCGCGTCTATCCTTTTGCCGATGAACGCAGCGGCGCGTTCTTTGCCGTGGGTTTGTCGCGAGCGGGCATCGTTCCTGCGGTGATAACTACGTCCGGTACGGCCGCAGCTGAGCTGCATCCAGCGCTTGAAGAAGCAAAAGACCAAGAGCTCCCGTTAGTGGCAGTGACAGCAGATCGTCCTTTCGAACTTATTGGGGTGGGAGCTTCTCAAACGACCACTCAACACGGTTTGTATGGGCCAACACCAGTAGCTGAAGTTTCAGTGCCGGCAGGAGCTGCAGTGAAAGAGGCGATTATTCGTCTGGTGCGTGCGGCAAAGAGGGGGCCGGTTCATCTCAATATCGCTTTCGCAGATCCACTCATTCCTCAAGGGGACGAAATATGGCCAGAAGTCCGGGTGCCGCTTTTTGATGAGGGAGAGACCACTTTTCCACGGTGGAATGATGTCGTCGACGGGAATCTGGATACCGTGGTGGTTGCTGGTGATGGGGCTGATAGTGAGGTCGTTTCTCATGCCCGCATCGCTGGGATTCCCATTGTCGCTGAACCAACCGCCCCGGGCAATGGCGGACACGCCCCCGTCGTTTTGCAGCTACTAATCGACAGAGTCCAGCAAGTGATTGTAACGGGGAAACCTACGCTGTCCAGAGGCGTACAAAGTCTTTTGGCGCAGGTGCCGCGAAAAGTAGTCGTGTCTTCTCTTCGCATTTGGCCTGATCCCGCTGGGCATGCACAGGCGGTGGTGCCGGGTTTGAGAGGAACAGCGCCTTCTGCACGTGCCCAGTGGAGCGCTGTATGGGAGACGATCGCTAGTGAAGCGGAAGTTGCAGCCGCAGCACTCGATGGAGATATGACGTTACTTGGCGTGGCGAGACAAATCTGGAGGTCACAACCTGAGGTTCCATTGTGGCTGGGAGCCTCCAACGCAGTGCGGGCCTTTGATATAGCGGGGTGGGGAGAGCGAAACAACGTTCACTCCAACCGAGGTCTGGCAGGTATAGATGGAACCATATCTACAGCGATAGGTTTTGGTGCAGCGCGTCAACAACCGATACGTGCGGTAATGGGTGACTTGACTTTTGCCTACGATATGAATGCGTTGGGCGCTCGTCCTCTACCTGAGCAAGACATCCAAGTTATCGTGTTGGACGACGGGGGCGGGTCAATATTCGCGTCGCTTGAACATGGGAAACCTCAGTTTACGGAACTCTATGAGCGATATTTTGCTGTCAAACAAAGTGTGGACCCTGTAGGAGTTGCATTGGCGTGTGGGTGGGGTGCACAGCGAGTGGAGACACACAATGATTTGCAGGACATTCTTGAAGCTCCCGTCAGGGGAAGAAACCTTGTCCATGTGCCGGTTCCACGGGAATCTTCACTCATCACCGACCTTTCACATCGCACCCAGATAGCTCTCAGGAAATCTTCAGAAAACTGCCGCACAATAGTCCCATAGATTTGACCAGGAGTGTATGCATGAGCTCGCAATATCCCTATTCTGGGTACCAGCCGCCTCGACGCGTGGGGAACCGGTCTTCGTCGCGCCCGCAGCCGGTACCACCCCCCAGAGTTACCTACCCCCAAAGTTCTTCCATGGTTACTGCAGGTGTGCAAGGCGGAGGTCAGCCTCCCGCGACGCCGCCCAACCCGCCAGTAGCTGAAAGAACGCCAGAACCACCCCCAGTACCAAGCCGTACAACCCAAGGCTCTGGTGGCTCGAAGGGCCCCGGTTGGGGTGCTTTGATAGCCGCGATGGTGGGTACGGCAGCGATCTCGGTGGGCCTAACGATGGGATTGTCCTTGGGGCCATCGGCAACAGAAGGGAACGCGCAACCTGTTGCCTCGCAGTCAGAAGACCGCACACCAGTTTTCACAGGGGAGATTCCAGACTGGGAAGCGGTAGCTGCTGCGGTGGAACCAGCAACAGTCACTATTTCAGTATCTTCGGGGGAAGCTGGTGGGACAGGTTCAGGAGCAATCATTGACCCCTCGGGTGTCGTCGTTACGAACAACCACGTTGTTGCTACGGTCGCAAATGGCGGAGAGATTTCAGTGACTTTATCGGATGGGCGCGTCTATCCAGCTGAACTTGTAGGAACTGACCCCACTACGGACTTAGCTGTGATCCGGATGCTTGGGGAACCGCAGGACCTGGTCGCAGTAAACCTTGCCTCTTCAGAGAGTCTTAAGGTGGGGGAACCCGTCATGGCTATAGGTGCGCCTTTAGGGCTATCTGGAACCGTTACTACGGGAGTGATTTCAGCCCTTGATCGGCCCGTTGCGGTCTCCGGTGATGGCGAGGGATCCGAACCAGTGATCACCAATGCAATCCAGGTGGATGCAGCGATCAATCAAGGCAACTCTGGTGGGCCTCTATTCGACCCAACAGGGGCTGTCATCGGTATCAACTCTTCGATCGCCTCGCTCAGCAATTCTGCAGAAACAGCTGGTTCCATTGGGCTGGGGTTTGCTATACCCGTAGACCTAGTAAAGTCGGTAACGCAACAGATTCTTGAAACTGGGACGGTAAAGCATGCTCTGTTAGGTGTGACTATCGGCTCGGGAATCGCGGAAGTCGAAGGTACCAGTCAAGTCGGGGCGGTAGTTGGTGAGGTGAATCCGGGCAGTGCTGCTGAAGAAGCTGGGCTTCGTCCCGGGGACGTGATCGTTGGCCTCGACGGGCATCCTGTTGTCTCGGGACCTTCACTCACCGGGTACGTGCGCAGGTATGTTGCAGGCGATCAAGTCACTCTCGATGTCGTCCGTGACGGTGTAAAACAGCAGGTTCCCGTTATTCTCCAGGAAAAATAGGGGGTTAATCCTCAAGCTGTAGTGCTTCCAGCACCGGCCGCATTTTTGCCCGGGTCTCTGCCAGCTCGACTGCCGGCACAGAGTCGGGCATAATGCCGCCTCCCGCAAATACACGAATGCTCTTGCGATCATCAGTGAGTTGACCGCATCTCAGCGCTATACCAAATTCGCCGTCGCCAGTCCCGTCGACCCAACCAACCGGGCCGGAATACCTGCCGCGCTGAGTTCCCTCTATCGTTTCCAGAATGTTGTATGCGAGGGTTGTCGGTGTCCCACATACTGCAGCAGTGGGGTGAAGGGCGTGGATAACATCAAGCACACTGGCATTTGGAATCGAGGCGGTCACGTCGGTCGCCAAGTGTGTGACATTCGGTAGGTCCAGTATCGTCGGTTCCTGTGGAACCTCCAGCGAGTCGGAGAGGGGCGACAACGCGCGTGCCACTGACTCGACAGCAAAGTGATGCTCGCTGCGGTCTTTGAGAGAGCCTAAGAGTTCAGCGCCGTTGCCCGGTTCGCTGGTTCCTGCCAGCACTCGAGATGTCACGGTGTCTCCCCGTTTAGCTGCCAGCATCTCTGGTGTAGCTCCTACCAAACCCGCTACTGAATACACCCATGTGGTGGGGTATAGGTCGTGGAGGCGCTGAGCTAAGAATCGCTCGTCAATGGGGGTTGCCGAGGAAATCACCATGTCTCGTGTAAGCACAACCTTGGCTGCGGCACCCGACTTGAGGAGGGCGATTAAACGCCGCACTGCATCTTCCCATTGGCTCTGTGTCATTCGACCCGGCGCCGTCCACAATCCTGCGGGTGCGGTCACAGGCTCCCTCGATACATTGACCTCGTGCTGAGGTGAGGGTGGCTCCTCGTCGACAGCACATGTGAGTATGCGAGTTCCTTGGTTGTCACGAACAATAGCAACGCGGGGGACAACCAAGTAGCTGGTCGAATGGGATCCGAATGCGAAAGATGCCAACGCAATGGGCACCCCTCCAACCGCAGAATCGGCAATTTCCTTCCAAGCAGATGATGCCTCGCGGATCGCGTGCCGACCTGAGAATTCCAAGCGGAGTGCTTCACCCCAGCCCACTATCTGTCTTTTGTCGCCTACCCAGCACAGTAGGTTCCCAGGCCTGGGCGCCAGATTCAGCAGGTTTTCTGGGGCATCGTGGAATTCTTCTGCGCGGATTTGCAACTGCACGGCACTCTCCTTTTGACGTAATGTAATCATCCTAATGGCGAGCTTGCCATAATAGGACTATGACAAACAGTGAAGCCCGTGCAGACCTATCGAAAAACCCTGGCGATGTTGCCGCAATGTTTGACCAGGTAGCACCACGTTATGACGTGATGAACGATGTATTATCGGCAGGGCAAGTTTACATTTGGCGTCGCGCAACGGTGAACGCAATAGCCCCCGAGAGAGGGCAAGACATTCTCGATCTTGCGGCAGGAACGGGCACTTCGTCGCATGCTATTGCTCAGTCAGGAGCATACGTTATTGCCTGCGATCTGTCGGAGGGGATGATCGAGGTCGGTCGGCAGCGATTTCCCACACTGAATTTCGTTCAGGGTGATGCAACAGACTTACCGTTTGCTGATGACCAGTTCGATGCAGTCACTATCAGTTTCGGGATACGCAATGTGCAGGACACTCGGCGGGCTTTACGTGAAATGCTTCGAGTGACGAAACCTGGCGGTCGACTGGTTGTGTGCGAGTTTTCGACTCCTGAAAACCCAGCGTTTCGGTCTCTCTACCGTTTCTATTTGGGGCAGGTTCTTCCGCGCATCGCCAAGATTGCCTCCAGCGATGGTAGTGCCTACGAGTACTTGATGGAATCAATCATTGATTGGCCACATCAGCTTGATTTTGGCCACACTATCGAGGAAGCGGGATGGAAAAATGTGGAATACCGCAGTCTCTCTGGAGGGATAGTTGCGCTGCATCGCGCATTCAAACAGTAGTAGCTAAGCATCTGTTCCCGCATCCTGGGCGTTACGGTAACTGACGGAGCGGCATGCGGCCCGGCGTACAGTTTTATGGCCCCGTACGTGGCTGGGATAGGATGGGCGGGTGTCCACAACCAAAGCTATTTCGCATATTGACGCGGACGTCATCATTGTCGGAGGAGGACCCGGAGGGGCCTCAGCGGCCTACCACATGGCTCAAGCTGGCATTGACGTGGCAGTCCTTGACCGAGCCTCGTTTCCCAGAGATAAAGTATGCGGTGATGGCCTCACCCCTGCAGCTGTAGCCGAACTGGTACATATGGGGATCGATTTTTCCTCATGGGCTCACAACCAAGGTCTCCATGTCATTGGTGGCGGACATAGTCTGTATTTTGATTGGCCCGATCAGATGACCCGACCCAACTTCGGGTTGGCTCGGCCCCGTATGCAGCTTGATGCAACACTGATTGAAAAAGCGCAGCGCGCTGGCGCCCGACTTTATGAAAACCATAATGTGTTCGAAGCCGTACAGGATTCACTGGGCAGAGTCGTTGGTGTGAAAGCTCGAGTCGGACGTGGTGCAGGTGCCAGAGAAGTCTCAGCTAGCGCGCGGCTGGTTGTTGACGCGGGTGGCGTGGCGGGGCGACTGTCCACCAGTCTAGGGATAGAAAAGAAAATAAACCGTCCCCTGGGAGTTGCGGCTCGCACGTATTTTAAGAGTCCACGGGCTGACTATGGGTGGATGGAATCGCATCTCGAACTCTGGAGTGGAAAGCCAGGAGAATCTGAGCTCCTACCGGGCTACGGGTGGATTTTCCCGCTAGGCGACGGCTTGGTCAATGTGGGACTTGGTTCGGTGTCCTCAACAGCGAATGCCACCCAGATCCCGTATAAGCAAGTCTTCGGTCAGTGGGTTGCCAATCTTCCTGAGGAATGGGGTTTTACTCCTGAGAATCAGGTGGGACCGCTGCGGTCCGCAGCTCTTCCCATGGCGTTCAACCGTAAGCCCCACTATTCTTGCGGATTTGCTGTAGTAGGGGATGCAGGTGGCATGGTTTCACCTTTCAATGGTGAAGGTATCGCCCCCGCAATGAAAGCTGGCAGAATACTGGCTCAAGCCGCCGCGGAAGCGCTCATTCGGACTAGCCGCGTGAGCTTCGATCGAGCGATGTTGGTCTATCCTCATGAATTAGTTAACGAGTATGGAGGTTATTACTCGCTAGGTAGGGTGTTCGTGAAACTCATAGAAAACCCTCAGATCATGCGGATTTGCACAAACTACGGTTTGCCACGGCGTAGGCTAATGAAGTTGGTCAATAAACTACTCTCGGATGGCTATGAGAGAAAGGGCGGTGACGCGGATGATCGTCTCATCGCAACATTGGCCACGTTGGTACGCAAGGTATAAGGATCGGGAGAGAAGATGACTAACCCGTATGTCCCGCTGCTCATCATGGCCGCGGTGGCGTTCTTGGTCTCTCTTGGCGGACTAGGCGCTTCGGCGATCCTTGGCCCCAGACAGAAGAACAGGGTCAAGGCACAAAACTATGAGTGCGGTATTGACCCCAGCCCCGTGCATCTTGAGGACGGGCGCTTCCCTGTGAAGTACTACCTAGTGGCGATGACCTTCATCGTCTTTGATGTAGAGGTCGTCTTTCTCTACCCCTGGGCTGTATCTTTTGGACTTTTGGGACCATTTGGATTGATCACGGCACTGGTTTTTATCGCTTTGATCACGGTTCCGCTGATCTACGAACTCCGTCGTGAAGGGTTGGAGTGGACATAAATGGGTATTGAAGAAAAGCTCCCTTCGGGAGTAGCGCTCACCAGTATCGAAAAGGTGCTGGGACTGGCGCGCAAATACAGCCAATGGCCCGTCACAATGGGGCTTGCCTGCTGCGCTATTGAGATGATGGCAGGTGGAACTCCTCGTTTTGACATGTCACGTTTTGGACTGGAAGTGTTCCGCGCCAGCCCGCGACATTCAGACTTGATGATCGTATCTGGACGCGTGTCACAAAAAATGGCTCCCATCGTCCGCAATGTGTATGACTCTATGCCAGAACCCAAATGGGTAATCTCTATGGGGGCTTGTGCCTCCTCGGGCGGTATGTTCAACAACTACGCTATTGTCCAGGGAGTCGACCACATTGTCCCTGTTGATGTGTATCTTCCTGGATGCCCCCCGCGTCCAGAAGCCTTGATCCACGCTGTTCTTACTCTGCGTGAACAAATCGGAAAAGAACCTCTCGGTGTCCATCGTGAAGAAATCGCACGGGCAGCTGAGAAGGCCGCATTAGAAGCCACTCCGATCCACAGTATGAAGGGACTGCTGGCGTGAGCGAAGAAATCGAGAATATCGATCCGCAGGATGAAACATCATTACAGCGACCTCCTTCCGTATTCGAGCAGCCCGAAGTTATCTCGGTACGTCACGGGTCATTCGGTGTGATCGATGATGGTGATACCACAGGATTTGGTGGCCTGGTTGAAACCTTCAGTCTTCCGGGTGCATCACCTCGCCCATATGGTGGGTGGTTCGATGAGGCTGTCGACGTCATCGAAGAACTACTCACGACTGACGGCATCGCTAGAGATGAGGCGATCGAAAAAATCGTCGTCAACGGCGACGAACTTATCATCACAGTTCCACGGGAGCACCTGCGTACGATTGCACGCTACTTGCGTGATGACCAAGACCTTCGTTTTGAAATGTGTCTAGGGATTTCGGCCGTGAACTATCCGGGCGATGCAGGACGAGAATTTCATGGCCTCTACCCGTTCCGTTCCTTCACTCATAAACGCGTGATATTTGTAGAAACTACCTGCCCAGATGAGGATTGTTGGCTTCCCAGTATCGTTGATATCTATCCGGGTAATGATTGGTCTGAACGCGAAGCATGGGATCTGATGGGTATTGTCTTCCGCGGCCACCCGTCCCTCACACGCATTGAGTTGCCCTCTGATTGGGTGGGGCACCCGCAACGCAAGGACTACCCACTGGGCGGCATTCCCATCGAATACCGTGGTGCAACTGTGCCACCGGTCGATACCAGGAGGTCATACAACTGATGGCGGATTTTAAGGCCACAGCTGGTGGCGAACAGATCAATGTTGACGACTATGCAGATATTCTCGCTCAAGGTGGGGACTGGGAAGATGTCCTTGACGAGATTCGTAAGATCACTAGTGAACGCATAGTTCTCAATATGGGCCCCGTTCACCCTTCGACTCACGGGGTTATTCGTCTGATTCTTGAACTTGATGGGGAAACCGTACGCGATACTCGCGTCGATATCGGCTATCTCCACACGGGCATAGAGAAAAACATGGAGTTCCGCACGTGGACTCAGGGCGTGACCTTCTGTACCCGCATGGACTACGTAGCCCCATTTTTCCAGGAAGTGTCCTATTGTTTGGCGGTCGAAAAACTTCTAGGTATCACCGACCAGATTCCAGAACGCGCAACACTTATCCGTGTGCTCCTCATGGAACTCAACCGAATCGCCAGTCACATTGTTGCGATTGGGACAGGTGGCAACGAACTTGGTGCCACGACTTTGATGACGATTGCTTTCAGAGGCCGTGAAGAAATACTGAGGATCTTTGAGAGGATCACCGGTCTGCGCATGAACCACGCGTTTGTGCGCCCTGGTGGTGTTCCTATGGATCTGCCGGAAGGTACAGTGGACTATATTCGTCCGCTGCTTGACAAGGTACGGCGAGACATCGGTGAGCTCTTCGACATCGTCGCTGAGAATCCAATCTTCCACAAGCGTTTCAAGGGCGTCGGTCATTTGTCCATGTCAGCCATGATGGCACTTGGCGTCACTGGCCCATCTCTAAGAGCCGGTGGTTTAGCGACTGACCTGCGTAAAGACGCGCCCTATTGCGGGTACGAAGACTTTGACTTTGATGTTCCCACTCGAGACTCTTCTGATGCCTTCAACCGGGCAATGGTTCGTTTCGAAGAGTGCTATCAGTCGATTCGCATCGTTGACCAGGTACTCAAACGTCTTGAGGACACTGAGGGCGCACCGGTGATGGTTGCCGATAAGCATATTGCTTGGCCCGCGCAACTATCTGTTGGCACTGACGGCCAGGGTAACAGTCCCGCACATATCCAAGAGATTATGGGCGAATCGATGGAGTCACTCATCCACCATTTCAAGCTGGTGACCGAGGGATTCCGCGTTCCGGCCGGACAGACATACCAAGAAGTAGAACACGCCAAAGGAATCTTGGGCACGCACTTGGTTTCAGCTGGTGGTACCCGCCCATTCCGCGCTCACTTCCGCGACCCATCCTTCAATAACTTACAGGCTATGGCAGTCGCAACCGAAGGCGGACAATTGGCTGATGTCGTCGTTACATTGGCGTCTCTCGACCCCGTTGCTGGAGGTGTGGACCGATGAGTTATTCACATGAAGTAGAACAGCAGCTGCGAAAAGATGCGGCTGAGGTAATAGCGAGGTATCCAGAGGGTCATGCGCGTTCGGCGTTGCTTCCCCTGCTGCATCTGGTGCAGTCGGTAGATGGTTACGTGAGTCCTGATGGTATTGCCCTCATCGCAGAAATCCTTGATCTCTCTCAGGCACAGATTTCAGCAGTGGCGACGTTCTACACGCAGTTCAAGAAGCACCCGAATGGTGAATACAACGTGGGCGTATGCACAAATGCACTATGTGGGATTTTGGGCGGAGACCAGATTTACGAGGCACTTTCAAATCACCTCGGAATTCACCACGACGAAACCACCGAAGACGGGAAAATTACTCTTGAAAAACTAGAGTGCAATGCGGCATGTGACTATGCGCCGGTCATCATGGTCAATTGGGAGTTCTTCGACAACCAAAATCCAGATTCGGCTGTGGAACTAGTGGAATCTCTAGAAAACGGCAAGCCCGTAGCGCCCACGCGTGGTCCGGATTCTCTGCGCACGTTCAAAGAAGTGAGTCGTACTTTGGCAGGCTTCAGGGATGGGTTGGCGAATCAAGGTCCATCGGCTGGCCCCCAGAGTCTCCGTGGCCTCGACGTGGCGAGGAATCACGATTGGAAAGCTCCAGAGTTTGTAGCTGAAGAGGCAGGCAAATGATCGACGTCTTTACCGCTCCCAGTCCACTCACCCCGGCTTTGACCGAGCGGTGGGGGAGTGAAGAGTCTTGGACTCTCAAAGCGGCCCTCGAGGCGGGGGCGTACACGGGCTTACGCAAAGCTGAATCCATGCAGCCATCTGAGATTACCGAGTTTGTGAAGTCCTCAGGTATTCGTGGTCGAGGAGGCGCGGGATTCCCCACTGGCATGAAGTGGTCCTTCCTTCCCCCCGACGATGGTCAACCGCGGTATTTGGTAGTCAATGCGGATGAGTCAGAGCCTGGAACATGCAAGGACATTCCTCTCATCATGGCCGATCCTCATCTGCTGATCGAAGGCATTGCGATTGCCAGTAAGGCAATCAACTGCAAGCATGCATTCGTCTACCTGCGTGGCGAAGTTGTGCACGTCTACCGGCGTCTCCTCGAGGCTGTTGCCGAGGCGACAGAATCTGGCCTGCTGGGAGACCTGAGAATCACCGCGCATGCTGGTGCGGGCGCCTATATTTGTGGTGAAGAAACGGCGCTTTTGGATTCGTTGGAAGGGCGTCGCGGACACCCACGGTTGAAGCCTCCGTTCCCTGCGGTAGCAGGCCTCTATCAACGTCCTACAGTTGTCAACAATGTCGAGACTATTGCCGATGTTGCTCTGGTATTTCGTCATCATGACGGCTGGTACCCGACTATGGGCACTGAAAAGTCTAAAGGCTGCGGTCTCTTTTCCGTGTCCGGGCATGTCAAAAACCCGGGACAATTTGAGGCACCCTTTGGCGTCACGATGCGCGAACTTCTTGAATATGCTGGTGGAGTCAGAGACGGTCACCGGTTGAAGTTCTTCACTCCCGGAGGTTCGTCAACACCTCTTTTCACCGAAGAAGACCTTGATGTTCCCCTCGATTATGAAGCCGTTGCAGCTGCGGGTTCGATGCTGGGAACGCGCGCGCTGATGGTATTCGATGAAACGACGTCAGTTGTGCGCACGATCCTCAAATGGACAGAGTTTTATCAGCATGAGTCTTGCGGCAAATGTACGCCGTGCCGTGAAGGAACGTATTGGCTCAAACAAGTAATGCTCCGTCTTGAGGCAGGCAAGGGGCGGCAGGGCGATATTGATCTACTTGATGAAATCGCCAACAATATCTTCGGACGCAGCTTCTGTGCTCTAGGCGACGCAGCCGCTACTCCCATCAAGTCAGCGATCAAACACTTCCGCGATGAATTTGAAGCTGGACTTACTACTCCTGCATGGGAGCTATTCCCTTATGAGAAATCAACCAACTTTGCGAAGGGAGACGCCAAGTGAGTGATCAAATTGAGTTGATCATTGATGACGTTCCCGTCACCGTTGACCCGGGCACCCTCATTATTCGCGCCGCGGAAAAGAGCGGGGTGAGAATCCCTCGTTTCTGTGATCATCCCTTACTGAAGCCAGTCGCGGCATGTCGCCAGTGTCTGGTGGAAGTGGGAACTCCTGATCGTGAGGGAAACCTGCGGATGATGCCCAAGCCTCAACCGGCGTGTGCTATTCCCGTGAGTCCCGGCATGGTGGTGAAGACTCAAGACACCTCGGAAGTAGCCAAGAAAGCTCAAGAGGGTGTGATGGAGTTTTTGCTCATCAATCACCCGCTTGATTGTCCGATTTGCGATAAGGGCGGCGAGTGCCCTTTGCAAAATCAGGCGATGACTGAAGGCAGGCCCAAAGCGCGTTTTGCCGATGCGAAGCGTACATATCCCAAGCCCATGCGCCTTACCTCGCAAATCATGCTTGACAGGGATCGCTGTATCCTCTGCCAACGTTGCGTGAGGTTCGGCAAAGAAATTCCTGGGGACGTCTTTATCGACTTGCAGGGCCGCGGCGGCGGGACTGCACCGACTGACGATCATGTCTTCGTTGGTGAACAGATCGGCACATTTGATGCAGAAGTCCTTGGCTTCTACGTCCCAGATGTCGATGGACCTGAGCGTACGGATATTTCAGGCCCCTATGGGCGTGAAGGCATCATCTCTTCGGTCTATTCGGGACCGCAAAAGAAGTCGGATAAAGACCTTTCGGGACGCACCTTTGCCAGCTACTTCTCTGGCAACGTGATTCAGATTTGCCCCGTCGGTGCACTCACCGCGTCGTCCTATCGTTTCCGCGCCCGTCCTTTCGATCTGGTTTCCACGCCTTCTATTTCCGAGGCGGATGCTTCGGGTTCGGCTATTCGCGTCGATATTCGCCGCGGTGAGGTTGTACGCCGTTTGGCTGGCAATGAACCAGAGGTCAATGAGGAATGGATTACCGACAAAGATCGTTTCGCATTCCACTGGGCTGAACGCGATCGCATGGCCACACCGCTGGTGCGCGAAAACGGGCAATTGGTGCCCACCTCGTGGTCTGATGCTCTCGACCGGGTGGCACGTTCACTCAAGAATGCGGAAGGACCAGTCGGTCTTCTTCCTGGTGGCCGCCTCACTTTTGAAGATGCCTGGGCCTGGTCGAAGTTTGCCCGCCTAGCTCTTGGCACCAACAACATTGATGCGCGTTGGCGTGAGCAGTCTGATGAAGAAGCTCAGTTCCTAGCTGCTCGGGTAGCTGGAGAGGGACTTTCCGTCACATACGCAGATGTTGAGACCGCCTCACATGTAGTCCTCATCACACTTGAACCGGAAGATGAATGTGGATCGCTATTCCTACGTTTGCGTAAGAGCGTTGGAAAGCAGAAGATCACGGTAGTTGCGCCATTTGCTTCTAGAGGTTCTGAGAAACTCGACGCGGAGCTCATCCAGGTGTCCCCTGGGCAGGAGCCTGCCGTTGTCGACGCAATGAAGGATTTGGGCGACGGAGCGATCATTCTTGTGGGTGAACGCGCTGCTCGAACGCCTGGGTTACTGAGCGCAGTCGCGCGACTTGCTGATCGGGAAGATGCTCGCCTCCAGTGGGTGCCTCGTCGTTCGGGCGAAAGAGCAGCCGTTGAGGCTGGATTACTTCCTAACCTTCTCCCATTTGGGCGTCCAGTTGGTGACGAAGCAGCGCGTGCAGAGGTTGGTTGGGCTCCCCAGCTGGCTGAGGTTGGCCTCAGTGCTCGCGATATCCTCACGCATGCGAAGACTTTGGTCGTGGGCGGACTCGATCTACGTGACTGGCCTGATCCTGCCTCGGCAAAAGAGGCTTTGAAAGCCGCTGATTTTGTCGTATCTTTGCAGGTACGGCGGTCAGACGCAGAAGAATATGCCGATGTCATTTTGCCGGTTGCACCTCCAGTCGAAAAGAATGGCACATTTATTAACTGGGAAGGTCGACTCCGTCCCTTCGGTCAGGCATACGCTGCGCGTTCTCTCACTGATCGTGATGTTCTTACCAAGCTCGCCCTGGAAATGGGAGTTGACTTGGGAACAGAGACTCTTACAGATGTGTACAGCGAAGCAAACCCGTTGATGGAATGGAATGGCGAGCGCGTCGCCGATCCATCCGTCCAGCCACAACACGATGAGAGCTCGGAACTACGCGTGGTATTCCATAAGCCTTCGGTCGATCTTGGAATCTTGCAAGACGGCGCTGACGATCTACGCAGTTCCGCGAGGGTACCGGTAGCCCTTGTATCACCGGCGACACTGGAAAGAATCGGCGCGGCAGAAGATGACGATGTCACTGTCAAGGGCCCTCGCGGATCGGTCGTTGTGCCGATCGAATCTGCGGATATGCCTGACGACGTGCTTTGGCTACCTGAATGTTCCTTCGGGAATGGGGTTCATGCGGACCTCGCCGAATACGGAGATATCGTGGAGGTGTCACTGTGATCCTCGCAGCAACTGGAGTACAAGCCGACTTCACCCAAGAAACGTGGTGGATAACGCTGATCAAGGCGTTGTTCATCATCGTCTATCTCATTGCTTCGGTCATTATGGCTCTATGGGTGGAGCGTCGAGGCTTAGCACGCATGCAGACCAGGCCAGGTCCGAACGTGGCGGGTCCTCTAGGCCTGTTCCAGGCTTTTGCTGATGCTGGCAAGCTCCTCTTTAAAGAGGATATTTGGACAAGCCGCGCAGACAAGTTCATGTATCTCCTCGGCCCAACGGTGATGGCTTTTACCGCTTTCTCGGTCTTGGCAGTCATCCCCATGGGACCAAATGTCAGCCTGTTTGGACACTCTTCGCCATTGCAGTTAGCAGATACCCCGGTTGCAGCTCTCTATATCTTGGCAATGACCTCGCTTGGGCTTTACGGAATCGTGCTAGGGGGCTGGTCGGCCAGATCAACCCTTCCACTTTACGGAGCCGTGCGGTCCTCAGCTCAGGTAATTTCCTATGAACTTTCTATGGGGCTCGCACTTGTTTCGGTATTCCTTATGACCGGTTCGATGTCAACATCGGAGATTGTTTCGACGCAGACCACGCTGTGGTGGTGTCTACCTCTCTTTCCGGCTTTCGTAATTTACTTGATCTCTATGGTTGGTGAAGTCAACCGTCTTCCCTTCGACCTGCCTGAAGCTGAAGGCGAATTGGTCGCGGGACATATGACAGAGTATTCATCAATGAAATTCGGTTGGTACTACTTGGCCGAATACATCAACATGTTGAATGTATCTGCTGTAGCGACGACGATGTTTTTCGGGGGCTGGCATGCTCCATGGCCAGAGGGTCTTATTCCTTTCATGGAAGGCGGCTGGTGGGGAATCTTGTGGTTCACACTGAAGGTGTGGTTCTTCATGTTCCTCATGATCTGGACGCGCGCGACGCTCATGAGATTCCGCTATGACCAGTTCATGAGTCTTGGATGGAAGATACTGATTCCAATCTCCCTGGGCTGGTTGGTTATCGTCGCAGTACAGCAAGGCCTCATGGCTTGGAGCGGTATCAGTCTCCCTGTCATCGTCGCCATCATCGCTGGAGTTGCGATAGTCGCGATCTTCCTTATCTCCTGGCTGGGAGATTCTAAGCCAGTTACTACAGAAGAAGCTGAGGCAGATGAGGTTTTCGATGCCTTTGCAGGAGGTTATCCCGCACCCCCTGTCGGTGACCAGCAGCTACCTCCGTCGCCGCGAGCGGGACGAGCGACAGTAGCGGTTGCAGTAGGGACAGCAGAAGTGTTAGAAGCGTCTGATTCTCAGACACTCCAGTCTAAGGAGCACAGCGATGAGTGACGAAGCGCGGTACGCGCCGGATCAAAAAGGAGCCATCGGTTCGATATTTGCTCCTGTCGCCGGCTACGGGGTGACAATTAGTTCTTTTTTCCGGCCCACAGTCACCGAGCAGTATCCTCGGGAACCTGCCCGGGTCATGCCTCGGTTCCATGGAAGACATCAGCTCAACATATATCCTGATGGCCTCGAAAAATGTATCGGTTGTGAACTGTGTGCATGGGCGTGCCCTGCTGATGCCATATTGGTCGAAGCAGCGAGCAACACACCCGACCATCAAATGAGCCCTGGCGAACGCTACGGCCGCGTTTACCAGATCAACTATTTGCGCTGTATATTCTGCGGGTTTTGTATTGAGGCATGCCCGACGCGTGCCTTGACGATGACAAATGACTTTGAATTGTCCGATTACACCCGGTTGGACGAAATCTATGACAAGGATCGTCTTCTTGCACCTCTTCCTGAGGGCGCTGTCGCTGCGCCTCATCCAATGGTTGAAGGCATGAACGATGGTGACTATTACCGGGGTGAAGTCACCGGACCAACTCAAGCACAGATCGATTGGGTGCGTGAGCATCGTCCTGAGGATCCGAGCCTCAAGACGGCTAAGGCTACTACCGACGAGGGAGATGCCAAGTGAATCCTATTCCTGAGGCCGCTATGTGGCCACAGATGAGCGGCATCGGAGAGGCACTCCTCTTCTGGTGCGTTGCCACCATCATGGTGGTCGCTGCTTTGGGTGTTCTGTTCCTCAAAAGGGCGGCGTACGCAGCGCTATGCATGGTAGTGGTAATGCTTGGTGTCGCGGTGTTGTATTTTGCATTGCAGGCCCCATTCAATGGGGTTGTTCAGGTCGTTGTCTACACCGGCGCGATCATGATGCTATTCCTCTTCGTCATCATGATGATCGGTCTTTCAGCGCGTGATGGCTTCGAAGAACAACGCCCCGGCTACATCATCACCGCTGTCATACTTGGCATCGCATTGGCTGGACTAGGTATCGCAATTGTCCTCCATTCGACAGTCACTGGTCCTGGAACAATCGACGTTGATCCTTATTCCAATGGGCCTGTTACCGGATTGGCAACAGAGCTATTCGCCAACCATTGGCTCACCATTGAACTGGCAGCAATGCTATTGGTGACTTCGGCTGTTGGCGCAGTCTTGATGACGAACTCAGATCGTTTGCGTCCAAAGTTCACTCAGCGTGCTGCTGCTGAAGCTCGCATGAAAGAGTACGCAACCAAAGGCGCTCACCCGGGACAGATACCTGCCCCTGGTGTATACGCGACGTCCAACGCGGTTGACAATCCCGCAATATCGGGTGACACCGGCACAATCGTCGAAGAGTCGATTCCTCGTGTATTGCGAGTACGTGGGCTAGGCAAACCGATGGGTGCGCTAGAACCAGAAGTGACCAAGTCCTTGCAATTGGCAAAGGCTGGTCGTGACCAAGACACGCTGTGGGCTGAGAAGACAATTGTTCCTCAGTCAAGAGCTTGGGGGATGCCCGGCGACAAAGCCCCCCAAGGTCTCAAACAGGTTGTCAAGAACCAAGGAGGCGACCAATGAGCCTGATGTGGTACATCGTCTTGGCATTCATACTCTTTGCTATTGGAGGCGTCACCGTTGTGGTGCGCAAGTCAACCATCATTCAGCTCATGGGAGTAGAAATGATGTTGAATTCGGCAAATCTTGTCTTTATCGCGTTTTCTCGGATTCACGGAACGATGAGCGGACAAGTTATGGCTTTCTTTGTGATGGTCGTTGCTGCGGCCGAGGTCGTGATTGGGTTAGCGCTCATCGTGGCAATCTTCAAATCTCGCGCAAATACCGATGTTGACGACATCGTCACGCTGAAGCACTGAGAGGAGTGACAGTGATAAGTTTTCTTCCCGCTGCTTCTGAGAGTGCGGTGCAATACGCAGACGTGGCATCTCCACAGGGGGCAGCCAATATCGCCTGGCTGATGTTTGTCGTTCCCGCAGTTGTTGCGGGTATCCTGCTTATTCTTGGTAAACGCACTGATAGGTGGGGGCACTGGCTGGCAGTAGCAGCCTCGTGGTTCAGTTTCATTTTAGGTGCGGTCATCCTCATTCAAATGCTGGCATTGCCAGCTGGCGAGAGACGGATGAACATTAATCTTTTTGAATGGATTCCGGCTGGCGAATTCCGTGTCAACTTCGGAATGCTGGTCGATCCACTTTCCATGACATTCGTGATGCTGGTGACCTTCGTCGGCTCACTTATCTTGGTCTACTCCGTTGGCTACATGGAACACGACCCGGCAAGGCGACGTTTCTTTGCGTATCTCGCGCTCTTCATTGCTTCCATGTTGATCTTGGTCTTGGGTAATTCCTATGCCACGCTCTTCCTGGGATGGGAAGGCGTAGGTCTCTGTTCCTATTTACTCATTGGGTTCTGGAACCAGATTCCTGAGAATGCGACAGCGGCCAAGAAGGCTTTCATCATGAACCGTGTCGGAGACATGGGTTTACTGGCTGCCATGATGGCGATGGTGGCCTCGTTCAATTCAGTTGATTTCACTGCGGTAAATGAAGGCATTGCCTCGGCCGGAAGCACCACGGCAACAGTAATCGGCTTGTTCCTCCTCTTGGCTGCTTGCGGTAAATCAGCCCAGTACCCGTTGCAGGCATGGCTTGGTGACGCTATGGCAGGCCCAACACCGGTTTCTGCGCTCATCCACGCGGCAACAATGGTGACCGCCGGTGTGTATCTAGTCGTTCGATCTGGAATGGTGTTCCTCGCCGCTCCCGTCGCAATGACAGCGGTAGCCGTGGTAGGACTGATAACCCTGCTGATGGGGGCAATCATCGGTTGCGCTAAAGATGACATTAAAAAGGCACTTGCAGCCTCGACCATGTCGCAAGTCGGATACATGATGCTCGGTGCGGGGCTAGGACCAATCGGATGGGCTTTTGCGATTTTCCACCTCCTCACCCACGGTTTCTTCAAATCTCTCATGTTCCTGGGTGCCGGATCGGTCATGCACGCCCTAGGAGAGCAGACAAATATGCGCCGCTATGGAGCTCTTCGCAAAGTCATGGGAATTACATGGATCACCTTTATGGCCGGATGGTTGGCCATTTTGGGTGTTGCGCCCTTCTCTGGATATTGGTCTAAAGACAGAATTATTGAAGCCGCTTTCGCAGTGGGCAATTTTGCGGGAATGGACGCGCCGTGGCTCGGTTGGGTCTATGGTTTGATCGCGATGTTTGCTGCTGGGCTTACCGCCTTCTACATGTCAAGGCTGTTCTTCATGACATTCAATGGCAAGGCACGGTGGGCCACTGCCAATGGTGAGCCCGCTCAGCCGCATGAATCGAAGCCAATAATGACGGTCCCGCTGATTATCCTCGCGGTATTCGCAGTGGCTTTGGGTGGCATACTTTCATTCGGGGATATCTTCATCACCTGGCTTGCTCCGTCGGTGGGAGAGACTCACCACGCAACGCCAGTGATACCCGTAATCGTCATTCAAATTCTGACCATTGCCCTTGTTGTGGCTGCAGCTATTCTTGCGTGGTTCAAATATGCGCGTGACGAAGTTCCCGTTTATCAACCGGCTGGAAATGCTCTTACCCAGGCTGCACGGGCTGACTTCTACCAAGACAAGTTCAATGAGGCAGTATTCATGACTCCCAGCATTGATGTGATGAAGGGTGTCACAGCCGTCGACAGTAAGGGGATCGACGGAGCTGTGAATGGTGTTTCGTGGCTCATGCGTAAGGTCGGAAGTATCCTGTCACGCACCGAGTCTGGTTACGCGCGCGCCTACGCGGGCTACATATTGGGCGGAGTCGTCATCGTCCTGGCAATCGCCCTAGGCATCAGGCTCTAAGGGCGGGAGGAAGTAAATGGTACCTATGTGGACTGATATTCCGTGGCTCACCATCATGGTGGCAATCCCAGCGTTAACTGCTTTACTATTGGCGGTTTTTCCTGCACTGCGCGCACATGGCCGTACAGTTGCCGTGATCGTCGCTGTGGTTGAGCTAGTTCTTGCTATCGTGGTGGCTTTCAATTTCGATTGGGCAGCAGCTGGTAGCTTCCAATTTGTCCAAGCGTGGGAGTGGATCCCTGGGCTCGGAATCTCCTGGGCTCTTGGCGTTAATGCTTTGGGATTAGTGATGATCCTTTTGGCAGCCGTGTTGGTTCCGCTCGTCCTGATCGCTACGCCACAGGGCGATGCGCGTCGCGAAGGCGGATACGCGGCATGGATCCTTTTGCTGTACGCCTTCATCGTTCTCATTTTCAGCGCCTACGATGTCGTGTTGTTCTATATTGCGTTTGAGGCAATGCTGATACCTCTTTACTTCATGATCGCAGGCTATGGTCTAGGCTCACGTTCTCGCGAAGCTGGTATGAAACTGCTGATCTACTCGCTTCTAGGCGGCTTGGTCATGCTGGGCGGTCTTGTTACCATCCTGGGTAACTTTGCTGGTACTGAGAATCTGTTCCGCTACGACACCCTGTCCCAAGTTCTTCCTGGTGCGTCAACGGGAATCCAAATGGCCGTATTCATCACCTTCTTTATTGCTTTCGCAATAAAGGCCCCGATGGTGCCAGTCCATACATGGCTTCCTGACGCGGCTGCTGAAGCACGTCCGGGCACATCAGTCCTCCTAGTTGGGATACTGGACAAAATTGGTACCTTCGGAATGATCATTTTGTGCCTGAACTTCGTTCCAGGGGCAGCCTCCCAGGCACGTTGGACCATCGTGATTCTTGCAGTAGTTTCAATCCTTTGGGGCGGATTCGCCGCGAACGGCCAGAAAGACTTGCTGCGTCTCGTTTCCTTCACATCTGTGTCCCACTTCGGTTTTATGGTGCTCGGTATCTTCATCGGTACTGATATTGCGATGACCGGCGCGATGTTCTATATGGTCGCGCATGGGCTATCGATCGCAGGGCTCTTCCTCATTTCTGGATTCTTGATTGAGCGAGGTGATACCCAGGAAATCGCTGGTTATGGCGGTTGGCAACGGGTTACTCCGGTTTTGGCCGGAACTTGGCTTGTTGCTGGCTTGGCGTCAATTGCATTGCCAGGTCTTTCCGGTTTCGTACCTGAATACCTAGTTTTGATGGGAACTTGGAAAGCTTCAATTCCAGTCGCCCTCTTCGCTGTACTTGGCGTTGTTTTGGCGGCCATGTACATACTTCTTCCTTACCAGCGGATATTTACCGGACCAAAACCAGATATTGATGTTCCAGACCTCACAATCTCACAAAAGACGGTGGTCACTCCTTTGATAGCAGGCATGCTGATATTAGGTATCTGGTCCGCTCCACTGGTGGGAGCGTTACAAGGTGTTACCGAAGCGACGCCATCTGCGCTCTCAGACATAAGCGCCTCGACAAATGAGGGAGGAAACTGAGCATGGAGAGTTTTGTAGCTCCTTCAGTTAACTGGTGGATACTCCTACCGGTCATAGTAGTCTTTGGTGGAGCCGTTATCGGCGTCCTCGTCGAAGCCTTTGTTCCAGTACGGGCAAGAAGAACCACTAACTTCTACTGGTCGGGCCTGGTTGTCTTGGTCGCATTTGTCATTGCGGTCATGCAGTGGTTTGAGTTTTCTGGCGGCGAAGTTTTTACGGGCGAATATGTTGCAGACACTTTGACTTTGTCGCTACAGACAATTCTTTTAGGTGTCTCTTTTATGGCTCTCCTGGTATTCGGTGACCGCTCCGAAATGATGGATGGTGCATTTGCCGCACAACCTGCAGACAGACCGGGTGCCGGTGAAGAAGCTCTTTCCCTTGCCAAGAGATACCAACGCTCAGAGTACTTCCCGCTTTTGCTCTTCGCATTGGGCGGCATGATGATGTTCCCTGCCAGCAACTCTTTGCTGACCATGTTCGTGGCATTAGAAGTTATGTCGCTGCCGTTGTACATCCTTGCGGCGACGGCTCGTAGAGGCAGACTTGCCAGCCAGGAAGCCGGGATGAAGTATTTCCTGTTGGGAGCGTTCGCTTCGGGTTTCTTCCTCATGGGGTCAGCCCTTCTTTACGGATTTTCCGGAGGCAGCCTTCAGCTAGAGGAAATAGCGGGGGCCATCGCTGGTGATTCGTCAATGACTTGGCTTTTAACTGCTGGTGTGTTCCTCGTGATGGTTGGCTTGCTTTTCAAGGTCGCCGTCGTGCCGTTCCACGCGTGGGCGCCGGATGTGTACACTGGTGCACCGACTCCAGTGACGGGCTTTATGGCTGCTGGCGTAAAGATTGCCGCATTTGGAGCAATGCTGCGTTTCTACCAGGTGATTGCAGGAAGGCTCGAATGGGATTTGGGCCTGCTCTTCGCGCTATTGGCCGCCTTCACAATCATTTTGGGTACTGTCGTCGGCCTCGTCCAAAAGGACGTTAAACGTCTGCTGGCGTATTCGTCAATTGCCCATGCAGGGTTCCTCATGATCGGTGTGCTCTCTTTGGTCAATGGCTCTGCAGGCAATGTGGCTTTCTACCTTCTTGCTTACGGTGTCGCCACTATTGGGGCATTTGGGGTAATTACGCTTGTAAGACGCAGTGATAATGCGGGCACTGTTGCGGGCGAAGCTACAGGCTTTGCCGCGTACAGGGGCCTCGTGCACCGGTCACCTTTCCTTGCAGCATCCATGTTGATCTTCTTGCTCTCATTTGCGGGTATTCCTCTTACTTCGGGTTTTGTGGGTAAGTTTGTCGTATTTGCTGATGGGATCGCAGGAGGCCTTGGTTGGCTTGTTGCGATAGCACTGGGTGCTTCGGTAGCCACTGCAGCTTTCTATTTTGCGGTGGTTGCAAGGATTTTCTTCCAGAAACCCGAGCCCGGTGTTGCGGTCGTGCAATCTGAAGGATACACGTCAGTGGCAATTGGATTGGCTGCTATCCTCACTGTTCTTTTGGGGATATGGCCGGCTCCGATTCTCGAAATTTTCAATCAGGTCGTAATCTTGATACCGTGATAATTGATCTTTCCGTCCCGCAAGTCCAGGACCGTGTAGAAACTGATCTCGAGAAGGTAGAGAATCTTCTCCATGTCTGCTCATCTGGACATCGGGGTGTAATTGATCAACTAACGGGACATTTGATCGCTGCCGGAGGGAAAAGGCTCCGTCCTGTACTGACATCAGTATGTGCGGGGCTGGGACCTTCCCCTGACGCTGAGGCTGTGGTGAAGGCTGCGACGGTAGTTGAACTGAGTCATTTGGCGTCGCTGTATCACGATGATGTTATGGATTCGGCTCCGACGAGGCGAGGTGCACCATCTGCTCAACATTTGTGGGGTAATAACCGTGCGATTTTGGCAGGGGACGTCCTCTTCGCTGAGGCCTCCAGCCTCGTTGCTGATTTGGGTCCGGACTCAGCTCGACACCATGCGAAAGCCTTTGAGCGGATGTGTGTTGGACAGCTCAATGAATCTTTCGGTCCTGAGGACGGTGACGATCCGGTCGATTTCTACATCCAGGTGCTAGCCGATAAAACTGGTGCTTTGGTCGCAGAAGCTGCCTACTTCGGTGCCATCCATGCTGGAAGTGATGAGCGGACGGCGCGGGTCGTACAGGATTTTGGAGAGAAAATCGGTGTTGCGTTCCAGATCGCTGATGATGTCATTGACTTGGGGCCTTCGGCTGAAGCTACGGGAAAGACTCCTGGAACAGATTTGCGAGAGGGTGTCCGTACGCTTCCAGTGTTGCTTCTAGAGCGGCAGGAACGCGCCGGAACCCTGGACTCTGAAGGAGCCGCACTCCTGGCGCGGTTACATTCTGATTTGACGTCTGATGCAGCACTTGACGCGGTTGTGTCTGAGCTGAGAGAACATTCAGTAGTTGAAGAAACTCGGGGCCTTGCACAGCACTGGTCAGATGAGGCAGTGAGGGCCCTTGATCCATTGCCAGAGAGCCCGGTGAAAGAAGCATTGGTGGCATTTGCGCATCTGATGGTCAATCGGAACGCATAGCCGATAGCATTTTTCGCGAGCGATTCTGTAGTTTAAATGAGCGAAGTCCCGCGCCTTGGGGGAGTGACGCGGGACTCCAGCTTGCTACCGCATGTTAGGGTCGGTAGCGCAGGTGGGCACGAGCACGCTGTTGACTGGCAGCAACCCGGCGATGCCGGCTCCGGCCCAAGCTTGGGGGTAATGGTACGTGGATGCTTCGTAGCTTCATCGCGCGGCACGAGCGCAGTGATGAGCTGCCCCCATTTGGCATCGAAATCCCCTCCGAAGTCTCCCCAGTGGCCCACCCGAAGGACCACAAAAGACACGATAGTGCTTTTGAAGCGCCTTTGTAAAACAATGTTCGGAAACGGTTACCGTTATGTTACCCCAAGGATGCACTGACCGCTTGCTTTACGTGCGGTAAGAAAAGACGTTAACCAGCTAGGTTGACAGTCAATCGATTATGGATCGAGGTGCTCGCTTGGGTTGTGTGTGTTCTTTATCACATTGCAGCAAACTGGCTTCGAGAACGGTGGATGGCATCCCTGCCGAGTGCCTTTTAGCTAGGTGGAAGGTAGGATGTCGAAGGTAATGTCCAGGGTAAAGAGTGATGAATTGTGAAGATAGCGGTAGTTGGAGCCGGACCAGCCGGCATTTATGCCTCAGATATATTGGCTAAATCGGGGGAAGACGTAGAAATCGATCTCTTCGAACGTCTGCCAGCTCCCTATGGTTTGGTTCGCTACGGTGTAGCACCTGACCATCCGCGCATTAAACAAATTATCTCAGCCCTCTACAAGATCCTGCAACGTGGCGACATCCGCCTCTTAGGTAATGTTGAGGTGGGACGGGACGTTTCTGTTGAAGAACTGCAGGAGCGTTACGACGCTGTAATCATTGCGACGGGCGCAGACAGAGATGCTCCGCTCCCCATACCGGGAGCTGATATGGCTTATGGCGCTGCCGACTTCGTGTCCTGGTATGACGGACATCCTGACTATCCTCGCCATTGGCCTCTTGAAGCGCGGGAAGTAGCAGTCATCGGTGTCGGCAATGTTGCTCTTGATGTGGCCAGAGTGTTGTCGAAGCATCCAGAAGACATTATTACAACCGAAATTCCCGAAAATGTTGCGGAATCCTTGGCGAAGAATCCGGTAACTGATGTCCATGTATTCGGACGTCGGGGTCCTGCCCAAGTGAAATTTACGCCACTTGAACTCCGAGAATTGGGCAAGGTCCCCGGAGTTGATGTCATTGTCTACGAAGATGATTTCGATTTCGATGAGGGATCTCAAGAAGCATTGAGAGCCTCAAAGCAACAGCAGCAGGTGGTCAAGGCGCTCACGCAATATGCGTCTGCAGATCCCAGTGAGCACAATGCCCCCCGACGTATTCACATCCACATGTTCGAGGCGCCAACTGAGATCGTGGGAGAAAACGGCTCTGTTACCGCTTTGAAGACAGAACGCACTGAATTGGTTGGAGACGGGTCGGTGCGGGGCACCGGCGTAATCCGACAGTGGCCAGTACAGGCTGTATATCGGGCTGTTGGGTATTATTCTTCTCCGATCGAAGGCGTTCCCTTTGATGAGAAGCGAGGAGTAGTTCCTAACGACGGAGGAAGGGTTCAGCCGGGATTGTATGCCACAGGATGGATCAAGCGTGGCCCTGTGGGACTCATCGGGTCCACGAAGTCTGACGCCCAAGAGACCATTGCTAACCTTATTGCTGACGCATCCCAGTTTTCTCACTCGGTTGATTCTGACATTGTTGAGCTTCTTGAAGAGCGTGCAGTTCCCTTTACAACATGGCAAGGCTGGGAGTTGCTCGACGCATACGAGCAGAAGCTTGGCGGGGACTATCCCCTGCCAGAGGGCGGCGTCCGCGAGCGAATTAAAGTTGTATCTAGGGATGCAATGACCAAGATTTCGCGTGGGGAAGAGCCCGGAGAAGACCTCATCGGTGTACCGGGTGAGCTCGGGGTCCCCAGCGCCGTTGAGAGGTTCGATGACTATTCCGGCCCGCGTGGATAATAACGTGTCAAAAGGTGTGGGTGTCGCATCGTTGCGCACCCACACTTTCTTTGTTGCAGAAAGGTAACGGCTCCTCAAAAAGAGGTGTTATCGGTTGCCTCTGCTGAAAGTGAGCGATAACATTACTGCGTGCCTGGGGCACTCAAGGTGGAGTACGGGCTAGATAGTTCGCGGCACCAACTCCAGTTTTTTTACATAGGAGGGTCAAATGCAGAAACGTTTTTCTGCGGTAAAACGTAAGGCTATAGGATTCGCGGGGGTATTGGCGGCTGGCGCAATGGCGCTCACGGCGTGTGGCGGATCAGGCGCAGGCGGAGGTGCGAATGACACTGCGACATCAGGTGCAGCAACCAGTGGCGATGCGACTTCTGACACGGGGAAAGAACTGTACGTCGGCGTTTCGATGCCCACACAGACTTCTGAGCGATGGATAGCCGATGGAAACGCGGTTAAGGAAGGACTTGAAGCTGAAGGACACACCGTCGACCTGCAATTTGCGAACGACGATATTCCGACACAAACTCAGCAAATCGACCAAATGATCACCAACGGCGTCGATGTCCTTGTCATCGCGTCTATCGATGGCACTGCACTATCGAGCCAGTTGGACGCAGCCGCAGCCAAAGGCATTCCGGTAATCTCATATGACCGGCTAATCCGTGACAATGAAAATGTTGACTTCTATGTATCCTTCGACAACTATAAAGTCGGCGTTGCGCAGGCTACCTCGTTGCTTTACGGTCTAGGTCTTACTGACATCAAAGGTGAACCGGTTGCCGATGCACCGAAGGGCCCAATTGACATCGAGATATTCGCGGGTTCTCCTGATGACAACAACGCAAAATTCTTCTTCGATGGTGCGATGGATACACTTAAGCCATATCTTGACGATGGAACGCTTGTCATCAAGTCAGGTCAAACTGAATTTGATCAAGTAGCCATTTTGAGGTGGTCTCAAGAAGGCGCTCAAAAGCGAATGGAAGACCTCATTACGTCAACTTATGCAGGCGGTAAAGACCTCAAGGGTGTTCTCTCTCCATTTGACGGCATTTCTCGCGGTATTATCACGGCCCTCACCAACGCCGGATACGGTCCTACGCTTACTGATGGTCTACCAGTTGTGACGGGCCAGGATGCAGAGATTGCATCAGTGAAGCTCATCAATGACGGTATACAGTGGTCAACAATTTTCAAAGACACGCGACTTCTTGCGAACCAAGCGGTACTTTCGGTGCTGGCAATGGCCGCGGATAAGACTCCAGAGGCAAATAACACAGAGGACTATGACAATGGAAAGAAAGTAGTTCCTTCGTATCTCTTAGAGGTAAGCACCATCTATAAGGACAATATCGAATCGGAACTGATCGAATCGGGCTACTTCACTGCCGAACAGGTTGAGAAGGGCGCTTAACCGTCCAGTCTGGGGTGTTCAAACCGACCAGGGTGGTGGATACCCCAGACATACAATCGGAATTGGTGAAGAAATGACCGACTATATCTTAGAAATGCAGGATATCTGCAAGAGCTTTTCCGGTGTTGAGGTTCTCAAAGATGTCAATTTTAGTGTCCGTAGAGGTGAAATTCACGCACTATGTGGTGAAAATGGAGCTGGTAAGTCGACTCTGATGAAGGTGCTCTCGGGCGTATATCCCTATGGGACGTACTCGGGAACCATCATTCTTAACGGTAAACCCGCTCATTTCAGTTCTGTCAAGGACTCCGAGGCTGCAGGAATAGGGATTATCCATCAAGAGCTTGCATTGGTGCCTTATTTGTCGATAGCCGAAAACCTGTATCTGGGTACGAAGAAGCCGGGGCGATTTGGAAGTATTCGTTGGAATGAGCTCAATAACAGCGCGGAGAAGATGCTTGCTCGCGTTGGTCTCACAGAGCCTGTCACCACTCCCGTCGGGCAACTGGGTGTGGGTAAACAGCAGATGGTGGAGATCGGGAAAGTTCTTGCCAAAGAAGTAAGTCTGCTGATCTTGGACGAACCAACAGCAGCGCTGAATGACAATGACTCTGAGTCGCTGCTTAATCTTGTCCGTCAACTGCGAGACTCTGGGGTCTCTATCGTCATTATTTCTCATAAGCTCAATGAAATTGAGTCAGTTGCCGACCGTACTACGGTCCTACGTGACGGACGGTCTGTAAAAACAGTTGATATGCATGATCCCAATGTCAATCAGGACACCATTATCAACTTGATGGTTGGCAGAGAGTTGAGTCAACGGTATCCTCAACGCGATTCCAATATTGGTGATGAAATGCTTCGAGTCGAGGACTGGACTGTATATCATCCAACGCAACCTGGACGCGTCGTAGTCAAAGATGCCAGTTTCAATGTTCGGCATGGAGAAGTTGTTGGCATAGCGGGTTTGATGGGGGCAGGACGCACGGAAATGGCGATGAGTATTTTCGGACGTTCCTATGGGCGCGACATATCGGGGAAGATCTATAAGGAAGGCAAGGAGATATCTATTCCTTCGGTTAAGGATGCGATTAAGAATCGGATTGCCTATGCGACTGAGGACCGAAAAGTCTATGGTCTCAACCTCATTGATGACATTCGGCACAACATCGGAATAGCGGGAATCGATAAACACAGCCCGGCTGGATTCGTCAATGATAACGAAGAACTGGCTGTAGCCGAGCGGTACCGAGATTCAATGAACATTCGCGCCAGCTCGGTCATGCAACTTTCGGGCTCGTTATCAGGAGGAAACCAACAAAAGGTAGTTCTCTCCAAATGGCTCTACACCGATGCTGACGTGCTGATTCTAGATGAGCCGACGCGCGGCATTGACGTGGGCGCCAAGTATGAGATCTACACGCTTATCAACCGTATGGTTTCTGAAGGGAAAGCTGTCATTGTCATATCGTCGGAGCTCGAAGAGCTCTTGGGTATTTGTGACCGGATCTACACGCTGGCCTACGGACGAATAACCGGCGAACTTTCAATTGATGAAGCAACACAAGAAAACCTCATGAAACGCATGACTATTGAACCGGCAAGGGAGACAGAATGAGCAGCGCCGAAGTGCAGGGGAAGCGCCCTGCATCTGTAAAGAAACCGTTGAGAGGATTGCCGTTGGGGGGAAATCTCCGGCAGTCGGGAATATTCTTAGCGTTTGCGCTGATTGTTGTCGTATTTGCAGTTCTCAAACCAGTTTTCCTTAGTCCTGAGAATCTGACGAATATCGTACTTCAGTACTCGTATATTCTTGTCTTGGCTATTGGAATGCTTTTTGTCATCGTTTTGGGACAAATCGACTTATCAGTAGGTGCGCTTTTAGCATTGGCAAGTGCCGTCTCGGCAGTCCTCGTTATAAAAGAAGGAATGCCTTGGTGGGTAGGACTGCTTGCTGCATTAGCTACCGGTTTGATCGCAGGAGTCTGGCAGGGATTTTGGGTAGCATACGTGGGAATTCCCGGATTCATCGTGACTTTGGCTGGAATGCTCATATTCAGGGGACTCACGTACATTGTGCTCAACAATGTATCCCTGTCAGGATTTCCTCAGACCTACCAAAATATTGGTAACGGATTCCTTAACGGACTCCTCGGCGGAAACGGGATAGATGTTTTTACCCTTGTCATTTTTGCGGTGGGGGTTGTTGGCTTTGGATACTTCCAATGGCGTGGGCGCCAAGATCGAATCCGGTACGGGCAAAAAGTAGAGGCACTGTGGGTATTTGTCCTCAAGTGGGTACTACTGGCAGTCCTGGTCATGGCATTCGCCTATCAGATTGCTCGAGACCGCGGGTTGCCGATTGTCTTGATCATCATGGCAATCCTCATCCTTATCTACGGTTTGGTCAGCCAAAAGACAGTGTTTGGGCGTGATATTTATGCGATCGGTGGAAATAAAACGGCAGCAGCACTGTCAGGAATCAGTGTGCGAAGTGTGTCGTTCTGGACTTACGTCAACATGGGATTCCTTTCAGCCGTGGCTGCGGTGCTTTTCTCAGCTCGTATGAATGGGGCTCAGCCGGCTGCAGGCAACATGTTCGAGCTCGATGCCATCGCTGCATGTTTCGTTGGCGGGGCTTCCACCACCGGTGGGATAGGACGTATCTCTGGTGCTTTGGTCGGTGGTTTAGTCATGGCTGTCATGTCGAACGGCATGCAGCTAATGGGCGCCACGACAGCAACACAGCAGATTGTCAAAGGTCTTGTCCTGTTACTTGCAGTCGCATTCGATGTTTTCAACAAACGTCGGTCAGGTGTGGCTAGCTAAAAGATTTTCTTCTCCAACACACAAATGTGCTGTCTGTCTCCAGTATTCGAAGGCTGGAGACAGACAGCACTCTTTGTTGTGGGGACGCGCTCTACTGCATAAGGAACGTTATGATCGTGCGTAGCTTCCTCGCTCCCTCGTTAATGAATTCCAATCAATAGTTGCTGTTGTAGCTAACAAAATAGAGAAATACCGCTACTGTGCTTTGAGCTTAGTATGCTGCCTGCGATAACCAACCCGAATAGAATCAGATTATGGGTCGGATAGGAAATACGTTCAAGACATTCTTTCTTTTTGTCGTCTTGTGGGCAGTCGTCCTAGGGTTGGGATACCTAGTGGCTTCAGGTACGGGCAACTTATGGTGGATCGCAATCTTTTGTGGTGTGGGTCTGGTGACTACTTTCTGGACGTACTGGAACTCTGCAACCATCGCCCTGCGACAAATGCGGGCTATTCAGGTCTCACAGGAGCAGGCTCCGGGCCTATACGCGATCGTTGAGGAACTTAGCGAACGTATGCAGATGCCAATGCCAACCATCTGGATTGCTCCAACTGCTACCCCCAATGCTTTCGCAACTGGTCGTAATCCATCAAATGCGGCGGTGTGCTGCACAGAGGGGATACTCAGATTGCTGTCAGAAAGGGAGCTGCGGGCTGTTCTAGGACATGAACTCATGCATGTGTATAACCGCGATATTCTTTCTGCATCGGTAGCCGCAGCGTTAGGTGGTATGGTTTCGTCACTGGCACAGTTAGCCTATTTGTCGGGTGCTCGTAACCGTAACGGAAATGCACTAGTGGGACTTGTCGCTATGATTGCGGCCCCTATCGCCGCTGCACTTATCCAAATGGGGATCTCACGGTCCAGGGAGTATTCAGCTGATGCCGACGGCGCGCTACTCACAGGTGACCCCGCAGGTCTGGCATCAGCCTTGCGAAGGATCGAAAGCGGTGTAGCGGCTGCGCCGATGCAGGCCACTCCAGAAAATGAGAATGCCTCGGCGCTGATGATCGCTAACCCGTTTCGCGGGGGCGGCATGACTAGTCTGTTTTCAACGCACCCACCCATGGACGATCGCATTGCCCGCTTGGAGCAACAGGCTGCCGATATGGGGCTACCTTTCCCATAAGGTTCCTCGCGGCACTGTTGGTTCTAGCCTTGGCTCGGTTTCTAGGAGAAAAAGCGAATAGTTATTGGAAATTGATAGGGCTGGCCAGCCATAGCGCGATCTTTTGCTTGGACAGCTGCCACTATCGAAATGACGAAATAGGCGATAGAGATTCCACCCAGCGCTATCCACATCAAAATCGAGAAGATCACTGCGATAGACCCACCATTATCGATAGTAACTGAACCGATAATCACCATGAGGAATGCAAGAATGTATCCGCCGACACTGACTAGTAAACGGGTAAGTTGGAAATTCATATTGCCCACAAAGACTGCGCGCGTGATGGGGCTAACTTGATCCCTGCGAAGGAAGAATACCAACGCGGGAATCCAGCCAAAGAAAATGGAAAGTACAAGGTTGAGGCTGATGTCACTGGCCTCATAGGGGGGTATGGCAGGACTGTATCCTGAAGCTGCATAAGCTGGTTGAGGGGAATAGGGCGGGTAGGTGTGACCGTCTTGACTGTATTGCGGTGACGGTGGGGTATATCCGTAGGGGCCATTTGGCGGAGGTGGAGGAAACGACTGTTGGGAAGGGTATTCCTGATCGGGCATTTCTTATTTCCTTGATCGATGCGAATTTGCGCCGAGGGCATTCGCTGTCGGCGTTAGATTTTGAGATTGGCTAATGAGCTTAGCGATAGTTGACGAACTGCAGTGCGACATCGAAATCCGCGCCTTTGAGTAAAGAGATGACGTCTTGAAGCGCATCCCGAGATTTTCCTGATACGCGTACCTCATCCCCTTGGATTTGGGTTTTCACCCCTTTGGGGCCTTCATCGCGGATAAGTTTCGTGATCTTTTTCGCAATATCCGACGCGAGACCTTCTTTGAGGGGGACGACTAACCTGTAGATCTTCCCAGAAGGCTGGGGTTCACGTCCCTTGAGGTCCATCGCTTTAAGGGATACGCCACGCCTAACGAACTTCGATTGCACTACATCAAGCACAGCAAGAGTACGTTCCGCAGTATTTGCTTCTAGAACAAGAGTGTCACCTTGTTGGGCTATAGATGCCTCCACACCTCTAAAGTCATAGCGCTGCGCAACCTCTTTAGCGGCCTGATTGACGGCATTATCGACTTCCTGCCGGTCTAAACGCGAGACAATATCGAATGAAGAGTCAGCCATAGCTCCTCCTAAATAAGTGTGAGTCTTTTCGCAACTGCCCCAGTCTAGCCCAGATAATTGGAAGCGAGGGGCTTTCCTCTGATATTCTTCTTCGGCACCGGTAATCCCGGTGTGCTTGGCGGATTGCCCGAGTGGCCAAAGGGATCCGGCTGTAAACCGGCTGCGTAATGCTACGGGGGTTCAAATCCCTCATCCGCCACTGGCTTGGACCTTTACACGCTTGTCCTGTAAGGTTTGGGTCATGCCCCGATAGCTCAGTCGGCAGAGCGTCTCCATGGTAAGGAGAAGGTCAAGGGTTCAATTCCCTTTCGGGGCTCTGGTCCTCCCGGTGGATGCTGGGATCGCCTTGGCGGGGTAGCTCAGCTGGTTAGAGCGCACGACTCATAATCGTGAGGTCGGGGGTTCGAGTCCCCCCCTCGCTACCGGTGGGATCAGATGACAAGAACGTGAGGTAAGACTGTGGCAAGTAAGTCGGCAGATGTCCGTCCCAAGATCACTTTGGCGTGCTCAGAGTGCAAAGAACGTAACTACATCACCAAGAAGAACCGCCGCAATACGCCGGATCGCTTGGAGCTAAAGAAGTATTGCCCAAGGTGCCGTACCAGCACATCTCATCGCGAGACACGCTGAGACAATAAGATGAGTCCCTCCACTTGGTGGGGGGACTTTTCATCTATCTGGGATTGAATTGTTATGAGGTTATCTGACGTGACCACCCTGAGGATAGGGGGGCCTGTTGACACGTTCATTGAAGGATCGCTCGAAGACATTCTGCCAAAGATAGAGGGCGACCTGCTGGTCCTTGGGGGAGGATCAAATATTCTGGCCGCAGATGAAGGCTTTTCGGGTACTGTGGTTCGTGACAGTTCACGAGAAGTTGCAGAACTTGGCGGAAGCCAGTTTCGAGTAGACGCGGGCGTAGTCTGGGACGACTTTGTCGCCTATTCGGTGGATCGCGATTTGAGCGGCTTAGAATCGCTCTCAGGCATTCCAGGAAGCGTGGGGGCCGCTCCGGTACAGAATATTGGCGCGTATGGCGCAGACGTGGCAGCTACGGTCGTTGCTGTTCGAGCATGGGACCGAGATATCAATGAGGCGGTGCGTCTTTCACGCGCCGACCTTAAGATGGCTTATCGTGACTCCATTTTGAAACGTTCTGCACGTTCGCAAAAATGGGGGCCTACAGGACGCTGGGTGATTCTTTCAGTTGATTTTGAGTTGGTGCATAGCGCTTACGGCTTTGTGCGATACGCAGAATTGGCAAAAAAACTTGACGTACCTGTTGGTGGACAGGCGAAGATATCCGATATTCGTGACGCTGTGCTTGGATTACGCCGTTCTAAGGGGATGGTGCTTGACCAGACGGACCATGACACTTGGTCAGCTGGCTCCTTCTTTACTAATCCGGTAGTGACGCGTGCCCCGGATGGAGCGCCAGCTTTTCAGACTGACGGGGGAATAAAAGTTTCAGCTGCGTGGTTGATAGAACAAGCAGGATTCCCCAAGGGATTTTCCATGGGCGGACAGGTAGCACTGTCTTCTCGACACTCGTTAGCCATTACTAATCGAGGTGGGGGTACTGCACATGAAGTTCTTGAAATGGCCCGTAGGATTCGTTCCAGGGTTAAGGAGCTCTATTCCATCGAGCTCCAACCTGAACCGATCTTTGTCGGTTGCCAGCTCTGAATTCTGGTGTGATGCTGTTGCTGGACCATACGATTGTCGCCCCAGGCATATTCTTGCGAGCAGGGAAGATGATCCCTCAGCGTGAATCCTAGGGGTCTTTTCACGCATTGTAGGTTTAGTCAGACACGGTAGGCTCATACTAAGATCGGCTGTTGACTTAGATAATGAGGTACCTTCTCAACCGGGAGCGTGAGTTTCCTTTCCGGGAGGGGGCCCGCACGTAATTGCGTGAGACCCCCCAGGGCAAGGCTATGGGGTTAGCGGCAGGTACTACATAGAGTTTTGCCGGATGCGGCGCAGAACCACACCAATGCCACCAACTGCTAAGAGAACAACTACGACAATAGTAAACGGTGTAATTAGACTACCGGTATGGGCTAAAACGCCACCGGGTTTTTGCTCTTGAGAGGGAGACCATGAACCATTATTGTCTCCGCCGATCGTAGTTCCTCCAGATTCTCCCGGTGGAGTCCCTGGGTTAACGTTCTCTTCTTCATCTTTAGTCTTCGCAGTGATCTCCAGAGCAATACTTCCACTTACCTTGCCTACTTTGACCATAACCGTGTGGTTTCCGACTTTTGTGTCTGCGGGAATGGTTACTTCTTCCTCTACAGTGCCACTGTCGGTGGTGTGGATTGTTGCCACAGTCTTTGGGGTCGAGTGGAGTTCAATAACACCGTCAGCACTTGAAGGAAGTTTCTCTGCTCGTACGGTTACTTTTTCTCCTGCTTTAGTTGTGTCTGACGATAGTGTCACTCGGGCACAACTTGTTGGTAACTCGACTGATGCCCCTTCCTCTACAGGAAAAGACTCACATATTCCGGGGAGACTGGTTGCTTCCCCGCTGAGTGTTACATGTCCGTCAGCAAGATCGATGCTGAGCGGTTTACCGAGATAAGTGAGATTGTGCACGCCTCCCTTACTATCTGGAAAATGTACGAATGTCGGGGTTCCCCGATCTGAACGATAGCCGTTGAGAATCCAAATATTGTCGATTACCTGTGCCATTCCGAAGGTAGTGGGCGCTTCTCCTCGCGAAATTGGTTCGGCGCCGTTCGGACCTTCCTGGTAGACCTCGCTGAAAGCATGGGTTCGTACCACATCCCTAAGAACAGCTTCCAGATAGGTTTGAGCAACTGAAGTATGACCACTTTCAATCAGACCATAGGCAATAAACTGGGCATCAGGAGCCTTCAGCGCATCCGATGCGGTTCCAGCAAACTGCCTGTTAGGGTCGTACTCTTCGTTAAATCTCTCCATCAAAGCGTCTACCTGGTCCGTGGAAAGGTCAGGTACCAAAAGACCCGTGTTGACATAGTTGACAATACCTTTGCGTTGCTCATAGGTAGCATCAGGTCGAGAGGTCCACAGGTATTGCACTGCCCGCCCATCAGGCATGAAGAACCATTCTTTATACTGACTAATCAGCGTTTTTTGTAAAGCTACATAGTTAGCTTGATCGTCAGTCTTACCCAGTACCTCAGCAATGTTAGCGGCATAGTCAAGATCAACGATTAGAGACACAACGAATTCTGCATCACGTTCGTCAGCAGCATTAACGCCTCCACCGGGGTAATGCGAGTGGATATTCCATGCGAGGTGTTCACTTGACCACTTCATATGAGATTTTATTGCTGGGTAAATCTCAGCCAAGGTTTCCTGGTTGCCGGTCGTGGAATAGAGCATCCACGCGGTTTGGGCTTTGCGACTGGGGAGAGATTCTCCGTTAAGTGCCCCATCGGCCTCGACATCCGCCATCATGCCGATCAGCGAATCCCAGGCGATATCCTCCTCGGTGTAGGCAAGATACTGAATGCCCAGTAGTGAGTCCCAGCTTGCTGAGGCCCGGTTGCGGGAAGACCCACCGTTGTATGTTGCGGCCTTTCCCGTGGCGACTTGATAGTGACTGATGCCGCTTTCAGGCTGTGGTGGAACAACGGTTTGCTTGATGTTGACGAAAGCGCGATAGTACAGCTGCCGTGTTTGCTCGGGAGTGACGCCCTCATCGCTGACAGTACGGAGGTCAAAACTTCCCACACTTGGAACGCGCGCTAGGTAATCATTCCACTCCGCTGTGCGGTCCTCGAGTGCTTGTCGAACGACGCTTACGTCAGCCCCACCTTGAGCACTTTGTGCTGCCGCTGTGATGTGGTCCGAGGACTGCCCGGGGGCATAACCCAAGCCAATCGCACTATCAGTATTTGAAGGAAGGACCGCTAACCATGTGCCTGTTGTCGGAGTCGGTATCGCACTTCCACCGGTTCCGCCCAACGCCTTGCCGGGATCGTCGTAGAAAAGCAGAGTCGCCGTTTGCGGAAAGGCGATTGCTTGAGTGTAGCCGTCTTTTTGGTTAACTAGTACCTTTGCGTCAGCATCCCAGCTAACAATCCTAGCCACGTCACCGTAAAGGGTTGGGGAGCCTTCTTTCAGCTGTTGGGCTTCTACAAGGCGAGAAATTGTATTGTCATCGACAAAGAGATCCCGTGTGGTGTAGCTCCCGGCTTCAGTGAACGTTGCTGTCCAGTCCAATGATTGAGGGTTCCATGTGCTGTTGAAGTTAGTTGTCGGAGTTTCAATCCAGTTGTTGGCGTGGTGGAAAGAAAGAAGAGTAAAGGTCGCAGAGGTAGGAACTGGTGTCTTTGTTGAAAAGAGCTTGATGTCAAATGTTTGCTCACCAGTTAACCCGGTAAGGGAAGCCAAGTTATAGCTGAAGAAACCTGATTCGGGGGTGTCGTTTTGTATGGTTGCAAAATCTTTGCTCGTCTCAGGATCAGAGAGTTTCATTGCCCATTGTGATCCGGCACTGAGATTATCGACGGCAATCGTCAATACTGGACTGGCCGAAAGATCGACGGTGAAAGTGCGAGCAACTGCACCGAACCCCCGACCAGAAGTACTAGTGAGAGTCGCACCTAAACCGGTTGGGGATGCTGCGAGTACAGCGCCGTTATTCGATGAAACGTTGGTCTTCCAAGCGCTCAGATCACTGAAATTGTCGGAGAAATCGGGGCGTGCATGAATCGAGAGAGCTCGAACAGTGGTTTCTCCTGAAGCTGTTGAAAAGAGCTTTACTGCAGCATTTCCGCTGGCGATGTCGTAACGTGAAAGATCATAGGCAAAAGTTCCAGTCGCAGAGGTATCATCTTGGATCAGGACATCGCCGCCGCCTTCTGGACGGACCTTTAGTGCCCATTTCCCCGTTGTGTTCGCAACCGAAACAAGCAGGATGGGTTTGGAACTATTATCCATAACTACGTTCCTTGAAACGCTACCCCATTCGGTCCCCTCTGGCAGAACGATATGACCACCATCTTCAGCGACAGTCAGCTTCGCGCCATTTCCAGTACCTGGAGACGTTTCCCATAGATCAGCTGAGTCCTCAGTGAAGAGATCGCTTAACAAGGGACTTTCG
Source organism: Scrofimicrobium canadense (assembly GCF_009696615.1). Taxonomy (GTDB): domain Bacteria; phylum Actinomycetota; class Actinomycetes; order Actinomycetales; family Actinomycetaceae; genus Scrofimicrobium; species Scrofimicrobium canadense. Next base: position 195,125 of record NZ_VULO01000001.1, read on the forward strand.
TCGCCCTCATCATAAACGGATGGTCCGTGAACAGGTGCTTCACTGCGTGTTAGCCCATTTCGAATGACACCGTCGGCACGTTTCTTTTCTTGGTTGATGTAGTAGAAGGTATCGAGTGAATTGTCTGCTTTGATTCTTGTGTCATCAGTTTGGGAGTGACTGGGGTTGAGTGCTATGCGTGAGTTTGGCTCAGAAAGCCAACGTTGTTGTTGTGGGCTAGAATCGGCCAGTTCTTCTACGGTGATGGGCTCACTGTCGTCTGCTAAAGCGATGCTGACCGGCGCTACCAATGTTGCCGCTGTCAGGGAAAATGAAGCAAGTATTATCGCATAGAGCCGTCGTTTGGATCTCTTCATCAGTCGTCCTTGTCTGAGTATTATTGGGGGGTAACCGTAACTAAAACGGTATGGTTGATTCGCTCATACTTTAAGTCGGTTTTAAAACCGTGTCAAGTATCGGCGGCCGACGCTCTGCTAGTGAAGACGGTGACTCTTACAGGCCGATTATAGTAATGAAGGCCCATTTTATGGATGAAATATGAGCGTCAAGAAGCTCTCATGATGGAGACATTGTGGGGAATGAATCGCACTATCGTTCTCGAAAACCGCTCCCAAATCGGTCTAGAGATTCCTTCTAGATATCGCATGTCATGCTTTGGGGCTATCCTCAGTCATCTATCGTGGTTGGGTGCCGTCACCGCAGGAGGCAGATGGGGCGCGGGACCTGTACTGGAGCGCACTATGAACTCCACTGGAGGCATTTCAAACTCAGGAAATGGACGGTTTTCCACTAAGGCAATAAGTGTCAATGCAGCGCAACGTCCCCATTCAATAGCGTTTTGCCGAACTGTCGTTAGACGAGGAGTCACATAGGGAGCAAGTGGGATGTCATCGAAGCCGATAACCGATAGATCATTAGGAACACTCAGTCCGCGATCACCAGCAGCAAACATTCCCGCAATGGCCATCAGATCATTTCCGTAGACAATTGCTGTTGGCGCATTCGGAAGATCCAGGAGCTCGTGGGTGGCTCGAGCACCACCTTCTCCCGTAAAATCTGCGGAAATGTACGGGCCTTGGGGGAGACCTAACTCCTCCAAAGTTTCAATCCAAGCGTCTCGGCGTGATCGTGTGTGAACGTACTTGTCGTTGCCCGAAACGTGTCCGATTACTTTATGTCCTAGAGCGGCTAGATGTTGCACTGCTCGCTTTACTCCCGCGGCGTCGTTCATCTCCACAGCAGCGACGTTCTCTGTCTCATGGGAAGGAGGCCCGACTACCACTATAGGTATGCGAAGGGTGGTGAGTAGTCGTGGGCGAAAATCTTCGGTCTCTAGATCGGTGAGGAATACGCCATCTACCTTAGCTTCGCGGACAAGCTGTTGATATGCGAGGCGTTCCGCCTCCGTATCGGATACGACTTGCAGCATAAGCGAATAGTTGTGTTCGGCCAGCCCCATTTGCACTCCGGAAACAAAGCCAGCAAAAAACGGGTCAGTGCTCAGTAAAGACGGATCTCTCTTGACCACTAGTCCTAAGACATGTGTTTGACTGAGTGACAAAGCACGGGCCCTTGCATCAGGGCGCCATCCCAGCTCTTCGGCGGCTTGCATAATACGTTTTTGAGACTCTGCACTTACACCAGACCTACCATTGAAAACGAACGAGACCGCGGTTTTAGAGAGCCCTGCCTTCCGAGCGACGTCTTCAATCGTCGCTCGTTTCGTTTTCTTTACCGGCTTGTTGACACCCACATGCAGCCTTTCGCTGAATAACAACACTTACGCTTAGTTTAGATCATTTTAGTTGGAGAGAACGCCCGTATGGAAAAATGACACTCACCGGCATTCAAATAGTGATGGCGAGAACGATTGTTCTGCGAGGCCTAGGTGGAGTTTGCCCTGCTGTTGTATCTAATAAACTGACAGGGATTACCAAAACCGGTTTAATAGCCAGTGGTTGCCGGACAACTGTAACGGGGCTCTCGATTATTGGAGCCATGCTAATAGGAGACAGACTTCGGTCTGGGATTGAAGGAGAAACGCGATGACGCGTAAGAGCCGCATAGCGATGTTCATACTCGCATCAGGCGCAGCCGCGATGGCTCTCGCCGGGTGCGGTGGAAATGAAAATGGTGAGTCGGGATTGTCGTCTGAACGAGATAAACCCGCAGCTGAGGGCCTAAGCAGTGGTCCTATCGAAATCTGGTACTCGACAAATGAACAAGAAATTGAGTGGGGAGAAAAGGTTGTAGAAACCTGGAACGCTGCCAATCCCGACCAACAAGTGACAGCCCAAGCTATCCCTGCAGGAAGCTCTTCTGAAGATGTTATCTCAGCATCAATCTCGGCAGGCAATACCCCATGCCTGATCTACAACACGGCACCAGCTGCCGTTCCTGCTTTCCAGGCTCAAGGGGGTCTGGTAAATCTTTCTACCGCTTTCCCCGACGGTAATGAATTTATCGAAGGGCGGTCTGGAAATGCCGCTGAGGGTTTTCGCTCCTCCGATGGAGATTTTTACCAAATGCCCTGGAAAACGAATCCTTTCATGTTGTACTACAACAAAGAGGTGCTGTCTAAAGCTGGATTGGATGCCGAGAACCCCAAGCTGGCCTCGTATGAGGACTTAGCTGCAGCGGCCAAAGCTATTAAAGACACAAGCGCAACCGGTTACGCACTTTATCCGCCCTCGACCGCTGACTACACGAATGTCAACTTCGATTTTTACCCATTCTTCCTTGCCAATTCGGACGGTACTCAGTTCATAAAGGACGGTAAGGTTACTTTTACTGACGAGGCAGGTCTAGAGACACTAGAATTCTGGCAAAGTCTTTATGCCGATGGGTACTCGTCCCCAGAAGCATTCAGCGGTGATATGTGGGCAGGACCTTTCGCAGACAGTATTGCTGCTTTCGGTGTTGCCGGTCCCTGGGGTAAAGCTCAGTTCGACGGTAAAGTCGACTTTGGTGTGACCTCTATTCCTACGAAGGACGGCAAAACTGCTGATGAAACTTATACCTTCGCCGATTAAAAAAATATCGGAATGTATACGGCCTGTGAAAACTTACAGACTGCTTGGGATTTCCTGAAGTTCTCAGTAGACGACGGTAACGATCTGGCTTTGCTGGAGACCACCGGACAATTTCCAACCCGCACAGATGTCACCGAATTGGCTGCAGACTTCTTGAGTGAGAATCCATTCTACGAACCCTTTGCGGCTGCAGTACCGTTGGCCGTTGATGTTCCTACCGTCGATAACCTTGCTGAGAAGATGCAAATCTTCCGTGATGCTTGGACCAGTGTGATTCAGTCGGGAAAGGGTGACATTAAGGCTACCTTTGATGAAGCTGCCCAAAAGATTGATGCGCTGGGCTGATCTCTATGACCGTTCTTACGGAAAAGGGGGTTGACGAATTTCGCCGTTCGTCAACCCCTCCGAATAAGAGAAAAATACATCTACTGAAACGTCTTTTTGGAGAGCATCCCCTGGGAATACTCCTTTCAGCACCGTATTTTGTCTTTGTGGTCGTCATTTTTCTTGTTCCTTTTGTTGTGGGAATTTGGATGTCGTTCCACGACTTTATTTTTCGCGCGCCGGGAGCCGAAGGTGAAAATCCGTTTGTGGGATTCGACAATTTCAGAGTGGCATTGTCTGACCCAGCTGTTCATCAGGCTTTCAAGAATCTAGCAATTTTCATTGTCATCAACGTGCCACTGACTGTGGTGTTCGCGATGGGGTTGGCACTTGCACTGGATGCGGCAGTCCATTGGAAAGGGTTTTTCCGGGTTTCCTACTATCTTCCGTACGTGACGGCTTCAGTTGCGACTTTGGCGGTTTGGTTTTTCATGTTTAATTCTGGAGGAGTCATCAACTCCATCCTGGGATCGTTGGCACCAGACCCGTCTTTCCTCGCAAATCCATTGCTTATCATGCCGTTGATCGCTGTCTATGTGACCTGGAAATCTCTCGGATTCTATGTCTTGCTTTACTTAGCTGCTCTGCAAAATGTTCCTGTCGAGCAAAAGGAGGCTGCCCAAATGGATGGTGCAGGGCGCTGGCAAGTCTTTAAGGCTGTTACCCTTCCAGCAGTTCAGCCAGTCACTTCACTCGTTGTATTACTTTCCATCATAACGTCGGGTCAAATCTTTACCGAGCCCTTCCTGTTGACGGGTGGAGGGCCAGGAGGCGCGTCAATGACGCCAGCCCTGTTGATGTATCAAAAGGCTTGCAACAAGGACATCCCGATATGGCTGCTGCCATTGGCATGTTACTTGTAACTGTGGTGCTGATTCTCTCGGTTATTTCGCGAAAGGTCACAGAACGACAATGAAAGCACCTGAAAAAAATAAGAGGCGAGTGGGTGTTGGCACAGCCCTCAGATTCACATTTCTCTTGGTAGGTGCACTGGCGGCACTCTTTCCTTTTTACACGATGATAATGGGTGCTCTGCAGAAACGACGCGATACCTCGCTTGTAGGCTTATTGCCTCACCTCGACAATCTCACTCTCGATAACTTTTTCGGAGTAAACCAATCCATAGATTTACCCAGGTCTCTTCTCAACTCGCTGATCATTACCGTGATCGTGATGGTATGCACAGTGGTGTTTGGGCTACTGGTTGGATATGCCCTTGCAGTACTTCGTTTCCGAGGGAGAGGATTAGTTTTTGCGATGCTGCTGTTAGTGCAAGCGATTCCTTTCCAGCTCCTGATGATTCCGCTCTACGTAATGATTGTGCGGTTTTTTGGTCTAGCTGATTCGTATGTGGGGATGGTCGCGCCCTTTGCTATCAACTCAGTGGCAGTACTAATCTTCCGGCAATATTTCTTGCAGATCCCTAAAGATATTTTTGATGCTGCGCGTATTGACGGTGCTAGCGAAGTCCGTATTCTATGGTCGGTTGCGGTGCCGTTGGTTCGCCCGGCAATTTTGACGGCTGTGCTAGTGACATTTATTGGCCCATGGAATGAGTTCCTCTGGCCGTTCCTCATTACTAAGGATGTCTCGCTGCAGCCGTTGGCTGTTACGCTGGCGAATTTTTCGCAAGCAAATTCAACGTTTCAGCAAAACCCCATGGGTGCCATACTGGCTGGAGCATGTGTCCTTGCGATTCCGGCTGTCGTCCTCTTTATCCTTTTCCAACGGCATTTTACTTCAGCAAATATCGGCTCAGCCATCAAGGGTTGACGCCCAAGACAGAAAGAAATTCATTGAACACCACATCAGTCGCAGTTCCCTACTCGTTGAAACGCCTGGGTACTGTCATGGCTCCTCGTCCCGGTGACCCTCTAGAAACTGAGGGAGTGCTAAATCCCGCCGCGTTAGTGGGCGAGGATGGGGAACTATATCTATACCCACGTATGGTTGCCGCGGGAAATGTCTCTCGTGTAGGGAGGTGTCGCGTAACAATTGATGAAGATGGGGCCGCTCATGTCGAGAGACTCGGGGTAGTGATGGAACCCCGCGAGGGGTGGGAACGCGGAAAAAACAATGCTGGAGTTGAAGATCCGCGTATTACGCGCCTAGAAGAGGCTGGGCTGTGGGTGATGACATACATCGCCTTTGGGCCTCTGGGGCCACGCCCAGCTCTTGCTATTTCTTACGATGGTGAGAGCTGGGACCGCTTGGGGCCTCTCCAATTCCAGTATCAACCAGAGTTGAGTCTCGATCCGAATCTTTTCGCTAATAAAGACATAGTCTTTTTCCTAGAAACAGTGATTGCTCCGGACGGCCGTCGAGCCTATCCTGTCCTTCACCGTCCAATGTGGGATTTAGACTGGTTGCGCGAAGGCGAAGGACAACATCTTCCTGCAAATGTGGATGACCCGAGGCCTTCGATCTGGATTGGTTTTGTTGATGCGGAAGCGGCAAAAAACGATGTAGCTGCGCTTACCAGAATCTATGATTCTAGAGTACTTGCCTTCCCTGAAATGCCTTATGAAGCTAACAAAATAGGTGCAGGTCCCGCACCTATTCGTGTACCAGAGGGATGGCTATTGATACATCATGGTGTGACTGGAGTTGAAGCTAAAGGATTTGAACTAGCTCATGGTGCCTGCTACGCCGCTGGAGCTATGTTGCTGGATGACGAAGAACCTTGGAAAGTCATCGGCCGCACATCAGAACCCATCTTGGTGCCAGAAACTGAGGAAGAGCTTTCAGGGACATTAGGAAATGTGGTGTTTCCAACTGCGATTACCAATATTGACGGCCGTAACTACGTATTTTATGGAATGGCTGACTCAAAGATTGGAATGGCGTTATTAGAGAGGGACAACATTGAGTGAACAAGACTATGTATTTCCCGCCTTGCAGATCGCGCGCAGTACCAAAGCCTACGGCATTCGTGGAAGCATACCTGAAGATCTTGGTCCTGAGGCTGTCCGCTATCTTGGAAGAGCTTTTGCGGAAGCTTTGAGTGCAGCTCGGCCACGGGTTGTAGTTGGACGGGACATGCGCGAGTCGGGAGTGGCTCTATCTGAGGCTTTTATTTATGGGATCAGGCAAAGTGAAGCTGAAGTGATTGACATCGGGCTTTGTTCGACCGATGAGTTGTATTTTGCATCCGTGGTATTAGACGCGTGGGGTGTAATGTTTACTGCCAGTCACAATCCAGCCAATTACAATGGAATGAAATTGTGTCGCCCGGGGGCGACGCCTATTAGCGTGGAATCAGGCCTAGGACAGTTGCGTGATGAAGCGATTGCACTTTTCCAGCAACGAGTGCCGGAACTTGAAATTGGTGGCAGCATTGAACGCCGGGATATGTTGTCCGCTTACGGTCAGGCACTTCGTGACAGAGTAGATCTTTCTGGGATACGTCGACTGAAAGTCGTTGTTGATGCGGGTAACGGCATAGCTGGTCTGACCGTTCCTGGCGTACTAGGGAGTGCTGCTGGATTGCCCGCATTGCCACTGGAGATCATCGAAATAAACGGCGAACTTGATGGTACCTTTCCGGCACATGAGGCCAACCCGATTGATCCGAAAAATACTGAAGAGCTACAGCACCGCGTTGTTGCCGAAGGTGCGGACTTGGGACTGGCGTTCGATGGAGACGCAGATCGTTGTTTCGTTATTGATAAACAGGGTCACCGGGTCAGTCCTTCTGCATTAACGACGCTGATTGGTCTGCGTGAGGCCGAGAAATCTGGTGAGGACTATCCACTGGTCCTTCATAACGTCATTACCTCGCGTAGTGTTGCGGAGATTCTTACAGAATTCGGTATTTCGACCCATCGGACGCGGGTTGGACATTTCTTTTATAAAAAAAGAAATGTCCAAGAAAAATGCAGTGTTTGGTGGAGAACATAGTGGGCATTTCTATTTTCGCAGCTTCTATGGTGCAGATACTGGAATGCTAGCCGCGATGCATGTTATTGCGGCGGTAGGGGAGAGCTCATCCCCGCTATCTGAGATAGTTTCCAGTTATGATCCCTATTTCTCCTCGGGTGAGGTCAACGTCACCGTCAAAGATATTGATCTTGTGCTTGAGAAAGCAATTGAGGGATTGAGCGAGTTTTGGGGCACGTCTAATCTTACTGTCGATCGCCTTGACGGTGTGACAATCGACTATTGGGGACAATCGCCGCGTTGGTGGGTTAACTTGCGACCTTCGAATACAGAGCCTGTGTTACGTATCAATATCGAGGCGGAAAATGCCGATATTGTTGATGAAATCGCAGCATTTTTATATGTGATAGTGAAGGGTTAAGACTGTGTATCGATTAGAGAGTCCTCGACGCTGCTATGACTGGGGATCGACCACTCTTCTTCAACAATTCCTCGGGGAGACGATAGACGGCAATCCTTTAGCTGAGGTGTGGATGGGGGCGCATCCTGATGATGCTTCAGTAGCAGTTACCGGAGGTCGACGGATTACGCTATCTCAACTCATCAAAGAATGGCCGCAACAGATGCTAGGGGACAGTGTTCTCAGTAAGTGGGGTCCCCAGTTACCCTTTTTAGCGAAGTTTTTGGCCGCAGCTGAAAAGCTCTCGATTCAAGTTCACCCTACTGTTGAACAGGCAATTGCGGGCTATCTTGCAGAAAAGGAGGCGGGAGTTCCTCATGATGCGCCAGAGCGAACCTACAAAGATCGCTCACATAAACCAGAGATAGTGTATCCGCTCACTTCCTTTGAACTATTGAGTGGCTTACGTGAGCCTGAGCAGTCGGCAAAACTGATTGAATCTCTGTATGTTCCAGAACTCGCTCCCTTAGTGGCGGTGCTTCGCGGTTCTGCACCGCAGTACGCACATCGGGAGGCATTTCGATTTGTTATGGAGCAACGTGATGCGGACGCATCGTGGGTAGAAGCTGTAACAGAAGCTGCGGGAAAACAACGCGGCGCGCGTCCCGAGATGCGTGTCGTGGCTGAATTGGGAGAACAGTTCTCAGGTGACCCTGGGGTTATTGCTCCGCTTCTGATGAACTATGAGCGGTTAGCTCCAGGCCAAGTCGTGTATACAGCGCCTGGCACCTTACATGCATACCTTCGTGGGTTGGCGGTTGAAGTCATGGCTTCTTCTGATAATGTTTTGCGTGCCGCACTGACCTCAAAACATGTTGATAGTAGCGGGGTACTTGCCGTTAGCGATTTTACCCCGGGACTGACTGTCTTCCCTGCGCCGACAGTGCTGTCTCCAGAGGTGCTTGAATATCGTCTTCCTGATACGCAAGACTTCGCTGTCCAAGTTGTGACCTGTCGAGGCGGCACGAGGGTGGAAGCAATATCGACAGGCCCTCGGATTGCTATATGTATCGAGGGGGAAATTACGGCCGAAGCAGACGACCACATCAATATGGAACCCGGCGACGCTATCTTCATCGCAGATGCCGAAGGTGCGTTTTCTTTCAGCGGCAATGGCACCGGGATCGTTGCCTATGTGCCCCTCAGTTAAGACGACTTTCGTGATGGGATGCAGTTGGCGATGCTTTGGGTAAGTCGAATTCTAGCGCGCGCTGAAAGTCAAGCAGTCAGCGGTGCTGGTACCTGTTCCTATCTTGATAGTGGGTGCACCACAGGTGAGAAGTTCATTGTGAGTACAGTCAGCGCGCTGGCATGCACCGACACTTGCCATCATCGTGGGGAGGCCGCCTTTGACCGACAGTGGGATGAAGGTACCGCACGCGGCTTCATTGCCAAAGGCTTCGACGGTGATTGCACCGGCGCGACACCCATCATTGTTATATGAGCAAGCACTAACGGTGCAGTCTGAGATTATTGGAAGATTTTTTAAAGCCATAGTTTTCTCCTTCTGGTTCCATTTCATAATACGTTGTGACCTGCATAGATGTGGTTAGGTTAGGCTTGTCTGTCTGGGGTGTGAGGTCACATGTTTACTGGTCGGACATGAATTCAGTGTGGCGAACTGGCAGAGAATCCCATAACGCCGTTTCCTTGATTTACGTACCGTACTCATTACACAAAATGTGACACTTGCGACGAAATAGAAAGACTGCTGGAGGCGCAGAAATATCTCCGCGGATTCTTGAGGGAAGCATGAGAGAATATACGTATGCCGAATTCTCTGCAGATCACGACTGCTAACGTTGACCCGGCGCTACTCGATCTGCCCTGGGAAGTCCCGTTAGAGGAATGGCCAGAAGATATATTGGCTGCTCTTCCACGTGGTATTTCACGGCACATCGTGCGGTTTGTCAACCTTTCTGGACGCGTCATTGCGGTAAAGGAAATTGGTGAAACAGTTGCACATCACGAATATGAACTGTTGAGAGACCTTTCGCGACTATCCGCGCCCTCGGTGCAACCCACAGCTGTGATCACGGGGCGTACTGATAAGAATGGAGAAGAGCTCAACGGGGTGCTGGTAACGGAACACTTGACATTTTCCTTGCCATATCGAGCTCTATTTCGCCAGAACATGAGTCCTGAGACAGCAACGCGATTGATTGATGCGCTTGCGGTACTTCTAGTCCGCCTGCACCTTTTGGGGTTCTATTGGGGCGATGTCTCTTTGTCCAATACACTCTTTCGGCGCGACGCCGGGGCCTTTTCTGCATATTTGGTTGATGCTGAGACCGGAGAGCTTCATGCGAAGCTTACTGATGGACAGAGGGCATACGATGTCGATTTAGCTCGTGTGAATATCATTGGTGAATTGATGGATTTACAGGCTGGCGGCTACATGGGAGAAGACGCTGACGTTATCGAAATCGGCAACCGCATTGTGGAGCGTTACAACCTTCTGTGGGATGAGCTGACAGCCCCTCAGCTTATCGAGGGAGGCAAAAAGTGGAAGGTTGCAGAACGTATCGAGAGGCTCAATGCTCTCGGTTTTTCTGTGGGGGAGCTGACCATGAACGCAGAGGGCACTGACCTGTTGATACAACCTAAGGTGGTGGATGCGGGGCATTATCATCGGCAGATTATGCGGCTCACTGGAATGGACGTGGGAGAGGCGCAGGCTCGGAGAATGCTTGACGATTTAGAAACCTATCGTACCCTCAAGGGACTCAAAGACCAGCCGATCGAGGTTACTGCGCATCAGTGGATGCAAAATGTATTCCAACCGGCTATTGATGCGATTCCTCCTGAACTCATGAAGAAACTCGAGCCGGCCCAAGTGTTCCATGAGATCTTGGATCATCGATGGTTTTTGGCGAAGGAACGACAGGCGGATGTACCTCGTAAAGAAGCAGTTCAGTCGTATATCGATAACGTTCTGAAGGAAAAACAGGATGAGGCCGTATTCCTAGACCTGGATCCATTAGACGATCTCTCGGAAGAATAGGAGAAGTTTCAGGATGGAGATTATTGCTCATAGGGGAGTCTCGTCGTTAGCCCCAGAAAACACCATGGCGGCATTCGTAAAGTGTCTCGATTTGGGTGTGCAGTGGTTTGAATTTGATGTGCAGCTACTGGGAGATGCTTCTCTCGTTGTAATGCATGATGACACTGCGGACCGGACAACAAACGGTACGGGACAACTGCAGGATATGAGTTTTGACGAGGCGAGGCGTCTCGATGCTGGGCTATGGTTTGGGCCCGAATATCGCTTTGAGAGGATTCCTGAGCTCACCACCGTCGTGGACCTGCTCAATACAACTGCGCTGTGTGCAAATCTTGAGGTTAAATACACTCAGAATCCCCAGTTACGAGACTCACTAGTCGAAGCGGTATCGAGGATCGCTTCAGGAGTTAAGGATCAGAGCAAACTGCTAATCTCCAGTTTTGATCCGACAGTTCTCAGTCGCATGCAGGACTTCGCAACGGCCTTCTTAGTGGAAGCTCGTACGGTGCGAGCAGATTTTCATGGAGTAGTGCAACGCGCGCTTGATTTAGGGTGTGTAGCCATTCATCCCGAAGAGGATTCGGTTGGACCTGCCCAGGTCCAGGCGTGGCACGATGCAGGGCTAAAAGTGAATGTATGGACTGTCAATGACAAAGCGAGGGCGCAAGAGTTCTATGATATGGGGGTTGATGGTCTCATCACTGATCGTCCCCAGGACTTTCTGTCGCTAGACACCAATTGATCGGAGTTGCCCCTTGAGCAATGAGATGCTCATTGGCTCGTGAGAATGGGCGCGAGCCAAAGAAACCTCGATGAGCTGACAGCGGTGAAGGGTGTGGTGACGAAATAATCGGCGTTTCACCGAGAAGTGGTGCAGCAGTGCCTGCGTCTTTACCCCATAAGATGGCAACCAGTGGCCGATTCCTGGCTGTCAAGGCTTCAATGGCGCATTCTGTTACGCGTTCCCAGCCGCGTCCTCGGTGAGACGCGGGGGCTCCGGGACGCACAGTAAGGACCCTGTTGAGTAAGCACACTCCCTGCTGTGCCCACTTAGTGAGATCCCCCGATGTGTGGGGAGGGCAACCAATATCTGCAGCGAGCTCCTGATAGATATTCCTCAAAGAAGCAGGGATCTCTACGCCTGGTCGAACTGAAAAGGAAAGCCCCATCGCGTGTCCGGGAGTGGGATAAGGATCTTGCCCAACGATGAGCACTTTTACCTCATCAAATGGGTACGTAAATGCTTTGAGTATGTCGTTTCCTGGTGGAAGAAAGGTTCTTTCAGCTCGCAGCATATCGCCAAGAGCTCGAATATCCGCTTCCACAGGAAGAAGGGCTTTAGCCCATCCGGAATCAATGATCTGGTCTAAAGGAGTACGCGCCACACTGGGATTCTACGTGGAAACCTGCTTGAGTGACGGTATTGTGATCACGTGAGCTCTCAGTATCCAACGGATGAATTTGATAATCCGCCGTCAGACGGTCCTGTCGGCGTGCACCGTAAGCCTGCCTCTCCCTGGCGACCAGTGATTCCTTTCTTGGTGATCCTGTTAGTTGTCCCATTGTTGGCGTGGGGGTTTTCGGAGTTCCTCATGTGGGGGTCTAAGGACAAACCGGCAGTATCTGCGCCTCAAAGTCAGCAGTCGGCTGCACCAACGCCTTCACAACCGGAGCAACAGCAGTCTTCAACGACTCCTGTACCAGACCCTTTGCCAACAGAGCCAGAACAGCAAACTTCACCGGAGCAGCCAACACCAAGTGATGGTGATGTTAATCCTGCTGCCACGATTGAGGTTCTCAATGTTGCTGGAGTCGATGGCTGGGCTGGGCAAGTAGTTTCACAGTTGGCAGAAAATGGTTTCAATCAATCCACTGCTGGCAACCTGGATTGGTCCCCCACTGAGGGCAACTCGATTCGTTACCAAAGCGCTGAAGATGAACCAACCGCCAAGAAAATTGGCGAAATACTGGGGATTTCCGATATTGCCTTGGATCCCGAGTCTTCGAACACTCACGCGGTAACAGTCTTCCTAGTCGTTCCTTAACGATAGAAGTTTTATTCTCTTCTCCTCTTGCACTCTCGGGCAGAGAGTGCCAAACTTGTTCTTAGCACTCTCCCCTAGGGAGTGACAAAGACCGGGCAACAGGTGAGGGTTTTTGCTGGGTGGGTAAGGAACATTCAGTGAGAATCCGTCCGTCGCGGGCACTTGGAGCCATACTCAGAAATGGGATTTGTAGATGAGCAAGATTATTTCGTATGACGAAGAAGCGCGTCGTGGGATGGAAGAGGGCCTCAACAAGTTGGCCGACACCGTCAAGGTGACTCTTGGGCCCCGTGGTCGCAATGTCGTTTTAGATAAGAAGTGGGGCGCCCCCACGATTACCAAGGACGGCGTCTCTGTCGCTAAGGAAATCGAGCTAGACGATCCGATCGAGCGCATTGGTGCAGAGCTGGTGAAAGAGGTTGCCAAGCGCACTGACGACGTAGCTGGTGACGGTACCACAACCGCCACGGTACTGGCTCAGGCACTGGTTAAGGAGGGGCTGCGTAACGTCGCTGCAGGCTCAAACCCCATTGCCATTAAGCGCGGTATTGACAAAGCTGTAGATGCAATTGTTGATGGTTTACATAAGATCGCTGTGCCTGTGGAGACCACAGACCAGATTGCTTCGACTGCATCGATTTCAGCGAACGACCCAGAAATCGGCAAGCTCATTGCGAAAGCATTTGAAGCTGTAGGGTCTGAGGGCGTCGTCACAGTTGAAGAGACAAACTCGTTCGACACCACTTTGGAAACCACCGAAGGTATGCGTTTCGACAAGGGCTACCTTTCTGCATACTTTGTGACAGATGCTGAACGCCAGGAAGCAGTTCTTGAAGATCCTTACATCCTCTTGGTGGAATCGAAGATTTCTTCGATCAAGGACCTGCTGCCTCTGCTAGAAAAGGTCATGCAAGCTGGCAAGCCCATGCTTGTGGTGGCAGAAGATGTTGAGGGTGAAGCGTTGGCAACGCTGGTTGTCAATAAGATTCGTGGAATCTTCAAATCTGTTGCGGTCAAGGCTCCAGGATTTGGGGATCGCCGCAAGGCGATGTTGCAGGACATGGCAATCCTTACCGGCGCTCAGGTCATTTCAGAAACTGTTGGACTGACCCTTGAGAACGCTGACATGGATGTTCTGGGCCGTGCCCGCAAGGTGGTTGTTACTAAAGATGAAACCACTATTGTCGACGGCGCTGGTGACAAGGAAGCCTTGGACGCTCGTGTCAAGCAAATTCGAACCGAGATCGAGAATACCGATTCGGATTACGACCGTGAGAAGCTGCAGGAACGCCTCGCTAAACTTGCTGGTGGCGTAGCTATCATCAAGTCTGGTGCAGCGACTGAAGTTGAGCTCAAAGAGCGCAAGCACCGTATCGAAGATGCAATTCGCAACGCGCGCGCCGCATCTGAGGAAGGTATCGTTGCTGGTGGGGGCGTAGCCCTACTTCAGGTAGCTAAGAATGCTCTCGACTCACTCGATGCTTCCGGTGACGAAGCAATTGGCGTGAATATCGTCAAGGTTGCAATTGAATCACCTATCAAGCAGATTGCTCACAACGCTGGAATCAACGGTGGCGTTGTAGTCGATCGCGTTGCGAACCTTCCTGAGGGCCACGGCTTCAACGCGGCTACGGGTGAGTACGGCGACCTGTTAGCTGAAGGGATTGCTGATCCTGTGAAAGTAACGCGTTCCGCACTGCAGAACGCAGCATCGATTGCCGGGATGTTCTTGACAACAGAAGCTGTTGTTGCGGATAAGCCAGAGCCACCGGCTCCAGCTGGTCCCGGAGCTGACGACATGGGTGGAATGTACTAAACCCGCCGGAGTAACAGCTGAGGGGTGCCGTCACCGTTTGACGCGTAATGCGAAGAACGGTGACGGCATTCTTGGTTTTAACCAAATAGGGATGTAGCACTCTGTTCAGCTTCTGCATACGTATGAGAGGCTTGCTGGAGATGAGCGCTGATGAGACTGAGGGACTCATCGACCTGTGCCTGAGTAACTCTCCACTGCTCAAGGACTGACTGGAAAGACTGCGCAGCCGCTCCACTCCACGATGCCTCTAGCCCTTGTAGAAATGACATCATCTGGGCGACTTCGGCACGAATACTTGCAGCAGAACGATCTGCCGTTGTGGCAGCCAATGCTACCTGCTGGGAATCTACATGGAATACGGACATTGTTCCTCACATCTGTTTTCCCCTGGAAAAAACAGGCTATAAGGAAAAGAATGAGAGACGAAACCACCATTAATTGTTCTGTGGAGAAGTACCCTTTGAGCGCTTGTGGGCAAAGAGATCTGCGATGTCCTCTAAGGACGAGGTATCGTCAAGAGCTCTCTCGGTGGTGAGCTCTGGGGGAGTAACTGGCTTGTGAGACTCGCCGGCGTCCTGCGCAATCCTGATTTTCTTTTGGGTCGAACGTCGAATGACGATTGGGCCTTTAGCGACCGTATCGGAGGTTTCCGTTCGAAAGTCTCCGTCTTTACACGAGGTCTCGATCCGTGCCAGTTCACCCTCGAGATTCTCCCGCAAGGCGCTTTCCCATTTGGCGGCGAAAGGGGTGCGAAGGATACGAGGCCGAGAGAGGACCCGCTGGAGGAAAAGACTCCGCCTGCGTTGGAAAGCTACATCGGTGACCTCACTGAACTGCTGACGAAGAGCGGTGAGGAACTTCCGATATGCCTGTGGGGAGAGCGCCTGGGCGGCGAGGTAGGCATCAGCAACGAGTTGCGCCTCCAAGTCATTACCCGGAACACATGCGTCTTCACTGTGTTGTCCAAGATCGCGAATACGCTGAGAGGTAGAAGCATCCAAACCAGTCGAGCTGTCCGGGTAGGTGCCACGGTAGGCCGCTCCCAACCTCAACACGGCGGGTTCTGGGCTGGGGCCGTCAATCTCGTCGAGGCGTTCTAAAACTAAGCAGAGGTAACGTGGATTGAGTGCGGCGCCGTCCCAGAGTGCGATGATTCGCTGCGCTTCGTCTCGCAGCGCAGCATCAGGCGCAGTTGCTCCCGCACTTCTCAGCGATCTCACTAGTGCGCCTTCAAGCCACGCCGGCGCTTCTACCTTGCCCTCCACGGTAGCTATCGTAGCCCCTTATATGAGGGGGAGTTGCAGTCGGACGGTCAGGCCTCCTTTGCGCGTGTCGGAAAGTTTCACAGTTCCGTTGTGCGCTTCGACAATTCCGGCCACAATGGACAAGCCGAGTCCAGAGCCACCAAGACTGCGAGCACGCGAACGATCAGTCCGATAAAAGCGCTCGAAAACAAGGTCTTGTTCTGCAGCATCGATGCCAGGGCCATGGTCACGGAAGACGAGGACAGCCCATCCGTTTTCTTCACCTACAAGGATCTCTACAGGAGATGATGCAGGAGTATAGCGAGCTATGTTCCCCAGTAGATTCACTGCCACTTGCGTGAGTTGGTCTCGGTCTGCTTGGACGAAGACCTGCTGAGGTGGCTTGCGTGAGCCAAGCCCTTGTACCTTGACCGGGCGGGTGGGATCGAGAGCTTCCAGGTCTGACGCCGCTTCTTTTGCGAGGCGCACTAAATCCACCTCGGTGAGAGTCAGCGGGCGTTTTTCGTCTAGACGCGCCAAAACCAAAAGGTCTTCGACGAGGTTTCCCATGCGGGTTGATTCTGATTCGATGCGCTCCATCACGTCTCCAATCCGCTCCGGTGGGACACCTCCCATGCGATAGAGCTCTCCATAACCGCGAATTGCGGCAAGGGGGGTACGCAGTTCATGGGATGCATCGGAGACAAACCTTCGAACCTTTTGCTCTGATTCATCTCTAGCCGTGAACGAGCGTTCAATCTGAGCAAGCATTCCGTTAAGAGATTCGGCCAGAGAGCCTACCTCCGTGCCCGGTTCGGCAGGAGGAATACGTTTAGAAAGGTCACCAGCGGCAATTTTTTCAGCAACCGACTCTATTTGGCGTAGTGGACGCAGAGAACGACTAACCAGATAGTAGCCTAATAGTCCTCCGGCAAAGACGATGACGGTGCTGGTGAAAAGAAACCAGATAGAAGCATTGAGGACTGTCGCATTTGTTCCGACCAGCGGTAACCCTACAATTACGGCCCCTACAATTTCTTCAGTATTGTCCACTACGGGGACGGCGACCACCCGCCAGGTTGCACCGGGTTTGCTCGATAGCACGGTGACAGGTGCGGTAGTGCCAGATGAAGTTAGCGGCAAATTCTCATGAGAAAGTCCCTCTACCAGTGGCTTTCCAGCTCGTCGCTCGGTTTCAGGAGAAATAATAAAATACGACTGTTTATCGAAGATATCGCTACGCACATAATAGTCAGTGGGATAGCGAAAAGTTCGATCCAGCGCCTCGCCAGCAAGAGCTTCATTTGTAAGCCGCCCCGCTGAGGAGACTAATTGTTCATCAACTTGTTGCAGTAGCTGCCGTTGCAGAGCAGAAAGCAGCACGGTGCCAGTCGTTGCTAAAGCAACTGTGAGGATAAAAACGATGAGTAGCACCATGCGGCGTGCGAGGGGTGCAGTATTCCACGCAGCGCGCAGCCCTTGCACTGGGGCCATGGACTCAGCTCTCATCTCGCATGATGTAGCCAACGCCTCGCTTAGTATGTATGAGGTTTGGCAAATTGTTCACAGCAAGTTTTTTCCTTAGATATGAGATGTATGACTCGACGATTGCCGCTTCCCCGTCCCAGTCGTACTCCCACACATGATCAAGGATCTGCATCTTTGAAACAACGCGACCAGCATTGAGCATGAGGTATCGCAGCAATTTGAACTCGGTGGGAGAGAGGTCAATGTCTTCTCCTGCTCGGCGCACTTCATGTGCATCCTCATCCAGCTCAATATCTCCCACTCTTAGGATGGCGTCATCGCCCGCTTCTCCTTTGGTTCGCCGTAGCACTGCGCGAATGCGTGCGACCACTTCTTCAAGGCCAAAGGGTTTTGTGACATAGTCGTCGCCTCCAACCGTGAGCCCTTGGATTTTGTCACGCATGTCATCGCGCGCGGTGAGAAACAGGACTGGTATCCGCAATCCAGAGTCACGCATTCTCCGGGTGACGGTGAAGCCATCCATGTCGGGCAGCATCACGTCGAGTACTACCAGATCTGGCTTGAAATCCCGAGCTTGGTGGTAGGCAGACGCGCCGTCTGCGGCAACTTCGACCTCGAAACCTGCGAAACGCAGCGAGGACGCTAGGAGATCTCTGATATTTGGCTCATCATCGACGACAAGGAGTCGTGCTTCTACATCGTTGGTCACCATGTGAGCAGTATCGCAGAATTATCTGAGAGTTACCTGAGAAAAATCTGGGGGTGTAGTCGGCTGCCACAGGCTTGATCTTTGGCGTGAGATAATGGTGTTTATGCTTGACCCAACCAGACCAGAAGGTGTGAAACTTGAGAGTGTATCGTCAAAACTGGTGAATGCACGAATGGTCGTAACCTCCATAACTTTGGGTGTACCTGCGTTAGCAGGGATCGTCCTCGTATTCACAGTTTCGCCCTGGTTCTGGTTTCTAGCAGGAAGCGTCCTGCTCATTTTTGCATGGTTGCTCTGGTTGATCCCTCGGCAAGTTCGCAACATCGGCTATGCGACAGAAGACTCGGACTTTGTGGTGAGAAGAGGCGCACTCTTTCGTCGTCTCAATGTGATCCCCTACGGCCGAATCCAATTTGTTGATGTATCCGAGGGGCCACTTCTTCGTGCATTCGGACTGGCCACTTTGCAGTTACATACTGCTTCTGCGGGCACCGATGCTACAGTCCCTGGGCTCACTGTCGAACAGGCAAATGTGCTACGTAAACGCCTAGTCGAGCGCGGAGCGGGACAGCTTTCGGGACTATGAGCGAAGAACCTCAGCTAGTTGACGCGGGCGTACCTCCCCAGGCATGGCGTGCAGTAAATCCACTTTCTCCAATTCTCAACGTCGGGGCTGCTCTCGTAGTAATTTTGGCGGCTGTGCTGTGGCATAACGTTGATACCTGGCGCCAGGCAATCGAAGAGGGCTGGATTGACCGCATTGGGCTCCACACACTTTTCCTCATTATTGCCGCAGCAATCTTTGCTATTGCGATCATCGGGGGACTCTATTCGTGGCTTGCTTGGCGCAAGATGCGGTTTGCTGTGACCAACGAGGCGGTGTGGTACCGAGCGGGTATTCTCTTTCGTCACCAGCGCCACGCGCGCTTAGAACGAATCCAATCGGTGGATGTTGCGCAACCTTTCATTCCAAGGCTCTTAGGCCTCGGAAAGATCACAGTAGGTGTAGCAGGCAGTGGCGATCTATCTTTTGGATACCTGCGTCTCGTAGAACTCCAAGAGCTGCGTGCTGAAATTATGGCTCTTGCGGCAGGGGTAGAAGCTAAGGAAGAAGCGCCAGAGCAGATCCTCTACCGGGTCTCCACCCCGCGCCTCGTCCAAGGAATGCTCACAAAGATTGGCACGATCATTTCATTGGCAATACTTGTCGCGATCACAGCGGGAGCTATCGTCGCGATATTCGTCCTCCATGTTCAGACTCTATGGGCATTAGTTACATTACTGCCAGCCGCTTTGGCCTTTGGTACCCCTGTTTTTTCCGAGCTGTCCGGCATGTATGGTTTTACGGCAGCAGTGTCTCCCGACGGGATTCGGGTCCGCCGCGGCCTATTCAACACGCGCTCACAGACGGTCCCACCACGGAGAATTCACGCCGTTCGGATTGCCCAACCTTTTTTCTGGCGTCCTTTTGGGTGGTACTCGGTGAGAATCACCCAGGCTGCCTCGGGTGAACAAGCCGAAGATGTGCTCTTGCCTGTGGGAACACGTGAAGAAGCTCTATTGGCATTATGGCTTGTTATTCCAGATGTAGGTGTGGATAATCCCGTTGAGCTGCTATCCGACGCTTTGGAAGGAAAAGGACCTTCTACCTGGTTCACCCGCAACACTCCACAATCACGGTGGCTTGACCCTCTGGTGTGGCGCAGACGCGGGGTTGCATGTACCCGTACGGCTCTGATCGTGCGAAATGGCAGAATAACACGGTCAGCCACTTTCGTCCCTTATGCCCGAATACAGTCCTTGACCATCAAGAGCGGTCCTGTGCAGCGACAGCTGAGCCTGGCAACTCTCAGTGCCCATTTGGTTCCTGGAATTATCTTTGCCAATGTTAAGAACCTACCTGACCATGTGGCCGCAGGATTACTGCCATCGATTACTGCCGAGTCGCGTGTTTCCCGTGAATCTGAACCACCAGAACGGTGGATGATGCGTGCTCAAGAGGCGATCAACAATGCCTAGCTTGCCCCCTATACGCATAGGCGTGATTGGAATGGGCCGGGTAGGTCCCGTAGTTGCCGCAGCATTGAGGAGTGGAGGCCACGATGTTGTTGCGGTGTCTGCACGCACAGAGGCTTCTGCAGAACGGGCTTCGTTGCTGCTCCCTGGCGTTCCGCAACTCAGTCAGCAAGAGGTGGTCGACTCCGCCGAAGTGGTCTTCTTGGCCGTACCAGATCGCGTAGTTGAGCCACTGGCAGATTCTTTGAACTGGCGTCCCGGACAGATCGCCATTCACCTATCTGGTGCGCTTGGGCTCGATGTCCTTGAATCGGCTGCATTGTCGGGAGCAATTGTCGCCTCAATTCACCCGGCGATGACTTTCCAGGGACTCAGCCTGGACGCGACACGTCTTACCAATGCGCCAATGGCAGTGACGGCGCCTCCTTTAGCGCTTCCACTTGTGGAGGTACTGGCGGCAGAGATAGGCGGCCAGCCCTTCGTTCTTGATGACTCCCTCAAGCCCCGATACCACGCGGCGCTCACCCACGCCGCAAACCATCTGGTGACAGTTGTTTCACAGGCACGGGACCTTCTTTCTGATGTTGGTGTTGACGACCCGGGTTCCGTTTTGAAACCGTTGACAGAAGCTGCCCTCCATGGGGCATTAGAGTCGGGTATGGCTGCTCTCACTGGACCCGTGGAACGAGGGGATAACGACACAGTTGCACGCCACATGGTGGCCCTCAATGGTACTCGTGTGGCAGATACCTATCGATGGCTCAGTCGGACAACAAAGGAAGAACTCGACACGTGGAGAGCAGATGAGACAACCACTTCTGATCACTGATCCGAAAGACTTACCAAAGGGAGACGTAGCTTTAGTACCGACTATGGGCGCGCTCCATGAAGGGCACCTATCACTGGTGCGTGAGGCACGGCGCCATGCCTCACATGTTGTGGTCTCTATCTTTGTCAACCCCACACAGTTTGCGCCCGGTGAGGACTACGAGCAGTATCCACGTACCCTGGAAGCAGATGTTGAAAAGCTGAGCCAAGTGGGTGCTGATGTGGTGTTTGCGCCCAGTGCGCGGACTATGTATCCGTCGAAAACTCAGGTGACAATTGATCCAGGGCCACTGGCAGAAATTCTTGAAGGGGCCAGTAGACCCACACATTTTGCTGGTGTCTGCCAAATTGTAGCCAAACTTTTTAACATGGTGCGGCCCACAGTGGCAGTTTTTGGACAGAAAGACGCCCAACAATTGGCAATAATCCGACATATGGTTACGGACCTCAGCTATCCAATTGAGATTATTTGTGCCCCCATCGTTCGCGAAGAAAATGGATTAGCGCTTTCTAGTCGCAACACCTATCTCAACCAAGACGAGCGTGCACAAGCAGTGATGCTGTCTCGGGCACTCTTTGAGGGAGCTAAAAGCGACACTCCTGCGCAACAGGTGGCGATTACCTCGCAAATCTTGCAGGAAGCTGGAATCGAACCAGAGTATGTCGAGGTCGTCACTACTGATGGTTTCGATGTCCTCAGTGAAGAATCGAAGCCAGTAATGCAGGATGTCACATTGCTAGTCGCGGCCCGTATCGGTTCTACTAGACTGATCGACAACGTGACTATCAGGAGGCAGTGATGGATTATCCAACCTATCGCACCATGGCGGTAGGAAAGATACATCGGGCAACGGTTACGGATGCGGACATTAATTATGTCGGTTCCATCACTGTTGATGCAGACTTGCTCCGTGAGGCAGACATTTATCCGGGACAAGAAGTGCAAGTTGTAGATGTCACTAACGGGGCGCGACTGACCACATACACGATAGAAGGACCAGCCGGGTCTGGGGAAATTAAACTCAACGGCGCTGCAGCTCATCTGGTACATCCAGGTGACCTCGTTATCATCATGGCCTACGCCGCGATGCCCGAAGAAAAAGCGCGGGTCTATACACCAAAGGTCGTCCACGTCGATGCCAATAACCGGCCAATAAGTCTGGGCATAGCCCTGGATGAATCATCGTAAGAGTAGGTGTCGCATCCAGACGATAGGATAGAGGCATGACTGACTCTATTGATCCTGCACTAGATGACGCCCCCGAACAGCTCCGTGTACGTGCGGAAAAGCGCCGTCGTCTCCTCGAATCAGGTATTGATCCCTATCCGGTGCAACTTCCCATCACCTCCACTATTGAGGAAGTTCGCGATAAATATGGGAATCTGGAAGCTGGCGAAGAAACGCAGGACATTGTCGGTGTAGCTGGGCGAGTGGTGCTCGCCAGAAACGCGGGGAAGCTATGCTTTGCCACGTTACAAGATGGAGCAGGTCGACGTCTCCAGGTGATGCTCTCTGCTCGTGAAGTCGGGGAAGAATCGCTTACTCGCTACAAGGCAGACGTAGACCTGGGCGACCATCTCTTTGTTTCTGGCAGAGTCATATCCTCGAAACGGGGAGAGCTTTCGATCATGGCTAACACCTGGGCGCTGGCTTCCAAGGCCTTGCGCCCCATGCCAAAGACTTACGTCGCTGAAGACGGGACCGAGATCGGTTTAGCTGAGGACACTCGTGTACGTAGGCGCTACCTCGACATGATCGTGAGACCAGCTGCGCGGGAAATGGTGCGTGTTCGCGCGGCAGTCGTTCGATCTCTTCGTGAGTACTTTCATGAGGCAGACTTTGTAGAGATTGAGACTCCCATGCTGCAGGTCCTTCATGGGGGTGCTGCGGCAAGGCCCTTCTCTACGCATATGAATGCCTACGATACTGAACTTTTTCTCCGCATCGCTCCAGAGTTGTTTCTCAAGAGAGCCGTCGTTGGTGGGGTAGAGCGAGTATTCGAGATCAACAGGAACTTCAGGAATGAGGGTGCAGACTCTTCACACTCGCCTGAGTTCACTATGCTCGAAGCCTACGAGGCCTACGGTACCTATGACACCATGGCTCAGCGAACACGCGAGATGATTCAAAAGGCAGCCCGCGACGTATTTGGAACCGAAATCGTGACTCTCTCTGACGGAACTGAATACGACTTGTCGGGGGAATGGACATCAATTTCGCTGTATTCTGCTATATCAGAGGCTGTTGGTAAAGAAGTCACTGCCCAGACTCCTCGGGAAGAACTCGTCGCATTGCTTGATGAAGAAGTTCCAGATCATTACGGTCCCGGCAAAGTCGCTGAAGTCCTCTTTGAGAAAACAGTGGGCGACAAACTCTACGCCCCCACTTTTGTGAGGGACTTTCCAGAGGACTCCTCACCTCTTACCCGCGCGCATCGCAGCCAACCTGGCGTCGTTGAAAAGTGGGATCTCTATGTGAGAGGCTTTGAATTGGCGACAGCCTATTCCGAGCTGGTGGATCCTGTGGTGCAGAGAACTCGTTTTGAAGAACAGGCTCTTGTTGCCGCAGCAGGAGATGCCGAAGCGATGGTCCTTGATGAGGACTTCCTTGAGGCTATGGAGTATGGAATGCCGCCAGCAGGTGGCATGGGAATGGGACTTGATCGCCTCCTCATGGCTCTCACCGGCGAGGGCATCAGGGAGACAATTACATTCCCCTTAGTGAAACGATTGGACTCATGAATCTAGATATTGAAGGTCGCGTCGCGTTTGTCTGCGCGTCAACTACCGGCTTAGGCCTAGCTTCAGCTAAGGCACTTGCGGCCGAGGGCGTCGCTATAGCTGTTACTGGCAGGCGCGGTGATGTCGCTGAGGAACAGGCTGCAAGCATCGCTTCGGAATTTGGCGTTGCCTCTTTAGGGATTGGTGTGGATCTCCTGGATGCGCAATCACGGCAAGAGGCTCTTGAAACGGCAGAAAAGACTTTGGGACCCATCGACATTCTTGTCCTCAATGGTCCGGGCCCTCGCCCAGGAGGAGCGCTGAGCGTTGGCGTTGGTGAGGCCACAGAAGCTGCGCTTAGCCTGATTGAGCCACACGTAGATTTGGTCTCGCGGGTTCTTCCCGGCATGCGCTCGCGCGGGTGGGGAAGGATCGTGGCTGTTGGTGCTTACAGCATGGACTCCGCCTCTACGTGGCTGGCATTGTCTGCCATCGGTCGGGCTGGTCTGGCTCGCTACTTGCAGGCGTTGGCCAAAGAAGTTGCCGCAGAGGGAGTAACCGTAAATATTGTGCAACCCGGCATTATTGCCACAGCCCGCATTGACGCTTTGGACGCTGCAGAGGCTGCTACAAGTGGGGGAACTCCAGCGCAGGCACGAGCAAGACGCGAGGCGTCAATGCCGATGGGACGGTTGGGAAAGCCGGAAGAATTTGCATCAGCAGTAGCTTTCTTTGCGTCAGAACCCGCCCGCTACATCACGGGACAATCTTTGATGGTTGATGGAGGGTTGTACGCGGCGGATTAGCGGTTGAGTTCCCGGATGAGTGAGGCCGCGGCATCCAACGATTTGACAGGCTGACAGCCCGCGCCAATCCAAGCGCGGACTTGTGAGGGCTCTGCTGCGGCGAGGCGTGCACCTCGAAAGAGCAGCACCGGCACGGGTTTACGTGATTCTGAAAGGTCTCGCAGCAATCGGAAATATGCGTTGCGTAGAGGGCTTCGCGCTACGCATATAGCGGCTGCCAACAGTTGACGTTGGCGTAGCGGTTCGATGAGGGAAGACGCAAAAATTCCCTCGGCAATAAATAACTTATTATCACCCAAACTCAGGGGGGCTGTTCCGGTGCGCCGATTGCTGGGGATGTCATAGATGGGGATTTCGGCGGTGCCCTCAGTGCAGAGTTCACTGAGGGTTTCCAGCGCTCCTTGTCGATCCCACGAATTGACATCGTCCCAATCGATCAGGTCTCCGCGCATCGGCATGCCGGGTGCATCATCATTGCGGTAGAAGCTATCGAGCGCCACAGACGGTAGTCCTGTGCGTTTAGACAAGGATGTTTTTCCCGATCCCGATGGTCCAGTGAGAAGAATGACGCGTGCGCGAGGCCGATATGAGCCTTCTGGTAGTTCAAAGAGCTCAGATTGTACGCCAGACATGGTTATCAGTGTCTCACATATGGGATGAAGGATTTTTCATGATCGGGGGGTGTTCCCAGCTCATCGACTTCGACCATTGGAGATGCTTAAGACGCGTGTAGCGAGAGAAGAATCGACAACCAGATCGGTTACTACTCCCGCACGCAGTGCGCCGAGAAGGGGACCTGCCTTAGAGTCTCCTGCTACCGCGCAGATGCGCCTTGGAATTCGCCTTAGCTGTGAGGGGGGAGGCCCGGATGCGCGAGCATTGAGGGCCATGTCGGTGGAACCATCTTGACGCATAAGGACTGTGCACACATCGCCAACCACTCCGTCTTGCCGTGCCGCGTCGATTTCAGATTCGTCGAGGAAACCTGCCGAGTATACGTGACTTGGTAGACGCCCTGACATGGCTCCAACCCCAAACAGTGCGATGTCGCAGGATTCGATTGTCTCCAAGACTCTGCGGACTGAGCGTTCTCGCCACATCGCGTTCTTCGTTTCGGGGTAGTCGAAGAATGCTGGTACTGGAAAGTGGACCATTTTGGCTCCGAATGCCGTTGCTGCCTGGGAAATAATGGCATCGGCGTAGGGCATCCCTGATTCAGATGCATTGGCCGCGCCATTGAGTTGCACTACTGTGGTGCCGCGTAGTTTCCGTCCAGGAAGATTGGGAGTGATTGCCGAAGTGGTATTGCCCCACGCGATTCCAAGAGTCATTCCTGGTTCCATGAGTGAACTCAGATGATTTGCGCAGACCTGGGCAACGTCTCCCAGTCGGCTGATATCAGGGGCAGCGGACCGCACCGGCACAACCCAAGCGTTAACTCCGAACTCTCTTCGCAGTTGACCTCCCAAGCTGGACCGTGAGACGGGGGGAGCTTCGACAGAAATATGGACTAGGCCAGATTCGCGTGCAAATGAAAGAAGTCGGGACACTGTCGACCGGGAGACTCCCATCTGTCCGGCAATAGCTTCCATCGTCAGACCTTGTAGGTAATGCATGGACGCGGCTTGGTGCGCTAGTTCTTCACGATCGCTCATGTTCTATAGTCTCTCATGCACAATCGTGCAATAGAAGAGCGAATGCGTGCAGAACGGGAATAATAGGAAGAGGGTGGCTCCACGGAGAGAGCAACCAGTAAGGAGCGGACAAAGTGGCAACTCCAGTTCTTTCGAAGGAAACACGAGCGTCAGACATAGAAACGATGTCAAGTGGCGATATGCTTGACGTTCTTGTCGTAGGTGGGGGCGTAACAGGCGCAGGAATCGCGCTCGATGCAGCGACACGCGGTCTCAAAGTTGGCATAGTAGAAGCGCAAGATTGGTCCTCAGGCACCTCCTCGCGATCCTCTAAGCTGGTGCATGGAGGACTTCGCTACCTCTACCAACTCAATTTTGCTCTCGTAGCTGAGTCGTTGCGCGAACGAGGGTTGCTGCTTACGCAGAACGCACCCCACCTCGTCAAAGCGCAGCCCTTGCTGTGGCCGTTGAAGATTCCTGTCATTGAGAGAACCTATTCCGCAGTTGGGGTGGGGATGTATGACGCAATTGCGCAAATAGCGCATAGAGGATCAGTGCCGACGCAACGCCACCATACGAAAAAGACTTCTCTAAAACTATCGCCTGCGCTAAAGCCCGATGCGCTCAACGGATCTATCGTCTATTACGATGCCAGAGTCGATGACTCCCGTTTAGTTATTACGTTGGTCAGGACTGCTGTGCGCTACGGTGCTCTAGCAGCAAATAGAGTCCAACTTGTGGGCATCGAAAAGGACGCTACCGGTCACGTATGCGGTGCTGAACTTGAGGATCTTGAGAGCGGGAAGCGCTTTCATGTGAAGACCCGCTCGATCATCAATGCCACTGGCGTGTGGACAGAAAAAACACAATCGTTGGGAGGATCGACGGGTGGACTGAAGGTACTGGCCTCCAAGGGTATTCACCTGGTCGTTCCTAAGAACCGTATTAAGTCAAAAGTTGGCTTGTTCCTGCGCACCGAAAAGTCGGTGTTATTTATCATCCCGTGGAAACGCTATTGGATTATTGGCACCACAGACACGAAGTATCACGAAGACTTGCGGAACCCAGTCGCCGACAAAGAAGATATTCAGTATCTTCTTGATCACGCAAATTCAGTTCTGCGCGATCCTCTCACGACTGACGATATTTTGGGGACTTTTGCTGGACTGCGCCCGCTCTTGCAACCCGGAACTCTTGATGGCGATGAAGCGAAGTCAACCAAAGTGTCTCGTGAACACACAGTGACTGAAGCAGTGCCCGGTCTCACGGTTATTGCTGGTGGCAAGCTCACCTCATACCGCCAAATGGCTGAAGATGCCGTCGACTTCACTCTGGGTGAGCGCCGGGCGAAAGAGCGTCCCTGCGTGACTGCAGAAACACCTCTGCAAGGAGCCGACGGCTACCATGCCTTGTGGAACTCGCGTGAAAAGATTGCTGCGCAGTCCGGCTTGACAGTCGATCAAGTTGAAGATCTTCTAGATCGCTATGGTTCGGATATTTTTGCGGTACTAGATTCCATCAAAGAACGCCCCGATTTGGCTCAGCCTCTACAAGGCGCTCCTGAGTATTTACGTGCTGATGTGGCATTTGGCGTGTCGCATGAAGGGGCACTTCATTTAGAGGATATTTTGTTGCACAGAGTACGTCTGGTATACGAACACCGTGATGCGGGACTCTCGGCAGTCTCTGAGATTGCGGATCTTATGGCAGAAATACTCAAGTGGAATAAGAAGACGAAAGATAAAGAAATCAAGCAGTACGAGGATGTTGTGCGGGCAGTACGTGAGGCTGCCACAATCGAAGATGAGTCGGAAGCCCAGGCGGTGCGTGAGGCCGTCGAACCAATCCGTCCATTTCTGAATGTATGAGGTACCCGGGTACCAAGGTGGTCCCGGACAAATGCGTCTAACAGCGCGGAAGGAGAACGAACACAGTGCTTGAATGGGAAATATTTG
This sequence comes from Scrofimicrobium canadense, assembly GCF_009696615.1. Classification (GTDB taxonomy): domain Bacteria; phylum Actinomycetota; class Actinomycetes; order Actinomycetales; family Actinomycetaceae; genus Scrofimicrobium; species Scrofimicrobium canadense. The sequence goes on from NZ_VULO01000001.1 coordinate 223,146, forward strand.
CCAGCGAATTCGTTGGCACAGCAATACTGATACTTCTAGGTGCCGGTGTCGTCGCCAACAACCTTTTGCCAAAGGACAAAGGCAAAGGTGGCGGTTGGCTCATGATTAACTTCGGGTGGGGACTTGCAGTCTTTGCCGGTGTGTACGCTGCGTGGAAGTCGGGCGGTCACCTCAACCCTGCGGTCACCATCGCTAAGGTTGTCCAGTCCTGGTACGACCCTGCGGTCACATTCAATGGGCAAAGCGGTGAATTTGCCGCTCCAATTACATTTAGCTTCTTTATTATTTATATTGCAGCGCAGTTCCTGGGCGCATTTGTGGGAGCTATCTTGGCATATTTGGCGTATAAGAAACAGTTCGATCAGGATGCGGATCCAGCTTTGAAACTTGGGGTCTTCTCGACCGGTCCAGAAGTACGGTCTTACGGATGGAACCTTGTCACTGAGGCAATGGGAACATTTGTCCTCATCGCGTTTATTCTGGTAGCTGGCGGCACGCCGACGATGGTTGGCCCCCTGGCAGTAGCACTTATCATCGTCGGTATCGGTGCATCCCTTGGTGGTCCCACCGGCTATGCCATCAACCCAGCACGTGACTTGGGACCGCGTATTGCTCACGCGATCCTCCCCATCAAAGGTAAAGGCGGTTCAGACTGGGGATACTCTTGGGTTCCTGTTCTTGGTCCCATCATCGGCGCAGTCTTGGCAGTGGTTGTCATCTACGCATTTGGTCTTTCCACGCTCGATATCACCGCGTGGGGCATTGGCGCATAAATAACCGAACATTGAAAGGAATACTATGAGTGACGAGAAATTCGTCCTTGCGATTGATCAGGGAACAACGTCGTCCCGAGCGATCGTGTTCAACCACTCCGGAGAGATTGTCTCGGTGGGGCAACAAGAATTCGAGCAAATCTTTCCCAATCCCGGGTGGGTAGAGCATAACCCCGTGGAGATTTGGGATACCGTTCGGGCAGTCGTTGCCGATGCTCTACAAAAGGCACAGATTAACCGCCACAACCTAGCAGCAGTAGGTATCACCAACCAGCGTGAAACCGCGGTTGTCTGGGACAAGAACACGGGAGAACCCGTCTACAACGCGATTGTCTGGCAGGATACTCGCACCTCAGAGATTATTCGTGAACTGGGGGGTGAGGCCGGCCTCGAGAAGTACCGCGATAAAGTAGGTTTGCCTTTAGCAACGTATTTCTCTGGTCCGAAAGTTAAATGGATTCTGGATAATGTTCCTGGCGCTCGGGAACGGGCCGAAAAGGGTGATCTCCTCTTCGGTAATACCGATGCATGGGTGTTGTGGAACATGACCGGCGGAGTTAACGGAGGCGTTCACGCAACCGACGTTACTAACGCCTCACGCACCATGCTCATGGATCTTCGTACGCTCCAATGGGATCCAGAGATTTGTGAAGACATGGGGATCCCCATGTCGATGCTTCCTGAGATCAAGTCGTCGTCCGAGATTTACGGTTACGGACGGCCCAACGGTCTACTCATCGACACACCCATCGCGGGGATCCTGGGTGATCAACAGGCAGCCACCTTCGGTCAAGCATGTTTTGAAAAAGGCATGGCTAAGAATACCTATGGAACCGGCTGCTTCATGATCATGAACACCGGCGAAGAACTGGTGTTCTCGAAGAATGGTCTGCTCACAACAGTGTGCTACAAGATTGGCGACAAGGCGCCCGTCTATGCATTAGAAGGCTCTATTGCGGTAGCGGGCTCTTTAGTTCAGTGGCTTCGTGACAATCTGAAGATGATCAACGAGTCCCATGAGATTCAAGAACTCGCCAATACTGTTGAGGACAATGGAGGCGTGTACTTCGTGCCCGCGTTCTCAGGACTCTTTGCTCCCTACTGGCGTGACGATGCTCGTGGTGCGATTGTGGGCTTGACGCGCTATAACACCCGCGGACACTTGGCGCGTGCAGTCATTGAATCAACAGCTTTCCAAACCAAGGAAGTACTTGAAGCAATGGATGCTGACTCTGGTGACAAGCTGCTAGAGCTGCGCGTTGATGGCGGTATGATTCGCGACAATACGTTGATGCAGTTCCAGGCCGATATCATCGGTGTGGACGTTGTTGCCCCACAAGTTGCTGAGACCACAGCTCTAGGTGCCGCGTATGCAGCTGGCATCGCAGTTGGATACTGGGAGGGCGAAGCTGATGTCATTGCCAACTGGAAGGAAGGCAAGCGGTGGACTCCAGATATGGACCAAGCTGAAGTCGATCGCACTTATCGTCTGTGGAAGAAAGCAGTCACTCGTACCTTTGACTGGGTTGATGAGGACGTGCGCTAGAAGCACCTGATGAGATGGGCCCCGGAGTTTTCTCCGGGGCTCTTTTCTTACCCACAATTCCTTGTCCTCAGCTGCGTGTTATGTGCGTGTTATGAGAGAGTGGGGGTCGCAAAAATCCAGCAGCTGATGAGAGGGGCGGGTTATCGGAGAGGGGGTAATCGACGGAGGCCTGGGAGCAAGGGAAGTACGGTCATGGGAAGATAGGGAGGTGCCAGCTATGAAAATTGTCGTCGTTATTCCTTGTCGAAATGACGCCGGGTTCCTGCAACGATGCCTCACGGCCTTGGACCTGCAGACTCGCGGCCCTGACCAAGTCATCGTTGTAGATAATGCCAGCATCGATGACACCAGCGCTGTTGCGCGAGCACACGGTGCCACACTCGTATGTCAAAATCGTCGAGGTATTTGGCCCGCAGCATCCGCAGGCTACGATAAAGCATTTGCGGAGGATGCTGACATTATTGCGCGACTAGACGCTGATTCTGTACCGCCGGAAAACTGGTTGGCCCGTATTGAAAGAGCCTTTCGTGTGATCCCTTCCCTTGAGGGGATCACGGGCCCTGGTCGGTTCTATGGGACGGACCCTATTCGAAAATGGATTGGCGAACACCTCTACTTAGGTGCCATCGAAGGAATAGTCCACCCCTGGCTGGGGCACCCAATGTTTTTTGGTTCCAATATGGCTATGCGTGCAGAACTGTGGAAGCAACATAGGAATTCCGTGCTCTCACACCGTTCCGACATTCACGATGATCTCGATCTTTCCTTGCAGCTACGACCCGGAAACCGGATTATTTTCGATAGGTCCTTAGTCGTAGATGTGTCCGGTCGCCCGCTCGACTCCTTCAAAGACGTCACCGTAAGAGTGGGGAAAGCCTTTGTCACCTTCTATGCTACATGGCCGCAGGCCAACCCATTTTTAAGACGTCGTGAAGCGACTGGTCCGAGCCAGTCGAACCTGTGAATGGGCTCGGCGTGGATGTCATGGGCAGGCCTGTGAACCGCTAGGCTGAGGACATGGAACTTATTCATGTGCACCATCCTCTTGTCGATCACAAGCTGACGGTACTGCGCGACAAGGCAACGGCGCCGTCGGTGTTTCGTCACCTGGTCGCAGAGTTAGTAGCACTTTTGGCGTACGAGGCGACACGCCAAGTTGCTATAGAGGAAATTGAGATTGAAACCCCCGTATCGAAAGCGACCGGATGGGCGCTCAAAGAGCCGCGCCCTATGGTAGTTCCTGTCCTCCGGGCGGGACTAGGTATGCTCGACGGGATGTTGGCAGTACTGCCCAGCGCAGAGGTCGGATTTCTGGGAATGGTGAGAAACGACGAGTCTCTAGAAATTGAGACCTATGCTGAGCGGCTTCCGGATGATCTCACCGGCAGACAGTGCTTTATCTTAGATCCGATGCTGGCAACAGGATCGACAGTTGTAGAGGCCATCGAATACCTCCTCAAGCGTGGGGCTCGCGACGTGACGTGTATTTCGATTCTTGCAGCACGCCCGGGGCTTGAGACACTTGAGGCTGCAGTAGGAGATCGCGCCGACGTCCGAGTGGTCGTTGCCGCTGTCGATGAAAAACTCAACGACCACAATTATATTGTTCCAGGCCTAGGTGATGCGGGTGACCGACTTTACGGGGTAGTTGACTAGAGTCCCATTGACATCGGGGGAGGCATAGTGAATGCAGTGACGCGTATGGAGTGTGTCAGTGTATCCCCGTCTAACGCTCCGGCACTGCAGGGGATATCCTTAGTGTTGCCTCAGGGGGAAATCTGCGGTATTACGGGTCCGAACGGAGCTGGTACGTCTACCTTGGCTGGCGTGCTTGCAGGTGATTATGCTGACTATTCAGGCGACATTATTGTGGATGATCGCAGGGTCAGCCCGCGCAGTCAGAACGAAGCTACCGCGGCAGGTATTGGTGTTGTTAGACAACAACTGGTGGTGATTCCTACCTTTACAGTGCTCGATAATTTGGTCTTGAGTCTGGGCACCACGGGCCGCATCTCTGCGGCCATGCGCAAGGATATTATTGACCGTTTCAATGAGATGACTGTGCGGTATCGAATCCCGCTGGATATCCACGCGCCGCTAGATGGTATGAACGGCGCGCAACAGCAGTGGGTCCATATAGCGCGAATTCTGTTTTCCGATCCTCAAACTGTCGTCTTCGACCAATCTGAAGTCCGGTTAGGTGCCAGCCAGAGAGGGAATTTCATCGACCTAGTTGAAACTCTGCGCGACGAAAACAAGGCAGTCATGGTTATTTCTCATGATCGGTCGCTGCTTGAAACTGTGAGTAACCAGGTTGTGTGTTTGGATGAAGGAAGAGTCTGCGAAGCATTCCGGCCCGATGAAGAGCACAAATGGCGGCCGGTGAATTTTCCAGATGGTAGCCCTTCGACACATGCCCAAACCGTTAGACTGCAACAATTTGGACCATCGGGCGCTGAACCCGTCGATATGACAATTCCGCCGGGTTTTATCCTTGGAATGACCGGGAAAGAGCCCGAATATCGGGAGATACTCTTGGCTGCTATGGGAGGAAACCTCCGTTCTGTGGGCTCTCTTGTTGTGGGCGACCACCTCGCAAATGTGAAATCTTTAGAGACTGCACGGGGAAGCGGAATTCACTACATTCCAGCAGATGAAAGATTGATTGGGGCTGCAGCAGGGCGCAAACTTAGTAGTCTATTCACCGGCGATGCTGACTCATGGTTCGGGAGACTATTCGCCAAATCAGATCAAGCCCTCAGCCCCCTCGAACAACTAGAGATGATAACGAGGTTGTCGGAAGATGGTGACGTTGCCGTCCCCGCACTAGTTATCGTCGACCGGCCTACGCTAGGCATGGACGAAAAACATCAAGAGCAGGTTTTTTCCTTGTTGCGCAGACTCCAAGGGGTAGGCGCAACAGTACTCATTGCCAGCGATTCTTTAGAAGAGCTTCGCAACGGGTGCGACAGCATCCTCGTGATCAACCAGCCTGGAAACGTTACGGAAATTCCTCCGAGAGCTGTGTCCCCACAGATTCTTCCGTAGAGATTTGATCTGCAATACCGTTATTCGAGTTGGCTCTCGCCTATCCTCGAAGTAAACTCGATGTCGAGATAAATCGTCCGTGAAGGGAAAATCCATGGAGAAAATCAAAGTCGTCGGTCCTGTCGTTGATCTCGACGGCGACGAGATGACCAGGATCATTTGGCAGTTCATCAAAGACCGTCTGATCTTTCCTTATCTTGATATAGATCTGAAGTACTTCGATCTGTCTATCACCAACCGCGATGCAACCGACGACCAGGTGACTATTGATGCCGCTGAAGCCATCAAAAAATACGGTGTCGGCGTGAAATGTGCGACCATCACCCCCGATGAAGCCCGGGTGGAAGAGTTCGGACTAAAGAAAATGTGGAAGTCGCCCAATGGCACCATCCGCAACATCCTTGGTGGAGTTATTTTCCGTGAGCCCATCCTCATCAACAATATTCCTCGGCTAGTCCCCACCTGGACGAAACCGATCGTTGTGGGGCGCCACGCCTTCGGAGACCAGTACCGTGCCACTGACTTTAAAGCACCAACGGGTGGGACAGTTACCCTCACCTTTACCCCCAATGATGAGTCAGAGCCCATGGAATTCGACGTCGTCGAAATCCCAGAAGCCGGCGGCGTGGTGATGGGAATGTACAACTTTAACGAGTCGATTCGCGATTTTGCGCGCGCATCTTTTGCCTACGGGCTCCAAAGAGGATTCCCAGTCTATTTTTCAACAAAGAACACCATTCTCAAAGCCTATGATGGTGCGTTCAAAGACATCTTCCAAGAGGTATTCGACGCTGAATACAAGGAACAATTCGATGCAGCGGGCCTCACGTATGAACATCGCCTCATTGACGACATGGTTGCAGCAGCCATGAAGTGGGAAGGTGGATACGTATGGGCGTGCAAGAACTATGACGGTGACGTTCAGTCTGATGTGATTGCTCAAGGATTTGGATCGTTGGGCCTTATGACATCGGTACTCATGTCGCCAGATGGAAAAACCGTCGAGGCGGAAGCGGCGCATGGAACTGTAACTCGCCACTACCGTCAGCACCAGGCTGGTAAGCCCACATCAACAAATCCGATAGCGTCAATATTTGCGTGGACACGCGGACTTCAACATCGCGCCAAGCTTGACGGGACCCCAGCAGTCGCCGATTTTGCACTCACTCTTGAAAAGGTCGTTGTTGAGACGGTAGAGAACGGGCAAATGACCAAGGACCTTGCTCTCTTGATTGGTCCCGAACAGCAGTGGCTCACCACTGAAGAGTTCTTAGATGCCCTGGACCACAATCTCCAGGCAGCACTGAACTAACGCCGCATAGGAATACCCCGTACAAGATGTGCGGGGCATTCCTATGGCAAAAACTGTTTGCCGCCAAGAGCGTCTTGCGGATAGGTGCGGCATCGGCACCACCGAGTAGAATATCAGCGGCGCCCAGATCAAAGCCGGGCCATGAGAGAGGTACTTGAGTGAGTGACCTGATTGTGGGGACCAGACCCGATAACGGAAAGCCGATTCGCTTGGGGGTCCTTACCTCCGGTGGAGATGCTCCCGGAATGAACGCAGCAGTGCGAGCTGTTGTTCGTACTGCCCTTTCAGCGGGAGCAGAACCCTTCGCGATAATGGAGGGGTGGATCGGCGCAATTAATGGAGGAGACTCCATTCGCCCCATGAAGTGGGCAAGCGTCTCCTCGATACTCAATAAAGGTGGCACTGTCATCGGGTCGGCACGCTCCGATGAGTTCCGCACCTATGAGGGTCGTACCCGAGCAACGAAAAACCTGCTTGAACAAGGAATTGACAGGCTCATTGTCATCGGTGGAGATGGCTCGCTGTCTGGTGCTGACGAGTTCCGCCGCGAATGGGCGCAACAACTAGAAGGACTGGTTGAATCTGGTGAGGTGAGCGCAGAACTTGCCGCCGCCCACCCAGAGCTCACCCTGGTAGGTCTTGTGGGGTCCATCGACAATGACCTTGTAGGCACCGACATGACAATCGGTGCAGACACGGCTTTGGATCGCATTGTTACGGCAATGGACCAAATTACTTCAACAGCAGCATCTCACCAGCGCACTTTCATTATTGAGGTGATGGGACGGCACTGCGGTTACCTGCCACTCATGGCTGCAGTTGCTGGTGGTGCGGATTATGTATTTACACCTGAAGCGCCTGCTCATCCTGGGTGGCAACAGGACGTATGCGCTCGCCTCCAAGAGGGGCGCGACGCTGGCCGACGTGAATCACTGATTCTCGTGGCAGAAGGTGCCCGCGATACCGAGGGCAAAGATGTCACAACACAGGACATTGCGGAAGCTCTCAAAGACGGCCTGGGCGAAGACGCGCGTATTTCTATATTGGGACATGTGCAACGTGGCGGGTCACCGTCGGCCTACGACAGGTGGATGTCCACTCTCCTCGGATATGCTGCTGCCCAAGAACTACTGAGCCCACAAGCCTATGGTCAAGCATGTATTTTAGGGGTACGGCATAATCGCGTAACGCGCCTAGACCTCGAACAAGCTGTTATCAATACCCGGTCCGTCCAGAAAATGATTGACTCCGGCGATTACGTTGCCGCTAAGAAAGCTCGGGGAAATACGTTCTTCGAAATGAGTCAGATATTCCACGTTCTGTCTGATCCGCCGGACGAGGCGAACCCCGCCAGTGCGCCGCGTGTCGGCATCCTTCACGCAGGAGGACTCGCTCCTGGAATGAATACTGCCGCAAGGGCAGCCGTGCGCATGGGAATCAACCGTGGATGGAATATGGTGGGCATCGACGGGTCCTGGCAGGGACTTGCCGATGATCGCATTCGTGAACTCACATGGTCGGATGTCGAAGGCTGGGCTTTTGACGGCGGTGCCGAACTTGGAACGCGTCGCGAAATTCCCCCGGTGGAATCCTATTACGCGATCGGACGGGCAATCGAACGCAACCGGCTTGACGCTTTACTGGTCATCGGTGGTTTTAACGCATACCTTGCTGTCATGCAAATGAGTCAGGAGCGCAGTCGATTCCCAGCCCTTGCTATCCCCACGGTTCTCATTCCCGCATCCATTGACAATAATCTCCCAGGCGCAGAACTGGCAATCGGAGCGGACACCGCTCTGAACAATGCAGTATGGGCTTTGGATAGAATCAAGGAATCAGCAGCTGCCTCTAAGAGATGTTTCGTGGCCGAAGCAATGGGAAGAAAATGCGGCTACCTAGCTCTTATGAGTGGGATAGCTTCGGGTGCCGAATACGTTTACATCAATGAAGAGCCTCTTACTTTAGGACAGCTTTCCGAGGACTCAGTAATACTGCGAGAGTCTTTCGAACAAGGGCGACGTCTTCTCCTAGTAGTGATGAATGAAGAGACATCAACCCACTACAATCGTTCTTTCATCGCCAAAGCCTTTGAAGCAGCGGGCGAAAACCTCTTTGATGTAAGAGATTCTGCACTGGGATATATCCAGCAGGGGGGCGCGCCAACGCCATTCGATCGGCTCTTGGCTACCCGATTGGTGCATGCTGGACTCAACAGTCTCGAAGAGTCATTGAGCAGTGGCGCAGCAGAGGCTCTTTACGTGGGCATGGACAGTCACGAGATCACCGCACGGCCCATAGAAGACATGCCACGAGATGTCGACATGAACGCTCGCCGCCCCAAGAAGCAATGGTGGTTGTCCATGTATCCAATCATCGAAGTGGTTTCCTTAGAGAACGCAAAAATGTCAGTGCGTAAGGTTCCCATCCTCACCGCAGATCAGACCCAGGAGAATGAAAAATGAGCATCCCTCAGCCAGTTGACCCTACTGCTACTGATGCATGGAAAAAACTTGAATCTCTGGCAGACACATTCCAGCCGAACCTACGCCAGTGGTTTTCTGATGACCCCGATCGCGGCGCCTCGTGGAGCTTTGATGCTGGCGACTTGATGGTCGACCTGTCGAAAAACTTGGTTAACGAACAGATTCTCAGCGAGCTCTTAGCGCTTGCGGAGGAAACGGATGTTCTTGCCCATCGTGATCGTATGTTTTCTGGTGATCGTATTAATGTCACTGAAGACCGCGCTGTCCTTCATACGGCATTGCGTCGTCCGGAAGGTGAAAGACTTCTTGTTGACGGTACAGATGTCGTGCCGGCGGTCCATGAAGAGTTGTCGCGGATTTTCGATTTTGCTCGCAAAATTCGATCTGGCGCGATTACTGGTGTGACTGGTAGACGCTTCACCACTATCGTCAATATCGGTATTGGTGGATCAGATTTGGGTCCTGTGATGGTGTACGAGGCGTTGCATCCGTATGTTCTCGAGGGACTCGAATGCCGTTTTATTTCCAACATCGACCCCACTGATGCAGGAGAGGTGATCTCAGACCTCGATCCTGAAACCACTTTGGTGGTGGTGACTTCCAAGACCTTCACAACTCTTGAAACCCTCACGAACGCGCGGATAGTGCGTTCCTGGTTCCTAGAAGCTTTGCGGGAAAATAGTGTTAGCTTTTCTGAGGCCGAGGCAATCTCTCAGCACTTCATTGCTGTTTCCACAGCACTAGACAAAGTGGCAGAGTTTGGCATAGATCCTGCAAATGCCTTCGGTTTTTGGGACTGGGTGGGTGGCCGCTATTCGGTAGATTCGGCCGTCGGAACATCACTAGCGATAGCGTTGGGGCCGGAGAACTTTGCGCAATTCCTCGCTGGCTTCAACACAATGGACAGACATTTTGCGCAGACCCCTGCAGAGAAGAATGTTCCACTGCTGATGGGATTACTCAATGTCTGGTATACCAATTTCTTAGATGCTGACACCCATGCTGTACTGCCTTATGCGCAGTATCTGCACCGTTTTCCCGCATACCTGCAGCAATTAACCATGGAAAGCAACGGAAAGTCTGTGCGATGGGATGGCTCTCCAGTCACCTACGACACGGGTGAGATCTTCTGGGGTGAGCCAGGAACCAACGGACAACATGCTTTTTATCAGTTAATTCATCAGGGTACTAGGCTGATCCCCGCCGACTTTATTGCATTCGCCTCGCCGCAGTTCCCGTTCAAGGACGGAGAGGCAGATATGCATGAGTTGTTCCTCTCTAACTTTTTTGCCCAGACAAAAGCCTTGGCTTTTGGTAAGACAATAGAAGAAGTGAGGGCCGAAGGAACCGCTGAAGAAATCGTTGCGGCGCGTGTATTCCCGGGAAACCGCCCATCGACATCCATCATGGCTCCTGCGCTAACCCCGTCTGTACTCGGGCAGCTGATCGCGCTCTATGAACATCTCACTTTTGTACAAGGCGCCGTCTGGGGTATCGACAGCTTTGACCAGTGGGGAGTTGAGTTAGGAAAAGTCTTGGCGCGCGAACTTATGCCCGCGGTTGAAGGAGACTACAAAGCTTTAGAACAGCAAGACAGCTCCACTCGCCAGCTGATCGAATACTACCGTTCGCACCGGCAATAGCGGATGATGAGTCACGGCCATTGGTGCCGTGGTTCCATGGGGTGTTGACTGCTGGGGCAATAGGAGGCGCTCTCCTCGCGGCAGGTATGGTCAGGTTAGGCGTGCCCATGATAGTGCACCTGGCGGCGGTTGCGATTGCTGTTGTCGGTTCCGTAGCACTAGCAAGCCTCCGTGCCCCAGAGAGTTCGCAGGCACGCGTAAATCAACGCTTCTCCAGACGTTCCGCATGGCTAGAGCCGCGTACCCTCTGCATGGGTTTACTGGCAATGTCTTTTCCTTTGGCGAAGGAACTGTAAATGATTGGATACCCGTGGTATTCACGGACGGAATTGGTGTTGACGATTCATTAGGGATTCTAGCTCTAGCTCTTTTCCTTGGATGCGTGTTGGCGGGACGAATTGTGGGGCCATTTGCTATCAGTAGGTGGGGGCGAGTCCGAGTCTTACTGGTGCTCGTGCCTCTTGTGATTGTTGGAAGTCTGCTGGTTGTGTGCGGCGGGGGCTACCTCCCCTTTCTGGGAGTCGCATTGTGGGGCCTGGGCGGCAGTCTAGGGATTCCCATTGCGGTTTCTGCTGCTGCCGACGATCCTAACAAGGCACCAGCACGTCTGAGTGTCGTTAGTACGATCTCATTCTCATCGTTTCTTTGGGGGCCGCTCCTGGTTGGCTTCCTGGGCGATAACGTGGGGGTGCGTCAAGCACTTCTAGCCGTGACCGTAATGGCTGGTCTGGCCATGGGGCTTCTTCCTGCCACAAAAGTGAGATCCTGACTTCTAAAGCTCTTCTTTCCGTAGGATCATCGAGTCCGAGGGCTACTGCACTTGGCGAGGATGTACCATGGCGCGCACAACCTCGTACGTATGGTCTAAAAGCGTCTGCAGGTGGGTTGCAGTGGGATCATAGATCCTATGGACATGCGGTATGCGCGCGGCTAGTGCATCGGTGTCTCGAGCCGGGATAATCCAGTCGCGGCCACCTTGGACGATCCACACAGGCAGAGGTGGGCTTTGATCTGACAAAATATCTGCTAGGTGTTCGAGGTCTACCCCCCAATTATTACGAAGGGTGAGGGCATCGTCTACCAGTCCGGTGGTCCCTTTTCTCGTCGCGCGTTGAGCAGACCTGGCCAAAATATTGCGGTAGGTACCAGGAGGCCGCGATGAATGCCGACCAATATCGTCTGCGCGAAAACTTGCCACTAAAAGAGAGGGAAAATGAGTGATTCCTCGATATAGGAATAATCCAGCACGTAAGAGTCCGGCGGGTACGAACTTCTCCCACGGGTCTTTCGAACTTTGAGGGGCGATGAGGCCTATGGCCCGAACCTTCGATGCTAAGAATGTGCCGGTGACAAGTGCGTAAGGGCCACCTCCGGACCATCCCATCACGGAAAACTGGTTCAATTCTAAAGAATCAGCTAGATAAGCAATGTCTGTGCAGTATTGCGCTAACGACTGATTAATATGAGTTGATCCAGCGATCCCGGGCCTATCGACCGCAATAATCATTGCCCCAGCTGTCTTTGCTGCGCGATCAAATACGGCTGCCTCCAATGCAGAACCGGGAGTACCGTGCATATAGACAATGGGGAAGCCAGAGGGGTCTCCAAAGAGAAGCCAACTGATATGGCGTCCATCGGGCAAAAGAAAATCGTGTTCGTTTTTACGTCGCATACGTATTCAACACTACTCGAAGGATCAGGTTCGGGTAAGGTTCACATCAGGGGAATTAACGAGACGAAAGCGAAACACTATGGGTGACGCGCCACAAATTGCATATGATTCAAGTACTCCGCGGCGGGTACGCATGCGACTTGCGCATGATAGTCGAGCATTCGCTCGATGGATGGCTGGCGGGCCGGTAAGTGTATTCCTTTCTCTGCTGCTCTTGACGATATTTATCGTATCGGTTTCGATAGGTCGCGAAAGCCTTGAACCCTATATTGCTGCTGGCGTCGGACACTCCTGGTGGACAGTTTTTACTGCTATTTCGTGGTCGCATAATGCAATAGAAATGGTTATCGATATAGCACTACTTCTATCCGTGGGGATATGGATTGAAAGAGCCATGGGATCAGGATGGTTTATTCTCATCGGTGCTATTTCATATTGGTTTGGTGCATTTCTTACGGTTCTTATTGCCGAGGGTATAGATAGTATTGACCCTGCCTGGGGGGATCTCCTAGAACAACAGGAGATCGTTGGTATAGCCGCATTCCTGATTGGTGTTGGAAGCGCTGCTGCGGTGAAATTACCGGCATTATGGCGACGACGCGTCCGCACGATGGTTGTGTCCATCCTTCTGGTCATGTTGGCTTTCGCTGGAACCCTTGGAACCATCTTTACGTTGGTGACTGCTCTTCTGGGTACTGTTTTCGGTATCATCGTCTGGCATAAGAGCCGGGATCGTGCAGCGTCGGTTATGGCAGGACCGCAACAAGGTCGCGGCCTGGTCGCCATCGTAGTAGCAGGCATTGTGATTGGAACTCTGATTTCACTGCGCTCGCCTGAGATGATTGGTGCGCTTTCTTCCATGAAATACACAGTTGCTTCCGACGCGATTTCCCCCGATATCGTTGATCAGATGTGTGCCGTAGAGACGCTGTCGGCACAATGCGCTCATTACAGCTATTTACTACGCGGTGGAGGGGCGGGAGCACGTCTCTTAGCGCTTATGCCTTTGGTAACCCAGCTAGTGTTGGCCTGGGGATTGCGAGGAGGCCGTCTAGCGGCCTGGTGGGGGACCGTCATTTTGCAGTCGCTCACAGCTGTAGTTGCGCTAGTACATATGGCAATGATTTGGGGCGAGGTGAGGAACTGGGAAGAAGGATCAGAAATTCTTGGCTTCAATGAGCTTGGATTGCCAACAGCGCGTTTTATTGTGCCAGTTGTGGTTCCGTTAGTCCTTCTTATAATCGTGTGTGCGAAACGTAGTCTTTTCACGGTTCGCGCTGGGAGTGGTACGTATGAAAAGGCCGGAAGAACTCTGGGAGTGATCACCGCCCTCACACTGCTAGTCTCTCTCATCATTGGGGTATCGATTGGTGCGACTAAAACATTTTTATCAACGGTGTGGATTCTTACGACCGACTTCCTTATCCGCCTGTTACCGTCATCGGTGTTGTCTTTAGTAACCCCGCAGATGGTAGAGGAGTCGGAGGGGGCAATCGTTCTTATGAGCTGGGCTCCTCTTGTACCTTGGGCGGCATTGATAGTGTTACTGTGGCGTTCTTTTCGGCGTCGAGATCTACCTAATTCGATTAGCCGTGCTGAATATATAGAAATCGTACGCTCAACCAACGCGGGGTCAATGGGGTGGATTACCACATGGGAGGGGAACAACTATTGGAAATCGTCGCATTACGAAGCAGCTATCGCTTACCGATCTGATGGTGGGGTCGCTCTCACAGTCTCTGATCCAGCGGTGCGCACTGAAGAGCTGGCTGATGTGCTTGAAGAATTCGTTGGTTTCGCCGTGGGACAGGGTCTAATCCCGGCTTTCTATTCGGTCCATGGCCCAGTCGTCGCAGTCACTGATACGTGGCGTTGGTCCCGGCTGCAAGTGGCAGAAGAAACGTTGCTGGTGTTGAACGAATTAGAGTTTAAAGGCAAAAAATTCCAAGATATTCGGACTGCATTGAACCGTGCTAGAAAAGAAGGAATCAGTACACACTGGACTACGTTTGCAGAATGTAAACCCGCATATATGGCCCAGATAAAACAAATTTCAGCCGAATGGGTTTCGGATAAGCCACTTCCTGAAATGGGTTTTACTCTGGGAGGCGTCGCAGAGTTGGATGATCCGGATACGCGTATTCTCCTTGCAATCGATGATGCTGATACAGTCCATGGCATCACCTCGTGGATGCCTATTTATGAGGATGGCAGAATAACCGGCTGGACATTGGATTTCATGCGCCGACTAGGTGGAGGATTCCGTCCTGTGATGGAGTACTTGATAGCCTCGGCGGCATTATGGGCAAAAGAGAATAACTATGAGATTCTTTCTCTCTCGGGTGCTCCACTGGCAAGGGCCAAAGGAGTAGAAGATGAAGCAGGTTCTTCCGCGCAAATACTTGATCAAGTACTCGACGTGTTAGGGAAAACTTTGGAACCGGTCTATGGGTTCAGATCGTTACTGAACTTTAAGTCGAAGTTCAATCCTGAATACGCACCCATTTATCTTGCCGTTCCATCGATTGTCGAATTGCCTACTGTGGGACTTGCCATTGCACACGCTTACTTACCTAGTTTGACCTTGAAAGATACCATTACTCTGGGTACCAGCTTGCGACAGAAGTGATCAACATGTCGCAGGACTGTCTTAGAGTTGAGGGGCTATGGATCTCTTTGACTCGATTGCCGCCGATGCCCAGTTTCGCCGTGTAGGTAGTGCGCCTACGCCTGCACACCGTGCGGAAGCCGATGCTCTCCTCGAAGGACTCAACCCTGAACAGAAGGCTGCCGTCATTCATCAAGGCGGCCCTCTTCTGATCATGGCAGGTGCGGGTTCAGGAAAGACTCGCGTGCTCACCCACCGCATTGCGTACCTGCTCGCTACGGGAAGAGCTCAAGCCGGTGAGATTATGGCTATTACCTTCACCAATAAAGCAGCTGCTGAAATGCGTGAACGGGTTGGGGCTTTGGTGGGTGATGCTCAAGGGCGGCGGATGCTAGTGGCCACTTTCCACTCGGCTTGCGTGAGGATCCTGCGTCAGAACTACGATCCAGCTGGGCTCAAGTCGACATTCTCTATTTACGACATGCAGGACGCCCAAAGACTGCTTGGGATGGTTCTGAAAGCTCAAGATGTTGATGTCAAACGGTACACACCACGCTCAATTGGAGCTCGAATCTCCGACCTCAAAAATGAGCTGATTACACCTAGCGAATATATTTCAACAATGGGCAGTGACCCCGTTTCTCAGATTGTCGCGGCCGCGTATCCTGAATATAATCGGCGTCTGCGGCAGGCTAATGCGGTGGATTTTGATGACATCATTATGCTGACGGTGCAAATGCTTTCGGAGAATCCCGCTATCGCTGAGTACTATCAGCGTCGATATCGACATATCTTGGTGGATGAGTATCAAGACACCAATCACGCGCAGTATGTTCTCGTCCGCCACCTTGTAGGAATTGGGGCTAATGCGGTGGCTCCAGGTGAACTTACTGTCGTAGGTGATTCTGACCAGTCCATCTACGCTTTTCGCGGTGCTACGATTCGCAATATTGAAGAATTTGAGAAGGACTTTCCCAACGCTCAGACCATCGTATTGGAACAAAATTATCGTTCTACTGGAAATATACTGTCAGCGGCCAACGCTGTCATCAGCCGCAATAGCGGACGTAGGCCGAAGAAATTGTGGACCGCCTCTGGATCTGGAGATCGCATCGTTCTTGACGCGCTGGACTCGGAGTATGAAGAGGCCCGTAATGTCATCCGCCACATAGAAGCCCTTAATAGTGAGGGAGCTGACTGGGGTGATATAGCGGTCTTCTATCGGACTAATGCGCAATCGCGTTCGATGGAAGAAATGCTGATGCGATCGGGCATTCCATACCGGCTTGTTGGGGGTACTCGTTTTTATGAACGCATGGAAATCAAGGACGCTTTGGCATATTTGCAGGCGGTAGTTAATCCAGAAGACACAGTAGCGATACGCAGGATTCTCAATACGCCAAGACGGGGAATCGGCGATAAGGCAGAAACAGCGATCATGGCGCACGCAGACCGCTACGGGCTCTCTTTTGGGGCAGCGCTTGATGCGGTCACCCAGGGGGAGACTATAGATGGCCTATCTCCACGTGCAGCTACCTCAGTCGCAGAGTTTTGGACTATGCTCGCAGACATTAGAACGCAAGCAGAGTCGGGCGCCAGTACAGCTCACGTACTTGATGAGCTCATTTCGCGTTCTGGATATTTAGCTAAACTACGTGAATCTGAAGACCCACAGGATGCCTCGCGCGTAGAGAACCTCGCCGAATTGCTTTCTGTTGCAGAAGAGTTCGATGTTGAGCGACGCCAAAGTGGTGAGACTGAAGGCACATTGGCGGCTTTCTTGGAAAGAGTCGCTTTGGTGGCAGATGCGGATCAAGTCCCAGGGGATGACGACCGTCGCGGGGCAGTCACCTTGATGACCGTTCACACTGCGAAAGGCTTAGAGTTCCCTTACGTGTTTGTTACCGGGCTGGAGGATGGCACGTTCCCGCACCGGCGTTCTATGGAGGACATGTCTGAGTTAGCCGAAGAACGGCGCCTGGCCTATGTGGCGATTACTCGGGCGCGGAAAAAACTGTTTCTTTCACGTGCGGCTACCAGGTCTGCATGGGGGCAATCCGAAGCAATGGCCGCTTCGCGGTTTCTTGATGACATCCCCGAAGAGACTGTGGAGATCGGCCGCGAACCAACCCGTGAGACTTACGGATTCAGCAGCGGGACATCGACCTCATCCAATTCAGGCATAGCGTTTGGATCGGGCAAACCTGGTTCTTTGCAGAGCACTTTCGTAAAATCACAACCAACAAAGCGCCTCGGTTCGCCTGCAGTGGGAGGCGGAAAACTGGGACAAGCCAGTGCAAAGCCCGCACTAAAGCTAGAGCCCGGGGATCGAGTAAAACACGGAAAATACGGTGAAGGTACTGTGACGGGCATTGATGGGAGCGGCCCGCAGGCAGTAGCGCGTGTTGATTTTGGAGGAACACAGAAACGTCTACTCATCCGCATGGCACCTCTCAAAAAACTCTGAGACAGTTATCCTGGAGTAACTGACAAATGTGTCACATGAAGGGATGCGACTTTTGGATCTTTACGAGTTTCAGGCGCGCGATATTTTTGAAGATGGCGGTGTGCCCGTTCTGAGCGGAATCACCGCTACTGACCCCGCACAGGCGCGGGCAGCCGCAGAAGAGCTAGGATTTCCCTGCGTGATAAAAGCGCAGGTGAAAATAGGTGGAAGAGGTAAAGCTGGAGGTGTAAAGCTGGCCCATTCTGCTGATGAGGCAGAGAGCATTGCTGCAGATATCTTAGGTATGGATATTCGTGGCCACACCGTACACAAGGTGATGGTTGCGCAGGGCGCTGATATTGCTGAGGAATATTACTTTTCGATTCTTTTAGATCGCGCTGAGCGTACGCACATAGCTCTGTGCTCTCGTGAAGGCGGTATGGACATCGAGACCCTCGCGGTCGAGCGTCCTGAAGCGCTAGTGAAATATCAGCTGGATCCGTCTATCGGTATCAACGATGAGGTTGCTCGAAGTGTTCTCGGCGAAGCAGGATTTACCGATACGGACGCGCTAGTACCCGCGCTGGTTTCGTTGTGGAATGTGTATAGCCAACACGATGCCACACTGGTTGAGGTGAATCCGTTGGTGCGCCTCGCTGACGGGAGCATTATTGCACTTGATGGAAAAGTCACTTTGGATGACAATGCTGCCTTTAGACATCCGGATCATGCTGCACTGGCGGACAATTCCTCGACAGATGAACGCGAAGTGGCAGCACAAGAAGCAGGCCTTAACTATGTGCGCCTTGACGGGCAGGTAGGAATAATCGGCAACGGTGCGGGCCTCGTCATGTCAACGTTGGATGTGGTCGCACTGGCAGGTGAAAAATATGGAGTTCGGCCAGCAAATTTCTTAGATATCGGAGGGGGTGCTTCCGCCGAAGTCATGGCGGCCGGACTGGATGTTATTCTTTCTGACCCACAGGTGAAATCAGTCTTTGTCAATGTCTTTGGAGGAATTACCGCGTGTGATGCTGTTGCCAGCGGCATAATTGGAGCATTGGATCTTCTTGGAGACAATGCGTCAAAACCAATTGTTGTCAGGCTTGATGGCAACCGAGTGGAAGAAGGTCTTGCCATTTTACGCGAGGCACACAACCCCCTCGTCACGATAGTTCCAACGATGGATCAAGCTGCAGAAATTGCCGCAGAACTTGCCGCTTAGGGAGAGACATGAGCATTTTCTTATCATCGGACGACAAGGTAATCGTCCAAGGCATGACTGGTGCTGAAGGAATGAAGCATACCGCGCGTATGCTGAGCGCCGGAACCACCATTGTGGGGGGAGTGAACCCTCGTAAAGCAGGCACATCTGTGACGTTTGATGTTGAAGGTTACGGGCCGCTAGCGGATGAAGTCGGTATCAAACAGGTTGACATTCCCGTATTCGGTACAGTCGCAGAAGCAAAGGAAGTGACAGGGGCTACTGTATCGGTAGTTTTTGTTCCTCCCCGTTTTGCAGGCGATGCTGTGCTGGAAGCTATTGATGCTGGAATCGGTATGGTCGTCGTCATCACTGAGGGAATCCCTGTTGCTGACTCCACACGATTTGTTCAGCATGCGCTGCGTAAAGGTGTGCGCCTTATTGGACCTAACTGTCCGGGGATCATTAGTCCAGGACAGTCGAATGTTGGCATCACCCCGGCCGATATTACTCCTAGGGGGCGTATCGGATTGGTGTCAAAGTCTGGCACCCTCACCTATCAAATGATGTACGAACTGCGCGATATTGGCTTTTCTACATGCATAGGAATTGGTGGCGATCCAGTTGTGGGAACTACTCACATTGACGCGTTGGCAGCCTTCGAAAAGGATCCTGAGACTGATGTGATTGTCCTTATCGGAGAAATCGGCGGTGATGCGGAGGAACGTGCAGCGGCGTACATTGCAGAACATATAACAAAGCCGGTTGTAGGTTATGTCGCGGGGTTCACAGCTCCTGAAGGTAAGACGATGGGGCATGCCGGTGCTATTGTTTCCGGTTCTGCCGGAACTGCTGAAGCGAAGAAAGAAGCTCTTGAGGCTGTAGGCGTTGCTGTTGGGCGAACTCCTTCGCAAACGGCTGAACTAGCTCGCGCGGCGGTGGGAGCGCTTAACGAATGACGGCTTCAGGGGGGCGGCCCACTATAACCGTGAGGCTGCCCTCCGGCTGGGCCCGAGCGGCGCTTGCTGGTATCGAATCAGCATTCTTCGCATGGCTCATTCCGGTCATAGTGGGTGTCACTGGCTTCTGGGTAGTGGCGTCAAATCCTTGGCTGCGTGAGGTCAGTTGGGAGGCCGGTGCTTCTATTGGAGCTAGCTTCTGGGCGATTTCACTGGGGGGCGATGGCAACCTTGGCGGAGTTCACGTTGGCTTTTTTCCACTCCTATGGTCTCTTTTGCAGGTTCTGTTTCTCCGTGGGTTCCTCTTACAAACTCGCGACTCGGATGTAGGTGCTTCATGGGGTGCTGTCCCGGCTTTTACTCTTACTTCGACGGTGTTGGTTCTTGCATCAGCTGACGCCACCGCATGGCGAGTAATTCTAGGTTCCCTGTGTGTATCCGCGCTCGCTGCTTTGTGGTCAGACTACTCGGCCAGGCATAGGCGCGGAACGCCGATGGCGGGAAAATGGCAGTGGTTATCGGATGGAATCCGGTTGGGGGCGCTGTGGCTGTTGGTAGCAGCGGGCACTTCGCTAGTTCTTGTTGTTATCAGTTGGAGTGTGAATGCCGGGTCATTGAGATCAGGTTTTGAACGGCTAGGCCCCGGGGCAGGTTTTTTCGCCACCATGCTTTTCATGTTTTTTCCTAACCTCATCGGCTGGGCCTGGTCGTGGATCACGGGTGCTGGATTAATTGGACCCACGGGTGATGCCGTGAATTGGAGTAATCCGCGTACCTCAGACTTTGTGATTCCCTATTGGACTTTGGTTCCCGTTACTTCGGGTAGTCACCTGATTCCATGGATACCAGTGCTGCTGGGGGTTGTTTTGGGGGCTGCGACAGCCTACCGCCGTCGCCGGGTTGCTCGACTGGACGCAAATTTGCGACCAGTCGCCGTCGCGTGTGTCTTCTTCACGGTGGTACTGACGGCGTGGCTTATGCTGAGCGGAGGGTCCCTTGGCGAAGGCAAACTGGCATATCTGGGGCCTCAGGTCTTAGCAGCGATCGGCTGGACCGTGGTGAAGATGTTGTTGCCTCTGATAGCAGTGGTAGCAGTATTTCACCCGCAGACTTTTTCTCTTGCGCGTCGGGGGGCCCAACGGATGCAAGCATGGGCACAAAGGAAACTACAAAAGCCCAAAGACCAAGAAAAGTCCACAGAGACTAAGGACCCAGAGAGTGTCCCACTTCCCGATGTAGACGGAACATCTATTCACAACAAGAGAATGCCTGCGGTTTCGCGTCAGAGCTCTCTAGAGACAGAAGTGATTCCCGAGGTTGAGCAAGGACGTGCGCCATCATTGCCTGAAGCTTCGCGACCGCAAGAAGAACATAGAACTGATCAATCCACGCGAGAGTGATATCCAATGAACTCGGAAGCCTTTCAACATTCACGTGCATCCCTCATTTTTGGAATCGTGACTGCTGCGATTGCATTGGGAGCTGTTGCAGCCTGCCTTATTCTGACTGTGCTGGGGCGCGGTTATGCTGGATGCCTCACCGTTGGGATAAGTGCTTGTGCCTTGGGAGTGATGCGTGGAATGTGGCCAGGTCGCCCATGGTTCGCTTCCCGCAGTCGCGTGACCGACGTGATTGCATATGTTCTCATTGGAGGAGCACTGATCTTTTTTGCACCATGGGTGAATGCACTACCCGCATGAGGTGAAACACAATGAAAACATGGGAAAAAATTGTTTACGTACTCATCAAAAACCCTGGGGGAAATAGCTAATCCCTGCCCCTATAGAATACTTGGTTTAGTTTTATGACTCTGTAATGTGCGCAGGGGGTGGCCATTGTTCTCGTATGTGTGCCGCGTACCGGCATATGGTTTGCGCAACAATGGGAGAACTCAGAAGTGCATTGTGTCCCACAACAGGAACCGTACAATATGCTCCGAACCTATGATGTCCTGCGTGGGGAACATCTTGATCCCACTGCGCTTCGATGAGAACCGTCCTTCCGCTTGAGACGGGTTCTCTTCCCACCTCAACTAACGATTCATTGTCGGGACTCAAATCGCTCATCCCAGAGGCGCGCGGCATCAGACGGGCCAGGGGTGAGCCACTAAAGGGGGTGCCAACTGCAATTAGTCCACGGATGCTTCCGGGGCGAAGGATCATGGCCTGTTTAGCTACTAGGCCGCCCTTCGAATGTGCTACTACCAGGGGACAGTAATCTAATTCTTCCAATAGCCGGTTCGCCAGCTCTGGCAAAGAACCAAGTTCTAAGTCGAGCTGCGGGGCAAAATGAACGTCCCATCCTTTCTGGTGTAGTGCTTCTGCCCAGACAATAAGTGAACTCCATCTTTCCCACACACCCGGCAGTAACAGTATGGGTTCGCCTCCAGGAGAACGCCAAGCAGTGGGTTCAACGCGGTTTGCGCCAATTTGGCGAGCTGAAAAGCTTAGGCGTTGCCATCCTCCCAGTGACCAGTCGCCCAGAGCGGCTACTGCTTTGCTAACCATTCTTCGACTCCCGCCCTCCACAACCGTTTCTTCGATTCTGATGCTAGCGAGGCGTCAATGCTTCCGCGAGCTAGAACCGCCAATTCTTGTGTGGTGAAACCATGGTCGTTCTTAGCTATCTGGTACTGGTCAACGAGGCGGGAATGGAAAAGGAGGGGATCGTCCGCTCCCAGTGCGATAGTCGCACCAGAGTCCAGCAAAGTCCGCAATGGTACGTCACTTCGCGAAGGATAGACCCCGAGGCTGACATTAGAAGTGGGACACACCTCGAAAGCAATGTCTTCTTCGACAAGCCGCTGAAGCAGTACGGGATCCTCTGAGACACGGACTCCGTGGCCAAGTCTTTTTGGGCCCAGGTGTCCGACGACTTGGCGGATGGAATCAGGGCCTAAAAGCTCTCCTCCGTGAGGTACCGCAGCAAGACCTGCTTGTTTTGCGATGCGGAATGCAGCTGAAAACTCTGAGGTTTCTCCTACTCGTTCATCATTGGATAAACCAAATCCCACGACTTCACCAGGTCCGTCGCCAGCATACTGTGCCGCCAAACGTGCCAGTGTTCGCGCATCAAGGGGGTGCCTGGTTCGTGAAGCAGCAACGATGACAGCTACCTCGACTCCGGTTGCCTTTGAGGCCTCCTTAGCCTCGTCAAGAATGATCTCTAAAGCAGGAGTCAAGCCACCAACCCACGGTGCGTACGAGGTGGGGTCGACCTGCATTTCCAGACGTACAGAGCCTTCGGCCGCATCGTCTTCGGCTGCTTCGCGAACGATGCGACGCATGACTGTTTCTGACCTCACCAGGGTACGGGCCGCGTCGTATGAGCGCTGGAATCTGAACCACCCACGTGCGTCCGCTGGGACGGTAAGAGGATCTTGTTCCAAGAGGTGTGCGGGTAGACGCGTACCTTGCTCTAGTGCCAAGGCTCGCATAGTTTCAGGGCGCATCGCGCCAGTAAAGTGCAGGTGCAAGTGGGTCTTGGGTAACGACGCCAATCCCTTTTTCATGTCACCATCTACCACTGTTGATACCAGTCCACCAGTTCTTCAATGATTTCTTTACGGTCGATCTCATTGAGCAATTCGTGATAGGCGCCTTCAACGATGCGTAGCTGAGCCTTCCCTCCTGAACGTTCTACGAACGCGCGGGACCCAGCCACATCCGCAAGTACATCCTCGCTTCCATGCAGGATGAGAGTGGGGCGCGTCAAAAGAGCAGCATTCTCTATAGTGAATGCGCCTTGTCGCGCCATGGTGGCAGCGGTTCGAAGTGGAACGCGTCCGTCAAAGACTAGGGGATCAGTTCCGTAGAGAGATGCCTTTTCAGTATCGTGGGTCAGAAGTGACTCATCGACCTTCACGGTGGGAAGCCAGGGGAGGAGCCGCGACACGGCCGCGGCAGCCTTAATGACAGGCAGAGGGAGTGCCGGCTTTGGCTGAACAGCTGGACCAGTCACTGCTACCGACGAAATTCGATGTGGGTCGAGTAACGCGGATGCCAAAGTAATGAGGCCTCCCATTGAATGGCCGAAAAGATGAGTTTTTTCGGTACGCGTGACGAATGCTAGCGCTCTGCGTGCTTCAAGGTGTTCCCCGATGAGAGCACCTACGTCAACGTTGCCGCGTTTTCCTTCAGCAGTTCCGTGTCCGTGGAAATCGAAGGTCCACACATCGAAAGCGGACGATGTTAGGGCATCGATAAACTCACTGTACCTGCCAGAATGTTCGCCGAAGCCATGTGCTAGAAGTACTGATGCGCGTGGCTGTTCTGATGTGAAATGGTGAGAGAGTTCCATGGGCGCTATTGTCCCACACCGCGTCAACTCAGGAGGTTTTGAAGGCGTGTGAGTCCCTCGACAATGTCTTCATCTGAGAGCGCGTAGGACAGCCGCAGGTATCCAGGAGTTCCAAAGGCCTCCCCGGGCACCACGGCGACGAGGGCTTGATCCAAGAAGATTTCAGCTAACTCTGCGGAGGTCCTGGGTACGACACCGCCGATCTCGCGTCCCAACACTCCAGTGATCCTCGGGAAAACATAAAAAGCCCCTTCTGGTACGGGAACTTCAAAGCCTGGGATTTGTCGCAGCATGTCCACAATGAGCTTGCGACGACGATCGAAAGCCTCACGCATGTCAACTACGGCATTCTGCGGGCCTGTAAGTGCTTCTAACGCTGCCCTTTGCGCGATGTTGTTGACGTTCGATGTTGAGTGTGACTGAAGTGAGGTGGCAGCCTTGATGATATCTGTGGGCCCAACCATCCATCCCACGCGCCATCCTGTCATTGCATAAGTCTTCGCAACGCCGTTAAGGACGATTGTTTGATTTGCAAGTTCTGGGACTGCTTCAAGGATGGGAGTGGCCTGCTGATCGTCGTACACCAATGCTTCGTATATCTCGTCGGTAATAACCCAGATTCCGTGCTCAAGTGCCCAGGATCCAATTGCGCGAGTCTCTTCAAGTGTGTACACCGAGCCTGTCGGGTTAGAAGGAGAACAGAATATAAGGGCAATAGTGCGCTCAGTGCGTACTGCTTCTAACTGATCAACTGTGACTTTGTAGCCATTGTCGAAGCGGCCTTCGACGGGCACAGTTGTCCCCCCGGCCAGCTGAATGGTCTCGGGATAGGTGGTCCAATATGGCGAAGGCAACAGTACTTCGTCGCCTGGGTTCACTACTGCGGCGCACGCTTGAAATACTGCCTGTTTTCCACCGTTCGTGACTAAAACTTGAGAGGCATCCACCCCGCCAGTACGCTCCGCGATGGCTTGGCGTAGTGGAAGCAGCCCAGGAGTGGGCGAGTAGCGGTAGTTTGCAGGATCCTCTGTTGCTTGCAGAGCTGCATCAACGATATTACGGGGGGTCGGGAAATCAGGTTCGCCAGCGGCAAAGCCAATGACGGGCTTACCTTCGGCTTTGAGTGCTTTAGCTTTAGCATCGACTGCTAACGTGGCTGAGGGGGCGATGGCGGCGAGACGGGCAGATACGCGATGCAGAGGTTCTTTGTTCACGTCGCAATAGTCGCACAGCTCTCGAAAGTCGTCTAGTGGTGTCCTGGTAGTTGGACATGGGGCATATAAAACTACTAGACTCTTCCAAGGTTCTTATGGGCCAGTAGGGCAGTGGCGCAATTGGTAGCGCACCGGTCTCCAAAACCGGCGGTTGCGAGTTCGAGTCTCGCCTGCCCTGCGGTTGACGTATCGTAGGTTGTGAAGAGGCTATAAAGGAGGGGTTATGTCTGACGCGGCAGTCCCAGCAGCAGACCCCCAGAAGAAGGGGCGCCCGACTCGTAAGCGCGATGAAGTGCCCAGCGATGAAAAGATTGGTTTTTTCGCAAGGATCGTCAGGTTTGTCAGGGAGATTATTGCGGAAATGAAAAAAGTACGCTACCCCACAAAAGCGGAATTGTGGATGTATTTCTTAGTGGTCATAGTATTTGTGGCCATTCTCATGGCTTATACAGGACTGATTGACTTCGGCTCTGAAGCGCTCAGTGAGTTAGTATTTGGTTAGACATGAAAACCCGCCAGCAGAGATACTGCAGGCGGGTTTCTTGATAGACCAGGAGGAATACGTGGCTGATCTGGAAGAGTCGTGGGATATCACCTCGGATGATGTCGTAGACGTTGATGAGATTGAAGAGCCTGCGATCGTTGAAGAAGAATTAACTGAACAACAGGATGTGCCGGTTGAGTCTGAGGAACAACCACAAGCGATAGCTGAGACTAGTGAGGACCTGATTCAGGCTCTCAAAGATGAGCTGATGAGTGTGCCTGGCGATTGGTATGTTCTCCATACCTACTCTGGTCACGAAAGAAAAGTGAAAGCTAATCTGGAGCAACGAATTCTCAACTACGACATGGAGAATCGTATTTTCCGTGTCGAGGTTCCTATGGAAGAGGTCTGGGAGGTTAAGAACACTGTACGTAAGAAGGTACAACGTGTTCGGATGCCTGGATATGCATTGGTTTGTATGGATTTGGACGAGGCGTCTTGGCGAGTTGTCAAGGAAACTCCTGCCGTGACCGGATTTGTTGGCGACCAATACGACCCACTGCCCATTACTGTCGATGAAGTCGTCGACATGCTTGCTCCTGGAATGATTGCAGCCGAGGTTTCAGAGGGAACGGCTCCTGCAGCAGAGATCAAGACTCCGATTGTGTCTGATTTTGAGGTTGGCGAGGTTGTCACTGTCATTGATGGCCCATTTGATGGCATGAGCGCTTCGATCGCGGAAATCATGACTGAAACACAAAAGCTTAAGGTCTTGGTGACGATCTTCGAACGTGAAACCCCTATGGAGTTGGGATTCAACCAAGTTCGCAAGAACGAAGCCTAGATAGATTATTTACTGGTGCGTGATATGCCCCACGGGATTACCTAACTGGCCCTGTAGCGCACTAGAATCGAGATTTGTGTGCACAGCTGCGCTGTGCGCGCCAAAAGTTGTTGGA
The DNA here is from genome assembly GCF_009696615.1 of Scrofimicrobium canadense. Lineage (GTDB taxonomy): Bacteria > Actinomycetota > Actinomycetes > Actinomycetales > Actinomycetaceae > Scrofimicrobium > Scrofimicrobium canadense. The sequence continues at coordinate 249,796 of NZ_VULO01000001.1, forward strand.
CTCTTGTTCAATAATGCTAGTTCAATGAAATAGTTGAAGAAGGACCCGAAATAATGGCACCGAAGAAGAAGGTAACTGGGCTCATCAAGCTCCAGATTCCTGCCGGCCAGGCAAATCCTGCTCCGCCAGTTGGCCCAGCTTTAGGTCAGCACGGCGTGAACATCATGGAGTTCTGCAAGGCCTACAATGCTGCGACTGAGTCTCAGCGCGGAAATATTATCCCTGTAGAGATCACCGTCTATGAAGATCGTTCATTCGACTTCATTACAAAGACTCCCCCTGCAGCTGAACTTATTAAGAAAGCTGCCGGCGTCGCTAAAGGCTCGTCAACTCCTCATACGGATAAAGTTGCGAAGCTCAGCTCAGCTCAGGTCAAGGAGATCGCAGAGACAAAGCTCCAGGACCTCAATGCTAATGATGTTGAAGCAGCTATGAAGATTATTGCCGGTACCGCCCGTTCCATGGGCATCACCGTCGAAGACTGACCATACCCAAACCGTGGTAGGGACGCGCAGCCCGCACACCACGACTGCCAAGGAGAAGCAGAATGGCAAAGCGCTCTAAGAAATACCGCGCCGCGGAAGAGAAAATTGTTTCCGGCGTGCTCTACACACCTCTCGAAGCAATGAAACTGGCTATCGAGACATCCGTGACTTCATTTCCCTCAACAGTTGAGGGTGTCTTCCGCCTGGGTGTAGACCCGCGTAAGGCTGATCAAATGGTTCGCGGCACTGTTACCTTGCCTAACGGCACCGGCAAGACCGCTCGGGTCCTGGTCTTTGCTCAAGGTGACAAGGCACAGCAAGCGATCGATGCAGGTGCGGATGAAGTCGGTGGCGACGAGCTGATTGAAAAAGTTGCTGGCGGATACACCGATTTTGATGTAGCCGTTGCTACACCCGACATGATGGGCAAAGTAGGACGCCTGGGCCGTGTGCTCGGCCCTCGTGGACTTATGCCTAACCCCAAGACCGGTACAGTGACCATGGATGTGGCCAAAGCGATCAACGATATTAAAGGTGGTCGTATTGAGTTCCGTGTCGACAAGCACGGAAATGTTCCTTTCATCCTGGGGAAGACCTCTTTCACACCCGAACAGCTCACAGAGAACTATGCCGCGGTTCTGGATGAGATTCTGCGCCTGAAGCCCACTTCGGCAAAGGGACGTTATCTCTTGAAAGCTACAGTGGCAACAACCATGGGACCTGGAATTCCAGTAGATACCTCGAAGACAAAAGATCTTTTAGAAGGCTAACAACCTAGAGATATTGCTTCGTGAAATAACTGAAAACGTAACCGTGTGGGGCATGTCGGATAATTTCTCCGACATGCCCCACACGGTGTTTAAGAGAAAAGCAGATAAGACTTTTCGATTGTGCCTGGTCTACTCGTAGATAACAGCTTTGATTTCATCGGTGTCGATGTTGTCTTTGGTGTACCAGAAGAAGCCTGTGTCGATAGTCTTTGGAAGTTCCTTACCTTCGATTGCCTCCACAGCAGCTTTCACCGTCTCGTATCCCATTCCAACTGGGTTTTGAGTGATGGCCCCGTACATAAGTCCATTGCGAATCGCATCGATCTGGGCCTTGCCAGAGTCGAATCCTACGACGATCAGTTCTCCATCGGAGATTCCTGTTTCCTTGACGCCCTGGACGACTCCAATTGCAGAGCCTTCATTGGAACCGTAGATTCCTTTCAAATCCGGATGAGCAGCAAGAATCGCCTTCGTAAGGTCAGCAGATTTTGCCTGATCGCCACCCCCGTACTGAATATCGACAATCTCGATCTTAGGTTCGTTCTGTTCCATGTAGTCCTTGAAGCCATAGCGGCGATCCTGACCGGTCACGGAGGTTTGATCATGGACAACCATTGCTACTTTGCCTTCGTGATTTATCCCTTCGGCCATCTGCTTGGCGGCTTCTGCGGCCGCGGCCTTGTTGTCCGTTGAGGCCGTGGTGACCGGTATCTCGGAATCGACACCAGAATCGAATGCAATAATGGGAATACCAGCTGCTTCAGCTTGCTGTAACAGGGGCGTTGCAGCCTGGGAATCAAGAGCTGCGAACCCTATCGCCTGTGGGTTTTTGTCCAGAGCAGTCTGAAGCTGCTGTATTTGCTGGTCAACGTCAGCCTCAGAATCGGGTCCTTCAAAAGTCACTGTGACTCCGAATTCTTCTGCCGCCTGGTCGGCCCCAGTCTTTACCGCCTGCCAGAACTGATGCTGGAATCCTTTGGAAACGATAGCGACATAAGGTTTGTCGCCAGTAGTGTCGGTGGTTGCGCCGTCAGAGCCAGAGACGGCATCTCCCGAGGTGGAACTGGAACCTCCTCCGCAGCCAGCGAGGGCGAGAGCGGCAACTTCCACACCAGTAGCGAGGGCTGATAGTCGTAACTTCTTCATTACTACTCCTTTATATTCTTTTATTTTCTGGTCAAGGCCTGACTTGCACAGGTGGCGTACTTTTTGATGGTTTTCGATTTTGTTTTGCCTGTTCATTGGTGGTTTGTTGGTGGGGTTTGGGTCACTAATGTGGTGGGTAGAATGGGTGGGTGGCCCCATTTTTGCGGAAGGTGCAGACGGTGTCGGGAGCGACCGCGGTCCAAATCGTAGAGAAGGTCGGCCGACAGAATCGGGTGCTAGAGCATTTAGGGTCGGCTCACACCCCGGGGGAACTGGCTGTGTTGATGGAAGCGGGCCGCAGGAAACTACATGTGGGGCAGGGAGAGCTACCCCTTGGCCTGGACCGTGAGTCCTTGGTGGGGCAGGCAGTGGTGGAGCATTCCACGTCTCGCCTGCTGGTAGAAGTAATCCGCGGCGCGTGGGAGCATCTCGGTTTCGATCAGATTGATGATGAGGCGTTCTTCCAACTGGTCCTGGCTCGCCTTGTGGAACCAACCTTGATGACCGACAGCCGCAGGCTCATCAGCGAGTTAGGGCTCACTCCGGCGCATCGAAACACGTTCCACGCCGCCTTGAAACGCTGCGAGGGCAAGGATTACCGGGACCGGGTAGCGAAGGCCTGTTACACGTATGCAGTGAACACTGCGGGGATCTCGCTACTGCTCTACGACGTGACGACCTTGTATTTCGAGGCTGAAAAAGAAGACGATCTGCGGAAAGTGGGATATTCCAAAGAACGGCGGGTGGACCCCCAAGTCGTCGTGGGACTACTAGTGGACCGGGCGGGGTTTCCCCTGGAGATCCACTGCTTCGAGGGAAACAAGGCCGAAACGCAGACCATCATCCCGGTCGTGAAAGCTTTCCAGGAACGCCACAGTATTGCTGACATGGTCGTGGTAGCAGATGCGGGGATGCTTTCCGCTACTAACCTCGATGCACTAGAAGAAGCCGGTTTGCGGTTCATTGTTGGCTCCCGGATGACGAAGGCCCCTGAGGATTTAGCCTCTCATTTCCGGTGGCACGGAGACACAGCGGAAGACGGGGAAATAGTTGACACGGTCACCACGCGCCGTGGCAGGCCCGACCCAGAGAGAGTCAACCGTTTAGCAGAACCCACCTGGAATCCCGAAGAAGAAGCACACCAGGGTTTGTGGCGCACTGTGTGGCAACACCGAGTGAAACGGGCTGTGAGGGACCGGAAAACGTTGAACCTACAACGGAACAGGGCGCTATCCATCATTGAGGGCAACAAGACGGTCAAATCAGCGAGGTTCATCAAAACCCGTGGTGCTACCCGGAGCCTGGATGAAGCCTCCTGGGAGAGGGCCCTCAGCCTCGCGGGATGGAAAGGGTACGTCACGAATATCCCCAGGAGCATGATGAGTGCCGGGGAGGTCATTAGTTCCTACCACGAGCTATGGCACGTGGAGCAGTCTTTCCCGATGAGTAAGACTGACCTGAGAGCCCGGCCTATGTTTCACCACACCAAAGACGCTATCGAAGCCCACCTGACAATTGTGTTCACCTCCCTCGCGGTCAGTCGCTACCTGTACCAGACCACCGGGTATAGCCTGAAACGCCTGATCCAGGCCCTGAAACCCCTCCAAGACGTCACCATCAACCCGAACGGCCACACCATCACCGCCGCCCCAACCCTAAACGCCGACGCCCACAAAACCCTCAGCAACCTGGGTCACTAAACCTGTGCAAGTCAGGTGAGATTTGTGTCTATTTCGTTATGTTTCGAAAATAATTAAATAGTGGAGCTACCTAATCGGTGAGTGCTGCCACACGGGCATAAGACATCTCTTCTAGCTTTGTGTTTTCTTGTTTAAGGAGGCGATACAACCCGACCATCACGAAAATGAGAACAAAGGAGAAAGGAAGCCCAAGGATGACCGTTGCGCTTTGCAATGCTCCAATCCCCCCCACTACTAGCATCGCCAAAGTAAGACCCCCGGTCATGCATGCCCAAAATATTCGCAGACCCGAGCCTGCTTCGGCCTCATCATTGGGAAGGATCGACGTGAGGTTGGCCATGACAAGCGCTGCAGAGTCTGCTGATGTTACGTAGAAAAGTAGAGCGGTGATAGTTGCGATTCCTGCAAGAAAAGTAAAACCAGGATATTCCATGAGGAGAAGATAGAAACCGGTTGGCGGGTCCTGCATGGTTGCGACTCCAAAGTCCCGATTCCCACTGCGAACCAAATCAAGCGCAGAATTCCCGTAGATAGACACCCACATGACGATGTATCCAAACGGGATAACGAGAGAACCAAAGACGACTTGACGAAGCGTGCGTCCCCTCGAAATTCGGGCAACAAAAAGGCCTACAAAGGCTGCCCACGCAACCCACCAAGCCCAAAAGAAAAGAGTCCAATCTTGCATCCAGCTGCCAGTGTCCTCAAATGCGAAAGTCTGAAGAATCATGCCAGGGAAGAGCCTGAAGAAGTCTCCCACATTGAGGACTAGGCCTTCGAGCAAGAACTGAGTCTTACCTGTGATGACAATCCACAGTGTAAGGACTCCAGCGGCGATCACGTTGAGTTCAGAGAGCCTACGAATACCACGCTTTACGCCGCTTACAGCCGATAGTGTGGCCACCAGCACACCCAAGGCAATAATGATGAGTTGCACGGGAACTGAACGGGGAATCCCAAAGATAATTTCTAAACCGACATTGACCATCACAACACCGATTCCCAAAGTGGTGGCCACGCCAAAAATAGTTGCAAGAATGGCGGCAACATCAACGGTGTCACCAATGCGTCCATTGGCCCTCTCACCTAAGAGGGGGAAGAGTGCTGCGCGGACAACGAGAGGCCGGCCTAAACGATATGCCACAATTCCCAGCACCACGCCCATAAGGGCGTACATCGCCCATCCGACTATGCCGTAGTGGAACATTGTCCAGGCCGTCGCTTCTCGAGCGGCATCGACAGTTTCAGCTGGAGTGGAGGGTGGAGCCATGTATTGAGAAATAGGTTCGGCAACGGCAAAATACATGAGGTCGGTGCCAATTCCAACAGCAAAGAGCATTGCTGTCCACGTCAGCGGCTTAAACTCTGGAGTTGAATCATCTGGTCCAAGTTTGATGCGCCCATATTTGGAGCACGCAAGGAAGATCATGAAAAAGAGGATGGTGGCGCCAAGTGCAACGTAGAACCAGCCAAAGCTGTCAGCAATCCACGATGCGGCGGCTCCTAAGACTGACTGAACTGACGTAGGTGAGATGAGACCCCACAATGTGATGCTTAGGATGAGCACCGCAGACGGTATGAGGACACGCCAATTGACGCGTGGTGCAGGTGGGGCAGAAAGAGGCATTGCATACTCGAAATCAGTTAGACACTATTTATCGCGTGGCTGGACAAAAGCTCGATAAAAGCGAATGAGACCGAGAATCACCAGCGCAACTCCCAAATAGATTACCACGAAGGTATATCCCCACAGCGGCTGTATCAAGAGAACGACACCAGCCGTGATAGCGATAATGCCAAACACAAGACTCCATACGGTGTCTGAACGGGAGAAATATCCATAAAGAGAGAGCCCTCCATCTACAAGCCAAACCAGTCCGAGTGTGATAGCAAGAAGCCAGGTCACGATTTCTTTAAAATCACCAAAATTGGCCAGTGCAACGATTCCGGCCACAAGACAAGCTATTCCGATCGCTCCATAGCTGATGCGTCCCCATGCTTGCAACTGCTTGCTGATAAATGCCATGGTCACCGCAACTATGCCAGCAACTAATGCGTAGATCGCTAAAGCGATTGTGACAATCATGCCGGGAACACCGGGGTTAACTAAGAGAATGATGCCAATGATTACGCTTGCTAGGCCAATGATGCCCCAAGAGATTCGCATAGCATTGCGCCGTGATTCAACTACATCAATTTCAACTCTGGGTGGATTGGTATTTCTCATCTTCTCGCCCCTCGTATATTGGTGAAAGTGCTATTGTGACACCGTTTTGATAGCGATGGGCAGCCAATGTTTCCAAAACTGGAAATCATGTCCACCTGGTCCAGAATCGAAGACCACTTCGGGGTGAGCCTCTACGAACCGCAGATTCTGTTGAAAGAGGCGGTCCTCTGTCCCACAACAGGCAAAAAGGGGTATGCGAGGAGCGTTCCTGGCAACAAGATCGTCAGGGCTTCTAGGTGCATCTGGGTTCCCAAATCCCAATTGATACAGGTCTGGATGACGAGAGCGAAATGCCGCCTCGCTAATATCGAGTGTTCCAGAAAGAGAAAAGGCTCCGATGAAATCATCGGGATAGTCAAAGGCAGCTCGAAAAGCGCCGTATCCACCCATTGATAGTCCTCCGATAAGAGAACCGGGCTTCAAGTGTAGCTGGCGATGTAGCAGCTCGGGAAGTTCGGAACCAACCCAGCGTCCCCACGGCAGCCCCAACTCTTGATCAATCCAAAATGACCGTTGCCCATCGGGTAACGCGATAGTGAGATTGTATTGCCGCGCCAAACCGAGTAAATCTGCGCGGAACCACTGCATGTGGTTGCCGGTAAGTCCATGGAGAAGAATCAGCAGACGCGAATCGGTGCGATCCGAACTGACAATCGCCACGGAGGTGTCCATATCTAACGACTCAGAACGCAGCTGAGTCCACAATTGGGTGCTCATAGGCTCAGGCTAATCGTCCACAGCAGCGGAACCAAGAGAGTCTTAGCAATAATGGATGCAGCAAAAAGAGCAGCATATGCGGACTCGATTCGTTCGTCGCGAATTTGGGCATTTGCGGCCTGAAGTACGGCGGGCTGACCCAAAAATCCTGCAATACCGCCAGCAGTACGCTGTGCGGACAAGCCCCTCATTTTGCCCACGATCGCAAAAACTGTACAGCTAATTGTCACAATGAGGAAAGAAGAAAGAGCCGAACGCCAACCTAAATCTGATGTGAGAACCACAGCTACCGCGGGTCCAGCGCCTAGACCCAAAGCCGCCAAGAAAAAGAGTAGTCCTAGCTGACGAATCGTGAGATTAGCTGCGGTGGGCAGTACCCACACCAAAGGACCGGTGCGGCGAAGCGCTCCCAAAAGCATCCCCACAACAAGCGGCCCACCGGCAAAACCGAGACTGAAACTTTCGCCTCCAGGAAGAGGAAATGAAACGAGCCCCACAAGTAGACCAAGTGTGAGTCCCAGTCCGAACGCGAGAGCATCGACCTCAGCCACACGGTCCTGAGAATCACCGAGGTAGTCCTGTACCTCGCTCAGACGCTCACGTGGTACAACAACAGCCACATGATCTCCAAGCTGAAGGGGCAGATCTTCGCGGGCTAGGAGGTCGAGATCACCTCGTCGCACCCGAGTGATAAGGCCAGCAAAACGGTGGGGCAATCCCAACTCCGCAATCGTGCGCCCAGCAATAACCGGGTTAGAGATCGTCACTCTTTCAAAGCTCACATCCGAACGATCATCAGCTAGATGTTCCTTCTTTATCGCACCCAGCACCCGCGCAGCCTCTTCGACAGCCGGTGGTTCACCAACCACCACGACCTCATCATGAGAACGCAGGGGTTCACCCGGAGCCAAGACGCGCGTACGGCCATCGCGCCGAACGTATGAGAGACGCACGTGCCCCCTTGCCCATGCGTCGACATCGTGTGGGTCAATTTCTTCAGAGATTTCGACCGTTACTGCCCGCAGGCCTGCTCCGGCCAAGGAAGGTACATCGCGCTTCCCAGCCCAGTGACGACCGGCAGTGAGGGAAACAAAGACTATGCCAACGATGACGCCAATGGGATAGCCGAATGAATAGCCGACGGCAGCATCGGGGCTGCCTGTGACCTGGCTTGCTAGATCGAGAGCTGGTGCCGCCGTCAATGCGCCAGTGAATAGCCCCGTGGAAAGAGGTGCTGGAATGCCAAATGTCCAGCCTAAGAATGCTGTGAGAGGAACTGCCAACGCAGAAACAATCACTGCGGTAACAAGGAGAGACGCGTTAGCTCGTAGGCCCGAAAGAAAACTGGAACCAGCTGCAACGCCTACCGTGTAAACGAAAAGAGCTAGTCCCAGTTGTTGAATGAGAGTGACATCTCCTGAAAGTGCGGGCTCAACGGCAGACAGAACCAACCCCACGAAAAGAGCCCCAGCTGCACCAAAACGTACAGGGCCAACCCGAATGGCTCCGACGGCCGCGCCTAGTGCGACGACCAGGAAAAGCGTGAGAAGCGGATACTGAGCGAGTGCGGCAATCACGCTTCCACTCTACGTTTACGAGCCGAACGAACCCAGAGCACCACACCCAAAAGAACGAACCAGATAGGTGTGACGAGGAGAGCAGTGCGGGTATCGGTCTCAAGGAGGAGTACGACCAGCATTGTCGCAAAAAAAGCTAATACCACCCAGGACATGGCAATGCCTGCTGGCATCGGATAGACGGATTCAGAGTGTTTCTGCGGGTCGCGCTTGCGGTATCGCAGGTAGGCGATAGTGATAAGACTCCACACTACGATAAAGAGGACCGACGAAACTGTAGTCGCCAAAGTAAAGGCCTGTGTAACGGATGAACCTGCATAGAGGAGAATAATCCCGGGCAGCAGGCACGCAACAGAGAAAATGAGTGCGCGGGCGGGGATGCTACGTGATGAAAGCCGAGAAAATCCTTTTTGTGCGTGGCCCTCTAATGCGAGACCGTAAACCATCCGTGAAGTAGAAAAAATCCCGGAATTGGCTGAAGAAGCAGCTGCAGTAAGCACCACAAAGTTGATGATGCCAGCGGCTGCAGGAAGCCCAGCTAACGCAAACATTTGCACGAAGGGGGATGTCTCGGGGGAAACGTGACTCCACGGTGTCACCAACATGATGACGATGAGAGCTCCGACGTAGAAAAGGACAATACGCAGGGGTAGAGAGTTAATGGCCTTGGGAAGAGTCTTGACCGGATCTCGGGTCTCGGCAGCAGCAGTCCCGACCAGTTCGATTCCCACGAAAGCGAAAATTGCGATCTGGAAGCCAGCAAGGAACCCACTAAAACCGTTAGGGAACATGCCGCCATAGGAAAGAAGATTGGACCATGCAGCTTCGGTACCATCTGGTGCCCGAAAGTGGGTGGCAACCATAAAAAGTCCAACAAAGATCAATGCCACTATCGCAACGATCTTGACCATTGCGAACCAGAACTCCATTTCACCAAAAAGCTTGACTGCCACAAGGTTGAGTCCTAAGAGTAGGGCAATCGTGGCGATTGCAGGTACCCATGCGGGAACCGCAGGCCACCAGAACCGAACATAACCTGCGATAGCTACAACGTCGGCAATACCAGTGACAATCCAACAAAACCAATATGTCCACCCCGTTACAAACCCGGCGTTAGGGCCCAACATGTCGGCCACCGCGTCGCGAAAAGACTTGTAGTTGAGGTTTGAGAGTAGAAGTTCTCCCATTGCTCGCATGACAAAAAAGAGCATAAAACCAACGATTGCGTAGACCACAATCACTGAAGGACCTGCCAACGATATGCTCTTGCCGCTACCTAGGAACAATCCAGTACCAATTGCTCCACCGATGGAAATCAATTGCAGATGCCGGGATGAGAGAGCGCGTTTGAGGGTATTTTCCTCTGTTTTTTCTACTGTGGTCACGGGTTTAGAGTAGAACGGTCTAGGAATGCCGGTGAAAGCCGTGCGCCATGTGGTCTACGAGGTGGCCGGAGTCACGCAAATATTGCCTCATTGTGAAGTGGAAATCTGGTAGATTGGTCGCAGCCAAAGACCGCCGGTACTGTCTTGAGGATAATTGAGATAGTTGAAGAATCCAGCGCAGGTGTGAATCGAGAGACTTTTCCCGGTGTGCGCCTGCATGCCGGGTTTTTTGTTGGTGGGATTTGGTCCGATTTCGGAACTATTAGTCGGGAGGTGATTATGGCAAAGGCTGATAAAGAAGCAAAGATTAGCGAGCTCACTGACAAGTTCCGTGACTCCAGCGCTGTTCTGCTTACTGAGTATCGTGGCCTCAGCGTCGGTGAGATGAAAGATCTTCGTCGTGCACTGGGCTCCGATGTTAGCTACGCGGTAGTCAAGAACACCCTGGCAACGCTGGCAGCCAAGAAGGTCGGTTTTGATTTCCTCGAAGAGGATCTCAATGGCCCCACAGCTATCGCGTTTGTTGGTGGTGAACCGGTGGAGGCCGCGAAGGCACTCCGCGATTTTGCCAAGGCCAATCCGGCCCTGGTGATCAAGTCTGGCGCGATGGATGGACAGCTGCTCACCCAAGAGGGTGTTAAGCAACTTGCTGACCTTGAATCTCGCGAGGTGCTCTTGGCTAAGGCCGCGGGCGCTATGAAGGGCAAGATCTCTCAGGCAGCTTACGCATTTGCGGCGCTGCCCACGAAGGTTGCGCAGCTTTCCCAGGCCCTGGCAGACAAGCGCCAGGACGAAGCAGCCTGAGGTCCTCTCAGGCGCCAAAGATAATCGTCGAAGTAAAACTAGGTATTGAGAGGAAACGCTCATGGCGAAACTCACCAATGAAGAACTGCTGGCTCAGTTCGAAGAAATGACACTGCTGGAACTGTCGGAGTTCGTAAAGCTTTTCGAAGAGAAGTTTGACGTTACCGCTGCTGCTCCTGCCGCCGTTGCAGTTGCTGCTGCACCGGGCGGAGCAGATGCTCCTGCTGAGGACGAGAAGACAGAATTTGATGTCGTGCTCGATGCAGCTGGCGACAAGAAGATTGCCGTTATCAAGGCTGTTCGTGCTCTGACCGGTCTGGGACTGAAAGAGGCTAAGGCCCTGGTCGATGAGGCTCCCTCCACCGTACTTGAAGGTGCGAAGAAGGAAGACGCAGAGAAGGCCAAGGCTGATATCGAAGAGGCTGGCGGCTCCGTCACTCTGAAGTAGTCTTTAGGCGTATAACGCACAAAAGAGAAATGGTCCCGAGTCACAACTGTGGCTCGGGACCATTTTTGTTCCTGTCCCACCATTCCCACGGCCGGGGCGATGTGGGAGGTGCCGGGGCGGTATACAACCCCGGCTACAGTTTTATGACCCCGCACGTGGGGTGGGATGCACCTGTGCGCAGAGTGTCAGTGATGCTTCCTCTGAGGCTGAGAGGGTAACTGCATAGTCGCGGACCCGTGTGGCTTCGATGCAGATGAACTTCTGCCAATCATCATCGAGCATGTCGCTACTGGCGGCTGCGCCAGCTTTGCCCGGATTCCACGCTACTGCCTGAACTGACTCTGGCGAAGAAATAACTATATCTCTGTTATTTCCCCAATCGCGGAGGGTAATCGAACCAGCAAAAGGATAGAACCGATCAATGGTCTGGCCGGTTAGGGGCTCTAACGGTCCAGGGGGTACCGAAGAGTCGTCATCCGTCCTGTCAATGCCGCCTGAATCGAGTCCCCTCACGGTGAGGTCGCGGGCATCGACATTCCAATATGCGTGCAGCGCCATTTCGACGTCGATAGGTGAACTACCGGTATTTTTTACAGTGAGTGCAATGCGGAGTTCTTTCCCTAACGTAAAGAAAATCTTCTGGGACAAAGATTCTGCGTAAAGGCCACGATCTACGTTGTCTAGTGAAAATTCAACAGTCACTGCACCTTCGTCAGTTTGCCCCACCGACTCTAAAGACCATTGCAGGTTGCGAGCCCAGCCATGAAGGCCCTTGTCCGCCGGGCCAAACCAGGGGACAATCACCGGTATTCCGCCTCGAATAGGAATTCCTGTCTCCAAACGAGTTGCTTCACTGGTGAAGATCACTGGCTTTTGCCCTCGGGGAGTCCACTGGGCCAGGTGCGCTCCTTGCACGAACAGAAGGGCTTCTACGCCCGGAATGTCTATCGAGAGCGCTTTAAGGTCCCTTACTTTGGTAATACTCACTCCGTCAATGGCAGCATCCATCCAAGGAATATCTGTCATAGCTATCAGCCGTTCTCGTGATTGATGTCGCCGTCAGCCGTGAGCATGGTGGCGATAGCTTTTCGAATACCTAAACTTATAATGCACTGTACATTTTCAGCGGTGACATCAATGAGTTTTTTGGCATCTGCATCGGAGAGTTCACTAGCCAAGCCGAACTTGCTGATGACACCTTCAACCCAAACGGGAAGCTCGTCGGCCACAAAAGTTTGACGGATGAATTCAACCGCACCGGGTTCATCATGAGGCTGAAAGTCATGCGCAGCCTGACCGCTGTACAGTGCAAGCAGAGCCGCCAGAATAAAGGCCGTTTTTGGTGCTTCTTTTCCAGATTCCCAGCAATCTCGCAAAACTGGAAGATTCCGCGACTTCCACTTGGACAAGGAGTTCAGCTCGATATCAGCCAATCGGTGTTTTAGATAGGGATTGTCGAAACGCTCAAGGATTGACGTCGCAAACTGTCGAAGCGCTGCCTCATCTTCATCGATAGTTGGCAGGACCTCATCCGATACCATTGTCTCAATTGCTGGTCTGTGAGCGCCGACTGAGTGTTATGGTCCCAGATATTCATAACCCTTTCTTCAACGGTGTTGTTCGAGGTGTCGTTGAGGGTGTTGGATCGGTACATTTCGATAACGGTGACGCCATTCGTAAGGCGATTCGTCATTTGCGAGCCATGGGCCATGAGCGTATCGGCTACTGCGGGGGACCTGAGTCATCGAGGTCAGCTTGGGAAAGATTGGAAGAGTTCAAACAACTGCTTGGAAGTGAATGTGAGGGAGAGTATCTGGGTGCTTTTTCTCCGACATTTGAAGGTGGACAGCAGGCAACAGACGTGGCCCTTAATAAGGACGTGACAGCAGTTGTCACCTATAACGATCTGATGGCTGTGGGTTTCATTAAGAGAATGAATACCTATGGGTTGACTGTGCCTGGGCGCCTTTCGATCGTCGGCATTGATGACATACCAGTCGCAGAGATCGTAACCCCCGGACTGACAACAGTAAGTCTTCCCCGAATTGAGGCAGGGAAAGCAGCGGTCGAACTCCTAATGTCTGGACGCACTGAAGTCCTTGACTTGCCGACGAATCTCATCGTTCGTTCATCGACCTCTCGACGAGAAGCCTGAGGGGCATTTTCGAAAAGACGCTAACAGCAGAATTTGCAGCTTTTACTGGAGGTGCGAATGTTCAATTTAAGAATGGCCTCTGGTGGAAGCCCAAAACCTGGTCGCCTTGAATACGTGACTGAGTAAGATGTGCCGGGACTCATGCATTTAGTGCAGCAAATCGAATAGAGGAAGGAACAGCTTATCGGTGAGACTCCTCTTCCTACTTGTTGGGTTCATGTGAGAAACTGGCAGGGACTGAGTACCTAATAGCTGGAGGAATACCCCACGTGAGTAATCCGATCTTTAATCGTCTGGATAAGGAATGGAGCGCTGAAGCGCCTGTTCCAAATGGAGCTGATGCTCGATACCCCTATTCTGCTGCAAGTGGAGCTGCCGCTACAGCTCAAGCTGCAAAGCAGACACTACCAACCTACGATGCGCAGGCATTTGAACAGTTACAACAGTCCTATCAAGGGCCCTCCGCCGACGCCGTTGACCGTGGTCGGATGACTTACGACGATGTCATCATCAAGACGGGTCTATCACTGGGTGTACTAGTGATTGCCGCGGCGCTCTCCTGGATGCTTACCGGTGCGGACCGGATAGCTGGGACAATTTCGCCATTAGCGATGCCACTCATGCTTGGTGGGTTGCTCGTTGGGTTTGTCTTGGCAATGGTCAATATTTTCTCGAAGCAGATCCGCCCGGCATTGGTCTTGCTCTATGCGGCTGCTGAAGGTGTCGCACTCGGGGCACTTTCTGCGGTCACTGAGATGATGATTCCGGGCGTCGTTATTCAGGCAGTCCTAGCTACCGTTGTGGTTTTTGGGGTAACCCTTCTGCTGTTTACTTCAGGCAAAGTACGTAATTCTCCCAAACTGATGAAATTTACGCTGATCAGCCTATTAGGACTGATTGGGAGTCGACTTCTTATATGGCTGCTTTCATCATTTGGGATTATCGGAGCATCTGGCACCGCCGACCAGATTACTGTCTTTGGTATCCCGCTAGCACTTTTCATTTCGGTCTTTGCCGTGTTCATTGGGGCAGTATGCCTGATCTCTGATTTCGATGCAGCCAAGGTTGGCGTTGAAAATGGTGCGCCAGCAAAATACGCATGGTCATGTGCGTTCGGTCTTATGGTGACCCTTGTGTGGCTCTACGTTGAGATCCTCAATATTCTCTCTTATCTGAACCGTAACTGATTGGCTGCTTTCGATGGAAAACATTACAGTAACAGGTGATTTTGGGAAAAAACCCAACCTTGAGTTCACTGATGCGTTAGCTTCGCCGGAACTCGAAGTGGAGGTTCTTGTACCTGGAGATGGCCCGATTGTAGAAGCTGGTGATGAGATCATTTGCAACTATTTGGGACAGGTATGGGGAGGCGAAGTTTTCGATAACTCCTACGATCGCGGCCAGGCACTCGATTTCCAGATCGGTGTTGGAATGGTCATACGCGGGTGGGACGACGGACTGGTTGGACAACGTGTGGGATCCCGAATCCTATTGTCGATACCTTCGGATTTAGGCTATGGCGATTTCGGTGTCCCTCAAGCTGGAATCAAAGGCGGAGACACACTGGTGTTTGTGACAGACATACTGGGCATCAAAGGCCAATAGCGTCACAGAATCCCGCTGGGACACGCAATCCCGTTGAAACCATGATTGCAGTATCCCAGCGGGTTTTTCTCTAGGTATTTTTGGTGATACTCCTCAGCGTCCCAGAATTCCACACCTCTTGCGGAATCGATAGTAGTGACAATTTTCCCTGCCCCAGCCTGGTCTAGACGTTCTTGGTAGGCGTCTTTTACCCCAGTAATCATGTCAATATCTGCGTCAGAGGTTGCCCAGATGGCTGACCGATATTGTGTTCCAACGTCATTGCCCTGACGATTCACTTGGGTCGGGTCATGGTTCTCAAAAAACTTGGCGACAATTTGCTCCACCGAAGTTTTCTCAGGATCAAACATGATTTTTACTGTTTCCGCATGCCCGGTAGTGCCAGTGCATACCAGTGCGTAATTTGGGTTCGGAACTCGCCCTCCCATATATCCAACGCGAGTGGAGATAACTCCGGGGAGCGCACTCAAGATACGTTCGAGTCCCCAAAAACATCCACCAGCAACAAACACCTCTTTAGACATGGGTATTATCGTAGTGTGGAAAAGAGGCGGGCGGAATATGTACCAGCAATCTTGCGAATAGGTGCCGCCTGGTCGTGGAGGCTTCTTCTGATTCTTGGAGTGGCAGCGGCTCTCATATGGTCAGTGCGGCCGATATATGAGGTGGTTGTTGCACTATTCTTGGCAATGCTTCTCAACGTCATGTTAACCCCACTGGTGGGCTTCTTGCGGAGGCGTGTAAAGCTCAACCGAACGGGAGCGGCTGCTGTCGGCCTGTTGGTCGGCGTTGTTGTCGTAGTGGGGCTATTCGCGGTATCTCTAGACCAGCTGATCCGGAAAATTCCCAGCCTCGCGCAACAAACGATTCAAGGTGTGAACTCAGTACTGGAGTGGATCAATAATTCTTGGGTCGGCACGCAATCTGATCAGCTCAGAGACTGGATCACTGATGTACAGAATGATGTTCTCAACGCAGCCAAGAGTAATTCGGCCTATTTAGCTGGTGAAGCATTAGGAATCGCGGTATCAACCGTGGGTGTTCTTGCATCAGCTCTGATTATGTTGTTCACACTTTTCTTTCTGCTGCGTGATGGTCGCGGAATCTGGATATGGGTGTTGCGTATGCTTCCAGAAGCAGCACGCTACCCCGTCAACGAAGCCGCGATCCGAGGATGGGTTACTTTGGGCGGATACGTGCGCACGCAGGTCGAAGTCGCGGCCATCAATGCCATTGGGATTGGTGCCGGTGCACTCATACTCAAAGTACCGCTGGCAATCCCCATTACGGTTCTGGTTTTCCTTGGTTCATTCGTTCCTATTGTGGGTGCCTTCGTATCTGGCGCAGTCGCTGTATTTGTAGCCCTTGTGAACAATGGCCTGACTACAGCGATAATAATGCTCGTTGTAGTGGTGGTTGTCATGCAACTTGAGAGTCACGTGTTACAACCATGGCTGATGAGTTCCGCGGTATCGATCCATCCGCTGGCCGTTGTGCTATCGGTATCCGTTGGCACGATTATCGGTGGAATTCCGGGAGCACTTTTTGCCGTGCCTCTGGTGTCCTTTGTGAATGTCGTTGTGCTCTACCTTCACGGACATGACACCATGCCGCTGCTCAGTCAGATCGAAGACCGTCCAGGGGGGCCTCCGGGCAGTCTCAATGAGCAAATCAAAGCATCCTATCGAGTGATACCCGGCTGGGAGCAGGAACGGCTAACGGAAGAAGCTGAGGGAGAGAGTTAGAAGAATGGTGGGTGGCGAGTGGACGCATATATGCGTCCACTCGCCACCCACCATGACGACTACAGTTGGTGATTCAGCCTTCGAATGGAGTTGCGCTGATAATCTCCACCGCGATTTCGTTGCCATTAGGTGCTGTATAAGAGACGGTTTCCCCCTGGCGCGCACCGATAATTGCTTTGCCGAGTGGAGCATCCGCCGAATAGACAGTGATGTCTAATTCACCTCGGACTGCTCGGGTACCAAGGAGGAATTGTTGTTCTTCACCTAGAATTCTTGCGGTAACTACCATGCCGGGTTCAACAACGCCGTCGTCGGCCGGAGTGTCACCCACTTCAGCATCACGCAAAAGTTCTTCCAGCTGAAGAATTCGGGTTTCGTTGCGGCTTTGTTCCTCCCGTGCGGCATGATATCCACCGTTTTCTTTTAAATCGCCTTCTTGGCGCGCTTCATCAATGAGCTTGATGATACGTGGGCGTTCAACCTCTGTGAGGTTCTTATATTCTTTTAGCAAGGTGTCATACTGCCCCTGCGTCAGCCATGTCTTGGCCACGGCACCTCCATTTGTCTGTGAGACTCGGGTCTATGGGTGAAGCAGACTGCGTCAGCTACAAGACTGCAATATACGCCGCAATGCACTGACATGCCCAGGCCGCCACGGTGAAAGCATGGAATACCTCGTGAAAACCAAACCATCGCGGCCATGGATTAGGCTTTTTCATGGCATATGCAACGGCCCCGATTGTGTAGAGGATTCCTCCGATAAGGACTAGCCATACGACTGCTGGCCCACCAGATTGCCACATTGCTGGAAGATACCAGATTGCGGTCCACCCTAAAATGACGTAGATCAAAGTAGAAAGCCATCGTGGAGCTGTCGGCCAAAATAGGTTAACTAAGATACCCACCAACGCGCCAATCCATACGATTGCCAGAAGTATCGTCGCTTGGGAACGATCGAAGAGAGACACGGCCAGCGGAGTGTATGTTCCAGCAATCAGCAGGAAGATATTGGAATGGTCCATTCGGCGCAGGAAAGTCTCTGCTCGAGGCGACCAATAGAAGAGGTGATACAGGGCCGAAACCCCGAATAGAATAAAGGAGGCCAGCATATAGACCGCTGATGCCCACTTGGTTCCAGTGGTGGGAGCAAGTATCGTCAGTACAATCGAAGCTGCCAATGACAGTGGGGCGGCGATAAAGTGTATCCAGCCTCGCAAGCGAGGTTTGCGTACTGTCGGATGACCAGGAAACCATTCTACGGGTCGTCGTGAGACGATTGGCATTTGATCTTCCTCCTTTAGTGAAGCACCCAAAGATAAAGGTACTCCACTTTGGTGAGTGGACGCATATATGCGTCCACTCACCAAAGTGGAGCGGTAGGGTTGAGGCATACATAGAAGGGGGTGCTGTCGAAGTGAGTTCAGGATTGCTATACGGCCTCTATGAACGGCGTCTACAACGCGAATTGCGCGGTATGCCTGTGCCGCAACACGTCGCAGTAATTCTCGATGGAAACCGCCGTTGGGCTAAAGCGATCGGTTCGCCAGCATCTGAAGGGCACCGTGCTGGTGCCGGAAAAATGATCGAATTCCTTGACTGGGCGGAGGAAGTAGGGGTTTGCCTTGTCACCTTGTGGATGCTTTCGACAGAGAATCTTTCACGTGATGAGAGTGAGCTCGCAGAACTACTTGAGATTATCGCCTCGGCGGTCGAAACACTAGGGAAAACAGGACGCTGGAAACTACGAGTGGTCGGAGATTTGCGTCTAGTCGAGAGTGAGTATGCCAGTCGTCTCAGCGCCGTCGAAGAAGCGACATGTGACATTGACGGAATGGAAGTAAATGTCGCCGTCGGATACGGTGGCCGCCATGAACTTGTAGATGCTGTACGTGAACTTCTCTTGCAGGCCGATGGGGAAGGTACTTCTGTTGCCGAGCTCGCAGAATCGTTGACTGACGCCGATATTACTGAACATCTTTACACACGAGGACAGCCTGATCCTGACCTAGTTATTCGAACTTCTGGAGAACAGCGGCTATCGGGTTTTATGCTGTGGCAGTCGGCGCATTCAGAGTTTTACTTTTGTGATACATATTGGCCAGACTTCCGCAGAGTCGACTTTCTGCGGGCGTTGAGATCGTACGGGCAACGGGAACGCAGGATGGGGAAATAAGAAGCACCCCGTCACAATGTACTGGAGGGGTGCTTCTGATAGAGCTCGGGGCAGCGCGAACTATAGTTCGTGAGCCCAAGGTGGGTTTGCCCCGGCACGTGACACTGTCACGTTAGCGACTGCATTTGCCTCGTCAAGGATTGAAGAGAGATCGTTTACGCTCAGTGAACCTAAGGCTTTTGCGCCTGCACGCCCAGTAAGATTCCGTGCCCAAAGTGAGTTGATGAGTGATCCCATGAAAGAATCCCCCGCGCCAACTGTGTCAACGACGTCTACGGACGAGGGACGCCGCTCCACTCTCAGTCCTTCCCGTGTCCAGGCAACCGGGCCTTCTTTACCTTGTGTGAGCACTGCTAGGCCAAGAGAACTGATGTCAAACCAATGTGCAATGGCCTCGGCCGTGGTCAAATCGGGGTAAAGCCAGTGGAGGTCTTCGTCCGAAACCTTTACAAGATCGGCGTTCCGTATAAATGCTTCGGTAACCGGGCGGGTCTGGACTGCGGGGTCCATGATGGTGGGACGGGCATTGGGATCGAATGAGACAAGTGCAGTCTCGCGAGCTAGCTCGAATGCCTCCAACACGCGGTCTCGTCCTGGCTTAAGCGCTGCTCCTAATGAGCCTGAATGCACAAAAATAGCTTCTGAGGGAATAGATATTGTGTGGGGGAGATCCCAGTCGATATCAAATTGGTATGTGGCAGCCCCAGATTGGTCAAGCAATGCCATAGCGGTGGCAGTATGATGTGCGTTCTTCCACTCGTCCTTTACTAGCACGCCAGATTCTGTAACGTGATCAAGAATCTGTTGGCCGTGCCCATCCTGGCCAACCCAGGTGATAAGTTCCACCGGTCGTCCAAGTCGTCCCAAGGTGAGAGCAACATTGAGGGGCGATCCTCCTGGATGACCAGTTGGCTCTTCATTGCTATCGGCACGTTTTACCAGATCAACTAGTGCCTCTCCGATTATCAATGCGAAGTCAGTCATCATCGCTCCAGGTTCGCAGGTATATGTTCAAGGTCGACCAAATGCAGGTTCAGCCGCCTTACTACTGTACCGGCAGATGGCGCTCTTTCGCTTACACTTCCGAGTTCGAGTCTGAGTTGTGTTGGGATGGCCCATCAGGAGCGGTAGCGCTCTGCTGCACTTCTCGCAATGCTGATTCCAAAATAGTGCGACAACGTTGCGCCAAGGATTCTCCTCGTTTCCACAGTTCCAAGGTCTTCTCAAGTGGGGCGCTTCCTGATTCAAGGACTTGTATCACCTGACGCAGCTCATCGCGGGCCTGTTCGAAGCTTAAGGTGTCGATGTTTTCCATGGTGTTTTCTCCCTTGAGATTGCTTCAGAGTGACTTTTCTTGAGTTGGTGGGGTTTCATCGTGTGAGGGGGCTTGAGGCTTTATAGGGTTGGTGCCAAATACTTGAGCGACCAGTGATCCCCTGGCCATGACCGCCTCAAGGAGGTCACCTTTTTTTACATTTCCAGCATCCATCACTACCGTCCCATCGGGTGCGCGCAGGATGGAGTATCCACGTTCCAAAGTTGCCTGCGGTGAGATGGCACGAAGCGTTGCCTCCATCGAATCGAGTTCCGCGTTGAATGCTGCAACCCGACTTGATGCTGCTCCCCGCATACGTAACACTGCCGTTTCAAGGCGTTCCAGTTGGCTTTCAAAGGGGGCTCCGGGCTGGGCAAGAACCGGACGGCTAATGAGCATGTTGAGGGCATCGCTTTCCCTCTGGAGTCGGCTGCGAACAGCACTTGTTGCCCGGGACGATAATTCAGAAAGTTCGCCCAATAGCTCGTGGGCATCTGGAACAATCTTGCGTGCAGCATCTGTGGGCGTTGATGCTCGGTAGTCGGCAACGAGATCGAGGAGAGGAGCGTCCTCTTCGTGTCCGATTGCCGAGACTAGGGGAGTGCGGGCTGCGGCTGCTAGCCGGACCAATGACTCATCCGAGAATGGAAGCAAATCTTCAACAGAGCCTCCTCCTCGCGTAATGACTATCACGTCGATATCATCTTTACGGTCCAACTCGACCAAGGCGGCACTGACCTGGGCAACACAGTTGACACCTTGCACAGCAACTTCGCGAATAACAAACTGAGCCGATGGCCAACGAAGTCTGGCATTAGCCAGAACATCTTCCTTTGCTTTGGCATTGCGCCCGCAAATCAAACCAATGCTACGAGGCAAAAAGGGAAGAGGCTTCTTTCTGTCTTCAGTGAAGAGGCCCTCGGCTGCTAACGCTCGGCGTAGCTGGTCAATTTGGGCTAGAAGATCCCCCTCGCCCTGTATCAGAATCTCATGGGCACGGAGCGAGAGGGATCCGCGTGTCTCCCAAAAATTGGGTTTGACACGCATGACGACTCGAGCGCCAGCATCGAAAGCCACTCCGGCACTTTCGACTGTCTGAGGAAACGCGTTGACGTTGATTGAAACGTCGCTTTCGATATCGCGGATAACGAAAAATGCCGTGCGTGTCCCTGGGCGGGGTTTGTATTCCACTACTTGCGCTTCGATCCACAACTCAGGCATGCGGGCAATGTGGGCCTGCATCTTAGAGGCGAGGAGCCGCAGTGGCCAGGGGTTTTCCACTGTGGTTCCACCCGCCATAGGCGGCAGTACACGCGCCGGATCCGGAATCGGGGCCGTCTGAATCGTCATGAGTAACACTGTGCCATGACAGAGCGCAGAGGTAAAACGACAACCTCACAATTTGTGGATAACCCGGGCACGGTAGGCTGTGGACATGGATGTAGGTGACACTGGCCGGATTCTGTTGGCTGCCCCTCGCGGATACTGCGCAGGAGTTGATCGAGCGGTTGAAGCGGTCGAAAAGGCGCTTGAACTGTATGGAGCTCCAATTTACGTGCGAAAAGAGATCGTTCATAACAAATATGTAGTGGAGACTCTGGCTGCCCGGGGCGCCATTTTTGTAGAGGAAACTGACGAAGTTCCCCAGGGTGCTCATGTTGTGTTCTCGGCTCACGGCGTCTCGCCAGCCGTGCATGCAGCGGCTGAGGCTCGCGGCTTACAAACAATTGATGCGACCTGTCCTTTGGTGACTAAAGTGCACCGGGAAGCAACCCGTTTTGCTAAAGAAGACTACGACATTATTTTGGTTGGGCACGTCGGTCATGAAGAAGTTGAAGGAACTTTCGGGCACGCCCCCAAACACATCCAGATAGTCGGCACCCCTGATGAAGTCGATCAAGTCGAAGTACGTGACCCTGACAAAGTCGTGTGGATTTCGCAAACCACGCTCTCGGTTGACGAGACAATGGAAACTGTTCGCCGCTTGAGGGAGAGATTCCCGAATCTCAGCAATCCGCCCTCAGATGACATCTGCTATGCCACTCAAAACCGGCAAGAGTCAGTCAAAGCGATTGCACCTCAGGTTGAGACCATGATCGTGGTTGGTTCGGCAAACTCATCCAATTCGGTTCGCCTGGTCGAAGTAGCTCTTGAAAACGGTGCTCGCACGGCCTACCGCGTTGATAAAGCTGATGAACTTCAAGACCAATGGTTTACACCAGGTTCTACAGTAGGGGTCACATCCGGCGCGTCAGTGCCAGAGATTCTGGTGCGCGACGTCATTTCCTGGTTACAGAATCATGGTTTTGGCGAGGTGGAAGAGGTTCGCACTCAAGTTGAAACTATCACCTTCGCACTGCCGAGAAACCTCAAGACAGCACTTCGCGAGCACGGTGAAAGAGCCCTCCCAGTTCTTCCCCACACGCACTGATGCGTCTTGAAGCGAGTTGCGGTGCTGCTTCCTCTAGTCATTAACCTAACAACACGGCGATTCGGGACCGCACTGCGCCCCAGGTAGACTAAACCCCGTGGCTTTGACTATTGGAATCGCAGGACTACCCAACGTAGGTAAGTCGACTCTCTTTAATGCTCTGACGCGTGCGACGGTACTCGCTGCGAACTATCCATTCGCAACCATTGAGCCTAATATCGGAATCGTCCCGCTACCGGATGAGAGACTCAATCGTCTTGCCGAGGTTTTTGGCTCAGAAAAGATAGTTCCTGCAACCGTATCGTTTGTCGATATTGCAGGCATCGTGCGTGGAGCCTCCGAGGGGGAGGGCCTTGGCAATCAGTTCCTCGCCAATATTCGCGAGGCGGACGCTATTTGCCAGGTAACCCGCGTGTTTGCTGACCCAGATGTGGTCCACGTCGATGGGAAAGTCGACCCGGCCTCGGACATAGAAACAATAGCAACTGAGTTGATCTTGGCTGACGTGCAGACGTTGGAAAAAGCAATCCCTCGCCTCGAAAAGGACGTAAGGAACCGTCGCGTCGACGCCGAAGTCCTCGATACCGCAAAGAAAGCGCTCGAGATACTAGAGGCAGGCAAACTGCTTTCTGCGACTTCCGGACTTGACCACGATATTCTCAAATCGTTCCAACTGATGACCACCAAGCCCTTCATTTATGTGTTCAACATGGATGCTGCCGGCATGGATGATGATTCCCTCAAACAGGAATTGCGTGAGCTTGTCTCGCCAGCCGAAGCTATTTTCCTTGATGCTGCGTTTGAGGCTGAGCTGGTAGAACTCGATGAGGATGATGCCCGCGAAATGTTGGCCGAGGCGGGGCAAGAGGAATCTGGGCTGGACCAGTTAGCTAGGGTTGGATTTGACACTCTAGGATTGCAGACCTACTTGACTGCGGGTCCAAAAGAGGCCAGGGCATGGACCATCCACAAGGGCGACACGGCTCCGGTTGCTGCCGGTGTGATTCACACTGACTTCCAAAAAGGATTCATCAAGGCTGAAGTAGTGAGCTTCGATGACCTGATGGAGTACGGCTCTATTGCGGAAGCCCGGGCTAAAGGGCGCGTCCGTATGGAGGGCAAGGACTATGTCATGAACGACGGCGATGTGGTCGAGTTCAGGTTTAACGTTTGATGCGTTGGTTTTTCACCGAGCTTCATCCGGTAACAGCCTGTTGGGCGGGGCAGATATTGGCAGATTATTGGATGCCAAGAGGTGGGCACGACAGCGGTAGCACGCGAAGAGCTAAGTGAGGGCATCTTCTCTCTGGCACCACGACGAGTGATCCGATGGTCTTTTGATCGCAGCTTTTTCCTTCTGAAGACAAGGATGATGAAGAGGCATAGCAAAACCCATCACATCTTCACCGCGAAGGGCTGGCCGTTGCGGTCGAGAAGTTCTCTTTGATGCTTGGTGATTGAGAAATTGAGTACGCGCACGAAATTGCAGTGCTGACTGGCTTGAAGATGGCGTTGGAGCACATTGAGAGAGCGATGAACCGCTACAGCGAAGTACTCGGGGAGGGGGGACGCGACGACTAGTAACTGTTATTCAATCAGACGTGACTGCTACAGCACCAACGGACGAAGACCGTTTCACGAGCCTGATACCGTGTATCAACTGCGTGATGGATACTTCATCTACCTTGCCCCTTCTTACGCCAAAGATTCAGATGCCGTGTGCATGCAGCATTTGCGGCGGATTCTTCACCTCCACCGCTCAGAGCCCCATGGACATCACATCCACAGGGCTCTGGCATTCGGTGTCTTCTGCATTGCTGTTGTGGCGCAGGGCCGGGAATTCCCTGGACAGCGTTGACAAAATGCCGAGCATGAGTGAGGAGCATCTGCTGGGGATCCGCTTGTACTCGCAGACAGAGAGAAGGGATCTGGTGCCCAATGTCCGTGTGATCGGCACGATCCATGACGGAGAGTCTCTGATCGTGGAGCACAGCGATGGGTCGACATCGGTAAGCGTCGTGAGCGTGGTTCCGCTGTGCAGGCCGAGAGAACGTAAGGGGCGGCGGGTGAGTTTTGCGAAGATCGTCTCGTCCGTGGGCACAGCCTGCAGGTTGATGCTGGTGAGCGGCAGCTCCAGCGCTTAGTGCAGTGTTCGCAGATGCCGATCCGGGCGAAAGGGTCTGCTGATGGTTTGGTTGAGTCGATGCTTGGTTCCATTTTTGTGGTGGGGCTGGATTTTTACGCAACGCTGTGTGGGACCATCTAAGTGGCCGACCTCCATTGCATGATGCGGATGTCGACTTGGTCTACTTTGACCGCAACAACCGAACCCCCGAGTGTGACTGGGAATTCGATGACATTGTGCGGAAGCGTTTTCCGTTTGCCATGTGGGAAGTCCGCAATCAAGCGCGCATGCACGTAGTTGATGGCAGCGACCCCTATTCTTCGACGGCCGAAGGGATATCCCACTGGGTTGAGACGGCCACCTGTGTTGCCGTGCGCCTGTCGCAAGGACGACTCAGTTTTCTCTTCTGCTATGGAACTCAAGATCTCTTTAACTTGGTTGCACGGCCAATACCGGCACTTCGCAGCGCTGCAGCTCAAAAACTATTCGAATCCCGCATCCAAAAGAAAAAATGGACTGAAAGATGGCCGTCACTAAAAATCGTCCAATAGGAAAGGCGCCTAAAAGAGACGCGCGCGCCACGCAGTCGGTACTATGGCTGAGTGCTCGAACGCTCTCCGTTGCCGCCTCGGCGAGGCCTTGACGCGGCAAAACTCCGCACGCCAGATAGGAATAAGGGACCCTCGTCTCCCTGGCGCACAATGGGAGAATGGCTCACTGAGAGAGTCCCAGCAAATGTTCCAGTAGCGGACATGATTGCGCGAGGAGACTTTGTGTACTCCTCAGGTGCTGCAGTACTAGCCGATGATGCGTATCGCCCACATACCCTAATCTGGTTCTACCGCGAAGAAGTCGAAGAACCGGAAGTACCAGGGCGCATCGATATTGTGTACGAAGACGATAAGATCCTCATTGTTGATAAGCCGCCCTTCTTAGCGACCATGCCGAGAGGAAGCCACGTGCGTCAAAGTGTCGTGGTGCGGTTGCGTTTCGAATTGGGACTGCCAGAGCTGGCTCCGATGCACCGACTCGACAAAGACACCTCAGGCCTTCTTGCCCTGACCAAAGAGAGACGTTGGCGGGGCGCCTACCAGTCACTGTTCGAGCGCGGCGCTGTGTCGAAGACCTATTGGGCATTAGCTAATGAATCCTCCCACTTGAGTTTTCCAATAACAGTTCGCAACCATATTGCGAAGAACCGAGGTGAACTGCAGGCTCGAGTCATCCCAGGCCTCCCAGCGAACTCAGAAACGCTCATTGAGCGGGAAAGCACTTGCGGCCGCTATGGGCTCTACCGGCTGACACCTCGGACAGGAAAAACCCACCAGTTACGCGTACACCTGAGCCATGTGGGTATTCCTATTATGGGCGACTGGCTCTATCCCACGGTGCGCGATAGAGCCCTTACTGATTTTTCCCAGCCGATGCAGCTATTAGCAGGTGAGCTGTCATTTACCGACCCCTACAGTGGTGAAAAGCGTCATTGGGCGAGCAAGAGGACTCTTCCTATTCAATCAGAATGACAAGCCCGGACCACAGGATCACTCTTTTTCCGGAAGCCAGGACAACCCCGGCTGGCCCCACCCCTCCGCGTCCACAATCTTCATGGCCTGCCGATGATATTTAGGTAGAAGCCTGTCCACGTAGATGATTCCATCCAGATGGTCGAACTCATGTTGCATGATTCGTGCCCGCCAACCTCCAACATTGATCTTGACACGGTTCCCCTCCAAATCGACTCCCCGCACGCGCACCCGGCCAGAACGACGCAAAGGATATTGCTCTCCAGGAAACGACAAGCACCCCTCAGACTCAGTCTCCGGATCCGGCATCCCGGGCTTCGGCGGCAGCATCCACAACGTTGGATTAATCACCACGCCGCGCCAGATCCCCGACTTTCTCTCATAGGTGTAGGTGTAAAGACGCAAAGGAACACCAACTTGGGGTGCGGCAAGCCCAACTCCAGGAGCGGCATCCATCGTCTCATACATGTCCTGAACTAAGTCGCGAATCGTCGAATCAACACGGTCCACGCTGTCAGCTGGACGGTGCAGAACCGGATCGCCCCATATGCGTATCGGAAGAATCGTCATGTACTCAATACTAGATACACTGCCACGTCAAGCGTTTAGTAGTTCTGTCGGTGCCACAGATGAACTGAGGCCACCTCGCGCACAGAATCGTCAGTATCCTCAGCTAGTCTTCGTAGAATGCGCAGGGGGACCCGCGGGTTTTCAGCTATCTGGCACCTCACCCAAGGGTAATAATCTCGCGCGAGGCGACCCATGAGACGGGGAGATATATCAGTTCGTTTCGCCACCGTAGCTCTGACGAGATCAGACCGGTCTTTCCCCAGCCTGTGCACTAACCGTTTGTTCAGATGAGGTCTTGTTGCCAGATTGGCGCGCACTTCTTCGTCCCGATCTCTTCCTAGAGCGCCAATATAGGTGGCGGGCAAAGCAGGATTCGCGGCCAATGCGGCTCGAATTAACGCATCATCTGATTGAAAAAGCATGGCAAGAATCTCAGGGTTCGTACCGGTCGATGCTTCTTCGTATTCAGGATTCATGACTGCCACACGGATCTACAGACATTGATGAGAACATGGAGGTTTGCGAGGTGAGGACGGTCTTGAGGCATTCCTTCCACCTATTTCCAACGCGAGTAATGGCTGAACCTATTGTGACATAAAACCGCAGATAGAGCGTTCCTGGAGCCCATGGAAACCATATGAATATCTGCGTGATACTTATTATTAGCATGTATGGGTCTCTTGGCTTACTTTTTCAAGGAAGCACGCCACTAGAATCGAAGAAGAAATAGACATAGATAATCCGTGCAAGGGGGCAAGAAATGACACGTGATGATTTTGTCGCATTTGTTCGTCAGGTCAGTGAAGGCGTTATCGCCACCGTCAATAGAAGTGGCAAACCGGAAGCTGCATTAGTGGGACTAGCATCCAACGATGCAGGTGAACTGATCTTTAGTTCGCTGACCTATAGTCGCAAAATTCGTAATATCGCAGCAACGCCTCATATTGCATTAGTAGTAGGACGAGATGATGGTCTTGCGGTGCAGGTAGAAGGGACAGCAAAGATCCTTGAAGGTACTCAGCGGCATGAGTACGGTATGGAATACCTTAGACAGTTTCCGCGCTCACAGGCGCTAGCAAGCACCTATGCGCTGGTGCGAATAACACCGGAATGGATGCGATCCTGCGACGTACGAAAAGGTGAACTCGTCATTGATGAGTGCAGCTATTGGGATGACTAGGATGTTCAACGTATAGAACGTTAGAGGATGTCAATAGTATTACTTAGAAGAGTCATTGAGGTGAAGGTTTTCCATCTCTGCTATTTCACGAAGGGCCCTTATGTGAGAGGAGAATGCTAGACGCCCTTGGCGGGTGAGAGATAGCCAGGTCAGTCGCCGCGAATCGGTTCTCTTTGGTGACGGATTCTTCGAAATGGACACATAGCCAGCTGATGAGAGCACCTTGAGGTTCTTAGATAACGATGCATCGGCCACGGTAAGAGTATCTCTGAGCACTTGAAACTTAAGTCTTTCGACACTGTTGAGTATTCCGCAGATGCGAAACCGCAGTGGCGCGTGAATCACCTCGTCAAAAATGGTATCACCCACGAGCTGTCCTCTTGAGCGCTGAAGAGAATACTAGCTTCGACAAAACAGTTGCAGCGAGAAATGCTGCGAGAGTCGTGAAGACAACCGCCCACGACAGATCTAGTGATACTAAGCCTAGGGATACGCTATAGAGCGCTAGTAGCGTGACAATGAGAGCGGTCACGAAGACAATCGCCTGACCGCCCATTGTCCGGAATCGAATGCCCGAGCGCTGCTCAAGAAGGTACGTGATGACAAGACCCACGGCAAGGATGAGAAAAAACGATCCCGGGGCTCGATAGTCAGCTCCAGGTGAGGTCGATGCCGCATTTGCCACGAACCACGCTCCGACACCGCCGTATGCGAAAAATAACGACCAAGGAATTGCGACGCTTTGGGTGAGTCGGGCACGATCTGCGTCAAGCAAATCGATCGAATTGCTAATCTCTACGGGGGACGCAGTGGTGGGGTCACTTTCCATGGAGGAAAGTCCATCAGACGTTTTCCGCAATGGAAAATATTTCCTGTTGAGTCTGCTTGCGATGGAAGTGCGACAGATTGCCGAGTGAAAAAGAGGTGTTCGACCTATAGAGGTCAGTAGTTTGGTGAGAGGCTCAGTCCATCAACTCAGAAGGCAATAGCTAGCAAATGGTAAAGTTGGCTTTTGTGACGCACCAATTTTCTGCAGTATTCTTCGACTGCGACGGCGTACTAGTCGATTCCGAACTCATTACACACAGGGTTTTTAGGGAAATGCTCATCGATTTAGGGTGGAATATCTCTGAAGAAGAATGTGTCCGACGATTTATTGGCAAATCATTCAAAGATCAAGCTCCTCTCATTTATAAAGAGACTGGGTATTTGATTGACGATGGGTGGATTGATAGTTTTCGACGCCGCAGGGACGATGCGTTACGCCATGAGTTGGGCGCTGTACCGGGAGCAATCAATGCGGTTGCAACAGTCTCTGAAGCGATGGAAGACCGTTTCGCATGCGTCAGCGGGGCAGATCGACAAAAAATTGAAATGCAGCTTAAAGTGACGGGATTGGCAGGTTTTTTTGGAAATCGGGTTTTCAGTGGCATGGAAACGCCGCGAAGTAAGCCAGCTCCTGATGTGTACATCGCCGCAGCTGAAGCAATGGGGGTAGATGTGAAATCCAGCGTGATCATTGAAGATTCCCGTGCAGGTGTACAAGCAGGACTGGCAGCGGGCGCGACAGTTCTGGGCTTTGCAGGCTCAGGTCTGGGGTATCTCAGTGCCCAAGAACTCATGAGTGAAGGTGTAACAGCGACCTTCACGTCTATGGATCAGTTGCCCTCAATGATTTTGTGAAGTGTATCGAGCGGGGTTCTGGATGTAGTTGGAAATCTTTCAATCCTATTGCTATGGAGATCTCTGAGAAATGTGTAAGTACAGGCCCGTGGTTTCACGATGGCATAAGATTTTTGCGTGATAGTTAGAATGTCTAATGAATGAACAGTCTTTAAGGTTTACAGTGTTATTAAATAGTAAGGTTTTGTGATTTCAGATAGAGACATAGCTTCTCCACGATGAATATTCATTAGGGGCGTATCTTAGAAAAGAATTACATTGTCGTAATCTACGACGAGCCTAAAATATCCCACAATACGAGAGAAACTAGACTGCATATTTACCTGCATAGATGTGTCTTGCATCAAAATATATGCCGAGTAGACGTAAATTTGCGTCCACTCGGCATAAAGTCGGTTCATGGCTAAACTAAAACATCCTCCTCCTTATCCACCAACAAAACCTGTGATACGTCTGGACTTGTACGGCCCCTGGTACGCATTTCCTTCTTGGGATTTGCATGTCGAGTGTACGACTGTGCTGGGTGACAATCTGTACACGCCATTACAGATGCAATGGTGGTTGGGAACTTCGTATATGTGGGCGGTCCGCAGGGCAGAAGCCCGTACGGTTGTTGTTGAACAAAATAAGCAGCTTATAGGCTTTATCGATGTCGACGATACAGGATTCATTGATAAAATTTATGTCAAACCAGAGATGACACGAAAAAGGATAGGAACTCTGCTTCTTGGTTGGGCAACTCGCGAGACTATCTATTGTCACTGCCGTGAAATAGCTACTGTGGCATCACCTCTGGCCCGCCCTTTCTTTGAGGCTAATGGGTTTACCATAGAGAAGACTATGAGGCGCAATATAAATGGTGCCCGAATAACCTCATATCTCATGGTGAAGTCGCTAGTGGCGAAAAATGTGGAAGTCTACGAAAGACTTCCGGCAATGGTGCCGGAATTTGAACTCGAAGTGGCGGTAAGACCAAAACAAAGAGCAAAATTTATGGACCGACGATGGAGAGGTTATCATCGATGATTTGCGGACGAGCGGCCATGAGGCCAGCTATACACATAGGAATTGCACAAGCAGCGAGACTCCAAAGGATGGGTGGCCATGCTCCGATCGCCTCGTAGAAGACACCGACCAAAAGGGGTCCGGCGGCCGCCAAGAGATAGCCGTAGGGTTGCACGAAACCGGAAACGGCGCTAGTAACACGAGGATTCCGCGTACGCTCAATGATGAGTGCAAGTGCAGTGGGAAAACAAAATCCAGAAATTGCTAGGAAAATAGCCCATAGCCAAGGGAAAGTGGTGGGCATTAAAGCTAAGCCAGCATAGCCAGTGGCAAGAAGTGTTGAAAAAAGAACTATGCTGGCTGGCAGCCACTTTTTTCGAGCAACAACAGCGGGCATGATTATCCCCCCAGGTATTCCTCCTGCAGAAATTATTGCGAGCATTATTGATGCGTTGCCAGCGGAAAGCCCCCCGGATCGATATATCTCGGCCAGCCATCCAAATTGTACATACGCCTGCATGGACTGCAGTCCGAAAAACAGCATGAGGGCGACTGCTGTGCTCGAACGCAACAGTGACCGAACCCTGAAGCGCTCTGAGGTTATATGTGCGGATGATTGTGGGCGAAAATACTTCCAGGCGAGGAGCCACAATACTGCTGCAATCGCAGCGAAGAGCGACCAAATGCCGACAGAGAGCCGCCATCCGCCGAGTTGGCTAAGTGGTGCTGCCAACAAAGTCGGCAGTGTTGCGCCAATTGCCAGCGCTGTGGTGTAAAGAGTTGCTACTTTTGCCGAGGCGGTAGGAAACGACGTTTTGATGAAAGCCGGGACCAGCACGTTACCGATTGCCATTCCTGCCAGAGCGAACAAGGAGTATAGAAGGAAGAGGCTCCAGGAACCTGTAAGAGCACGCAAAATGGAACCAAATGCAATAGTGCCGCACGCGACAGCTAAAGCGCTCACTGGACTCATATATGCGACCACTCGGTTGGCTGTCATTCCCGCTAAAGCGAACACGAAACCAGGAAGAGCCGTAAGGATACCTGCCAAAGAAGCCGACATCCCTAGGTCAGTACTCAACTCTGCAAGGACTGGTCCAACAGCTGTTGCTGCCGGGCGAAGGACTATAGCAGTGACAGCTACAGCGGCCACACTCAGCCAAGCGGGCACGGTAGATGTGTGTTTCATATGTTCACAGGGCTTTCAGATTGTGTAGGAAATAGTCAGCCGAGAGGCTCTACCGATAGATGTACAGAAAGCGTGTGCTCCTCGCCAGCTGCGAGGAAAATGGGACTGGTACCGCGGTTTCCAAACGCTACCCTGAGGAATCTTTCCCACGACTCTGGAGGCAACGAATCATCATTGTAAGGTGTGGTCGAAATGTTGATGTCCCACGGATTCCAAAACTGCAGTGTTGAAGCCCCGTAACTTGCGAAAGTAAACCGACTCCTCCCTCGTAAATCCTCGACAATCAGTTCGTCGGGCTCAAAGAACTCAATCTCAGAAGGACCCACAAAAACAAGGTCCCCAGTGAGTGTCTTCTTCTGGGACCTATTCTTTGAGGAGGTGAACAGGTGATTTGTGAGCCCCTGAACGGTCACGTCCTTTATATCGCCGATATTCAGGTCAAACTGTAGTGCCTCATCAATAACAATTGACTCGGAACTTGTGTTATGTACGGTCAGGGTGAGAACCAGATCAACTGAAGAGAGAATGTCGAAGTAAGCCGGTACGGTGTGGTGAGGAGCGAGGTGTTGCTCTAAAGTGAGACGTGTTGATGTCGGTTGCTCGATTCGTTCTATTTCTTCCCAAAGAATTTGATCGGCAATACCCTGTTGTGAGTTTTCTCTATGCTCACTTAAGAATGCGCGTGCGCCTCCTACGGTAGAAAACTCTTTGGTGGACTCGAAGAACACGTGAGTTCCGCCAGTGGGCATCCATTGTTCGGTTTTTCCCATAGCTGGGCACACTCGCGTAACGCCAAGGTCGCTTCGAAGCGTTGTGTTCAGCATTGGTCCCATGTGTCCAGCCTAGAGCCTCAAGCCGATATTTGTGAATCTGGATTATACACACTTTTTTCCACAGGACTGTTTTGGAAGTGGTGGACTTGTCGGAGGCCTTTGCAACAATAAAACCGCCAGGGGGCAATGAAAGGAATAAACGTGGCTTCCGCAACGTGTATCCAACGTCCTGGAAATCCGATAATCTATCTATCGACCTGCGGAAAGAGTATTTTTTCGGCGGCTCATTACCAATCGAAACGTCAGGCTATTAATTGGCAAATTTTGGCGATGTATCCCCAAAAAAAGAGGTTCGAGGGGTTGGGCAGAGCCTTGCGATATCCACAGGTAGCTCCAATACGTGTGGATAAAAGCCCATATGTGGTTCCTAAGACAAGTCTAAATGAGATTGAAAAATGCTTGCCCAAAAATGCGCGTGAGGCTCGTGCGATGAGATTCTGTCATGGGTGGTATCAAACCAGAAAACTGAATGACTTCGAGAAGCTATTGGCAGTTTGTCATGTCACACCAGACGATGCTGCGCTGGCGGGAGAAACTGCGGCATTGGTCTATGGAATCGATATGAGAGAAAGCCATAGGCTCGGAGAGCCCTATCGGATTTGCATGGTACGTCCCCAGGGCAAAAGGGCTCTAAGGAGCCCAGGAATTCACTGCAGAGTCATGGATCTTTCGAAAGGCGACGTCATTACCTACAAAGGGTTACGTATAACGTCCCCATTGCGCACTCTTGTAGATTTAGTGCGTGTGTCAACTTTGGATGTTGGAACGCACCTTATCGAGCTCTTTTTGAGAAGAGGTCTGGTCTCGTGTGTAATGATCGAGAAAGCAATAGCGCGTTTGGTGGGTTTTCGAGGGATTACCACTGTCCGTTTGGCGTATAAAAGCGTCAACGTGAAATCTGAGTCTCCGATAGAGACTGCAGTTCGACTCCGCCTGGAAGAAGCACGATTGCCGTCAGTACAAACACAGATTCCAGTGGTGATTCCAGGTGAAACTGCACCGAGAAGAATCGACCTAGGGTGGGTAAATGCACCGGGAGGCCCCCTGGGGATTGAAGTGCAATCTGTCACCTTTCACCCAACGAGTGGGCCCAAATTTGAGTCCGATCGGCAAAGGAAGCAAGCGCTAGAATCGCTGGGTTGGCGGATACTTGAAGTTCGCACGGCTGACTTGCGTGGCAAGAAGAAGACTTTTGAGAACCAGGTGGCTCACCTGCTCGGAATGAGCATTCCGCAAGGCGAGCGCAAGTATTGGGGCCCTAGCCGGTGGGACCGGAAGCACAATAAATGGAGGCAAGATCCACAACGTCTGTGGCCAGCTTACCGCGAGACATGTGGGGAAGCTCGCGTCAATCTGACTTAGCGGGTGGCGCAGAGGTCGCTAGTCTGGTGGGGAGAGTTCTTTACCTGGAGGTTCCACCATGTCCCGTCGCCCTGAGTTACGTAATGTTGCGATTGTGGCACATGTCGACCACGGCAAGACAACTTTGGTAGATGCGTTGCTGTGGCAAGCTGGTGCGTTCGCTGCCCATCAAAAAGCAGAGTCGAGTAGCGAACGAGTGATGGACTCCGGAGACCTTGAGAGGGAAAAGGGCATCACGATTCTCGCAAAAAACACTGCGGTGCGTTATCGACGGGTCGATGACCCTGAGTCGCGCGAAGTGGTGATCAACGTAGTTGATACACCTGGGCACGCAGATTTTGGCGGTGAAGTGGAGCGCGCACTGTCAATGGTTGACGGTGTGGTATTGCTTGTGGACGCCTCGGAAGGACCCCTGCCTCAAACACGATTTGTCCTGCGTAAAGCTCTGCAGGCGAATCTCCCCGTGATGCTTGTTGTGAACAAGGTAGATCGGCCTGATTCACGCATTGACGAGGTAGTGCAGGAGACAACGGATCTTCTGCTGGCACTTGCTGAAGATCTACTGAATCAGGGTGCTGATATCGACCTCGATCAAGTACTAGAAATGCCTGTCATTTTTGCATCAGCAAAGGCGGGGATGTCGTCGCGGAGCCAACCGAGCGATGGGGGACTGCCTGATGGCGATATGACACCGCTATTTGACGCAATCCTTGATGCGGTTCCAGCTCCATCTGGTGACCCAGATGCTCCGCTGCAGGCACAGGTGACAAACTTAGATGCTTCCCCGTTCCTTGGACGACTGGCTCTCATTCGGATCCACAATGGAACTTTGCGTCGCGGGGACCAAGTTGCTTGGATAAATAAAGACGGAAACACTTCGAATGTCCGTATTTCGGAGCTTCTGCGTACTGAGGGGCTTGATCGTCAACCCACCGAGGAAGCTCATGCTGGCGATATTGTGGCAATCGCGGGGATCCCGGAGATTACCATTGGTGACTCACTAGTTGATATCGACAATCCCGTTCCACTACCCCCTATTCACGTCGATGAACCAGCAATCTCAATGACGATTGGTATCAATACATCTCCGATGGCTGGCCGCGTTAAGGGAGCTAAGGTTACTGCACGCGCTTTGAAGGATCGACTAGATCGCGAACTCGTTGGAAATGTTTCGCTTCGTATCGAACCAACGGAACGTCCCGACGCGTGGGAAGTTCAGGGCCGTGGCGAACTTGCTTTGGCAATTTTGGTTGAACAGATGCGACGCGAAGGCTACGAAATGACTGTAGGGAAACCTCAAGTTGTGACGAGAACCGTCGATGGAAAACTGATGGAACCGATGGAGCGGCTCACAGTTGATATTCCCGAGGAACATCTGGGGGCTGTAACTCAACTATTGGCCGCCCGCAAGGGACGGATGGAGACTATGTCAAACCAAGGTGCGGGGTGGGTTCGCCTCGAATTCTTGGTGCCTGCACGCGGTCTTATCGGATTCCGAACAAAATTTCTTACGGAAACACGTGGCACTGGTGTTCAGTCATCAATTTTTGAGGGGTACGAGGCGTGGCATGGGCCAATTGAACAGCGCACCACCGGTTCGATAGTTGCTGATAGGGCTGGTCAGGCAACACCCTATGCGATGCTTGGGCTGCAAGAGCGTGCTTCATTTATGGTCGAGCCAGGATCGGAAGTGTACGAGGGGCAAGTCGTGGGTGAAAACCCTCGCAATGAGGATATGGACGTTAACATCACGCGGGAGAAGAAGCAAACCAATACTCGTTCCGCCACTGCAGATGTCTATGAAACGCTGACTCCGTCAAGGAAACTGACATTGGAAGAAGCTCTCGAATTCGCGTCGGACGACGAGTGCGTTGAGGTTACTCCCGATGCCGTTCGTATCCGCAAAGTGATTCTCGATAGTCAGGAACGGTTCAAGGTTGCTGCTCGTCGTCGGCGTGAAGGGCGCTAGTGGTGAGTGGACTTGTATGTAAGTCTACTCGGCAATCTGGGAACGCTTCGATACAAGCTTGCCTGTGATCATGGTTTCGGCTTTGACGAGAACATCACCCCTTCTGGCTCTAATGCGAACATGCTCAGGAGCTGTTTCGAGTAGTTCTCCGAGTGCGTCGTGTACGCCGTCCGATGCGCGGTATCGAACCACCACCCGGTCTCCAGGGGTCCAATCTAGCCAAGGGAGAGAATGTATTGTCACCTGCATGAGTCTACCTTGGGGCGAGTGGTCGCTAATATGAGACCAGTCGAGTAATGGAGGAATGATGACATACGTGATCGCTGAACCATGTGTAGACGTGAAAGATCGTGCATGCGTGGATGAGTGCCCTGTCGACTGTATTTATGAGGGGAAGCGTTCGCTTTATATCCATCCGGATGAGTGCGTCGATTGTGGTGCGTGCGAACCGGTGTGCCCTGTGGAAGCAATCTTCTACGAGGACGATGTGCCCCCCCAGTGGTCGGACTATTACAAAGCAAATGTAGATTTCTTTGAAAAGATCGGATCGCCTGGCGGTGCTCAAAAGACTGGGCCGTTTGATTTCGATCATCCTGTAATAGAGGCTGTGGAGCCGCGAGGATGAGCGGACTACCGCGACCGTTAGGACTCCCTGACTTCCCTTGGGACACTTTGGCTGCTGCTCGAAAACAAGCGAATGGCTATCGTGAGGGAATCGTTGATCTGTCGGTCGGCACGCCAGTTGACCCGACACCTGCCACAGTCCAGAAAGCGCTAAGAGAAGCCGCTGACGCTCCTGGATATCCCCCGGTAGTGGGGACTGGCCAGGTAAAACAGTCAATCCATCAGTGGATGCGTCATCGGGGCATGATCGAGTTATCTGATGATGCGGTAATCCCCACAACCGGCTCGAAAGAGATGGTTGCATGGTTGCCAAAACTGATTGGCGTGCGGCCTGGAGATAAGGTTCTCTACCCTGAAGTGGCGTATCCGACCTACCATGTGAGTGCGGTATTGGCGGGCGCTGAGCCGGTTCCAGTCAATCCCTACGATCTGTCGACTTGGCCCGATGATGCAGCATTCGTGTGGCTAAACTCGCCCAGCAACCCAACCGGCGAGGTCATGTCAGCTGAGTGGACGCAAATATGCGTCCAGTGGGCGCGTGAACGCGGCACGGTGATAGTAGCGGACGAATGTTATGCAGAGTTGCCGTGGTCACCTCGCTACCAGAAGTCGGGGGTACCATCATTACTCTGGCCAGCTGTATGCGATGATGACGCTCGGGGGCTAGCGGTGCTGTATTCGTTGTCTAAGCAATCGAATATGGCTGGGTATCGTGGCGCGGTCATGGTTGGAGACCAAAATTTAGTTAGCGCGGTTGTCGAAGGACGGAAACACTCGGGGCTTATGACCCCTGCACCTGTCCAGGCGGCCATCGCAGTAGGACTGAACGACTGGACGCATATTCACGACCAGTCGGCGCGCTATGGTCGGCGACGCGCTGCGTTGCTCCGTGCAGTCGAGACAACGGGGCTTATTCCTTATGAAAGGACCGAAGCAGGTCTCTACTTGTGGTTGAGCGCCTCTGAAGACTTTGATTTTGAAGAGACTGATTTAGTAGCCCCCAATCGTGGCCGTGCTTTAGTGCAGTGGTTTGCGCGTAGGGGAATTCTTGTTGCTCCTGGTGATTTTTACGGTGAAAAGTCAGTCGATTTCGTTCGTGTGGCGCTTACGGCAACTGATGAGAGCATCGAGAAGGCGTGTATTCGCTTGTCCGCTTAGAGTGAACTCGAGTCGTCGATTCGAACATGGTGGATGGATGAACTAGCCAGCTAATGCTATGTGAGGTGTCACACCAGCGCCGGGACGTTTGTCCCCGCTGGGATGATTTTAAAGTGCAAAATGGTGAGCACTAACTCGTCCTTCGCGATAGGCTAGCTATTGTTGAAAAAGTACATCCATATGGGTGTTCGCAGCCGGATCGCCCCGTCTCAACGCGGTGCGGGGCTCATATGACTGCAGATGGAGGAGATCGCTGATGGCGGAAGAGGCCAACACAAGTAAACAAGACGCCCACACTGGTGGTGCTGGAGTTCTGCACGTTGACGGTCAACAGGTTGAACTGCCACGTTTTACATCAACGGTGGGATCAGACGGCCTTGGAATCGCCAAAGTCCTTTCTACAACGGGAGATGTCACATACGATCCTGGGTTCGCGAACACCGCTGCCTGTGAATCATCAGTGACTTACATTGACGGCGACAACGGCATATTGCGTTACCGCGGGTATCCGATCGAACAACTAGCGCGGCATTCGTCTTTCCTCGAAGTGGCGTATTTGCTTATTTATGGAGAACTTCCTGACGCTGCTACGTTGGAAGCATTTTTGCGGCGTATTCAGCGACACCGACTTTTGCATGAGGACTTCAAAGCGTTCTTTACGGCATTCCCGCATGATGGGCACCCAATGGCTATCCTCCAAGCAGGGGTAGCTGGCCTTGCTACCTACTACGAAGACACCCTTGACCCTCATGATCTTGAGAAGCTTGATCGTGCTTTGGTGCTTCTTCTAGCAAAAATGCCGACGATGATTAGCTATATTGCTAAGCGCGCTGCAGGCCTACCTCTTCTGTATCCGGACTCTCAGAGGGGATACACGGAAGACTTCATTCGTATGACGTTCGGTATGCCCTACCAGGCGTATGACATTGATCCAGCTTTGGTGCGTGCTCTCGATATGCTGCTTATTCTTCACGCAGATCATGAACAGAATTGTTCTACGTCGACGGTTCGTTTGGTGGGGTCATCGGACGCTAACCTGTATGCCTCAGTTGCGTCCGGGATTGGCGCTTTGGCGGGCCCTAAGCATGGAGGTGCGAACGAGGCGGTTCTGCGGATGCTCAACGATATCGTTGACCGTGGTATTAGCGTGCAAGAGTACGTTGACAAGGTGAAAAACAAGGAAGACGGCGTGCGTCTCATGGGCTTTGGTCACAGGGTTTACAAGAGTTACGATCCCCGTGCCGCGATTGTCAAGGACTCCGCTCACGATGTTCTTACGCGCTTAGGAAAGAACGATCAGAAACTAGATATTGCCATGGAATTGGAGGAAATCGCTCTGAATGATGAGTATTTCGTTCAGCGTCGCCTCTACCCGAATGTTGACTTCTACACAGGGCTAATCTATTCGGCGATGGGATTCCCAACGAAGATGTTTACACCGCTGTTTGCGTTGGGGCGTCTACCTGGTTGGATTGCGCAGTATCGAGAGATGATCATCGATCCACAGACTCGCATTGGCCGCCCACGTCAGGTCTATATTGGCGAGGTGGAGCGCGACTATGTGCCTTTACGGGCAAGGAAACGCAGCTAGATAGTTAGGTAGCGTAGAAAAGAGATTGGCAGGAGGAAGCTCCTGCCAATCGTCATATGTACGACGGGGTTAGCGTGACGGTGTGGTCCCGTCGGGGAGAGTAATCGGCTTTCCGGCGCGAGCCAACGCCTCAACACGTCCGTTTTGAGAGTTGCGTCGAAATAGGACGTTGGATGCGCCTGCAAGGTCGCGTGCTGGGACGATGGGGGGGTCAATAAACCGTCCTGAACTGCCGGGAACGACTCCTCCAGTGGTCATCAGGGCGACTTGGGTTGCGGCTGTAAGATAGAGCCCCGATTCGACCACACAGTCGTCACCGAGTGGGATCGCTAAGCCTGAGTTGGCGCCCAGCAGGCACCTGCGCCCAATGGAAACTTTTTCGCGTCCAGCGCCAGCCCATGTGCCCATTGTTGACGCGCCACCGCCCACATCGGAGTCTTCGCCGACAGTGACTCCTTGGGCGACGCGTCCCTCGATGAGGGAGCGTCCCAGGGTACCGGCATTCGAGTTGATGATGGCGGCATGGGCGACGGTTGTTCCTTCGGCTAGGTGGGCGCCGAGCCGGACACGGGCCCCATCCGCGATTCGGACTCCGGCTGGAATCACATAGTTCACCATGGGTGGGAACTTGTCGACACCGTGCACTGCCAGGGGGTGTCCCAGTCTAGCGCGTAGTCTGAAGCGAGTTTCTTCGAAGTTTTCTGGAGAACATGGGCCAGCTGAGGTCCATACGACGTTAGGGAGCCTTGAGACGATACCGTCTAGGTTGATGGTATTGGGTTTGACGAGGCGATGCGACAGCAGGTGAAGGCGTAAGTATGCGTCGGCGGTCGAGCTAGGTTGATCTTCAAGGTCAGCGGTGCAACGCACAACTTGGGTGTGAACATTGCGCGCTTCGTCTTTTCGCTCAAGAGTGCTCAGCTGGTCGAGAAGCTTTGGGTCTCCACCATCTGGCATAGGTCCGAGGTGAGGGTCTGGATACCATACGTCGAGGGTGCGTCCGGACTCGGTAACGGTGGCGAGGCCGATGCCCCAGGCTAGAAAGCTTGTCATGTATCTACCCTACGACGAGTGGGCGTGAATATGCGTCCACTCGGACGGCGTGATGTTAACCCCGAGAAGAACGTGACCAGAGATTGGGCCAAAATACATCGAGTTCATCAGCCAATTTGCGCAGAAGTGGTAGGGATATTCCAATGACGGAATGAGGATCTCCGTCCACCCCCGTGATGAATGGTCCTCCCAGCCCGTCTATAGTGAACGAACCTGCAACTTCAAGAGGCTCGTTCGTGGCAACGTAAGCGTCTATTTCGGCTTCACTCATGTGTCCAAAGTGGATGGTTGTAGAGGCGGTGCCATTCACGCGTCGACTGTGCTTGGCGAGTGGGCGTGAATATGAGTCCACTCGCCAAGTGGTTGGGTCAAGATAGATCATCGTATGCCCCGTCCACAATGTCGCCTTATGCCCCTGCATCTTTCCGATGCGTTCTTTCGCAATAGCTGGATCGTGTGGTTTTCCTTGCATCTGTCCTTCAAATTCCAGCATTGAGTCACACGCCACCAGGATTCCAGGGCGTCCACTGGACACAAATTCGCGTCCAGTCGTCGACAATGGAAGCGCCTCGAGCGAGGCCTCGGCTTTTGCTTTGGCAAGAGCCTGAACTTGATCCGCGGGGCTGGCCTGGCCATTGGCGTTGAGATCAGCAAGAATGGCGGCCTCATCCACATCGGGAACCGCAATCATCGGATCTATACCGGCTTGGCGCAGGACATTGGCCCGCGCTACAGATCCGGATGCCAAAATGAAGCTCACCAGTGCGCTTGTGCGGGTCATGGAATGAGTGCCTCCCTGAGGGTGCTCATGGGGAGGCTTCCCAATGAGAGCGCTGCTGAGTGGAAAGTACGACGAGCCTGCTCGACAGGAGTGCTGCTAGGCAGCATTGCAACATAGTCGGTTCGCAGCTCGCGCCACAACTTGGCACCCACTTTGTACGAAGGAGCTTGGCCCGGCCACCCTAGATAGCGATCGAGCTCGAATCGCAAGAAACCATCAGCCATGGCCACATTATTCTTGAGGAAAACCCATGCGGCGTCGGCATCCCACGTCCCGTTTCCGTCTGGTCGGGGGAGGCCTAGATGTACGCCGATGTCGACGACTACCCGTGCTGCACGGAGCCGTTCAGCATCAAGAAGACCAAAGTAGTTTCCAAGGTCATCTTGGTAGCCGAGCTCAGCCATGAGTTGTTCGGCGTAGAGTGCCCACCCCTCACCGTGACCGGAATTCCATGCCGCTAAACTACGCCACATATTGAGTTGAGATGACAAGGCTACTGCTTGCCCTAACTGAAGGTGGTGCCCGGGGACACCTTCGTGGAATACGGTTGTGCGCTCTTGCCACGTGTGGAACTGTTCCTCGTTAGGCGGGACAGACCACCACATTTTTCCAGGTCGGGAAAAGTCGGCTGTTGGTGGCGTGTAGTAAATACCGCCGTTTCCCC
The DNA here is from genome assembly GCF_009696615.1 of Scrofimicrobium canadense. Classification (GTDB taxonomy): domain Bacteria; phylum Actinomycetota; class Actinomycetes; order Actinomycetales; family Actinomycetaceae; genus Scrofimicrobium; species Scrofimicrobium canadense. The sequence continues at coordinate 291,789 of NZ_VULO01000001.1, forward strand.
GGTTAACCATGCACTCTATACGGCGTAACTGCGCCGGTATGTCGAATTCGGTACCAGAAAGCTGGGCTACTGCCTCGTCAGCTAATGATTGCATCCATTCGCGGAGTGCTCCTATCCCCTGGATGGTGTAGCGCGGGTCATTGTCGAGCTTGCGCATTGCTTCACTCACGGTTGTACCAGCTCCGTAAAGCTCCTTAGCGATACTCTTCTGTTCGTTGTCGATGCGGCGTAGTTCTTCTAACCCCCACGCGTAGGTCTCGTCTAAGTCGACGCGTTGGCCGATGAAAAGCTCAGAGAATAGTTCGTACCGGTCTCGGCCTACGGCATCTTTCTGAGGTGCTTGCGGCAGTAATGTGTCTTCGAGCCATTGTGCCAATTCGCCGTACGCAGACGCGGCATCATGTAGAGCACTCTCGAGTGATCGGTTGTTTGCTGGCGCATCTTGCAGCAATGCTCCAAAATGGGAATTTGGCGTCATTTCTGCGAGCTCTTTGGCCTGGGTGATCCCGCACAACACTTGGCGTGCGGATGCAACCATTCCTTGTGCTGCAGCTACCTGGAGCGACTCCCTGTAGCCTGACAGCGCGGCGCGCACTTTACTCGAGCGGTCACAAATATGCGCCCAGTCGTCAGCGGTGTCCCGCGGCATAAGATCAAAACTGTCACGTATCGCCTGGATTGGGGACGCGAGGTTATTGAGTTCTCGGAGATTCTCGCCTGACTGGTCGAGTTCGAGTGAGAGCCCCAATCGATCTTCCATGGCAGCTGCGGTGATTGCGTCGTGTCCGGTCCATGGGCCGTGATCGCGAATGTAATCGAGCATCGACCGGTCTAGGTTTGACTTGGCCTCTAAGCCTGTTGGTGAAAAATCGGGCAGTTCTCCTTCGTTGCCGGCGATTCCCCACTCAGTCGCTGCGAGGGGATCAAGTGCAGCATATGTGCACACGTAGTCGTTACATTTTCTGTCGAGGGGTGATGGCGATTTAGACGTATCATGTGAATCGCTGACTGGTCGCATATTCAAGTCCACTCGGCAATTGTAGCGCGACCTCGTGTATAGTGACACTGGCCACACAATCGTGGCTGCAGAAAACGAAGCTTTGGGGTCAAAGACAGGACGGAAGACACACGTGAGTGAAGTGCGCGCGACGACATCGACGCTCGCAGGATATCAGCGGCAACTCCTTGGGGGGGCGCCTACTCTTACCGCGAAAGATCTGGCGCAGGCAGCAGACGCTACGGTGGAAGAGTTTAACGACTACTGGTTGGCGATGGGATTTCAAGCAGCCGACCCTGATGAACCCCTTTTTACGGAAATGGATGCTGAAGCTTTCCACGATTGGGTGAAGCTTTCCCGTGACGCGGGGCTTGGTTCCTCGGCTGCCCTCTCGCTGATCCGAGCCCAGTCACATCTGGCTGATCGCCTGTCACTGTGGCAAATGGAAGCTCTCGTGGAGGATACTGAACGCCGTCTCGGACTTGACGACACTTCGGCACGCCTCGTCACCATTGACGAAATGGAGAACTTCATCCCCGTATTTGAAGAGCAGCTGTTGTATTCGTGGCGCAGGCAAATGGAGGGTTTGCTTCAGAGGGTCGCTCACGAGGTTGCTCACCGACCGCCAGATCATTCACGCAGACGTTTTCCTTTGACTAGGACGTTGGGTTTTGTCGACATGGTGGCTTATACGAGCTCTTCGTCTGGGATGGGACGCCGCCTAGTTGATTTCATCGAGCACTTCGAATACGTGAGTCGTACTGCTGTGGCCCAGGCGGGGGGTCGAGTAGTGAAGATGATAGGGGATGCAGTTTTCTTCATTGCCGATGATTTGGCAACGGGAGTGTCGGTGGCAACCCATTTGATGGACACTCTTGAAGAAACGGAAGACATTCTTCCGGTACGGGCGTCCTTGATCCAAGGCGACGTGTTTTCTCGTAGTGGCGATGTTTTTGGTCCTCCAGTCAATCTTGCTTCACGTTTGGCTGATATTGCTTCTCCGGGTGTGATTTTGACTGATGCCCCTACCGCTGCAGCTATAGAGGCTGGAAAAGCTGGCGACAATGTGCGGGTCACGGCTTATCCGCAGGCGGACCTGCGTGGTTTTGGGAAAGTGCTCCCCTATGCGATCTCTTGGAAGCAGACTAAAGCATAGACTTGGTATACTTTTGGTGTAATCTTTGCATCAGATAGTAGAAAAGAAGACTTTATATGCCGCACGGAATACCCGTGCTGACTGCAAGCACACCCCGCTGGCGGCAGAAAAACCAGTTCCCGAAGCGAAGGAAAAAGCGATGGCAACAGTGCTCCTAGTGGAAGATGATCCTGCAATTTCAGAACCTTTAGCGAGGGCCTTTGGCCGCGAGGGATACGAAGTGCGAGCCCACGGAACGGCCCGTGGTGCTTTGGACGAGGTGGGCGGCGCTGACCTCATTGTTTTGGATTTGGGCCTGCCAGATATGGATGGGCTCGACTTAGCTCGTGAAGTACGTTCACGGGGCCTGACTGTTCCGATTCTGATTTTGACTGCTCGCACGGACGAAGTCGACATGGTAATCGGATTAGATGCTGGCGCTGATGACTATGTGACTAAGCCGTTCCGGCTCGCAGAATTGCTGGCCCGCGTGCGCGCTTTGCTTCGCCGTAGCGTGCAGGACAACGGAGACACAGAAATCGAAGTGCAGGATGTGATGCTGGATTTGGCGGCACATCGGGCCTTTGTCAAGGGCAAGGAGCTGTCCCTGACCGCCAAGGAATTCGACTTGCTGCGCGCTCTCATGGTCGAATCTGGCAATGTCGTCCCGCGCGATGACTTGATGCGCGAGGTGTGGGGCTCAGATCCGCAAGGATCCACGAAGACATTGGATATGCATGTTTCTTGGCTTAGGCGCAAACTGGGTGATAATGCGACGGAACCTCGGTACATCACAACTGTTCGAGGAATGGGATTCCGCTTCGAGAAGTAGTGAGGCTTCTAGGTGAAGTGAGGGCGTTGTGAGGGAACGGACTACACGAATGATTGTGACAGCCGTCCTCGTGATGGCTGTGCTTATGGGTGTTCCGGGATCTATCCTCGGAGGCGCGTTGATGTGGAATTCCCACCAGGCAGCTTTGGATGCGCGCGCGCAGACATTGGCTGGCGCAATTGATCGCCGCCTTGACGACGACCAATGGGTAACCCAATCAACTGTCGCATCGTGGGCGCGCCCAACGTCAAACGCCGGTGAAGCGTTCACTGTTGCTGAAATACCGTCCCGGTACACGGTTGTCTCGGGTGAGCCAAGAGAGGGTGGTCTTACATCCCACTATCGCTCAACTTCGGGCGTGGTGGTTGATATGACGATCAGTTCCAGTGCGGCTATCAGCTCAGTGGTGATTACTGTTGGTATGTTTGGCGCAGGAGCACTTGCAGCTGTTGTCATAGGTTGGGCACTAGCAAGGTCGATGGCACGCAGACTGTCGGCCCCACTGATTTACTTGGCGGCCCAGGCCGAACAAATTGGCTCAGGGAACGTTCGTGCACATATCCGTCCTTCGGGAATCGAAGAAATCGATTTGGTGCAAGAGGAACTCGTTCGCACGGGTGAACGTATGGCTGGACGTTTGGCAGCGGAGCGCCAGCGTTCAGCAGATGCCAGCCATCAACTGCGAACACCGCTGACGGCACTGTCGATGCGCCTTGAAGAGATCGAAATGATCACTGAGGATGAGGAAGTTCGTACGGAAGCCGCAGCGTGCCTCGACCAGGTGGAGCGTATGACTACTGTGGTCTCTGAGCTTCTTGATGAAAAGCGGCGCAATCAGAGTTCGACTGAGGCGTTGCACATTCTTGAGGTGTTTAACTCTCAGCGTGAAGAATGGGAGAGTCAGTTTGAAGCTGAGGGTAGGAAACTGGTTTTCATGGACGAGGCGGAGCGTCCTGTGTTGGGCGAATCGGGAAAGCTGGCACAGGTCCTCGCCACCCTTATTGAAAACTCTTTGAGATACGGCGGGGGTACGACCACTGTCAAGGCAAAGAAGTCTTCGTCGTCTCGCGGAGTGGTTATTGAGGTTTCGGATGAGGGACCTGGCATTGATGATAATTTGGCCCCAGACGTTTTTGAGATGGGTGTTTCTGGGCATGGATCGTCGGGCATTGGGCTGGCACTTGCGAAGGATTTGGCGCAGGCAATGGGAGGTCGCCTCGAACTGGTGCAGCACAAACCTGCGGTGTTCACATTGTCGCTGTCGGCGATTCCCTCGAACTTTGATCCGGACTTTGTGATGCCGCAGGGGCCACTTATTTCGGTGGGCAGACGCTCGCGAAGGTTTTGATCGACGATTGTCTCGAGTGGTCGTGTATATGCGACCACTCGCCTTACGAGTAGCATGGTGCTATGAGCATTTTGGTTACCGGCGGGGCCGGATACATTGGTGCGCATGTGGTGCGCATGCTGCAAGAACAAGGCCACAAAGTTGTGGTGGTGGACGACTTGTCTTTCGGAGATCCTTCTCGTATTGGTGACGCGAAGCTATTCCAGATTGATTTAGCGGACCCCTCTACCAGAGCGCGACTGACGGAAGCGATGATGGATGAGGATGTTGAGGCCGTCATCCATTTTGCAGCTCGCAAACAGGTAGGTGAATCCGTCGAACGCCCAGCTTGGTATTACCAGCAAAATGTTGGCGGCATGGCCAACCTACTTCGAGCTATGTACGACGCTGGTGTTGATCAGCTCATTTTTTCGTCTTCGGCTGCTGTATATGGAATGCCTCCCGTGCCTGTCGTTGATGAGACTATCGAGTGCAAGCCCATCAATCCTTACGGTGAGACAAAGCTGATTTGCGAATGGATGGCAGCCGACTGTGAGAGGGCATGGGGCCTGAAATGGGTGGCGCTGCGCTACTTCAACGTCGCGGGAGCAGGATGGCCAGACTTGATGGATCCTGCGCGCCTCAATTTGGTTCCTATGGTGCTCGAACGTCTGGAGAAAGGTGGTACGCCAGCAATCTTTGGCGATGACTACGACACTCCAGATGGTACGTGCGTGCGCGATTACATCCATATAACTGACATCGCTGACGCCCATATCAAGTCTCTTGACTTGGTTCGAGATGGACAGCCTGAGGTGCATGAGTTCAATGTGGGAACTGGAACTGGAACATCCGTAAAAGAGATCATCGAGGGCTTACAACGCATCTCTGGTTGGGATTTCCCGGTTGCAATAGAGGAACGGCGCGCGGGCGATCCGCCGAAGCTTATCGGTGAAACAAAGCGCCTTCAGCATCTAATGGGGTGGGAAGCAAAGCACGACGTTACTGACATTCTCACGTCGGCATGGGAAGCCTGGCAGGCTTCACCGCACAGAATCAAGGTTCCAAATTCGAACGCCGCAGAGTAGTAGCAGTTGAAATATTTTGCCTGTGCGTGGGCGGCTTGACCGTCTAGCGCACAGGCCTTTTATATCCCGCTAATAGGCGATGAGGCTAAAACTCAGTCTCAAAGTCTTCTGGGGTGAGAGTTCCATTAGCCATTTTCTGGAAGAAGCCAGGTGCAAGTTCCTCATCTAACAGCACTACGGCACCGACCTCGGTCATTTCGGAGGTAGTGGATAGGGGAGGGGTTCCAGACAGGTCGCCAGCGGAACGGAACGTCAGCAACAGCTTGGCAACGTCGATGATGTTCATCGTTTCGTCTACCGACAGAGTGTTAGTTCCGGCTCGTGAGAGTTTTAGTTGTTCGACGGGATTCACCAGTGTTCCTAGGGACATGGCCTCGCTGGCGACTGCGCCCATGAGCTCTCTTTGGCGTTGCGCGCGTCCCAAGTCTCCTCTGGGATCCTCATAGCGCATGCGAGCAAGTGCCAACGCATTATTGCCATTGACTGGACGGCAACCTGCTTCCCAGACCAGTCCGGAATGAGGTTCGTTGACATCCATGTCGAGGCACATTTCCACCCCGCCGACAGCGTCGACTAGTTGTGCCACCCCATCCATATTGACTTGGACAAAGTGGTCGACGGTCACTCCTGTCATATTCTGAACTGTTTCAACCAGCAGCTGGGGCCCACCGAAACTAAAGGCTGCGTTGAGCTTGTTCCAGCCCCATCCTGGAATATCCACATAGGTATCTCGTGGGAGCGAAACCATCGACACTTGGCCATTGGGGGCCTTGTGCACCAGGACCGTTGAGTCGGATCTTCCGCCTTCAACACCATCCTCATTCCACCCGTCGGGGCGCTCGTCGGAACCTGCAATCAGGTATGTGACTCCGGGAGAATCGGGCCCAGGCACTAGCGCATCAATGTGGTGGAGATTCCCATTGGTGTACAGCAGAAGCCAAACTGGCCATCCGATAACTATTGCAACGACAACAAGAAACACCCATGGCCATTTTCGTTTTCTTGCGCGGGCGCGCTGCGGTGGCTGCTGGGGTGCGGTTGTCACTTGAGGTGCTGTAGGTGCGGGCGTGTAAGCACTGCTCGCAGTGGCGCGAGTGGGAGCATATCTGGGTGCTGGCCGAGGCGACTGGGGCAGCTGCTGTCGATCCGCTACTACCGATTTTCTGCGAGGAGCGTAGGACGGCGGGGGAGCAGATGGTGAGACTGGCCGGGGTGAGGGTGATCCGCTATCTCCCGACGGAGGTCGAAGTTTCTGAGGCTCTTGTGGTTGACCCGAGGCAGGGGATTTGGGGCGTTGTTGACGCCGGCGAGATGGTTCAAATGATGGTGGTTGTGTCACCAGGTTTCTCCGTCGTTGCTGTATGCCGCTTCGTCTTCTCCTGCGATCACTTCATCAGCACGTGTGATGACCCCAGAATCGTCGATTACTGCAGGTATTGGTTGTCCGTCAGGACCGACAATAAAATACTCATCTTTGACGGTTCGGTAGCCAATACCGGGAGGTAACGGAGCATTGTTTTGGAGAGAAGTCCACAGTTCGCTTGCATAAGGTTCTGCCTGAACCACGCGGTTCGGGTCCTCAATGTCTGCTTCCCACGGGACCGTTACGAAACGGAAGTTCTCAGGTGCCACATTGCGCACAGAGTTGAGTAGGCCCATATCTGTGCCCAGATCGCCCAGTGAACCTGAAACAGAGACAGTTTTCAGGCCTTCTTGTACAAAGCCATGAAGCTTCAGGAAGTCGGTAAGAATATTTGCGTCAAGTACTTGCTGCACCATTGCCGACACGACTTGGTGCTGGCGGCCAATACGACCAATATCAGAGCCATTGCCGATGTTCTTACGTGCCCTTGAGTAAGCAAGTGCCTGGTCTGGTGGCATCGTGTGGCAGCCAACTTCCCAGCGTCGCAGGCCGGCTTCTTCATCTTCGACAGCTTCGTCCAAACAAATGTTGAGGCCCCCCAATGTATTGATGAGGCCTTGGAACCCGATAAAGTCGATAACGACAAACCCGTCAATGTTGAGGCCAGTTAGTAGCTCCGTGGTGGCTTGGACACAGCTAATACCGGCAGCGAGGTCTTGGTCGCTTCCGATTGCGGGTTCTCCGAAGGACCAGTTGAATTGAGCATAGTAGCCGCCAGCGACGTTCCCATCGGGTGTTTGGCATTGTGCAATCTCTGTTTTGAGGTCGCGTGGGATCGACACTACTGTTGCCGATTGTCGGTCTGCCGAAATATTGAGAAGCATATTGGTGTCATTGAGGATTGACTCAAACTCTTCAGCATCCCCAGCACCGATATTTCCGTTGTCGCCAAAGCGTGAGTCAATTCCGACAATGAGTAGATTGACCGGACGGCCAGCAAAACCGTCAGCGGGGATAGCTTGTTCAATCGGCTCAGTATCGTTGGCGTTGGCCACGACGGAGGTATCGATAACCGCATCCTTGACCTGGCTATAGAGGCCGTCGTAGAGCCGAGCTCCTGCTATTCCCACGAAGAGAGCGATAGCAAGCACGGACGCAAGTACTGTGCGAAGCCACGGAAACTTGAGCGGGTTCGGGCTTGCGTGCGTACCGTCGACTGGAAACCCGGTAGGTCTGCTACTCATCTACACCATCCACGTTATCGATCGGTGCGCCCCCCGACCCTGATCTTTCATTTGGTTTCTGTGTTGACTGTAGCGCTAATGCGCGGGCCAAATCGGTGATTTTCCTCTCGGTCGCCATATCGCGCCGATAGCTGGTTGCCATCTGAGCAAAAACGACGATCACCAAAAAGTAGACTACCAGGTTGACTCCGGACGCCACTCCGATCATCCGGGCAAGACCATTGAGTGTCTCAGGGAAAATCACAGCCAATGCCGCGGCAATGACAATAATCATCATTCCGATGCGGCGCAATGCAAGGTGACTGGCACTCTTGACGGGGCGCATCATAAAAAAGGCCACTAATAGTAGTCCGATTACCAGAACCGCTTTGATGAGTATGTATTGCATGGCCTTACCCCATAACCAATTCAACCAGGATATTCACTGAGTTCAACAGTGATTGTCCTTTGGCCTTGGAGTACTCGGTATAGCGGATATTGACTGGCATCTCTGCCCACGGTAGTCCAGAACTAGCTAGCTGCGCGATGATTTCCGAAGCATGGGCCATGCGGTTTTGTTTGAGGTGGACTGCACCGGCGGCATCGCGGCGCAACAGGCGTAGTCCATTGTGGGCATCCGTGAGATTGAGTCCTGTTTTGAGGCGGGTAGCTGCTGCAGCTGTGCGCAACACCATACGCTTAGCCCACCCTACTGGCGAGTCTCCTTCAAGAAAACGTGAACCGTAAATGATTGCTAAGCCATCGTCGATGGCGCGCTGGCGCATCGCCATGACATCGCTGGGATCATGTTGTCCGTCCGCATCGAAAGTCGCAATATAGTCGGCATCAGTATAAGCAAGCACGTAATCTATGCCGGTTTGCAGGGCTGCGCCTTGCCCCATGTTAATAGGGTGTTTGACGAGGTGAGCCCCAGCAGATAGTGCGACTTCGGCAGATTTGTCAGTAGAGCCGTCGTCAACACAAACGATGTTGGGAAATGCTGCTTGGGCGTCGCGTATTACGTCCCCTATGACGGATTCTTCGTTGTATAGAGGCACAACCAACCAAGTGTCGGTAATCGGCGCACGTATTTCTGACATGTGGTCATTGTGGCATCTATGGGGCGGCAGTGGAAACACCGGCACATCTTTGCGTTAGGGTTTACATAAGTTAAGTGAAACAATTCATATCTGGGAGGTGACCATGATACGCATTGAAGAAAGTGCTGACGTGGCAAAGGACGCGACTATCGGCGAAGGCAGCAGCATTTGGCATTTGGCGCAGGTACGTGAGGGCGCAAGGCTTGGGAAAAACTGTGTTGTGGGACGCGGTGCATATATCGGTACCGGTGTGCACTTAGGTGACAACTGCAAAATCCAGAACTACGCATTGGTGTACGAACCCGCTGATTTAGCTGACGGCGTTTTTATAGGACCCGCGGCGGTATTGACCAATGACCATCATCCCAGAGCCATCAACCCTGATGGCACCGCAAAAAGCGCGGATGATTGGGAAGCTGTGGGGGTCACGATTGGTGAGGGTGCTGCTATAGGTGCTAGAGCGGTGTGTGTGGCGCCCGTGACCATTGGCCCATGGGCAACCGTTGCTGCAGGCGCAGTTGTGACACGCGACGTGCCACCCTTTGGGTTAGTGGTGGGAGTGCCCGCCAGGCGGATAGGATGGGTGGGACGCGCTGGCGTGCGTCTGGTGCCGGTCTTTGGCCGCGAAGGATACTTCAAGTGTCCTGAGACTGGTGCGTTATACCGAGAAGTAGCGGGTAATGATCTGAGAGAAGTGGAACCGCATGAGTAATGACTTGGCCTTTATTCCTCCAGCAAAACCGATTATTGGTGAGGAGGAAGTTGAGGCTGTATCCGCAGTGCTCCGTTCTGGCATGGTTGCGCAGGGCCCACAAGTCGCTGCCTTCGAAGAAGAGTTTTCCGAACAAGTGGCCGATGGAGCATTTTCTGTCGCAGTGAACTCGGGGACGTCGGCCCTACATTTAGGACTGTTAGCAGCTGATATTGGTCCGGGGGATGAGGTGATTGTTCCTTCCTTCACTTTTGCGGCAACCGCAAACTCTGTGGCAATTACCGGGGCAACCCCAGTTTTTGTTGACATTGAGCCTGACTATTTCTGTATGGACCCTGCCGCAGCCGAGGCAGCAATAACTGAGCGCACGCGGGCGATTATGCCGGTACACCTCTATGGGCATCCCGCAAATATGCCAGCATTTGAAGAACTAGCTTCCAAGCACGGACTGGCACTCTTTGAAGATGCCGCCCAAGCACACGACGCAAGTCTCGATGGTCAAAAGACCGGCACTTTCGGTATCTTTGGGGCATTCTCTTTCTATCCCACAAAAAATATGACTGCTGGCGAGGGCGGCATGGTCACCACCGGCAGTGAAGAGATTGCCAGGAGAGTGCGGATTCTGCGCAACCAGGGAATGGCGAAGCAGTATGCGAATGAAATGGTTGGCGTCAACAACCGCATGACCGACATTAACGCTGCTATTGGGCGTACTCAGCTGACACACTTGGCTGAGTGGACTGCGAAGCGTCAGTCTAATGCCGCGTTCCTCAATGAAAATCTTGAGGGTGTCATTGTGCCTCCCGTTGCTGAGGGGGCCGTACACGTCTACCACCAGTACACGATTCGCGTTCCTGAGGGCGACCGCGACGCGTTTGTCGGTGCCTTGCGTGAGAAGTTCAACGTTGGGTCCGGAGTGTACTACCCCATTCCTAATCACAGGTTGCCTTCTCTTGCCCATTTTGCACCGGGTCTGGACCTGCCACAAACTGAAAAGGCCGCAAAAGAGGTTATCTCATTGCCGGTGCACCCCTCACTGTCGCAAACTGATCTGGACCGCATCGTTGAGGCTGTCAACACTGTTGCTAAGGCAGGCGCATAAATGGTCGATATCAGAGTCGGAGTTCTTGGCATTGGGTCCATGGGACGCCACCACGTGCGAAACGCACGGGAAACTGACGGCTTCGAACTAGTTGCGGTAGCTGACCCGGGTGGTGACAAATTCGGTGTTGCTAGCGACGTCACTGTGATGGCAAGCGTCGATGAACTCATTGACGCGGGTATCGAAGCATGCGTGGTTGCCGTTCCGACAGTTTTGCACGAAGAGGCGGCACTGAAGCTGGCGGCAGCTGGCGTGCATACTTTGGTAGAGAAGCCTCTGGCGGCAGATTCAGATTCTGGGAAACGCATTGTTGATGCGTTCGAGGCAGCTGGCGTTGTCGGTGCTGTGGGTTATGTTGAGCGGTGTAATCCTGCACTTTTGGAAATGCGCAGACGTATCGCTGATGGCCAGCTTGGTGAGGTGTACCAAGTAATTACACGGCGCCAGTCACCCTTCCCAGCGCGGATCAGTGACGTTGGTGTGGTCAAGGATCTGGCAACCCATGACGTGGATCTAGCATCGTGGGTGGCAGGGGCCCCTTACGAGCTGATTTTTGCACAAGTGTCACACCGTTCTGGCCGTGATCACGAGGACATGATGGTCGCCTCGGGCAGATTCACCAATGGTATTTTGGTAAACCACCTCGTCAACTGGCTTACCCCATATAAGGATCGATCAACAATCGCTGTGGGCGAGCATGGTGCTCTCGTGGCCGACACTGCCCTTGGGGATCTAACTTTCTATGAAAATGGCGAATTCCCCGTGCAGTGGGATCAGATCGCTGCTTTCCGGGGAGTGTCAGAGGGGACGGTGACTCGCTACGCGCTACAAAAGCGCGAACCTCTAGCAGTCGAACACGCAAACTTTAGAGACGCTATCCTCGGCAAAGAAAGCAACGCTGTGACGATGAGAGAGGGCTTAGACGCCATTCGCGTAACCGAGGGCATTCTTCGCTCGGCAGCGTCAGGCGAAGCGGTGAGACTCTGATAGTACATCAGATGAGGAGCATAAATATGCCGGTTATGGTCTTTCACGCGCCCTTTGAATTACAAGAGAATCCCACAGCAGCCTCTGCGCTACGTCCGGTTCGCATGCTGAAGGCATTCGAGAACATAGGGTACAAAGTATGGAAAGTGACCGGCACCGGTAAAGAGCGAAAAAAATCGTTGAGAGCCTTAGGAAGGGCCATCCGGGGTGGTCTCAAAGTCGAGTTTGTCTATTCAGAGTCGGCAACCATCCCCAATGCTTTCACTGAACCTAGGCACTTTCCACTGCGCCCTTTCCTAGACGCAGAGTTTTTTGCGTTGATGCATCGACACAATATTCCCATTGGTGTTTTCTACCGGGATATCTATTGGGTTTTCGACGAATACAAAGAACGTGTGGGAGCCGCCGTCGCCGCAGCGATGTCGACGTTGTACCGATGGGACCTCGCCATCTATGACCGTTATGTCGATGTCCTATTCGTCCCCAGTTTACCGATGGCAGACCATATACCGCATAAACTAGATCCGATAATCGTTGCTTTGCCGCCGGGTGCTGATACGCGTGCGGATGGTGTGGAACAGAGTCTCACGGGCCCTCTAAAGCTGCTTTATGTTGGAGGGACAAATCCGCGTCACTACGAAATATCTATTCTTCTTGAGGCGGTGTCGCGGGTATCGAATGTCTCGCTGACAATATGTACTCCTAAGGATTCTTGGGAAAAAGACAAAACTATGTATGCAGACCTCCTGAGCGATTCGGTCTGCATTGTCCATCGCGATGCCGATCATTTAGATGATTTATACGAGGATGCAGATATAGCGATGCTCCATGTTGAGCCCAAATTGTATTGGGAGTTTGCCATGCCCGTGAAGCTATTTGAATACATCGGTAGAGGCAAACCCATCATTGCAACAGAGGGGACTATGGCGGCAGAAGTGGTTGAAAATCTCGATATTGGATGGAGTGTGCCGCATTCGGTGCAATCTTTAGCAGAATTGCTGGATGAAATGGGTACGCATAGAGAAATGATTGCTAGAGCTAGCCAAAGAGTCTTGGCTCACAGCAGAGAGCATACCTGGGAAGCGAGAGCTAGACAGGTAGCAGCTGTCTTGCAGAAAACTGAGAGATATTCGTGAAAGATACCATAGCCCTTCTACGTCAGCTCCTTCCGTATTTCCCTGCATCCGCCAGACGGTACATCGTCTGGTACACCGTAGTGTCGTGCCTGCTTTCAGTCTTGGATGTCGCAGCATTGAGTCTCTTAGCGCTCTCTATGACGGCAATGCTTGCGGGAGACCCTATTGCTATCCCTGGTTTGGCGCCTATTGGTCCAGCAGGTTACGTGTGGGTGATTCTAGTGGTCTCCTTTCTCATTATCCTGAAGTCAATGTTGACCCTGGCCCAAAGGTGGTTTGGTTCCAGGCGATTCGCCAGCTACGAGTTGGAAATTGGTAGACAACTCTTTGATGCCTACATTCGCACTCCTTGGGTGGAAAGGCTTTCACGAAGCACTTCTGAGCTAGTACGGATGGTCGACGTTGGTGTGGCAGCAATCAACGGCGGGTTCCTAATGCCACTGTTGACTATTCCGGGACAGTTGGCGACTAGCGTACTTCTGTTGGTGACGCTCTTAGCCGTGCAGCCTGCGACAGCGGTGTTGACCGTTGTATATTTGGGGCTCTTCGCATTTTTGCTGTACGCGGTATTGCGTAAGAAAACAATCGAAGCAGGGCAGGTAAACCAACGATACTCGTACAGGGTAGCTTCCCTTATGACAGACATGGTTGGGGCGATGAAAGAAATCACGCTCCAAAACAAGGCGCCAGAGGTCGCGAAAGTAGTTGTCGAAGAAAGACGCCACGCCACGCGTGCTCGCGCCAACCTCCAAGTGATCGGAGCAGCACCCCAGTTTGTTCTAGATGGTGCTTTGATAGGTGGCTTCCTGGTGATTGGTGCTTCAGCATACTTCTTCTCGGGAGGCTTGGATGCAGCGATTGCCGCGATTGCCATGTTTGCGGTTGTTGGCATGAGGCTTATTCCTTCACTAGTCATGTTCCAAACTGTCTCGAATACCGTCGACGGAAACAAGCCTCAAGTGGTGGCAGTTCTTAATGATCTGCGAGATGCTGATAGGTATCGCAAGCTGGCAGAGAACGTAGGGCAACAGCCCTTCGAACACAAGCCTCAAGAACTAGTTTTAGAGAATGTCACTTTCACGTATCCTTCGGCGTCGGAGCCAGCAGTAGCCAACGTGAATCTCCGAATCCCTATGGGATCAAGTGTTGGCTTTGTTGGATATTCAGGCTCAGGAAAGACAACACTAGTTGACGTGATTCTTGGCCTTTTAGTTCCGCAAGAGGGTGAGCTTCGGGTTGACGGTCAAAACATGAATGACGTTCTGGCGGCGTGGCGTTCCAGTGTCGGATACGTACCACAAGAAGTTGCGCTCTTTGATGCCACGATTGCGCAAAATGTGGCCCTTTCGTGGGGTTCAGACATTGACCTTCAACGCGTCGAAAAGGCTCTAAAACGTGCCCAGCTGTGGGATACGGTGATGGAACGTGAAGGTGGGATGCAAGCAAGAGTGGGGGACCGCGGCATAGCTTTCAGTGGCGGACAACGTCAACGGTTGGGTATTGCACGTGCGCTTTACACGGATCCTCTGGTCCTGGTGATGGACGAGGCGACTAGCGCTCTGGATACGAAAACTGAGTCGCAGGTTGCAGAGTCAATCAATGCTCTCCACGGAGAGGTAACTGTCATTTCAGTGGCACACCGGCTTTCTACTGTTCGCCATGCAGATATGATCTGCTATATGGAAGCAGCACATCTGGTTGCAACTGGCACTTTTGAAGAGGTTGCAAGAGAAGTCCCAGCTTTTGCTGAGCAGGCACGCCTTGCAGGGCTCCTAGACGATGGGACGACTGACAATGGCCAACATAACTGACCTTGATGTGCAGATCGTGGTGCCGATACACGATCCCTCTAGATTCTTTGAGCGCATGGTTACGGCAGTTCTTGGCGAAGAAGGACCTGATCTTCGTGTGGGGGTTATCGCTGTTTTGCATAATCTTGGCGTGGATGAGGACAAAGAGGTTAGGCGTCGCCTTCGGATTGTTGAAAAGACCCCAGGCTCATTACGGTTCCTCACCGTTCGGGATGGAATACCTAGCCCGGCAGGACCTCTCAATGCAGGGCTAGAGTCAGCTGAAGCCGAATGGGTCGGGGTAGCCGGTTCAGATGATGACCTAGATCACGGCGCCTTGGCATCATGGGTCATACAAGGAATGAGGCGTAATGCTGATATCGTCCTTGCACCTATTCTCGATACCGACGGAACACTAGCACCCACTCCACCAGTGAGGGTCGGAGGCAAGATTTCGCGTACGCGCAGACCCATTGCAGATCGTCTCTACTATCGTTCTAGTCCGGTGGGAATCTTTCGACGTACGCATCTGCAGCGAAGTCAAGCGCGGATGACAGTCCATGCTCAGACAGGAGAAGACATCGCTTTTATGGCGAGACTTCTTTCAAATGGTGGGCAACGGAAGTCACCTCGGGTTATCGTGGCCGATCCACGTCAAGGTGCCTATCGTATCGTTGACGATGCGCCATCGCGAGCATCTACAAAGCGAAAGGCAATCGAAGATCAACTATGCGGTGTAAGAGGTGCGTTATCGTCGTCGACAATGTCAATATTGACGACGCAGCAGCAGAGGGCACTAGGTACGAAGATTTTGCGCCGAGATCTCATTGAGATACTTTCACAGCGTGTTGAGTGGGGCGATATTACAGACGCTACGGAATCTTTGGCTGAAATAGTGGAGCAGATTCAGAAAATTGGGAACTGTGAAGGGTATCTAGCCAAGTCTGAAATGAACCTGTTACGGGAAGGAACAAGCCCCACGGCAACACTAGAATCCATCAAGGAGGCTCTGCAACAGGCCCGCCAATATCGATCTTTTTCATCTCTTCTAGCGCATGACTGGCGATTGACTTTCAGTAGAGATGCGCCACTTCGATACCGTTTTGCAAGCAAGTTCGCAGCAGCGTGTTACCGTCGCCGCTATGAGCTAAGGTAAATGGATGCATGTCCTATACGTGCCTTCGTGGTATCCGAAATCTGATGACGACACGGCGGGCTCCTTTTTTCGTGAACAAGCGCATTCACTACGCCAATCGGGAATGAACGTTGGTGTACTGGCACCTATCGAGCGACCATACTATGCCAGTTGGACGCCCAGCAGATCGTTTGAGGGAGCAATCGAGAAGGGTATTCCTGTCCTGCGTTTCCGGACGCCACACCCATTTCCAAAACTGTTGTCGCCAAATGTTTGGTCTGCTCGGCCAACTCTTATCCGAGCTTTCGATGCTTATATTCAACGGTGGGGGAGGCCGGATGTGCTTCACGCGCATTCACTATTTCCGGCTGCTTACTACTGCGAGTTCTTGTCTCAGACATACGGAATTCCATTTGTTTACACTGAACACAGGTCTCTTATGCATCTATCGACATCGGCTTTATCGCTTCGACAGCAGAGACGGATCGTCGAAAGTGCCAGCGCTCGAATCGGAGTCTCTAGGGGTCACGCGGACCACTTGGCTTCAAGATTCAAGATGGACCCGCAAACTTGGCTTGATATTCCAAACCTTCTTCCTCCCATCGTGGAAAGTAGTGGCTTTGTTGACTCGAGAGATTCAAGAAGATTTTTGGTGGGGCATTTGTCGACACTCGATCCAGTGAAGAATATCCCCTCATTGGTGAGAGCTTTTAGTAGAGCGTTCGCTGACACTGACGATGTGGAGTTATGGATTGCCGGTGATGGTGAGCAACGGAATCATGTAAGAGAAATGGTGGAACAGTCTGGTAAAGCCCATCAGATTAGGTTGTTGGGAAAACTCCAACGGCACGAGGTGCCAGAGTTTTGTGGATCCTTGGACCTTTTTGTCCTCCCGTCACTATCTGAGTCTTTTGGAGTAGTGCTGACCGAAGCTCTCAGTCAAGGTGCCCCAGTAATATCAACTCGGACTTGGGGCGGTGAATACATTGTTGGACCAGGTGATGGAGAACTAGTACCTGTCAACGACGATGACGCACTGGTGGAAAGCCTTCGGCGCGCATATGCGCATCGTGAGAGCACCAGTGAGAGAGCTAAACGACGACAGCGCACGATCGCAAGATTCGGCAAAGATACCTTTGTCAGTGCATATCAGGACATCTATGAGAAGGCTATCCGATGAATCGCGCTGTGGAACTCACCCACCCTGGCTGGATATCCAATGAGGACAAGACCCTTTACTATTGGACCAACACGGATCGTCCTAGCATCCCCATGTCTTTAGTGCAGTCTCCGCTTAGCCAGAGCGAGTTAGCAGTTCTACCAGGCTCGTGGGCTCTCGTTGATTTGAGGGGTGACGCGCCGCTGCTCGTCAGCGATCCGACGGCTTCGCGACCCTTGTATTACGCGAAAGCTGATGGTCGCTGGATTATTGCCGATGATATCGCGCTTTTTCAGAAGAACGTGCCGTGGCGACTTGATGGGCCCCAGAGCGAAGTATTCAGACATTTCGGTTATTCGCTGGGGGGCGGGACGCTGGTTGCGTCAGTTCGGACAGTGC
Organism: Scrofimicrobium canadense; assembly: GCF_009696615.1. Classification (GTDB taxonomy): domain Bacteria; phylum Actinomycetota; class Actinomycetes; order Actinomycetales; family Actinomycetaceae; genus Scrofimicrobium; species Scrofimicrobium canadense. Next base: position 309,274 of record NZ_VULO01000001.1, read on the forward strand.
AGGCTGGCACTCAAGTAGAGCTTTGTGAGAGGGGCGCAAAAGAAGACACTTACCTGAAGTATCGCTTTGTATCAGACCGTGAGCGCGATCCGGAAGTCTTTGCTGACGCATTCTCGGATGCTCTGGATTCTGCGTTTGCACGTATGCGTGATTGCTATCGGGACTCACAATTCATCGTTCCACTTTCGGGAGGCCTTGACTCTCGATTGCTGCTCTCGTGGCTGAGGCGTTTGGGAATCGATGACGTTCTCACTTTTTCATATGGACGCCCCAATAGTGAAGCATCGCAGGCAGAAGTAGTTGCTGACAGCCTCGGCTATGAGTTTGTGAACCTCACCTACGATGAGTTGGCAATGTGGTCGCGTTGGCACGGTTCCTCAGGAGAGTTCTTTCGCGAACACACATGGAGTGGCATTGCTCTACCGCACATTCAAGACTGGGAGGCAGTGCGACAGCTAAAGGAACAGACGATAATTAGCGATCAGGCCGTGTTTCTTCCAGGACATACGATTGTTGGCAATATGCACGATGAGTGGCTGCTCCAGTCGAAACGTCCGACAAAACTGATCTATGATGCGTTAGCGGATCACCACGGAAATCTTCAAGGACAAAAAAGTCAAGTATTGCATAACCGGCTCTTTCTTCGCACTGTCCGAGAGATTTTGTCAGATGTTGGTTATGACGGAGAGCCAGGCGCTGTACAGGCGGCGGTCGAATGGTTTAACCTTCGTGAGCGCCAAGCAAAATACATCAATAACTCGATGCGTGGCTATGAATCTTATGGTTATCGTTGGGCATTGCCAATGCTTGACAGAGAGATGTGGGATGTGTGGCTTCGCGGTGCCGAAGCGTTGACTGCAACGCGCGATTGGTATGCCGCCTTTGTAGCGCAGGCATATGAGGATGCGGGAGGGGAACAAATAAGCCTATACGATCCGCGCACAACGCTGACGAAGAAATACATCAAGTCTGGAGTGGTACAGAGGATTGGACGCAGCGCTATGGGGCCTTTCTTGAATAATCTTCGTGTTGCTCTTATCGACAAAAAGCACCCATTGGGATTTGAGGCTTTCGATACAAGTGATTCGAGGCTGTCGCTTATGTGGGCGCGTGCAAGGGGCATCACACGTGTGGGGCAGTGGTCCGAAGCATTCTTGGCGAATAGATGGGGTGGAAGTGGGCCAGTGCCCACTTCTGTGGAGGGGTACTGATGTCGTATTCATCGAAAACGCGGGTACTGCACCTCAATAATGTGGCGGACACAGGACGAAACCTTGTTTCCTATGCTCGCTCGACTGGTCGAGCATGGGCACTGCGCCTCATACCACATGGATCACTAGCCTCACCGGGCCAGTGGATTGCTCGTGGCAACGATTTGGTTGACTGGCACATGAATACGATACGTCCAGATGTGCTTGACATACACTATGCTCCCAATGGCTATTATGGTTGGGGCTGCAAAGAGCCGTATGTTCTGCACGTCCATGGTTCCGACCTGCGAGTCGACCTACACAAGCCAGGAATTGGTATTCTGGCTAGGCAGAGCATTGAGCGCGCTGATGCAGTGGTGGCTGCGACTCCAGATTTATTGCCTCGCCTTAAAGAAGTGCGGAAAGACGCGGTTTACATTCCTAACGCACTTCCTGTCGAGCTGCTACATAGAACACCGGTTCAACCAGTCCAAGGTCGCGTTGTATTCAATGCGCGTTGGGACCATTCTAAAGGCGGACTCAAGATGGTAGAGGCCGCAAGAGCTTTAGTGAAGAGTGGGGTTGACGTCCATGGGGTTGACTGGGGGGATCTTGCCCCAGCCGCAAGGGATGCAGGGGTTATATTGGCCCCACGTATGAGCAAGAAAGATTATCAGTTGTTTATCAGTATGGGGCATGTCGTTGTTGGGCAGTTCTTGGTGGACGCATTATCAATATCTGATTTGGAGACATTAGCGCTCGGGCGGCCGCTCGTTGCTCGGTATCCAGGCTCCGACGCTCCAGTAGAAATATGCGAAGTGGAAGAGATCGCTGAACGGGTTCTTGAACTTATGCCTGTTGCTGAGAATCCTGCTGCAGAACAGAAGCGCCGCCAATGGGTATTAGAGCATCATCATCCAGAGGTCACAACGGCAATGCTGGAAGCGCTATACGCTACCATTTACTAGTTTTTGTGTTGTTGCTAGCAACAACACAAAAACTGATTGTTTTCACTTTATGCCGTAACTAAAGAGCACTCCAGATCTAT
>NZ_VULO01000010.1 GCF_009696615.1 Scrofimicrobium canadense
GGATTCGGCTTCACCAACTTCAACAACTACAAAACCAGAGTCCTCCTCTACGCCGGCAAACCCCACTGGAAAACACTCGACTCAATCACCATCCCCTAACCCACACCCCACCAAAGTCCGAAGAGCCTATTATGCTAGCAGTGTCCCCGGCATTACTTCATGAAAGTCGTCAGCACGCAACTAAAACCGGCGTGCAATAATCGCGCCGTGAGGGCGCTTTCCCACATCTGCGCGGGTATGTGTTTCCATGATCTCAAATTGTGCGTTCTCGCATAGTCCGGCCAATGCTTCGATGGGCCAGAACCAGGCTGGAGCAATAGCGTGGTCGAACAGTTGGATTTTTTCACCGTGAAAGAATCCAATCAGTAAGCTTCCTCCCGGACGTAATGCTCGTGCGAACTCATCTAGGACTGTAGGTATTTCAACCGGGTTCGTGTGAATTACCGAATACCAGCTCAAGATTCCTCCCAAAGCGCCATCTTCCACCGGTAGCGCACAAAAGTCACCGACTTGAAAATGTACATGCGGAAAGTCAGTTTCTGCGGAATCGACGAATTCGGGAGCGAGTGCGCGGCCAGATATTTCTTTTGTCGTTTGCGATACGAACCAGTTGTTTCGTGGCAGGTTGATTAGACATCGCGTATGTAGCAGACATCTCGACAGAGAAAGATTCTCCCTGTATTGATTCTCTTTCTCCCACTAACGATGCCTCTTTTCTTACCGTTTCAGCTGCGCTGATAGTCAACGGATATAGTGATTTCTCATCCGTATTCGCATTCGATGGTGACTTACAAGATACTACTTCTGCACAGTATTACTGCATGATGTTGTGCTGTGGCACCACATGCCGATAGCCCGGTGCAGCATGATATTTCTGGTTCCTAGTAAAGTCATATGAGAACATTACGAAACAAAGGACCATCGTGCTCGATAGGACCAATCCCCTAGCTCACGCCTCATCTTTGCCCTATCAACTTCCCGACTTTGCGGCAATAGAAATCCATCATCTTAAGCCCGCAATTCTCGAGGGTATGCGGATTCAGGTCGAGGAATGGCAGTCAATTTCTCATAGTTCAGAGTCTCCTACGGTTGAAAACACAGTTGTGGCGGTCGACGACTCTGGCGAGTTGTTCGACAGAGCGGTGCGTGTCTTCTATACCCTCGCATCTTCCTTGGGAGGTGATGAGTTGAATGCACTCCAAGAGGAATTGGCCCCCCTCTTATCTGCGCATACAGATGCGTTCATGCTTGATAGGGATATGTACGACAGGTATAAAACGCTCTCTGAGAGCACTGACCTGGATGATGAAACTAGGTGGCTGATCAGTGATACGGCCGCGGCTTTTGAACGCGCTGGCGTCAATCTTGCCGAGGCGGATAAGAAGCGACTCCGCAAACTCAACTCACGTATCGCTTCGACTGAAGCAAAAATTAGTTTGCGGATTTCCCACCAGCTCTCACACCTAGGTCTCACTGGTACTGACATCTCAGAGTTAGACGGTTTGCCTGCAGTTCTTGTAGAGGAAGCAAAGGCCGCTGGCCAGAAGCGTGGCGCCGCATGGTTTCTCCCGCTTGAGAATTACACTTCACAAGAAGCGCTAGCCTCATTGAAGGATCCTGAAACTCGTCAACGACTACTAGATATTGCTCTTTCCCGAGGAGTCGGTGCCGATCCAGCAACCCGAACATCTGACTTAATCCCCTCACTGGTCAAAGATCGTGCCGAGCGCGCCGCACTTCTTGGTTTTCCAAACCATGCCGAGTACGTCATGGCAGGGCAAACAGTACCCAACCAAGAGACGGCTGTGGAGCTACTCACCACCATCGGGTTGGCAGCTAAAGCTGGGGTTAAGCGACTTGAAACACAAATGGTCGCCAAAACAGGTGCGGATGCCATTGGCCCCGCCCACTGGCCCTACTTCGAGGCTCAGGAACGCAAGAATTCTCTTGATTTCAATCCTGATTCTCTCCGAGATTATTTGCCTCTAAATCAAGTAATCAACGATGGGGTCTTCTTTGCCGCCAACAGACTCTATGGCGTCACTTTCACACCGCGAGCTGATCTGCGCGGTTGGCACGATGACGTCGCAGTGTGGGAGGTTCATGACCGTGAAAGAAGAGCCATAGGACTGTTTGTTGCCGATTTCTATACTCGTCCAGGAAAAGATGGTGGAGCGTGGATGACGACGCTGGTTCCAGCCTGTGGCAGGTCCGGAACGCGCCCAGTAGTAACTAACGACGCTAACTTTGCACGTCCGTCTGACGGTTCGGAAGTTCTCCTGTCCTGGGACAACGTTGAGACATGCTTTCATGAGTTTGGGCATGCTCTCCACGGCCTGCTGACGAATACCTATTACCGTGAAACTGAAGGAACAGAGGTGCCCAGTGACTTTGTTGAGCTGCCAAGCCAACTGAACGAGATGTGGGCCTATCATCCCGAGGTGCTGTCGCGCATGGCACGTCATAAAGACACCGGACAGCCCCTACCTGCGCAAGTACTTACGCGTTTGGCTGCATCGAAAACAAAGTTTCAAGAATATGCCACTCTTGAGTTCGTTGAGTCAGCGCTTATTGACCAAGCGTGGCATTCTCTGCATGCCACTCAATCCGTATCCGACATTGAGGTCTTTGAGGAAGAGGCTCTACAGGACAGCGGCGTCGCCCATCCATCAGTTCCACCGCGGTATCGGTCAGGTTATTTTGCGCACGCATTTACGGGAGGATACGACGCAGCCTACTATTCCTACCTGTGGTCTGAAACCATGGTGGCTGAACTTGAAGAGTGGTTACGGGATCAACCACATGGAGGTCTCTCCCCTGTTGCAGGCGATATTTTACGCAATGAGCTACTCTGTCGGGGAAACTCACGCCCACCGATGGAGTCCTTCAGGGCGATTCTTGGGCACGATCCTGAACCGGATGCAATAATTCGACGTAGGGGTTTATAGCGACTGTAGCTTTCCACTTCAGAATTCGGAGGCCACACAAATGCAATGAAGAACGCTGTGCCGGACGGATCGTTCACACTTGTCAGACCGTAACTGTGGGTGAGTACTCTATCGCGATGAGATTGGGGACATATTCGCTTAAGTGTTTATAAGGTAGCCTTGTCCGGTCAGAATTTCTCTATTACCACCAAGGAGTGTTTATGATTCAAACACGTCAAAGGTCCCGCTATTACCAGGGCAGCAATAGTCTTCATTTCGGCAATACTGCTCACGGTAATGCTGGCGGCATGCGCTTCTGGTGGCAGTGAAACACAAACCTCATATTCGCTGACACAAAATGGAACGGAATCTACCATAATCTTCTATGCAACGGGAGATAAGGTAACAAAGCAAGCGGTAGAAAACACCATCGACTATGAAGGTTCCGGCCTGGCTGACAAAGAGACTGCTGAATCGACACTAGGGCCGCTTGTAGGCCAGTTCCAAGGCATTGAAGGCGTAGAGCACTCAATCGAATATGGGGACACCACCGCAGTCGAAACTATGACCGTCGACTATTCAGTGGCGAACCTACAAGAAGTCGCCGAGCTACTGGGTTCAAGTTACTCCGATACTGACAATGCGTCTGCAGTAAGTTTGAAGAAGAGCGTCGAACTCCTTGAAAAATCAGGATATACCAAGGTCAAGTAAGACTTTTCATAGCATTTGTAAATGGCTACACTTCTCATTCGGAGTGTAGCCATTTTTGGTTTTTGCAGCCCACTTGCGACAGTTCACATTGATACGGACGCATCCGGCTGAATTAGTTACGCTGATGACAGCAGCAGATATGAGCCCTAGTCCACCGTCAGGAGTTATCTATCATGACATTTCAGCCGAATTCTGATATCTCTGGGAATCGAGTCCGACGTGCAGGAAGTGGACACGCTGTACGTAATGGTGGTATTGCTTTGGGTGGTGTCGGCGGCTTGGGAGTCATCCTTGTGCTACTTTTCAACGCTTTCACAGGCAGCAGTCTAGACATGGAAAGCCTAGGTATTACTGGAGACCAACAGGCACAGTATCAACCAGCTGGTGCAGAAGAAACGCTAGGAGAATGTCTCACAGGAGCTGATGCAAATGAAAAAATAGAATGCCGCATGCAAGGAACAGCGTTATCCCTCGATCAGTATTGGGGACAAGAACTACCTCAGCAAGCAGGCATCGCATATGAGTTACCTGACTTCTTGTTATTTGAGGGTCGTGTCTCAACTGGGTGCGGCACTGCCGGTTCTGAAGTCGGACCGTTCTACTGCCCTCCAGATGCCACCGTATATATTGACACCTCTTTCTTCTCAGAGCTCACTTCTCGCTACGGTGCAGACCAAGGTCCATTAGCTGAGCTATACGTAGTGGCACACGAATTCGGCCATCATATTCAGAATCAACTAGGTACGTTTGCTCAAGCTGACCGCATCAAAACCGGCCCCTACTCCGATCAGGTTCGGATAGAACTTCAAGCCGACTGCTACGCCGGAATGTGGGTTAAGGGCGCTAGTGAGACTCGTGATGCGCAAGGAATCAGCTACCTCATGAAGCCTTCTCAAACCGACATTGCTTCTGCACTATCAGCGGCTGCAGCCGTTGGTGACGATCACATACAAGAGACTTTCACTGGTGAGGTTCAGCCTCATAATTGGACACATGGCTCGTCCGAACAGCGTCAACGCTGGTTTACGACAGGACTCACACAAGGATCACTATCATCGTGCGATACTTTTTCCGTAGCAGATGAGAATCTTTAGCCTATCGTTTCTCTATCATCGCCGCCGCTAGAGCCAAGGTTGCGTCTTCCAAGTCGGAAGAATCACGCACACTCCCGATAATCATCACCCAGCGCTCAAGAAACCGTTTTTCGTCAAGGCGTTTACGACGCATCCAACTAGTGACTTCAGCATTGCACTTAGAGGCATTACACGATCGGCAAGCAGGCACAACATTCTCCACGGTGTATCGTCCACCACGTGAAATTGCGTGTACACAGTCTTTTTGAAGCTCCGCGTACTGACCTCCACAATAGGCGCAGGCATGGTTCCAGGCAGCGAGCAACCACCTCCACTGTTGGGCTGAGAGATCGTTGTTCGCGGCCTTAACGCGGCGGGCTCGACGCCGACTTGCCAGCAAATGCCTTCGGGAAACCATAGCTAAAGCCTAAGTAGCATGTGCTGTCGAGTCTCCCCACCGCGCCGAGATAGGCAGATATTTGGCTCGGGTGTACGGCTCCACTCAGCGTGCAGCCATACACCCGAGCCAGTCAGCTGTCCTACCCCTTGTTAGCCACTTCTTCTTTCGCTTTGAGCTGTCGCAGCACATACTGCAAGATCCCGCCGTTGCGGTAGTAGTCTGCCTCAGCTGGGGTATCAATACGAAGGCGAGCGTCAAACTCAACAACCGCACCATCGTCCTTGGTCGCCCTGACATGAACCGTCTTCGGGGTATGTCCCTCATTGAGCTCGGTGACACCCGTAATGGAGAAAACCTCAGAGCCATCAAGTCCAAGACTGTCTCGCGTTTCACCAGCGGGGAATTCTAAGGGAAGAACCCCCATACCAATCAGGTTGGACCGGTGGATTCGCTCAAAGGACTCAGCTATCACGGCCTTGACGCCGAGAAGAGAGACACCTTTCGCGGCCCAGTCGCGCGAAGAGCCAGACCCATATTCTTTGCCGCCCAACACTACGAGAGGAATGCCCGCCTCTTGATAGTGTGTCGCAGCATCATATACTGACGCCTGCGGAGCCCCTGGACGTGTGTAATCCTTAGTGAAACCCCCTTCAACACCCGGAAGCATTTCGTTCCGAATCCGAATGTTTGCAAAGGTCCCACGAATCATCACCTCATGATTACCGCGACGCGAACCATAGGAATTGAAGTCGCGACGTTCAACACCGTGAGCCTCCAAATATTGCCCAGCAGGAGAATCTGCTCGAAAGGCACCGGCTGGAGAGATATGGTCCGTTGTCACAGAGTCGCCCAACTTGAGGAGTACTCTCGCACCAGATACGTCTTCTACTGGAGCGGGAACGGCTGGCATTCCATCGAAGTAGGGAGGACGCCGCACATATGTTGAGTCTTCTTCCCACGCAAAAGTGTCACCTGTAGGAATCTCGAGTGCTCGCCAACGCTCATCTCCGCGGAATACATCCTGATAATCCTCGACGAATACATCCCGAGTAACGGTATCGTCAATGACCTGTTGTACTTCGTCAGGGTCTGGCCAAATGTCCCGAAGATACACATCCTTACCAAAAGGATCTTGGCCCAGTGGTTCTGACTCAAAATCGAAATCCATTGTTCCGGCAAGTGCATAGGCCACTACGAGTGGAGGTGAAGCCAAATAGTTCATCTTCACATCAGGGTTGATACGTCCTTCGAAGTTACGGTTGCCTGAAAGGACAGAGACAACCGATAGATCGTGTTCGTTGACTGCCTTCGAGACTTCGGCAGGAAGCGGTCCCGAGTTACCGATACATGTTGCACAACCGTACCCAACCAAGTAGAAACCTAGAGCTTCCATGTCCGGCCACAGCCCCGCTTTGTCAATGTATCCAGTCACCACTTGTGATCCGGGAGCAATCGACGTCTTGACCCAAGGCTTTGCCTTCAGGCCGTATGCATTGGCGTTGCGCGCCAACAGAGCCGCCGCCAACATCACTGATGGATTTGAGGTGTTAGTACACGAAGTGATCGAGGCAATAACGACCTTGCCATGGTCCAATTCGGTTTCGGTACCATCGTCCAACGTCACAGGAACATACTTGTGGGGACGATTGTCAGACTCTCCGAAATCTGCTGGCGCCGAACCATCGGAATCTGAAAGATCATCAGGATCAATCGGATCTGACGCTGGGAAGGTCGAAGCTAGAGCCTCATCCAGTTCTGTCTTATCGATTGGGCGTTCACCATCGACGTAGTCATCGAGAACAAAGCGGAATGTGTCTTTTGCTTCGGTGAGCTCAATGCGATCCTGAGGGCGCTTTGGACCTGCGATCGAGGGAACTACCGTAGAGAGATCCAACTCCAAATACTCGGAATACTGTGCTTCCTGTGAGGGATCGTGCCACAGTCCTTGATCTTTGGCATAAGCCTCAACCAAGGCAATTTGCTCATCGGAGCGTCCCGTGAGGCGCAAGTAATCCAACGTCACCTGATCAATAGGAAAAATTGCTGCTGTTGAGCCAAACTCGGGTGACATGTTACCTATGGTCGCGCGGTTAGCCAACGGGACCTGCGCAACGCCCTCACCGATAAACTCCACAAACTTGCCCACAACACCATGTTCACGCAACATTTGAGTAATCGTCAATACAACATCTGTTGCTGTTGCGCCCGCTGGTATTGAGCCTGTAAGGCGGAATCCAACAACGCGCGGAATCAGCATGGAGATGGGTTGGCCAAGCATCGCTGCTTCAGCTTCAATACCGCCAACGCCCCACCCTAAAACGCCAAGCCCATTGACCATGGTTGTGTGGGAGTCCGTACCCACACAAGTATCGGGGTAGGCCTGAGTAACCCCATTTACGTCACGAGTAAAGACCGTGCGCGCCAAATACTCGAGGTTGACTTGGTGAACAATGCCAGTGCCCGGTGGGACAACCTTGAAACTGTCAAAAGCAGTCTGGCCCCAGCGAAGGAACTGGTAGCGTTCACCATTACGCTCATATTCGCGTTCGACGTTCTTCTCCGGAGCGTCCCGTCGTCCAAACACATCAATCTGTACCGAGTGGTCAATAACCAGCTCTGCGGGCACTTGAGGGTTGATCGAGGAAGGATCTCCTCCCATTTCCTTGAAAGCCTCGCGCATAACAGCTAAATCAACGACACAAGGGACGCCAGTGAAATCCTGCATCACCACCCGTGCTGGGGTGAACTGGATTTCAACGTTAGGCTCAGCTGAGGGATCCCATTGAGCTAGGGCACGCACATGGTCAGCAGTGATATTTTCGCCGTCTTCATTGCGTAGAAGATTTTCTGCCAACACTTTTAAGGAATACGGCAATGATTCCAATCCAGGAACCGCCGAAAGCCTATAGATTTCGTATTCCTTACCTTCAACGTTGAGGGTGCCACGCGATTTGAGACTATCCGCCACTACTCACTCCTAAAGTTCTGTTCGTCCCTGAGCTTAGCGCTCTATCGCCGCAGCGTCGCCACAATTTCGAAGTGATGAGTGCCAGGAAATAGATCAAAGGCTTCAATGTTCGCGACAAAAAATCCCTGGGCACGGAGATTTTCCATATCCCGCGCGGCAGACGCAGGATCACATGCGATCAAAGTCACTTGTTTTACACCAGTTTCACCGATCGCCGAAGTGACATTTTTTCCAGCTCCAGAACGGGGCGGATCGAGGATTATCGAACGGGGGATGTTTCCTAACTCGAGTATGAGATCTTTGATTGCATCCCCATCGACTGTTCCTACAAAGAAATCAATACCTCTCAAAGTACCGCAGTTAGACGCTGCATCTGCGACAGCTTGTTCGCTGCCCTCTATGGAAAGCACCCGACCTGATGGGGCAACTGCCGCAGCTAAGAAATAAGTAAAAAGTCCAGCCCCTGAATAGAGCTCAATAACATTGTCTCCTGGTTTCAGTTCACTTTGTGTCAAAACAGCATCAACAAGAGTGGCTGGTGCCTGAGGATGCACTTGCCAAAAACCTCTGGCATCTACTTCGAATTGATATTTGCCAACGCTCCATTGGACGCGCGAAGAGGCTTCATCTCCTTCTAGATTCCAGATGGTGTTTTCTCCAACCACAAGGGGTTCCCCTCCTGTGGGGGCAACAAGCATGACTTCGCTGTCCCCCTGCAAACGTTTATGCCATTGAGGGGACATAAACACATCAGCGAATACGGGGACGAGCAAAGGATACGAATCGACAGGAAGGAGCGTATCAGATCGGTATTTCCGCACCGCCAGTCGCCCATCAGGCATGACTGCGAACCGTGCTCGAGTACGCCGGCCCCATTCTCTCTCTGCTAGTAGTTCGTCTCCTGGTAGCGCGGTGACTTTCGGTGCACCAAGAGCGAGGATTTGTTCTTCGAGTTCTCGGCTACCGACTCTGCGTATTTGGTCGAGGAGAACGCGGGTTTTCCATTCGCGGCCCGCGGCGACGGTGATGTGAGAAAGGTCTGCTCCCGGAAGAGTGTTATCAGCGATGCGGTCAGGCGAGGCATTTATTACATCAACGACTTCTGCCCACCGCAACCTCGTTTGTCGCGACGTGATCTTGGCAACCACCTTTTCCCCGGGCGCACCTCCTCTCACGAAGTAAATCTGCCCGTCATCGCCATATGCGATACATGCACCTCCGTGCGCCGGGTTCCCCAAGGTTAGTTCTATGAGTTCATGTGGCATAAGGCAATGGTAGTTTGGCTGTGTGCATTTCGTAGTAATGGGCTGCGGCCGTGTAGGTGCTCGGCTAGCAGGTGAATTGGATGAGGCTGGCCACTCTGTGGCAATAATTGACATCGATGCTGAGGCCTTCGAACGCCTTGATGACGATTTCTCCGGTCAGCGCGTGACCGGTAATGGGTTCCACCGCTCCGTTCTAGAGCGCGCAGGGATTGAGGAAGCCTACGGGTTCATCGCTACCGCCTCTGGCGACAACTCTAATATGGTGGCAGCTCGTACTGTATCCCAGATGTACCAAGTCGAGCGCGTAGTAGCACGTATTTCCGACCCCGAAAGAGCAGCATTTTGTGAACGGCTTGGTATTCCCACAGTTGCTGCAGTGTTGAGAGTTTCCGCTGCTCTTATGAAAAGAGTTTTGCCTCCCAATGCTACGACTGTGTGGGATGATCCCACTGGACGAGTAGGGCTCTGCCTGATTCGCCCTCAGTCCTCATGGATTGGCGTTCCCATAGAGACGGTCGAAAAACTCACAAAGTCAAAGGTCGCATTTGTTGCGCGTCTAGCTACAGTTACTATTCCCACTAAGAATGCCGTGGTCCAAGAGCAAGATGAGCTCTATTTGGCGATCCCCCGCGAAGAAGAGACTCGCGTGAGGAAAATACTTTCTCGGGCTCCGGAGGAACGAAAATGAGAATTGCGATTGTTGGCGCAGGCTCAGTTGGACGGGCAGTTGCCCAAGAACTGGTATCCCACCACCACGATGTAGTACTCATTGACAAAGACCCTGCGTCGATTCGAGTCTCTGAGCTTCCCGAGGCTGACTGGACTCTAGCCGACGCATGTTCTCCCACTGCCCTCAAAGAAGCAGGGCTGGATACTTGCGACGCCCTAGTGTGCGCAACAGGCGACGACAAGGTAAATCTGGTTGTTTCAATACTTGCGAAAACCGAATTTGCTGTGCCGAAAGTGGTTGCGCGTGTCAACGATCCGATTAACGAATGGATGTTTTCTGAGGCGTGGGGAGTCGATATTCCCACGTCCACTCCACGTGTGATGGCTGCACTGGTCGAGGAAGCAGTTACTGTCGGAAACGCTGTGCAACTCTCAGCCTTTACCGGATCCGGCGTGGGCGTCTATTCGCTCACAGTGGGCTTGCATTCGCCAGTTATCGGAACACCGGCACCGGATGTTGAATGGCCTCGTGACGCAATCGTTGCAGCTATTGTGCGTGAGGGAACCCCACACCGCCTCGAAGCATGCGGCCCAGTCCGTGATGGTGATGAAATAGTTGTCATTGCGGGGGCCAACCATTTCTTACAGGTTGAAGAACTTGAACAGCTGATCAATCCTCAGTAGTTACCTCTTTCGAGGAAGACGCAGTGCCTGTTGGAAGCAGGCCACGCAACAAAACCCATGTCAGCCATGCACCCAAGGCAAAAAGTGGAAGACCCATGACAAGTGTAGCTATTCCTAATGCGGCCACTTGGCCTGAGTAGTACAAGGGTGCCTTCACAGCTACGCGGAGGCAAAAAATAACAACCCACACCCACGTGGCGATCCACGCTCTCCGATAAAGAAGGGCATAGTGCTCCTCTTTCTTCCAGCCTTTCGGTAGCCCCCACAGAAACTGGATGAGAAGAGCCCCTAACGGTTGTCTGATGAGAATTGTGCAGGCAATGACGGCTGCATAGACTAGGTTGAGCAGTATTCCCCAGGCATAATAATTTTCGGTTCTACCACTGGTGAATGCCCACACTACGCCAATAGCTACGCCAATAAGACCAGCGATAGCCTGAGTGGGGGCGCTGCGTTGAAATGCTCGAATAACAACAAACAACACCGAGATTCCGGCGGCAAGACCGACGGTCCACCCCAATGACCCTGTTACTAGATAGGTGACTACGAATACAAGTCCCGGCAGGAGTGATTCAATCACCCCTCGGATTCCACCAATGGCTTCCTGCAGAGAGAACTCTTCTCCGCCAAGGGTTTGTGCCCAGTTCGTCATGAAACCGCCTCTATCGAGTACTGCGGGTCTAGTATTCGCATTCCTGCGCTTCCTTTGGCAACCGTTCCCGTTGCCGACAGCACTGTTCCTTCAGATATTCCAGGAATCTCTCTACGTCCCGGCCAGGCTAAAGTTATGGTTCCGGTCTCATCCTCTAGGACGGCGCGAAAACATGGCCCCGACTCGTCAATCTCAACCCATTTGACTGTTCCAACAACACGTGCAGGGACGCGTTCCTTACACAGCGCAATAGGGTCGTGCGTACTATCAGGTTCCGGATGCGGTTGTCGATGATTTGTTTCTCCAGGATCCTTACGTAACCACCGATCAAACAGTCTCATTGTCCCCCGACCGGGGAAGTGCCAGAGGCAACAGTTCCAGACGCACACGTGGCTCTGAGCCTCGGTTAACTATGAAGCGATCTATGATCTCTTCACATTGAGCTCGCTGCGCCTCATCACCCGCGGCTGCACCACCTTGAAGGTCTATGCGAAGTAGCCAACGTGGCCCTTCGATACCGATAATCCGCATCGGCTGTTTGCCTTCACCACCATCAGGCAAGCGAACGGGGATATTTGCATCCAATTCAATGCCATATTTGGTCTCAACTTCGGTGACAGAACCATTCATCTGTCGAATACTTTGCGCGACTTGTTCGCGCAATTCCTCCCACATTCCGCCCGAACGTGGGGCGGCTGCAACCGATACTTGAATTCCAGAGGTGCCACTTATGAGCAAGATTCTCCGAAGAGTTTTTTTGTCGCCCTCGAACTGGGCGCGTAGCTGCATACCAGGAATAGCCGGAACATACAGGGCGCCTAAATCCAGGTAACCATCCGGACACATTTTTCCTTCGGAGTCACTTGGCCCAGAAGGAACAGTGACATTGATGTCTTCGTCAATGTCACTGTCTTTGTGCTGATCCTCTTCAGATTTCTGGCGTGAAAACAGTCCCATTAAGCATCACAGTCTGTACATACCGAGAGCCCATTGTCATCGACATAGGCTAGTTGAGACATGTGATGTACTAAGAAGCACACCGAACATGTGAATTCATCTTCCTGCGCCGGAACCACCGGTACAGTCAATTCCTCCATCGACAGATCAGCACCGGGGAGCTCGAAGCTCTCAGCAGCCTCATTCTCATCCTCATCGACATCATTGGAACCAATGTCGGTACGCCGGGATTTCAGCTCTTCGATCGAGTCCTCAGCGATATCATCGTCGCTCTTGCGAGGAGCATCATAGTCCGTCGCCACGTTTTTTCCCTTCAATTGACATCAGTCTCTGCGCGGGGATATTAGCACTTTATAGGGCCCCGTGTCATGCTCTCTTGAAACACACCGTCTTCGCTGAGGGGGATTTGCCTCCAACTTTGGCACGATGTTCATTAGGTAAATGAGGAGACACGATGATCGAACTGGCATTTTTAGGACGTTCCGGAGACTCTCAAAGCATCGTGTTCACAGATGCTGAGGGTGCACGCTATAGCGTGGCAATCACGGATGCCTTACGCCAAGCCGTACGACGGGGCACCCTGGGACCGGCTCCGGAACCGACACAGAAGACTCCTCTGCGACCGCGCGACATTCAATCGCTATTACGGTCAGGTCTCTCTGCAAGCGAAATCGCTCAAAGCGAAGGAATCGATATTGAGGACGTCACAAAGTATGAGTCTCCGGTCTTGGCGGAAATAGCCTGGGCAATCAACCGGGCTCAGCTGTGCCGAATCGGCGATGCTCCCGGTACTCCGATCTTGGAAGATTTGGTAATCAATCGTCTTGCAGCTCGTGGTGTCGACTCCGCGTCTTTTTCCTGGAACGCCCGGCGTCAGCCGGGGGAAGACTGGGAAGTGTCCCTTACTTTTATCCAAGCTGGCGTGGAACGTCAAGCAACATGGTCATTGAGGTCTGATGCCGCCAGTGTAAAGGCGATAGATGAGGAAGCTACGTGGCTCACAGAGTCGGCCGCGCCGATTGCACCAGTGAGCGCATTCTTCCCCTCACCATCTGATTTTTCTTCCTCGGAGACCGAATCCATTGAGGCATTAGTCGAGCAGGCAAACACTCAGAGAGGGCGCCCTCAGCCAGTTCTTGATGAAGTCGATGAGGACGACGTTCCTTTAGACGAGGCGGAAGAAAACTCTTTTGATGAAGTCGTCCCAGAATCAACGGAAGTTGCCGAGAATATTGTATTGACAGTGGTTCCAGACCAACTGGATACCGCGGATGACGATGAAATACTTCCTGGAGAAGGCGAGCTCTTTGAAATCCCCTCTAATGCACAATCCGAAAGTGTCCCGCCAAAGAAACACAATGGCCGTCGGCCGGTTCCCTCATGGGATGAAATCGTCTTTGGATCTAAAACCGACTAGTCAGTTAATGTGAGAAATGGCACCAATACTTCGGCCGGTGAATCAGAACCGTGAACGCCGACTTGTGCAATGCTCTGTGGGGACTGCGCGCGCGAATCAACGATGACACTCATGTCTTGTAGAAATGCGACCCCTGCTCCCAACAAGCTATTTCCATCTCCGGGTCCGAAGATATTCGGGTACTCATCGGGCGATGCAATATATGCGCGTTCTCCGAGGAAGTCCCGCCATCGGGTTAATACGGCATTGTCCTGATCTGTATCGGTATGAATATGCACACATCGACCCTCACCTGCAATGAGCTGAACGCCATTTGAGAGTTCGTCATGGGCTGCTAGGTCTATTCTATCGACCACATTGATCATTCCGTGATCTGCAATCAGCACAACTGAGGTCTCGGCAGGGAGCTGAGATAAGAATCGTCCTAGTTCTCGATCAAAAGCTTCAAGTTCATGGAGCCATTCCTCAGAACCAACACCATGCGCATGCCCTGCGTGATCTATTTCCGACCAATACAAATAGACCAACGACGGCTGCTGAGTAACTGCCTTTCTTGCACGTGCAAAGCGGTCTGTAAGGGGGTCAGCTCCCATAAATACCGCCCCTCTCATGGATGCAAGAGTCAGACCGCTGCTGGCGAATTTTCGTGCAGACACCACCACGGGACGCAGCTCAGTGTCTATGAGACGCTGGAATATTGTCGGCTGGGGCTGCCATGTGGATGCGTCTGCTCGATCGAAGTGAAGCAAGTTCATTGCTTTTCCTTCATGAGCTACTGAGTAGCCCATCATTCTCGAGGATCCTGGCAATGCTGAGGTGGTGATAGAGGTGAGTGCTGCGGCGGTTGTTGACGGCAAGCAGCTCTTAATGGGGTCGGATTGATCGAGAAAACCTCTCAGAGTAGGTGCATATCCTTTCCACTCTTGCAGGTTCAGCCACCCCAACCCGTCCACGACGATGACAATCGCCGACCGTCCATGAGGAACTCCGAGGGTATTGGTGCCGCTGGCTGGTACACCGCATGCAGCGGCTGCCGAGGGCATCACCTCGCCAATCCACGGGGTAGTGGGAGATTCTGGCACAGAAAATGGACTCATAGCGATATAGTGTAAACCCCCCGATCGATCGGGAGACTTTAATCATTGGATGACCCTGTAAAGAGTGAATATGTGGCCGATCTGTCGTTCGCTAGGCCGTGGCCATGTGGTGATTGAATACTTGGCTGAGGGATAATGACCTCTATGCGCAATAGCTCTGCTGATACATCGACCACTGAACGAATTGATGAAATTGATGTCTCTTCCGAAATGAAGAGTTCGTTCCTTGAGTATGCCTATTCAGTAATCTATGCACGAGCATTGCCAGATGCCCGTGACGGTCTCAAACCGGTCCAACGGCGCATTGTTTACCAAATGGACCAAATGGGCTTGCGACCAGATCGCGGACATGTTAAGTCTTCGCGTGTAGTTGGCGAGGTGATGGGTAAGCTGCACCCACACGGCGACGCGCCAATTTACGACGCTCTTGTACGTCTAGCTCAACCATTCAATCAAAGGGTCCCCCTGGTAGACGGTCACGGAAACTTTGGCTCCCTCGATGATGGTCCCGCTGCACCTCGCTATACTGAGGCTCGCATGGATGCAGCTGCGCTGCAGCTCACAGCTCAACTTGATGAAGACACTGTCGATTTTGTACCAAATTATGACAACCAGTTTCAGCAACCAGATGTACTCCCTGCAGCTTTTCCGAACCTCTTAGTCAATGGGGCAGCCGGTATTGCTGTAGGTATGGCGACCAACATTCCTTCTCACAATCCAGTCGAGGCTCTCTCGGCTGCTCGACATCTTTTGCGTAATCCTGAAGCACCACTAGAAGACCTCATGCGTTTTATTCCCGGGCCCGATTTCCCCGGCGGTGGCGTCATAGTCGATTCACACGGCATTGAAGATGCCTACCGCACAGGTCGCGGTTCTTTCAAGGTGAGGGCAGTTGTCGAAAAACAACGAGTTTCAGCAAGGCGAATGGGACTTGTTGTCACCGAATTACCCTATATGGTTGGCCCTGAACGGGTCATTGAAAAGATTAAGGATGCCGTATCATCAGGAAAAATGAAAGGCATCTCCAATGTCACTAATCTCACTGACCGACACCACGGACTTCGCTTAGTCATTGATGTCAAAACCGGTTTTAACCCCGACGCAGTCTTAGCTCAGCTTTATAAACAAACCCCCCTTGAGGAGAGTTTTTCAGTCAATGCTGTGGCACTGGTACACGGACAGCCGCGTTTATTGACCTTGAAAGAAATGCTTGAGGTGTTCCTAGCTCACCGGCTAGAAACCATACGTCGACGATCTGCCTTCCGACTCGATAAGGCAAGTAAGAGGCTCCATCTTGTCGAGGGGCTTTTGCGGGCAATCCTCGATATCGACGATGTCATTTCGATAATTCGTGCGTCCGACGATGCCGAAGTTGCAAAAGAACGACTCATGACTGCCTTTGAGCTATCAGAGCTACAGGCCACATATATTCTGGAACTTCGGCTACGCCGCCTCACAAAGTTCTCTCGTATCGAACTTGAATCAGAAAGAGATTCCTTAGCTGAAGAAATCGCGCAGCTGCAAGCCATACTGGCAGATCCTGCTCTTCTGGCGAATATGGTGGAAAGCGAATTGGAAGCTACCGCCGCAGTGCTAAATACACCGAGGCGCACGCAAATCCTCGATGCTGAAGAAGCCGAGCCTCTGCCAGCATCGGTTCCCCTGGAGATCACCGATGAGCCCTGCACAGTTGTCCTCAGCGCTACAGGAGAGATTGGTTGGATACCTGGACATGTGAGCTTCCCAGTAGCCGTTGCAGGGACGGTGGTCAGATCACTAGCTCATACATCCACGCGCGCACGTGTTGCGGTACTTGACGCTGATGGCAATGGACACCGCATTGATGTGGTTGCTCTCCCCCAGCTGACAAAGAACGGAGAACTTTTCGACCTTCTGGCGGGTTCATCAGTAACAGAACTGTGCGGAACCAAGAATCCAATCGCAGTATTCAATCCACAAAGTGAAGATATTCTGGCACTAGGGACCATGCGAGGCGTAGTCAAGCGAGTTCGGCCCGAATACCCAGAATCTAAGGATATATTCCCCGTCATCGGTCTTGATGAGGGAGACGTCGTTGTCGGAGGGTGTATCGCTCACGATGAATCCGACATTGTCTTTGTAACAGCTTTTGCTCAGCTGCTACGGATGAGCTCTGCCTCGGTGCGACCACAGGGA
Source organism: Scrofimicrobium canadense (assembly GCF_009696615.1). Classification (GTDB taxonomy): domain Bacteria; phylum Actinomycetota; class Actinomycetes; order Actinomycetales; family Actinomycetaceae; genus Scrofimicrobium; species Scrofimicrobium canadense. The sequence goes on from NZ_VULO01000010.1 coordinate 16,996, forward strand.
CCTGCTGCAGGAGGAATGGCAGGTATCAAACTTGCTGCTGGCGATAAAGTAATCGCCTTCAGTGCGCTCCAGACGACAGAAGAATCCACTGTCGTGACAGTTGCTCAACAAAGTGGCACCTTAGCAGGCACCGCCTATTCCACAATCAAAATGACTCCTTTGGAGATGTATCCGATCAAGGGACGGGCCACAATGGGGGTCAGAGCTCAGCGCTTCTTGAAAGGTGAAGACTCTCTTGGGATGGCTTGGATAGGTAGATATATTCCCTCTGGAATATCAGCAAGTGGTTCTACCACACCTCTGCCCGATGTTGATGAGCGGCGGGATGCTTCCGGTTCACCCCTCAAAAAATCATTAGCTTTTATTGGTTAGACCGAATACGAATAAGTTCGGGTTTGGAATGACCTGTTAAAACCGAGTTCTTCGTAAAAGCTAAGTGCACCGGCGTTGCTTGCCACTCCGACACCAGTTGCGACCTTACGCATACCACTTGCCGCTTGCGAATCCATAGAGGCGATCACTAAAGCTTGTGAAATAGCGTGAGAGCCGGGAAACTCTTCGACGCCAAGGAGGTCAATATATCCTTCTGACCACCCCAAAGCCTCCCAATCCTCCGGGTAGGCGGAAACTCGAACAAAACCGACAAGCGAAGGCCTATCCCCCGTCTTATCGAGTGCTACAAACGACCATTCCGGTCTAAATGCTTCCATACCGATCGACCATTCATCATTTGCTTGGCCAGGCAAAGACCATTGCTCCTCAAGGAGTCGCGCATAAAGTCTTCTTGCAGCGTGGTCCCACTCTTGGGACCACAGTTCCACACTGTAATAGGTGCCCAGTTGGGGCATGAGTGGCAGATCCGATAGTTCGCGGCGCAGCTCATAGGAGCTACGTGCCCATGAAAATCCCATCCGTGTGAGGTGAACTTGCAACTCATTTTGTTCTCCAGCAACCTGAGTTAGAATGCGTCCACCTTCACCGGTGACATCGCGTAACAGGGTTGTTCCTTGTTCTACCTGCCACGATACAACTGCTCCGCCAACACCCAACCCACGGTAGTCGGGACAAACTCCGCCCCTTGCTCTGCACTCGCGCGAATTATCACTCAGCGTAACGATCGCATAGCAAATGGGCTCACTCTTACGAGGCCCCTCAGCGGCTATTCCAATGCGTCCCCTGGTCTTCTCAGTATCCTGTAACCAGCCTCTTACTTCACCTATCGTAGTTCGGTATGGAGGGTTATCTTTCATTTCAATCCGAGAGATCAGCTGGTGGAGGCTTTCCGCATCAGAAATGCGCAATGGACGCCATTGCGCCAAAGTCTGGCGCAACTCCTCCTCGGCTTTATCTGAGCTTTTCATCTAGTTCACAATAACCGAATCAGGCATCAATCTTCTCACGATCCAGCTCCGAAGCACCCTCAACAATGAAATCTCGCCGAGGGGCTACCACAGATCCCATGAGGAGTTCAAATGTTTCTTCAGCTTCCCTCAACGCGTATTCATCGGCAAGAGTCACGCGTCTAAGCGTACGACTATGAGGATCCATGGTTGTTTCTGCCAATTGATCAGCGTCCATTTCACCCAACCCTTTATATCTTTGGATCGGTTCCTTGTAATTTCGACCTTTCCTCTTGAGGTCGGCAAGGATGGTGTGCAGCTCTTCTTCTGAATATGTGTAGATTAGCTCTTTACCTTTCTTCCCACGCCCTGGAACCTCGATCCGATGTAATGGAGGAACAGCAGCATATACTCGTCCAGCTTCAACAAGTGGCCGCATATAGCGGAAAAAGAGCGTCAGTAAGAGTGTACGAATATGCGCCCCATCGACGTCAGCATCTGTCATCAAGATGACCTTGCCGTACCGAGCCATCGACAGGTCAAAGGTCCTACCTGACCCTGCACCTATGACTTGAATAATGCTGGCGCATTCTGCGTTAGAGAGCATATCTGCGGTGCTAGCTTTTTGAACATTGAGTATCTTTCCCCGAATGGGGAAAAGAGCCTGAAACTCACTGGAACGAGCCGCCTTCGCGGTACCAAGAGCAGAATCTCCCTCAACAATGAATAGTTCAGAGCTCTCCACTTCATTGGATCGGCAGTCAGACAATTTGGCAGGCAAGGTCGACGTTTCAAGAGCATTCTTACGTCGTGATATTTCTTTGTGAAGCCGCGCGCTCACTCGCGCCTTCATTTCACCAACGACTTTCTCAAGGACAATATGGCACTCTTGTTTATCCACGCGCTTGGACGACGAGAATTTTTCGTCCATCCAGGACGACACTACTTTGGAGACGATTGCCTTGACGGGAGCAGTTCCTAGTACCTCTTTTGTCTGCCCCTCAAACTGAGGTTCCGGGATACGTACAGTGACTACAGCCGTGAGGCCTGCGAGGGCATCGTCTCTCTCAACTCGGCCGTCTTTCGCAGTAACTTTGAGTTTGCGGGCCTGCTTCTCTACCTGCTTTCGTAAGACCTTAGTAAGAGCGAGTTCAAAACCTTGCACGTGCGTCCCGCCCTTAGGGGTCGCAATAATGTTCACGAATGAGCGCAGTTGTGTGTCGAACCCAGTACCCCAACGCAATGCAACCTCAACCTCGCAGGTACGTTCCACTTCCACCGGTCGAAGGTGGCCTTCGCCGTTGAGCTGTTGTACAACTTCCTGATAGGTGCCTGTTCCTTGAATATGCCATGTCTCCGACTGTGCCTTGTCTGGCGCTAAGAAATCGACGTAGTCAACCAGCCCTCCTTCGAAATGGAAGGTCTCGCTAACAGCCTCATCTCCACGTTCATCTCTTGCAATAATCGTCAGCCCGGGAACAAGGAACGCCGTCTGCCGGGCCCGGTCCGTCAATCCTGTCCAAGAAAATGTTTCTGAAGGAGGAAAAATTTGGAAATCATGCCAAAAACGAACTCGCGTGCCGGTTTTACCACGCTTAGCTTTTCCAACCACCTCAATCTCACGTGCATGAGTAAAAGGCGTAAATGGCGCATTGGGAGAAAGAGCTTTCGAATCGTCGAAGGCCCCTGGCTCTCCTCTACGAAACGCCATTGCGTAGGTCTTCCCGCCACGATCGACTTCAACATCGAGACGTGCTGAAAGGGCATTGACAACCGAAGCACCCACACCGTGTAGACCACCCGACGATGCATAGGAGTCTCCACCAAATTTTCCACCCGCGTGGAGCTTGGTGAATACCACTTCAACACCAGACAAACCTAAACCCGGAACTTCATCGACAGGAATACCACGCCCGTTGTCGCTCACAGAAACCGAGTGATCCGGGTGCAAGACGACCTCAATCGTGTCGCAGTGTCCCTCTAACGCCTCATCTACTGCGTTATCGATAATTTCCCACACGCAGTGCATGAGACCACGTCTATCCGTGGAGCCAATGTACATGCCTGGACGCTTGCGTACCGCTTCTAACCCCTCCAACACCGAAAGGTGTCGAGCGGAATATTCTGAGCTCTTTTCTGCCACGTGCCTATCCTATTTGCGATTTACTGGGTCCGGCGTCTCCCCCGCCTAGAACGGACCAAACCTTGGTATTCGGTGAGAAGACCCACGTCATATTCCCTCAACTCCATTGTGCCAATGGCGAATTACACCTCCAAAAGATGCGGCAACCGCACTACTAGTGATGTTATTGACTCATGGAAACAGCACCAATTCTCGACCGTCCTGTCGATCACCGCGAACTCATGGCCCTAGACCGTTGTGATTCCTGCGGTGCTCGCGCCTGGGTTCGCGCGGTTATTGGCCCCTCAGAACTCCTCTTTTGTGGCCATCATGCTGCTGTTCATTTAGACGCTCTTCGCTCAACAGCTGACTTTATCCAGGACGACCGCGACCAGATGCCCGCCTAAGCTGAATAGCCTGACAGGCATCGGAAGCAGTTGCACTCTTCTTTAGTCTAGATAATCTCGCAGCACTTGAGAACGCGATGGGTGACGCAGTTTCGACATTGTCTTGGATTCAATCTGACGTATACGCTCGCGAGTAACTCCGTATACTTTTCCGATCTCGTCGAGAGTCTTCGGCTGCCCGTCTCCTAGCCCAAAACGCATTGACACGACTCCAGCTTCACGTTCTGAAAGAGTGTCCAGCACCTGGTGAAGTTGCTCTTGCAGGAGTGTGAAAGATACAGCATCAGCCGGAACTACAGCTTCAGAGTCTTCGATCAGGTCACCGAACTCAGAGTCTCCATCTTCACCCAAAGGCGTATGCAAAGAAATTGGTTCACGACCGTACTTCTGAACTTCTACAACCTTCTCAGGCGTCATATCGAGTTCGACGGCCAGTTCTTCGGGGGTAGGTTCCCGTCCTAGATCCTGCATCATTTGTCGCTGAACGCGTGCTAGCTTGTTGATGACCTCCACCATGTGCACAGGAATACGAATTGTGCGTGCTTGGTCTGCCATAGCGCGAGTAATAGCCTGACGAATCCACCAGGTGGCATATGTAGAAAACTTATATCCCTTCGTGTAGTCGAATTTCTCGACCGCACGAATAAGACCCAAGTTTCCCTCTTGAATCAGGTCAAGGAATTGCATCCCGCGCCCCGTGTACCTCTTGGCCAACGATACGACCAAGCGAAGGTTAGCCTCCAGAAGGTGGTTTTTGGCATTCTGACCGTCCGCCGCCAAGAGAGTGAGTTCCCGGCGCTCTTTGGCCGGCATATTTGCGCCATCTTCTTTAAGTTTGTAATCAGCGTAAAGACCCGCTTCAATGCGCCGAGCTAAATCAACTTCCATCTCAGCATTGAGCAGCGGCACTTTGCCGATTTGCTTCAGATAGTCTTTTACTGGGTCAGCTGTTGCTCCGGCGACCGTAACTTGTTGAACAGGCTCATCCGCATCATCAGAATCAGAGACGACAAAACCCTTCTTCTTGACTACCTCAGCGACAATTTCCTTGTCCGCTTTTGGCCGCACATCTTCAGCCTCAGAGCTATCCTCATCTGAGTCGGACTCATTTGAATCATCATCCGAGACTTCGACTTCATCTTCTTCCACATCATCATCGATAAGCTCTAGATCATCGACTTTGATATCTTCATCTTCTTCTACGGTCACCTCGTCTGTAAGTACTTCTTCAATCTCACTGGCCTTTACTGGCTTTTTCTTGCCGTTTGCAGCACTTTTAGCGGTAGTCTTCTTACTGACAGTTTTACGTGCTGCGGGTTTCTTCGTAGCCGTTTTACTCTTGCTTCCAGAAGTGCCGGTCTTTTTTTTAGGAGCGGCAGATGAAGCCGTAGAATTCGCAGACAACAATGCGCCTTTCATTCGTCAGGGGATCACATAAGTCTGCTGTAATTATAATAACTTACCGTGCAAAACCATGCATCGAAAGACCTTAAAATGCAATGCGTAATCACTCACACTCTCGGTCCCGGTACCATGTGCCCATGAGTCAGATCTCCGACACGCTTGATCACGCTGCCACCATCATTGACACTACCCTGGCGCACATCCTCGAAGAAACACAGAAGTATTTCAGCGATATTGCAGGCTTTCCGGTCGAATTTCTCGACTCACTATATGCCAGTGTTAACGGCGGAAAACGCTTTCGTGCTCTTAGTGCTCTGGTAGGAGCGTCGGTCACAGTCGACGGAGATTTTGATCGAGCCATCAACGTAAAACACATGAGTCATCTCACAACCGCCTTAGAATTCTATCAGGCTGCGGCACTTATTCATGATGATGTTGTTGATCATTCACCCACGCGCCGCGGACGACCATCAGCACACCGGCTCTTTGCCCATGCCCACGATGACGAAGCGTGGTTGGGATCGAGTGATACGTTTGGCGAGAGCGGTGCCATATTGCTCGGAGACTTTCTTCTTGCATGCGCAGAACGCGAAATGACATATTGTCCTGCGAAGGTTGCAGAGCACTTCGCCTCAATGGCTGGAGAAGTGGCACTGGGACAGTACTTAGATTTACGCAGCGCGCAGCAAGAACCTCAAGGTGATAGCGAAGCCCTGGAGTTGGCCCACACTATTATTCGTCTGAAGTCAGCTCGGTATTCCGTCGCTCATCCGGTGAGTCTGGGAGCGCAGCTGGCCGGGGCACCAGACGAGACAGTCCAACAGCTTCTCAATGCCTTTGAGCCCATTGGCATTGCTTTCCAATTAAGAGACGACCATTTAGGAGTGTTCGGACAGCTGGGAGATACCGGCAAGCCATCCGGTGGAGATATCATCGAAAGAAAACGTACCGCACTACTGAGCCTCACTCTCGCTCATGCTCCAGACCACGTCAGCGACACGATTCGGTCAATCTACCGCCAAGATACCCTCAGCGCCGGTGACGTGGAGGCTGTCACTGAATTTGTCGACGCGTATGGACGCGATCCTCATGAAGTCCTTATTGAAAGGTTCTATGCACAAGGAATATCCGTCATTGAGAAGATGCACCTGCCAAGTCACGCCCGAAAGCTATGCGAGGAATTTGCTCACCTACTAGTGTGGAGAACTCAATAGCCCAGAGTTTGCGCTATACGATTCACGTGACGATGTTGCCCGCTACGTAAAGCATCAATTGGCTTCACGCCAAGTTCTGGCTCCAAAGAAAAAAGCCACTGCACAATTTCTTCAGATTCGAAACCACAATCACGCAACAGGATAATAGTTCCCTTCGCAGTGAGAAGAGGCTCATAGACATCTGCGTCTTCCTGAGACGGTTCAAGTAGCTGTTCAGGAATGACCAGTTGCCCACCTCGCCGCAACGTGACAATTGCTCCCTCTTTATCGAGTTGTTTAATTCGGGTACGAGGGACTCCCATACGCTCTGCAGCAACTTGCGCGGAGATAAAAACCAGCTCTGTGTCATTCATATTGCTCATGCCATCAAGAATACCTGCGCGCCTGCGATACTATCGCGTCTGAGACCTATAGAATGCCCACGTGACTGACTCTCCTGTACCCTCATCCCAGATGCGAGATCCTCTAGTGGGTCTCACTCTCGATGATCGTTATCATGTTCGTGCCCGATTGGCTCGTGGGGGTATGGCCAGCATCTATATAGCCCAGGACCAACGTTTGGAGCGCCTCGTTGCTCTCAAGGTCATGCACCCTCATCTTGCAGAGTCAGAACAGTTTGCTGCTCGCTTCAGACGTGAAGCACGATCAGCAGCCAAAATATCTCATCGAGGTGTCGTTCCTGTATGGGACCAAGGTAGCGCGGATGGACAGGCCTACCTCGTCATGGAATTGATTGATGGCCCAAACCTACGAACATACCTCATGGAAGAGGGGCCACTCACTGTTGAACAGGCTCTTGACTTTACATCGCAGATGCTTGAGGCCCTCAATGCCGCACACTCTGTCGGCGTGGTTCACAGAGACCTCAAGCCTGAAAATGTCCTTGTCGATAGCAACTATGTGTTAAAAGTTACTGACTTCGGTTTGACTCGGGCAATCTCAGATGCTTCGCTATCGTCCACTGGATCGATACTCGGCACTGTGAGTTATCTTGCTCCAGAAGTGGCATTGTCGGGTTCGTCTGACGAACGTACCGATGTCTACGCTATCGGTCTGATGCTCTACGAAATGCTTACAGGGACAGTGCCTTGGTTATCTGCGACGCCTCTACAAGCCGCGTATGCACGCGTTCATGAAGATATTCCGGCGCCATCCGATTTGGTGCCGTGGCTTCCTTCTTCAATCGACGAACTGGTGCAGACCTTCTGTGCAAGAAATCCCGATCAACGACCTGCCTTAGCATCAGAAGCGCTAGCCATGGTCCAAGCTGTAGAGAATAGCCTTCCTCCAGAAGTTCTTAGTAGACGCCATGACCAACCAATCGCAAATCCGTCACATAGTGACGGAACTCAAGCAGTTGGTGTTCTGGGAACGACGACACCTCTTCCAGTGAGTTCCCAGGTGATTCATACCTCCGGCTCAAGACCAGGAAACGCACCTACGAAGAAACGGGAACGTGCCCCACTCGTCATCCTCATCGCGGTTATCGTGTGTGCCACGCTAGCAGCTGGCACGTGGTGGTGGCTGCGATACGGGCCTGGTTCATACGTTGATGTCCCCCAGGTAGCGGGCCACACTGAAGTCAATGCTGAGGCTATCTTAGAAGAGGCTGGGTTCGAGGCAATTGTCGAGAGAGATTTTTCGGATGAGGTTCCAGCAGGAACGGTAATCAGTTCAACTCCCGAAGGAGGCTCTCGGGCACATAAGAATACTATCGTTACCCTTGTGGTCTCTGATGGTATACAAATGGTGACCGTTCCAAAAATCGTTGGAGAAACTCGAGATAAAGCAGAAACCCTCATACGCGAAGCAGGTCTGACACTTGGAAAAATCACCGAGGAATGGTCTGAAGATGTTCCTGCGGGCGTTGTAATTTCTGCTGTGCCTTCCCCAGAAGCCTCCGTCCGTCATGATGCAACTGTAGAGATAAAAGTGTCAAAGGGAAGAGAACCTATCGAGGTTCCCTCAGTGACTGGAATCGCAGCCGGGGAGGCGTCCGCAGCCATTGAAGAAGCTGGGTTGATTGCGTCATCAAGTGAGGCATATTCAGATGATATAGCTGAGGGGATAGTGATTTCACAAAGCCCCACGCCCGACGAGGGCCCTCTTCACCGAGGAGATACAGTCTCTTATGTGGTTTCGCTAGGGCCCGAACTCGTTGAGGTTCCCTTTGTCGCGGGGAAAACTCTTGCTGATGCCCAAAGCATCCTCGAAGCTGCAGGCTTCACGGTTGAGGTGAAGAGGATTACTAGTTTCTTTGATCTCGTAGGTGACCAATCACCTGCTTCGGGCGAAATGGTCGCTCGTGGTTCAACTATTACACTGACAGTGGTCTGAGGGGTTGCCTGGCTTTTCTCGGCAGCAACCCCCCAGCACTTATGCTATAGAGTTGAGCCTAATCCAAATTCGGGTGAATCCACCTCAAGGCTTGAACCGTGTGTAGGTTCTGCTATCGGATTTTGTTCCCGAGCCAGTTCAGCCACCTGGAAAGCTATCTCCAGTGACTGCTGGTGATTCAACCGAGGATCTACTAATGTCTCATATCGCAGTTCTAAACTCTGCGCATCGAGATGTTCAGCACCGCCCACAACTTCGGTCACATCAGCACCAGTAAGCTCGACATGGATTCCACCAGGAACCGTGCCCATGGAACGGTGAACATTAAAGAACCCCTCGACCTCTCGCATGATCGTGTCAAAGTCACGAGTCTTGTAGCCGTTTGGAGAGGAAATCGTATTGCCATGCATCGGATCGGACATCCAGGTCACAGGTCGGCCATCCGCAATAGCTGCCTCAACGAGTGGCGGGAGTCCACGTTCGATATTATCGGCGCCCATGCGAACCATAAATGTCAGGCGACCTTCTTCCCCTTGAGGATTAAGCCGCTCAATCAACCCTTTCACGTCTTCTTGCGTACTGTTCGGTCCCAGTTTGACGCCGATGGGGTTGCGCACATGGGACAGTAGTTCGACGTGAGCTTCATCCAAAGCACGAGTCCGTTCGCCAATCCATAAGAAATGTCCCGACGTGTCGTAGAGGTTCCCTGTCCGAGAATCAACGCGAGTCATTGCCTCTTCGTAGTCAAGCAATAGTGCTTCATGAGAGGAAAAAAGATCAACTTCGCGCAAAGACACAAAATCAGCGCCTGCTGCTTCCATAAATCGGACTGCCTGGTTAATTTCTGCAGCGAGGCTTTCATACCTAGCATAGGCAGGGTTAGAAATAAATCCGCGATTCCACTCATGAACTCGGCGAAGATCCGCGTAGCCGCCTTTGGTGAAAGCTCTAATCAGATTTAGAGACGCTGCTGATTTATGGTACATCTCCAGAAGGCGTGCAGGGTCATGTGCACGGTCTTCCGCAGTGAATTCGAAGCCGTTAACTGCGTCACCTAAATACGATGGCAAGGTAACACCATCACGTGTTTCAGTCGGTGAAGACCGGGGTTTTGCATATTGCCCTGCAATACGCCCGATCTTTACTACAGGAAGTGAACTTCCATAGGTAAGAACAACTGCCATTTGCAGAAGTGTCTGGATCTTCATGCGCAGCTGTGTTGCGGTTGATTCTGCAAAGGTTTCTGCGCAATCTCCGCCAACCAATACGAAAGCGTCACCTCTACCGGCGGCGCCCATCGCCTCTCGCAGAGAGTCCACTTCCCCAGCAAAAACTAGGGGTGGGCGTACTCTCAGTTCTGCGCGGACGTTCTCCAATGCCTCACGGTCGAGGTACTCTGGCTGATGTTTGGCAGGCAGAGTCCGCCATGATTCCCATTCATTCACGGTGATCTAGTGACCTGCCGGTTCTGCAGGGCTAAAGGGTTGACCGATCTGTTCCATCAGTTCGGAGAACCATGGAAGAGTAATATCGAAAGCTTTTCCACCTGCGATACGTGGGAACTCTATCGCGCGTAGACGATCTCCATCTTCCTCATCAGCACCTATTACACCGGACTCTCCACGGAGCGCACAGTCAACGGCCAAGTCCACCATGGACTGGATGAGGTGCAAATCATACTGATTGGCTTTCGCGGATCGCGCGAAATATCCCGACTTCTGGACCATCACTTTTTCTGCGCCCAGTTTTTCGGCGAATTGCTCACCAAACCAACGTCCCGGATTGATTTCATCGAGACGAACGTGACCAAAAGGATCGCGCTTAATCTCGACGCCTGCTGCCTCCATTTGCGCCAAAATTTCCGGAACTCCGGCGCCTTCAGACAAGAAGATATTGACGTTGCCCTGTTCATCCATGATTGCGCGAAGTCTCTCAGCTTCGGCATCAATATCAATCGCGATTTCAGGAAGGTAGAGGGCATGTGGCGACCAACGCTCTGCAGTCAGACCAAGGGAAGGAGCCCACTCCTGCTTTCCAACCCAGTCGACGTACTTACGAGTGGTTTCTGCCGCGAGCCATCCGCAGTGACGTCCCATGATCTCGTGAATGATGAGCATACGAGGGCCCGAACGATGCTCGCCGATAATATTCTGCGAGAAAAGCGATCCTTGCTCAGCAGCCGTATCAGCACCCAGTGACTGACGAATCGGAACTATGTCGTTGTCAATAGTCTTAGGCAGGCCAACAACTGTAAGCGGATAGTCGTTATCCGCCAAATATGCAGCCAAATCGGCCGCAGTCGTATTGGTATCGTCACCGCCGATCGTGTGTAAGACATCAACGCCATCCGTGCGTAACTGTTCTGCAGCGACCTCAAGGGGGTTCTGTCCCTCTTCTACAAGGCCTCGTTCTACGAGGTTTTTTGCGTTTGTCAGCTTTACTCGAGAGTTTCCAATAGGCGAACCTCCGTAGTTCAACAGTGTTAATGCACGTTGGCGAGCCTCTTCGTCAAACTTCACATAGTTTCCCGTAAGGAGACCATGGTAACCATGCTGGTAGCCAATGATTTCGATACTTGGATCGAGAGACGTATAGCGTTCAATCAATCCACCAACAGCTGCGGAGAGACATGGGGCAAAGCCCCCGGCAGTCAACAGGGCAACACGACGTACGCTCACAAGTAAGCCTTTCTCAATGATTTTACTGAACGAGTTGATTCAAGTTTACTCGGCTGGCGAAGCATTATGGCCCGTGTCCGGAACCGGACCATCGAACTCGCCTTCAGCAGCCAGCTGGGCCTTCACATCCGCGGCATATGCATCCACGTACTCTTGCCCCGAAAGCAACATAAGGTTATACATGATCTCATCGGTTATCGCCCGCAGAACGTAGCGATCTTTGGCCAAAGGACGGTACCGAGAAAAATCGAGGGGCTCACCGATAATCACCCCGATATTCGTCCGACTCGGTATTTTCTGTCCGATAGGTTGAGCGGCGTGGGTACCGATCATGGCCACGGGGATGACAGGAGCGCCAGATTCTAGTGCTAACCGTGCAACACCAGTCTTTCCTCGATATAGCCGCCCGTCAGGGCTACGTGTACCTTCTGGATAGATACCAAAAAGCTCACCCGAATTGAGACGATCGAGTCCTGCTTGAAGAGCTGCCATCGCTGCTTTACCGCCGGTGCGGTCGACAGGTATAGTCCCCACCGCACGCATAAAGTTCTTCGTTGCCCATCCTTTGGCGCCCTTGCCTGAAAAATAGTCAGCTTTACCCATAAAGACGACTTCGCGATCAATAAGCATCGGCAAGAAAACGGAATCCCAGACCGCATTGTGGTTGGAAGCCAAGATCGCTGGTCCTTCCGCGGGTATATTTTCTTTTCCCCTCACCCATGGCTTGTAGACCCCTTTAAGTACAGGTGATCCCATTGTCTTGAGGACTTTGTAGAATCCCACCGGACCTCCCTTAGTCAATTTGGCAGCTAGAATATTAGTGTACCTGCCTCGGCATCCTGCTCACAGTTATGCTTAGAACATGATTACAGCTATCGTCATGATCAATTGTGAAGTCGACTCTATTTCCGAAGCGGCCGTTGCTATCACCGAGATTCCCGGAGTGTCAAAAGTCTATTCAGTTACCGGGGATGTCGACCTTGTCGCGGTACTTGAGCTTGCAGATTACCAGGACCTGGCCCAGGTAGTAACTGATGGTATTGCAAAAGTCGCCGGTGTAGAGAAGATAGGAACACACTTGGCCTTTCGCACGTACTCTGCAGGTGAATTGGAACAGGCTTTTCAACTGGGTCTAGATTAGTTCTGAGTCACTGAAATCCAAGTGTCAAGTGCCGCTGTAGCTTTTCCGTCGGCTATGGCGGCTCTTGCAAGAGATACCGCCTCTTTCAAAGATTCTTCTAATGGCTTTGTGAGTGCCTCCGCTGAATAGGCAACCATCCCTGCAGCCGCGTTGAGGACTACAGCATCGGCGATTGGTCCGGTGCGACCTGAAAACACGTCTCTTGCCACTTGTGCATTGTCTTGAGGGGTTCCTCCGGCAAGATCCGATAGCGTCGCATGTGGTACGCCCAGTATGTTTGCCGGATCGATTATCTGGTGGTGGACTTCACCTTCATGCACCACCCATACCGCTGTGGGCTCAATGGTCGTAATTTCGTCAAGCCCACGTTCGACACCTCTGAATACGAGAGCACGGTTTCCTCTACGTGCGAACACCCCCGCCACGAGAGGAGCCAGGTCTTCCCTTGACACTCCAACAGCACTAGCTACTGGCTGAGCTGGATTTGTTAGCGGTCCCAAAACGTTAAAGATAGTCGGAAATCCTAAAGATTTTCGGACGCCCGCGGCATGGCGCATAGAGGGGTGAAAGTTATTGGCAAAGAGAAAAGCGATTTTCGTGTCGTTGAAAGATTCGGATAGCTGCTCTGGTGTCAGTTGTAGATTCACGCCGAGTGCTTCAAGTACGTCGGCAGAACCCGATGAAGACGTGGACGCTCGATTTCCGTGTTTAACTACGGGAACTCCGGTTGCTGCGATCACGATTGCAGCCATAGTGGAGATATTGACGGTATGAGCCTGATCTCCACCAGTACCAACGATGTCAACAACTTCAGTTGGCAGATTAACCCTACGGGCCCTCTCACGCATAGCATCCGCTAGGCCGTGAAGTTCATCGGTTGCTATGCCGCGCATAGCCAGCATGGATAGGAAACTAGCTAAGCGGATTTCCCCTAGCTCACCATCCATTATCTGGCCCATTAAACTGTGGGTCGCCGTGTAGTCGAGCTGATCGCCTGCGGCAAGACGCGGTGCCAGTTCCTCCCAGTTACTCATCTGAGACCGCGAATGACCCGTGCCAATGCTTCCTGGAGCTCTAACGGGTCAAGTGGATCGCCAACGATTTCGACGGCGCCAGCCCATTTAGCTAGCCAATTGTCTTGGGGGCGTGCAGTGAGAAGGACAACGGGCTGAGTCGCATCATGCTCATTTTGCAGTTCTTTAGCGACTGCCATTCCCCCAACTTTGTAGGATTCGGCATCGAGAACTAAGATCTCTGGTTTCTGTTCTTCAAAAACGATGACTGCGCCCTCAGCCGTTGCTGCCTCTAGCCAGGTAATAGGAGGAACATCTTTAGCCGGTCGTTTTCCTACACCTTCAATGACTGCGTTACGTCGATTGGCATCATCGCTGTAGAGCAACACACTGACAGTTTCTTCACTCATGTTTCACTCCTATTTTGGGTAGCTTCCTAGGATATCTATGACGAAGGCAGCTGCAGGAGCTTCGTCCTTCTTTGAAGGAATAAGTATCACAACACGAGAGCCAACCCGTCGTCCAAGTAATTCAGGAAGTTGCGAAGCATCTAGATGTTCAGGATCTTGCCCCCAAGTACTTTCAGTGCCTGCGGACTCACCCCAAGGGGCTCCTGAGGAATGCACCACTACCATATCGCTGTCTGTGACCACAGTCCCGGTGCCCTCTGCCAGTACCAAGGTCTCTCTCTTTTTCGGCGGTTTACTCGAAGCCGCAAATTCGATAGTGGGCTGTTCCCCTAGCTCTCCCCCAATTTCTAATCCACTGGGTAAAGCTTGTTCTGTCGGCGTCGCTTCTTTCAGCACCGCTGGGTCAATAGTGAGGGCGCCCTGCACTTCAACAACGAAGACAAGTGGCGAATCCGGTGGGATTCTATCGCCAGATCCCTGACTTCCATATCCGAATTCAGAAGGAATAGCTATCTCTACGGTGTCGCCAACGTGCGTGCCAGCCAGTCCCCATTTCCAACCTTGAATGAGATTATTGAGTGAGAAAGAGACTGGCTTATCAGACCCATAGGAAGAATCGAATTCTTTCCCATCGTCCCAGAGGAACCCGGCATAGTTCACAGTGACGATGTCATCGGGAAGTACCTCGGCACCGTCCCCCTTTGTGAGAGTTTTTACCGTGATGTTCTTCGGAGCTGATTCCTTCAAAGGTTTCATCGAGGGTTTCCCCTCATCATCAAAAGTTATCTCCGGTAACTTCACATCGGTATCACGATCGACTGTCGGGCCCCCGGAAAAAGCATCTTCACCAGATTGAGCCCCAGACTGAGACGCTGATTGCGCCTCGGATTGCTGTCCCGATTGAGAGTCTCCCGAGGTTTGTTCCCCTGGACCAGCGCATGCGGATAGTACGAATGAGAGGGCGAGTAACCCCGCCAAAGATTTGGTTACCCGCATGATCAGTGGAAGGACTCCCCGCACGCGCATGAACCTTGAGCATTGGGATTGTCAATTGTGAATCCTTGGCGCTCAATCGTGTCAGAGAAACCGATAGTTGCGCCAGCAAGATAAGGTACGCTCATTCGATCTACGACAACCTCCACGCCATCAAAGTCGCGTATTGCGTCACCATCAAGGGTTCTCTCGTCGAAGTACAGCTGATAGATCAGCCCTGAGCAACCACCGGGCTGGACAGCAATTCGCAGACGTAAATCATCCCGTCCCTCTTGAAGCAAAAGGCTCTTCACCTTTTCGGCTGCCTCATCAGTAAGAACAACTTCGTGGGTGGGAAGCTGCGTTGAAACATCAGACATTAGGGTCCTCCATTTGAATCTCAGGCCTTACTCTACCGCTCTACTCCCAGTGGTTGCCAGCCGCGCCAGGAATATCCCCTCAGCGACCGTGGCGTTACGCAAGACGGTCTTTGATGCTGATTCATTCTCGGAATGGGCATTTGAAGCCGGGTCCTCGACTCCTGTCACGAGAACTTCGGCCTCCGGAAATTCGCTTTGGAATTGCGCTATGAAAGGAATCGAACCTCCCACGCCGATACTCACCGGCTCTTGTTTCCACGCCGTTTTCAGACAGTCTCGGAAGAGATCAGCTGCATCGCCATTGGCGGCAAGGTATCCGGGTCCTGTTTCGGTTCGTGAAACAGTCAGGTGAGCCCCGAAAGGACAGTGTTTTTCGATATGCGCTTTAACCGCTGCAAACGTGTCTTCCGGGTCGGTACCAGGAACGGTTCGGACCGAGAGTCGGAACGTACATTCCGGTGCAATCGTATTTGATGACTCAGCTACAGGCCGCACATCCATACCAATAACAGCAATGGCTGGTTGCGTCCACACTCTCGCTGCAAGGTCTCCCGTACCCGCCAGGTGATATCCATCAACGACGCCAGCATCGCTACGGAATTCGTCTTCGTCCCAATCTACGTCGGCTTCGGGGTTACCCTGAAGCCCCTCAACCGCTATGTTTCCTTGTTCATCGTGTAAAGACGCAATAAGCCGGGCGCTCAGTGTAACCGCGTCCAAAATTGGTCCACCGTACATGCCGGAGTGAACTGCATGATCGAGTACTTTTACCGTAACGTCCATTCCCGCAAGCCCCCGTAGTGAGGACGTGAGCGCAGGAACATCAACTGTCCAGTTATTGGAATCTGCTACCACGATAACGTCTGAACGCAGCTCGTCTCGATAGGTAGCAAGAAAATCCGTGAACGAAGGCGAGCCGATTTCTTCCTCGCCTTCAATGAAGACAACTACATTGACTGGCAAGTCGTCTCCAAGAGCTTTGAGAGCTCCCCAGTGCACCACGATACCGATTCCACAGTCCGCGCTTCCTCGACCATAAAGCCTGTCACCGCTTTCAGTGAGTTCTAATGGCGGAAAAGACCAACGATACTCCTCGCCAATTGGTTGAACATCGTGATGTGCATATAAGAGGACAGTAGGGGCATCAGGATCGACAATTTTGCGCCCCAACACTGCTGGACGTCCCAAGGTTCCATCAGGATTCTTTGCACGAACAACACGGCTAGGAATGCCAATCTCAGTAAACATAGTTTTTACCGTCTCCGCACTTGCCTCAACGTCACTTTCGTGATTAGCCAATGCCGAAATAGAGGGGATCTCCACCAGCTTTCTTAACTGTGAGATCAATTCCGGTGTTTCGCGGTCAACCAGCTCGATTACTTTTTCTGATGTCATAAAGATAAGACTAGCGGGTGGTCACGTTTTGGTGCCCACTCGCTACTCGTCTAATCTGGGCACGTGGCTGAAGAGAAACAACCTAAGAAAAAAGGAACGCGTACACCCACACGCCGGGAGGCAGAGGCTGCGCGTCAACGCCCCCTCGTTCCAAAAGACCGCAAGTTAGCGCGCCGAATAGAGAAGCAAAAGCGCAACGAAGCCTACGCGCGCGAGCAAGAGGCCCTGCAAACTGGCGATGAAAGGTATTTACCTTATCGGGATAAAGGGCGTGTGCGCCGTTTTACCCGAGATTGGCTAGATGCCAGGTGGTCGGCATCCGAATTTCTCTTTCCCGTCATGCTCATACTCTTAGTTGCAATGTTGGCGGTTGGGTTCTTCGCTCCCAATACGGGAGGGACCGCCGTGGTGAGCCTGGTATTCATCGCTGTTCTTTACGGAATGTTTGCCATTTCTATCATCGAGGCGATTATTGTTTGGACTCGCCTAAAGAAACGTATTCGGACCCGCTATCCCGATGACACTATTCCTAAGGGCACCTGGTTCTACGCATATTCGCGTATGTTGATGGCAAGGCGGTGGCGCACTCCCAAGCCACAGGTGGCCCGTGGGGAATTCCCCCGCACTACCCCAAGCTCGAAGTAGACTGGTTGGGAGTTAGTCAATCCCACCACATGCGCACCCACATTCCGCCTGCTTGGTCCCGTCGGACCGAGGCTTCGTCAGGACTATGACTACCCGACAATCCTGGAAGCTGTTTCTCCAGCCATCCCCAGGCAGTTTTCGGGTCTGATCCGCGGATCCACAAAGCGTCTATGCTAATTCTTTCGTCGGCTCGAGGAACTTCGATACGGTACCCTCCGATCATCGCGTTGCCTGGATTGGTCAGTACAACCTGGATGAGTTGACCCGCTGTGGGGGCATTATTGTGACGATCTCGTAAGCAAGCCTCCGGTATCGCCATTGCAAGCAGATGCACGTCAAGTGGCCCCAGTCTTTCAAACCTTCT
Source organism: Scrofimicrobium canadense (assembly GCF_009696615.1). Taxonomy (GTDB): domain Bacteria; phylum Actinomycetota; class Actinomycetes; order Actinomycetales; family Actinomycetaceae; genus Scrofimicrobium; species Scrofimicrobium canadense. The sequence continues at coordinate 34,818 of NZ_VULO01000010.1, forward strand.
ACATCCGCCCCATGTATCTCCCGTCCACGCATTCTCGAGTGCCTTTTCTATTGACTTTTCAGCGGTCCATCCTTGTTGTGCATACATTGTGCGCTACCTCCTTCACAGACCCTTACACAAAGGGACGGACCAAGAAAAACCTGGGAAGTGGATACTGTGGAAAACTGGACTCCACCAGTATGTGGATAAGAAGTCTAGAATGCATAAGTGCTTATTCAATGCAACAACGATTTCCCACATGAGGGACTCCGCCCCTATATGGACCTCAAAGACGTGCAGCTGCGCACCAAATGGGAAACCGAGAACGGAGTCTTTATTGCCGAGTCTTGGAATGTTATCGAGCGAGCCCGGGAGGCAGGCTACTCACCCATCTCATTTCTCGTCTCCGAACAGTGGGCGCGCAAGGGCGCCGAACGTCTGCAGACACTAGCTGATCCCGATACTCCCATCTATGTACTACCAGAAGAGGACACAACTCACATCACAGGATTCCGGGTCCACCGCGGTGCGATGGCACTCATGGAAAGGACTCCCCTGCCAGCGCCTTCTAGCCTCCTAAAGCCCTCATCCACTGTGGCAGTTCTTGAAGGACTTGTGGACCATACGAATGTCGGTGCTATCTTTCGCAGCGCTGCTGCCCTCGGAATTGACGCTGTCTTTATCTCACCCGATTGTGCAGACCCTCTTTATCGAAGAAGCGTACGAGTATCGATGGGGGCAGTCTTCCAAGTTCCGTGGACTCGGCTAGTAAAGTATCCGGATCCTCAGCTTTTTACCGCCTACGGTTTCACTACATGGGCGCTAACTCCCCACGGTGATGCCAAGCTGGGAGAGACTACGCGTCCAAGACGTTTGGCGCTCATAGTAGGTAGCGAGGGGCCAGGGCTTTCTCCAAAAGCTCTTACGTCGGCCGATTGTCGTATCACAATTCCTATGAGTCACGATGTGGATTCGCTCAATGTAGCGCAGGCCGCAGCCATTGCCTTTTGGGCTACTCGGCAATGATCTGAGCAATCACGGCAGGAGTCTCTTCCCACCCGGCAACTTCGATAGTAGGCCACCCTGCAGCGCGTACGGGGTAGTCGTTCCCCGATGGATCAAGTCGGTCCCCCACAAAAAGCATGCGTTCTTTAGCAATTCTTGTCACTTCAACCAGTTTCGACATCCCATATGCTTTGTCGACACCTCGCGCAGTGATATCGACGGAAGTTGAGCCACCAGACCGAACCTCAAGGTCAGGGACATCAACTGCGACGGCTTTTGCCAAAGCATGCTTCTTGTCTCCCGTAGGGTCCCAGGCCCTCTTGGCTTCGATAGGAGCCTGCTGTCCTAGTGCAGAAAAAGTGATCTGAGACAACCGGTCTTCGATCACAGGACCCCACGTCCGTTTCTCATTGAGTCCTAGTTTTTCAGCATGGGTACGCAGCGAATGAATCGCGCGGCTCTTTTGCTCATCGGTAAGATTATGTGCGTATTTTTCGACCCACTGTCCACTCTCATACCGCATATACCTAGTTCCGCAGGTTGGCATTAGATGTAAATCGGTCAAAAGTACGTCTGGGGCTTCCAAGCCAGCAAGTAACTGAGAGCGAAATTGGTCAAAATTCCCTCCACTGATAACGCATACGGGAACGCGCTGAAGGAGATCGCGTAATGCCTCAGCAACTTCAGTAGGCAGACTGCCTTTAGAAGGGGCTAGAGTATCATCGAGATCAAAGGCTACAAGATCGTACAGCATGAGGTCACTTTAGCCGCTCCATCGAAAGCGAGGATGCCATGCCCACAGCACACATCAATGCCGAGAGCACAGATTTTGCGCCCGCTGTCCTAATGCCCGGTGATCCAAAAAGAGCTCAACGCATTGCCGAGCAGCTTTTAGACTCTCCAAAAAAAGTGACTGATGTTCGGGGAATGCTCGGGTTTACTGGCACATACCAAGGTCAACCACTTTCTGTAATGGGATCTGGAATGGGACAGCCCTCCATTGGAATCTATGCAAACGAACTCTACAAGTTTTTTGGCGTGCAACGGATCATTCGCGTGGGCACATGTGGAGGAATATCGGCCGACGTTCACGTTGGAGATATTGTTCTTGCAGCAGGCGCGCACACAGACTCTAACTTCAACCAAGCTCGCATTCCAGGCATCTACTTTTCTGCGATTGCTTCGGCGAATCTTCTTATTGCTGCTGCGGCTGCTCATACAAACGAGACTCCACTTCATATTGGAACCATTGTTTCTCGTGACCACTTCTATGCGTCAACTCCGGGGCAAAATGAAGGTTTGGCAGACTATGGAGTTCTCGGTGTTGAGATGGAAACAGCCGCGCTCTATGGAATCGCAGCGCAGTACCATACTGAGGCTCTTACAGTGCTCACTGTTTCAGATCATCTTTTTGATGACACCTATGAAATGACCGCTTCTGAAAGAGAATCAACATTCCAGGGTGCGCTCAAACTGGCTGTAGCAGCAGCCCTGGTATAAGAAATATGCGACTTTTAGAGGTTCTCGATTTTGCTGCGTTACTGTCGTTTTTCGCCCTTTTGCTCTTAGCCTTCGGATTCGATTTCCACCTATCACGCTCAGTTGTACGTCGTCACAAAGGGCGAGCGAAATTTTTCGTAGGTATAAGTATTCTGGGAGAGATCGCGGCAGCAACAGGAATGGGACTCACATGGTTTGCACTTTTCTTAGATGAACCTTCGCAAAATGTGGACGGATTATTAGTCTTTGTTCCCGGTACGATTGCATGCCTTTGCATTATTCTTCTCACAATCGAAAACTCCATCACGCGTTTTCGACTCATCGACGAGGAGGAAGATGACTTCGACGATTAAATGCAGGCGTATGCTCTGGCATATTCTGGCTGCGCAGCTATCTTTTCCCCTTATGAAGGACTTCACAAGCCACCTTTCTCAGAGAGAACACGACTATGCAGGAGGCCACGGGTGAGGGATATAGCTTCTCTGGATTCACCGAGAAAACACATAGTCAACGGTGCACGCCAGGCTTTTCTTACCCGAGGATACGACGGTGCATCTATGCGGGTCATGACCGATTATACTGGCTATTCCCAAGCAGGTATTTCCCACTACTTTCAATCGAAATCTGATCTTCTCATAGCCGTAGTTGAAGAGTCGTCGACTATAGTCCTCGATTCTCTTGCAGTCGATGAGTCAGTCGATGACATCACCGCATTATTTAAAGTGTGGAGAACACTCACGAGACATCGAGACCATGTGGCAGTGAGAACCGTGGTTATCTCAGAAGCATCAAAAAAAGGTCATCCTGCCACTGATATCGCCGCAGAAACAATGAATGCTCTCAAGAGATCATTGACGAAGCGCTTTCCTACGGTCAAACAACCCCAGATATTCGCTGATATTTTCGAAGGGCTGATGAAAGCCTGGCTTTATCAGCCTCATCTGGACGGAGGAACTCTACTGCGTGATGCTCACTTAGCGCTGAGTACAGCGAACGAGACGGTCGCTGCATCAATCTTTACTCCGGAGACAAGTGAGGATTTCTCCTACGAACTTGAAAGGCTTACTCGCGAGATTTTCATAGATACGGCCGTAGATGCCGATGAAAAGACCACTGATATTATCAATGCAGCCACCGAGATCTTCGGTCAGCAAGGCTACATTGGAGGGTCTCTTCGCGACATTGCCAGCAAAGTGGGAATAAGCCATCCCGCATTGCTTCGTCGGTACCACACCAAGGATGATCTACTCAAGGCTGTTCTCAGAAGACAACCAGAGTTCTCGCTGTCCACCATGGGAGCCAGGACTCCCCGTGAGGCCGCGATCAAGCTGGTCAAATATAGCGGGGCTGCCGAAAATATACCGGGATATATTCCGCTTCATACGACTTTAGAAGCACGCTCATTTCAACCTGGAACTAGTCACCATGCTTTTGCAAAGCACCGTTTTGAGTCAAGAAACGCTCTCCATAACCATATATTTTCCGCTATTGGCGACGGTGGACTCATAAGATCGGATCTCAGTGCTAAGCACCAGAGTCGTATATTCCAAGCTTTGCGTGATGGCGTTTATATCCGTTGGACTTTTGATCAGATTCCGGGTTCCACACAACTGTCATTGGCCCACTATCTCAATCTCATCCTCGTTCCGCCGCTCACTGAGATTGAGCTTGCATCACTCGGTATAGATTCTAACGATCTCCATAACGCTAGTTAGAATCGCATCTGTACAGTATTTGCTTCAATGGGTTTTGGCAGTGCGGTTGTTCCCTTCAGGTATGCATCGACCTCAGAGGCTACTGATCGTCCCTCAGCAATAGCCCACACCACCAGTGATTGACCTCGGCCTGCGTCACCTGCTACGAAAACTCCGGGGACTGAGGACTGGAACGAATGATCTCTAGCGATTGTTCCTCTCTCGGTGATGTCGATCCCCAATTGCGATGTGATGATATCGGTTTCAGGGCCGACGAAGCCCATTGCCAGAAGTACCAAGTCAGCATCAAGTATCTCTTCGCTGCCTTCAACCGGTCGAAAATTCTCGGCGTCTGCGATAACCAAAGCCTCAATCTTGCCTTCTGAGCTGCTCTGCGCCTCAACAGTAGCTTTTGAGTATTTTCTGGTTCCGCCTTCTTGATGCGAAGAGGACACACGATACGTCATGGGATAGGTTGGCCACGGTTGATTGAGCGGTCGTTCTTCAGGAGGGCGCGGAGTAATTTCAATATTGAGTACAGATTTCGCACCCTGCCTCAATGATGTACCTACACAGTCAGAACCAGTATCACCTCCGCCTATGACGACAACGTTCTTTCCCTCAGCACTGATCGGATCTAACACTCGTTCCCCAGCCACTTGATCGTTGGCACGATGCAGGAAATCCATGGCAAAATGGATGCCTTCAGCTTCCCTGCCAACAATCGGAAGATCACGAGGAATTGTCGATCCAACTGCAATAATTACGGCATCGTAGCGATCTCGCAATTCGGCCCAGGAAATATCTCGGCCGATCTCAACACCGCACCGAAACCTAGTGCCTTCCTCTTCCATTTGGGCAATGCGACGATCGACAAATTGTTTTTCCAGTTTGAAATTAGGAATTCCATAGCGCAACAGTCCTCCTGGTTTAGAGTCCCGTTCAAAAATTGCCACCGTATGCCCAGATCTGGTGAGTTGCTGGGCCGCAGCCAATCCGGAAGGTCCCGATCCAACAACTGCAACCGTGTGCCCGGTGAGACGCTCAGGAATTTGTGGCACAACGTAGTCACGCTGATATGCCTCTTCAATAATGGAGATTTCAATGTTCTTAATTGTTACCGGAGGTCGAGATATTCCTAGAACACAGGCAGTCTCACATGGTGCTGGGCATACACGGCCGGTGAATTCGGGGAAATTATTGGTTGCATGGAGGCGATCAGAAGCCTGCTCCCACTCCCCTTTCCACACAAGATCGTTCCATTCAGGTATGAGATTGCCGAGGGGACATCCGTTGTGGCAGAAAGGCACACCGCAATCCATACAGCGCGATGCCTGGCGATGCAGCATAACCTGGTCAATATCAAGTGCATCGTGTACTTCGCTATAGTCCAGAAGGCGAAGAGGAACTTCGCGGTCTTTCGGTAACTCGCGTTCGGGAACCTTTATGAAACCCCGTGGATCAGCCATGTGACACCTCCAAAATTCGCTCCCACCCCTCCTGGGTAAATGCGTCTATTCCTTCTATTTCTGCCTGCTTGAGTGCTTCTGTCATGCGGGCATAATGAGCAGGAAGAACCCTAGTAAATCTGCGGGAAATGACTTCTACATCGTCTAGTAGTGACCGCGCAACTGCAGACCCCGTTTCTGCCTGGTAATCACGCAAGAGCTTTTCTATTTCCACGCATTCTTCAGCGCTGGGAGCGTCGAGAAGCAAGTCACCAGCGAGTAGTTCACTGCGAGATAGCTGATTTTCATCAATGTCCAGTACGTATGCGATACCTCCAGACATACCGGCTGCGAAGTTGCGCCCTGTCGGTCCAAGGATCAGTGCGGTTCCTCCTGTCATGTATTCAAGACCGTGGTCTCCCACTCCTTCAGCGACAACTGTCGCCCCGGAGTTTCGTACAGCAAACCGCTCTCCCACCAAACCTGCGACAAATAATTCTCCACTAGTTGCCCCATAGGCCAATACGTTCCCAGCAATGACGTTGTCAGACGCTATGAACCCAGCTTTGTCATCCGGGCGTACTACGACTCGGCCACCTGATAGTCCTTTGGCAACATAATCATTAGCGTCACCATAAACCCTTAGCGTGATCCCGCGGGCCAAGAATGCTCCAAGAGACTGCCCGGCACTGCCTCGTAAAGTGATGTCAATCGTGCCGGGAGATAATCCCATCTCACCTCGTCTTTTGACTAACTCATGGGAAAGCATCGTCCCCACCGAGCGGTTGACATTTTTCACAGAGACTTCCATGCGCACTGGCTCACCATTCTCAAGAGCTGGCATTGCTGTCTCGATCAGTTTCACATCGAGTGCCTTGCTCAACCCATGGTCTTGAGCTTTCGAACAGTAGAGCGTAGCTCCGGGAGCTGGAAGCGGTTTTGTAAGGAGAGGTGAAAGGTCCATTCCTGAAGCTTTCCAGTGATCTATTGCTTCCGAAGTGTCAAGGTACTCGACATGCCCCACTAACTCTTGCAAAGTCGAAAAACCCATCTGTGCCAAGTATTCACGTACCTCTTCTGCGATATAGCGGAAGAAAGTGACGATTTGCTCAGGCTGACCCGCAAATTTCTTCCGCAGTTCGGGACTCTGTGTCGCTATACCGGCTGGACACGTGTCCTTCTGGCACACTCGCATGAGGATACACCCAGAGACCACCAGGGGGGCAGTCGCAAATCCAAACTCTTCAGCACCGAGCATTGCGCCGACAATCACGTCCCAGCCCGTTTTTAATTGACCGTCAACTTGGACACTAATGCGATCACGGAGATTATTGAGTACCAGGGTTTGTTGGGTTTCCGCCAATCCGATTTCCCAAGGAGCTCCCGCATGTTTGATTGAAGTCAGAGGCGCTGCTCCGGTCCCGCCGTCGTGTCCAGAAATCAACACGACATCGCCATGTGCCTTGGACACACCCGCAGCAATCGTCCCCACACCCACTTCAGAAACAAGCTTGACATGGATGCGTGCCTGCGGATTGGCATTCTTCAAGTCGTGAATGAGTTGTTTGAGATCCTCAATCGAGTAAATGTCATGGTGAGGAGGGGGCGAGATCAGACCAACACCTGGGGTGGCTCTACGTGTCTTCGCTACCCAAGGGTAGACTTTCGGTCCTGGCAACTGTCCACCTTCACCAGGTTTTGCGCCTTGCGCTAGTTTGATCTGAATATCATCAGCGTTCGTCAAATAGTCGATAGTCACACCGAAACGCCCTGACGCAACCTGTTTAATAGCAGAACGCCTTGCAGGATCATGCAAGCGTTCTGCGTCTTCGCCCCCCTCGCCAGTATTGGATTTTGCACCGATCTGGTTCATAGCTATCGCAAGATTCTCGTGAGCTTCCATCGAGATTGATCCATATGACATGGCACCCGTACAAAAACGCGTGACAATCTTCTCCCAAGGTTCCACCTGTTCAAGGGGAATCGGCTCACGCCCCGTCTCCTTTAAAGTGAAGAGCCCACGAAGAGTCATAAGACGGCGCTGCTGCTCGTTGATATGAGATGAATATCGTTTGAACAGTTGATAGTCCTGCGTTCGAGTCGAATGTTGTAGCGTTGCTATCGCTTCAGGGTCAAAGAGATGTGGAGGTCCCTCGCGACGCCACTGATATTCACCGCCAACGTCAAGATCGCGATACGGAACACGATTCCCCTCTGAAGGATATGCCGCCCGATGTCGCAATGCGACTTCTTCGGCAATCACATCAAGACCGATACCTCCAAGTGGAGAAGCCGTACCGGTGAAGTATTTTTCGATCACCTCGTGACCAAGACCAGTAGCCTGGAATATTTGCGCCCCACGGTAAGACATCACTGTCGATATTCCCATTTTCGACATCACTTTGAGCACTCCATTGCCCAGAGCGCGGATGAGGTTTTCCACCGCTTTTTCTGGGCCAACGCTGCCTAACTCGCCCCGTTTTGCTAGCCCCTCGACAGTTTCCATTGCGAGATAGGGGTTGACGCAGGCACCGCCAAACCCAATAAGGAGAGCGACATGATGAACTTCCCTCACATCGCCAGCTTCTACAACAAGCGAGACCTGCGTTCGTGTGTGGCGCCGAATGAGATGATGATGCACTGCAGAAGTGAGCAATAAGGATGGTATTGGAGCTCGTTGAGTATTGCTCTCGCGATCAGAAAGAACGAGGATTGAGACGCCCTCGTCAATTGCCTGATCTACCTCCCTAAATATCTCTTCCAAGCGTTGTTCTAGTGCTGTCCCCCCACCATCAACGTTGTAAAGCCCTCGAATCACACGTGCAGTAAAACCACTATTGCGTCCGTGATATCGCTGAACCTTGATGATCTTTGCAAGCTGATCATTGTCAATCACTGGAAATGGAATGAGTAGTTTGCGCGCATGTTCCGGACTGTCATCGAGGATATTTGGCTCCGGACCGATTGCTGAGCTTAGTGAGGTCACTAATTTTTCACGGATCGCGTCCAAAGGAGGGTTAGTGACCTGAGCGAAGATTTGGGAGAAATAATCAAAGAGGAGGCGCGGGCGCGAAGACAATACTGCGATTGGAGTATCTGTCCCCATTGACCCCAGCGGCTCGGCCCCCATGCGCCCCATAGGTGCGACGATGAGTCTGATTTCTTCGGCCGAGTACCCAAAGATTTCTTGTCGGCGCACCACTGAGGCTGCAGAATGATCGACGTGTTCTCGCGTAGGTAGTTCTTCGAGACGTACAGACCTATCGTGAATCCATTTTCTGTACGGATGCTCGTTAGCGAGCTGTTCCTTAATATCTTTGTCATTGAGGATCTTTCCCTCAAGCAGATCAACGACGAACATGTGTCCGGGACTCAAACGCCCTTTGTGCGTAATCGTCGCCGGATCAAGGTCTAGGACTCCACTTTCAGAAGCGACTACGACTAAGCCATTGTCAGTGACCCAGTATCTACCTGGACGAAGTCCATTGCGATCGAGCATTGACCCGATGATGTCTCCATCGGTAAATGTGATCGATGCTGGGCCGTCCCAGGGCTCAATGAGGGTCGAGTTGAATTCATACATTGCCCTAATATCATCGGGAACATCGCTTTTTTGTTCCCAGGCTTCAGGAACCATCATCTGAGCTACGCGTGGCAATGAGCGTCCTGATAGATAAAGCAACTCAAGGACGGCGTTGAACGACGCCGAGTCAGACTCGCCAGGAGTACACACTGGAAGCAGCTGGCTCATGTCCCCCAGGACTGGAGAGAAAAGCTTACCTTCCCGTGCCGACATCCAGTTCCTGTTGCCCCGGATCGTATTGATTTCTCCATTGTGAGCCATCAGAGAAAAAGGCTGGGCTAATTCCCACGAAGGAAAAGTATTGGTGGAGAATCGTGAGTGCACTAGTGCCATCTGAGACACGTAGTCTTCAGCATTGAGATCCGGGAAGAAATCCGGCAACTGCTGTGTCGTCAACATCCCTTTGTAGACAATTGTCCGTGATGAGAGCGAACAGAAATACACTCCAGCTTCGTGTCGACTTCTCTTCAGCAACCTATAAGCTAATCGGTCAAGTTCCACTCCCGAAAGGCTACGACTGTTATGTGTTACGAATAGTTGCAACATACGAGGCATCGCGTTTCTTGCGGTGAGCCCCACGATTTCCGAGCGTACTGGGACTTCACGCCATCCCAATATCTCGAGTTCCTCCTCGGCGGCAATACGTTCGACATGATCTGTCTGTCGTCCGGCTTCTACCAGGTCCGGGGACAAATACGCGACTCCTGCCGCATAGTATCGCTGAGGAGGCAGGGGAAAGCCCGCTGTCCTTCGAAAAAAGGAATCAGGAATATGGGTTAGTATTCCCGCACCATCTCCGCTATCCACTTCAGCTCCAACCGCACCGCGGTGGTCGAGGCGCTCGAGAACCTGGATTGCTTTTTCAACGATGTCGTGAGTTCCTATACCGCTGAGTGTTGCTACAAATCCCACCCCACACGCATCATGTTCGTATTCGGGAGAATACAAGCCACTAGTCATTAGAGTCCCCAATCGAGAGCACCGCTCACCCCTTGAGTAAACTCAAGGTAATGAATTACTAAGGCTAAGGATATGCCTCTCTTGATAACAACCCAGCAAGGTATATCAGAATCCGGACACATTTCTACACATCTTTGCACATGCTTCAGAGATATGTCGGCATAAAATCCACAAATGCTCTTGACACGCCTCCCTCATAGTTAAAGGTAAAGGTTCTGTAATTATTATCTTATTTTCAAGGCAAATTCCGTCTCAGTACTGACAAATATTGCTCTCCACCTACTCCTATGCGGAGTGCGCCACAAATCGTCCAGGCTTCGGTCACACACACTCTTGCTATTGGAGTCGTGACACGATTTACAGAGCACTATCCGAGGGGAGCTCCCGTGAATAAAGAGACGCAACCTGCACTCTTAGTCCTAGAAGATGGCACTACTTGGAAAGGACTAGCTTGGGGCGCTTTGGGCGAGACCACTGGCGAAATTGTGTTTTCGACGGGAATGACAGGCTATCAGGAAACACTCACCGATCCGTCATATCACAGACAAATCGTCATGATGACAGCGCCACATATCGGAAATACAGGTATCAATGAAGAGGACTCAGAATCAGATAGAATCTGGGTCGCCGGATTTGTTGCACGCGACCCCGCTCGGCGTCCATCGAACTGGCGCACAACAGGCACCCTCGACGACGCGCTTCGTGATGCCAATATTGTCGGAATTAGCGGTGTCGACACGCGAGCAATAACAAGACAAATCCGTACGCATGGATCAATGAAGGCTGGAATCTTTTCTGGAACCGCACTTCCAGAAACTCTCTCAGAAAATACAGTGGAAGCGCTGGTAGAGCACGTACGGAGCCGTCCCTCCATCCACCACGATGATCTAGCACATCAAGTCACTGTTTCAGAGCCTTACATGGTAGAACCGCGTGAGTCGTTCAATAGACCTCTGGCGACAGTCGTAGCTTTGGATTTGGGTATTAAATCAATGACACCGCAGCGATTGGCTGAACGTGGGCTTCGTGTCCGTGTTCTCCCAGCCACCTCGACTATTGATGATCTCCTCTCATATCAGCCTGACGGAGTGTTCTTTTCTAACGGCCCTGGTGACCCGCAGCGCGCCGAATCAGAGGTGGAATTATTGCGCCAGGTCCTTGATAAAGGTCTTCCTTACTTCGGTATATGCTTCGGCAATCAGATTTTGGGGAGGGCTCTTGGGTTCGACACCTATAAACTCACCTTTGGACATCGCGGCATCAATCAACCGGTGAAAGATATTTCAACGGGTAAAGTTGAAATCACCTCACAAAATCACGGTTTTGCTGTGCTGGCCGAACCGGGGGTAATCCTTACAGCTCCCTACGCCAATGGCAAATACGGACGTGTGCAAGTGTCACATGTGGGGCTCAACGACCAAGTAGTTGAAGGACTGGCCTGCCTCGACATTCCTGCTTTTTCGGTCCAGTATCATCCAGAAGCAGCCGCTGGGCCTCACGATGCAAGTTACCTCTTTGATCGTTTTGTCGCTGCAATCTTGGCTCATAAGGAGAACACTGATGCCTAAACGCATTGACCTCAAGTCTGTCCTTGTCGTTGGATCGGGACCGATTGTGATAGGCCAAGCTGCTGAGTTTGACTATTCCGGCACCCAGGCGTGTCGTGTTCTTCGCGATGAAGGGCTCCGTGTCATCCTGGTCAATTCCAATCCGGCAACCATCATGACAGATCCAGAGTTCGCCGATGCCACGTACATCGAGCCCATTACTCCCGAAGTCGTTGCTGCCATCATCGAGAAGGAAAGACCTGATGCGCTGCTTCCGACGTTGGGGGGACAAACTGCGCTCAACACCGCTGTTGCCCTGCACAATAACGGCACTCTCACCAAATATAACGTTGAGTTAATCGGTGCAAACGTTGACGCCATCAATGCTGGGGAAGATCGTCAACTCTTCAAAGAGGTTGTCGAAAGATGTGGTGCTGAAGTTGCACGTTCAGTAATTGCCCACTCGATGGAGGAATGCCTCGCTGGTGCAGACGAACTAGGCTATCCACTCGTTATCCGACCTTCATTTACGATGGGTGGACTGGGTTCGGGAATGGCCTATGACGAAACTGATCTTCGCCGCATCGCCGGAGCTGGATTACAGGACTCCCCCACCCACGAGGTTCTCTTAGAGGAATCTATCCTGGGGTGGAAAGAATACGAACTTGAACTTATGCGCGACAAAGCAGACAACGTCGTCGTCATTTGTTCAATAGAGAATTTCGACCCAGTTGGTGTGCACACTGGAGATTCCATCACTGTAGCGCCTGCGATGACTCTCACTGATCGAGAGTTCCAGAACCTTCGTGATATCGGCATCTCGGTTATTCGCGAAGTGGGGGTCGACACCGGTGGTTGCAATATCCAATTTGCTGTAGAACCCGATACCGGCCGGGTTGTTGTGATTGAGATGAATCCACGCGTATCGCGTTCATCCGCTTTGGCTTCAAAGGCCACGGGATTCCCTATAGCAAAAATCGCGGCAAGGGTTGCCATCGGCTATAACCTCGATGAAATCCGCAATGAAATCACTCAGTCAACGCCCGCATCGTTTGAGCCGACATTAGACTATGTGGTCGTCAAAGTTCCGCGCTTTGCTTTCGAAAAGTTCTCTGCTGCCGATCCCATCATCACTACCACAATGAAGTCGGTGGGAGAAGCAATGGCGTTGGGACGAAATTTCACCGAAGCCCTGAACAAAGCACTTCGCTCCATCGATAAAGCTGGAGTCGGGTTACATTGGAGAGGAGCGCCTCCCACTACCGAAGAAATGAAAGCACTAGTGGAATCGGCTCATGTGCCAACTGAGAGCCGCCTTCAGCAGGTGCAACAAGCCATTCGCGGGGGTGCTACCCTTGAACAGCTTTTTGAAGCAACCGCCATAGACCCGTGGTTCCTAGACCAGCTATTCCTTCTTCAAGAAGTAGCGGAAAATATTGGTGAGGCTGAATCTCTCACTCCTGAGACCGTCGAACTAGCAAAACGGCATGGTTTTTCAGATCGCCAAATCGGCGAAATTCGTAATATCTCAGAAGACGCCGTGCGTGAAATCCGGCGAGCCTATGGTTTACATCCCGTCTTCAAGGCCGTTGACACCTGCGCCGCGGAATTTGACGCGCTCACCCCCTACTATTACTCCACGTACGACTTCGAAAATGAGGTACTTCCTCGTCAGCGTCCGGCAGTAATCATTCTAGGCTCCGGCCCAAACCGCATTGGTCAAGGAATTGAGTTTGACTATTCCTGTGTTCATGCGGCTCTGGCGCTCAAAGACACCTATGAAACCATCCTAGTCAATTGCAACCCTGAGACGGTCTCTACCGACTATGACACGGCAGATCGGCTCTACTTCGAACCGGTCACATTTGAGGATGTTCTAGAGATCTATGAAGCTGAACTCAAGGCTGGCCCGATTGCTGGAGTCATCGTTCAGCTGGGCGGGCAAACTCCACTTTCACTGGCCCAAAAGCTCGCTGATGCTGGGCTACCAATTTGGGGAACTAGCCCTGAAGCAATCGATCTTGCGGAAGACCGAGGACTTTTTGGCGAGGTGCTTGGTAGAGCCGGACTCACCGCTCCAGCATTTGGAACAGTGTCTACCCTAAGTCAGGCACTCAGCGTGGCGGAAGATATCGGCTACCCTGTTTTGGTCCGTCCTTCATATGTTCTTGGGGGACGAGGAATGGAAATCGTTTATACTCCCGAGCAACTAGAAGATTACGTTCGTAGATCCACCCCTTCGGTTGATGGCGTTTTCCCCTCTCCAGTCCTTGTCGACCGGTTTCTCGATGAGGCGATTGAAATTGATGTCGACGCGCTCTTCGACGGAAACGAAATGTTCTTGGGTGGGGTCATGGAGCACATCGAGGAAGCGGGAATACATTCGGGAGACTCAGCTTGTGTTTTGCCTCCTGTTACGCTTTCCCGCAAACAGATTGACCATATTCGCAACTGTACAGAAGCGATTGCAAAAGGGGTTGGTGTTGTAGGACTCCTCAACGTACAGTTCGCAATTTCCTCCGACGTTCTCTATGTTCTGGAAGCAAATCCGAGGGCGTCTCGTACGGTCCCCTTTGTAGCAAAAGCAACGGGGGTTCCCCTTGCCAAGGCAGCATCATTAATCATGTCTGGTAAGACCATTGCCGAGTTGAAGCGGGATGGGATACTTCCCGCCCTTGATGGAACCTACTCTGCGCCAAATGCTCCTCTGGCAGTGAAAGAGGCAGTCCTTCCCTTCAAACGGTTCCGAACAAAAGAGGGCCGGGCGGTCGACAATATTTTGGGTCCAGAAATGCGTTCCACTGGTGAAGTGATGGGCCTCGACGCCAATTTACCGAGTGCTTTTGCGAAGTCACAGGCTGCAGCCTACGGTGGTTTGCCGACTGCTGGCACAGTATTTGTTTCCGTTGCTGACCGACACAAGCGTGCGATTGTATTCCCTGTAGAGCGTTTGGTTGAGATGGGATTCAGTATTTTAGCTACTAGTGGCACGGCTGATGTTCTCCACCGGTACGGGATCAAGGCGGAGGTCATCTCAAGACTCTCGGAACGACGTTCTGAAGATGACACACCGAGCATCGCACAGATGATTGCAAGCAATGAGATTGACATGATCGTTAATACCCCTACAGGACAGGAAGACTCACGTTCTGACGGATACGCTATTCGAGCTGCGGCTACGGCCGCCGATAAAACGATGATTACGACAATTCAACAATTTGGCCTAGCAGTCTTAGGTATCGAAGCTGTGCGAAAAGGGGCTTTCTCAGTAACCTCACTGCAAGAATATAATCAGGCACGTCATCAGTGGATGGAATCCCAAGCCAATCAGTAAAAACTAACAAGACTTTCAGTCCGTGATCCATGGACGACATGGTGAGGGGCCAAGTGCAATGCACTTGGCCCCTCACCTGTCCTTGGTAAAAGAGTCTAGGTTTCTCTACCCTGGAATTGGGAATTGTACAGCCGCCAGTAAGCTCCACGCTTTGCTATGAGCTCGTCATGAGTACCTTGTTCGACTATGTCTCCGTTTTCCATCATAAGGATGAGGTCAGCATCGCGAATTGTCGAAAGCCTGTGAGCAATGATGAAGGAAGTACGTCCTTCTTGAAGAGCTGTCATGGCCCGCTGCAACAGTCTTTCTGTGCGAGTGTCAACTGAGGAGGTCGCTTCGTCAAGAATCATAATGGATGGTTTCGCCACAAATGCACGTGCAATTGTCAGCAGCTGCCGTTCACCTGACGATAGGTTTACCGCATCTTCCTCTAATTCCGTGTCGTATCCATTGGGAAGTGAACGCACTACTCGGTCTGCATAGGTGGCTGTAGCCGCCTCCACTATTTCTTCATCAGTTGCTTGTTCGTTACCAAAGCGAATGTTATCTCGAATAGTCCCAGCAAATAGCCAAGGATCTTGGAGTACCATGCCAGTTCTGCGGCGCACATCGTCACGGGTTAGTGTCGCAATGTCCTGTCCATTGACAGTAATACGTCCACCATCCAATTCGTAAAAACGCATCAGTAGGTTAACCAGCGTCGTCTTACCGGCTCCTGTTGGCCCCACGATAGCAACCTTCTGTCCCGGCTTGACGGTAAAAGAGAGGTCACGAATCAACGGTTTATCTGGGTCATAGGAGAATTTAACGTTCTCGAATGTGATTGTTCCCTGTCCGCTTGCAGGTGTGGGTGCATCTTGCGGATCTGGACTTTGTTCAGGTTCATCCAAAATATCGAAAACACGTTCTGTCGATGCCGCACCTGACTGGACGGATGCAGCCATTCCTCCAAGCTGAGAAAGGGGCTCATTGAATTGTTGGGCATACTGAATAAATGCCTGCACGCTTCCAAGCAGTAATGTGCCCCCAGCAACCATCACCCCGCCTACGACCGCAATGCCAACATAGACAACATTTCCCACGAATCGCATCGACGGCATCATGACGCCCGATAATAATTGGGCCTTAAAAGACGCCTTGTACAGTTCTTCGTTTTCCTCATGAAAGGCTTCCCGAAATGCGCCTTCTTGTCCAAAAGTCTTCACTAAAGCATGCCCGGAGAAGGACTCTTCGACGCGCGCATTGAGCCGTCCGACTTTCGCCCATTGCGTAGTGAAAGCTTTTTGAGATTTCGGCCCAATGATTCCGAAAATAATTCCAATCAGAGGTAATGAAATGAGTGCTATGAGAGTCAGCTTCCACGAGATTGTCAGCATCATCACCAGTACGCCAATCACCGTGAATATATTGGTCAAAGCACCAGAGAGGGATTGTTGAAGAGTTTGTGTGATGTTGTCTATATCGTTAGTGACTCGAGAAATAAGATCACCGCGTTGGATCCGATCGAAGTATCGGAGCGGAAGTCGATTGATTTTTGCTTCAACTCTCTCCCGAAGTCGGAACATGGCCTTGACCATTACTAGGTTCAGGATGTAGCCCTCTGCCCAAGAAAAAAGCGCCGACAAGAGATATAGGCATAGAACCAGAATCAGGATACGTATCAATGCTCCAAAATCGATACCAGCTCCGGGAACGACGTGCATTGCTCCCACCATATTTGCCAATTCATTTTCACCTTGAGCACGAAGCATCTCAACTGCTTGTTCACTAGAAACACCTTCTGGAATCTGCTTCGAGATATATCCCGAAAAGAGCACGTCGGTAGCCTGCCCTAGGATCTTAGGTGCTAGGACAGACAAAACCACTCCTACGGCACCGAGAACTGAAACAGCGAAGACGGCCCATTTGTAGGGTAAGAGCAAGGAGAGAAGTTGTTTGAAGCTACGGCGGAAGTTCTTTGGCTTGCCCGAGGCACCATGTCCATGCGCACCAGCGGTCGCGATGTGTTCTTCTTCTACCAGTTCTTCTTCGGTGGAGTTCAGGTTTGGATCGGCCATCAGAGAGCCTCCGCTGCCAGTTGTGATTCAACAATTTCTTGGTATGTTGGGCACGATTCCACAAGATCATTGTGAGAGCCCAGCCCGACTATTCGTCCCCTGTCAAGAACCATTATTTGTTCTGCGTCGATGATGGTAGATATGCGCTGAGCAACTACTATCTTCGTAGCATGGGGGAAGGCCTGCCAAAGAGCAGTACGTAGATTTGCATCAGTGGTCAAGTCAAGCGCAGAAAACGAGTCGTCAAAGATGAGAATATCTGGATTCTTCACCAGTGCCCGGGCAATAGCCAGGCGTTGTCGTTGGCCGCCAGAAACATTCGTTCCACCCTGTGCGATTCGAGCATCCAGACCACCATTCATTTCTTTCACAAAATCTGACGCTTGGGCAATTGTCAAAGCCTCCCACAGTTCATCGTCAGTTGCGTTAGGATTTCCGAACCTCAAGTTGGAAGCTATAGTTCCAGCGAAAAGAAAAGCCTTTTGAGGGACTAATCCGATCGATTCCCACAATGTTTCGAGGTCGAGATCTCGCACCTGAGTTCCGCCGACATACACCTCGCCTCCAGTAGCGTCAAGTAGCCGCGGTATCAAAGAAATGAGGGTACTTTTTCCGGCAGCTGTCGATCCGACAATCGCGAGGGTCTTTCCGGGTTTAGCCGTGAAGGAGATGTCGTGAAGTACAGCGTCTTCGGCGTCCGGGTATTGGAAAAATACTTTGTCGAAACGGACCTCTCCGGGAGTAGGCATCGTAAAGACTGGGTTGTTGGGTTGACGTAGGTGGTCCTCGGTATCGAGGACTGCCCGAATACGCTCCGCAGAAACCGCCGCCCGTGGAATCATCACGGCCATGAATGTTGCCATGAGAACTCCAAAAAGTATCTGCGTAATGTATTGCATAAATGCCATGACAGTTCCAACTTCGATCTGTCCTGAATCTATTCGCCCGGCCCCAAACCAAATAACGCCCGCAACTGTAAAGTTGAGAACTAATGAAACCATCGGGAAGAGTAGGACGAAGAGTGAACCTACTTTCCGCCCCACAATCATAATGTCGTAGTTAGCTACTTTGAATCTCGCTTCCTCTACGGCCTCGCGCACAAATGCACGAATGACACGTACGCCTGTGAGCTGTTCTCGCATGACGAGGTTCACTTGGTCGAGTTTTTCTTGGTACGAGCGAAAGAGCGGAATCAAACGCGTGATCACTGCACCTGCGAGTGCTAGCAGCAAAGGGACTGACACTGCGATAAGCCAAGCCATTCCAAGATCTTGTCTCAGAGCCATGACAACCCCGCCGATGGCCATGAGCGGCGCCATGACAAGCATGGTTGACCCCATCATTGCCAGCATTTGTACTTGCTGGACATCGTTAGTGTTCCTGGTGATAAGGGAACCGGGCCCGAACTCTTTGACTTCTCTTTCAGAAAAAGAGCTCACCTTCGAGTAGACGGCATCACGGATATCGCGTCCAACGCTCATCGAAACCTTTGCTGCAAAGAACACAGCACCGATGGAAGAGAGAATCTGCACGAACGAGAGCGCCAGCATAAGCCCCCCGCGCGCCCAGATAAATGCAGTGTCACCCTTTGCAACACCTTGATCAATAATTGATGCATTCAGCGTGGGAAGATACAGGTTCATGATGACTGATGTCATCTGTAGTGCTAATACTGCTAGCAGTGAAGCCCAATACGGCTTCATGTACTCATATAGGAGTTTGCCTAACATTGCCCTCCTTCTCAACCTGCTGAGGCTACCACACCAAACAGACAAATGACTGTAAGGTGGTCACAGTTCGCGCGTGTGAACTTGGGGGAAAACACGTTCATGGGGGTTAGCCCCCATTCAGATAATGGGGCAAGCACCCTCGAAAAACTTGTGCGAGATCGGGACGATAGAACCATAAATAGATACCAAAAAATGTGGAAGTCAGTTCCGACAGCTTTAGGTTTTCTCAGCCCCAATTTCGTCATAAGTACTTGTGGTTTTATTGTCACAGTGATTTCAGTCTCCCTCGGTGCAGGTACGCTTCTACTTCTAGTGGGCATTCCGATCCTCGCCGATGGCCTCATGTTTTCGCGCATGTACGGAACCCAAGATTTGGTTCGCCTCAAAGCTGCAGGAATGCCCGCCATTTCACAGCCTTCTTGGGCTAAGTACTCGCAACCACGTAAACTAGACCAGCTAAAGAAATTCCTCATTAACTCCAGCTACTGGCGGTACTTTCTTTATGTATTGCTGGTCTTCCCACTCACAATAGGTACTTTCATCCTTGCGCTGTTGTGGAGCATCTTGGCTTTAGCTTTACCTTTATATATATGTGTACATTTTGGTTACATCCGGAGACCAGTCTAGGAGCCCTCTTAGTTCCCTATTTAGGAGGAAATTCTTGGACGCTCAACTTCTCAATCTACACATTCGCTACCGCTGTTTTTGGGAGCACTCTGCCGTGGGTTCTTCACGGTCTAATGAGAAGCCATGAGTCCCTAGCTACGCTCCTGCTAAGACGTACTAGCAACGATGCATTGCGTAAACAAGTTGCGTCCATCACATCGGCTGAAGGCCGTACCCTTCGTAGTCTCGAACGTGATATTCATGACGGTCCCCAACAGCAAATTTTACGCCTGCAGATGGACATCTCATCAGCACAACGCCGCGTACATGACGATCCAACTTCCGCCGTCGAACTTTTAGCCGAGGCACACGAAAGATCAGTACAGACTCTCTCAGAGTTGCGTCGCTTATCAAAGGGGATTGTTCCGCCGGTACTCATGGATAGGGGTTTCTCTGCTTCAATCGAGGCTTTGGCAGAACGCAATACCATTCCAACTACTGTTGAAAACTCTTTGTCGCGAGACGTCACTCCCCCTCTGGACCACAACGTATATTTCATTGTCTCCGAGTTGCCGACAAACATCACGAAACATTCAGATGCAACCCGCGCATTGATCGAAATTCAAGAATACGACGAGTATCTCCACCTACGCGTCAGCGATACAGGAAAGGGTGGAGCTTCTATTCGCACCGGAGGCGGCCTTGAGGGGCTTCAAGAAAGAGTCCACGGTCTCGGAGGCTCATTGAATATCCACAGTCCTATCGGTGGCCCAACGGCTGTCAATGCACTTGTCCCGTTGCCTTGAAATTGCCGAAATAAGCCACGTAGGAGTCGGCACCGTGGAAAAACAAGTTAGTTCTATCTTCAATAAACTTCATTTAGAACCTGGAACTGGTGGTCATCGGCGCGTTCTTGCGGTTCTTACGTGGCTTCGATCATGCCGATAGTCAGATAAGACCGTATTGTGTCATTGCTCGACGTAGAACGTTGCGACTGTCTTGAGTCATCGGAGTCAGCGGAAGTCGTAGTTCATCCTCACACAGCCCCATCATCGACAACGCCGCTTTCACCGGAATGGGGTTAACCTCGGTAAACAGGTGAGCAATGAGTGGATTTGCTGCCTCTTGGATAGTGCGGGCTGCGACCGTTTTCCCCTCAAGGAATAGTTGAACCATGTCGTGCATTTGTTGCGGAATAATGTGGGCTGCAACAGAGATCACGCCGTCTCCTCCTAACGCAAGCATGGGATACACATGATCGTCGTTGCCAGACCAAATCGCCAGCTTACCGCGACAGAGTCGGAAAAGCTCCATGATCTGTGGCAAATCACCACAGGCCTCTTTATGTCCGCGTATACGTGGATGTTCACTGAGCTCTGCAAGAGTAGCGGGAAGAAGATTGGTGCTGGTACGGGAGGGGACGTTATAGGTCACGATAGGAATCTCAACCGCATCGGCGATCGTTGTGTAATGCGCTAGTAATCCCCCTTGAGTTGCCTTGTTGTAGTAAGGAGTTACGTGAAGTAAAGAATCTGCACCAAGATCTTGCATTTCCTTCGATGATTCAACTGCAACCGCCGTGCTATTAGAACCCGCCCCAACCATGACTGGAACGCGTCCGGCTACTTCCGATATAACAAAACGCGCCACTGCTGTTTTCTCTTCGTGAGTAAGAGTGGCTGATTCTCCAGTCGTCCCCAAAGCGACGATACAGTCGGTTCCATTGTCTATTTGAAACTCGATGAGGCGTGCAAACGCGTCCCAGTCGATATTTCCTTCTCGAAAAGGAGTGACAATCGCCACTCCGCTTCCACGAAACATTGCATCCATATGCTCCCCTAACGCCATAACTCAAGGCTGTTTCGTGAGCATCAAAACAGCCAGCTCTCCATCTTGGTAGATGACAGCTGCCGGGTTATTTGCCCGACATCCAGGGATTGCGACTACGGGAACGCGCACCCTTCGGCAGCCTTGCCTTTCACATCGCTTCACTGGTCCCGAAACCTTAGCGAGGTTACTTATCGTGGCTGCGCCTCTGACTTGACCCTCTAACCTTAGCAGGACGATTTGGAACGGCAAGACAGGTCCATCCAATAGACCCTAGACTTTGGTGGCGAAGTGTTGAGGAGGCCTAAGAATGGCAGATGTGATCGTCACCAAGTTTGGCGGTAGTTCCCTGGCAAGTGGAAAACAGTTTAAAAAGGTCAAGGAAATAGTCACTGCTAACCCGTCGCGACGCTATGTTGTCCCATCTGCGCCAGGGAAGCGTTCTTCAGATGATCACAAGATCACTGATTTACTGTATATGTGTCATCAATTGGCCGATCACGGAATAGATTCTGGCGAAGTCTTCAAAGTTATAGCTGACCGAATACGGGGAATACATAAAGAGCTTGGCCTCAGTGTCGACATTGAGTCAGAACTCCACAGGGTCCGTCAACAAATCGGCAGCGGAGCATCTGCAGAATTCGTGGCTTCACGCGGAGAGTATCTCTCGGGTGTCTTATTGGCGGACTATCTTGACTACCCATTTATCGATGCAGCAGATGTGATTATTTTCTCCGAAGCTGGCATCTTAGACCGGGAAGCAACAAAGGCTGCACTCGAAGAGCGCTTAGGAAACACTTCCCAAGCGGTGATTCCTGGGTTCTACGGTGCCGATTCCAAGGGGCAGGTACACACGTTTTCCCGAGGCGGGTCCGACGTTACTGGTGCGGTAATTGCTGATGGTGTGGGCGCAGACCTTTATGAGAACTGGACAGATGTACCCGGATTCTTGAAGGCTGACCCTCGCATTGTTAAGGAAGCTCCCCCGATCGAACGGGTTACCTACAAAGAACTACGAGAGTTGTCCTACATGGGAGCAGCCGTACTCCATGAAGAGGCTATCTTTCCAGTTCGTGACCGTGGCATCCCCATTCATATCCGCAACACCAATAGGCGTGATGACGCTGGCACCTTAATCATTGATGATCGCAAGGCTGCAGGGTTCGAGGGCGTGACCGGCATCGCAGGAAAAAAGGACTTCACGGTTATTTCTTTGGAGAAAACACTCATGGACGACGAGCGCGGATTTTTCCGCAAATTGCTTTCTGTCTTTGAAACCAATGGGATATCGATCGCTCATATGCCATCAGGGATTGACTCGGTATCTGTCATCGTTCCCTCAGAAGAGATCCGTTTCAAGCAAAATAAGGTTCTGGAAGAACTCCGCATTTATGCGCGTCCTGACGCTATCCAAATTGAAGACAACATGGCGTTAGTGGCAATCGTGGGCCGGGGAATGGTGCGTGTGCCGGGAATTGCCGCCAAAATATTCGGCGCTCTAGCGCAAGCTAAAGTCAATATCCGGATGATCACTCAGGGCGCATCAGAAATGAGCATTATTGTCGGCGTAGAAAACCGAGATTTCAACAATGCAATTGCAGCTATTGCCGAAGTCGAGTTTTAGACACTGAGAAAGTTACTCAGCAGCGGACCGAACTGATTAAATTCCAAGAGGAATCCGTCGTGCCCGCTACGAGAACGCACCAGCTCAACACCGGCGCAATGAGGTACACCCTCGGCTATGCGCTCAGACTCAGAGGGCAGGCACAGCCGGTCCGAATCCACTGCAACGACAAGAGTGTGAGCCGTTATCTCAGCTAATGCATCTTCTACACGGCCACGTCCTCGACCAAGATTATGAGACATGAAAGCTTCGGTTAGTACCTTGTAAGAATTGGCATCGAATCGACGAATAAGTTTATCGCCTTGGTATTCCAGGTATGACTGTACTGCGTAGCGCCCACCTTCCCATGGGTTTTCGTTTCCTTGTGGAGCTTGACCAAATCGTTCGCCAAATTCCTCGGCACTGCGATACGTTGTCTGGGCGATTTGGCGCGCAACAGACAGACCTTTATGTGGGCCCTTCCCAGGTCCCGCATCATAATAGTTGCCCTCATTAAACGCGGGATCAGCATCTATCGCTGCAAGTTGCGTATGGGCCCAGGCGATTTGGTCGGCGCTTGTTTGTGCGGTCGTTGCAACAGCGACGAGCTTCTCGACTCTGTGAGGATACATCACTGCCCACTCCAAGGCTCTCATTCCTCCAAAGGATCCTCCCAGAACAAGGCGCCACCGTGTAATACCTAAGGCATCGGCCAGTTTTGCTTCGGCAGTCACTGAATCACGAATTGTCAGAAAAGGAAACCTTGGCCCCCAAGGTTTCCCGTCAGGAGCACGTGAAGCAGGACCTGTAGTTCCTTGGCAGCCACCCAACACGTTCGGAGCGACAACATAGTATTTGTCCGTGTCAATTGGCGCGCCGGACCCTATAAGGTCAGTCCACCATCCGGAAGTAGGGTGTCCTGGAATGGCGTCACCTCGAATATGACTATCTCCTGTCAACGCATGAAGTACCAGCAGGGCATTATCACGCTGAGGGGACAAGGTGCCCCACGTCTCATACGCTATCGTCACGTCAGGGAGATAACTGCCCGACTCTAGCCCTAAGGCGCCAACTGAAAGAAACTTCCTCTTCCCCACTGGGTCTCCCTCCCGCCACGCCCCACTGGCGGGAGGGAGTAGACAGTGGTCCTCACCTATTTCGCGCTGCAGCAAAACCGACCTCCAAATCAGCGATGATGTCGTCAACGTCCTCCAGTCCGACAGCTAATCGGACTAATCCTGGGGTCACTCCTGACTTCGCCTGGTCTTCCGCACTCAGCTGACTGTGGGTCGTTGAGGCTGGATGGATAACCAGAGAACGCACATCACCAATATTTGCGACATTGGAGTGTAACTCAAGGGCATCGACAAAAGCACGACCTGCAGGCTCTCCCCCGTCGATCTCAAACGCGAGAACAGCTCCCGGCCCTTTCGGTGCATATTTTTCAGCCAGCTCGTAGTAGGGGCTTGATTGTAAACCCGGATAGGTAATAGAAATAACTTGGGGATGCTCTTCCAAGAACTGCGCCACCTTGAGAGCATTGTCCACATGGCGCTGCACTCTCAGGGACAGTGTCTCGATTCCCTGCGCAATCAAAAATGCGTTGAAGGGAGAAATGGATGCTCCCAAATCACGAAGAAGTTGAACTCTTGCTTTGAGAATAAATGAAACATTGGCTCCGAAAGGCCCGTCGGCGCCAAGATCTTTGGCATAGACAAGTCCGTTGTAGGAAGAATCGGGCTCATTGAAGCCTGGGAAACGGCTCGGTTCTTTGCCGTAGTCAAAAGTACCACCGTCCACGATGACGCCCCCCAAAGAAGTGCCATGTCCTCCCAAGTATTTCGTTGCTGAATGTACTACGACGTCAGCTCCCCACTCCAAAGGTCTCACCAAATAGGGCGTGGCAACAGTACTGTCAACAATGAGAGGCACGCCCACCTCGTGAGCCACCGATGCTATTGACTCGATATCCAAGATATCACCACGGGGATTAGGAATTACTTCTCCGAAAAACGCCTTCGTATTTGGACGAGCAGCAGCCCTCCATTGTTCGGGGTCAGCAGGGTCTTCCACAAACGTCGTTTCAATACCCAATCTACGAAGCGTCTGGTCAAGAAGATTATACGTTCCGCCGTATAGTGACGAGCTAGAGACAATATGGTCACCGGATCCAGCCACATTGAGGATTGCATATGTTTCCGCAGCCTGTCCCGAAGCAACAAGAAGTGCCCCTACTCCACCTTCCAAAGCAGCGATACGATTCTCAACCACCTCCGTCGTGGGATTTGTAATGCGAGTATAGATCGGACCTAAATCACTCAATGCAAATCTATTAGCAGCTTGATCTGCATTTTCGAATACGTATGAGGTTGTCTGATACAGAGGTAATGCTCTGGCACCAGTGGTGGGATCGGGAATTTGACCGGCATGAATTTGCTGAGTGTCAAAAGACCATTTTTCTCGATTAGACATGATTCTCCTGGATGAGTTTAAAAGAAATTGTCCTAACTCCACAGGAAGATTGTCCGGAATGACCGATACTCTGCGGAGATTCGGACGCGGACTGCGAATATAATTCCAGCACTGAAAGGCGAGGCGTCCTTTCAGTAACACATTCGATTCTGGAACATGCACTCACTCTACGGTCCGACTCGGCTTCTTCGCTTCCCAGTGTCCATATAGTGAAATGCCACAAGGTCTCTGTCGAATAGCTTGCACATACGGACATCGCATACACAACGCAGTATGAACAGACTACGATGCTGATAGCAATAATATCCCCGCATCACGGTATTCCTTTCAAGGAGAAATATGGCTGACGGCGCTGTCCCACCCTTTCCAGGAAGTCGTATGTCTCGCCGACGCGACAAGGACAAAAAGTCATCATCTGAACTGCCATCCAATAAGAAAAAGCCCCGCGGAATACTTGCCGTGATTCTCGCAGTCGCAGGGGTAATTATTGTGGCCTGCATTATTATTGGCGTGATTATATGGACGCAGAAACCACATTCGTCGGCCCCAGCTTCCGAAGACGCTACGGTTTCACAGTCAAATACCCAATTCTCAGTTCAGCCGTCGAATAAAGACGTCGCTATTTTGTATCAAGAATGCAGCGAAGGCATAATGCTTTCTTGCGATCAACTCTATTTTGAAGCGCCAGTTGGATCTGAAGAAGAAGCCTTTGGAGATACGTGCGGCAACACTCAAAACCCCGGTTCCTATTGCCAAGCAAATCCTGATCGCCCCCAATCGACCCCTCAAAGCTAATCTCTTTATTGGGACTTCGGAAAGAGTTTCAGTAATTCTTCTGCCGCTGCCCGCACCTGTTCGTATCCGTATTGAGCTGCCCGCTCTTCGGCCGCAATAAGTCCCGATCGATAGACATTCTTGTAGTCGCCAAATGGGAAAGAATAAGCACTTTTGGTTTCTGGATTTGCGGATGGATTGATACCCAAGTGCCATTGCGCGAATGCGTCGATTCCTTTATCTTCGATGTAGACATCTTGCTGGTCGGCATCTGGATTGATCGTTCCCCACTCACCGTGGAGATCGTCAACCACACGACCCGATTTTATTAGTCCTTCTGCAAAGATAAATGCTTCATCATTCAGTTCGATAGCCATGATAGAAGCATAAAACGTACGCTGTGGTTTTGCCTGGCGACTATGCTAGTCTTTGATCTTCCATTCAGCCCAACTCATGTCCGCGCTATTCCGGATAAGAGATTCATCTTCGCGCATCTTCCTTACGTGTTCAGGACGCCACGCGTACGAATAGCTGAAACCTGAGTCATAAGCAATCGTTGGATGCGCTAAGCGATCCAGACCTTCGTCAAGCTTAAATCCCAGTGAGTCCCCGAACCGAATGTGTCGATTGTGGGGGTGAGTCTTGGCTCGCCATTGAACACCACACACCTCAATCGTCTCGATTCTGCCGTCTTCCAGTGGCGCCCAATGTCTATCTATGAGGTCCAGCGCCGAGTCCGCATCGATAGGCCCATACCCATCTGCACGAGGATTTTCCAACTGGGTATAGATAGTGACGCGAGTACCAGGAGGCGATATATAATCAAGTCTGCTCAGAAACCACACTAGATGTTCCGGGGCTTTAAACTGTGCTGATGTACCCCGTGATTCCCTATTGACCAGTTCAGTTAATACATACCGATCTAAAATAGAGACCCGTGGAAAACGCGCAGCAAGTGAGGCAAAGAGATCGTTCCATACTTTTTCCCGCGCCGTGCCTGAAGAGAAGTTCTGCGCTTGGGCTAATTCTTGGAGTTTCTGTAACTGAGTAGCCTGTGAAACGGTCTCTCCCACCGTTACCTCAGCACCATCACGGATATGCGCCAACCCCTCATTATTCTCTGGAAAAAGCCGGACAAACGTATCTCCGGGTACCACTGCTATCAGAGGTAGCATCTTATGCAACTCTTCTATATCTTTTGAAGTTTGTACTCTAGAAAGGGGGCCACTAAGTGGAGGATTTGCAGTGTCGATGCGATTTTCTTTTTTTAGTTTGGTGATAAGTGCCGTGAGACGTTTTTTCTCATCAACAGTCAAATCTGTTCCCCTGAGGATATCAATAAACCTCGCCATTTCTTCACGTGAGGACAGCAGAAGTGAACCGTGAGAACGCAGTACTTCAGAGAGGGCCTCCCACGCCAATCGGCTCCCAAATTTCCCTCCTTTTTGAGCACTAATATCGAGAAGAGCATCAGGTGACAAGCCAATATGCGCCAACATCAGTATTCTCCGAAAAGTTCTTCAAATTGCTCTACGAAAAAACCATGAGGCCATTCGTCAAGGAAGTCTCCACTATCATCCAAGCGCAACCGTCGAACGGTTCCCTTGCCTTCATGATTTTGATCAATGTAAATGATAGACACGTCATCGGCATCAATCGTCCCATCTTTGATTCGCCGCTGTAGTCGCAGTACAAGGTTTTCACTGTGAGTCTCGACAATTACCTGGTTTGCGTTTCCTGATGGATTCACAGAATCAATGAACAAGTCAGCCAGCTCGGCCTGCATGCCAGGGTGTAGGTGTATTTCCGGTTGCTCGACCATAATGATAGATTGTCGCCGTGCTGCCAGCTCAACAATGATCGGTAATACTTGAGAAACCCCAAAACCAACATCGGAAGGGCTCAAACGTACCCCTGTCCGAGAGTCCGTGAGAACAAGACCGGCCAATTCCCCAACGAGAGAATCTCCACTAGGGGTTACCACAGGAACCGCATCAAGCCGATAGTGCATTCCTAAGTCTTGAAGATGCTGCGAGATTATGCGCCGTTGAGAAACATTGTGGAGGAGGTGGAATGGTATATCCAAACCGTCGTCAACCATTCCACGCTGGCTAATGCGCGTTGGAGCCTGACGCAGTGGCCCTAAGTAAACGACTCGGTCAAGGAGCATTCCCAGTTCTTGCCCAACTTCGCTGACAAGACCACCGATTCTGTCAAGCAACGCGGCCGAGGTGCCGGCCCATGCCACGGAGGTATCATGAGCTTCTTTTAAACGTTGGAGGTCCGTGTCCGCCACGGTTGCTGGAAGTAGTCCGTTACGTTCGAATGTGAGAGAGCTAAGACCAGCGGATTCTAACGTTGACCCTAACTTACGATATACCGATATAGACCCTGGTTCTCCCCCACGTTCCCTTTCTGCCTCTTCTATCTCCGCAAGACGCATGAGTGCCTCGACAGAAAGGCGAAATGACTGGGAATCGGAATCAAGCGTCCATGTCACCTGTCGGCCTTGAAAAACCCCAGAGACTTCTTGAGGCAGTGCAGCTTGTTGGTCGCTATCCCAGTGAAAGCTCACATCGATCTCTCTGAGCCGCCCGGGCGCTGGCACGATACCGGATTCACCCAACACTGGGGCAAAAGTGATACCCCAATGGAATGGAAGCGAAAGGTCGTGCCCGTGTACAAGTCCCGCATACGATCCAAGACGCGCTTGAGGGCCATAGGGATTGAGAGTTGGCTGCCCCACCGACTGTTTCATAAGCAGTATCGATTGAA
Organism: Scrofimicrobium canadense; assembly: GCF_009696615.1. GTDB lineage: Bacteria > Actinomycetota > Actinomycetes > Actinomycetales > Actinomycetaceae > Scrofimicrobium > Scrofimicrobium canadense. The sequence continues at coordinate 63,712 of NZ_VULO01000010.1, forward strand.
GAACCGATGATTTCCCAGCAGAGTTTTTCCCGAAGATCAGAGTAAGGGGGCTAAGGGGTATTGAAACAGCGTGACCAATACTCTTGAAATTCGCTAGCTTCAGTCGTGTGAGCAGGCGCTCCGACCGGCCTAGAGTACCAGGGCCCACAAGAATATCTGTCTCTTTTTCACGTCGTTCAAGAAGTGCCGATGGAAGGGCCGTATCCTGATGGAGCAGTTCTTCGACAGACATCGTCTGTGCAAGCCACTCAGGGACTTGTGGTTGTGTTCCATGCTGGAGCCATTCGACACAGGTGTGCACCGCACCAGCTGCCACATCCCACTCAAATTGATCGGCCCCCACGACTGCTGCCATATTCGCAACGAGAACTTGACCTTTCATATGTGGCACTTCTTCGGGACCACTTACCCATAGAACAGATGGGGCGTCGTTGTCGTGAATTGACTTTGCAGGCAACTCGATTATTGCTTGGAGCCGTCCGCTAGCAATCAGTTCTCGTCTAATCCTCGCTCCAGCACCAGCACGAGTAGCAGAAACCGCTGGCAACAATATGCATGCACGCCCACCTTTCGAAAGTACCTTTTGAGTTTGTTCAGACCACGAAAATTCTCGTCTGTCTGTCCTTCCAGATTCCTTCGTCAAGATTGCCTGGCGGGCTTTTGGAGGCGGAGATACGACTACGCCATCCCAGCGGTCCTGACGACCTTCAGGCTTCCACGCCTCCATATGGATACGAGCTGAAATACCAGCAAGCGCCAATCGTTGTGCCGCTAAGCGAGCAGCTTCAGTGTTCGATTCGAATCCGACAAGTTCTGCGTCAGGGGAATTGAGGCCTACAGCAAGCAAACACGTACCGATACCACAAGCTGGGTCAAGTATGCTCGCACCTTTTCCGACAAGTGCTGCCATCAAGTCTGCAATGATAGGAGTCGGACCTTGCCTAAGCCCAGCACCATCAAGCCTCTGAGCCCTAAGAACAAGAAGTTCCTCAAATACTTGCCGATGCTTTTCGGTGTCCGCACCCTCCAAGAGTCTTTTGACCTCATAGTGCATACGTTTTTTTGCGCTGCCACTGAGAGTACGCAAAGAATCATCGTCGAATTCCGAGCTCCCTTCAGCGTCCCTCCAATGGTCGTAGACCATCGTGCAAGCAGCAACCACCGCCACTTCAAAGGATTCTTGCTGAGACGTCCTTACCAAAGCATTGGCTATCTGAGTGGCGGTTAGCTGAGACTGCGTCATCCCACTATTCTAATTGCCCTTGCCTCTAATCGCCCTGCGGTATCCCCTTGTACGTATTACATTCGATCATTCATTCCACAAGTGAACTACTATCTACAGTATGGACACTCCCCATGAAATCACTTTTCCTACTCCACTTGTCAATGCAGACGGTCGCCTTAACCCTCATGCAATTGGGTGGATGAGGCAGCCTCTCATTGATACTTCAGGGATCAAGTCCTCGAGCAGGTGGGGACGGAACAAGCGATGGGAATATTGGTGTATCCTCACACCCGAGCATCTACTCGCTCTCACAGTCTCTTCCTTAGATTACGCTGGAGTGTACGAGGTATGGGTTCATGAACGTGCAACCGGCAAAAGCTGGGGAAAAACAGCTATCGCACCACTGCCCCTATTAAAGATCCCAAAGAACCTGGGGCAGGGAAATATCGATCTCACGCAACGAAGACTGAGTATCGGCATCCACGAATCACAGGAAGGTACGCGCCTTAGAGCCCGTATTCCCGGGGCTGCATTCGAAGTTTTTGTTCCTCTTCCGCCCGATCACGAGCGCTTGGGGGTGGTAGTACCCTGGTCGCGCGATCTTTTCCAATACACCGTCAAAGACCTAGGACGACCAGCGCGCGGCTGGGTGATGTGCGACAGGACGGCAACGCGATTTTCAGATGATTCGTGGGCTGTTCTTGATCACGGTCGCGGTAGGTGGCCGCGCGAGGTCGAATGGAATTGGGGTACCGCCAACGGAGAAGTCTCTGGCTGGAAAATACTCTTCGATAGAGACTATTTAGCTAGCCATCCTGATGCCCGCGAGTACACATATCGTTTGGGCATCCAGTTCGGAGCAAAGTGGACCGATGGCAGCGGCGTTACCGAAAACTCGGTCTTTTTCGATGGCCATATCTACAAAATTCATGATGACGTGACACTGACATATGACCTCGACAACCCACTTGAACCTTGGCGCATAGTCGGAGGCGGCCTCGACCTCACTCTTAAGCCTTTTCACAATAAACAGTCACGAACTGATGTGAAATATGTTGCCAGTCGTACAGACCAGCTTTTTGGCACCTATTCGGGAGTCGTCACGATTCCCGGCGTGGGAACAATGATGGTTACAGACTTGATCGGTTTCGCCGAAGATGTCATGCAGCGATGGTAGTTATGAAGAGAGGGAAGTTGTAAGTCGCCATACCGAGCCGCAACTCCCCTCTCTCAAAGACTCTTCGATCCCTATCCCCCTGTCGGGGTGACAGCACCACTGGGGCTCGGAACCTCATTATCTTTCTCGATCAGGCCGAATTGCGCCATTAGACGTCCGATTTCTCCCTTTTCCATATACTTACGGAAAGGACCAGCTATTGGTAGCGGCTTACCATCGCGCAGATAGGCAGTAGATTTTATAAGTTGACGTACATCGTATATTGAACCGAATACTTCTGGTACTCCTCGATCTACTTCTAATAGTTGATAGACAGCTTCCATTGCAGTACGTACAGAATACTCAGTAGTGAAAATACAGTCACGTGTGGATTCCGCAAACTGACCAATAAAAGCAAAATTCTTCACTCCTTCTGGAACTACTTTCGGTCTGTCGGTTCCATTGCGGGGCAAGAAAAATGCTGTAACAAAAGGCATCATGCAAGGGTTTGTGATGGCGCCGTCTTTTGCCAGTTCCTCGATCTCATCTATGGGAGCCCCCAGGTGATAAAGCCACTCTTGAGTGATCTCTTCACCTGTACAGTCACGCATCGGTTTCTTCACATAGTTACCTGGGCGATCGGTGAAGAGACCATATACCCAGACAACGGTCTCATCATCAGGTTGTGTAGGAAAATGTGGTTGGCGGTTAACAGTCCATGACATCAACCAATTCGAATCCATGACCGATACGATGCCACCGGTCACGACTTTGCCCGTATTAGTATCTCGCCGACAAATATCAGTAATCAGATGGCGAATGCGGTCGTCTTTGACTGTGACTGTTGCCGATTCCCACTGTGACTCTTCAACATGCGTACAAAATTTATCAGGATTACCAAAGCTGGGGTCTTGAGCCGCAACTTTACGCCACAGCCACCATGATCCGCCCTCATGAATCTCAGGGTCGAGCACCGCGGGTGTCTCGTGTGATCCCCAATTAGAGTTCTCTACCAACGAGCCATTAGTGAAGAAAACCAGGTCATCATCGGTAAGCTCTACAGTGTTTTCTTCTCCTGCATGAATCCACGTTATTGACCGCGCGCTTTTTGATTCCCCGTTAATCTCGAATTGGATATCCACGACTTTGGAGTCGTTACTAAAAATAACGCCCTGGTCCACAAGCCATTCCTTGAGTGGTCGGACCAACGAATCGTATTGGTTATATTTTGTGAATTTTAGTGCCGAAAAATCTGGGAGGCCCGCTATATGGTGAATGAAGCGTTGTACGTACAGTTTCATCTCCAACGCTGAATGCCATTCTTCAAAGGCAAACATGGTTCGCCAATAGAGCCAAAAATTCGAGCGAAGGAACTCTTTTCCAACTACCTCATTGATACGTTTATCGTAGAAGTCTTCCGGAATGGATAAAACCATCTCCATAATATCCTTGGCTCCAGCATCACCTAACGTGAATTTCTTGTCGGTTCCGCCGTCTTGGCCTCGATGCTTGGTTGCACGCATCAGAGAAAAATTGGGGTCTTCTTTGTTAAGCCAGTAGAACTCATCAAGGACTGAAGCGTCCTCAACCTCTAAGCTAGGGACGGACCGGAACAGGTCCCATAAACACTCGAAGTGGTTTTCCATTTCTCTGCCGCCCCGAATAAACCAGCCTTGTGCAGGAGTTCCCGTACCGTCAAGAGCTCCACCATCGACAGATGAAGCTTCGAGAATGGTGATGCGATCACCACTCATGCGTCCGTCACGCAACAAAAAACCTGCGGCGGCCATGGATGCCAAGCCTCCGCCAATCAGCCACGCACGTTTATCATCTACGCCCGCTGGCTTTTTGGGGCGAGCAAATGCCTCGTAATTTCCACTCGAATAGTACATACTTCGATCCTATAGCACCGTTGGTCCCGTAGAGTGATGAACATGAACTTTAATCAATCAGTATTACCTATCGATCAAAACGCAGTAGCTCTATTTTTCTCTGAGGCCTGGACAGCTTTGGGGTGGGACGGGATGCCTTCGATCATGGGAGAACAGACCTCAGATGGCCTCCTGCCACCGGCTTTTCAGTTCTCGGACAATCGCGAGGAAGCCACCCACATTGCTCATGACGTGGCCAACGGGAAAAAGACGAGTTTTTCTACACCGCGAAAAGATTTTGATGATGCTGGTGTAGCTCTTCCAGCGGTGGGAGATCTTTCGATCATTTGTGATGGGGAAGGAAAACCTGTCGCGCTCATAGAAGACAAAACCGTCGATACCAGTGACGATACTGTAGTTGAACACTTCGATTGTCGTTATCCCAAGGATCTTTCTTAGTCCGATATCGATGTTGACTCGCTGTCACCACCCATGACTCGAGTTATTTTCGCTCTTCGATTCCCAACTCTTGCAGCGAAGAATGCAATACCGATAAGGGCCAGAGCGATGACGATCACCAACCAGTTGGGTACAGCCCCTGCTGTAATCATCGCCCATGACTCCACATGGTACTGGTCAGTGGCAGACAGTATTCCTTGGTTTATGGAACCTCCGCTCACAAAGAGGAATAGACCGATTGCAACGGAAATTAATCCGCTAATTACCTGAGTCCATGTATTGTGCCAAGGGCCAATCGTGAGCTCGCGAGGACGCAACCATCCTTGAATGCGGTGAAATCGTGACCATAGGAAGGAAAGAATCAGTAGAGGAACTATCATCCCGCATGCAAAAATCAGGAGTACCACGCCTCCGTATAGCGCCGATCCCCCCATCGCAGCCAATGCCAAGACAGCTCCCAGAATGGGTCCAGTGCACGCACCAGTAAGACCATAGACGGTACCCAGTAGATAGACCGCTAGTGGCCCGGTTCCCTCCGTGTGTGTCTTCGACGTAAAACTTGGAACTTCGATGCCCAATAGCTGGATAAAACCAAATACGATGATTGCGGCTGCAGCGACGCGGATGAGTAACACCTGGTTTTCCGTCACGAACGATCCAACTGTGCCTGCTAGCACTCCTACAGGTACCAGTGTCGATATGAGACCAAGATAGAAGATACCGGTGCGAGACAATAGCTGCCCAGACTGCGAAAAAGCATAGGAAAAGAATGCAGGAAGCAGCATCACTGAACAAGGGCTGAGCAGTGTGAGGATTCCCCCTAGGAACGCACTGGCGAAACCAATATCCATCTATTCACCAAGTTGTTCATCGATAAGCTGACGGAAAGTCTCGAGAGGTTGCGCGCCGGAGAAATACTGACCGGCAACAACAAAGGCTGGGACTCCCTGGATTCCCCACTGCTGGGCTTGAGATTGACTCGACTGAACTGCTTCATAGAGATCTGGTGAGTCCAGGTCGCTTTGGAACTTGGCCATATCTGAAACACCCGCAGCCTCGGCAAAACCGATCAGTTTTTCGCGAGGCATATCTGGATGACCCTGTTCAGGGGCGTCCGCATATAGTGCTTCCATGAAGTCTAGGTATTTTCCTTGATTGGCCGCCGCCCGAGCCGCGACAGCTGCTGAGAGAGAGTCTTCCCCAAAGAATGCCACATCGTTGAACTCGATACGTAGAAGCCCTTTATCCACATACTCCTGAACTAGTCTCGGCAATGTTTCATTAGTGAAGACTGCGCAGAACGGACACCTATAGTCGGTCCATTCCACCATGACCACTGGAGCATCAACGTCGCCGATCGCCATGGGGTCCCCCTCGATACCTCGAATATATGGCGTCTGTTGGTTTGGCTGTTGTGCTTCCGATTGGGTGCTGGCCACATCGTGGTCGTCGGACTGTACCCCAGCAAATGGAGTGGCCCCCCGAGTCGCCTGGGCAACAACCACGATGAGAAGAAAGACTACGATAACAGCTAATATCACGATGGCCATCCGTGATCGACGTAGACGCGCTTGTAGATGATGAGTTGGGGTTGCTTGTGTCATTGTTTCACTCTATGCTTTTTTACTCTCTTTTCTCAAACGCTCCCATATAAGCCACAGTGAGGCACAATATCACTATGGATCTCCACAAGCGCCCCGTTGCCCCAGTTCCCTACAATCAGCTTCCTCCGGTGCCATCGTTCCGTGTGGAGTCGCAGTCGTTCGTTGATGGAGGGGTTCTCGCTCCCCGCCTAGGCGGTGATTCTGGCAACACCTCCCCGCATCTGGCTTGGAGTGGCCTTCCCGCTGACACAAAGAGCCTTATGATCAATTGCTTCGATCCCGATGCTCCTACACCAGCAGGGTATTGGCATTGGTCAGTTGTCGATCTCCCGGCGGCAACTACCTCACTCGATTGTGGGGCTGGGGCTTCTGATAGCACGCTGCCAGCGGGGTTTCATGTGCGCAACGATAACGGCAGTTTTCATTATGATGGCCCCTACCCACCACAAGGTGACCGTCCCCATCGTTACTATTTCGCTGTCCATGCCCTCGATACACCGACTCTGAATCTTTCAGTAGATGCATCACCCACCGAGGTAGCGTTCAACGCGTTGTTCCATACGTTGGCCCGTGGCGTAATCATGGGAACGTACCAACGTTGACACTCCTCTGTGAGAGACAATAGGAGCCATGGAATATCGTCAACAACTACCAGTGTCCACCCCAGCAATTGATGTGATGACTTCCCACCATTCGGTGCGAAGATACGCTGATGAGCCCATCAGTGAAGATCATCTTCTCGCTATATTGGCAAGTGCAAGTTCGGCCGCCACTTCCTCAAATCAAAACTCATGGAGTGTTATTGTAGTGCGCGACCGCGATCTCAAACATGACCTTATGGAAGCCACCGGCAAGAATCCTTTTATCGCGCAGGCCCCCGTATTTCTAGTTTGGGTAGCAGATTTATCACGCGCTCATCGCCTCGCAGAGAAAAAGCACGCTGTGGTGGATGCCCTCCAATATCAAGAAGCCCTATTAGTGGGCACAATTGACGCAACTCTAGCTGCTCAAAATGCTGTCGTCGCAGCAGAATCATTTGGCATGGGAACCTGCTATGTGGGCGGGATTCGAACGAACATTGAAAAGGTCTGCGGTCTACTCAATCTGCCTGAGTACTCATATCCCGTCGTGGGGCTCGCTTTAGGGTGGCCTGCAGACCAAGCTGGCGTAAAACCACGTCTTCCTCTCAGCTCTGTGGCATTCAATGAAACGTACGATGTTGCAGCGGCTGATGCTGGCATTGAGGAACTTGACCGTACGACTGCAGAGTACTTCGAATCGCAAGGATTCCCAGGAGTCGTATGGTCACAAAAGGCTCTCCAACGTTGGGCTGGACCTGAAGTGATGAACGGTCGCGAAAAAAACCGTGAAGTAATCGCAAGAAGGGGTTTGCTGGATTTGTAGTGTGCGTTAAACCTAGCTTCTGCGCTCTTCAAAGATCACTCTGATCTCAGAAGGCATATTTTCACATGTCACCGTGACAGGGTTCGATTCAGTGACTTCAACTGATCCGAACTCAAAAAGCGTGCTCCCTTCTCCGGGGGTGTTGAGTCCAGTGTTGCTGGGTTCAAAGGGATTTCCATTCAAGTGACAATCTCGCGGGTCCAGAGTCGTTAATACGTCCCGCTCGCCCACAACAACGGCCCTACCAGGCCCAGCGGGCGTAAGAGTCACACTTCCATTTTCGAGGTCGAACGTGGTCAAACGTTCGAGGTGTTCCACTGCCGCCTGATCCTCAAGTGATGCTTGTTTTTCCAGTGAATCCATATCTGAGCAGCCTGTCATTGCTGCCGCCAAAAGCAATGCCGTTAATCCGCTTGAGGTCTTCTTCGAAATCGCCATGATTCCTGTTCCTGCTTTCGTCGATACATCCACGCTATCGCGCAGACCTGCATCACATCTATCAGGGTTTCCCCTGATCTATCCCTCAGCACGGCATCAGCTTTATGAGCATTTTCAGAAGCCCGACCACGTTTCACATCTGAAAAGCGATACTGGGGTGTTCTCTCGCCATTGAAATAAACACCCCAGTATCGGCTATTCCCCTCACATCTCCAATGTGGTGATGTGCCCCATTTTTCTGTTTTCCTGTGCTCTGTTCTTCCCATAGAGGTGAACGTGCCACTGAGCCTGCGTAGGAATCATCTGCACCACCTCGTCCATGTCCTGTCCCAATATATTAATCATAGTAGCCGAGGAAAGTAACTGTGGTTCTCCGATTTCCCACCCACAGATTCCTCGAATGTGCGCATCGAACTGGCTGAAGTCACAGGCTTCAATCGTATAATGCCCTGAATTATGGGGACGAGGTGCCAGCTCGTTGACAAAAAGCTCTTCTTCGGGGGTCACAAACATCTCTACCCCCATTACACCTACCAGAGTCAGATTCTCGGCGATGGCACGTGCGATATCTAGAGCTCGAGTCTCAACCTGGGTGCTTATATGCGCTGGGACCGTTGTACTGTGGAGAATATTATGATGGTGCTCATTTTCCCCAATGGGGAAACACCGGTAGTTTCCATATTGATCGCCGGCAACCACGACAGATATCTCGCGCTCAAATGGAATCCATTTCTCAATCACACAGGACACCGATAATAACTCTTGGGCCTTTTCACGGTCCTCATCAGCTCTTACGACGACTTGCCCTTTACCGTCGTATCCTCCGCGAGTGGTTTTTACGACACATGGATAGCCGAGCTCTTCAATTGCTTCTTCAAGCGAACTAATCGAGTCGACCTGTCGGTACGGTGCCACCGGCACACCCGCCTCCGTAAGAAAAGCCTTTTCAAAAAGACGATCCTGACTGATGGTCAGGGCCTTCGCCCCTTGAGGGAAATACCCTCCGGCACTTTCAAGAGTGTCGGCTGAGACATTTTCAAACTCATAAGTGAGAACATCACATTGGTTAGCTAACTTCTTGAGAGCATCGGCATCGTCGTAATGTGCAACTATGTGCTCGGCTACTAAAGACGCGGGGCACCCTTCTGTCGGATCAAGCACTGATACGCGGTAGCCCATTTCCACAGCCGAGGCGGCCATCATTTGGCCCAGCTGTCCCCCACCGACAATTCCGATTCTTGAACCTGGAGCGATGTACTTAGACAAGTTGACTACTACTTTCTTCCGCCACTTTCGCAGCGTTTTGTCGGCGGTCATGCAGTCGTTGGGCCAAGGAAGCATCGGTGACAGCAAGAATTTCTGCGGCTAGGAGACCTGCGTTTGTTGCTCCAGCTTTGCCGATAGCCACTGTGGCAACGGGGACTCCAGCTGGCATCTGCACAATGGACAACAAAGAATCAAGACCATTGAGAGCGCGACTCTGGACCGGTACGCCAATGACCGGAAGAGTTGTTTTTGCGGCAACCATACCGGGCAAATGTGCGGCCCCTCCTGCCCCAGCAATAATCACACCAATACCGTTCTCACGTGCATCCTGGGCAAAAGCGAACATAAGATCGGGAGTGCGGTGGGCTGAGATCACGCTCTTTTCAACTTCAACACCCAGCTCTTCTAATGCTACGCATGCATGCTTCATCGTTTCCCAGTCGGAACTCGATCCCATGATTACTGCGGCTTTCACGTATTTTCCTCCATGATCTGAGCCAATACTTCCGGATAGAGTCGGTGCTCGACGCTATGAATAGCATTTTCCAATGCATCAAGGCTGTCCTGCATCGGAACCTTCTCTTGAGCAATAATAGGCCCGGTATCGATTCCCTCATCTACGTAATGGATCGTAACGCCGGTTTCGGCTACCTTCGCCTCGAATGCCTGTGTGATCGCATCTCTTCCAGGAAAGGCGGGCAATAATGAGGGATGGATGTTGACGATGCGCCCTGGAAGTGCCTGTAAGAGAGGCCGCCCAACCACTCTCATATAACCGGCCAATGCCACGATATCTATAGCAAACTCTTCTACCAAAGCGGCTAAGGCTTCTTCATAGTCTTCACGACTGGTGAAGTCCATTGGCTTAAAAGTGCGCGACGGTACCGACTCAAGAATAGTAAGTGCTCGGGCCTGCGCGCGATCAGAAAAAACTAACGATACCGGTAGCCGTGCAGCTATAGCTTCAAGATTGGTGCCTTGTCCTGAAGCAAATACTGCTAGTCGCACAACACAACCCGTTCGCTATCGTGATTGATCACCTGCCCGATAACGAAGAAAGGTTCCTCTCGTGAGGTAAGTGACTGCTGAACCCTTTCAAGTTTCTCAGGAGCAACCGCTAATACCATTCCCACTCCCATATTGAAGATTTCGTACATTTCCTTCTCTGGTACATTACCGAGACCCTGTAATTGTGCGAATACCTCTAACACTGGCCACGAACCAATCTCAACCTTGGCGGCGACACCATCAGGTAACATTCGGGGAAGATTTTCTACGAAACCACCACCGGTGATATGAGAAATTCCGTCAATAAGGTGATCCTTGACAAGAGGAAGTAGAGCATTCACGTAGATCCGCGTGGGCTCCAGCAATACCTCTGCCACCGTCTTCCCGCAGAAAGGCGAATCTACATGCAACCCAGCTTGGTCAAAAATAATGTTGCGCACCAACGAGAATCCGTTAGAGTGCACGCCTGTTGAAGGCAAACCAATCAAAACGTGTCCAGCTGAGATATCCTCGCCAGTCACGAGATCTGATTTTTCAGCCAGCCCGACGGCGAAACCCGCGAGATCGTATTCGTCAGGCGAGTACATCCCCGGCATTTCAGCCGTCTCGCCACCGATAAGTGCGGCTCCAGCCTGCACACACCCGTCTGCTACTCCCGTAACGACCTGTTCCAGGACAAGTGGATCATTCTTTCCGCACGCAATGTAATCAAGGAAATATAGTGGCTCGGCCCCCTGAGCAATAATGTCGTTGACACACATGGCAACACAGTCGATTCCAATGGTGTTGTGAATCTGGGCCAAATGGGCCACAAGGAGCTTGGTGCCGACACCATCAGTACCAGAAACCAGCACCGGTTCTTTTAGGTCAAACTGTGAAAGATCAAAACAACCACCAAACCCGCCCAGAGATCCCATCACACCAAGACGCTTGGTACGAGTCGCATGCGAAGAAATCCGCCGCACTACTTCATATCCTGCCTCGACATCGACACCAGCTCGTGAATATGCATTTGCCATGGGGGCTCTCCTCTAGACGGCCGAGTTGGCCAATGACTTGCGGTATTCCTCTTCGTAATCGTAGAGGGGGGTCGGATAGTCTCCGTTAAAGTAGGCCATACACAGACCCTGATATGGGGCATCTAGTCCCAAGCCGATCGCATCAACGAGCCCTTCTTCCGAAAGGTATTCAAGTGAGTCGGCCCCAATAATCTGGCGAATCTCGTCAACGGTGTGATTGCCCGCAATCAGTTCTTCCCGTTTTTGAATGTCGATGCCATAAAAACATGGATATTTCAGTGGTGGAGAGGCGATCCGAACGTGTACTTCTGCGGCGCCAGCTTCTTTAAGCAGACTGACAATACGGCGACACGTTGTTCCTCGAACAATCGAGTCATCAACCATTACCACGCGTTTACCAGCAATAACACCTCTCACGGGAGATAGCTTCATGCGAACCCCCTGTTCGCGTAGCTCCTGTGTGGGTTGGATAAAAGTGCGGGCCACATACTGATTCTTGACCAGCCCCAGTTCATTGGGTAGTCCCGATGCCTCGGCATAACCCGATGCCGCAGAAATTGAGGAGTTTGGCACCCCAATCACCATGTCGGCATCGACTGGTGCTTCCTCAGCCAAGCGCGCACCCATAGATTTTCTGGCTGCATGGACGTTGACTCCAGCAATATTCGAGTCGGGACGCGCAAAGTAAATAAACTCCATAGAGCAGATAGCAGGCTGAGTATCCCACGTGAAATGTTCAACGCGGTAACCATCGTCGTTGACGACGACGAGCTCTCCAGGTTTGATGTCGCGAATAAATTCCGCACCCACGGTGTCAAGAGCACAAGTTTCAGATGCTATAACTATCGCCCCAGACGCGGTTTTGCCCATTGCCAATGGTCTAAATCCGTTGGGATCTAGCGCTGCATACATTGCATCCTTCGTCAAAAGGATATATGCAAACCCACCATGTACTGTATTGAGTGCTTCTTTGAGTTGTTCTTCAAAAGTGTCTCGATGGCTGCGGCGGATCAGATGCATGAGTATCTCTGTATCGGAATCAGAGTGGAAGATTCCGCCTTGAGATTCTAATTTTTTCCGCAAACTATATGCGTTGGTGAGGTTGCCGTTGTGGGCTAAGCCAACAGACTCATCTGCAAATCGAAAAAGTAACGGCTGCACATTGTCTACGCTGCTGGTTCCAGCGGTAGCGTATCGCACATGTCCGATAGCAGCCTCACCGCGTAAGCGTTCTAGCTGAGCTTCCTGTTTGAACACTTGGGAAACAAGTCCAAGGCCGCGGTGTCCCTTGAGGACCCCATGGTTATTCGCAACGATTCCTGCGCCCTCTTGTCCGCGATGCTGCAGTGCGCGCAGACCAAAATATGTAAGTCGTGCAGCTTCGCGATGACCCCAAATTCCAAAAACGCCACATTCCTCATTGAGGCTGCTTTCATCTGAAAATGTCACTGGCCTAGTTTCTCTTTCAAACGCGCATAGACCTTTTCATAGACAGGAACCAAGTCACCCAAGTCCCTCCGATAGACATCCTTATCTAAGTGTTCACCAGTCTGGGCATCCCATAGACGACAGGTATCTGGAGAAACTTCATCAGACAGAAGAATATGCCCTTGAGTATCCCGCCCAAATTCCAGCTTGAAATCCACCAACTGGATTCCAACTTCACCGAACAGCTCAATAAGAGAGTGGTTCACCTGTAATGCTTGCTCACGAATCTGTGCTAGTTCTTCAGGCGAAGCAAGGTCAAGCATCGCAATATGGTCATCGTTGATGAGTGGATCACCCAAGGCGTCGTCTTTGTAATACAACTCGATGACTGTACGGGGAAGCCGCCTCCCCTCTGGGATCCCTAATCGCTGTGAGATACTTCCAGCTGCGACATTGCGGACAACAACTTCGAGAGGAACTATCTGCACCTGACGTACAAGTTGTTCTGAATCAGACAGCGTCTCAATCAAATGGTTGGGGATTCCTTGAGACGTCAACCATTGGAAGATGAGAGAGCTGATCTTGTTATTCAGGTTTCCCTTGCCACCGATCAAGTCTTTCTTCTCGCCATTAAAAGCTGTAGCTTGATCCATATATTCGACCCAGAGGACCGCTTCTTGGTCGGTGTGAAAAAGACGCTTTGCTTTGCCTTCGTAGAGAAGGTCACCTTTATTTGGCACGTTTCGAGAGTAGCGATTTTCTATAGCTCGGTCAAAGAGTGCCCGCATGATGGTGACCTCACAGGGACATCCATAATATGTACTGTCAGCTACCTCACAAAGACCCAACCTAATCGTCTTGAACACACGAAAAGGTTCGGACGATCATCTAGGGTTGAGATCATGGAGCTAAGAAATGTAGGAAACTCTGGTCTTCGCGTCTCAAAAGTGGGGCTGGGCTGCAATAACCTAGGGCGTTCCGGGACGCGTACCGAACACTATGATGGCGCTCTAGACGTTGTCCGGGCCGCGCTAGACGCAGGAATCACTCTTTTTGACACCGCCGACAACTACGGAAAAGAACCAGGACTATCCGAGACACTCTTGGGAAAAGCCTTGGGTCACGATCGAGACAAGGTTGTTGTAGCGACAAAATTTGGCATGGATGTTGCTGGGGCCAATGGTCCGGACTTTGGGGCCCGTGGATCACGCAAGTACATTATCCAAGCGGTCGAAGCATCCCTCAGACGTCTCGAAACAGATTGGATAGACCTCTACCAATTCCACACTCCTGACCCTAGCACCCCTATAGAAGAAACACTCAGCGCTCTTGATGTCTTAGTGAAGTCCGGTAAAGTCCGCTATATTGGCCATTCGAACCGAGCCGGATGGCAAATATCTCAAGCAGCACACATTGCCAGTGACAATAATGTGGTTCCGTTCATTAGCGCACAAAACCATTACAATCTGCTAGACCGCCGAGCTGAGCTAGAAGTAATTCCCGCTGCCCGCCAGTATGGCCTGGGAGTTCTCCCCTATTTTCCGCTAGCTAACGGGTTACTCACAGGAAAATACAGCTCAGGAGTAGCACCTGCTGGGTCACGACTCACTCGCACACGACAGCACCTACTCAAGACCACCAATATGGACCAGCTGCGCCAATTCGGAGATTTCGCCCGCGAAAGGAACCTTACCGAAATACAAGTCGCATTTTCATGGCTCGCAGCTAACCCAGTGATTCCTTCAGTCATCGCTGGCGCTACTAGCCCCGATCAGGTCACTGAAAATGCTCTAGCCGCAGATTGGATTCCGTCAGCCAAAGATTTGACGGAACTCGATGGGATCTTCCCTGCCCCGTCACCGATCGCACTCTTCTAGAATTCTCCACAGATATTGGTAGAAAACACTAATGATGCTAGAGTGATATCACTTTCATATCAAACGGAGTCACTATGCGACCATCTGTACCCACGATAGAAGAGAGTAGGGCTTGGTCCATTTCTGGTGGACTAGCTTATCTCTCATTGGCGTTGTCATTCGTACTTATAGGCCTATCTACCTGGGCTTTCATCATCGGAATTATGCAGTTAGATGGCGGCAAAAGCGTGGGAGGATTTCTTCTAGCTGCCGGAATACTG
The DNA here is from genome assembly GCF_009696615.1 of Scrofimicrobium canadense. Classification (GTDB taxonomy): domain Bacteria; phylum Actinomycetota; class Actinomycetes; order Actinomycetales; family Actinomycetaceae; genus Scrofimicrobium; species Scrofimicrobium canadense. The sequence continues at coordinate 78,727 of NZ_VULO01000010.1, forward strand.
GGGTGGTTACTTGCAATCTTTGCGTGGACATCGTTAGTAATAGTGAGTCCCGGCATGACATCTGTCAGGCAGTTCTTTGGACGGTATATAGGCACGGTGCGTAATACTGGATTGTCAATCGTCATGCCATTTTCAAATGGAGTGAAAGTCTCAGCCCGCGTCCACAACTTCGAGACAAATGAGCTCAAAGTCAACGATGCTGACGGCAACCCAGTCAATATCGCAGCGATCGTCGTCTGGAGAGTAGCAGATACCGCAAAAGCCGCATTCGCAGTAGAAGACTACGAAGAATTCGTCCACACACAATCCGAGTCAGCTTTGCGTCATGTAGCATCAACCCACCCCTATGATGGCGCTGATGCCGGAGAGATTTCCTTACGAGGCGGCACTGAAGAAGTCTCTGATGAGCTAGCTCGTGAGGTGGCTGATCGGATCGCAATCGCCGGTTTGGAAATCATCGAAGTGCGAATTTCAAGTCTTGCATATGCTCCTGAAATTGCTCAAGCAATGCTGCGTCGCCAGCAGGCAGCAGCTGTAATAGCGGCGCGAGAGAAGATCGTTGAAGGCTCAGTTACCATGGTTCAGGATGCGTTAGCACGGCTTGAGAAGGAAAATGTCGTGGAGATGGATGATGAGCGCCGCGCTCATATGGTGTCCAACCTCCTCGTTGTTTTATGTTCCGAACAGCCAGCAACGCCGGTAGTAAATTCAGGCACTCTGTATGGCTAAAGCACCACGCAAGCAGATTCCTTTGCGCTTAGATCCATTGATCTACCAGGCTCTTGCTACATGGGCTGCTGACGATCTACGCAGCATTAATGCTCAAATCGAAATGATTCTAAGAGAGACTCTGCGGAAAAACGGAAGACTACCCCGGTAAAGGGCAAACGTAAAAATTAGTCCGGGGGGCGGTGTTGGCGTCCGCCCCCCGGTATTGGTGTTGGATTCTAGCTCATTGACTCCCTGCTGGGAATGGAATTAGCATACATTGACTCGACTGGTGATGCTATCACCAGCACATATGTGTCACAATTACTGTTCTTCACCCGCAGTGACGGCTCCGATAGGAGCACGTCCAGCCTTTTTCACTCCAAGTGCGAGAGCTGTCGCTAAAAGATCTGCATCCATTTGCTCTAGAAGCTCTTCTACCGAACTAAACTTGAGCATCCCGCGCAATCGCTTCACCAAAGCCAAAGTTACGGTCTCTCCGTACAAATCCAAGTCGGTTCGACCGAGAACATGTGCCTCGACTGTACGGGTATCGCCAGAAAACTGTGGATTCATACCTATTGAAATCGCTGCTGGCAAGAACGCCTGTCCGCCAGCAAAGTCTCTGATAAGCCAGCCTGCATACACGCCGTCTGCAGGGATCATTACCCCCTCAGAAACTGCCACATTAGCAGTAGGAAATCCCAATAGACGACCTCGTTTGTGCCCGTGTTCAACTATTCCTGTCAGACGCGGATCACGACCCAAAATGTAGGCAGCTTCTTCAACGTCACCTGCAGCTAAACACTGGCGAACCCACGAAGAAGACCATCTCTTTCCGTCAGGACCTTGAATATCTGAAACCATGACCACATCGAAGTCATAGCGTTTGCCCAACATCCGCAATGTCTCGATATCGCCTTCATTTCCCCTACCGAAGCGAAAATCCTCTCCGACAACGACCTCGCGAGCCCCCAACGCATCAACGAGGTATTTTACTGCGAACTCTTCAGCGCTCAGTGAATAGAGGGACCGGTCATACCGGGCAACAAGAACTGCATCAACCCCAGTAACAGCAATCGCATCAAGGCGATCGGCCAACGGCATTATCAGCGCGAGTTCGCTCTCTGGATGGTGTACTACCCGCGGATGGGGATCAAAAGTAACTGCGACACTTGAGACGTCCCTGCGATGAGCTCTATCAACGCAGGCTGCCAACACTCTAGTGTGCCCTCGGTGCATCCCATCAAAGTTTCCAATCGTCACTACTGATTGCAGCGACGAAGGAATCTGCTGGACGGCGGTCCAGATCTCCACGCGAACCGCTCCTCTTGAAAACTGGTAATACCTAAGGTCTCGATATCTGACTACTCAGCGCGTAGTCCAAGATTTGTCCGGCCCTCATCGTCCACAGGCTGACCTTCACGACCCTTTTTCTTTCCTTCTCCACCGCAACCACAGTTGCCGCATCCGCACCCACTCATTTTTCCTCCTCAAGCTGGGTCTATTATAAATAACGCCTTTATCTTACCGTGTAAGGCACCGACGATTCCTAAAACCTTCGTTTCCAACTTTACGCTGGCCATACTATTTCCGTCGGATACTAAGCCATGAGAGAACTGGACACCCCCATGACGAAATTGCAGTGCTTCTTTACCATCAACACTGCATGCCTGGGGAACCAAATCTACGCATGCTTGCTCCAGACTACGTAGTTCTTCACTGGCTTGTTCAATTCTCCACGGTCCCACCGCAGTACGTCGTAGAGCCGTGAGGTGTCCCCCGACGCCTAGGTCATTACCAATATCCCGAGCCAAAGCGCGAATATAGGTTCCTGAAGAACACCGAACTCTCACATCAAGATCGAGGTATCCCTCAACAAGGCGAGGTTCTCCGACTATGTCAAGAGCGCTCACAGTCACGGGCCTGGCTTTAAGCTGAACGACCTCGCCAGCTCGTACCCGAGCATAAGCACGTTTTCCGTCGACTTTTATCGCCGAGACTGAGGAAGGTATTTGCTCGATGTCACCACGGTACCTAGCTAGCACCGCTTCCAGATCTGGTATTGAATTACAGCCTGGTGAATCTAAGATCTCGCCCTCTGCGTCATCAGTTGTGGTTGATGCCCCTAACCGAATCGTTGCCTTGTACTCTTTGTCCAAGCCAACTGCCAAACTCAAGAGTTTAGTTCCCCGCCCTATGCCTAAAACCAATAAACCCGTTGCCATTGGGTCAAGCGTTCCGGCATGCCCAACCTTGCGCGTTGCTAGACGACACCGCGTCCGAGCTACCACATCATGACTGGTCAGGCCTTTTGGCTTGTCAACAAGAAGTAAGCCTCTGGGTTCGCTATTCGTCTTCATCATCCTTGCGGTAGGGGTCAGCACCGCCAGCAAACTTCTTGCCTTCACGTTCTCGAGCGATCTCAGCGTCACGCTCTCGAGCTTCCCGAAGTTTGTCTTCAATCGATGCGGCAGCTTCAGGAATTGCGTCAGCTTCAAAAGTGAGCGTCGGCGTCAGCCTGGTTCCGAGTGAACGACCCACCTCTGAGCGAATCAAACCCGTAGCTGAGCGCAGGGCCTTTGCCGTGTCCCTAGCAGAGTTTTCATCGCCGAGAACCGTGTAAAACACCGTCGCATGTTGCAGGTCGCGGGTGACCCGCACCTCGGTAATTGTCACAAAACCGAGGCGCGGATCCTTTACGCTACGTTCAAGAGCACGAGTCACTGTGCCGCGGATATTCTCTGCGACACGGCGAACGCGAGCATCGTCGGCCATGAATCTAGTCCCTTGCCTTTTCTACAATTTCCCAAGTCTCGATAACGTCGCCCTCACGAATATCTTTGAATCCTAGAGTAATACCGCATTCAAAGCCTTCACGGACCTCAGTCACGTCGTCCTTCTCACGTCGCAACGACTCGATGGTGAGGTTATCGGCCAACACCACTCCATCACGAACCAGACGGGCTTTCGCTCCCCGCTTAATGGTGCCCTTGCGAACGATTGAACCCGCAATGTTTCCGAACTTGCCGGAACGGAAGACCTGACGGATCTCCGCGGAGCCCTGGTCAATGTCTTCATAGATGGGCTTGAGCATACCCTTCATCGCTTGTTCAATGTCTTCAAGTGCTCGGTAGATTACCGTGTAGTACTTGATTTCTACGCCTTCAGAGTTAGCAAGTTCTTGCACTCTCTCTGCAGGACGGACATTGAATGCGATGATAACTGCGTTATCAACTGTTGCCAGATTGACATCGTTTTGAGTAACTGCCCCAACTCCTCGGTGAATAACACGCAATTGCACGTCTTCTCCGACATCAATTTTGAGTAGTGAATCCTCCAGTGCTTCGACAGCACCCGAAACGTCACCTTTAATGATGAGGTTGAGAGTATCGACTTTGCCCTCTTCCAGCATCCTGTTGAAGTCCTCAAGAGTCGTCCCGCGTCTAGCTGCAAGTTGTGCTTGACGCTCAGCTGCTGCACGCTTATCGGCGATTTGCCGAGCCGTGCGATCATCGCTAGCAACGAGGAAAGAGTCGCCAGCACGAGGAACCGAAGTCAAGCCCAAAACCTGCACGGGACGTGAAGGAGTTGCTTCCTCAACATTGCGGCCATTTTCATCGAACATAGCACGCACACGACCGTGAGCTGATCCGACCACTACCGCATCTCCAACGTGAAGGGTGCCGCGCTCAACCAACATAGTTGCAACAGCGCCACGTCCTCTGTCGAGATTTGCTTCAATAGCGACCCCGCGTGCCTCGGTATTGGGATTCGCACTCAAATCGAGAGCTGCATCAGCGGTAAGTAGAACAGCTTCCAGTAGTTCAGGCATACCCTGACGGTTCTTTGCAGACACGTCAACAAACATCACGTCTCCGCCGTATTCTTCAGGAACCAAACCGTATTCGGTGAGTTGTCCGCGAATCTTGTCTGGATTGGCTTCTTCTTTATCGACCTTGTTGACAGCTACCACGATAGGAACGTCAGCTGCCTGAGCATGGTTGATTGCCTCAACTGTCTGTGGCATCACTCCGTCATCTGCTGCAACAACCAATATCGCGATATCGGTAACCTTAGTTCCGCGAGCACGCATCGCTGTAAAAGCTTCGTGACCAGGTGTATCAATGAAGGTCACTGCACGTGGCGTGCCATCATGGTCCACCTTCACCTGGTATGCACCAATGTGCTGCGTAATACCACCATGTTCAGACTCGACAACGTCGGTGCTGCGAATGGCATCGAGTAGCTTCGTCTTACCGTGGTCGACGTGTCCCATCACAGTGACAACAGGAGGACGTGGCATCAACGAATCCGCATCGGAGCGCTCTTCAGCATCTAAGTCAATGTCGAACGATTCCAGAAGCTCGCGGTCTTCATCTTCTGGTGACACGACAGAAATCTGGTAGCCGAGCTCGGCGCCTAGAGCTTCGAAGGTCCCCTGATCGAGAGACTGCGTAGCAGTAGCCATTTCACCAAGGTGGAAAAGAACGGTCACCAGAGCGGCGGGATTGACATTGATTTTGTCAGCAAAATCGGCCAGCGACGCACCCTGTCGAATACGCACTTCTTGTCCGTTACCGCGAGGAATTGACACGCCGCCAATAGCTGGCGCTGACTGCTCTTCAAATTCTTGGCGTTTGGCGCGCTTTGATTTACGCCCCTTACCGCCTCTTGGTCCGCCTCCACGGCCAAATGCCCCTGGAGCAGAGCCACGAGTGCCACCACGGCCACCACGGGGTGGCCCAGCAAAAGCGCCAGGCATTTGCTGGACACCGGGTGCGCCTCCTGAGCGATTTCCACCGCCGCGACCACGGCCACCGCCGTTACCGCCACGCTGGCCTTGCCCACCACCGCGCGCTGGAGCTGAATCACGCGTGAAACTTGCCGATCCAGGCATCATTCCTGGATTAGGACGAGAACCCCTTCCGCCTGACGATCCTTGCCCTTGACCTTGTCCACCGCGACCCCTTGGAGGTCTAGGACCTGCACCGCCACCGGGGCGAGGCATACCTTGCGTTGACGCATAGGGGTTGTTACCAGGACGCGGACCACCGGGGCGCGGTCCCGGCCTTGGCGCAGAGGGTCGAGGAGCAGGGCTAGCTGGCTTTGGTGCGGTAGCTTTTGGTGGCTCTGGAGACCCTGGTTTAGGTGGTTTGGGAGCAGGACGACGCGGACCAGGCATTCCTGGTTTCGGAGCTGGTCGTGCTGGAGTTGGTCCAGGTGTCGGTATACCAGGTTTAGTCTCTGCAGGTTTGCTCTTTGCCTCTGTCACAGTCGAAGCCGGAGTCGGTTTCGGAGAAGGTACAGATGTCTTTGGTGACGAAGCCGGTTTGGGCGTTGAAGTCTTTTCTTTATCTTTTGCCGGATTTGCCTCAGCCTTATTGCCAAGATCTTCGCGAACCTGTCGCACAATAGGTGCCTCAATCGTCGAGGACGCTGCCTTGACGAACTCACCTTTTTCTTTCAAATAAGCAAGTAAATCCTTGCTTGTAATCCCGAGCTCTTTCGCAAGCTCATGGACCCGTAGTTTAGCCACAATTCTCCTGTTCGGTTCGCCTCACAGGAGACGAACGCCTAATACTGCTGGCAGCTCATCGCTGGGTACTCATCGGGTGCCCATCAGCTTCCAACCCGCTCTTTCTTGGTCTCGGTCCAGTTTCGACTTCTTCCAGTTGCAGAGTCCCCGTATCAATGGGGCCATCCGCGCGTAGCGTCCTGTTGAGACGGCCTGGCGATTTCACCATGCCGCGCAGACAGGAAGGATCGGGATGTAACCACGCCCCTCTACCGTGTAGAGAAGTCTGATAGTCAACTACCAATCTTCCTGTTTCTGCCAGAACCAACCGAAAAAGCTGCTCTCGTGAAGCACGTTGCCCACAACCCACACATGTGCGGATGGACATATGACTCACATCTGCCGCCAATCAGTCGAGAAGACGAATACCCCTCTATCCTAGTCCAGGTCCAAGGTGTCCCAAGACTCAGAATCTGAGCTAATGGTCACGTCCGCCATGGACGAGCGAGAAGTCTCTGCCTCTCCCCCCTCGGCCGTATCAGAATGAATGTCAATATGGAAACCGGTGAGCCGCGCAGCTAGCCGTGCGTTTTGTCCCTCTTTCCCGATTGCTAAAGAAAGCTGAAAGTCCGGTACGACCGCGGTTGCTGTCTTGTTGTCTTCAGAATGCACTACTACCCGCGAGACTCTCGCCGGAGAAAGAGCATTGGCAACAAATTTGCTTGAATCAGCGGACCAGTCGACTATGTCGATCTTCTCTCCGCCCAGTTCAGCCATCACGTTTCGCACCCGTCCCCCCATGGGACCGATGCACGCACCTTTCGCCTTCACTCCATCACGTTTGGCTGCAACAGCGATTTTTGTTCGATGTCCAGCTTCTCTGGCCACCGCCTTAATCTCTACCAGGCCCTCCTGAATCTCAGGGACTTCCTTTTCGAAAAGGCCTTGCACTAGGCCCGGGTGGGTGCGTGAAAGAATAATGCGAGGTCCTTTTTCTCCACGCTCCACACTGACAACATACGCACGGATACGGTCGCCATGTTCGTATCGTTCGCCAGGAACCTTTTCGCCCTCAGGTATGACAGCTTCAAAATCGTCGCCTAGCTTGACAACTGTTGTCACCCCATCGCGACTCTGTTGAACAACACCAGTGACGACGGTCCCTTCTTTGTCTGAATAGGTGCCGAGAACGCGATTATCCTCTGCATCACGCAGGCGCTGGGCAATAATCGACCGAGCCGTTGCAGTAGCGATACGACCAAAATTCGACGGCGTGTCATCGAACTCACCGATCGGGTTGCCTTCGTCGTCCTCATCAACAGCCCAAACAGTCGCTTTACCCGTTTTGCGATCAATTTCGATGCGAGCCTGGTCAATTGCCCCAGGTAGATTATGGTACGCCCGCAAGAGGGCCTCTTCGATGGCATCGACCAGGGTATTGAGGCTTACGCCTTTTTCCTGCTCGACCATCCGCAATACGGCCATATCAATTTCCATTGAAGTCTCCTAGCGGAACTGTACGCGGGGTTTTGCACGTTTGACATCAGAATAGTCAAAATAGCGTAAACCCTTGTCCGTCGCCAAAGTGAAAGACGTTGCGGAAGCCGACTCAAGAGTCCCTTCCAGTGTCTCACCGGAAACCAGTTTCACCTTGAGCTTCCTACCGATATTGCGCTCATAGTGGCGCCTCTGCGTCAAGGGAGATTCGGCCCCCGGAGTTGATACTTCTAACACATATTCTTGCTCAATGAGATCATCCTCATTATCGAGAAGCTCACCAATAAGCCTAGAAATCTCCCCAATCTCATCCAAATTGAGAGATTCTGTTCCTTCTGTTCTGTCAACAGTTACCTGCAATGTGGGTGGTTGAGTCCGAATGTCGTATTTCACTAGTTCAACTACAGCCCCTATAGCGCCAACCGGTGCAAGGACGTCCGTCACGCGTTGCGGGATCTTTTCTAATTCCATCGCCCCTCCTTAACTCATTCCATGGTAGCCGTCTGGCTAGCGGTAATCACTATCTACACAACGTGCGATGATTTGACTATGGAAAAACAACGTCTGCTGAGATTGTTGGTGCTTGGAAGTCTGTTGCTCGGTGGCTGCGCTACTTTCATGCACGCAGAAAGTATGCCCGGGGCCACCCCCAATCTTCCTGAGCTCCCAAAACTCAACCAGGAGCAGTCAATCCGCGACGACATTGCTCGCTCAGAAGAAGCTATTGCACTCTCCGCACGCGACATGGCTGAAATAGCGACGCAATGCGCTGACTGCGCAACGATGCTTTCCGAAGTCGCTGACGATGCGCAAACACGACTAACCGTCTCAGGAGGGATGTGGGAGCCGTGGGAAGGGCAGCAAAGTGGTCAGTTTCTTCCGCATCCTGCAGACGTTGGAGAAGCTCCTACCACTCCCAAAGGCCTTGTGGGATACATGATGGGCAGCGCGGTTGCGCAGCTCAATGACATTGTTACTTATGGCTCACCAGATGCATCCACTCTCTCGTCACTATTGGCAGGACGCATTGCATCGGCACTGACGCTAGCAAAACTCTATGATGTTGATGTAAACGAGGCTGTTGAAAACCTCCCCAAGGAGGCGTTGGCAACCTCTGTCAGCCCCACTGAAATCAGTCAGTCTGGTGTCGAGGCGAATGAAATGCATAGGGCTCAGTCCGATGTAGAGGACTCTATAGGAGAAAAGGCCCTATTCGAATATGACTGCTTGACCACAGCGTTGGGCCGTTCATCCCTGGTTCGGCAGCATTCTGATATCGAAACCACGCTGCGCATGAGTCTCATTGAACGCAGCCAAAAGCTTGTTGAGGCAGTTCAGAGCGATTCTCGCAGTATTCGTTGTATGCCTTCAACATCCGATTCGGGCGAGTTTATGACCCAATTGGTAGGGACCGATCTCACTCTTATTGAGTCTCCCGACTCGAGACTTCGATCGTTGGCGCGTGAATTTCTCATCGACGATGTGAGAACATGGAATCGCGTAGGAGAGGTACCTAAGGTAACTCCCGGCATGACCGAAGGATGAGAATTCATGGCAGAAGTTAGAACTCGTCTCCAACGAGCACAGCGAAATCATCGTATCTCTATTGCTGTCCTTGTTCTGTTACTAATCGCATTCCTTGCGACATCGTTATTATTTGGATCAGCAGGAGCCGCGCAAAGCACACTACTAGTCCTCATTGGCATTGCCGGATTAGCTTTGGCGATGACCACAATGGTGGTAATGATCAACAAGTGCCCCGATGCAGAACCTGATGGGGCACCAGTAAAGCAGTAGCCTTCTCAACTAGACTATTGATTCTTCTGTGGGAAGAGCGAGTCGACGAGCATCTTGGCAGCGAATTCATATCCTATGCGACTGGGATGGAACCCGTCAGTAGCCCAGAAACCTTCTGGCAGGGGTGCCCGTGAAACATTGGTAAAAGGCACTCCTCTTTCTCTACATATTTCTATGCTCGCTTCAGTTTGTGCATCAATCTGCCGCCCCAATGCTTCACGGAGCGCCTTGGGTAATGCTGGAGAATTGTGCGGCTGTCCTGAGCTGCACACAAACACTTTCTGTCCTCTGGTGAGCGCCTCATCAAGTGTCGCAGAAAGGTCGTCGCACCACTCCTGTATCGAACGCCGAGCCATAATATCGTTCGTTCCCGCACATATGAAAAGGTAATCGGGCTTCCCGGTCACCTCGGGCAAATATCTGTACCGTACCCGCCTTATTGTTGCTCCCAATTGTGCTCGAGTTTCCCATTTCACTGGCGCGCCGACGGTCTGCGCGATTAGACCGGCGAGTAGTGGCGTCAGTGCTTCAGATTGATGATCAACGCCGCTGCCTGCAACTAAAGAATCACCGACAGCAACCAGATGGAGGGGCCTCCCGGGCTGGGATAATCCAGAAACTCCACATCGCTCTCCCGGCGGTTCAGGAGCGAGTTTAACTGAGCGTTGCGCCCATAATGCTTCTGCTGAGATCAGTAATCTCTCAAACGGATTCACCAACACATCACCGCTTCTGTCACTTTTGCCAACAAAAATCACCGAGAAGTTATCGTGTTTTAGGTTAGATGATTTTCCTCTTTACGGAGTCGCCGACCACCGTGAGGATAACAAAGTGATCCTCGCCATAGCACCTTCTTCTTCATCGTAACTTTGTTTGACACACACCTCTTATTTACGCATTGTCTACCAACTAGAACCAATGTGTCTACCATCACATAGCCCTCGTGATCTGCAAGTATCTTTACAACTTGATACATAACAATGTTGCGTAAAGCGAAAGTTGTATGCACTCCTAGTTTTCCAGTTGAAGGAACTTCTGTGTTCCTTTAATCCAGCATGCAGGCACGTACCCCGTGCCACTGATTGAGGTGACGATAGGTGACATATAGCAAAACATATCCACGGCAAAAGAGGGGTTCTTTACTACTCATCTCTCTATTGCTGGCGCTACTTGGATTACCCGCGATAACAAACGCTGAAGCCATTAGTGCCGAGATCTCGGAATCTCCTCCTTCCACCACTTCTGCATCTAACCACCAACAATCTGGTGGCCATCACCTGCCATCCAGCCAGCACTCGAGTTTAGAAACGTCTGGCTCTGACATGGTCGATGAGGTTGATGAGAGCTTGCCTCTGTTTTCTCCAGATGGGCCGTTGACTAGGGCTTTGTCGCCGATTGTAGGGCCAATCCAGGCTGATGGTGCGCCTCGCACTGGTGTGGGCTATGAGTGGAATCGGCAGATTGGGAACGCAACCTGGCACTGGCTTGGCGCCCAGACAACGGGGAATGGGTTGGAGTGGTGCACTAACTTAGATTCACTTTCCCCTACCGGGCCTGGGGATATTCTTCTGAACCCCACGCCGAACCCAGTACAGGGTTTTCAAAACGATTACTGGACGATTACCCCTGCGCAGATGGGGTACATTTTCAAGAATCATCAGGAAAACAATGCGGAAACACGCGCCGCTATCTCGTGGCTGGTTCACGGCCTCTATGAAACAGGGGCAGGCCGGGCGCACGCTGGCGCGCTGGTGGGAGATGTTCTCAACCATGCACCTGCTATCAGTAATCGAGCTAAAGAACTCATCAACGAAGCACGCACATCAGCTGTGGTGGCAGTTAAAGTCGATGATGTCACCGTTACCCCGTCAAAAATGGGTTTCACACTATCAAGTTTTGGCGTGAAATCTGAAAGCGGAGCCTGGGTTGATGGCATTCCTTTCAAGGTGACACTCACCGGCCCCGCGGTCTTTGACAACGGTTCGCAGACTTACAGTGGAACGACGTCTTCTGGCCTCACCCTTTCAGGGCATTCAACCGGCAACGGAACGGCACATGCTAAGTATGAATTCTTCCCCAACTGGGTTGGTATCATGCTTCGTGAACGCCTAGGCACACAAACAACCCTCACCATGCAACCAGGCAATCCTGCATGGTTGCCGGGTGAAGGGCGTCCGTTTGATTTGGTTTTTGATTTTCAGCCGGTGGTGTCGTCTGTGGTGACATCAAAGTTTGTTGCTGCTGGGTCGGATTTTGTGGATACGATTTCTATGAAGGCTGACTCCTCGTATGGGGACGGCACCTGGACACAGGTTGATGGTAAACCCGTTCCCGCAACTGTAACGACGGATGTGTACTACGCGGGTTCTGTAGCCCCCACAGTTAGTGATGAGGTTCCGGCCGATGCGGTCAAAGTCGGCTCAGTGTCGTCAACGTTTAATGGTGCTGGCGATCAGAAAATCACAGTACCCACGGATGGTCGTGGCGGCTATTTTGTTGCGAAAACACGGTTTGAGAAGAACGCCCAACCAGAGAAATGGCGGCAGTATTTCCACGGGGACGCTACGTATCAGTGGGGACTGGCCAGTGAAACCACGGTCATGCAGGTGACCCCAACTATCACAACCAAAGCATCAGATAAGCGCGTAGAAGCGGGGGTGGAAACCTCAGACATGGTGACCATTCACCTGAAAGAGGGCGAGAAATGGCCTACGGGTGCCACGTTGAAAGCGAAAGGCACCAGGTATGGGCCGTTCAGCACGCCGCTTCCTCAATCCTCTACTGTGCCTGCGAGTGCGCCGGTAGCTGGCACGGCCGACCTTGAGTTCACCGCCAACGGGCAAACCAAGTCCGTCCCATGGAGTGCAGACACAAGCGGCGTATACACGTGGGTGTGGCAGATCGATAAGGACACGCAGACAAACCCTGACCTATGGGCCACGTCTTTCCGTGATGATTTCATGATCCATGCCGAAACCACAGTTGTTCCGTGGAATATTGAGCATTCTTCCATGGCCCGTGAGTACAACGTACACGTGGACGGGCGAGCATTCGACACGGTGAACATTTCTAATTTGCCTGGTGATCATGGTACCTATGAGGGCGACGACTATTGGATGGCCGACGTCAAAGAAGCACGCGTTGTTGTCTACGACGCTGGCCCCGACACAGACTGGGCAAACCAGGACGAGGAGATTCCTCCACACGCTCAGATTCACTGGGAAACCACCGTCGAAGCAGTCAACGGTGTGTTCAATATTGGCTACGACGACAACAATCCGATCACCAGCTTCAATCCAGGACACGACTACGTGTTCGTCTACCATTTCGAGGGCGACGACCGCGTCAACAGTTTCCACAGTCCTTTCAATGACATTCTTGAACGCTTCCACGTACCAGGCCAAACGCCAGTGCCTCCTACGGTTGCTACCCAGGCACAAAAGGATGTCATGGTTGGTGAACCCTTTGGTGACACTGCTTTAGTGATGGGAGACGTTGAAGAAGGATCAACTCTTGTGTTTGAGGCTTTTGGGCCACAACCCGAAGATGAAACACCCTCGTGTGAAGCACCGTTCTTCACCTCTGACCCCATCGCTGTCAGTGGTGCTGGCTACTACGACTCGCCAACAACCACCGTGGACAAGCCTGGCGTGGTGTATTGGATGGAAACCCTCTACGGGCCAGACGGCAGCATAATCCACACAGGCACGTGCGGTGTCCCCTCAGAAACCACCACAGTGATCCCGTATGAGCCACACATCAGCACAACAGCTGTTGCTGGCGCAGACAACCCCATGGTCGGAGATGAAATCTGGGACACCCTCAACGCCGGCTGGAAGAGTCCTGACGGCCATGATGTCACTGACCCTGCCGTGACACCCTGGCCCTACCCAGTAGGTAGCACCACCACTGTGGATTTGTACTGGGCCGACCACCAAGACAACCTCACCTGCCAGGGTGACCCACTCTGGAGTGCAGACCCAGTCAACCTCGTTGAAGGCACCACCAAGTACACCACCAACAAATACACCACTGATAAGGCTGGTGTTTACACATTCGTAGAAACCACACGCAACCCCGAAGGCGTCATAGTCTCTCAAGGAACCTGTGGTGACCCAGACGAGACACTCACCATCGGCACACCACCCCCACCACCGGCCCTCGCAAAAACCGGGAGTTCCGGAACCTGGCTTCTCGGAGGGTTCTCGGTCTCTTTATTCGTATTGGGCGCAGGTTTAAGGGCTTTTCATAAGTATCAGTCGAAAGCCAAGTAAAATCCCGCGCTATTTCGACATGCCACTCGCAACTCCCCCTACATGACTCCACCAGGTGGGGGGAGCATTACAACTTCAACTACTTTCGAAGCCCTCCATACCTTTCGAATACGCACTAGGAACAACATGAAATCATCAACTAATCCCGCCCCTCAATCTGCTATGAAACATGGTTTCCAGCTATTTGGTCTTCTTTTCGCATCCGTTGTTGGGATGGCATCCCTTTCAGTCCTGTCGCTCTTTGCTGATGACATATCCTGACCCGCCATCAGGACAGAGACTATTGGCGAGCCGTCTAGTCCTCGCCAATGGTGGCCATCAAGAATGATCGACTTAGCATGGGCAAACCAATTCGTGCAAACACTGCAACGGTGAGGACCAATATTCCAAGCTTCCCTAGCCCACATTCGTTTCGTAATAGTCCTACGGATAGCCAGCAGAACCATAACCTAATGCTCGTTGTTCTCAGAAATCTGTTGCAAAGTAGCAGGCAATATCACCTCCCCCAGTTTACGAGTTGCGGCGAGCGTTGCAGGAAATTGCGGCATTGGTTGTTCGAATGGACTGGCACCAGCCAAGGCGCGGGCTGCTATGCTCTTGGCAATAGTAAGAATCTCATTCGCTTGCTCTTCTTCCCAGTATCCAGGCACACCGATTTTTTCCTCGAAAGACTCTTTGTCTTTAACAATAACGCGGTGATTTTGATCAACGATGACATCAGGCTCATGGTCTATGACTATGACTGCACCGTCACAAAAATGAGTGCATTTCTAGATTCACATACCAACCCAAGAAGTTGGCGTCACAATCGTATGTCGACCACACAGAATATGATTCATTAAAAGGGAAGAACACGAAAGCATTCCCCATCTTCCATTGTGATGGAATCATCCTATATCCGCCTCCAGGCCTGTCTTGCGGGAGAACATCTCTGAGATGGTGATTATGCGGAACATCTGCACGAAGAACCTCACTACCGGTACTAACGGCTGCAAGCACGCCTATAGAGTCACCTTGCACAGCTTCCATCGGCTCCACTTGGCTAAGGTGTCCTCCTATGTACAAGTGCCAGTTGAGAATTGAGCACTCCACAACCATCCGCAGCCTTTGCTCGACCAATGAATCCGGTTCTATTTCCACGTCGCTGGCTCACCACTATTCTTTCTGGCTCTTTGAGGAACCTGCCGGACCGATCACGTCCCGACTCTTGGGATCCTAGCGACGTATCGGATCCCCTCGCTGTATTTCCATGTGCGGGAGGTGATGAGGCTCCGCACGTAGTGGTGTGCGGCACCGGCACATGCCAAATCGTTAGGATGGGGGAAAAAGGGTATCGGGTTCACTCCCGCTAGGATTCTTAGACAATTCAAAGCGCAGAAAGAACCGCAATCGCCATGCTTCGTGCCAGCACGCCTCGATAAAATCAAAATGGACCGGAACCCTGAGGATTCCGGTCCATCTTCGTCGCTCCCGCGGTTGGACTCGAACCAACAACCGTTCGATTAACAGTCGAATGCTCTGCCATTGAGCTACGCGGGATCGCACAAACGATAGTAGCGGGGAACCGCAGGCGACGGCAAGTTTAGAAGCGTCGCCTATCTCACGTTCAGCTCTTTTAGGAGCTGCTTCTCTAATGCATCCGCAACATTCTCATCGGACTGTAATACCTCTCCACGTGCAAGAACGGTCGTAAAGATCTCTCCATCTGCACGGCGTCTGGCCGTTGCAGTGAGCGTGGTTCCTGATGGAAGTGTGACCGACCTTGACCCGATAATCGTTCGGTCAACGCTGTATGTCATGCGCTTGAGGAAATTTTTCGGTTCTTTATCGGCTGTGATTCTTGTAATACCTGGACGATCCGGCTCGACCCACACAACAACAAGTTTGCGAGTCTCGTGGTTCCAATGAGCATATTGCACCTCATACCACATCCCTGCATCCACGATTTTGCCGTCACGTTCAACAAAAATTGCGTGCCGTCCTGCAATAAGACGATCACCTTCTTCCGTGTCGGCAAACGGAGCGCGGAGATCATGTGAAGGAAGTTCCATAACCAAAGTCTATCTGGATTGGTTTTGGTGTGAAGAAGAAGGACCGGTAAAGTAGTGGCGTTGCCCCTGTAGCTCAGTCGGTTAGAGCAGCGGACTCATAATCCGTTTGTCCTGGGTTCGAGCCCCAGCGGGGGCACCAGGACTCTCCATTGAAAAGCCAATGGAAGGTCCTTTTCTCTTTCCCATCGTGAACACAATAGAACACCAGATTCTCGAGCCCTGTGGCCAGAATGCATGCTTTTACTCTGGTGTGACTTAACGACTGTATTCGGCCCTCCTATTTCTATTTCTGGTCCCAAGTACTCTTTCGGTCTTGAGTCCAGTGTCGTTTTGTTTGGGACCCAGTCGCTGTGATTGACGTCATCTTTTGAGAATCACTCTGAAAGGGGACCAAATATTCACAATTGCTTAGTAAGCCATACTGATTCTGCGATCTCTGGCTAGAGGTTTTCAAGGCGTCCCAGGAAGTCTGAGGTGGTAAATGCGCCGGGCAGTGGGTCTACCCCATCTTTGAATACCATGTAGTAGCGGTATGTCGGCCCCGCCGCGTTGGCCCATTTTTCGCCGAGCTTGATCTTCGCGCGTGAGTCATCGTTTTTTAGGTGCTCACCTTTGGACTCAACCATGATGATCTTGCCTTTGGTGGTGCAGACAATGAAGTCTGGGTAGTGATTAATCGGACCGTTGATGTAGAACTCGCCTGGGGCTTTTTCGTTCACCCGGTGCCACCATGCCACGTTGTCTAGTGCGGCGACGCTCATAATCAGGTCACGTTCCGGAGTGTTCATGCTGCCCTCAGCCTCATACAGGGAACCACCAACAGAAGTCGTGGGGGCACTGAGCGTAATTGAAGCAGGCAATTGGTACGTAGATCGCACTTGAATGGACTCGTCGTCCAACCGTTTCTCGAACTGCTCCAGACGGTATTCAGTTAGGAAAGAGTCGATACGTTCGCGAACCTTGTTTGCCACTGCTAGCGGAGAGGTCTCTAAGGTCTTGAGTTGGGCTCCGTCCAGATTCTCCACCACCCTCGTCACATAGTCTTTGAGGTCGGACGTGGAAATACAGTCGTAGCGAGGTTTGTCGAGTCTTGCTATCACTAGTTCACAAGCCTGACGGACCCGCCCTTCTTCAGGCAGGGAATCGAAATATGAACGTATTTCTTGCTGTTGGCGTGCATTGGTTTTGTATGCTTTTGGCGTGTCAGCATTGTCTTCACGTACGTCAACTAGTTCTATTTGGTCGGTAGCGTGACTGATGTCGAGGTTGGAGTCGCGCCCTTTCAGGCTGAATCCGCTGGTGAGTCCAGGTGGGGAGAGCAGTGAACCGGCGTCGTATTCAATGGATGCGAGCAGATCAGAGACCGGGACGTAGAACTGAGGGATCCGTATTTTGCGTGCCTCTTCTTCAAATGAGGGCAGCATTCCGTAGTGTGGCACCTTATCCTCCAGATCGATTGGTAGATCGTTGTGACTTG
This sequence comes from Scrofimicrobium canadense, assembly GCF_009696615.1. Lineage (GTDB taxonomy): Bacteria > Actinomycetota > Actinomycetes > Actinomycetales > Actinomycetaceae > Scrofimicrobium > Scrofimicrobium canadense. The sequence goes on from NZ_VULO01000010.1 coordinate 96,049, forward strand.
CCGCAGCCAGTGATGCTCGGGCTGTGTTCTCATAGTCGTCGTTCAGCTCTTCGGCCGCCCGAACCATGACCTCCACAGTCTCAGGAATATCACTCATCTCATTTGACCCAATCCGGCGTGCAACGACATTCACATCGAAATTCGCAAGCTCTTCCTCGCTCTGTCCAGTTTCGATTTCCTGTTCTTGGATTGCGATGTCGGCAGGCGTCAGAAGCGGTTCTTGCACTTGTGATACATCAGGGATCGGCAATTCATCTGCCAAGCGGTAGTCCCGGGACGTGAATCCTGCTGCGTTCAACCCGGAGACTACATTGTCGACAGTTGCCTGGAAGTCATTGGAAGAGGTTAACACGTAGGACATGTTCAATAGGCCACTGGCATGGCGTCTGGTGTGAGGTTGGCGCAGTATGCGGCCCAGAATCTGCTCAACATCAACTGCGCTGGTTTTGTTTGCAAGAGAGGCCAGGACATACGCGAAAGGACAGTCCCACCCCTCCTTCAAAGCATTCACGGTAATGATGAATCGGATTGGGCACTCAGAGCTAAGGAGATCAATATTTTTCAGTTCGTTGACGTCGGCAGTCTTTATCGCAATCTGGTCCTCAGGTACCCCCGCCTCCACCAGTTTCGTGCGCACCTTTTCAAACGAGGTGGCATCGGCCGCTGCGCGTGGTTGGGCTTGGAACAAGACAATCGGACGAATATAGTCTCCGCCTGCGGCTTGCTGCGCGTCGGCTTCACGTTCCAAGACACGACGAATATCTATCGCGTCCATGATCACGTCGGTCTGGGTGGCCTTGTTGTACACCACCACCGGCAGTTTCACCATGTTCTCAGCCTTCAAAGCCAAAGCGTCAACGTAAGAAATGATGTTCGACTCTGCTTTTGGAGTGGCTGTCAGATCAAGAACGAAAGACGGGTTGAAGTTGCGCAACATCTCCTTGGACAGGTCACTGCGTGCATGGTGAGACTCATCAACGATTACCACCGGTTCAAGCTGGTTGAGCACCTGAAACAGTGCAGCCTCATCGGCACCTTCAATCGGTAGGTCAGGCATGCCAAAGAATCTACGAAATGCCTCTAAGGCACCATTGGCCTGAAAGGCTCTTCGACCGTCTTTCGTTTTGGACCGGAACGAGTCATACGACAAGACCATCACCGAAAGCTGCTCAGTCACAGTCGTTGGGCTAAAGTTCTGTCCGGCCAACAACTCTTCCTTGGAGTAGACCTCAACTCGGGATCCGAAGTCTAAGTTCAACTGTTGCCGATACAAGTGATGAGGGTCTTTCAGAGCGGCAAGCGTCTGAGTGAGGATCGCATCTGAGGGCACCAGCCATACAACTGCTTTGGGTTTTCCCGTGGGCAGCGAGTCGATAATCGGCTTGATAGATGCGCAAGCCAACAGAGTCTTACCTCCTCCCGTCGGAACCTTGTAACAAACGTGGGGAACTTGGTCGATTATGTTCTGATACGCAGGTATCCCGTCAAACCCGACAGGGACTTGCTTGGACGCCCAGAACTCTCGGTATGCCTCAGACAAAGAATCTGTCTCAGTGAGAAATGAAAGATAAGACGAAAGATCACTGATCACACGCTTTTGATACTTTTTCAGTTCCATGAAAGTTCCTCACCTTAAAGTCTTGTAATATCGCGCGGAATCTTCTTGAACGTGACATTCAACGCCGAAAGCTCAGCAGTACTCAACGTGCAGGTGTCCGCATAGATTACCTGAGCATCCGCCAGAACCTTTGGCGTCAGAGAAGCCAAATATGACCGGTCCAGGTTTGTCGCTGCCTCAACGTCATAAATGAAGTGATAAGCAGTATCCCTGTAGATGCCAAGGAAGAACGGACACTCAGGTACCTTTGAAGGTCTCAACGGGGTCTGCGTCTCAGTGAACCACACATACTCCCGCACTTGCTCCACCGGCACCGCAGGGTTCAAATCTCCATCTAACAGCAATGGCGAACCTAGCTCATAGAAGGAGAAAGAGCCACCCGTCCCCGACACGTCGTGGTCGTGGACCTGTGTGGCAACCACCTGAACGGAGGACGAACCAGTCTTTCCCTTGACCGTTGTCACCACCTTGGGGCGTGATACCTTCGCGTACTGGCCCGCGGCATCATCAGCAATCTTTGAGGCCTCATTCAGAATCTCTGGCGCCTTCTTCAAAGCAGCAACCGTTAGTTTTTGATCGAATAGGACAACCTCTTCTTCTGTTTGCCGTTTGAATCCCTGAATTGTGCGACGTATTCGCTCGGCCGTCACCGTGTCGGCGTAATCGCCCAGCTCGATGAGAATGAATCGGCGATTTCCACCATCTTTCTTGTTTAGATTCAAGACAGCGTGAGCAGTAGTTCCAGACCCAGCGAATGAATCAAGGACGAGGCCGTCAGGACTTGTCGCGATTTGCAGTACTCTCTCGACCAGGCGCGATGGCTTAGGAGTATCAAACGCGACGCGCCCATCGAATATTGCGCGAATCTCTTTCTTTGCCTCATCGGTGTGGCCTGCAACTTCATATGACCAAAAGTTTGTCGGCAATGCCCCGCCAACGCTATCCAGATAGGTCTTGCGACGAACCCCGCCAAGACCGCCTTTGGTGAAATAGAACCGAGGCCACTGACCGCGTTCATACACCGCTTCAGCGTCCGCTCGCGCCTCATCCAGAGATTTGGAAAGGACGATCCCTTGGACGCCAGTTTTCACGTCTTCGACTGGAACCCCGCAGACTCGGGCGCGCTCGTCGGCATCGTCTAGGTCACGCAGCTCATAGTCAGTCCACCCCGAGAAAATACGCAGCATTTCTTCTTGCTGATATCTCCAACAATTACCAGTTCCTGGGTAGATCATCTTGCCAGTGAATGGGTGCTGAATGGCATAAACCATGCCCTGGTGTGTCGCAGCGCCAGGAGCGAACGGGTTATCACTGGTCCACGTTCCACGATCGTTGTCAGGGTTCTTGTATATGGAGTTCATCTCTTCACTCCGCTCGAGCTTCCGGGGATTCCAACCTGGCTGTTTAGAGAATGCCAATATATGCTCAACCTCGGCGGGGATGCCCTTTGAGTCGTTTCGGGTGGAGTAGTTACGTTGCCACGAAATATCGGCAACGAAACAGTGAGCACCGAAGATCTCGTTGCAAACCAAGCGCAGATTGGCGGCTTCGTTGTCGTCGATGGAAATGAAGATAGCGCCAGTAGGTGCCAACAGACGGTGCAGCAAGCGCAGTCTGGGGTACATCATGCAGAGCCATTTGTCGTGGCGCGAGAGGTCCTCTCCCTCTTTACCGACAACGTCTCCAAGCCATCTCTTGATCCGCGGATCATTGACGTTGTCGTTATAGACCCATCCCTCATTGCCAGTGTTGTAGGGAGGATCAATGTAAATACAGTCAACTTTCCCCTCGTACTGAGGAAGAAGAGCTTTTAGGGCCTCCAGATTGTCACCATGGATGATCATGTTTGGTGAGCCGTTATCATCCTCATGTTGGCCCTCTTCATCAAAAGAGTATTGCCGATCCAAAACCCGGTAGGGCACGTCCATGTGATGAGTGACGACCTTGTCTTTACCGACCCAGTTCAGCTCGGGCATTTGGCTCCTAACGCGCTACGTGGAAGGGCACGGGCAATACCATGTCCCTGATTTGCCATTTTACTATCTGTTTAGAGAAAGAGTCTGACGCGCGATCCGGTAAGGCGCAGGTTTCAAGCGGCTTCGCTGATCGAACAAAAGACGCCTAATCGTGGCCGCTTTCACCAACGGATATTTTTCAGCCCCGCGGACGCGGGTCTCAGAAGTCTGTTCTAGGACAGTACTTGCGGTGTAAATACGACGCATTCATGCGAGCAGGGCTGCCAGTGCCGTCTGCGCTGTCCCCTTTTCTTGACCCTATGCCACTCACAACACGAGTCATGAACATGACTTCACGAGTTCGCACCAGCTCATTTGGTATCTGAGCGTCGTCCGGTAACTATATCGCAGAAGGTGATACTGATCTGCCGAGCGCTTCCGATTTTGAGGATTGGTATTTCGGTCAATGGGAATTACTCTACTAACTACGCCGATAGCGGCTCTCCATGATCGAGCGGCAAGCTGACATGGCATGGACGATGCCGCACCGATACCCTGGGGATAGCTAGAAGAACTAGACCGAAGCTGCTTCACTCGAAGATAATGGGCATGCCAAGCCGCAAGAAAGAAGTGATATCGTGCATCACATCAAATGCCCGCACTGTGGAACAACCTTCACGATAGACAAGGCTGGATATGCCGATATCGTCAGGCAAGTGCGGGACAAGGAGTTTGAAAAGCAGATTCATGAGCGCCTTCAACTTGCCGAACAAGACAAAGAACGAGCCCTCGACCTAGCAGCAGCCAAAGCTGAAGCGCAACTCAAGGAAGAAGCCGCGGCAAAGAGCGCTCAAATACAAGAGCTACAGGCACAGTTAGAGGCCCGTGAAACGCAGGAAAAACTTGCTATCGCAGAAGCTCTGAGTGCGATTGAAAAAGATCGCGATGCGATGAAAATCCGCGTGGAACAGCTCGAAGAAGAAAAGAATACTGCTATTGAACTGACTCGGGCGCATATGAAGAGCGAAATGCAGCAAGTCGCGATCGAAAAAGATCAGCAAATCCAGCAACTCACAGCCAAGCTGGAAGCAATCGAAGTATCCAAAGAGCTCGAACTCACACAGGCATTGTCAACACTTGAAAAAGAACGCGATCAGCTGAAAAACTCTCTCAGCAGCACTGAGCTGGAACGCCAGTTAGCCGAGAAAGCTCTCAAGGACAAATACGAAACGCAGATCAAAGACCGCGATGACGCGATCGAGCGTCTGCGTGACCTCAAGGCCAAGCTCTCAACGAAGATGGTGGGAGAGACTTTAGAGCAACATTGTGAAATCGAGTTCAACCGCATTCGGGCAACAGCATTCCCCCATGCCTACTTCGAAAAAGACAATGACGCTAGGACTGGAAGCAAAGGCGACTTTATTTTTCGTGACTACAACGAAGCTGGCCTAGAGGTCGTGTCCATCATGTTCGAGATGAAAAACGAGGCTGACACCACAGCGACAAAAAGAAAGAACGAAGACTTTTTCAAAGAACTCGATAAGGATCGGACGGAAAAAGGCTGCGAGTACGCGATTCTTGTCTCGTTACTTGAGCCTGACAATGACTTTTACAACACGGGAATAGTTGACGTCTCATATCGATACCCCAAAATGTATGTGATTCGCCCACAGTTCTTCATTCAGATGATCACCCTGCTACGTGATGCCGCATTGAATTCTTTGCAGTACAAGACAGAACTGGAACAGGTTCGCGCACAAAACATTGACATCACCAATTTTGAGAGTCAACTTGAAGCATTCAAGAATGCTTTCGGCCGTAACTGGCGTCTGGCATCAGATGGCTTCGAAGAAGCAATCAAGCGTATTGACGAGGCGATAAAAGACTTAGAGAAGGTCAAGCAGGCACTGCATAAGTCAGCGAATAACCTTAGGCTAGCCAACGATAAGGCAGACGATCTGACGATCAAGAAGCTAACGCGAGGTAACCCGACAATGGCCGCGAAATTTGCGCAACTGGAGGCACCTCAAAATATTGACGAGGCGTAGTCCATTTCATTGCCGTTGCCTCGCATGCCCCTCGAGGTTAGCGCCCTCTCTCCTGCCTCATAACCGCAAATAGGCGCTGGAGGTCGGTGCGCTCGGCAAGATTCTCCAGCAGGACCTCATTACCTTGGCTATCGCTAAGGGGAATCCTCCAATTGGGATACTCGTGGTTGGTTCCCGGCAAGTTTTGAGGTTGCTTCTCCCCCACTGCGTCCACCAATGCTGCAGCTACCAAACGCGATGGCGTGCGGCAAATATATCGATGAAGTGCTTCTATTTCTTCACTTCGGGGGACACTCACATGAGGATCCTCTGGAAGCAATCCCACTTCGCGCAGGCGCGCTCGCATAGCAGTTTGTTCTGCCTCATCAGAGTCGCGAACGTGTTCGACCGGATCGGTCAGTAGCCCTAAGCTCTGTCTCAAGGTGGTTTGGATTCCACTCATGTACCCGGCAGTGGGCGGTAAATCGTGCGTATTAACAGTAGCTAATACATTCTCTCGGTATTGTTCTGGCAGCAAGGGCTTTCCTTGATTGTCTTTCTCAAACCAGAGGACAGAGGTTCCTAAGATGCCACGGTCGGCCAGATAGCTTCTCACCCAGGGTTCTACCGTCCCCAAGTCTTCGCCGATGACGATTGCACCGTGGCGTTGCGCTTCCAAAAGCAAAATACCGACCATCGCCTCATGGTCAAAACTCACATACGTGCCGTTGTCGGGTGTTTCGCCCCGCGGTATCCACCAAAGACGGAATAGTCCCAGAATGTGATCAATACGCAGAGCGGATGACAAATCTAAAGCAGCGCGTAGCACACCGATAAACGGCGCATAGCCGGACTGTTCCAACGCCCGTGGACTCCAAGGCGGTTGTGACCAGTCTTGCCCCTGCTGGGCATACATATCAGGAGGCGCACCAACCGACATCCCAGCTGCGAATTCCCCAGGTTCTGCCCAATACTCAGCCCCATGAGGGTGTACGCCAACAGCCAAGTCCGACATGATGCCAATCGGCATTCCCAGCCGTTTTGCTACCCTATTTGGCGTCTGCAACTGTTCACGGGCGATCCACTGCGCCCATTGGTAGAAATGAACGCGGCCTTCTACAGCATCGGCTGAGTCTAGGGCATCTGGTGGTAGCTGTACCGTTCCGAAGTGTTCGACGAGTGCACACCATAAGGCAAACCTTTGGAGTTCAGCACCCCCCTCGTCAATAAATGCTTTGAGCTCAGCTTCACGGTGGATCGGGCGTGGCAAAGGGTAGATGAGTTCCAATGCTCGCAAGCGCGCCTCCCAGGAGGCATCCCGGTTGATCCCTCCGCCTCTGTTGGGCTTTGCCTGCGCAGCGTCGCTTCGTAAGCGTTCGATAGTGGCTCGAGCGCGGGGTCCTAGCTGCGCATATTCGGGTATTGCTTCGGGTCGAATGTAGGTGAGGGCAAGCCAACGCCTCGATACAGGCAGGTAAGGTGAGTCTTCAATGGGGGCTATGGGCTGAGATGCGTGCAAGGGATTGATGAGGACGAAGTCTGATCCTTGCTGAGCGCATATTGCTGTCAGATCGGCGAGGTCGCTAGCGTCGCCTATCCCCCATGATGCCACCGAGCGGACTGAATATGCTTGGACATTGACTCCCCAATAGCGTTGGTTGCCTGCCAGCACGTCGGGGGTGAGTCGTTCGGGCACTACGTAGAGGAAGCCGTATTGGGGTTCCCCACCATCGATAGAGGCTCCGAGGCGATGGTATCCCAGGGGAAGGTCCTGAGGGATCGCGAATGTGGCCTCACCGGTGAGTACCTTATCGATGAGACGCGGTTCCACCCACTTGTCTACCTGCCAGCAGTCCACTCCTCGACCGTCTTCAAGCTCTACCCACACGTGGACCGGCAGTCCGTGGGGAAGGTGAATGGGAACGTGATATTCGCTATGTTCTCTCACGACGGAGCATGGCGGTACCACCGAGCGCCAAGTGCGGTCTTCACTCCATTGGATTGCTGATTCTATTGTGGGCAAATCGCTTAGCAGGTCAACTGGTACTCCCAAAGCGTTGAGTACGGAGAGGAGAGTTTTTGGTGAGGTGAAACGTTGTTTACCGGACCAATCCCAAAATTCTGTAGCAACTCCATTGATGTGCGCCAACTGCTGCAACTGCTCCATGTGTCCCCTATCGGTGTGGTCACCTTAAGGATAGCGGGGAAGTGACGGACGAGTTTTGCTGGGTCCGCGCTTGGGCGCACAATAGTGGGTATGCCCGATGTATTGAGCGTCCCTGTCGTTGATGAAGAGCCTATTGCCTCCGTGTTGCGGTCATTGCAGTTAGAAATGCTGGAGCCTGGCCGTTTCCGCGCGTATTCTTTGCCGCAAGTGCGGCGTATTTATGGTGGTCAGGTTATTGGTCAGGCCCTCTTGGCGGCTTCTGCGACTGTGGAGGATGAGGCGCGTCTGCCACATTCGTTGCATGCGTATTTTTTACGAGGCGGTGATCCAGATGCTGCACTTGATTTGAGTGTTCGTCGCCTCCATGATGGGCGGTCTTTTTCCACTCGGCATGTGGCGTGCACTCAAGATGAACGTGAGATTCTCACTTTGGAGGCCTCTTTCCAGGGGGTAGAGGGTGGAGTGGAGTTTTCTCCATCCGCCCCCGATGTTCCAAGTCCGACAAATCTCACGTCGGCTTTGGAGATTTTTCGGACGATGGATCATCCGGTGGCTAAATTCTTAGGGAAGACCGCTGCTTTTGATGTGCGTCACGTGCAGAGAAATCTCTATACGGGATCGGATCCACAACAGCGTGCAACCCAAGAGTTGTGGATGCGTCCGCGCCATGCATTACCAGAAGATATGTCGCAGCGTTTGCACCGGGTTCTTCTGGCATATGTGGTGGATCAGGTAATGATGGAGCCTGCGCTGAGGGCTACCGGATTGTCGTGGATCACTCCGGGCATGTCGTTGGCGTCATTGGATCACGCCATGTGGTTTCATCGCAACGTGGATATCAACCAGTGGCTGCTTTTTTCTGGGCAGGCTTTGTCTGCTGGGGGTGGGCGGGCGACCTGCACAGTCAGTATCTATTCTCAAGATGGAGTGCGCGTTGCGTCCGCCAGCCAGGAGGGGATGGTTCGGGTACCTGATGGCGACGGTGCAGGCTCAGGTCGCTGGGGATTGGCTGGTTAAGACTGCTGCGCTTAAGTGATACTTGTAAAGAGCGCATACTGTGGCCCCCACAACCGAAGAAAAAGAAGTTGTGAGGGCCACCCGCAAGCTAGGGACTAGTCGCGTTTGAGTCTGCGGTGTGTCACACGTTTAGGGCGAGCCGCCTCGGCTCCAAGGCGTTCCACCTTGTTGTTCTCGTAGGCTTCAAAGTTTCCTTCGAACCAATACCATTGGTCGGGGTTTTCATCGGTGCCTTCCCACGCCAAGATGTGTGTGGCAACTCGGTCGAGGAACCAGCGGTCGTGAGTGACGACCACGGCGCATCCGGGGAACTGTTGTAGAGCATTTTCCAAAGAGGCCAGCGTTTCGACATCGAGGTCGTTTGTTGGCTCGTCAAGGAGCAGCAGGTTTCCGCCCTCTTTGAGAGTGAGAGCCAGATTCAGCCGGTTACGTTCACCGCCAGAGAGCACTCCTGCGGGTTTTTGTTGGTCGGCTCCTTTGAAACCGAATGCGGAGACGTAAGCGCGCGATGGCATCTCCACGTTTCCGACCTGAATATAGTCCAGGCCCTCAGATACCACTTCCCATAAGGGCTTTTCTGGGTCGATTCCGGCGCGATTCTGGTCAACATAGGAAATCTTCACTGTCTCACCAATGGTGAGGTCTCCCCCATCCAGGGGCTCTAAACCAACCATTGTTTTGAACAGCGTAGTCTTACCCACGCCATTGGGACCGATGACACCAACAATGCCATTTCTTGGAAGTGTGAAACTCAAGCCGGAAATAAGCGAGCGATCGCCGAACCCCTTCTCTAGATTCTTTGCTTCTAAGACGACAGAGCCTAGGCGTGGCCCTGGTGGAATCTGAATTTCTTCAAAGTCTAGCTTGCGGGTTTTTTCCGCTTCAACGGCCATTTCCTCATAACGATCTAGGCGGGCCTTCGATTTGGCTTGGCGTCCTTTAGGACTGGTACGCACCCAGTCAAGTTCTTCTTTCAAGCGCTTTGCCAGTTTGGCATCTTTCTTACCCTGAACTTCAAGACGTTTTTCTTTCGTCTCCAGATAGCTGGTGTAGTTTCCCTCGTAAGCGTAGAGGCGACCGCGGTCGACTTCGGCTATCCACTCGGCAACATGATCAAGGAAATACCTGTCGTGAGTAATCGCAATGACAGCGCCAGCATAGGTCTTGAGATGTTGCTCTAGCCACAAGACAGATTCTGCGTCCAAATGGTTTGTTGGTTCGTCAAGAAGCAACAGATCAGGTGCTTCGAGAAGTAGCCGACACAATGCAACACGTCGCCGCTCTCCACCTGAGAGAACATTCACCGGGGTGTCCGGCGGCGGGCAACGCAAAGCGTCCATTGCTTGATCCAACTGCGAATCCAGATCCCATGCGCCTGCGGCATCAATTTCGGTTTGCAGGACCCCCATTTCTTCCATGAGGGCATCGAAGTCTGCATCAGGATTTGCCATTTCCTCAGAGATCTCGTTGTAGCGGTGCAGCTTACGCATAATCTCACCGGCACCCAATTGGACATTCTCTAGGACGGTCTTGTCCTCATCCAGTTTAGGCTCCTGCTCTAAAATCCCCACACTATAGCCAGCCGAAAGCCGCGCCTCCCCATTGCTGGGTTCATCAAGGCCCGCCATGATCCGCAGAATAGACGACTTGCCAGCGCCGTTGGGGCCAACCATACCGATCTTGGCTCCTGGCAAAAATGCCATAGTTACGTCATCCAAGATCACCTTGTCTCCATGTGCTTTGCGCGCTTTCACCATGGAGTAGATGTATTCAGCCACTTTTCTCCGTTCACACGATAGTCGGTCCCTTGACATCTTACCCGGGGTTCAGGTTATGCTGTCGTTGCTATGTTGAGCTAATGATTCTTCCAATCCTGCGACCGCGGCATTGCCCGGCAGGACCTTTTCCACCCACGGAGAATCAATCATGCCCCCATCGACACATATTGCCGTTCGTGACGTTTCAGTTTCTTTGGGACAGCACAGAGTCTTATCAGGTGTGTCTTTTACTGCACCTACAGGAAAAGTAACTGGCATCATCGGCGAAAACGGCTCAGGTAAGAGCACACTATTGCGTGTGATGGCGGGACTATTCAAACCCGATGCGGGCCACGTAGAATCCTCAGGCACGGTTGGACTTTTATACCAAGAAGTCCCGTTCTCTCTCCAAGACACCATTTCTCAGGTCGTAAGCGATGCGATTGCTCCTGCCCTGCACGCTCTTGACCGCATGGAGGTGGCTGCCCACTCATTGAAGGATAACGACGTATCGTCCCAGAAGGAATATGCGGATGCATTGGACGAGGCAGAAAGACGCGACGCCTGGAATGTCACCTCTCTTGCCGAGGAAATGCTGGTTGGCCTGGGTCTGCAAAACCTTGACCGGAACTGCGCAACTGAGTTTCTCTCAGGAGGAGAAAGGGCTCGCTTATCACTTGCGTGGCTGTTGCTTCGCAAACCAGATGTTCTCCTTTTAGATGAGCCAACCAACCATTTGGATGCCCGCGCAGTTGCATATCTGATCGAGGTGTTGCAGCGCTGGCGTGGACCGGTTGTGATGGCTTCACATGACCGAGCTTTTTTGGACGAGTGCGCGCGTTTCCTTGTCGATCTTGATCCCGTGGCATCGCGCCTGGGAGAAGATGTGATTCAGACGTTTTCTGGCACCTACTCCGATTATGTGCTTCACCGGTTAGACGCAACAGAGCGTTGGCATAGGCAATACCGCGAACAACAAAATACACTGCGCAAAGCACGTGCTGCGGTACGTGATAGTACGAAGGTGGGACATCCGGGGGCCGCACCTCGTACAGAAGTGAAAATGGCGAAAAAATTCTATGCGGATCGTGCAGCTACCGTGGCAACGAGACGCTTAGGAAATTCAAGAATGCGCTTAGAACGCGTTGAGAAGGAACAAATTCGTAAGCCTCCATCAGAACTGCGTTTTTGTGGTATCCCTGATCCTCAGGATTCGCCTAATACTCTGAGTCTGCGTGACGTTTCAGTTCCGGGGCGTCTGGGTCCAGTGAGCCAGACCTTTGGTCCTGGAGAAAAATGGCTGGTAACTGGCGTCAATGGCAGTGGTAAGTCAACACTTCTGCAGGTCCTCGCCGGCGCACTGAAACATGAAGGCGTGGCCAATATCGATCCTCGCCACACTGGGTTGCTATCACAAGAGCCCTCTATCTCAGCTTTACTCACTCGCGGCAAAGACACCACTGCGCAAGAAGCCTTTGAGGACCTGAGTGAGGTTGGCGCATCGCTGACAGGTTTCGGGCTCGTGCCTCCAAGAGAACTGCATAGACCGGTTCGCCTACTCAGCGTGGGAACCAGACGACGTCTGGAGCTCGCTTTGCTAGTGGCTGCTCCTCCCCCGATTCTGCTACTTGACGAACCTACGAACCATATTTCTTTGGTCTTAGCAACCGAACTTGAGGACGCGGTTTCAACGTACGCAGGCACCACGATTGTTGCAACTCATGACCGTTGGCTCATTGATCGTTGGCCTGGGAAGAGGCTTCATTTGTCTTAGGCGCTGGCTACACTGCTCAATCAGCTAAATCGGGACTGTAATCCTAGCCCCTCTATAATCGGGATAATTCGAGCTGCTAACTCCCGCCGATATTCTTTCGATGCGGTCGATGCGGTCCCGGGATAGAGCTGGCGATAGAGCGGAACGGCCTCTGGATAGTGCTGCTCTAGCCATTCCATAAACCATGGTTTCACGTGTTTGCGCAAGTGAAGAGGCGCATAGAGAACAGATGCTGCCCCGCCAGTACTTCGGCCGCGTTTGTCTTCACCACGATCTGTGAATCAAAATCTGATCCTGTATCAAAATCTAAATAGCGATGTGATCCACGCGCAAAACAATAGACGCAGGCATGCGAGCAACCTCGATATGGATTAATGCTCCAGCGAAAGGGCATCCCTGATGACGGAGGAACCTGATTGAGGACACTCTTAGCCAGCACCTCGTGAAATGTGACACCACTAAAGCTCGGTAGCGAAATGGAACGCAGGTGCCCTGGGATGGGTGCCAGTTCATTCAAAGAAAGACCTGGTAATGTTCCTTCATCGCAGTCAATCTTTTGACGTTCCCAACGCATAATCACAGTCGAACACATGTTCTATTTTTATGCAAGTTGGCAGAGTCGGTATCACGCCCAGCACAATGGGAAGGTGAATAGGTCTGGACTCATCGATAAGGCCACCGAATGGTATGCCCGTTGGAAACCATGGATTTGGGGGATTTGTGCCATTGGGTGGTTTCTTCTATGCATTGGCACCAGCGGCCGTGTCGACTCAGTTTTCTTTTTACTGTCAGCACTCACAAGTTCGGCCATTATCGGACTGCGCGTTCCCCTGCCTGGGGTATCGCTCATACTTGCATGGATTACAGCTTTCTTCGTAATGCTTCCGCCTGGCTTAGTAACAGGATTTCCCTCAGTCGCAATACTTATCGCTTTGACTTCAGCTGCTCATCGAGGATCGGTCTGGACCAAACGATTCGCTGCCATCTCTGTGCCTTCAGGAGCGATAATCGGCGGTCTATATCTGTCGGTCTATCCCATGGGCTCAGAATTCGCTTCAGCACAGACGGCTTCAAGAGATGGTTTCCTTAACTCCGCGGTGTTGATGTTTCTTCTTCTGGGGTTCTCCTGGGCGATTGGAACCATAGGAGCTGTTCTCGACAACAATCGTGATCGGATGCTGCAGGTCGAAACCGCCCAACGTGAATCTGCCTCGCAGAAAGAACGAGCCAATCTGGCTCGAGATATGCATGACGTCGTCGCACATTCGCTGTCAGTGATGATCTCTCTTTCAGACGGAGCTCGCCTCTCCTCCAAAGAGCTGCCCCAGGAAACCAAAGAAACGCTTGAACGAATTTCACAGGTGGGTCGCACATCTCTTACCGAAGTGCGTTCCCTCCTAGCTCAGCTCAGAGATCCTTCCTCGGCGAGAACAGAAAGCCTCAATACTGTAGAGGGAATGGTGAGAGACTTACACGATGCTGGCACACCAGTCGAGTTGACCGTCACCGGCCCTGAACCTGACATTGCATCGCCCCACTACGCAACAGTCACCTACGTTCTACGCGAAGCTCTCACAAACGCACTACGACACGGCCTACCCAATGTCCCTATTAATGTCACCATTGATTGGGATAATATGCGGCTGACCGTGGAGAATCCTATCGATCCCCATGGGCCGCAATCGAGTGGCGAGGGTTGGGGCATTGTCGGTATGCGGGAACGCGCCGAGTTACTTGGTGGTTCACTTAAATCAGGGCCCCTCGGCGCTTCCTGGCTTGTGCAAGCACATCTATCTGGAGAAAATGAGTCCCAATGAAGATATTCCTCGTTGATGATCAACAACTATTTCTTGCTGGCCTCGCAATGGTCCTGCAATCACAAGATGATTTCGATATCGTAGGCGAAGCTCACGACGGTTTCGCTGCACTGCAAGCAATTCCGCCTGTACAACCCGACGTCGTCCTCATGGATATTCGGATGCCACGCCTCGACGGACTGCAATGTACTCGCAAACTACGCGCACTCTATGAAGACTCCGGGAAGGTTGCGCCACGCATCCTCATTCTCACGACCCTTGAGACCGCGGAGTCAGCGCAACAGGCGCTAGAGGTGGGCGCCGACGGATTTATGGTCAAGAATGCTGAGCCTGACCTGCTTATCGCTGCCGTTCGCGCGTTAGGTAAGGGCACACGTGTTTTTGCTGCTCCGCAATTGCCGAAAACCAATAGGCGAGAACTACCGGCAGATTTCTTGACCCTTACAGACCGCGAACGCGATGTGTTTGTATCCCTCAGCCACGGACTCAACAACCGGGAAATAGCCGATTCCCTTTCACTGTCTGAGGCAACAGTGAAAACTCACATCAGCGCAATTCTATCTAAGCTTAATTTGCGCGATCGAGTCCAGATGGTGGTGTATGCCTATCACAATGGAATCATTGATTCATAAATGTCAGCTAAAACCCTTATAACAAGGTCACCTACCTACCACTGAGGCATCCCCGACCAAAGAAAGTGCCCCGTAAGCAACGACAGGAATGGGCTCCATGAGTGCTGAGGGATTCACTCCCTGTAAGGCCGTAAAAAATGATGCTGCTAATTGAGTCAAAGACTGCACTTGACCGTGCAAGTTATCCTGCTGGTCCTCGATATCCTCAATAATTTGCGCAAGTTGTTGATCATAGCCCTTTCGAGCCACCGCCATCTGCCAGGCAGCAAGGAACTCTCTTACATGCTGCAAAGCTCCATTGGCTTCGTCGGTTCGATTACCCACATTTATGAGCTCGCGTTGCAGCACGTCAAGCTTTCCTGCAAGTCCCTCAACATCACCCATCATGGTGTGACACAGCAGAGGAACGCTTCCCAGAGGATTTGCATCGCTAGTAGTAGTCAAGGCTTCGTTGGCGAATGACAAGACCATTTCGTTATGGAGACTGTTAAGGCAAATATCAAAACGTGCTTCGCGTATACGCAAGCTTACATCTGATAGGGGTTCTTCAATGGCTTCGAGAGCGCTGACAGCCCTAAATACCCACTCGCGAATCGCCAGCGCACTATTGACAATCGAAGGCGGTAAGCCCGGAATGGATTGACAGGTTTCCACCGCCATCCCGGCAAGTCTCAATAAGTTCTTTTGCGCAACCTCAGCGCCTGCCAGCGTCTCCCGAATCTGAGATGACACCTGATTGAGGCTTACTAGTCTTTCTAGAAGTGCGTTAACGTGAACTCGTATTGCCTGGGCTCCACCCACTATTGCGCTGAGCGGTGACTGAGAATCGACGTTAATAGTTGGGCTGGTTGAGAGCAGTTCTCGTTGAGCAACTTCCGCAGGCAGGGCTGCCAACATAAATTCGTCGAAGGACGGGAAACCTGCTTGTGCCAAGCCGTCATTAAGAGAGGCCATACCTACCCGTGCAGCATCGATACGTCGAGCTCCCTGCCGGGTGGCAGCCACCTCAATAGGCCGCGCCGTCCGATATAGCGTGTCTGAAGCCTGCCACAGAGGTTCGTAAACAGGGCGAGTACGAACCGAGAGGAAACTGGAAGATGCTGGCGTGACCGTCGCGAAAACCCAATAAAAGCGCCCATCTTTTGCACGATTTTTGACGTAGGCCGCTACAGATTTTCCGTCAAGAAGCCGGTCCCACATGATTTGAAAGACACCCCCAGGCATATCGTCATGCCTGATGATGTTGTGAGGGGCCCCCATTAACTCTGGGAAACTGTACTGAGATAAATCTGCAAAGGTTTGGTTTGCCCCCGTAATTACACCCTTACGGTCAGTAGTGGAAAAGAAGATTTGGCGAATACCAACTATTCTCTCAACATCAGTTTGTCCGCCATCAGGAAAGCGAAGCTCAGTCACGCTCGTCCTTCACCCGCATAGTCAACATGCGCTGCCCCATTGGGTCCCTGTGATAGCTCGGACGATTCGTGAAAGTCTGGCTCATGGCGTCTCTTCATAAACTCACGCAAGTCAACATAGAGCGGATCGTCAATCGCACCCGCTCCTTCAGTTTGTAGAATCTGATTATCGGAGTAATCCTCAACTCCATTCATAATCTCCGCCAATTGGCGGTCACGCTCTAGCCTAGAAGAAACCTCCCTGTACAGAGGTGGTAACTCCACCATTGCTGGCTTACTAGGCGCAAGCTTCGCGGCTGCCGCAATCTGATCACTAAAAGAAGTGAGGCCAGAGCTGCCCACCATGTCGCGCCATGACTGCGATTCGCTCACCTGTGACCCAAAAACAGCATTTTTAGCCATAGGTGCCGATGTCTTAGCTGACGTAGTCTGGTGATCAACGGCGGCCGGAGTGAGAGTGAGAATATATTCGTAGCCGCCAGAGCGCGTACGTTGAACTTGCAACGTGGCATTGAGCTCTCGTGCAAGAATTCCCGCAACAGAAAGTACCTTGAGGACCGGATCGCGAGATACCTCATTAGCAGAAGCCACAGCCCGTGAAAGCTCATTCAAATCTGCATCAGTAATTGGAGAGCCTTGTGCCCGTACACCAAAAACTGGAGCTCCGCCAACAAGATCAACAGCTAGACAGAAACGTCCAAAACGATTTGCCAGCGCTAATGCCTCAAGAAGTTGAGCGAGGAGCAGTCGCAATGGGCGGCAAACTTCTGCTTTCAACAGTGGTTCAGCCTTGATATTCAAGCGGATGTTTTCCATTGCAGGGCTACTCTGCATAGCAAGTCGGGCAATATCATCAGCCTTTTGAGGCTCCGTATCCGAGTCGAGAAGAATATGTTCACGCGCAAGGGCAGATTCTGCTTCAAATGTGACGCGCGCATTCAAATGACGCAATCGATAAATGTGAAAGATCAGATCAGGATCGGCAGCTATTTCCTCCATGCGATTGAGAACGTCTTCTTGTTGAGCCGCTAATTCTGAAGTTACCACCGCAACTGCACTAATAGGACTAACCGACTCGGAATGAGTTACATTAGGAACTCTGACCGGATCTTCCCGTTCCACTGGGTGTTCCTTGGTGGGCTGGAAAACTTCTGGTTCTACCGATGGCCTGGTGAGCACGGGCGCATTCGCCTGCTCTTCTTCATGATCCTGAAAAGGTTCCCGCTCTAAGTCTTTAGCTTCACGCCGCCGTCTAGCTACAACACTCCGTAGGGCATTGCCCAACAAGCCGCCACCTACTAAGCCTGCGACTCCCCCTATAGCAATTAGGATCAAACTTGTTGTGTCCATGTTTCCCCTCCACACACTACTAGGTCAGTTTAGCGCCTTACTAACCGCCCGGAAAGCCTTAGTTTAGTGAGGGGAACTACACTTTCAGTCTTTTTGAGCCAGAATCTTAAGCAAAGGTGCCATATCTTGCACCGCCATTTCAACGTGTCCGCACACATCTAAATTGAAGAGGTGCGTCCGACCAAAATCCCCACTTGCGGCAAAAACACTGGCAAAGGCGGTATATGCCAGAAAAATGCGAAGAGGGTGCGTAAGTGCGCTTCTATCATCACTGCATGCCTTTCACTGCTACCAGCAGCTGCAAGGAAAACGGAAGTATTCGCCAAGGAAGAGACGCCTACCAAATCGAAGAAATATTTAAACAATCCGGAGTAAGACCCCCTAAATACCGAGGAACCTATAACGACCGTGTCAGCATTTTCTACCGCTTCTAAAGAATTACGGAGGTGCTTTGCAGCATTCTCCCGGTCTAATGCGATACCGAGTTCATGTCCCAAACCCCCGATAGAAACACATCGTGTCTCCATCGGAACAATCCATGAAATCTACTGCACAACAAGGTCATAAGTGCGCCTATTTTCGACTCTTTCGTATAGCTTCTATTTATGGCAACAACCTTCAGTATCGCTGATGCCCATAAGCCTCATACTAGGTCAGTATTTTGTCGATTTTTTGCGCCAGACTGCCCACAAAGAGCGCACCTGCTAGAGAGGCCAATTCTTCATAGGCTTGTTGAGACATGTGCTGTCCCTGCCAGCGTTGATGGAAGTTCTCCATCAATCGGTAGCAAAATATGGATAAGAAATATCGATAGCTTTTTGAGAGGTACCCGCAACAAAGCCCGGACTATTGACTAATACAGCCAACTCATTTCACCAAAACCTGTTGTGCGTTCCGTCTGCCAGTAGGGATCGACAACAGACTTGAAGCCCTCAATTCGGCCCCCGAAAAATTCCAAAGCCATTGGTAGCCTCTGTAAGTCAGCTCTGACAGCCAACTTAGGCCTGCCGCCAGAATCGCAAATTCGGCGGTAGGCCCAATCGACTCATAGTGTATAGTCGCCGATCACAGTTCCGGTACGAAGCTCAGCAAGAAGTGCCAATACTGCAGCCGCCGTAACTGCGTCGGGAACTCTCTCAGTCGCCACGCTCTCACCTTCCCCGACCTTCACCCCAACGTCGTCAGACCTTAAGATAGCGAAAGCATCTTCGTCAGTTACGTCATCTCCTAAGAAAAGCACCGGAGAATCTGGGAAATGGCGACGTATCTGTTCAAGAGACGCTCCCTTGTCGCTACGCCGAACAGAGAACTCGCGGACTTCTTTGCCTTTTCTCAGTTCTATGCCCAGCTCGCCAGCAAGTTCAGAGGCTGCAGCTAACACTTCTTCCGATCTATCCGCGTTCTTTACCTGTCTGGTATGGACGGCAACGCCAAACGGTTTACTTTCGAGGCGCACACCGGGCTCATTACCAAAGACGCGATTGAGCCTACGTTCTAGACGGCCCAAGCGTCTAGCCTCCGACGCGTCAAGATGCGGAAGTGATGGCTGCTCTCCCTCAATACCTACTAACTCAGCCCCGTGCGAGCCTGAGAGTATCCAGTTTTCCCCCTCAGCACCTACTTTTCTGAGACTCGCAACGGCTCGGCCAGAAAGGATTGCGACCTGCACTCCTGGAGCTTGAGAAAGCACCTGCAGAGCACTCTTGGCGCGAGGTAGCATTCGTGCGCGCGCTGGATCGTCGACAAATGGAGCAAGCGTTCCGTCAAAATCACTCACGACAAGAAGATTGGGGGCTGTCGCTAGTCGCCTGATAGCAGCCTCTAACGAGCGCGGGATAAAGGTGGGGCCAGTTGCCTGTTCTATTTCTGATTCATCTGCATCTACAACAGTGGAGCGTTGCTCTGAGATCGCAGCTAACGAACCCAAATAGTTCGCCGCCCAGTGCGCAACATCGTTTTGGGAAACTGTTTCCCTCAGCGCTGCCATGCGGCGTTTCTGTTCTCGCGGAGGCATGTGGATGGACCTCAAAAACGCGGCTTTCATTCCTTCAATATCGTGAGGGTTGACTAAAATTGCTTCGTCAAGTTCGTCGCGAGCGCCAGCGAACTCACTCAGCATCAATACCCCCGTTTCATCAAGGCGACACGCTACATACTCTTTGGCAACAAGATTCATACCGTCACGCAAGGCAGTGACCACTGCGACGTCCGCTGCCAAATACAGTGCCACCATTTCTTCGCGTGAAAATCCCTGATGAAGGTAGACAACTGGCGTGTGCCCCAACGAACCGTAGTCACCGTTGATTCGCCCTACGGTTACCTCAACTTGGTCACGCAATAGCTGGTACGCATCAACTCGTTCTCGGCTTGGTGTGGCAACTTGTATCAAAACTATCTGCTCCGGATCGATTTCTCCTTCCGCCAAGAGCTCACCGTAGGCCTTAAGACGATGCCGAATCCCCTTCGTATAGTCCAAACGGTCCACGCCCAACAGGAGTTTCTTTGGAGACCCGACTTCTTTCCGAATCTCTAATGCACGACGTTGAATATCTGGATCAGCCGCCATCTGCGCAAACTGACCTGTATCGATAGAGATAGGAAACTCTTGAGCAATCACTTGGCGAGTATTGTCAAGAGCGTCAGAAACCATGACGAGGTTCCCATGCGTGGGAGCACCCGCATACGTCTCAGCACATTCACGGAAACTCTCGGCATCGTGAACAGTTTGAAACCCAATGACATCGGCTCCAAGTATTCCTTGAATAATCGGGCGCCTCCACGGCAGTTGAGCAAAAAGACGCCGCGCCGGGAATGGAATATGGAGGAAGAACCCAATGGTAAGGTCTGGACGCAGATCACGGAGCATTCCTGGCACCAGTTGGAGTTGATAATCATGTACCCACACCACCGCACCTTTGGCTGCCTGACCAGCAACAGTTTGAGCAAAACGCCTGTTAACCTTCACATATTGATCCCACCACTCACGGTGGTATTCCGGTTGAGCAATAACATCGTGGTAGAGGGGCCATAACGTTCCATTAGAAAAACCTTCATAGTATTCTTCTACCTCTTCAGTGCTGAGCGACACCGGAACCAAACGCATCCGATCTACGTCGAAGGGTTCCATCGCCTCTGAGCCGGCATCCCCTGGCCAACCTACCCAGATACATCCCAACTGCTGCACGATGGGTTCGACAGCCGTGACCAGACCTCCAGGAGACGTCTTCCACTCGACGTTCCCGTCTTCGTCGACGGCGCGGTCTACGGGTAGACGATTTGATACCATTACTAGTTCTTTTATGCCTACACCCAGATCCATGGGTACCACCTTTTCCTCATCTAGGACTGAATCTATTCACAACTACAAAAGTTGCGAAGCGACCTTTCTTCCGATGATCACGCTTTCCTCCAGAGTATCGGAAATGCGCAGTAAACTCCTGCTTTGAGTATGCATGGGCGCAGAAGAAGGGTCTTCTACCTCCGATGCAAGGTAACGTTAAGGGATGCATAATCAGGATCTGTGGACGCCGCATGTTCCGAGCACAGTGGTGTTGGGTGACAACATCGATGTTCTCAAGAATCTCCCCAATGACGCATTTCAACTCATCTATATCGATCCCCCTTTCAATACTGGTAAAACCCAGAAGAGAGAATCTGTGCAAACAGTGCGGAAAGAAGGGGCTTCCCGCATTGGTTTTAAGGGGCAGTCATACGAGACTGTCCGAGGCACTGTCCTGTCCTATAACGATTCTTTTGTCGACTACTGGGGGTTCATGGAACCTCGGCTAGAGCAAGCGTGGCGAGTACTGAAAAGAACAGGCACTCTCTACGTCCACTTGGACTATCGAGAAGCCCACTATGCCAAAGTGTTGTTGGACGCGCTTTTTGGTGGTGACTGTTTCCTCAATGAAATCATCTGGGCCTATGACTATGGCGCACGAGCAACAAAAAAATGGCCCGCAAAACACGACACGATCTTGGTCTACGTAAAAGATCCGACAGCCTATTACTTCAACAATGCCGAAGTCGACAGAGAACCCTACATGGCTCCAGGATTAGTTACGCCGGAAAAGGCGGCCCGCGGGAAACTCCCGACGGACGTGTGGTGGCACACGATCGTTTCTCCAACAGGTAAAGAGAAAACTGGGTACGCCACGCAAAAACCCGAAGGAATTCTTCGCAGGATCGTCCAGGCCAGCAGCAAAGAAGGCGATTGGGTATTAGATTTTTTTGCTGGTTCGGGAACTACTGGAGCTGTCGCCAAGTCACTAGGGCGACGATTTCTTCTTGTCGATGAGAATCCTGACGCATTCCAGGTGATGCGGACTCGCCTTTTGGGCGCCCACACAGAACAACCGGTTCGCTTTACTTCTCTCTAACTATCGCGAGTACCTCGCTAATCTAAAGTCGACACGCCACATGGTGGAAGAAGCTGGACATCTCTCGTACAAGGAATATACTTCAGAACTTGAAACAACTATTCAAAAAGTTGAAGTACTGAAGGATGTGTATGAGGCTGCCGCCAACAGAGGTCGTTGATCAAACAACCTCAACGAATGACCTTATGGCCACGCGATGGCGCCGTGGTGAAGCTTCACTCTACGATTCTGTAAGAGCGCGATATCAGACTCACGGTCATGGTCGTTTCGGACGTACGTGGAACGCACCATACGATACCGCCCTCCTGTACTCAGCAATTGTGAGTACTTCGCAGACCCCTTCTCGACTTCCCCTGGCAGCAGGCATCGCGGTGATTGAAGCCTTAGAGTCTGACGGATTAAGCCTGAAGTGGCCAAACGACGTATTTCTTCATGGCAAAAAGCTCTGTGGAGTTTTGGCTGAGCACATAGAGCAACAAGGAAATACACATATTCTTGTGCTCGGCATCGGCGTGAATCTCACGGCCTGTCCGCCGGGAGCAGAAAAACTAGATCGCGATGCGGATGTGTTAGCGGAACGGATCACTGCCTCGCTACCTCACCTCGACCAATTATTTGTGCGCTATGCAGACTACCTCCAGAGTGTGGGCAAATCTGTCCGGGCAATAAAACCTGATGGCGAGACTATCCATGGCACAGCCACAGGAATTACTGAAGAAGGTGCATTGGTTATCGATACTTCAGCGGGAATAACCACAGTCACGGCTGGGGACGTGACGTTAAAGGAGACTTTGTGAAGAATGTGAGCACCGTCCTCGTTGCTAATCGCGGTGAAATCGCCTTGAGAATCATCCGTGGTATCCACGACTACGGCAGCAGATCAGTTGCAGTCTATGCAGACCAAGATCGCGATGCTAGTTTCGTCGATGCCGCAGACCTAGCATTTTCTCTAGATGGAAGTACTGCTGCGCAGACCTATCTCAACGCAGATAAGATCCTTGGCATTGCTCAAAGGTCGGGAGCTGACGCAATACACCCCGGATACGGATTTCTGGCCGAAGACCCCGCATTTGCTGAGCAAGTGAGCAATGCTGGACTCACGTGGATTGGCCCCAGCGGAGCCGCAATCGCGCGGCTTGGTGACAAGGTACAAGCCCGTCGCACAGCGCTCAGCGTTGGTGTACAGCCAGTTCCAGGAACTGAAGATCCTCTTTCATCACGCACTGAAGTTGAAAACTTCATTTCACAATTCGGCTTCCCCATTGTTATCAAACGCGCTGACGGCGGCGGTGGCCGCGGGATCACCGTTATTCGAGAAGAAAGCGACCTTAACGATTTCTTCTCTGGAAGAAGCGAGGATTCCCTTGGCGCTTTCTTCGTCGAAAAATTCATTGAACGAGCCCGTCACATTGA
Organism: Scrofimicrobium canadense; assembly: GCF_009696615.1. Taxonomy (GTDB): domain Bacteria; phylum Actinomycetota; class Actinomycetes; order Actinomycetales; family Actinomycetaceae; genus Scrofimicrobium; species Scrofimicrobium canadense. The sequence goes on from NZ_VULO01000010.1 coordinate 119,370, forward strand.
AACCCAATGTGGACGCGACTCTCATGGGAATTTCGCAGTGTATTCCACCAGAGACTGCACAGTTCAGCGCCGTCATCAAAAACTGATCGAAGAAGCTCCGGCCCCATTCTTAGACAAGCAAACCCAAGAAGTTCTCTCGTCCGCATCGCGTCAGCTATTTGAAGGCGTCGACTACGTAGGACTTGGAACCTGTGAGTTTCTTCTTGACACTGACGGCTCACTATATTTCCTTGAAGTCAATCCGCGCCTGCAGGTTGAGCACACTGTGACCGAAGAAGTCAGTGGAGTTGACCTTGTCGGTCAGCAACTCCTTATTGCCTCCGGCCGGAAACTCACCCCACCACCGGCCATTCGCGGACATAGCATTGAGTTTCGTATCACTTCTGAGGACCCCGCCCAAGATTTTGCGCCCTCTCTAGGGGCTCTATCTTCCATCACATGGCCAACCGGGCCTGGTATCCGTATTGACACCGGAGTCGAAGCCGGGGATGAGATCGCTCCAGATTTTGATTCCATGGTGGCAAAACTTATCGTTACTGGAGAAAACCGTGATCATGCTCTCAAGAGAGCAACCCGTGCTCTGAGCGAAATATCGATACAAGGAATCGCCACCCCCCTTCCGGCGTATCAAGCAATCCTCGAAACCGATGACTTTCGCACTCTGTCGGTATGGACTCGCTGGCTAGAAGAACATTTCCTCACACAATTCTTAGAGACTTATAGTGGCGAACCAGCATCTTCTGGAACCGCGCCACCTTCCAACGAGCTGACTCATTTCATCATCGAAATTGATGGACAACGCCATGATCTGGCGGTTCCAGCCAATCTATTCGCAGGCACCAACGTATCCACCACACCTCGGCCTCCTCAGCCACTGCGAAGTGGTCGCGCTGCCTCAAAAGCCATATCAGAGGCTGGAGACGAGGACACGGTAACGTCACCGCTACAGGCCATCGTCGTCCGCTTATGTGTCGAGGCAGGGCAAGAGGTTGAAGCAGACCAACTGGTTGTCGTCCTTGAATCTATGAAAATGGAGAAACACCTGTATGCGCCTCGCGCAGGAATCGTCGAAGAAATCCTGGTCAGTGCTGGCGAAAATGTGACTCCCAACCAAGCTCTGCTACGCCTGGCAGAAAGGAATGACCAATGACACTTACTCTTCCACCGCGTTCAGCGGCCGGTTCAGAACCACATAACTCAAGGGATTCGTACGTGAAGGACCACTCTGATTTAGCTGAAGCCGCAGAACAGCGCGCTGCCGCACGCCAACACCCACAGGGCAAGCTCACTGCTCGTGAAAGAATCGACGCGCTGCTTGACCCGATGAGTTTCGTAGAAGTTGGACAATTCGCGGGGGGAAATCCTTCCAAGGGTTTCCTTGGCGCTGCAGTAGTGACCGGACACGGTACGATTGCTGGCAGGCGTGTTGCCGTGTATGCGCAGGACTTTTCGGTGCGCGGCGGAACGCTAGGGCGAGTTGAAGGTGACAAAATCCTGCACCTGATGGACATTGCTCTCGAAATGAAAATTCCTGTTATTGCACTTCTTGACTCGGGTGGTGCCCGCATTCAAGAAGGAGTTGTGGCACTTGGTCAATACGGGCGTATTTTCCGCAAAACATGTGCAGCTTCGGGTGTGATCCCCCAAATCTCCCTTATTCTTGGCCCCTGTGCTGGTGGGGCTGTGTATTGCCCGGCACTCACCGACTTCATTATCATGACTCGCGACAACTCCCATATGTTCGTTACAGGTCCGGATGTGGTGCGTGCTGTCACCGGCGAAAATGTTTCTTTTGAAGAACTTGGCGGCGGGGAACTGCACAATTTCCAATCAGGTGTGGCACACTATCTGGCTGACTCAGAGCAGGATGCCCTCGATTACACACGCGCACTTTTGTCGTATCTGCCATCTAACTGCGACGAGGCGCCTCCTTCATATGCGTACGAAGAAACAGCGCAGGAACTTGTCAATGCTCAATCGCTTGACGCATTAGTTCCCGCATCTTCCCGCCAGCCATACGACATGGTCGAGGTCATCAGAAACCTTGTCGATCATGGGGAATTTGTTGAAGTGCAAGAGATGTTTGCCCGCAATGTTGTCGTTGGCTTTGCTTGCATGAACGGTGAACCGGTAGGAATTGTTGCGAATCAGCCCCTCTTTGATGCTGGCACTCTTGATGTCGATGCTTCAGAAAAAGCTGCGCGATTCGTTCGTTTCCTTGACGCTTTCGGGATTCCCATCGTCACTTTAGTTGACGTGCCCGGATACCGGCCCGGTACTGAGCAGGAGCAAGCAGGAATCATTCGTCGCGGTGCCAAACTCATCTTTGCTTATGCCAACGCGACGAGTCCGATGGTAACTGTGGTTCTACGCAAGGCCTACGGCGGTGCGTATATCGTCATGGGATCGAAATCTATCGGGGCAGATTTCAACTTCGCATGGCCCGGTTCTGAGATTGCTGTCATGGGAGCCGACGGAGCCGTTTCTATCATGTATCGGCGCGAGTTGGCCGCTGCTGTGGAAGCTGGCAGAGACATTGACGAGGTAAGCGCGGAGTTAGCCGCCAAGTACACCGAAGAGACCATTAACCCCAATCTTTCGGTCGAAGAAGGCGAATTCGACGCCATTATCACTCCCTCTCAAACCCGCAGCTCCATCGTCAGTTCTTTAGCCCTATTGGCAACAAAAGACACTAGCCACGTGGGGGTCAAACGCCACGACAATGGTCCACTGTGATCGCACCACATCTTTCACATTCATTACTGTCAATCCAGGAAAGCTCATAATGCCTGCTACTAACCGTCCTTTTTCTCTCACTCTTGGTGCCGTCGATGGGCCAGCCTACGCGTTGGCCTTCGCTGGACAAGCAACTAACTGGCGCGACTCACTCGATGAACTCACCGATGATCTCACCATCAAGACATCCATTGAGAAGCTAGTGAGCGATTCCGACGCCGTCTTGGCGGCCACACACCGTGAGCTCGCGCTTGTGGGAGGAGGCTCATTCTCTCTCGACACCGCGCACTCTGCCCTGTCAACAGATTCAGTTCCAGGAATCTTGGCTGCACAATATGGTGCACTTCTTGACCTTTCAGAGCACGGCGTCGATCTTCGCGAACATCCGCCCGTCGCAGTTATCGGTCATTCTCAAGGCATACTTGCTTCGGCACTTTTCGAAGGATGGAAAGCCTCAGACCCTCAGCTTATGGCCCAGGTATTCGCTACCGCACGTCTTATCGGTGCCGCAGCAACACTCGCTGGCCGCGCTGATAAGACACTTCCCCAAGGGGAAGCAACCCCGATGCTTGCAATCCGGGACGTGCGACAGGCGGATGTGGAAGAGCTTATCGCTTCTCTACCAGGCACAACTGCAACTATTTCTTTGATTAATGGCCCTGACCGCTTCGTTGTCTCTGGCCGGCCTCAGGATCTACTCAAGTTGGAAGCTGCTGCGCGTACTCGCGCCGCGGATGAAGCTCAGGCCATAGCTTCCAAAATCCGTGGAGGAGTTCCGTTCTCCCCCATTTTTGATTTCCTCCCCGTATCCACTCCTTTCCACTCTCCACTAGAAGAAAGTGCGTACGAACAGGTACTCCGATGGGCCGAAGCCTGCGGTATGGACCTTGAACTAGTACGACACTTGGCCAGTGCAGTGTTGGTTCAGCCAGTTAACTGGCCATCCGAACTAGCACGAGCATTGGGAGCTGGAGCCCAATGGTTCCTTGACCTGGGTCCTGGAGCCACCTTGGGACGCATCATTTCGGCCAATCTGATGGGGCGGGGACATGGAGTTATTGCCGCAGGATCGGCTGCCGAGCGCGACGAATTTTTACGAGGCGGCTTCGAACCCACTCCTGCACAAAACTGGGGTGATTTTGCGCCCGGGCTGCTAGAGCTTCCCACTGGGGAGGTTGTCCTCGACACGAAGTTTTCTCGTCTCACGGGTCGTTCCCCTGTTCTTTTAGCCGGGATGACCCCCACGACCGTGGATCCAGAAATCGTCGCGGCTGCCGCAAATGCGGGACACTGGGCTGAACTTGCCGGAGGTGGGCAAGTTACCGAAGAAGTATTTGCCGAGAATATGGCACAACTTCGCTCCCAACTCAAGCCCGGTGTGGCAGCCCAGTTCAACGCGATGTTCCTTGATCGCTATCTGTGGAATCTGCAGTTTGGCGGTCAATCAGTTGTCCTGAAAGCTCGCGCGGCAGGAGCTCCACTCGATGGCGTCGTAATTTCTGCTGGTATTCCCGATGTCGAGGAAGCATCGGCTCTCCTTGCACAGTTCAACGACTCTGGCATTCCTTATGTAGCATTCAAACCCGGCACTGTGGCTCAAATCCGCCAGGTTCTCGACATCGCCAAGGCCAACCCTTCCACTTCTCTCATTATCCAAGTCGAAGATGGACATGCTGGTGGTCACCACTCGTGGGAAGACCTCAGCCATTTACTCTTGACCACATACGCGGAGATTCGCAGCCACGACAACGTGGTGTTGTGTGTTGGTGGCGGAATCGGTACGCCCGAGCGCGCAGCCGATTACCTCTCCGGTGACTGGTCGAAAGAACATGGCTTCCCTTCCATGCCAGTTGACGGTGTCCTCATCGGTACTGCAGCGATGACGGCGAAGGAAGCACGCACCACTGACGAGGTCAAGCAACTACTACTGGAGACTCCAGGCGTTAGTGCTCACGATGATAATTCGGGGTGGGTAGGCTCACAACAAACACGCGGTGGCGTCACCTCCGGACTGTCACATTTGCGCGCCGACATCCATGAAATTGACAACGCAGCAGCCAAATGTGCGCGGCTTATTGCCGAGGTTTCTGGCAACGATGAGGCGATTGCTGCACGTAGGGACGAAGTAATAGCGGCACTCGCCACAACGTCGAAACCATACTTTGGTGATGTCGACCAGATGACCTATTCGCAGTGGGCACACCGTTTTGCAGAGCTGTCATACCCATGGGTTGATGACACGTGGATTGATCGATTCCTAGACCTACTTCATCGCGCCGAAGCACGCCTCAACTCAGCTGAACACGGGACTATCACCACCTTGTTCCCCGACATTGACTCTGTTCGCGATCCAGAGGCAGCCCTCACCGCGCTAGAAGGCGCCTATCCGTCGGCTCTGACTACGGATGTGGCTCCGACCGATGCCGCCTGGTTTGTTGAGTTGTGCGGCAAGCATCCCAAACCCATGCCTTTCGTGCCAGTCCTCGATGGTGATATTTTACGCCGCTGGGGCCAGGACAACCTGTGGCAATCTCAAGATCCTCGCTATCGAGCAGATGAAGTCCGCATCATTCCAGGCCCAGTATCTGTTGCCGGAATTGATCGAGTAAATGAGCCCATAGGCGATCTTCTAGGCCGTTTTGAAACCGCTGCCACCGAGAGAATTAGAGAACATGGAGCTCATCCTGTCCCAGCGGCAGCCCGCATTTCTGATGCACACAATCCTGTAGAATTCCTTCGTTCTGCACCCCACATCATGTGGAGCGGAAACCTTATTGATAATCCAGCTCACCTGCTCCCTGAAGAGTCGTTGACCTTCACCGAGCAAAGTGACAACCCTGGAGTATGGGATCTGCGTATCGATTTCGACACGTATTGGGATGATGTACCTGGTGGCGATAGGAACCATGCGGTTCGTTCGTTGACGATTCCTCTTCGACTCACTGATACAGCCGCCTCCGGTGGGGTACCCGTAGTTGACCGCGAGACACTCCCTCCCAATATGTACGCGCTTCTCGCAGCGACAGCCGGGGTGGGCGGTGAGACCATCACAGGCGACAGCATCAATGAATTGCCCCGCATGCAACCCAGCAACATTTCAGTCTTTGGCGAAGCCAGCTGGACGTTCACTGTTGATCGTGAACTAGCCGCCCATCATCGGGCAGTTACCGCAGAAGCTCTCCCCTCGGAATATCAGCCAGATGCGTGGGTTCCTGATGCACTTCTGGGGTTATGCTGGCCCGCAATCTATGCAGCCCTTGGATCAGCCCTGATCGACGATTACCCAGTCATTGAGGGCCTGTTGTCTGCTGTGCACTTGGACCACACCGCACGTCTGGACGTTGATCCGGAACTGTTAGTTGCTGATGGTCCTGTACAGATAACCGTGTTGGCGCATACGGCGGAGGTACTTGAGTCTTCATCTGGACGCGTTGTCGTTGTCAAAGAAAAGCTCATGCACGGTGGCGAAGAGATTGGTCAGTTCTCTGAGCGCTTTGCAATTCGCGGGCGAATTGGTTCCGATACCCCACCTCCAGCCGTTGCAAACGCCGCTGGACGAGCCGAAGATGCTATTGACACACCGCGATCGGTCTTACGTAAGGTCCAGGTTAAAGCCCCCGACAATATGACACCATTCGCCAATGTTTCAGGCGACTTCAATCCTATCCACACATCGAGTAATGCGGCAGTCGTAGCTGGACTATCAGCGCCTCTTGTCCATGGAATGTGGCTCTCAGCAGTTGCTCAAAACCTAGTGCAAGCCGACGGCCCCGACGGGGAAGGATGGCGCATCACTGGCTGGACATACAACATGTATGGCCTAGTCAACTTGGAAGACACTGTTGACTTGTCTGTTGAACGGATTGGGCGTTTGCAAGGTGGAGGGCAAGTCCTTGAGGTCACCTGCAAGATTGACGGCCAGGTAGTCTCCCGAGCAACCGCAACGACCAAAGCTCCCCGCACAGCGTATGTCTATCCGGGCCAAGGCATTCAACGGCAGGGGATGGGCCTCAACGAGATTGCCACGTCACCGGCGGTTCGAGATGTGTGGGAGCGCGCCGACGCAACCACCAAGCGTGATCTTGGCTTCTCCATTCTCACGGTAGTACGAGATAACCCCACCGAATTTACGTCGGGAGGACAGACGTGGCGCCACCCTGAGGGGATCCTCAACCTCACACAGTTTACGCAAGTTGCCCTCGCCGTCGTGGCTTTTGCTCAAACCGCCAAGTTGCGCGAAAGTGGCGCATTAGTTGACGGGGCATATTTTGCAGGGCATTCCCTTGGTGAATACACCGCACTATCTTCTTACGGTGAAGTGTTCCCTCTGGAAACTGTTCTTTCCATTGTTTTCCACCGCGGCTCTACCATGCACCACCTGGTACCTCGTGATGCTGAAGGAAGATCGAACTACCGAATGGGGGCGCTTCGTCCCAATCAGTTTGGTATCACTGATGCCGACGTGGTCGCTTACGTCGACTCTGTCTCTGAAGACTGCGGCGAGTTCCTCCAGATCGTCAACTTCAATCTTGCCGATCAACAATATGCAGTTGCCGGAACAATCACGGGACTCAAAGCCCTCGAAGAAGACGCCAACGCGCGCGCAAAGGCCCACGGTGGTAAACGTGCGTTTATGTACGTTCCCGGCATAGACGTGCCATTTCACTCTCGCGTTTTGCGAGGAGGAGTAGCAGAGTTCCGGGATAAACTCATGTCTCTTATTCCGGCAAGCATCGACAAAAATCGACTAGTGGGAAAGTATATTCCGAACTTAGTTGCGCGCCCATTTGAGCTGACACGTGAGTTCGCACAAGCAATTGTTGATGAGGTGCCTTCGGAGCCCATTGCCGAACTATTGCAAGCTGACAACTTCGAACGTGCTTTAGGAAACCCTGACGAGCTTACTCGATTGCTCCTCGTCGAGCTCTTATGCTGGCAGTTCGCATCCCCAGTTCGTTGGATAGAAACCCAAGAGCTACTCTTCTCTCCCGAAAGTGAAGGTGGTCTAGGCGTACAACGGTGTGTTGAGATTGGCTTGGCTTCTTCGCCGACATTGGCTGGACTGGCCGACAAAACACTCAAGCTGCCCACTTTTGCGGGATCCACTAGTTCGGCATACAACCTCGAACGCGATGAAAAGATCGTCACCTGCACCGATGTTCGGGTTCTTTTTGATGAGGAAGAAGAGGAAGATACCGCCACTCAAGCAGCTGTATCCGAACCTAGTGCACCCGCAGCCGAACCAGCACCAACAGTTCAATCGGCTTCTAATCCGCCAGTCCCCGTGGCTGCCGGAGGCGGCGAACGCCCTACTGACATTCCTTTCAAAGCCTCAGATGCCATCAAGACACTGATGGCGTACACGAATAAACTCCGAGTGGATCAGATTGATCCAGGTGACACTACCGATACACTCACGAATGGCGTGTCAGCCCGCCGCAACCAGCTCTTGATGGATCTCTCTGCCGAGCTGGGCTTGGCCTCTATCGATGGTGCGGCCGACGCTAACGTACGTGAGCTTGCCGCATCAGTGGACAAACTTGCTCACAACTATCGTCCGTTCGGACCAGTTCTTACAGAGGCTATGCGAGATCGTTTCCGCAAAGTCTTCGGAGCAGCTGGGGCCAAACCTGCTCGGATTGCAGAACGAGTGAAAAATACGTGGGCTCTTGGAGACGGCTGGGCTCATGCAGTCACCGCGGAGATGCTACTAGGAACCCGAGAAGGAGAATCCGTACGCGGAGGAAGCCTCGCAACATTGCCCTCACCAACAACGTCGGCTGAGGTAGACGCGGCCATCGACCAGGCTGTCCAAGCAGTCGCAGCCGCACACGGAATATCGGTATCTATGCCCCAAAGTGGCGGATCATCTGGAGCTGTCGTCGACTCAGCAGCATTAGATGAGTTCGCTGCCAGTGTGGTTGGACCAGATGGAATACTGGCTGACCACGCACGCTCGCTGCTAGAAGCCCTTGGACTCGATGGCCCAGGACTGTTGCCTGCAGGCCGCCCCGAGGAAGACGAGGAAGCAACGCTTGCAGCACGTCTCGTAGAGGCCGTGAGCGCAGAACTTGGCTCAGCTTGGGTGGACCAGGTCCAACCAGCCTTCGATAAGGAAAAAGCGGTCCTCATTGATGACCGTTGGGCTTCCGTTCGAGAAGATTTGGCACGCCTATGGTTATCAGAGACCCCGATCGTCCGTCCCTCTTTTGTCGCTGCTGGCACTGCATGCTCAGATATGGCGTCGTGGTGGAAGAATAAAGCCCAAGATGCTGGACGCGCTGATTTGGCAGAAATATACGGTGATATTGCTTCCGAAGCTCTTTCAAGCCCTGACACGGCACTTCCCTATAGAGACGAAATTGCTCTTGTTACGGGAGCAGCGCCCAAGTCAATTGCCGGAGCTGTCACAGCTAGGCTTCTCGCTGGAGGAGCCACTGTCATCGCAACCGCATCGAGAGTCGACGCCTCACGTTTGGCGTTTGCGAAGCAACTATATAGAGATCACGCTGCGCCAGGTGCTGCACTGTGGTTAGTGCCAGCAAACCTATCCTCTTACAGAGACGTTGACGCGCTTATCGACTGGATTTCGACTGAGCAAACCAAGGTTGTCGGTGCCAACACCGAGGTAGTCAAGACGGCTTTGACTCCGACTCTGTTTTTCCCCTTTGCTGCGCCACGCGTCGCGGGATCTTTGGGAGAATCCGGTGAGACCTTCGAAGCACAGGCCCGCTTACTTCTATGGTCAGTGGAGCGTGGAATCGCCAAGTTGGCAGAAGTAGGCAGAAATGCCCCCGGGGCACATCGCACACACGTTATCCTGCCTGGCTCCCCCAACCGTGGAGTCTTTGGAGGAGACGGCGCCTATGGTGAAACAAAGGCCGCCTTCGATGCAATCACTAACCGGTGGAAAGTCGAGCCACTGTGGGCGCAAACTATCTCTATTGCGCATCCTCGCATCGGATGGGTTCGTGGGACTGGGCTGATGGGTGGCAATGATCCTCTTGTCGCCGCCGCGCAGGAGGCAGGTATTCAGACCTTCTCAACAGAAGACATTGCCGACGAACTGTTGACACTCTGCACACCACAGGCACGCCAACAAGCGGCAGAATCGCCACTTGACGCTGATCTCACCGGTGGCCTCGGTGCGGGCGTTGACCTACGCGCTCTCAAAGAGGCTGCTGAAGCAGCGATATCTGAGAGTCATGACCTCTCTGAAGATACCCTCGCACAGATTCCTGCCCTCCCGACCCCACCTGCCCCATCATTGCCTGAATACCAGGCAAACCTATGGGAATCAGGCTCAGCCAAACCCGAAGATCTTGTTGTCGTCGTAGGTATAGGCGAAGTCGGTACATGGGGGTCGGGACGGACCCGGCATGAGGCAGAACTCGGCATCAATCCAGAAGGAGGCGTTGATCTTAGCCCAGCTGCCGTCCTTGAAATGGCCTGGATGATGGGCCTTGTCCGTTGGCAAGACTCCCCTGTTGCAGGTTGGTATGACAGCGAAGACCAGATCGTCGCAGAAGAACAAATCTTCGACCGATTCCGTGATGAGGTAGTAGCTCGTTCAGGTGTGCGGCCCTTCATGGACGGTGACGCTGCCATTGATGGCGCTGACGAGGATATGGGAACTCTTGAGGAAACATCGGTATTCCTCACTTCTGATGTCACATTTACAGTGCCTGACAAAAAGACCGCGGAAAGCTTTGTTATCCAAGATCCAAGGATGACACGCATCACTGAAATCGAGGGCGGTGAATGGCAGGTAACGCGTTTGGCGGGTGCCGAGGCACGTATGCCACGCAGAGCTTTTCTGACGCGGCGTGTTGGCGGCCAATTACCCGAAGGCTTCGACCCCGCACGCTGGGGTATCCCAGCTTCCATGCTGGAAAACATGGATCGGATGGCTGCCTGGAATCTAGTGACTGCAGTTGATGCCTTCCTTTCGGCTGGCTTTACTCCTGCAGAGCTGCTCAGTGCCGTTCATCCAGCTGAGGTAGCCATGACCCAAGGCACTGGCTTTGGTGGAATGACCTCGATGCGCAAGCTCTTCGTTGACCGCTTCTTAGGAGAGGAATATCCACAGGACATTCTGCAAGAAACTCTACCTAACGTGGTTGCGGCACATGTCATGCAGTCTTACATTGGCGGCTACGGCTCAATGATCCATCCCGTTGGCGCATGTGCCACAGCGGCTGTTTCAGTCGAAGAAGGAATCGACAAGATCGCCTGTGGCAAAGCGTCCTTCGTGGTTGCCGGAGCTATCGATGATATGGCGGTAGAGTCCATTGTCGGCTTTGGTTCCATGAATGCCACTGCTGACACTGAGACAATGTTAGGCCGCGGTATCGAAGAACGTTTCTTCTCCAGAGCAAATGATCGTCGCCGTGGCGGCTTCGTTGAGGCTCAGGGTGGCGGAACTGTGCTGCTGGCTCGTGGAGATGTGGCTCTAGAAATGGGCCTGCCAGTCCTGGGTGTCATTGCTTTTGCACAGAGTTTCGCTGATGGTATCCACACCTCGATTCCAGCACCAGGTATGGGCGCATTGGCTGCCGCTCGCGGAGGTGAGAAGTCACGACTTGTTCATGACCTTGCCACACTAGGTGTCACTCCTGACGACATTGCCGTGGTATCCAAACACGACACGTCAACAAATGCGAACGACCCCAATGAGTCTGAGCTGCATACGCGTCTTGCCCGTGCTATCGGACGCACTGAAGGAAATCCGCTCTTCGTGATTTCACAGAAGAGCCTAACCGGACATGCAAAGGGCGGTGCCTGCGTATTCCAGATTGCAGGCCTCACCCAGTTATTTGCTGACGGTATCGTGCCAGCCAATGCGGCGCTTGACTGCGTCGACGAGGCGCTAGCCGATAACCCGTGGCTTGTATGGCTACGCCAGCCACTCCCCTTAGGTGACATTCAACCGATCAAAGCAGGTCTAGCAACCTCGCTCGGTTTCGGTCATGTCTCATCGCTCGTAGCCTTGGTCCACCCCGGTGCCTTTGAGGCCGCTATCGAACGCAGCGCCGGTCAAGAGAGACGCAAACAGTGGCGTGAACGCGCGGAAGATCGTTTACGCGAAGGAGCTCGCCGCCTGGAAGCAGGAATGCTAGGACGAGCCACACTCTTTGAATCGCCAGAGAATCGCAGGTTTGCAGACGGAGTTGACGTTCACGAATCCGAGGCAGCCATGCTGCTGGACCCGAATGCTCGAGTGGCCACTTCCGGTGTATTTGAGCGCTGAAACGCAGAGCACAGATAGGAGAAAATGATGGCAATTCTCGGCGTGGGAACTGATGTAGTAGACGTCCCATCTTTTACTGAGCAATTGGAGCTTCCTGGCTCCCGCTTGCGGGAGGTTTTCACAGCCCGCGAGCGGAGGCGTGCGGCCCAACGCGCTGCCGATCTTGAGGGCGAGGCCGATGCCTCACCAAGACATCTGGCGGCTATCTGGGCGCTCAAAGAAGCTTTCATCAAAGCATGGTCGGGGGCACTGGTCGGCGTAGCTCCTCCCCTTGCCCGTGATGAAGTCTCTTGGCCTGATATTGAAGTTCGCCACGATGCGTGGGGGCGCCCGTCTATATCTTTGCGTGGAAAAGTATGGGAGTGGGTGCGGAACTCTCTTGGAGTAAGTTCCCCAGATGACCTATCTCTCCATGCTTCTGCCAGCCACGACGGCGATATCGCGTGCGCGCTGGTGGTCCTGGAAAAGTAACTATTTAGCGCTGTCTTACCAAATCTGGGCGTGTGGCTCTATATTCTCTGGCTGCGGATATAGAGCCACACGCCCAATTGGTATGCTCGCTCATGAAGTTTCAGTAATAGATGTTCTCAGAGTCTTTTGTATACGGCGTAATCACGTCTTCACGGCCACCAATCATTTTTTCAACCCATTGAGGATCCGCGAGTAACGCCCGCCCAATGGCTAAAAGATCAAATTCTTGCTGCTCGAAAAGCCGTTCCAAAGCATCCGCCGGTACCGAGTCACTTGGTGTATCCGATCTGAAGGCGGTATTCACTCCCACATGTCCCACCAGAATAGTTGGTTTCTCTGTGATGCGTTTTGTCCACCCCGCAAGTGTGAGATCAGACTGAGCAAAAGCGGGCTGCCAAAAGCGCCGCGTTGAGGGATGGAAAATATCCACACCAGCATCGCTGAGAGGGCGCAGTATCCTCTCTAATTCCCCAGGATTCTCAGCTATGTGTTCGTCCCATCGACCGGCTTTCCACTGTGAGAATCGAAATTGAATGGGAAAATCAGGTCCGACACGGTGACGTATCTCTTGGACCACGTCTATCGACATTTGCGTTCTGGCCTCTAACGATCCGCAATACTTGTCGCTGCGTCTGTTGGTAACCTTCCAGAAAAATTGATCAAGAAGATAGCCATGTGCGCCGTGGATTTCTACACCATCGAAACCCCATGACTTTGCTGTCACTGCACTTCGCGCAAAAGCGTCGATGACCCGATCAATTTCTTCCAAAGATGGCTCTTCTGCTATGACTTTTCCACCCAGCGATAGCCCCGAGGGAGTAAACACCGGTGCGTCTGGAAATGGAAGTGCTCCTGCGCGGCGAACACATCCCACATGCCATAGTTGGGGGAAAATAGCCGCTCCTTGTGCGTGGACAGCAGCGATAACGTCACGCCAGCCAGATTCAGCGCCGGTGGAATCAAGGCGGGGCACTCTATCTGATACACCAGCAGTTGGATGATCGATATAAGTTCCCTCAGTGATGATCATCCCAAGGGAACCCGCTCTACGCTGATAGTATTCAGTAACCTTTTTTGTTGGTATGCCACCAGGAGATTGCTCTCGTGTCATGGGTGCCAAGACGAAGCGGTTTTGCAGCTCCAGACCTGATATTGTCACCGGTTGGTTGAGTGTGTCCCAAATATTCGTCATATGTCCATGCTACTGCTGAGGAGTCCCCACTAATTCTTCTTCAGAGTCCTCCCCAATTATTTCTCCTGTTTCTTGATCGACTCTGTCTAACTCATCCATATGTGGGTCAGAAGACGGAAGTTCTCCTGTTTCTCGGTCTGGAATGTCTGAGTCTCGCACAGTCTTGTAAAAGATTGACTGTCCGCGAACTAGATCGTGTCCCACCGCAGTAGCATGGACGGCGATCTCTGAGCGAACCTGGCCTTCTTTATCGATCCACGCCTGAGCACGTGGTTGCCCCACTACGATCACGGCATCGCCCGAAGAGATGGAGCGCCGCAGATTTTCTGCCAAAGGTCCCCAAGCTTTGACCGTATACCAACGGGACTCCAGTTCTTCCCATTCGCCTGAGTCTTTGCGACGCCCCCGAGGCACCACTAAGCGAAACCTTGAGTAAGCAACCCCGGACTCTGCTCCCTTGACCAGGGATGCGTTGCTTCCGGCCCACCCCTGCAACGCCATCGTTGTCAGTTCCATATGTATTCCTTTCTGTTGTACTCACCTACCCAGCATGAAAGGAAAAGAAAAGACTGTCGACTGGCATGTGCCGTAACGGTGGAAAACCCCTCAAATATCGTCTGTGGATACCGCGATGCCCAATTCTTCTACTTCTTGGGCAACAGTCTTGTAGAAACCTGATTGAGGATTCAGCTCAGCGGGAAAAAGAGCTTTACGGTAATACACCAGCTCTTGAATGGACTCTAAGATATCTGCTAGTGCTCTGTGTCCACCATGTTTTTCTGGCGCACAGGCATATACGCGGGGATACCAGCGCTTAGCCAATTCTTTGATGGTAGAAACATCTATGACCCGGTAGTGGAGATGTTGTGCAACCTCTGGCATGTACTCCAACAAAAACAGTTTGTCCTGGCCAACTGAGTTCCCAGCTAAAGACGCTACTCGTGGCTCGGGTACAAAACGCTTGATATAGTCCAGCACCTGCTGCTCAGCTTCACCAAGGGAGAGTCCAGCTTCCAGCTCATCAATGAGTCCAGACTCGGTATGCATATTCGTCACAAAGTCATCCATATGCGCCAATGCTGCCTGTGAGGGCTTGATGACCACGTCCATTCCCGGGTCAACCACATTGAGTTCAGAATCAGTAATGACGACCGCCACCTCAACAAGTTCATCGAACTTAGGGTCAAGACCTGTCATCTCACAGTCGATCCACACCATGGGATGCTTCGGTTGTTGTGTTCCATTCTCGATACTCACAAGTCCAAGATTAGTCTGCGCATTAGACTTTGCGTGTGACTAACCGACCTGTGACTGCCGCCGACATTGTCGATGCCGCTTCAACGCTTGCACCCGTAAT
The DNA here is from genome assembly GCF_009696615.1 of Scrofimicrobium canadense. Taxonomy (GTDB): domain Bacteria; phylum Actinomycetota; class Actinomycetes; order Actinomycetales; family Actinomycetaceae; genus Scrofimicrobium; species Scrofimicrobium canadense. Next base: position 134,376 of record NZ_VULO01000010.1, read on the forward strand.
CAAGGAAACCCCCCTTGATCTGTCAGAAAGACTCAGTGCTGTAGCTGGTGTTCCTGTCTATCTCAAACGAGAAGACCAACAAATATGCCGATCTTTCAAATCGAGAGGTGCCTACAACCACATTTCGCGGCTCTCACCAGCAGAACGCCAGCTTGGTGTGGTATGCGCCTCGGCCGGAAATCACGCTCAGGGAGTCGCCAACGCATGTCACGCGCTTGGCATTCAAGGCACTATCTACTTGCCGATGTCCACTCCTCGCCAAAAACGAGAACGCATCAAAGCTATTGGTGGCCCCCAGGTTACTCTCGAATACGTCGATGGCACTTTTGACACTGCGCAAAAAGTTGCACTAAAAAACGCGACAAATACGTGGCGTTCATATATTCATCCTTATGATGATCCACTTGTAATCGCAGGCCAAGGCACTATTGCTGCAGAGCTTACGAGACAGTTACCAAGTGTGGCAAATGTTATTGTGCCTGTTGGAGGCGGCGGCCTCATTGCAGGCATGGCCACGTGGCTGAAAGAAGAATACCCGCACATTCGTATTATTGGCGTAGAGGCACAGGGCTCCGCTTCTGCTTCCGCAGCTAGAGCAGCAGGAAACCCGGTTTCTCTTGATTACGTTGACGCTTTTGCCGACGGAGTAGCTGTAGGGCGTACAGGTGACATCACATTTGAAATCATGAAAACGCTGGTAGATGACCTCCTTGTTGTGCCTGAAGGTGCTGTCGCAACAGAGATGCTCGATCTGTATCACCTGGAAGGAATTATCACCGAACCAGCCGGAGCGCTGGCAAGTGCTGCGATAGTGGCCTCCAGTACAGGACGTATCGCAGAACTAAGACTTGAAGGCCCCACAGTTGCAATTATTAGTGGTGGCAATAATGATCTTTCTCGCTATGCCGAAGTGATGGAACGTTCTTTGAACTATCGAGGCCTTCGTCATTATTTCCTTGTGACATTCCCCCAGCAACCTGGAGCGCTCCGACATTTTCTGGACAGCGTGTTAGGCGAAGGGGACGACATCGTCTACTTCGAATACACAAAAAAGAACAACCGCGATACCGGACCAGCACTTGTAGGCGTCGATATCCAGAGCCCTGACGATCTTCCAAGCCTCCTCGAACGCATGGATGCCTCTCCCCTCCATATTGAGACAGTAGAGCCAGATTCTGAACTTCTTAGGTTCTTGGTATAGATCTTTACTCCTTTTTGGACGCGATTTCGCTCGGATCGGAGTGGGTCTTCCTGTAACGGATGGCCTCAGTTATTACTGCGATGACACACTTGGAATCTGGGACTCTGAGGGCTTTGAAATAGGAAACTCAGCCTCCCCTGCATTGAGAGCACGGCAAACACTTGATGAGATCGAAAAGAGCCCACAAGACCAACAGATCTCCGTTGTCTGGTTCTGTATCGATGCGCACTCTAAACGTCTACTTCCTGGCGAAATTGATGTGATGCAAGAGATCAGTTCTAGAGGTTTACCAGTCATTTTAGTACTGACAAAAGTCCCCTGGTCCAAGAATCCGCTCACTGGGAAAGTGACTGTCGGTGACGAGGTAAGCGATTTTTGGGAGTGGCTACACAAGCCCGTAGCCCCAGACGGCCACCCTCTCAGGCTTCCAGTTACCGAAATCGTTGCCACTTCTTCACTCAATGCTAAAGGGAAGGGCACGGGGCATGGACTCGGTGAACTCGTAGAAAAAACCCTAGAGCAGTCCCCCGACAGCGAGAAAGATTCCTTTCGTATTGCCCAGCGACTCAACCTCTCATGGAAGCGAGCGATGGGAAGAGCCGTCATCGCAACCAGTTCCGCAAGCGCGGCCGTGGCGGCCGCTGTCCCGATTCCGATCGCTGATGCGACGACGCTGGCACCGATCCAGCTGACAATGCTTGCTCGCATTTCAGTCATCTACGAGTTGGAGCTCAAGACAATGCTGTCAACGAGCACATTGGCGCAAATGGCCACCCAGTTTTCAGGTCAGGCATTGGCGCGGAGTTTCATCAAACTGATTCCGGGTATAGGAAGTGTCATCAATTCTGTGGTTGCTTCTGCTCTTACTGCCACTGCAGGCGAGGCATGGATGCGTTTATGTGAACAGATTCATCAAGGCAAAGTGAAGCCTCAAGACCTTGAGATCACAATGGAGAATTTTGGTCCCAACATTATCGATCTTGTCAAAGGGCTACTAGTGCGGAAATCCTCGCAATCGAAGACTGATGCGCATGCGCAGAAGGATGGTCACTGACTACTCTGGGTTACTAGGGGTATTACTCGATATTCCAGTAGTGGCGCCAAGTCAGGTGGAAGTTTTTGGTCGAGTGGCGTCCAACGCAGTTCGGCTATTTCAGCGGAGGGTGCAACGTCGAATACTTCCGGATAGGTAAACACGGTGGCTTCTACTTCTGATCCTCGTTCATTGGCTGCAGGCGCCCTAAAAGTGCCCAATAGTCGGAGATTTTCTGGTACTAGGTGTGCTCCTAGTTCCTCTTGGCATTCGCGGACCGCGGTTTCTTTGGGATCTTCACCTGGTTCAGGTTTTCCTCCGGGAAGCATAAATCGTGCGGTACCGTTTTTCCGAACGGTGAGAAGTTCGTCGTGAGAGTTGCGCAGGACAACCGCGCTGACATGGATAAGGGTGGGTTGAGGCATGGTCTCAATCATAATCTTATTCGCTGGCACCGCCTCGGTGGTGCACACTGTTGACATGATGGTTATTTCTGTAGTGAATGGCGATATTACTCGGCAGAAGGTCGATGCTGTTGTGAACGCAGCTAGTCCTCAGATGCGTGGTGGAGGAGGTGTTGATGGAGCTATCCACCGGGCTGCGGGTCCGGAGCTTCTTCGTGAGTGTATTGAGCGTTTTCCTCATGGTCTTGCTACGGGGGAAGCGGGATGGACTCAGGCTTACCGTCTGGATGCTCGCTACATCATTCATACTCCTGGACCAAACTATGGGGCAGGCCAAACTGACCCGCAATTATTGCGGTCTTCGTATGGCAATTCCCTGAAGGTTGCTGATGATTTGGGGGTCAAGAGCATTGCTTTTCCTCTCATCAGCGCAGGTATTTATCGGTGGCCACTTGAGGACGCTATGAGAATAGCTGTCGATGTTCTCACCCACGCTGATACACGCGTTGAAGATATGCGCATTGTCGTTCTATCGGACGATTATGCCAGCAGACTCCGGCTGCTCATTTCTCAGGCCTCACAAAGCTGAATATTTGCCAGCGAAGGATTGACTATGTGGTCACACTTTCAGTCTATGCTTGCGATAATAGGAAACCGCAGAGGCTCAATCAGTCGTGACGATATAGAGGCGGGATACCGTTGATGAATTCAACAATTCTCCACACAAGGCTTCCACTTGTTGCGGCTCCTATGGCTGGTGGTCCCACCACAGTTGCCTTAGCCCGGGAGGCTGCGAAATCTGGGGCTTTCCCTTTCCTTGCGGGAGGATATAAGACCGCAGAAAAACTCGCTGAAGAGATCACTGAGCTTCGCGCGAGTGTTGACACTTTTGGTGTGAATCTTTTTGTGCCTTCTCAAAGCACTGTCGACCCGCAAAGCTTGGTCCGCTATGCTCGAGAGCTCGAAGAGGAGGCTCTCCACTATGATCTGCATATTCAGCCACACACCGATATGGGAGATGACTTTTGGCCTGAGAAGATCTCGCTTTTACTGACAGATCCTGTGCCGGTGGTCTCCTTTACTTTTGGGCTTCCCGAAAAGTCTATAATTTCTGCGTTTCACGAGGTCGGGTCAACTGTCCTCGCTACTGTGACAACCGTTGATGAGTCGCGTGCTGCGCGTGCAGCAGGAGTTGATGGATTGATTGTTCAAGGTCCGCGGGCAGGCGGACATAGCGCGACTTTCGATCCTTCTCGCACTTTTAGTGATGTTTCCACTGCGCAGGTTGTTCGTCAGGTGAAAGAGAAGGTCGACCTTCCTATCATCGCGGCTGGCGGGGTGGATGGGCCTGAGAGTATTCGGGAGAATCTCGACGCAGGAGCCCAATGGGTTAGTGTGGGGACATTGCTTTTGGACGCGGACGAAGCAGGGACCTCTTCCTTGCACAGGCAAGCTCTGCACGATCCACGGTTCACAGAGACTGTTCTCACCAGGGCTTTCACGGGACGTCCTGCACGCGCACTGCGGAATGGCTTCACTATTAGACACGATGAATCGGCACCAAACGCATATCCTGCAGTTCACTACCTCACCTGGGAACTACGCAAAGCCGCAGCAGAAGCTAGTGACCTGGACCGAGTTCATTTGTGGGCAGGAACAGGGTGGCGTAATGCTAGAAGTCAGCCGGTGGCCGAAATTATCGGATGGCTTTCAGACGGGCTATGAATAATGGCCCTTTGGCTTCTTCCTGTGAGCCGTATCAATTTAGATGAGGATTTCTGCCCCGCTGACCACGGTTTGCGCGGGTGGCAAATGAAATACTTGAGTCCGATTTGCAGAGCTTCTCTCCATTACACGGAAGAGGGCTCTTTGCCAGTGCGGCCATTCCTTTGTCGTATTCTCTTCATCTGGCTCGAGGCGAAAAACGGATAGGACATACCATGCTTGTTGTAGGTCCATGCCAGCTGTTGAGCTATGTTTCATAGCTAGTTCAAGTGCTTTAGGAACGTTTTGGGAATCTTTAAAACCTACTTTGTATAGAATATGCTCGATCCTCTGATTTGAGTTGCCAAGATTCGTTACGGCAACTCGGTCATCCTCGTCTACATGGGGAGTACCCACATTTTTAACGGTGACGATGACAATGTGTTCGTGCAGAGAGTGAGAAAAGTCAACTGATGTCCTGAGTGCGAGGGGTGCGGTTGCGCAATCCCCATGTGGATACACCGCGATTCCAGGTATTCGTCTGACATCACAATCCGTAAGCCGGGTTATGAAGTCTTCGATTGGGCCTTCCATTTCGCGGCGTTTCCCGAAGACAATTTTTGCACCGCGATTCCAGGTATACATTGCAATAACGATGACTGTCGAGATCAGAATAGGGAACCACCCCCCTGAGAAGATCTTTAGCACGTTAGCTGCGAAGAGAAGCAGTTCTAGTCCTCCGACGATCGCGACCATGATGCTGATTCTGATCCATCCCCAGTCCCAGACCCTCCGAGCAAATATGAGGAAAAGTGTAAATTCAAGCAACAACGTTCCGGTAATAGCAATTCCGTAGGCAGCGGCCAGAGCTTCAGAGGATCCCATGAATAGCACTAAGAGAAGGACTCCCGCGAAAAGGATTGTATTGACGACAGGTAGATAGATCTGTCCGCCGTGGTGTGGTGATGTTTGTACAACCCGTATCCGGGGTAGAAGACTCAGCCGTACGGCTTGACGAACCACTGAAAAAGCTCCAGATATGACTGCCTGGGATGCAATGACCGTAGCTGCGGTTGCCAGGATTACGAGCGGAATCCGGGCCCAGCTAGGAGCCAAATTGAAAAAGGGACTCGTCACGGCCCCTGGTTTGGCCAAGATCAGTGCTCCTTGACCCAAATAGTTGAGCAGTAGACAAGGAAAGATAAGAAGCATCCATGCCAGCATGATTGGTTTTCGGCCGAAATGTCCGAGGTCGGCATAGAGCGCCTCGGCACCAGTAACAGCAAGAACAGTTGAGCCCAATGCTAGGAAAGCAATGAATGGGCTGTCCACAGCGAAGGTAATCGCATAGATAGGGTTGACTGCACGAATAATTCCTGGATTCTGGACGATCCACGGAAGACTTATCGCAGCCATGGAGAGGAACCATATCGCCATGATGGGACCAAAAATACGGCCGATTTTTTCGGTCCCCCGGTGCTGAACTAGAAAGAGAACCACAAGTACCGCAATGGCTACCGGCACTATGAATGTTTCGAAATCTGCATTGATGACGCTAAGACCTTCAGCAGCGCTAAGTACCGAAATTGCGGGAGTGATGAGTGAATCCCCTAGAAATAAAGAGGCACCTACCATGGCGAGAACAAGTATGAATGCTGCAGTTTTCTTGGGCAATTTCATTCTGCGCAGTAAGTAAGTTGCTAGAGAGAGAATTCCGCCTTCTCCATCGTTGTCTGCTTTTGTAATGAGACCAACGTAAGCTACCGCAACAATAATGATCAAACACCATGTGATCATTGATAGCGCCCCATAGACCGCTGTGTGATTAGCGCTGATATCACCATGACCGATGAGGACAGCTTTCATTGCGTAGAGAGGGCTGGTGCCAATGTCACCGAATACTACACCTAGAGCTCCGATACTGAGCGCAGCGATTGACATGCCTATATGGCGATCGCTTATATGGGGGTGTCGTCTGGAAATGTTCATGAAGACTCGCTTTGGATGGCAACATCACTTATGCAAATGCGGATTCGGCCGCAGTAACGGCACAGTGAGTTTGCTGTGTTGAAAGTGTAAATAGGCGTTTCGCGCATCTACGAAAAAGATCCGTTTCACTGGACGTCATATGGGATCAACTAGATTGTTGGTGTTACCCCAAGTCACTCACCGTCTAAGTGAGCTGTCACCATAATGCTACTTGAGGGGTCACCGCTCTTAAGCATTTCTGCGCATGCAGATAGAGACGCCACAGCAACTGCAGGGCCGCCTAAAGCAACGAGCATATTTCTCATGTGAGAAAGTATAGCCCTGTCCGCAAGGTTCTCAATCGCCGTTATCGATACGCAATCATTCGGGAGGAATCATTTCGTACACACTAAAACTAGGCATCGCCCAATACGCGGTCTAACTGCACATATGTCAGCCTTACAATTTGTCTCATTCGACACATGCGCTTTTGTGCACTAGGAAATGAATTAGTAACTCATGACAGCATCGCCAAAGCATCATGTTGTTTCTTTCAACCACCGCCATTAGCCGAGCGCGGTTAACAAAACAATCTTCGGATTCCGGCCTAGCCCTCAAAGTTTTGATTCCTGAGCCATTCTTTCGCGATTGTGTCCGCAGGAAGCTGTTCTTTGGTGCTCCGAGTATTCAGAGTAACTAAGTCGTCAGGTGTCATCGCTGCACTGATTTCGTTGATGAGAGCAACTGCATTATCGTCTAGACGGCTACTAGCCAAAGGCACCAGATGTGAAGACAGGAACAAACCCTGTGTATCTTTCAGCGGCACTAGATTATTCTCAGCGATCAATGGATCAGCGGTAAAGATATTTGCAAGCTGGATCTGACCATCAATCAAGACCTTGACAGTGAGCGGGCCACCACTTACTGAGGTGGACCCCGTTGGTTGGACAGTCCGCGGCGTTTTTTAGGTGGAGTCCTTGCCTGGTTTTTATGCCGCGTGCGGGAGCGGCTGGTCCTTGAAATATACCTTGTCTGGTGTACGCCTGCCTAGACCTTGGTGACGCCTGCGTGTGTTGTAGTACTCGAAGTACGCTCCGAGCCCGGCCCGGGCGCCGGAACCGTTCTCGTAAGCATGCAGGTAGACTTCTTCGTA
>NZ_VULO01000011.1 GCF_009696615.1 Scrofimicrobium canadense
ATTCGGCTTCACCAACTTCAACAACTACAAAACCAGAGTCCTCCTCTACGCCGGCAAACCCCACTGGAAAACACTCGACTCAATCACCATCCCCTAACCCACACCCCACCAAAGTCCGAAGAGCCGCTTTACCCGGACCGCTTCACCCTCAGCAATCGATATGTGAATACAGGAGGCTATCGGGAGAGAGACACGCTATCCACCACCAAAGTCCGAAGAGCCAGATTATCGCCGAACACACCATCAACCCCAACAAGAACTACCAACCAAAAAACCAACCAACACACCGTCAACCATGACCCGACACACCCACAAACAAAAAAGTCGGAACACCGTAAACGATGTCCCGACACTTTACATGGTCGGGATGACAGGATTTGAACCTGCGACCCTCCGCTCCCAAAGCGGATGCGCTACCAAGCTGCGCTACATCCCGAATTACCCGTCCGCTTTCGCGTCGGGCACAGTACATGATCATACGCAAAAAAGTCCCGAAGATCGAACTCAGATCATAAAGTCGATCGCGGCTCGCTCGACGCTTAGCTCCTTAATGCGTTTTGCTACCTCAACATGATCAGGGTGCTTTTGGTAGGCATTTAGCCCGTCGACATCGGCAAAGTCGGCTATCAAGACTAAGTCGTAATCGTTCTCTAACTCTGGAACTGCGCTTCGAGCAATCGCTCCTAGCAAAGATGGGATATTTCCCACCAAATTCTCTAAGGCTTCACCCAGTGCCTGAGTGCGAGCAGCGCGTTCTTCCTCTGATCCTTCTAATTTCCACATCACGATGTGTTTGAGCACGGAAGTTTCTTTCTACTCGGGAATTTCTTCATCATCCTGATACGCGGCAAGTATGAGAATGTCGCCATCGGGATAGTGGACTTCTATATCGGTTCCCCCCCGCCGGTTAGTGGGGAGGTAAGGATGCTTCTCCCACACTCGATCCCAGGCTTCTGCCAGGGCTGCAGGCATGTCGGCCAGGGCTTCAAAGACATTGCGGCGTTTGTGGGGAATAGAAACAGCAACAAGGTCCTGAGGGATATCTACGAGGTGGTCGACTCCCACCCCAATTACCTTAGTGAAGTGACTATGCTGGTCAGTTTCATAATCGTTAATTACGGCAAAGTATTCTTCGCCGACTCTTCCCGGAAGGTTTGTGAGGACATCGTCTGCCACGACTCGTTGCCAGAGCTCTGGAATGAGTGCTCTATCACTGCTTTCAATGTCGTTGCGGGTACGGACTGCGTGTCCGATGACGAAGCGAGGCAACCTGATTTCTTGGTCACTTTTGGTCGATTTTACGATGCTGTACATGGTGTGATCATAGCAAGATACATGCTTGCTAGCAGGGTAAAACGGTATTCCGCGATGGAAGTAGGAGTCTGAACATATCTGTGTAGCGGACTGGCATGGGAGCGGTTTCACCGGTATGCTCGTGGGAGCGCTCCCACTGCGTCTCAGAATGCGAGGCGTCAACGTAACACGGAAGGCACGACGATGCGGTTTGGCCACTTTGACGATGACAACAAAGAGTACGTTATCGAGACCCCAACGACACCCCTCCCTTGGATTAACTACCTAGGATCTCAAGACTTTTTTAGCTTGATTTCCCATACCGGAGGGGGATATGCGTTCTATCGGGATGCAAAGATGCGTCGATTACTGCGCTATAGGTACAACAATGTGCCAGTCGATGCCGGAGGCAGAATCTTTTCCATTAATGATCAAGGAGATGTGTGGAGCCCAGAATTCTTTCCATACAAGAAGGAACTCGACTTCTTTGAAACCCGTCATGGTCTTGGATATACGCGAATCACAGGTTCACGGGGTGGGCTAAAAGCCTCTGTTCTCTTTTACGTCCCGCTAGACGCACATGCTGAAGTTCAAATTGTCACGCTTACAAACGAGACTGATGCACCCAAAGATATTAGGCTTTTCAGTTTCGTAGAGTTTGCGTTATGGAATGCTGAGGATGACCAAACCAACTATCAGCGCAACCTGTCTTTGGGAGAGGTAGAAGTAGATGGTTCTTCCATCTATCACAAGACTGAATATCGCGAACGTCGCAACCACTACGCCGTGTACTCGGTCAACGAACCTATCGTCGGTTTTGATACCGACCGTGACAGCTATCTTGGCCAGCAAAACTCTTGGTCAGAGGCGCAAGTCGTTTTTGATGGGAAGTCTCGTGATTCTATTGCTCACGGTTGGTATCCCATCGCCTCCCACTGTCTGAACGTGCACTTGGAACCGGGTGAGTCGCGTGATCTGGTTTTCACTTTGGCGTATGTGGAAGTCGCTGAAGACCAGAAATGGGAATCGCCTGGCGTGGTTAATAAGGACCCGGCGCGCACGATTCTGGCGCAGTTCGACACCTCCGAAAAGGCTTGGGAAGAGTTTTCCCGACTTCAGCAGTATTGGGATACCTTATTGGGGTCTTATACGGTCGAGTCAGGAGACGACAAGCTCGATCGCATGGTGAATATCTGGAACCAATATCAGTGCATGGTCACTTACAACATGTCTCGTTCTGCTAGTTATTTTGAGACGGGCATCGGTCGCGGAATGGGTTTTAGAGACTCGAACCAAGATCTTTTAGGTTTTGTGCACCTTGTTCCTGAGAGGGCCCGTCAAAGGATTCTTGACATTGCTGCTACTCAACTTCCAGATGGATCGGCTTATCATCAATACCAGCCGCTCACGAAACGAGGTAACGACGCCATTGGTTCGGGCTTCAATGATGACCCGCTGTGGCTCATCGCAGGCGTTGCCGCATACATCAAAGAAACCGGTGACGAATCAATCCTTGACGTCATGGTTCCTTTTGATAACGATGACTCTCTTGCAGCACCTTTGATGGAACACCTGCGTCGATCCTTCGATTTCACACTGAACAACTTGGGGCCTCATGGATTACCCCTTATTGGGCGTGCCGATTGGAATGACTGCCTCAACCTCAATGTTCTTTCCAAGGAACCCGGTGAGTCTTTCCAAACTATGCCAAACCGTGAAGGAGGCGTAGCAGAGTCTGTTTTTATCGGAGGAATGTTTGCTGCGATTGGTCCAGATTATGCGCAGCTGGCCCGGCGGCGTAAGGATTTTGGAGAGGCCGACAGAGCCGACAAGGCTGTGGAAACCATGCGGCGTGCTGTCTCTGAAAGCGGCTGGGATGGAAAGTGGTTCCTTCGTGCGTACGATTATGACGGAAACCCCGTTGGGTCGAATTTTAACGCTGAAGGAAAGATCTGGATAGAGCCTCAGGGATACTGCATCATGGGTGGTATCGGGATGGAGGATGGTAGGGCTATCGAAGCGCTAGATTCCGTTCGCGAACGTCTCAATACTCCCAATGGATCCGTGGTATTGAATCCTGCGTTTACACATTATTACCCGGAATACGGCGAAATCAGTACATATCCCCCCGGGTACAAAGAAAATGCGGGCGTCTTTTGCCACAACAATCCGTGGATCATGATCGCTGAGACGATCGTGGGACGCCCGGAACGCGCGTGGGAATACTATAAGCAAATTGCGCCCGCCTACCGTGAGGACATTTCAGAAGTTCATCGTTTGGAGCCGTATGTTTACGCGCAGATGATTGCGGGCAAAGATGCAGCCCGGCCCGGGGAGGCGAAAAATTCGTGGCTTACGGGTACTGCGTCGTGGAATTTCGTTGCCATTTCACAGTATCTGCTGGGCGTACGACCTGATTACGATGGATTGATTATCGATCCATGTATCGGTGCAGAAGTGGGAGAGTACACTGTCCGACGGCGAATCCGCGGAGCCGATTACATCGTACGGGTAGCAGCGACAGGCGCGTCAGACTATCGATTGTTGGTCGATGGGGTAGAGGTGGAAGGAAAACTAGTCCCGTACGCCTCGGCAGGTTCTGTGGTCAAGATTGATGCCCTTCCACGCAATACAGAGTTATAAAACTGAACCAAGGTCCTTATTTCCTGGGGGTTTCGGTACTATTCCCAGGGTTTTCGCGGAAGTATCCATGGAAGGCGAAGGTAGCTACCAGGTTGGTTTTGCGATGACGGGAAGATCTGGGGAGCGATCAATGAGCCAGTTGCGGTCCGTGAGCATACGCGCAATTGCAAGTCCAGCGCCGATTGACAGAACCGAAAACAACACGGTTGTCAGTGAATCCGCGGCCGCTCCTACCTGCGCATTGTTGAGGTCCGAAAAGGCCTGGTACAAATAGACCCCTGGAATCATAATGACGGCTGCGGGGACAGAAAGAGAGACACGGGAATAACGAGTCTTTGAAGCCACGGCAGCTGCTAAAAGACCAATGACCAGCGAAGCTATTCCGATAACAAGCTGACGCGGTGCTCCCGCATCGATGGCGAAGATTCGGGGAACATTGACTATTGTTCCGATGAGAGCAGCGCCGAGACAAGCGAGGGGCGGGGCATTGAAAAGCATCGCGAAACCATACGCTGCGACAAATGACGCAACGCCTTGAAGTGGCAAGAGAAGCGGTAGTGACAGTGTTGTTGCTGCGTATGCGGGAGATTGTGTGGCCTGTGTATCCATGAAAGTAACGACTACCCACAAAGAGACTCCAACGGCGGTTATGAGACCGATGGAATAGAGCATGCGGGGAACCGCAGCAGATAGGTCTTGTCGAATCATCTCGAGTAATGAAGTAAGTAGTGGGAACCCAGGTACTAGAAATAAGACAGCAGCGATAACGCCTCCGTGATACATCGGGCTATCAGGGAGGAAAATGGAAAGGATATTGAGGAACCCGATGTAGATAGCGGAAGAAAGTGCGCCACAAAACATCCACACACCAACATGATTGATGCCACGGACAATGAGCATGCGGCGAACCCACTGGCCGATGGTCGCCGCTATGAATACGGCCAAAAGGTGGATGGGGGTGCCATCATTGAGGAAAGAGAAGCCCGCGCACGCGAAGCCTGAGGCCAGCATATTGGTGGTCTTGCTGTACACCCTTTTATTCTTTTCTGCGAGGCTCAAACGTTCCTCTGCCTCTTCGACAGATATTTGACCATCAAGACTTGCAACGAATCGGTTGAGTCGATCGATAAGATCAGCATTTACTCCCATGCTTCGTTGCTCCGCAATTTCTGTGCGGAATGTGCCATGAGAATAGCCTGTGGACACGATTTCAGTCATAGTCACCAGACTGCGATGTTCTTCTATTCCAACGGCGTGGGCCAAACGATTCATCGATGCCTTGACCCTGAAGGAACTGGCGCCAGCACCAAGCAGCATACTGCCAAGTCGCAAGACTACCCGAAGCTGGTAGGCCAAAATATCTCGTTGCCGGATTGACCGGCTGATCTGATCATCCGAATTCTGCTCTAATGCCATATCTCCATTGTGTCGAAAAAGAGATCGAGATGCAGTGGGGGGTCAGAGCGCACCCAGTACCTGTGCAATGAGAATTTTACTGATCATAGCGACCGGGTAGACCAGTGCATAACCTAGAGCAACACGCGGATCTGCACCCGTACGCGAGTTAGCGAATGCTAGGACTGCAGGCTGAGTTTGCGCTCCGCCGAGCAAGCCTGAGAGCTTTGTCCCACCCATTTTGAACATGAAACGCATCACAAGATAGAGGCCAGCCCCCATGACCGAAGTGACTATGATTCCCGTAATGAGGATACGCCACCATTCACCGTCAGCAAATGCTGTGAGGACCTGCGCTCCAGCTTTGCTGCCAGCCTGAGCCAAGAATAGGAGTAGCCCAAGTTCTACCATGACCATGCACGCAGTGTAAGGAACAGCGGTAACAAAGGGACCAATTCTTCCAAGTTTCCCAAAAATCAAGCCAACAATGAGCGCGCCAGCGGCACCGCCAATCGTGAATACTGAATCTCCCAGAGGAATCGGGATATGTCCGATTGCGAATCCGAGTGCAATACCGATCCCCAAGGCTACGGGGTTGATGTCCGAGAGTCCGCGTGAAGAGTCTCCAAAAAACTTCGTTATCGCCGCCATCTTCGAGGTCGGTGCTACGACACGGACACGGTCGCCTTCTTGGAGCACGAGACCTGGTTCACCGACCATATCGACGTCGCCTCGTCGAACGCGTGAAATAGTGGCCGAGAAGTTTTTTGCCATTTCTAGATCGCCGATTTTACGGCCCGAAATTTTTGGATCAGAGACCGTGATGCGCCGGAAATCCAGGTAGGTGCGATCCTTCGTTAGTGAATGTGAGGAGTTATGGCCTAGTTCATCGGCCATCTTTGCCACAAGTTCACGAGGGCCAACTACCGTAACCAGATCGTCGGGATCGAGCGTATCTGACATGGAAGGCCGCGTGATTGGACCGCTTTCTCCACGGCGCAAGCGAGAGAAAGTGACTTTCCCGCCAAATTTCTCAAAAAGATCCCCAATAAATGGATGATCGTCACGTTCTACTCGAATGGTGCGATTAGCGAGGGGACTGGGAGTATCCGTATCACGCTTGCCATAGGAAAGCGCAGCCATGGCTGCAACTAACATGCCCGCTACACCAAAGAGGTAGGTGATGGCATAGGCAACTGTTGCTGAAGCCTCGTCCCCTGATGCGCCAGCTGCCGCAGCCAGTGCAGGAGTATTCGTCAAAGCGCCAGCAAAGACACCACCAATCTGGGCTGATGACATATTGAAAACGCCTTTTCCGACGCCAAAAGTAACAAACCCAGAAACCACGAATAGGACAACCATCGCCAGTATTGGAGCTAAAGATGTCTTGAGATTGTGGAAAAAGGCCGATCCAGAATTGATACCTATTGCAAAGACAAATATGACTAGACCTAGAGTCCCAATGACGGGAGCGACTTCGAGTTTCACATTGTAAGAATCGGCCCATGCAGAAAGGATGATTGCGAGAAACAAAACGGCAGCGGGGCCAAGGCTAATACCTTTGACTTTGATATGACCGAAGGCCATCCCTATACCAATCAGGAGGAACACATAGATGATTGGCTGTTCCGCCAAGAGTTCAAAGACAGCAGTCACAGATTCTCTCACTTCGTCGATGATGGTGGGCCCAAGGGCTACTACTCTTCTAGCTAAAGCCTATCCCGTCCTATGGGACAACTATCGGGCAATGGTCCCGGATGGGTGGCTATTGTGACGGCGATCCTACTCACACTTTGAGACAGTCACGGGATTTAGAAAATTTCGGCTAGTGTTATCTTCATGCACAACGCGATTGGAGTCATCATGTACCCCGTGGTAGTCGTACCCGGGCGTGTGGCTCCTGCTGTCTAACAGGTGGACCACACGCTTTCCCCACGCTCATACAGCTGGGGTTTTTTTATTGGAAACCTGGGGACTATTTGGACGGAGATATAGCAGTGACGCAGCAGGCCAGAATGACCGGTGCAGAAGCGATTGTTCGCTCGTTGGAAAATCTTGGGGTGACCGATATATTCGGTCTTCCAGGCGGCGCAATCCTTCCAACCTACGACCCGCTCATGGATTCGAAACTCAATCATATTTTGGTGAGGCATGAGCAAGGCGCAGGACATGCAGCCGAAGGATATGCAATTTCGAGTGGAAAAGTTGGGGTGGCGATAGTTACATCGGGCCCAGCCGCTCTCAATATGATGACCGCGCTTGGAGACGCGAACCTCGACTCGGTCCCGATAGTGGTTATTACGGGGCAAGTAGGAGCCGCGCTCATCGGTACGGATGCTTTTCAAGAAGCTGATGTGGTGGGGGCAGCGATGCCCATTTCAAAGCACTCGTTTTTGGTGACAGAGGCAGCCGACATTCCGGCGCGGATTGCAGAGGCGTTCCATATCGCGGCGACAGGGCGGCCGGGTCCTGTCCTTGTTGATATAGCGAAATCAGCTCAGACCGGTGAGCTCGACTTTTCTTGGCCTCCGCAGTTTGACATTCGTGGCTATCGCGAGCCAGGCAAACCCTCGAATAAGCAGGTAAAAGCAGCTGCAAGAGCACTGTGTGAAGCTCAGGCCCCCGTTCTGTATGTTGGCGGTGGGCTTATTCGCTCTGGTGCAAGCGATGAGCTTGCACAGTTGGTGGAACTTACTGATGCTGCCGTCGTGACAACGTTGACTGCTAGGGGAGCCTTCCCGGACTCAAATCCTCATAATCTTGGTATGCCAGGTATGCATGGAACGGTTGCTGCTGTGGGGGCTTTGCAGCGGGCAGACCTTGTAGTGTCGCTGGGTGCGCGGTTCGATGACAGGGTGACAGGTAAACTGGACACCTTTGCGAATCGAGCAAAGATTATTCACGTTGATATTGATGCGGCTGAGATTTCGAAGAATCGTACTGCTGAGATTCCTATCGTTGGAGATCTGAAGCGTGTGCTGGCCGCGTTGAATCAGCAGCTACCAGAATCGCAAAAGAAATATGGGAAACCAGATCTAGCTGGGTGGTGGCGTTACCTCAATAGATTAGTTCGTGATTATCCATTGGGTTGGACTGAACCTGAAGATGGAAAGCTAGCACCGCAGTATGTGTTAGAGCGCCTTTCCGCACTGTCAGGTCCCGACGCGTATTGGGCAACTGGGGTTGGACAACATCAGATGTGGGCGGCGCAGTTTATTGAGCTTGAAAAACCTCGGCACTTCATCTCTTCTTCTGGCCTGGGTACCATGGGATATGGAGTCCCGGCTGGCATGGGGGTTCAGGTTGCTAACCCAGATGACGTCGTGTGGATCATTGATGGAGACGGCTCATTCCAGATGACTAACCAGGAATTGGCCACCTGTGTGGTGAACAAGATCCCTGTAAAAGTTGCACTGATCAACAACTCAGTTTTGGGTATGGTCCGCCAGTGGCAAAATCTCTTTTATAACGAGAGGTATTCGCACACTCACCTGAACGACGAAGATGCTGATCGACAGGTCCCAGATTTTTGTGCTCTGGTTGAGGCATATTCGATTCCGACACGTAAGGTGACAAAGGCTGAAGAAGTCGATGACGCTATCGAATGGGCACTATCTATTAACGACAGCCCTGTATTTATCGATTTCAGAGTTTCTAAGGACGCGATGGTCTGGCCAATGGTTGCAGCCGGAGTCTCCAATGATGACATCAAATACGCCCGAGGCTTAGCTCCACAGTGGGATGGGGAGGAGTGACCATGGAACACTTACATACATTGAGCATCTTGGTGGAAAATAAACCAGGTGTGCTGACTAGAGTTGCCGGGCTTTTCGCTAGACGCAACTTCAACATTAAATCTCTCACCGTCGGCGAGACCGAGGACATCAGCATCTCCCGTATGACGATCATCGTCGACGCAGAAGAAGTCCCATTAGAGCAAGTTACCAAACAGCTTAATAAGCTAATCAACGTGCTCAAGGTGGTGGAAATGCCGCCAGCCGAATCCGTGGAACGCAGACTACTCCTACTCAAAGTGCGTGCCGATGAATCCTGCCGCACAGCGGTGTTGCAGATTGTCGATCTTTTCCGTGCCCACGTCGTTGATGTTCAAGCAGACACTGTCATCGTTGAGTCAATTGGCTCACGTCAAAAACTAGAAGCGTTGCTCGCTTCACTGGAACCTTACGGAGTGCGTGAACTCGCGCAGTCCGGTGCGGTGGCTATTGGCCGCGGCTCGAAATCGATCACCGATCAAATCAAGGAGAACTAATAATGGCCGAATTGTTCTACGAGAACGACGCTGACCTCGCCCTCATCCAATCGAAAAAAGTAGCGATTATTGGCTATGGCTCGCAGGGCCACGCGCATGCGCTCAACCTCAAGGATTCAGGTGTTGACGTCGTTGTTGGACTACGTGCAGGTTCTCTGTCCTGGAAAAAAGCTGAAGAGGCTGGACTTGCAGTGACTGATGTGCCTTCAGCTGTTGCCCAGGCAGATGTAGTCATGATGCTGGTTCCCGATCAGTTCCAGCGCCACGTGTACAAGGACCATGTTGCTCCGAATCTCAAGGATGACGCTGCACTGTTCTTTGCACATGGTTTTAACATTCGATTCAATTACATTGACCCGGGCGCCGGACACGATGTCTGCATGGTCGCACCTAAAGGACCAGGCCACAAAGTTCGCGAGCAATACGTGGATGGCAAAGGAATCCCAGCGATTGTTGCTGTCGAGCAGGATGCATCGGGACAGGCTTGGGAGCTCGCTTTGTCTTACGCGAAAGCTATCGGTGCAACTCGCGCCGGGGTAATCAAGACTACCTTCACCGAAGAGACTGAGACGGATCTATTCGGTGAACAAGCAGTTCTTTGTGGAGGAGTTTCTCAACTGGTCCAGTACGGTTTCGAGACACTAGTCGAAGCTGGCTACCAACCAGAAATTGCCTATTTCGAGGTTCTGCACGAGCTTAAGCTCATCGTTGATTTGATGAACGAGGGCGGCATCACCAAGCAACGCTGGTCTTGTTCTGACACCGCTGAGTTTGGTGACTACGTATCGGGTCCTCGCGTGATTGATGAGCATGT
Source organism: Scrofimicrobium canadense (assembly GCF_009696615.1). Taxonomy (GTDB): domain Bacteria; phylum Actinomycetota; class Actinomycetes; order Actinomycetales; family Actinomycetaceae; genus Scrofimicrobium; species Scrofimicrobium canadense. The sequence continues at coordinate 10,416 of NZ_VULO01000011.1, forward strand.
CAAAGAAAACATGAAGGGTGTACTGGCGGATATTCAGGACGGTACCTTCGCTAAACGGTTCATCGCCGATCAAGACAACGGTGGTCAAGAATTCAAGGCTCTGCGCGCTGAAGGAGAAAGTCACCAGATTGAGAAGGTCGGTCAAGAGCTTCGTAAGAACTTCGGGTGGACTCAGGCAGATGGAGACTACGTCGATGGCTCCGCCGCTCGCTGACTAAATGGTGAGTGCTGGATTTTTGCGGGAAATAGTATAATTTCTATGCAAAAATCCAGCATTCACGCGGATCGAAACAGGAGAATCTTCCCCTATGAGTACCTTCAATGTTGCGGTTGTGCCGGGTGATGGCATCGGTGTCGAGGTCACTGCTCAGGCTGTCCGTGTCCTCGAAAAGGTCCTAGCTGGTCAGGACCTTCAACTGACGTATTTCGATCTTGGGGCAGATCGTTATCTGCGTACTGGAGAGATTCTTACCGATACTGACGAAGAAGCTCTTTCCAAGCATCAGGCCATTCTTCTCGGTGCTGTAGGGGACCCGCGTGTAGCACCGGGCATATTGGAACGGGGACTTCTTTTGAAGCTCCGTTTTGACTTCGATCAATACGTCAATCTGAGACCATCAAAATACTATGCGGGAGTGGATTCTCCATTGAAAGCCCCTGAGGGTACCGACATGGTGGTGGTGCGAGAGGGAACCGAGGGCCTCTACGTGGGCAACGGTGGTGTAATCCGGGTGGGAACCCCAGGAGAAATCGCTACCGAGGTATCAATGAACACTGCTCTCGGCGTAGAGAGGGTTGTCCGCTACGCATTTGATCTTGCCGAATCAAGGGAACGAAAAAAACTCACGTTAGTCCATAAAACCAACGTGCTTGTACATGCAGGTAAGCTATGGCAGCGCTATGTGAATGAGATTTCGGCAGAGTATCCTCGGGTTGAGGTTGATTACTCCCATATTGATGCAGCAACGATTTACTTGGTGAAGGATCCCCAACGATTTGATGTGATCGTTACCGATAATCTCTTTGGCGACATCATTACGGACGAGGCAGGTGCAATTACTGGAGGTATTGGTCTTGCAGCATCCGCTAACTTAAATCCAACGGGTACTTTCCCGTCCATGTTCGAGCCGGTTCATGGTTCAGCTCCCGATATTGCGGGACGGGGTATAGCCGATCCAATTGCTGCCATTGGATCAGTGGAGTTGTTATTGGCAAACAATGGGTATGGGGAACAAGCCGCACGCGTAGGTGCAGCTATTGAAGAAGATATGAAGTGGCGCGCCTCCAATGGGTCACCACAGCGCACAACTGTAGAGGTGGGCGACGCGATCCTCGCGCTGCTCGATTGAGAGGAGAAAACAGTGACTGAATTAGAACGTCTGGCCGAGAGCACACTACCTCCAGCCGATGAGGTGGCGGCCCTCTATCCGGTCACTGTCAATCCAACACCTGCAGATGATAGCGTGCACGCACAAGCCTTAGAAGAGCTGAAATTTGGGACAACTTTTGGCGACTATATGGGGTACGCAAAATGGACGGAAGACGAGGGGTGGCATGATCGTGCAGTTGTGCCTTACGGTCCAATTCCGTTGGAGCCCTCCGCCGCAGTATTACACTATGGGCAAGAAATCTTTGAGGGAATGAAAGCCTACCGCTGGCAAGACGGATCGGTATGGACATTCCGTCCCGGTTTTAACGCAGCAAGATTTAACCATTCAGCCTGGCGAATGGGAATGCCACAGATTGATGTCAAAGATTTCTTGGGTGCAATCGTCCAGACAGTTCGGGCAGATGAAAGATGGGTTCCATCTTCGGAAGACTCCAGTCTTTATCTGCGGCCGTTCATGATTGCTTCGGAACCATTTCTCGGTGTGCGTTCCGCGGCTGAGTACTTATATCTCATGATTTCGACGCCAGTTGGACCGTATTTTAAAGGTGGACTGAAGCCTGTCAAGATTTGGGTAGAAACTGAGTATCATCGAGCAGCTCCTGGCGGGACAGGCACCGCAAAGACTGGCGGGAACTATGCTAATTCTCTTCTGCCTCAGTCGTTAGCAGCTAAGAAAGGCTATGCTCAAGTTTGCTATCTTGATGCTGCAACGAATTCGCACCTGGAGGAATTGGGGGGGATGAATATCTTTGTTGTGCATGCTGACGGAAGCGTCCAAACGCCTGCCCTTGATGGGACGATCCTTGAAGGAGGCACCCGCGGAGCCATCATCCAGCTACTGGCTGATCGGAATGTGACTGTGGAGGAAACGCCGATTGCATTGGCCGATCTTATTGCCGACATACGTTTGGGTGAGGTCGTGGAACTTTTTGCGTGCGGCACTGCTGCAGTTATCACGCCGATTGGAGAAATCGCTGGTGAGGGCTTTACCGTAGCGGTGCCTGGTGGAGACCTGACATTGAGTATTCGTGAAGAGCTTTCGGGGATACAGCGCGGGATTTTGCCAGATCGCCATCACTGGATGTATCAGCTAATTTAGTCTTTTTATGCGTATAGGTGCAAGGTTGAGAAAACCTTGCGCCTATACGCACGTTAAGGAAACCTAGGGTACCGAGCAGGCAATGGCGTGTCCATTGCCAGACAAACGAGCTGGCCCTTCGCCATCGCTAATAAATACACATTCACCGGGCTTGAGACTATCTGTTGATTGAAGGCATTCCACACGGATATTGCCATCTAAACATAGGACGATACGCGGTCCTAAGCTAGGCAGAGCAACCGAGTCGTCTTTTACTGTTGCGACTGACAACTCAAAGTCTTCTACTGGAGGATTGAACCGGAGAATTCCTTCACTGGGACGTTCTGGGGCAAGGCGGACCGCTGGATGTGCATCGAATTCTCCTAGATCGAGAAGCTGGCCGCGGTCAATATGCTTGCTGGTAAGTCCGGCGCGGATGACATTATCAGAACTTGCCATTACTTCCACAGCAAAACCTGATTGGTATGAGTGGAGTGTGCCCGCAGGGAGATAAAGAGCTTCGCCTGGTGAAAGGTGAACGGGGTTCATGAGGAAGGCCACTGCAACCGCTGGGTCACCTGGGAACTGTTGATGTAAGTCTGAGACCATTTCATCAAGCAATGGGTCGGGAGATGCTCCGGCTCTTAGTCGCTCACCACAGGCCTGTCCAAAACGCACAACTTGTGCGGTGGTTGGACCTGAATCAGGGTCAAGAAGCCATGTCACAACCGGCCGCATACCTCTACCAGCTGAAAGCAAAAGTCGCCGGTTGATTTTTTGGGCAAGCGGAGCATCAAGGCTTTCCAGTAGCTCTCTCGATTTTCGACGAACGCTGAATCCAGCAAAGGCCCTGAAGTGGGTAAGAGCGTAGAGTAATTCGGGCTTATGGTTTGGATCCCTATAGGTTCTCTCAGGTGCGTTACGAGGAATACCAAGTGTTTCTTCTCTGAGGAATCCTGTTTGTGCTTGTGACCGGGACGGATGAAGCTGTAGGGATAAAGGCGCATCAGGTGCTATGAGTTTCAATAGGTAAGGAAGCTGACAGCCGAAGGCATAGCAGGTTGATGGGCCAAGGGCACGCCGCGGATCCTTGGCTATTACTTCATCTAAGCGATCTCCATCGGCAAGGCTGGGGGCTTGAGGGTGAGCTCCAAACCATAATTCGGCAACTGGCCTTTCGCACTGCTGCTCACCTAAGAAATCTGGAATCGCCGTAACTGACCCCCAGTCATAATGTTGGGGCCTACCTGCAAGACGATGCATAAGGCTAGAGTACTTTATTCACATCGCGCGCAGCGCCTTGAGAAGCAGATAGTGCGGTCGCTGCATAGAGCTGAAGAGCTGGAGATACTACTCGATCCCGATTGACCGGAGTCCAAGGATGCTCACGAGATTCTTGCTCTTTGCGGCGTTGAGCCAAAATGTTGTCGTCAACTAGTAATTCAAGGCGGCCTTCATTCACATCAATGAGGATCTCATCGCCGTCCTCAACTAGGCCGATAAGCCCCCCAGCAGCCGCTTCGGGTGATACGTGGCCCACTGAGATTCCTGAGGTGCCTCCAGAGAAGCGCCCATCAGTGATCAGTGCGCATTGTGCGCCGAGGCCACGCCCCTTGAGGAACGACGTTGGGTAGAGCATTTCTTGCATGCCTGGCCCGCCAGCCGGTCCTTCATATCGGATTACGACCACATCGCCCGCCTGGACTGTTTTATCGAGAATCTTCTCAATAGCCTCTTCTTGACTTTCCATGACTCGCGCTTTTCCAACGAACCGGAAAAGCGCGGGGTCAACACCGGCCGACTTGATGATAGCGCCGTCCTCAGCAAGATTGCCATAGAGGACCGTGAGACCACCTGATGCCGTATATGCGTGGGCTTGATCGCGAATACAGCCATTTTCGGCATCCTGATCTAGTTCTGCCCATGTGTTGTCAGTGGAGAAAGCCTCGGTAGTACGCACATTACCGGGCGCTGCTTTGAACAGTTCAATCGCCCTTTGGCTGGCTTTTCCTCCGCGGATATCCCACTCGTCAAGCCAAGACTCTAGATCTGGCGAGTGAACAGTGTGAACTTTGGAATGCAGATGTCCTGCCCGGTTGAGTTCGCCTAGAAGCGCGGGGATACCCCCGGCGCGGTGCACGTCCTCCATGTGGTAGTCATTGTGATTAGGAGCTACTTTTGACAGACATGGGACGCTTTCTCCCGCCTGACCGATGTCTTTCAGGTCAAAATCGACGCCAGCTTCGCGGGCAATCGCCAAAATATGAAGGACAGTATTCGAACTTCCGCCCATTGCCATATCTAACGCTATGGCATTCCAAAAGGCATCTTTTGTAGCTATAGCTTTTGGAAGGACGGAGTCATCGTCCTCGTTGTAATAGCGTTGGCATAGATCAACTGAGAGACGTCCTGCCTCTTCGAAAAGTGCTTTGCGTGCAACATGTGTCGCCAGGGTGGAACCGTTACCTGGAAGCGAAAGACCTAGCGCCTCAGTAAGGCAATTCATCGAGTTTGCGGTGAACATACCCGAACATGATCCACACGTTGGACACGCAGCTTTTTCGAGCGCAAGTAACTCTGAATCGGAAATATCATCGTTGGCTGTTGCATTCATAACAGTGATGAGATTGCCGTGCCCGGCAGTGGAGGGGCCGACGATAGCATCAGCGGGAATATCCTTTCCAGCTTCCATCGGGCCGCCAGAGACAAAAACGCATGGGATATTAAGTCGCATGGCAGCGAGCAGCATTCCAGGAGTGATCTTGTCGCAGTTCGAAATACATACCATTGCGTCAGCGCAGTGAGCATTGACCATGTATTCTACCGAATCGGCAATTAGTTCGCGGGAAGGAAGAGAATACAGCATCCCACCATGCCCCATGGCAATACCGTCATCTACAGCGATCGTGTTAAATTCTTTCGCTACACCGCCCGCACTTTTAATGGAATCGGCGACCAACTTTCCCATATTGCGTAGATGGACATGACCAGGCACAAACTCGGTGAAGGAGTTGACGACCGCGATAATAGGTTTACCAAAATCGTCATCAGTCATGCCGGTTGCTCGCCAAAGCGAGCGGGCTCCGGCCATGTTCCGTCCGCCCGTAGATGTCGCTGAGCGCAGTGGTTTAGGCATCGTCCCCTCCAGATAGGTCGTCACGTCATATTACCGCGGGGCTGCGACATGTAGCAGTGATGACCATCATGGACAAGGGGAGCAAATCGTCTAATAATAGAGGCATAATCATGTTATGCATGGTGAATACAAAGTTCCTGGCGGCAAACTTGTATCTGTTGACGTTGAAGTCGATGGCAATGACTTAGGTGAAGTGCGCATATCAGGTGATTTTTTCGCTGAACCTGACGACATCATAGAACGATTTGGCCAGGCACTATCCGGTATCCCCAAGGATTCTGGGAGCACTGACATTGCGAAAAGACTTCACTCGATTATGCGCGAGGGAGACGAACTCCTAGGAGTAAGCCCGGAGGCTATCGGTGTAGCGGTACGACGGGCCTTGGGCCAGGCGATTAGCTGGGATGACTTAGAAATGGAAGTGATACACGGGCCTGCCGTTGCGCCGGTAGTCAATGTTGCACTTGATGAGTCCCTTGTTGCCTCGGTGGCATCGGGCCAGCGCAAGCCCTTCTTGCGATTCTGGGAGTGGAATGGTCCGCAAATTGTCATCGGTTCGTTCCAATCCTATGAAAATGAAATCAATCAAGAGGGGATCGATAAACACAGCATTACCGTTTCTCGCCGCATATCAGGTGGGGGAGCGATGTTTATGGAGCCGGGTAACTGCATCACCTATTCGCTGGTAGTGCCTATTGCCCTCGTCGATGGCATGAGCTTTGAACAGTCCTATCCTTTCCTAGATGAATGGGTGATGGAGGCGCTGACAAAGGTTGGCATTAAGGCAAAGTATGTTCCTCTCAATGACATCGCATCTGAGCAAGGAAAAATCGCCGGAGCTGCACAAAAGCGGTTTGCAAATGGGTACATGCTTCACCACGTGACGATGGCGTATGACATTGATGCGATCAAAATGAATGAGTGTTTGCGGATTGGCAAGGAGAAAATCCGAGATAAAGGTCTGCGTTCAGCTGTGAAAAGAGTAGACCCAATGCGTGCGCAAACGGGACTGTCTCGCGGAGAAATCATATCCAGGTTCAAAGACAGCTTTACGGAAAGATATCAGGCGACTACCGGTCACCTAACGGAAGAAGACCTGCGCGTTGCAGACCGCCTCGTGCAGAAGAAATTTTCGGACCCAGCTTGGATACATAGAATTCCTTAGGGTCCTTTTCGGAACGTGACTTGGTCAGTATTGACCTAGGCTAGGGCCATGCGCACCATAGTAAATATCATTTGGGTGATCCTAGGAGGCTTCTGGCTCTTCCTAGGCTACGTACTTGCAGGCGTTCTGGCCTGTATTTTTATCATCACTATTCCCGTGGGTGTGGCGGCTTTCCGAATGGCCGCATATGTTCTTTGGCCATTTGGTCGTACTGTTGTGCGGCAACCAGGTGCGGGAGCTGGCTCGTCACTCATGAACGCCATCTGGTTTATCATCGCAGGATGGTGGCTTTGCGTGGTGCACTTCATCACCGCGATTGCCCAGGCAATCACGATAGTTGGAATATTGGACGCAATCGTCAACATTAAGATGATCCCGGTGACAGCTTTCCCCTTTGGGAAGATGATCGTTGACACAAGAAATACCCCCTAGTTGAGATGAAGCGCGTATTTTGTGGAACTATGGTTGGGCTGCTGGTGTTCTCGGGGTGTTCTGAGAGTGCCTCTTCGACGCAGTCTTCAGTAGAATCCTCCGAGAAACCCATCGTGCAGAGCGGTGAAACGACTGATATTAGTGATCCATTCGATGAGTACTGGGAGAATCTGACACCTCGACAGCAAGTCGCATCAGTATTCATGTTTCACTATCCAGGAACTGATGGTGACGCCATCCGAGGTTTTCTTGAAGAAATTCAACCCGCTGGGGTGATCTTGATGGGGGACAACATCCCAGATGAAGAGGATATTGTCGCCACCATGGTGGATTCGTGGCAAAAGACTGTTGACCTCCCCTTTTTAGTAGGAATTGATCAAGAAGGAGGAGTGGTGAGCAGGATCGATTCAGATCCTGCTCCCGGAGCTCTTGAACTACAAGATGGTCCCCCGGAACTAATAGAAGAGGCTTTTCGTGACCGTGGACGCCGCCTCCGCCAGCTAGGAATCAACCTTAACTTCGGCATAATTGCCGACCACACTGATGACCCCCACTCCTTTATTTACGATCGAATACTGGGAACTACTCCAGCCCTTGCTGCCCGAGGCGTTGAAGCCGCGATAAAGGGAGAGCACGGTTTGGTGTACTCGACGCTCAAACATTTTCCCGATCACGGCGCGGCCCCTGGAGATTCACATACCATGCTCCCTAGTACGGACATATCACTTGAACAATGGTTGAGTAGTGGCGCGCTTCCCTTTGAAGCAGGCATAAAAGCGGGAGTTGAATTGATTATGACAGGTCATCTGCGGTATCAATCAATCGACGAAATTCCTGTATCGATGTCGAAAAAATGGAATGACATTCTTCGCGACGACTTAGGATTCGACGGCGTCATTGTCACTGACTCGATGCTCATGTTAGAAGGAAGCGATGAATATCCGGATACCGTAGCTAATGATGTAGCTGCTCTTGAGTCAGGGGCAAGCCTAGTATTGGATCTTTCTGGCCTTGATGGTGACGACGTTAATCGCCATGCTCATGCCGTTATTGATGGCGTATTGGATGCGATTGATACAGGTCTCCTCGACAAGGATACTGTGCGTGATGCTTCGAAGAGAGTGTGGAAACTTCGCCACAAGCTTCTTGAGAAATGAAGTGGCTGCCCCACATCTTGAGACACATTATGAATATGTATCCATCTATGCGCATACTTGGGGGCAGTACATGAGGAAAGCGAGAAAGTATGCGCAAAGTAACTGTGGCGCTGTCAGCACTGTCGATAACCGCACTGGCGCTGGCAGGCTGTTCTGACCCAGATTCGAAAACTGAGACTCCTGCCAGTCAAGAGACCACTCAATCCCAGGGAGCTGCCAGTAGCGATTCTGCAGAAGGATTCGACTTTTCCAAACTTGATCCTGTTGACGAAATAGTCGCTTTGGTACCAGAAAACGTCAAGGACGCGGGAATTCTGCGTAATGGCGCATCCACTGATTATCCACCAGGGGAGTTCCGTGCAGAAGATGGACAGACGCCAGTGGGATACGATATCGACATCGTTAAGGCAATCGCTCTTGTCATGGGATTAGAAGACGGTACCACCACACACGCAGAGTTCCCCACGATTATTCCTGCATTAGGTACAAAGTTTGATGTTGGCGCGTCCTCTTTCACTATTACGCCTGAGCGCCTGGAACAGACCAATATGGTTTCCTATCTTAACGTGGGGTCGTCTTATGCAGTGGCCGCAGGGAATCCTCAAGGATTCGATCCTGCAGACCCATGTGGAGCGGTCATTGGCGTTCAGAATGGTACATTCCAATTCGACTACATCAACGAGCTGTCAGAAAAGTGTGTGGCCGATGGTAAGAAGGCTATTGACGTCAAGCCTCACGATCTACAAAGCGATGTGACCACTAAGGTTGTAGGCGGACAATACGATGCCACATTCGCAGATTCTCCAGTAGCAGGTTACGCAGTAGTACAAACCGGTGGCCAGGTAGAGGTGATTGGCGAAAGTATCGAATCAGCGCCGCAAGGTATCGTCGTGAAAAAGGAAGATGCTGAGCTGGCTGCCGCTGTACAGGCTGCCCTGCAATACCTGATGGATGAGGGCTACTTTGAAGAGATCCTCGCAGTGTACGGCGCCCAAGACTCGGCATTGCCGAAGGCAGAAGTAAACCCGAAGGTCTGATCCTCATATGTCACATGCGGTACGACCCGATTCTGTTGAACTGATCCATGCGCGCCCGGTACCGAAGCCGGGCCGCTGGGTATCCGCTATCATCGTGGCGGTAATTGTTGCGATGATGGTTAACTCTTTAGTAACCAACCCGAATTTCAATTGGCCTGTTGTGTGGGAGTGGCTTTTCTCCCGCACAATTATGATCGGCGTGGGGTATACACTTTTGCTCACAGTCCTGGCGATGGTTATTGGCACGATACTGGCGCTTACTATGGCAGTGATGCGGCAATCGCCCAACCCCATCCTTAGTGGCGTTGCATGGGCCTACATATGGTTCTTCCGGGGAACTCCGGTATATACACAGTTGATATTTTGGTCATTGCTACCGGTTCTCTATCCCCAACTATCTTTAGGTATTCCTTTTGGGGCTGAATTTGTAACTTTCCAGACCTCTGCAGTGCTGTCAGTGTTTTGGATGGCAGCACTAGGGCTGGGCTTCAATGAGGGAGCCTATCTAGCAGAGATTATTAGAGCTGGCCTTAATGCAGTCGACAAGGGACAATGGGAGGCCGCTACTGCCTTAGGCATGTCGCGCGGACAAATCATGTGGAGGATAGTGCTTCCTCAAGCAATGAGAGTTATAATCCCTCCCCTCGGCAACGAAACCATCTCGATGCTCAAAACTACATCACTGGTGGCTGCGATCCCCTTTACCCTCGAGCTGACCTTTGCAGCAAGCACTAAAGGAAACCAACTTTTCTTACCGATTCCGCTCCTTATTTGTGCTGCAATCTGGTATTTGGTGATTACGTCTATTCTCATGGTCATCCAACACTACATAGAGGCCTATTTTGGTCGAGGGTTTGATGGGAAAGAATCATCAAGAGAAGACTGGGTTGAAGCTCGGCGCCAAGCTCTTTTGGCTCAGGACCCGCCCACTATCGATCCAAGTTTGGAGGCCAGACCGTGACGGATCTGATGGTACGCGTTAAAGACGTTCATAAATATTTTGGGAACTTGCACGTCCTTCGAGGAGTGAGCCTCGACGTTAAGCCCAGTGATGTTTGTGTAATCTTGGGGCCTTCGGGCTCCGGCAAATCCACGTTGCTTCGGTGCATTAATCAGTTGGAAGAAATATCGGCAGGGCGAATATTTGTTGAGGGAGAGCTCCAAGGGTACCGTGAAGAAAATGGTCGACTCTACGATTTACCTGACAAAGCAATTGCGCGACAGCGTTCCCGCATTGGCATGGTCTTCCAGCGTTTTAATCTCTTCCCCCATAGGACGGCTCTGGAAAATGTGATGGAGGCTCCCCTTCGCGTAAAGAAAATACCGAAGAAAAAAGCGGAAGCACTTGGTCTAGAGCTCTTAGACAGGGTCGGGCTTCTTGAACGCGCGGGGCACTATCCGTCTCAGCTTTCAGGAGGGCAACAGCAACGTGTGGCGATTGCCCGTGCACTAGCCATGGAGCCCGATGTGATGCTCTTTGATGAGCCGACTTCAGCCCTTGACCCGGAGCTGGTTGGGGAAGTTCTCGGCGTGATTAAAGATCTGGCGTCGTCTGGTATGACAATGGTTGTAGTGACGCACGAGGTTGGATTCGCTCGTGAAGTTGCCGATGAAGTGGTGTTCATGGATGACGGCATTATTGTAGAACGAGGTTCCCCCACTCAGGTTATAGATAATTCTCAGGAGAGGCGCACACAGGAGTTCTTTTCGAAAGTGCTATAGGGCGTTCCGAGCCATAGAAAGTGCACCCATGTGTAGCTGATAGCGATCTCACTCTAGCTGTTGCGCACCATAGTGTTGGCTCATCCCCTAAAGTATGATTACTTTTCTTGTTATTCTCTTGATAATCTGGGCTGCCGCGGCGATTGTTGGCTTCGTAGTGAAGGGCCTTCTGTGGCTGGGCTTCGTTGGATTGATCCTATTTGTGATTACAGCCTTGTGGCTTTACTTTCGAGGAAAGCGAAAAGAACGAGAAGCTGCGCGGGACTAGCCCTCCCTTGTTGCATCACAGTATGCTAATTCCCGTGGCAGCTTGATATTTGTCACCGCGACACTGTTTTATTCGGGGGATTCGCGATTCGCTGCTGCGGCTATCGCTCATGTCTATGATCCCCGTACGTAGGGGCGAAAAAGGTTCTGGCCCACAATCAAAATCTCAGGCCTGCATCTTTTGCTAGTCCCATGGAGGTTGCGAACTCTCGACCGTCTCATTCAAACCGCCGAAAACAGGCGGTCCCAGCATGTCTCTCTATGCCCCTTTGGGATAGATTCAAAATCAGCACTTCATCACGCAGAGTATCTCTCAATACTCACACCCGACGAACAGGCTGGCGGAGGATAGTTTTGAGACGCTCGGGTGCAACCTTTTGTGGGGCGCCAAGGTAGATTTCGTGGTGGAGACCGTTCTCTTCTAACTGCTGTTGAGGAATAACATTGCTATGGAGATCAGCAAGGATAGGGGCTTCGTCGTCATAGCTGCCGATATGTAACATCTGTAGACTCAGTCCCTCGTGAATATCGATGAAGCCAAGCTTTTCCCATGGTAGGTCAGGTTTTTTCGAGCGGCAGTGAGGCTAGCTTCCTCCAGCGTATTGAGATCAAGCCAATTCGGTTGACGGATCATCATGGTCCACTGGTAATTATCCTTGTCAGACACCTTGAAGACTTGAGCGTCGTCTGCTGACCATAAGCCCTCAAGCGGGAGAACCACGTCGTCAAGGCCAAGCTGTTTTTTGCTCGCGAACTTTGCCGCGTAGGACAATGCGTACAGGGTAGACACAGCTGCGGCGTAATCCTCGCTCAGGTTCGGGTTACCGACCCCAGAAATTGTGGCAAACTTCATGGGAGGCACCTCGACTAGTTGCCATGATTGGCTGGGGGCATAGAGGCTTGATTCTTGCTTCTTGAAGTCTATTTTCTGCATGATCGATGCTGCCTTCCTTGACGTTGTAATCTCAGTAAATACTCTGACAAAGTGTCAGACACAAGAGCACTTGCTTTCTATAGCTATAACCAGCAGCCATTACATGAATGCGTTGACAATTTTGTGCTTGTGATGGAAGGAACCGATCAGTCCTGTCTCCCACTCGAGTTGTGTGGGCATTGTGAAGAGCTTTTTTGGGCAAGCCTGGAAAAGACCTCGGGGCTATCCCTTCCGATCGCACTGACCGCATACTGGGCGATGTGGTGTGTGCCGGGGCCGCATACCGCCCAGTGTACGGTTTTATGACCCTGTACGTGGAGACAGGAGGGAAGGAAAAAAGGGGGCCGTTTTAGGGCACAAAAAGGGCTCTGACCCAGAATCGAAGTTCCAGGTCAGAGCCTTTTAGCTGTGCGCCATGGGGGACTTGAACCCTCAACCCTCTGATTCGAAACCGCCTAAAACATGCTGTCTTACTGTGTCTCATTTTATCTCATCGTACAGGTGGTCGCCAGTTTGGGTGTCTCAAGGTGTCTCGTTGTTTAGCGACTTTTAGCGTTGAATGTGGGGGGAAAGTGGGGGGAACTGAGCGGGATTTAACATGTGGAGCTAGTGCACAATGACGGGCAGACTAGGCGGTGGGCTCTTCATCGTCTCCGGTGGGGACTTGCCCTCTCTTCAAGGCGAACCGTAGCAGCACGGCTCGGCATTCTCGTTCCGCCCTTTTTTCCATAGCGCGATAGTCAACATAACAGTGCCCTGGGGCTTTTTGACTCCATGGTGCGGGTGGTACTGCAGAATCGTCAATAGTCCGCAATCCTGTCGAAGCGGCCTCGTCAACACTAACAGACCAAACTCCAAGCGATTCTGATTTTGCGTGCTGATTATGCCAAGTTTGCGCGTCTTTGGCGCTCACTACAGATTCTCTTGAAAAAGAAGGCTTCCCTTTGTCGGAAGTGGCAGGACCGAAAGAACTAGTGGAGGGTTTGCCATTGTTCATTAGATGCACAGTGATTTGCCTGAACAAGAGTTCTTCAGAGGGTTCAATTTCTTCTTCGCCAGGTTCGAGAGGGAGATCTTTCAAGACAAAACCTCCCTCACAAACTTGACCGCATCAGCGACGTTTGCGGTCTCTTCCTCGTAGGTTTCGAATTTTCCTTCAGGCAAGTGAGTGATTATCATGCGGCCCGCGGCGTCTACTTCGACACTTAGGACGCGCTGCGCGTTCGCCCACTCGATCAGCAGCCCAGAACCTTCGTCAGGGAAGATGCTTGCGTCAAATTGCGTGGACTCAGGAAGGTCTTGAAGTAGTTTTCCGGCTACCTCCAAAGCAACAAAGGAGATGGCTGGCGCATCTTCTCCGTCCCATCCGCGTCCTAGCAGCGCAATCCGTTCGAGGTCGCCCCGCCTCGAGATCTCTGGAGAGTCAAATACCTCCACCTCATCGGTTTGCCAAACGCGCCAAAGCATTTCGTCCTTGTAGTGAAGAGTCCCAGAGATTCGGACCACGGGACCCTCCTCGGCCTTGTCGATCGCATCTCTCAGGTCATCAACTACCGTGGGCGCATTCTTATATAGGCCATTGATCGTTTCACCTGTGGGTAGCTTTAGTCTGTATCGCATGGCATCCGTGTCCAATGCAGTGATTTTCCCGCAGACCTTGCCTGGCAGCTTTGAGTTTTCAGTAACAGTTGCTACTTCGTCGTCCTCGACGATCATGAGTCCAGACACCCTCATGCGTTCTTCAGCCCGCTCCCGACTCGCTGAGTCTATTACAACGACTCTGGATTCTTCTTGCACCTGCAACGTCACTGTCAGCTTCTCATCTGGGAGAAGTGTTCGCCCAATACCAGCAAGCGCTTCGGCGTCTTCTTCGTCCATTTCTGGAGGAAGAATAACCATTCCGCCATTGTCATCGTAGATTTCGACGAACGCGGTCTCAACAGCTTGTGCAGCTTCCAATTGGTAATCGACGTACTCGACATTTGGAGTGAAGAGTAATGGCAGCACCACGCTGCCCTCGTCAATCCGCGCGATGGATAGCCCGATCTCTGATAGGTCTTTGGGTACTTCTTCTTCGGGATTTGCAGTTGTCCACTTCGCAATCGTTATGGAGCGCACCAGACGTTGGTACCTCTCAAGGTCTGCTAAAGAGTCGATAGGAAGATGGCCATTTTCAAATCTTTTCCCGGACAGGCGTAGCTCCAGGGCTTCATTGCCCTCTTTGCCATTCTCGTCCATGTCAGTATAGTACCGCACCAATTCTTCGAGTAGCTCCTGAATGGACACTTATGTGTCCGCCCGGTGAGAACAACTAAACCTTTGCGGGGACCGAATATAGTCAAGTTCTGTCCTCGGTAGCTTCCAGTTGGTTGCAGTCATGCAGCCAGCAGTGTATCGGGTGTTTATGCGTGTTTTGGGATCATAGTATTAATAGCCTTCGCTTGGAAGTCTGCATCTGCGTCTGTAGAGGCAGGCACTCTACTTGGCAATCCCACTAGGTGGGTGGTGTGAGTTTGCTCGGACTGTGTATAGATTCCCGTGCGCCTGCACTTGAGTTCTTCAAGTTTCAGTTAGAGGACAATCCACAGGTGAACGCGTTGAGTTTAGGAACGTAGCCCGAAAAACTCTTAGGTCCTTCTGCTGATCGGACACAAAGTGAATCGGTTGGCGTAATGTTGGGGAATCGTATGGAAATATAAGGTTTAGCTGTCTGAGGAGGTCGTAGTGGAAACGGCTAAAAGCATACTTGAGATTCTCGTAGGCCTAACACCTCTAATTTTGGCGGCTATAAGCTCTTGGCGGTCCGTTGCTGGGGGCGGGAAGAAAAAACGAGAAGACAAATTACTCAGCGAAGCTCGGGTTTGTCTGGAAGAAGCTCAAAGACTCGAGGTAGAGTCTAAAGCAGCGGGAATAAATTCCGAACCTTTCAAGGGGCTTGCAACCCGGTATATCGATAGGTACTTGACGATTCTGAGGCAGTATGACAAGTTACGCTCCGCGCAGGGGAGTATTGAAAGGCTTGGTCGCGTCCTCGGTTGTTTTTCGTTGGTCTCTTTCTTTTTTGCGTTCGTTATTATACTTGTGGTCAGATTTGTGCCATTTATTAATGAAGATCAGCCCAAAGTTTTAATTAGTTTAGTTTGGCTTTTTCTGCTTTATTCAGCTCTCTTCTTCGTGTTCTTTGTTGTAGTGCAAATATGGGTACTTTTAATGAAAGATACAGTGAATGATAACCATATTCTTCTTCGAAATGAACTATTGTCGGAGTATCAAGATATTCTTGGGTACACCTCAGCCAAGTTTCGTGTACGAACAGATGTGAAACGTTATTTTCTTCAATCCGAGGAGGAAAGAATCGAGGCACGCGCGGACTATAGGCGCGCTATGAAGGAAATAAGGGCTTTACGTAAGAGAGCGCGCGGCAAGTAGTTCTTTCGAAGAGCTAAATGACCAACTGACATCCTCACCTAGCCGTATTGGCCAGGTGGGGGCCATTTTATTTATTCGTTTTAGGTGGTTTGGGGCCGTGGTGGTGGGGGTGGAGGAAGCCTCGCGTTGATGTGGTCTTCAAGTAGATGTGTGTATTCACGCTCTGCAGACAGCTCACCTTCGCGTGTGAACGCCTCGGCCTCTAGGAGGGTCACCCTGTCGGCCAGTTCTTTGCGGCGGTTCTGCTCGGCTTCCAATAGTGCTTGGAAGCCTGCCAGGGCTTGGTCGACGTAGTTTTTTTGTTTCTCGGTTTTGTATCTGAGCCATGCCACTAGGCCGCCGCTCCCTCCCACGAATGCCAAGATGGCGCTAGTGATGGCGATGATCCCCGCCTCACTCATGGCTACTCCGAATCAGTCAGCGCGCCGAGTGGGTCGCCGTTTTCATCTACCGGATCGCCCTGGGACGCTGTTAGCTTGGTTTTTCCTTCGGGTGCTAGCCAGGGAATGAACCTGCTCAACCACTCGTTCACCTGGGGGAGTGCCATGATACGGGTGATCGCCGCTGTGATCGCCAGACTGGTGGCGACCCAGGGGATTGTCTGGTCGACGCCGGCGGCTTCGACTATGAGTGCCCATGCGGCGGCGAAACCGATCACTGCTTGGAAGATGGTGCGGGCGACAGTGTGCCACGGGTAGGCGGCCTGTGTCTGTACGGACGCCCGCTTTGGGTAGGGATTCTGTGCGGTCATTATTTAATTCCTCTCTTGGCAAGACTGCCGTTTATTGCGTTTTGCATGGCGATAATGCCCGGGCTTGCATCGTCAAAGCGCCCATCGTGAATGCCGGCAGACCCGTAGTAGTCCTGCATGAACTTGAATAGTTGTGGACCGGCAAGGTTGTCTTGTGGTGTCAGACCCCACGCGTTTTGCAGTGACCCGATGAGCTGAGACCCTTCGGTTGGGTTTTCTACCCATTCCCAGCCGGTAGTGAGGCCGGGGTTTTGGTCGCGCCAGTACACGTCTTGGTCGGACACGATGCCGTCCTGTGTGGTGCCTTGGAGTAGCTGCCAGGCGCGCGTGGTGGCAATGCCCCAGTATCCATCGGGGTTGATCTGGTAGCCAGTGGTGGTGCCAGGATTGTGGGCGCTAGACGTACCCGCGTATTGGGGTCGTACTACTGCAGAAATGCCGCTGTCCCAGCCTCGTGTGCGCCGGTACACGCCACCACCATTACCCTGGCTGCCATAGGCGCCAGCACTGGTGTTGCCTTCGATGGTTTGGTAGCCCCACGAGGCGGCAACCTCGATGATACCGATGTGGTCTACTACGCCATCATCATCCCAGTCGAAGAACACTAGGTCACCGGGTCGCCCGTCGCGAACACCAACACCGTTACCGATATTGCGGTAGGCGTTGAGGCAATAGGGCGTGTAGGCAAAGTGTCCTGGAGCTGGCTCCTTCACGCCTGCTTGTGCGAGCACCCAGGACGTGAACATGTTGCAATACGGCACACCGCTGGTGCCAAAGTAGGGGCTGTTGGTGTGGTCGGCGTACCAGCGGCCATACTTTGTGCCCTCAGCTTCGTCGTCCCACCGGTTGTAGCCGATCTCGCGGGAGGCTACCGCGAGGACCTTATTCGGCGTCGTCATATTCGATCACCTCGATCGGCGCGACATTCGCGGGGCCAGTCGTGGTATCGAGCTTGGCCATCTGCTCAGGGGTAGGCGTTTCCATGCGTGTTCTCCTTTGTTTTCGGGCATAAGAAAAGCCCCCACAGGTAGTGGAGGCTTGGGATTGTGGGGGTGGTGGTAAAATGGCTAATCTATTGCCATTACGTTAGGAGCAGAGGTGTCCGGATATATTGCGGTAGTAGCTCCAGAAGACATCGCGGACCGTCTCGAAGAACTTTTCCTCAGGGAAGAGACTGACGTTGTCGGGCTATCAGGCGAACGACGCCTCTTTTATGTAAGCAATTCTGCACACCGAGGGGACCAGACTTGGTTTCAGGGGTTTGCGACAGACCATGAGAAAGAACTCATGGTGTTCGCAAGCGCGCCTGACCGCTTCGTTCCAGACCCATCGAGCCCCGTGGAAGGTAGCTATTTTTCGCTTCATTTATCTGACGAAAAGGTACGTTTCGGAGCTGATCTATATGGGTTTGTGCCAATGCTCTGGTTCAGCGAAAAAGGCGTTTCTGCAGTATCCGACTCGTACCTTTCGTTAATAGCTATCCGTGAGCAGCTGGGCATGAGCAACACAGTCGACGAAGAATCCGTTCGTGGTCGCATGTGGCTAAACTCAATGAGCTATCAGCAAATTGGGCGTGAAACCTACTGCCGGGAAATCCGATATGCGACTCCTGGCACCGAATTGTCCTTAGATCTTAAAACGGGGGTCTTTGAAGAGAAAGCCCTGAATCTCCAGAACTTCTATGCAGGTAGAATCACGGATCACGGGAGTGCGATCAGTGAAGCAGCTGCTCGAATGGTACGCATGTTTAAAACGTACCCTCTGACGGGTGCGAAGATGACACTAGCACTGTCCGGAGGGCAGGATTCGCGAGTCTGCCTGGCCGCTGCGCTGGTCGCGGGCACGAGTGAGAGCATAAATATAATCTGTAGCAATCCAGGAAGCCCGGATTATCTGATTGCGCAACGGCTAGGCGAACAATTCAATTTCGGTTTAAATCGTCATACTAGTGACGAGGGAGCCCCCGAGCGTGTCGATACAACTGCTGCATGGGCCGCCACATCGTTAGGCATATATGATGCTCTTTACATGCCAGGTGCTTTTCCTGTTATCGAGCATCCAAGTTTTACTATAGGAGGCCATGGGGCAGGGAGTTCCAAAGGCGCATACGGTTGGCGCGGGCTATCAGACATTGAGATGCCCCCATCAGCATTACGTCAGGCGAGACGCGCACTTTGCTCTATAGGTGTGGACCCTAACGATCAGTGGGGGTCTGAATGGCATTACCTCGCGTTTAGGAATGCGATTCATGGAGGTAGGGCCACTCTGAGTAGTGACTACGTTGCACGCCCTACAGCGCAAATCCCTTTGATTGGTCTTAGTAGATCCTCAAAAAATCAACTCGTCGCACCCAAACCTGGGCGTCCAAGCGTGATACTAGATACCTTAATTGCTCTCCGTCCTGACATGGCAAAAATTCCTTTTGATACGCCGGTAAAGTCCCCTCGACCAAGATTTGTTGACCAAAGGCGGGAAGCTCTTAGCGAGAGACTTATCGACTTTGCTGACCTTCCGCCATATAGGGTTGTTGGTAGTCTTTACCCGTCTAAAGGCTTCCTTACCACCCAAATAAATTTTGCGAAATCACGAGGTCTGTCAGGCGGAATTTCCTTCGCAAATCTTAGCCCCATGGCACTTGAGTCACTAACCCGTTTTTCAGATCTCGTGTCACCTGATGTTAAAACAACAGTTGACACTTTAAATTTCAATGACACTCGGAGGATTGCTGCCTCTAGCAGAGAGGCAGCCTCGGTAGGAAAGCTCCTTTCCTTGGGAACGGTGCACTGAAAACGTCCCATAATACCCCACAGAGGGGTTATCCTCATGTATGAGTATTAACAAGCGTTGCGGTTATCATGAGTGGGATGACGGTGCAGTGGATGATCTCTACTGCATACTAGAAGACGGCCACGATGGTGAGCATTCAGTCCGAACAATAGACCTCATTCAAGACGACGAGGCGATCATGAGTTGGTAGGGGCTGAGGATTACTAGCTCACCGTTGGTTTGTTTTACGACTGCGTAATCCAGCATTTCTTCTAGCTCGGGTGTGGTGAGTTTTCCTTCGAGGTCGAGTTGGGAGGGGTGGAGCATGATCTGCAAGCCTGTTTTTTCAGTGATCGCCTGGTCGATCTCAGTTTTGATCTCAGTGATGCTGCGCGAGTCAATCGTGTACTGGTGTTGGCCCTGCCGAATGCGCCCGTCCAGGACGCGCCGGTGTGTGCCAGGGATGTGTCCGGTTGCGACCGCGTGGTGGGTGAGGATCATCCGGCCCGCGTCGGTCTGATAAAAATCTTGCACACTGGTGCCAGTCCCAAATCCCATGTAGGGATCGGTAGCGTTCACCCCGGGGACTGCCCACCCGTCTATTTGAGCGTCGGGTAGCTGGGTGCGGAGTTCTGCTAGGCCCGTGATGATCTCTCGTTCCAGCTCGGCCAGGCTGGTGGGGTTAGTGTGGGTTGCTGAGTGATTCCAGATTTCCACGAGACCGTCACGCACCCAAACATTGACTATTTCGGGGGTTACCCCCTCGTTCTCGGGGTAGTCCCAGTTCCTGGAATTGATTGCTTGCGAACCCACGATTCCGCGTGCCTGCAAAAGTGGCAGCACTTTTGTTTGGAAGGCCGCGAGGCCATGGTCGAAGCGGAACGCGACTGCTCCTTTTCCTCCGGTGAGGATGCGCCCGCCCATGCGCCGCGAGAAATCCTCCTGGAGGAGACTGTTTGCGAGGCCCGCGTCGGGGCCGCTCGCGGTGGGTGAATCTGGAATGTCGGCGAGGGTTGCGAGGCGCGTCCAATCTGACCAGCCAGCACCGGCATTGAGTTGCCGTATGAAAATCCCATGCAGGCAGGAGTACTCGTGGTAGGCGCGGTCCGCACCGGACCAGGTGACAGTTAGTGTCCCGGGCGCGTTAGTGGGGATGTGGGCGATGGCAGCCGCTTCGGCAGCAGTGCCCACGCGGTACACGCCCTGAGCGGCGAATGTGCTGTACGCGTCGAGATCGTCACCGCTGGTGATGGCCCCTTTGATCCACGAGTCGTTCACCCACGTGCTCCACGTGCCGGTGTAGCGGCGTGTGAATCGCCCACCAGTGGCGGGCTCCCAAATGTGCATGGAGTCATCCCCGGACACGGAGCGTGTCCATTGGACAGTGAGTACTCCTGGCGCGGGGGAGGGTAGGCCTAGTGCGGAGGCGATTTGCTGGGTCTGTATCCGATAGATCCCGGCTGAGGCTTGGCCAAAAAGGCCGTCGAGGTCGGCTGAGGTATTGAGTCCCCCACGCGGCCAGGCAGTACCACCCGGTGGCACAGTGAAATCGAGGTTGATAATGCCGCCATCAACCTCGGCGGAGGCCGCCCACTGCGACCCCTCCTTGATGCTGCGCACTACGGCATCGGTGGGAACAAATTTGGCCATGGCGTCTGACACCTCCACTGGTGGTTCGAGGGATGCGAGAGAGATTTTTGTGTTGCCTGCTGGCACGCGTATGGGGTAGGGGTAAGGCGCCCAGTGTTTTTTCACGAGGATCACCCAATCCTCCGGTTTGCTGGCAGACGAGTAGCAGGGCAGGCGAATCTCACCGCGACCATTAGCGTCGAGCTCTAAGGTGACCGTGCCTGCCTGGACTATCACCCCATCAGCGCGCACGTGAATGTCCTGGGGGAGCGTGAAATCAACCTTGGCGCCCGTCTCGGGCTGACCGATGTGTGTTTCTGCGAGATCAACCGTGACAATACGAGACGGCAGGCTTGGAGCACGACCCAAGTTCGGGAATGATGATGCCACAGTTACCTCCTAGGTTTTGTGGGCAAAAGAAAACCCCCAACAAGGGGGGTGAAGACGGGTGTTAGCGGGGTTAGGCGTCGATGATTTCGGGGAGTCCGCCTGGCATGTCTGCCCTGATTTGAAGTTTGCGTACTTGTTCTTTCAGGGCCGCGACTTCATCGCGTAGCTTTTGGAAGTCTGATTCCTTGGGTCCGTCAGGTTTTCCTTCGAGTGTGGCGAGCCGAGAGTCTTGATTGTCGTTGCGGCGTCGTTCTTGAGCGATCGCTGATGCTGCTTCAACGCGCCACCCTTCGAGCGACCCGATCCGATCTTTTAGTGGTTGGGTGGCTGTACTGATGGAATCGGTTATGTGCCTACCGATTTCTTTGATGGACCCAGCGACTTTGAGGCCAATACCGAACAGCCCGCCTGGTAGGTCACCGATAGACACTTCTGGAGTGGTGGCAGTGTCTGTTGCGAGAAGATCAATACTTCCTTCGCCTTTAGTGATTGATGACAATCCCAGGTTGCGGGCGGAGGATTGGGCCCGTTGGACTCTGAATGCTTCACGCAGAAGAGTGCCGGTGGTGCGCTGGTAGGGGAATCTCATAGGGCACCCACTTTCACGGTCTCCACCCGGTTTGCGTTTACAGGGAACGATATTTCACCGATCCGCATGGTTCCTTCATACCCGTGGGGGATAGTCCAGGTCGGCCCGATTTCAACGCGCATCAAATCCCCAAGAGCAGGAATTTGTGGGAGCCGGTCGATGAGGAGCTCTGATTGGGCTGGGGTTCGTAACTCTTGAGATGCTTGCAGGTCCGCATCTGCAAGGGCCTTGAGCGCATCGGGGTTGGTGATACTGGGGTATGAGAGATTCTTGGTGATTTTCACGTATCCCTGATTGGGTAGAGTGTTGTTACCGGCCTCGTAGAAAAGCTTTTTCGCGCCATCCCCTGCGCCCCATGCGTAGACAGAGTGCGCGTAGCGGTGAAAGTCCCATTCTTGTTCGAAGGTGAGACAGTTATCGATGGGCGCTCCGGGCCCGTCGTATCGGATCACTATGGGTGTTGATGTTCTGATGGTGGGTGAGCCGAACCTTATGGTGCGGGTGACTTTGGTCAGTGCTCCGCCCGTCCAGGTTCCGGTGTGAGTGACGCGCCAGTCAAACCCGTTTTCGGGGAGAGCTATTTCATCAAGCGCGTCAGAGTAGTAGCCTTCCCTGGTTCGCCACTGCGCAGTGCGCTTCACTCCGGACGTGACCGTGGGGACCGTTATTTGGAAGCCCGTTTGCCAGCCGATGAATGCGTCTTCGAGGAGAGTTTTCGCGATCGTGAGCTGGTCTACGTTCGTGTATGTGTAGTTGGCGTGCAGGCTGCGTAGCGCGGGGTATCCGTCCCATTCCATTCCGGACACAGCTAGTGTTTGGTCGCTGATTGATTCGGGGTGTTTCATCATCAGCCACTCACCAAGCACATTGGTGCCGGCGGTGAGAACAAGTGTGTATTTCCCTCCAAGGCACCAGTCCACCACGCGGGCTACCGCATTCCAGTCAATATTGACACCATCTGGTGTGGTGAGATGCCCTAGCGGGATAGTGAGGTCGGAGGCGGTACCACCACCAAACTTTTGCGTAAACGTTCCTGAGACCGCTTCGAGTTCACCGGCCACGATTCCTGTGAGTGCGTGGGCAACCCAGATTCTCACATCCATGCTTCGATCCTTTGTGCTGTGGCGGTTCCATTTCCAAGCCCGTTGATTGTCCAGCGGGCTCCGCCTTCTTCGACACGCGGGTAAGGGCCCGACCCAACGAACACTCGAGTGTCTCCTGCCCATACGTTGCGGGTGGCTCCCTGGATTCGGCGACGCTGCCCGGTGGAGAGCGCCGGGAAAGTGTAGTTTCCTCCCGGGTGGGTGATGGTCAGAGCGGAGTGGGGGCCGACAAGGCTAATGGTGGGGAAACAAGGTGAGTTACCGGGATTGAGAAGTGTGTTGGAACCGTTTTTGAGTTTTTGCACTGCCGATCCGTATCTGCGTGGATCATCGGCTTGTAATGAGAGGGTAACGGACGCGCGGATGTTGGTCTCACGGGTTACTTGCATGTCCGTGAGTCGCACGTCGGCTTCACGGCATAGTCCACGTTGTAGCTCATCGATGAGGAGCACACCGTGTTTGATAGAGCCGAGCTCATCTAGTGCTGCTTCGAGCGCGCCTGGGCCTCCTCGATCGGCGATGATTCTTCCGCTTATAGAGATAGGTCGGGGGCCGAACTGTGGGGTGAGTGCGAGCACCCCACTGCCGAGGGGATGTTTCACGGTGCTAGTTTCGATGGGCGCGGTTTCCCACCAGCCGGTGATTGTTTGTACCAACCAATACCATCCACCAGGGCCGTACAGGGGTCGTTGTGTTTCGCCTTCAATGCCACCAAGGGATACGCGTACCAGTTGGCCCAGGGTTTTCCGGTGTGCGGTGAACCCTGGGCTGAGGGTACTGATAGGTGAGGGAGTGTAACCGTATGTCATGGGTGTACACCTCCTATGTCGTCATCACTCCAGTGTTTGAACTGGGCGAAAGTGCGGCTTCCGAGCTCGGCGGCGTCAACACCGTAGTTATTGATCTCAACTTTCCTGCCACCACTGCCAGCGTTCGTGTTTCCCCGGCGCGTGGGGGTGGAGGGAGAGTAGGGGTCTTTATTGGTGACGATGTTCATTGCGGTGTTGATTGTTCCCATTGCCCGCTGGGCACTGTCAGTGGCCCGTTTGGCCATGGCTTCGGTCGCGTCCTCGAACACGCCCGATTCGGCTTTCACACCGCGAGCGGCACCGCGTGGGAGCATACGTCCCACTGCCCGATCCATGAGTTTGGAGGGGGACGCGATCCCGAAGAACTTGAGGACCCCACCAAACGCTTCCTTAGCCATCTCCCACATGGCGTTGACCAGTTCGCCTGCCATAGACCAAAGACCAGAAATGATACCAGTGACAATATTGGCGCCAACACTGAGCCAATCCACTCCCGCGAAGCCCTCGATGATCGCAGAAAACAGTGCAGGGAGCGCCGCAACCAGGTCAGGGATCGCGTCAATCAACCCCTGCGCGAGGGCAAGCACCAACTGAATGCCAGCATTGACAAGCTCAGGGAGATTCTGAATAAGCCCCTCAACCAACTGTATGATCAAGGTGAGCGCCGCAGTGATCAGTTCCGGCAAAGCCTGAATAAGCCCAGAAACCAGACTCATCAACAATTGAATCCCTGAATCAATCAACAAGGGAAGATTCTCAAGGAGCGCGGTCACTAATCCTTGTATCAGTATTATTACTGCCTCAAGGAGTACTGGTAGTGCGGTAAGGAGCCCCTGGACGAGGGCCCCCAGTAGTTGCACACCACCTTCAATGATCAACGGGAGCAGCCCAACAAGAGCAACCAGCAACCCATCAACCAGTACAAGAACGCCTTCCACCAGTAGTGGGAGCGATTGAATGATTCCGGTAATCAGTGCTTGTAAGAGCGTGATACCTGCTTCAATAATGACCGGCAGCATCTGCTTAAGTTGCGCCGACAGCGACAACACCAGCCGTAAGGCCCCTTGCACCAGTTGAGGAAGCCCTGTGAGGATTCCGCGCACAAGCGCGATAACAATCTCAGTGCCAGCATCAAGGAGCAGCGGAATCGCTGACAGTAAACCATGAATGATTTTCGGGCCAACCGTCATGATCCCTTTGACCAAAGCGGGGATTTGCCCTACCAGGTCGTACATCATGCCAGTAATCGCGGAGGTAAACCCCGCAACATCCCCACCAGTAGCAACGAGACCACCGATGAGACCAATGAGCAGTCCGATCGGGCCGCCCAAAAGCTTGAAGACACCGCCCAGACCACCCAGCATGCCCCCGACAACAGGAATCCTAGAGATCAGACCGCCAAGGCCACCAGAGCCGAGGGCGAGTAAAACTCCACCAAGAGGTCCCGCGACCTTCAAGAGGCCATCGAATCCTTTGGAGGACTTCAACGATCCGTCAGAGAGCTTCCCGATCCACTCAGTGAGCCGGTCTATCACAGGACCGACCTTCGTGCCGATCACCTCACCCAGAGATTTGGCTTTATCTTCAATCGGCCCCAGAGCGCCAGTGACAGCCTGGATGAGGGGAGCGATCTTGGGGTAGATACCACCAAGTAGGTTAGCGCCGATACGCCCAACCGAAGCCATCAAGTTCTTGAAAGAACCCGGCACGGTGTTGCCCATCTCGTCAGCAACCGTGCCAGCAGCCTTTTCAGCGGCCCGCGAGAATGTCTCGAAGTCGATCTTCCCCTCGGAAGCCATCTTGAAGACTTCACCAGCGGTGACACCTAGTTCTTTGGCGAGCTCTTGGTAGATCGGGATACCACGGTCCGCGAGCTGGCCAATCACATCGTTTTGGACGCCGTTAGCCTGAGTGGCAGCCCGGTTCATGACCGAGCCCATTTCCTCCATCGACATGCCAGCCGCAGACGCATTGTTCGCAACCGTTTTCAGGTGACGCTGGAGTTGCTCGCCGGGCTTGATTCCAGCCGCCACAGCAGCACCAGCAACAGTTGCAGCCTCTCCCAATCCAAACGCTGTGCCCCTGACTGAAGTGGTCGCATCATCCATGATCGTCTTCACGGACGCCGCGTCATGACCAAACCCAGTCAGCTTCTTCGACGCGGTATCAATCGCAGTCAGACGAGAAAACCCTTTACCAAGGGCAACACCAATGCCAGCTCCCGCCGCAGTAACCAGAGCAGTAGCGGGGCCACGAAGAGTGCTAGCGACCCGGCTCATGCCGTTATTCGCGGCGCTCACCATAGTGGTGAAACCACGTCCAAACGTCGTGACCATCCCAGTCACGCCACTACCGATCGCTGAGGGTAGTTTGCCAGCTAAAGCCTTAACCGACGAAACAACCGGACCCAAATAGCCAGTAACCTTTGCTGCCACCGGGGAGAAATACGGGCCAACTTTGCCCGCAAAACTACGAAACGGCGCGCCAAGATCACTAGCAAACCCAGCCAGGTTGGACCGCACAGATCGCAGCGAGGAAAGAACAGGCCCGCCTATCTTTCCCCCAGCGGTAGCGGCTTTACCCATAGCGGAAACAAACGCCGACTTAAACTTCCCTGAAAGAGAGATCGCGGGCGATAACACTGATTTCGTGAGAGAGCCAAGTGCCCCAGCAATCCCGGTGGCAGCTAATTTGCCCGCCTCAAGATCCGTGAAACCGGCACGGAAATTGGCAGCCATCTGCCGCCATCCACCAGCACTGCCAGCACCAATTGTCCCAAGGGACTCGAGCTCGTCTTGCGCCGACTTCAATCGCCGCGCAGCTTCCGCCACCGCATCTACCGAAGCCTTCGAAGCGCGCATCGCTGAAGACAACCGCTCCTCAGCACGCACTACCTGAACCGACCCCGCAGGATATTTCTCCCACGCAGCCAAAAGCTGCTGCTCAGCAACCAGCACCCGGCCCGCGTCATCCTGCTGCTTGAGCCGGGCTTTCGACAGTGCGGCCGATGCTGATGCCACATCGCGCTGGAGCACCTTCAGGCCTACTCCGCCAAGGTCCTTGGTCGAAGAATCAAATGCGGACTTTAGATCCCTGCCGAGTTTGTTCCCGGTTTCCCGGCCCGCCCCTTTGAGGTTGTTTTGTAGGTCTTTCGCGCCCGCGCTGCCGGCACTCTTGAACTCACGACTGACGGACTTCTTGAAGCCAGTCATGACAGGGAGGATGGCCACGTGACCAGTACCTACGCGAGAGCTCACGGGCCACCCCCTCGTATACTACGTAAAGCGGATTTCCTCGAGAAGCTCACTCACCGCGGCGCTGTGCTCTTCCTCAGTGACATGCGTTCCCTCATCGTGGAAGGGGAGTAGCCGCTCGGCCTTGTCCCCGTACAGGCCGATCACGAGAAGTAACTCTGGCATGGAGATTGGGTAGTCCCACCCGTTGACCGCCACGAAAAGGCTTGTAGCTGAGTCCTCTAGGGAGGCGTCCACGAGCGTGCACGCCTGCCCCCACGAGGCGGGAGTGGACAGCTCCCACACGTTCACACCGTATGCGCCAAGCGTGGTGGTCAGTGCTGCCCGATGATCACGCCACAGCGCGATCAGCTGATATATTTTCCCAACGCCACCTGCGCCATCTTCTGGAACAAGTTGAAGAACTTAGACGCAAAAATCACCACAGAGGCAAGATTCTGCTTCTCCAACGCCGCAGCTGAGTCTTCATCACCCATCGCGATAAGCAGGGCTTTGAGCTGGTCCACCTCGTTGTCATGTGTTGCAGTGACTTCGTCGAGGTCCTGTACGGAAAATGCTAGTGGTGCTTTGATGATGGTCCCATCAGGAAAACGACCAGCCACGACGCGCTTTTCAATAATGATGCAAGGAACATCCACAGCTACTGCCGCTTCGGCCAGCGCTGCTTCTTCCTTCGCTTCGTCCCAGGTATCGAAAAGCTCATTCAAATCCGTGGCGGTATTCCGGGAATCCCACACCAAACCTTCAGTAGATTCCGCTGTTGTTTCCGTTTTCTTTGCTCCCATTGTTTTCTCCTATCAGTGATTGCCTACCTGGTGGATATTGGTGCCGGTCGGGGCAGATAGGCACACCCCGACCGGACGACTAATGAATCACTCCCCGGACTGATCTCCGCCAGGGGGAGGAGTGTTCTTAGATGCTGGCGTGCCGTGCCACATTTTGAAAGGCTTATCCAAACCAGTCTTCGGGTCCTTGAATAGGGGGTCTTCCTGCCAGGTGAGAGTCACTGACCTGCCACGCACTTCACCGCGAGTGTCCTGGTCAATCTCAATCTCAGTGACCTGAGCTGCCCCGTTATACCGATCCTCCGTGCCGTTCTTGAACTTCGTAGCTAGGAAGATCAGCCACTTGGCTTCAGGGAGGGAAGAATCAACATAAATGACGCCGTTCGCGTCAGGTTCTTTGCCTTCCGTCAGTTTCAAAACTGCCGCGTTGTTTTCCGCAGCATTCACCACAAAAGACCGTGTGCCATCCCCTGGCAGCACGTAACCTTTCTGCCAAAACTCGAGAGCGTCACCAGACTCACGCTGATGCTGGGGTGCGCCGTCCTGCTTGACTAGACCCAGCATGTCGTAGGCCTCTGGCAGTTCCAGAGGTGTTTGTCCTATCATCGTGTCCGCTATGACGTTCGCGGACGCGTACGGCGCGAAAGCGACAATCCCACCAATCGGGACTGGCACCGCGCTTAGATCATTACCCTGCTCATCAGCAGCCATCGTGTTACCTCCTGAGTAACAGAAAAGCCGCCCACAGGACGGCTGGTTGGTTTCGGTTTACTTGTTTTGTGGCTCTACCAAGAGCCAACGACTATGTATCCCACGGTCCCGTAACGCCTGGCGACATCTAGATCGTCAATCACCGGGTAGGGGCCGTTGCACCCGTCCCAATCAACAGAGGCTATCGGCGACCCGTCAGCGTGGACTATCGCGTCATCCATCAGGATCGACATCACCAGGCGCCCCAAATCGTTCGCGGGCTTATCGTTCATGCGTGATCCCGCCAGGATCGAGACACCGATCGACCTATCAAAAGTCACGTGTGAGAGGCGCATCCCCGAGTCGTCCCGAATCATGATTAGCGGCTGCTTCAGCGGCAGAGAGAGGTCTGTGGGTTCTTTGTTGGAAACCTGCACTGAGTGCCCTTCACTTGTGAGGGCCGTCCGCAGGTACGTTGTGAGCCACAGCTCCAGATCGGGTGCGGTCACTCGCGTCATAGTTCACCCCCGTCCGGCAGATTTCAGAGCCCGCGCGAGATTCCCCGTTTTCGATTCGACCAGTAGCGTTTTCGGGTCCGTGCCGGTCACCAGATAGACGGTGCGGAAACGAGCCTCGGCCTTTTCGATACGTAGGCCCCGCTGGTATGCACCCGTATCGTATGGGGCGTTAGCTTTCGCGGCGGCTAAAACTTTCTCCGCCGCTTGACGTTCAAGGCTTTGAACTCCACTTTCCCGCAAAATATCGTCGAAAAAAACCTGGTTGAACTCTATGTAAGTTTGCCCTTTGACTGCCACGAGTCACCCCACGTATCGGTTTAGTGGTATTTCTCTTGGCGGAGACCACCCCGTAAACGGGTTCGTATCTGCTGCTGGGGGAATCCCATCAATCGTGTAGGTAGGTGCCCCTGGAGGACCGTTGCGTATCCGGTCGCCTTTGCGAATATCAAAGGCCCCATCACAGAACAGGGACTTTGCTTCGAGTGCCTGCTCCCGGCTCTCAGCCTTTGTCATGGATGTAGATGACTGGGCGATGAAAGCGTTCGGGATTTCCAAGACGTCCGGGTGGTCCCAGTCCGCAGGGATAGTTGAGTCTGGATCGTAGGGGTCAACTTTGGCTTCTGCCCGTAGACGATACACGCTTGTACCAAAGGGAAATTCCACTAGTAGTCTCCTTCAGGCCAAACCCTAGATATGGGGCGCGTTTGGGGGAAAGAACCAACCGAATGCCCGGCACGGCTCCCTCCACTTGCTGCACAGAGAGCTCGCAGGGCCCGCCGGGGTTGACCATCGAATGCGGATTCAACATCCGCATACTCGACAGACGCACTACCGATCCGTTGCGATTTCACCAACTGCGAGCCGCGAGTGGCGAGCGTCTTGTAGACGCGCTTGAGAATAGCGACCGCGTCTTTTTGTTCCTCACTGTCGTCGGCAAACGAGGAGATGCAGGGGGCGATGTCACGAGCCACTATGAGCACTTCACGTGCAAGGTCTTCGTCGGGACCGACGCTTTCATGGGTGATCATTTCACCGCCCCCTCTCTTCTTATTCCCCTTGAGCTGCCATGATCGCGGCGACCTTCTCCGCCTTACTCTTCGCCTTACTCACATCGATATTCTTCGATGCGGCGTAGGCGTCCAACTGCTTACCGGTCCATTCCTCCGAAGGCTCACCCTCGGGGATGCTGCCCTCATCTCCGGGCTCAGTTTTCACTTCAACCTTTTCGATGAGGCCTGCACCCACCAGATGCTCGATGCTTGCCGCGTCAACGGTAGAAGCATCAAACCCGGCAGGCTTGTATACGTATCTCTCAGAACCGTCGATCAGGCGCACTACCGCGCACCCGCCGACAACCCGGTAAAAACCTTCTCCGGCCACGACCTCACTCATCACAGACCCGTCCCGGTGAGCTTCACGCCCGCCATCGGCTCAGTAACGACCGGGACAGTGACGCGGCGGCCACGCAGCAGGTAACCGTCTTTGTCTCCCGTGGTGGCACGGTCAGTGGACGCTTCCACACCGGTGTTGCCCGCAGGGGCAAACTCGGGGGAGAGGATTTTCTCATCAGCCATTCCGCCGAGCTGATCGATATCGAACAACCACGGGTCTGTGCCCATGATGTGACCCGAGGTTGCCCAGGTCAGACCGAGCGCATTGACCGGCAGGCTGCCTGTGAGGACCACGTTTGCCTGCTCACGGGGGAGCGCCCCATCATCAACAAGGAGCCCAATGAACTTCGCGAACTGCGCACCCGGCAGAGCCACGACATCCAGTTCCAGGCCGGTCGCCAATTCGGCACGTTCGTTCTGAATCTTCAAAATGTGCTCAACAGCCTTACCTGCCTTCTCCCACCCGCCCGGAGCGGCAGAAGTGGACGTAACACGCGACGCGATAACACCCCATGTGGTCTGGTCGACGGTGCGAACGATCTGATTCGCGATGCGCTTCAGAGCTTTCTCCACGTACTGGCGGCCTTCACGCGTGATCTTCTCATCGGTGATGATCGTGCCCTGACCCCACTTGACGGTGCGCGCTGCGGACGGCAGGCCCTCATCAAGAGCGATCAGCGGGTACTCCCCGCCGGGTTCGATTGCCTCAGGGGCCTCACCCGTGTAGAGATCGTCGGTGCCGGTTTCGTAGAAAACCCCGCCGCCGGTGGCATCATAGCGGCCTGACAGGAGATAGTCCGCGAGGAACTTTTCCTTGGTCAGGTCGGCCAGGCGCCTTGCGATCAGTGTTGGAGACTTGAGTAGCAGATGCAGCTCGCTGGTTGTCAGCGAGCCTTCTTTGTGGCGCGCAGGATATGCGTAACCCATTCCTTCGGCCCCTTTCTAGATCATGACCTCGACCACGTCGTCAGCCTCAGCTGCGGACGTGAGTGCGAGGCCCAGCTTGTTGGTTCCGGTAGCAGCGACTTTCCCGCCTACTGCAGATGAGACGGTCGTGCCTGCGGTGATTGCTTCGGCTGTGGGGAGCCGGTGGATTTGGCGACCGATGTATACGGTTACCTGTTCCCCGGCCTTTGCATCACGTGCGGCGACGCCGACGACGCCAACAGAATCTTCACCCGCGGGTCCTACGGTGCGGTCACCCGTGGCAGCGACGAGCCGCCCCCCAGTGATGGCTGTGGATGCAGTGAAAGTCACTGCGGCTCCGGGCATGAATTTTGGAATGTAGTCCGCCATGATTATGCCTCCTCACCGCTGTACTTGGCGTACAGCGCGTCATCGGCACTTGTGAGGGAGTCGGAATGTCCGATCTCCTCCACGGGAACCGTGTTTTTTGGCATGGACGCGATAATCGCAGTGATGCCCTCTTCGTCGTTGTCGAGCTGGGCGCGCCACTTATCTTTTGACTCGGCGGTGATCCGGCCCGACTTGAGCGCGTCAGCAATGATGCTGTCACGACGCTGAGCGTCGATTGTGTCCATTGCCTTGCGACCTGCGGCGGCGTCATCCTGGAGCTGTGCGTATGCCGTCTCGTCAACGACGATCGCGCCCTCCGGGAGTACCTTGGTTGGGGCTGGAGCGGTGAGAGCTTCTTCGAGAGCAGTCATCACTGCTTCCTCGGATGCTTCGGCATCGGTCAGACCGAGCCGCTCACGAACGCCAGCCAGGAAAGCGTCACTCATAGTGACCTCCTTCGTGTTGGGTTTACCCGACTCGGTTGAGGCGGGATTCTTCTCCACCGCGGTAGTCGCGGCGAAAACTGGGGTGGGTGCGTGTGCGCGCCCCTTGAAACGGAACCGGGACAGGTCAAAAGCAGAAGTGGCTTCCAAGTCGTCTTCTTCAGTGCCGTCCCACTTATCGGCAAGACCAGCGTCGACTGCTTCTTCGGCCGTGTACCAGGTTTCGGCTTGCATGATCGCCCGCCACTGTTCGCGGGTTCCTCCGGCGCGGGCAGCGTAAATGTCCGCGTAGGAGTTAGACAGTTTGTGGAGGATCGCTGCGGTCTCTTCTAGGAACTCCGCGTTCCCGTAGGCGCCGCCGGACGCGTCATGGATCATCATCTGGGAGCCGCGGTTCATGGTTATCGTGTCGCCGGACATGGCGATCACCGACGCGGCGGAGGCCGCCAGCCCGTCAACGATCACATCGACGTGTGCCCGGTGGGAGCGCAGCGCGTTCATGATAGTTACGCCATCCCACGCGGACCCGCCAGGCGAGTTGATGTGTACAGTGAGGGTGTCCACGTCGAGAGCGCTGATCTCATCTACCAGGGCTTTGGGGCCGATGCCTCCACCCCACCAGGACTCGCCAATCTCGTCGTAGATGTACACGTCCGCTGACGACTCACCGTCTGCTTTTGCCTCGATACGGAACCAGTCGCGTGGCCCTCGCGTCTTTGTCTTCGTCATGTTGCCTCCTCGGGGCCACTGCCCGTAATGTCTGCTCCAGTGCGACGAATGATCTCGCGCGCTACCGCCTGAGTGAGTGGTTTCTTGTCTGTCGCGAGGTACACCTTCTGGGCCACCTCGGCGGCGTTGCGCGCCAGTTCCGCATCGGTTGGAAGGTCCGAACTGGACGGGTCGTCGTCTGGAGCATCCGCGGCGCCTTTGACTGGCATTCCATACTTCGCGCGCAAATACTCCTCGAGAGCTGGGTCTGTGGTCAGCGCCCCGCAGTCAATGAGTGCCCGCACTGCCTCAGCGGTCAGTGTCTGCGTCTCACCGATCACAGCCGGGACGACACGAGGAGAGGGCTCAGATGACCCCCAGTTCAAATCCACAAGGTCCTCGACAACGTGGGACTGGACCACCTCGGCGATGTGCTGCGCAGTCGCATTCAACGAGTCGGTAAAGAAGTTCACGAACGTCGCACCCAGCGCATAGCTTCCGGTGGCGTTGTCTCCACCCAGGCTGAGGAAGTTAGCGAGGACCGCTCCCGCGATCTGCTCGTCGTAATACCGGATCGGCTTATCCGTATCCGGCAAACGTCCCGTCACGCCAGTAAGAGCGAACTTTGAATCAGCGGCCAGAGACACTCCCGCCGATTCCCCGGCGCGAGCTGCCTTCGCAATCTCTAAGCCCCGGTCGATCTCTCGCTTCATCCACTCTTCAGCTTCCTCGTACGTGGAACCTTCCGGCGGGGGAGCGGACGTGAATGTAGGAATACCAAGACCATTACGTTCGGCGGTGAGCGCCTGAACTCGCAGCAACCTGTCCTTCAGCAGCCACATTTTGTAGGCGGACCGCAGAATCGACTCCCCCAGCCAGTTCGCACCCTCACGTTCATTCACGAAAGCGACCAGACGATCAACAGGGATCGTCACAACAGACCCGCCGCTGATCCCACGCTGTTTTATCGCAACCAGGCCACCATCTGGGGCAACCTCAACATCTGCGATGGTACGTGGGGGACGCCAAGCCAGTTTCGCCAGCCGCGTCGATCCATCCGACTGGTCATACACCTGCTCAAAGAAACTGTGCCCAAAATCGAGCTCCAGCAAAGCAAGGCGCAGAAACTCTTTGAAAGAGAACCTACCCTTCAACCGCAAAGGAGCTTCGAAAGGCTCACCCTTGACCGGCAGACCCAGATTATCCGCAACATACTTGGTTACTTCTGGACGGCAACCGGCACCATCAACGACCCATTCTGTTCGCATGATCGGAAGCTTCACAGCGCGGAGTACTGACTTCACCTGCGTGTCCTCGCGGCGCATCCGGTCAAACACGTCAATCGACTGCGGCCATTGGAGGTCCGGATTCATCTCGTGAGTTTCCGCCGTCAATCGTCCCCAGCCCAGGAGTCCTCCGTCAGCCTGATAGCCGATTTCTTTCACGTGAGTCCTCCTTTCTAGAAGCGCACAATGCGCAGATCAATGTCAGAGGGCACAACGTCCCCAGGGAGAGTTCTAGGTGCAGGCGGTGGCGGCAGTTCTTTCTTCGGGGAAGCTTCAGACTTGAGTACTCCCCAAAACGCCCAGGTAACCGCCTGAGCGATCGACACCGGGATCTTCGGATCGGACTGTTCCCACGTCACACCAGCCCGACCAATGTTTCGAGTGGTCGCAAACTCTAACGATTTACGCACCTCAGCCTGTGGGCGGTGCGGCACCAAGCCAGCGTTGACATGTTCCACAAACAGGGCTTGCGCAGCGGCAATCTCATCCAAGTTCATGGATAAGAACTTCACCTTCGCTGTTTCCAGTGAGGAGATGACCGCAGCAGCGTTCTTCGCATCCAGCACAACTAGGGCGTTCCTATACTCGGCCTTGAGAGACTTCAACTCTTCGGCAACCCAGCGAGTACCTTTGTCGGTTCTATGGTGCTCGACGGCCACCTGCTCAGAGTCCACGCGGACAGCTTTAGCGATTGTGCCGAACGCCCCAGCTTTCCCCAGAGCCAACGCCAGGACCACACCATCACCAGTGACACCGGCGTCGTCGGAAACGCTACGGTCCCACACCGTCAGGTCTAGCTCGGACCGCTTCACCGCTTCTGCGGCAGGCCGGTTCGGCCAGATAGACAGCCGCTCCCGAGCAAACCCTTCCTTGTCGGGCGAGGTGTCCCGATTCAGTTCTTCAGAGGTAGTCTCGCGGTACACCCGCACATCAATAGCTGGGTTCGCTGCTTCCCAATTCTTCTCATCTGTCAGATCGATTTTCTTCGCGAGCTTCGGATCATCCGATCCAACCGGGGAGTATTCCACCCAACAGGTCCGCTTATTCTTCCTACTTCCGTCCCGACCGCGGTCCCGAAGGCCCTCAAACACCTCAGCATCATTCACACCTTCTTCGGGAACCGTCCCAGTGAATACTTCCTGACGGTTCTTCACTGTCGTCGCAGTGAACGTCAATGCCCGATATGACGCTTGCGACAGCTCCTGCGCTTCGTCATAAATGATCACGTCTGCTGTGAAGCCACGCCCAGAGTTCTTCGATCGAGCAATGAACTTGATCCGATCACCACGACGCTGACCCGGACGCGGCTTCAGTCGGATACCCTGCTCATTATTGCCCTCATAAATCTGCGAAACTCGTGCCATCAAGTCCGGGTTCGCACGAACAGTGGAGGTCAGTTTTTGAAGCGCCTCAGTGTTGGTCTTAACTTCATGCGACGTATGGACGACCGTCTTTGGTCGACTATCTTTGCGGCGAATGACGAACAAATGCAGAAGATCGTAGGCAAGAAGAATCTCGCCTTTACCGTTCTGGCGGGCTACCAGCTCACCAACCTCGGTTGCAGCCCAGTTACCTGACGCATCAACTGCCATCCACGCGGCAAGATCACGCCGCTGCCAAGGATCTAGAACCACACCGATGGACACGAGCCAGGAGTTCATCTCTGGCGTGAATGCCGTCCCCACATTCGCAGGCAGCGACTGAACTCTAGGCTGTACCAATAGGAACGACACTTAGACCTCCCGCAAGGATCTCTAAACTGTCAGCACCCCCGGCGCCATCCTCACCGCGATTAAGCTCTTCAATCTCCGCCCACACAGCCCGCAATTCACGCGAAATCCCAGCAACCGACTTTGGCTCAGCCACAGCAGCTACCCTCATCGACTCAGTCAACAAATCGCGCTGAAACTCCAACGCGTCCAGTCGCGAAACTCCTTTTTGCGGAGCAGGCAGTGGAACGACATTAGCAATAGGTGGTTTCTTGTTTGCGCGCTTCGATCGCTGCAAATTGCGGTGAGCCTCACGGCACGCGTCACAGGGCTCTTCCTTGTGTCGCAAGTGGCGTTTATAAGCGGCTTCCGTCCCACATGGGGAGGGTTTACGAGGCATGCCGAGCACCTCCTCGCACAAATGGAGCACACGGAGAAAACTGCGGGGAGAAAAATGCCTCGAGCCGCGCGGGAGGTTGGCAGCAGGTGGGTCCCTGGATTTTTAGGGGGTGGGGGTTAGCGGCGTCGTCCGTTGAGGGTCCAGATGTCAAGGAATGTGTCCCACCAGGCGAGGCGTCGGCGGTTCGTTTTTGTTTGGTTTGTGGCCCATTGGTGGAGTGCTTGTTCTCGGTGTTGGACTAGTGTCGTGGTGATCATTAGCTGGCCGCCCATCCTTCGAGGTCGATGTCTTCACGGTTGCCTTTGCGGCTGTTGCAGGAGCGGTGCATTGGTTGTAGTTGTTGTCCGGCGAGTCTGCCGCCGTTGGCGAGCGCGTCAGGGTGGTCTGCGGTGAAACTCATGCGCTCTGTTGCGGGGAGGGCGGTGTCGATGGGTTGCCCGCACCAGTAGCAGGGGAGGTTGAGTCGTTTGACCCTTGCTTTGAGTGCTGCTTGTTGTCTTCGGTATGCGCGGTGGCCGCGTCCGTTGCGACTGCTAGTCCGTTTCACACTCACGTTGTCATCCTCCTGAATAGGTTTTCAGGTATGGCTGATAACAGTGAAGGTCTTTTGTCCGCGCAGGACCGCCTCTAGCGTTTGATTGTTTGCTTTGCTGGTCGAACTCTTCTTTGAGTTGTTTGTATCTTCGTGCAGAGGCGCGAGCCAACCTTGCACCTCCACACGAAGAGGGGTCACATGATTGGGTTGGGCTGTTCTTGAGCGATGACTGTTCCAGCGCCGTCTTCCACAATGATCCAGTCGATGCCTTCTACAGCCGATGCTGGGAGGAGTGTCGACAAAGCTCGTGCTGCTTGCTGACCAAATTCTTCTCGGTCTAGGTCGTCCGCTGAGATTTGAAGCGTGTAATAGGCCAAGTCTCCTTCAACGCGGATTCCGTTGATGTATCCGGCCCATAGTGTCGGGTCGCTTACTAGTATTTCTGTGAATTCTTGTCCGCCAAAAGCGTCTTTAGTGGCTTGAGTGAGTGCAGCTGATCGTTCCTCATCCACAGCGGGTTCCGGGGTGGGAGCTTGTTCAGTGGGGGCTGCAGGGGTCTCGGTTCCTTCTTCTTTATCTTCATTTTTCGTGACGGTGAGAAGGACTTGGTTGTCGTTCTGTTTTTGTTCGATGACGGTCCAGTTGCCCTTTTTGAAGATGCTTTTTCCGCTATCGGTTACGGTTTCAACTTCGTATCCTTCGAGCTCAAGGTTAGCCTCTGCGATTGTGAGTAGCTGGCCTACTTGATCGGAGGCTTGCGGTTCAGATTGAATAACTTCAGCTGATTGTGTTGTGCTCGAGTCAGTGTCGTCACATGCGGTGAGTGTGAGTGCTAGCAGTATTGCTGTGAGGGATGCGCCAATGCGTTTCATACCAACGATTCTAACTCAGTATTCGTTTGTACTTCTTCGATCCAATCAGCCACGCGATTACGTCGAAAACCCGAATGACAGAGATGCGATCTTCTAGGCCTGCTTCTGCTCGAATGCTTTCGAGTTTGCTGTAGTTGTTGTCCGTATTGAGCCATTCACTGAAAGGTGTCCAGTATTTCTTTTTCGGACCCACTGTCATCCCGCGTACAACAGAGTCTGTGATGGGGAATAGCTCTGGTCGTTTTCTAGCCATTAGTTTGGTTGCACGTGTTTCCCCAAGGTTTTTGATTCCACCAGACTTGAAAGCACTAGCAAGGGCGAGGTAGAGGTCACGTCCCGGATATTTCTTACTGCTCCATGCCTTCGCCGGGATGTTGATAAATCGCTTTGACACGTCGATTTCTGTGAGCAGATTCGTGTATCTATCGGGGTTGTCTATAAGTATTTCGACGATGCCATTGGCCTTGATGTCAGCACTCAGAAGTGAGCATGCGAGTAGGTCTTCGACTGTGAACCGGTGGGGGTCGTTTGCTTTGCCTGGCGGGAAGGTGTCGAAGTAGCCTCCCTCGAAATGGCCGCCGTCCTTGATTGGACGATAGTAGCCCTTTAGAAGTTCGACACTGAGAGAACTGTCGTTCAAGGTGTCTCGAAGACAACTATTGCGAATAAACTCTTTCGTCATCGGCTTCCTCATTGAATGATGAAAATGGGCGCACTAAATGCCCTCAAGCGTTACAGTACCACCGCCCGCCCGTTTATGTCGGCGAGGACATACCGGTCATCGACTTTACTGACTTGGCCGCGGTGGACCCAGAGGCGGACTGTGCCCATGCGTAGTTGTGGCCAGATGGTTTTCAGCTGGGTGTGGGTTACCAACACTGTACGACTGATTTTTGGGGAGCGTAGCCGTTCGATGAGTGCGGCGTCCCAGTCTTCTTTGGTGAGGTCAAACGACGCGGCGCACCCGGCGCAGGTGCCTTTCGTGGCTTGTCCGTCATGGGTCATGTGGGCTTTGACTTTGCCGCCGCACTGGGGGCAGAGTCGCACGGTCACAGAGGATCGGCCGCAGAGTCTTGCGACGGTGCCGTGGGCTTGTGATAGCTCCTGCGTGAAGGTTTCCCAGTCTTCCCAGGCGTGCCAGAAACTCTCGGGGTAGAGCCAGAGGGTTTCGTGTAGCCAGTGGGCGGGCCAGCCTTCCACGTCGACTTGGAGGTATCCAGCAACCATGATGGCTAAAGATTCGAGGATTTCGTTTGCTCCCGTCTCAGTACGAATACCGGGAGCTCCCAGGCTGTCGACGTCGTCGAATACTGCGTCGAGGCCGTGGGGCATGCGCACGTCTTCGGCGAGAGTGCCGTGTAGCCCACCCACCTGCCAGGTGGAGTGGAGGCCGATGAGGTTGGCGTGGGCGTCAGGGATTTCTTGTTTCCACCGTGCGAGTTGGTCGAGTTTTTGGATGGCGGTGTCGCGGGGCATTGGGGTGTTGGTGGTCATTGTGTCCTCCAGGCAGGCTATGGTGACAGTGTCTGGTTGTCACAAGCCCCTGATCTTCGGATTGGGGGCTTCGTGTTTTTGCTTATATGTGGCGATTATTAGCGGTTTTGTGGATTCCAGTTGCAGGTGATTCCGCCTTGCGTGTACACAACACACTCCAACGGGCGACCGTCGCGCTGGGCAAGAATGTAGCGGCTCACCCACCCGTCACCAACTTTCCACGAGGGCACGCTCATGTCTGGTGTGCTGGTGCTTTGTGGGGCGCTTGCGGGCTCCGGCATTTCAGTTGTGGTGGTGCAGCCTGTGAGAAGCAGACAGGTGGCGAGTAGGGCTAGTAGTCGGTGTTTCATTTCGATGCTTCCTTGGGAATAGAACAAGAAGAATAGGTCTTAAGTCCCGGCAAATCACATGGGTGTAAGCCTTTGAACACTACATCTAGTGCGTTTAGGCGATTCGCACCACAACATGTTGCGTTCTGCGCTAATTTGCTTAATGGCTCGCATGAGTCACAAAAACGGAAGGAGGTGAAAACAAGATGGCCAAAGGAAAAGGGTCCCCACAGAAGGATCATTATCGCAGCGCAAAAACTGGCCGATACGTGACAACAAAGCACGGAAAGGCCAACCCGAACACGACTGTCAAACACGGAAAGTAACCAGCTAGCCGTTTGATACGTCTTCGAACCCGGGTGGCCTTGAAAGTTAGTGTACAGCCAAGGCCACCCTTTTTCTAAGATTTGAGTAGCCATTCGTCAACCTCCTCAATGTGGTATCGAACTGTTTTCCCGACTTTGTGGAACGGTGGACCGACTTTCCGGCTACGCCAATCCTGGAGAGTGCGCAGTGAGACCTTCATGTGGTCAGCGCACTCTTGGGGCGTTAGCCAAATGCTGGTGGATTCGTTTTCTTCCTTCATGAAAGGACCCTTCTCTTGGTTCTAGTAGTTGTGATGTACGTGGTTTCGGCACTTATGGCGGGGTATGTCGCAGTAGTATCTGGAGTTGACTCATACCGAGAAACGCGTGCCATTTTGCAGGCGCCCCGGGACAAGAGCCTGGGCGACAGGGGTGTCACTTTCGGAGAGCTTGAAGTAATAGGGAAGCTTGCTCGCAATAATGCGCGCGCTGTAGGCAAGACACTATTTCGAGTTTCGTTGACCGCGTTGAGTGCCGTCATTGGGAGCGCCGCCAGCATCATCGCGCTATTCATCATTTGATTCCTCCAAATGCCCTCGTGACCCGGTGAGTAGGGCCACGAGGTCGCCCAGTGTCATGGTGATCCACTGATCCTCTGGCCGTCCTTTGCCGTGGCGTTTGTGGGCGACGATGCCGGCGAGGGCGTCGTCGTTGCCGCGTTCGATTTCCGCCTCAGTAGCCCAGGTTCCGAGGCTGATCTTGCTGGTGTTCTTACACTCAACAACCACGCGGCCACCCATATGCCGCAAACCACTAATGTCCCCACGGTCCTTGCTGCCGGTTTTCACTCTGCGGTCGATACGGTCATCAACATGGGCTGCGAGATAGTCGGCGACTAGGCGTTCGAAGCTGCTGCCGGCAGCCTTCGCGCTCTTACGATTCCTAGCCATTTAGTTGGCCTCCTTTTCTGGGGTCAAAATGAACTCGTATGTGCCGCCCACTCCGTTACGCATCTGCGCATCCGGATACTGCTCACCGATAAGCTTCGAAATGGCGATGAACAGGTTAAGCGGGACCAGGCCACTCAAAATGACAGTTGGCGAGCTCACCGGTCGTCACCGTCCTCGCCAGCGTCGTTCCCAGCGGTGAGCAGTAATCCAACCGCTGAAGCATCGCCACGCTCCGCCAACATCATGAGTAGCTGTACGAACGTCTGATCATTCTGAAAGGCCTCAAAGATGATCCGCGCAGCATCGGCCCCATGGTTCCTCGGGTAGCGCACAGACACGGTGGTCTCGATATGGACGTCGTCGATCTCGGCGGCCAGGTCGAAATCAACATGAGGCCGTTTATCTTCGGGTTCGTCCAACAGATTATGGATCGCCGTGACGATAGCTTCCGCCTCGCTGTAGCCGATCGTGATGGGACCAGTGATGTCCCTCGTCTCGTTGAGTTCGACAGAGCGGATAGCTTCGATCATTCGTTCACGGTTAGTCGTCGTCATTGTTTTCTCTTTTCTCTCGTGTGTTTGGTATTGGCCGCGCACGTTCGCGCACACGACCCCTTGTTCGGGTGGTTAGTAGGGTGGTGGGCCGTTGGTTTCCTTCTCTGGTTGGTTTGGTGGGTAGATGGGGATTGGTTGTCCGGGGAGTTGTGGTTTGCCGCATTGGTGGGCTGGTAGCCACGCGTATTTTGGGTAGTCGTCTAGTGGGTCGTTGGGGTGGGTCCACCAGAGTTCTTGGGGTTGTCCGTGTTGGTTGACTGGGGCCCTGTAGATGGTGATGCCTAGTTGGTGGGCTGCTTGGATTGCGGGGAGTGTGAGGGTCCAGGGGTCGGTGGTTTGTTCTGAGAGTCCGCCGTCGGTGAGTGCGGTGAGGATTGTTTGGTGGCAGGTGGGGCAGGTGCGTGGTTGGGGTTTGCGGCCTATGCGGATTGGTTGTTTCTTTTTGGGTTTTTTGGGTGTGGATTTCAGGGTGAAGAGTGTGGGGGTGCTCATGTGAGGTCCACTTCTGCCCAGTAATTGAGTTGGGCGATGAGGATGCTTGTGGCGTGGCCTCGTTCGTGTGCGCGTTTCTGGGCGGCTTTTGCGGCGGACCAGTCCAAGAATGGTTGCCTGCGGGTGGTTCCATCGTCGTGTTCGGTGATGAGCATGAAGATTGAGGTTGACGCGTTGGCTGCGAGCTGGGCGTCTCTTTCGCGGATAACAGTGATGTTTCCGGGCTGGGTTGCTGTTGGTGGCTTGCAGGGAATCTTGGGGTGGTCCTGGAGGTAGCTGGTGGCTTCCGTGGAGGTCTTGTGGCTGTCGCGGAGGAGCTTGTTGCGGAGTGGAATGTTGATCATTTTCGAGGGCCTTTCTGCCTGTGGATAACTTGGGTGGCAGTGCCACAAAGTGCCACTTTTCTTGTTAACTACCCGGGCGTGGAGCAATTGGGATGCTTTTTTCGTGTGGTCCACTAGTGTGAATATGCTTGTGTTGTAGGTGTCAGAAAGTGGCACTAAGCGGCACTGTTGGCCACTTTTGCTAGTGGACCATTGGCTTTTCTCAGTGCCACTTTTCGAAATCGAACTGGCACTAACACGCACTAAGTGGCCCTTAGTATTTGAGGGCGAGGGCCACTTTTCAGGGCCACTTTTTACCTGTGGATAACTCATCAGAAGACACCTCCGCCAAGGTCTCCGAAACTGCCGGGTCGGGGGTCTTCTTCGGGGGTGTCTTCGTCTGCTAGGAGGGTGACTCCTGTGTAGAAATGAGCGCCGTTAGATTTTGTGGTGCCAATGTTGAATCGCAGTGCGAGTTCTCTTGTGAAGGCGTTTGCGCTTGCGGGTGTGACGCCTTCGAGTTTGCACCAGGCGGTGTATTCGTGGCGCATGGTTTTGCGGGCTACTCTGACGAGGTTGCCGCCGCCGATGATGAGTCGGTCGTCGACGAATCGTTGTAGTGCGTCTTCGTCGCGTTCGTAGGCTTTGGTGGCTTCTAGGACTTCGGTGGGTTCGTTGAGTCCGTGGGTGAGGTAGTTGACGGCTCCGTTGATGATCCAGGCGAGGATGCCTGGGCCTTCTTGGTTGATGAGTTTGTCGGCGAGTGCGAGGTCTCTTTTGTTTTCGGGGACGATGTTGGTGAAGGGGATTTGGCGGAGGCGTCGCCAGAAGGAGTATCCGCCGGCGCTGACTTTGGGTTGGTGGTTGCCGAGGAGCCAGAGTTTGTGGGTGGGTTGGAAGGTGAAGAAGTCTCCGTGCATGTAGCGGGCGGTGAGGGTGTCTCCGCCGGTGAGTTGTTTGACTTTGACTTCGTCGAATTTGCCGCCTTCGGGGACCTCGCTGGCGACGACCATGCGTGCTCCTTGGAGGCGGGCGATTTCGGTGGGGTGTTGGGTTTGGGTCATCATCAAAAAGTTGGCGGGTGCGGGTTCTGCGTAGTCGTGGAGTAGTCGCATGAGGACGTCGGCGAGGACGCTTTTGCCGTTGGCTCCTGCTCCGTAGAGGAAGGGGAGTATTTGGGTGCGCACGTATCCGGTGGCCGCGTATCCGGCTAGTTGTTGCACGTAGGTGTCGAGGCCTTGGTGACCTGTGAAGGTTTCGGCTAGGAATGTGTTCCAGCGGGGTGTTGGCATTTGCCAGTCGGGTGTGATCAGGGTGGAGCGGGTGTGGAGTTTGGTTGGGTCGGAGCGGAGTAGTCTGCCGGTGTGTAAATCTACGATTCCGCCGGGGGTGTTGAGCTCACCGGGATGGGAATCGAGGTCGGATTGTTGGATGGCGATACGAGGATCTGTCGCGGCGAGGGTGAGGGTGTTGGAGATGCCGGCACTGCCGAGTGATTTCAACCTGAAGCGCTGTTCTTCCTTTGACACTGCGGGGAGTGCTTCGAGTGCGGTGACGGCTAACTGTTTTATTGGTGCGGCGCCGCGTCCTGTGGTTTCCCAGGTGTGGCCGTTCCAGTGGAGCCAGCGGTCGCGGTCTGTGATGTAGCGGATGCGGTCTCCGTAGGCGTCAACTAGGTATTTGCCGTTGGCTGCTTCGTGGAGCTGCCCGGAGTGTTTGACGCGGGGGTGGTCGTCGATGTCGATGACCGTAGCGAGCTGACCGTCAACTCCATTCCCAGCGTCTGTGGGCTGGGTTGTAGGTGCTTTTGGGAGGTCAATAACCACGTCCGCGAGGCTCTCGCCGTAGCCTTCTGAGGCTAGTTGTTTGGCGGCTGCAGCATGATCACCGGCGTGGTTGAGGAGTGCGTAGGCGCCGAACTTCGTGTATGGGGTTTCGGCTTCGAACTCAGTGCTGGTGGTGAATACGTACAATCTGTCGCGGTCGGTGGCGTTGCCGGTGGTTGCGCTCATGCCGGTGTTTTTGCCGGGGCGCCGCCAGTAGATGGTTTGGCCTCGTTGGAACGCAACAACCCACCCGTGTGGGGTGAGTATTTCCGCCCAGCCCACTTTGTTTTCATAGTCGTCACCTGGTTTCAACCTGCCACCTGGACTAG
Source organism: Scrofimicrobium canadense (assembly GCF_009696615.1). GTDB lineage: Bacteria > Actinomycetota > Actinomycetes > Actinomycetales > Actinomycetaceae > Scrofimicrobium > Scrofimicrobium canadense. The sequence goes on from NZ_VULO01000011.1 coordinate 54,689, forward strand.
TCGTCACGGGGAAGGGGGAGATTGGTCCGCCTGTTGCGGCTGGTGGTGGGGGTGTTTGGTCGAGCGTGCGGAAAAGGGTGAGGAAGTCGGTGAGTTCTTCGGGGGTGAGGACGGGGATCGTTCGGGGGCCGCCAGCGAGCAGCGTCCAGGGCCGGTTTAGGGTGTGGTGTTCGGGGCCGGTGGGTGCGACGATGGTGTACCCGTTTTCGCCGCGGGTCTCCGCTAGGACGAGTTTGTCGGCTGCGCGAGCTAGCTTTTGGTTGCCGGGGACGGGCTCAGTGCTCCGAACGAACCAGTGGAGACCACCTGTTGGTGATGCTTCGAACCAGCCAGCAGTCGCCTTGTCCCAGAGTGTGCCGATCCCTGAGTCGTGGGCGAGTTCTTTGAGTGCTGCGAATTCTCCGGCTGCTCTGCCTTCGAGTTCGACCATGATGAGGTTGCCGGACACTTGGCCGCTGATGGCTGCAATACCCCAGTGGGGGTTCTGCGTGTACCACTGGGTTACCTGTTCCAGGGTGGGGCGTTTCTGGGTGTATGGCTTCCAGGGCATGGCTGGTTTCTTCTCACCACCGGGCAGGGTGGGCACAATGCTTACTCCTGCGTTGGTGAGGGCCAGGGCGGCGGCGAGAATAGGATTCATTTACTTACGGTCCTTCTTGGATAGTGGGGGGCAGACGGAGAAGAGCGGGTTATTCAGCGTCATCGTCGCTGGGGTATTTCTTGTGGGTGATCCAGCCGCCGAGGGAGCCAACTTCCATATGGAGGCCGAGAGCGAGGGCTTTCTCCACCTTCGCTCCTCTTGAGAGCTCGGAGTCTGGCAGGAGGCATACGCCGTCGCAATCAACTAGGAGTTTGATGGCTTCGCGCATCCAGTCTTTCCACTTGGGGTTCTCGCAGGGCTCTTTGATGTCTGCGGGGTTGACTACTTCGTAGCCGACGTGGCGGAGTGCGTCTGCTGCCCGGTGGAATGCTTGCCGGTTGTAGTCGGTGTATCCGGTCATTGGTCCCGCGATATAGATCTTCATGCTTCTTTCCGTTCTTGTTTGCGGAGGTGGTCATAAAGTCGGTTGCCTGGGTCCGCGTAGAGATTGGTGATTGTGGTTTGCCACCAGAAGGTGATTCCCATGGCGGCCTCTTCGGGGGAGTTGGCCCATTGGCCGTGCACACCGGTGTCGGTTTTCGCGGTGAACCAGGTGTGTTCCCATGCAGGCACGCCTTGTTGGTGGAGCCATGCGTATTCGAGTTCTTGGAGGCGGCGGCAGTCCTTGTTAGTGGCAGTGCCCGACGAGATGGGAACGAGTGCACGTAGGCCGCGACCGTAGTCAGCGGAGTCTTCCCATTGCTCGCGGGGAATCTCAGTGGCAAGGTTTTCCGGAGACAGCAGGTGGTGTAGTTCCGCTGGTAGGTCGGTAGGGTCGAACGCGTCGAATAGCGTGCTCATAGGTCTTCCTCTGTGAACTCTTCGCGGCAGACGCCGCACATGATTGGCCCGAAATCTTGGGATTTTTTGGAGGCGCGGATCTTCCGGCCGCACCCGCACACGAGTGCCGGCACTTTTTTGGTTTCTTTGCCGAGGCGGAAGAGGAGGGAGGCTTGCCGGTAGTGGGTGATTGCCGCATCCAGGTCGTCGATTTGTTGCGCGTACTTCTTGGCGGTGTGGTCGGGGAGTGTGGTGGTGGACCAGCCGAGACTTTTGGAGTGCTCGACATGGATGCCGATCTCTTCGGCGAGGGCTTTGAAGCGGGTGTTGTGGTAGCGGCCTTGGCGGCTGGTGTCTTTGATTTCCCGGTGGTTTGCGATGCCGTGGGCGGCTTCGTGCAGGAGAGTGCCGAGTGTGTCGCTGCCACCACGTTCTAGGCCTTCCCCGCCGAGGAACAACTCGTGAACCCTCTGGTCGTCGGTGCGGTGTTTCCACCGGTTCGCCCAGAAATGCCCGAGAGTGTTTCCTCCTTCGCCGATGGTAACGAACACGGGCGGCACGTCCGGATTGTGCGCTTGGATGGTGGCCCACGTGGTTTCGACTGTGCGGATCAGTGTGGAGGAGGCGTACCCTAAACCTTCCTTTGACGTACAAGTGTCAACGACTGGTGCGTTCATTCGATGACCTCCAGTTCTCGTAGAACACTGGGGTCGGTGATAGTGCGTAGCCCTAGTGCTCCGGTGTAGGGGATTGGTGTTTTTAGTGCGCGGGGGTTGGCGAGTACGAGGTGGTAGCCGGTGCGGAGTCTCCACTTGGTGTTGCATCCACAGGGGTGCTGGAAGTTCCCGGAGGGGTGCACGTCGACGAGGTCGACGATGCCGATGATGGCCCACGCGTGCGGCTGGCGGACAGTAAGGACCCTCATGAGAGGTCGCCTCCTTGGGTGATTTGGAGGAGTCCGGCGGGGTTGCCGTGGATAGCGTCGGTGACCGCGGGTGCGAGGGTATCGAACACGGATGCGCCGCCGGGGAGGATGATGTTGGGGAAGAATTCCCGATCGAATGTGGAGATGCCGGATTCGACGGCTTCAAGTTTCGCTTTGACGACGAGGGCTAGGGCACGCCATTTCTGCCGGCAGGCTTTCTCCCACGCATCCTGAGCAGACGATGCGGTGCGCGTTTTCCCGGTGGGGGTGAGAGTGAACTCCCTGCTGTTGCGGCTGGGGAGGGGCAGATCGAAGCGGACTTGTCGTTCTTCCCAGGTGAAGGCAACAGAGGCTTTGTCCCGGGATTCCATGACGGCGAACTGGTCGGCCCCGTAGCGCATGAGTGTGTTCTTGATTTCGGATAGCGACCGGTCAGTGCTGACCTGTGTGTTCTGGGCGTAGGTGCTCATGCGTGGACGCCTTTCTTGAGTGTTTTCAGTCGGTCGGGGCGGTGTCCACTCCAGTGGTCCTCGATAATCCCGGTTGGGGTGGTGATGGTGATGACAGGGGCGCTTTGGTGGCCAAGTTTTTTGAGTTCGCGGGTCCAGTCGGGGGCGTGCAGTTCCGTGTAGTTGATGTTGTTTTGGGCTAGCCAGCGTTTGGTGGCGTCACATTGGACGCACCGGTCTTTCGTGTAAACGGTGATTGTCATGCTGCTGCCTGCTCTGGCGTGTTGAGTATGGTGATGGTGCCGTAGGCGCGTGACGCATTGTGGTGTATGTCGAGGACGGGATGGCCGTCAACCTGGCCGAGTGTTGTGGCTTCGGCTGCGAGTTTTTGGCGTGCCTCACGGATTCTTGTGTGCATGGTGGTGGGGGTGAGCGTGTACGAGTGTTTGATGGTGTGTCGCCGTGTTTTGCACGCTAGGCATTCTGGTGCCCGGTTTTCTCGTGGGGTGGAGTTTTCTGGGGTGAGTAGGTGGCCGTTGGGGCATTCGACTGCTCGGCAGTCACGGCAGCGACCCCGGTAGGTTTGACTGGTTTTGATGCCACACCGTGTGCAGTAGGCGCCTAGGGGTGTGTTTGTGTGGCTGGTGATTTTTGTGGCAAGTACTTTCACCATTGTTTCCTTTCAGTTGTGTTGGTTGTTTTCTTCGTGTTGGTGCCCGCCCCGGGACTCGCACCTGGGGTGTCTGCTAGTCGGGCTGCCCGCTTGGCTAGCTGGCGAGTTGTTGACGCATGATCGCAATCACGTCAGGGGTGAGCCCCGTCTGCGCCTGGATGGTCGCGTCATCCGCTCCTTGCCGGATCAGGGCCACCGCCGGGTTCTCCACCGGTGCAGCTGGCGCTGCGGGTGCAGCTGGCGGTGTGAGGACTTCCCCGGTAGTTGGGTTCACTGGGCCTACTGGTGTTTGCACACTTGGCTGGTATTGCGGCTGTGGGGTGGGGGCCGGTTGGACTGGTTGAGGCGCTGAGAACGGTGCCGGCACAGACTGCGTAGGCGCCGTGGGTTGTGGTGCTCCGAATGGGTTCGCATCCGCAGCTGGCGCGGTAGCCCAGGGATTTGCCGGCACTGACTGTTGCACAGGCTGCTGGGCCCCGAACGGGTTTGCGTCCAAGGCTGGCACGTTTGCGCCACGCTGGATTTGGTAGGCGTAGACCTTCATGGGGTTTCCCTTGCCTGAGGGTTCTTCGCCGATGAACGCGGCAGCGAAAATATTGCCGGGTGCGAGTGCCTCAGTGGCTTTAGTGAATCCGGCATCCCGGATCGCGTCTGAAAGGGCGATCTTGTCTTTGCCCCATGCTTTGATGTAAATGCTGCGCACCCCGTCATCGTCAGCGTCACTGCGCTGATCAGTTTGGATACTGACGATTACCTGCATTTGTGGTGATCCGTCGTCCCAGAACTTGGGTTGTTTGGTGACATAGTCGGTTTTCTGGCGTTGTGTGGCGCTGATGATGGTGCCGCGCACTTGAGTGCCGACCGGGGTGTCGCGGGTGAACGCGGATTTAGCTCCGGTGGAGAGTAGGTCGTCTAGTGAACTCATTGTTGAGGGCCTTCCTTTTGTTGTTATTTGGTGGGTAGGGTCATGTCGACCCCGTTGGTTACTTGTGGTTTCGCGTTTGGCGTCCAGTCCTGCTGGAATCTTTCGCAGTCCCGACAGTGGTCAGCGCGTGGGAGGCTGCTGATCCAGTTGTCCCGCACCTCCACGCTGATTGCCTCCAACGCCTTGAGGTTCGTGTGGATCTGGTTCGCCTTCGCGAGAGCGTCTACCGCTATCTGTTCGTTGTATGGTTCGCTCCACCAGTACCTGTCACTGAACTTGATGGTGGTGCGGGGTAAGAATGCGATGCTGACGTGGTCGACTTTCACGCCCGCGTCGTTCCACCCTTTCGCGTACAGGTGGGCCTGCACCCGGTACTGTGGTGTTGGGCCTTTACGCCGGTAGTTGTCTAGAACGCTTTTGCCGACTAGTTTCCAGTCGACGGTCGCGCCGACGGTCAGATCGATCAGGTCCGTACTGCCCCAGATTTCCTGGTCTCCGATTTTCCCGACCATGGTCTTTTGTTCCCACCAGTACCGGTGAGCTTCCATCGACACGGGCTGGTCAGGGTTTTGGCCGATGATGCGCAGCTGGTTCCTATGGAAGAACTCTTCGAAGAGCGCGTGGACTGCTGTGCCGATGGTTGGCGCCCACGCGATACCCTTTTCTGACTGTTCCCACCCGGCAAGCTTCGCCGCCAAGCAGTGTTCGCAATCAGTGCCGATTTCGGATGGGCCAATGATCTTCTGCTGGCTCCGTGGCTGGTTGAGAATCTGGTAGGTGAGGACGCTTTCTATGTCGCGTGCCAGCTCTTTTTCCCCAAGCCCTGGCGTGTAGAGGGCCTGGGATGCCATGCGGATCCCGTCGATCGTCCCGGGTATTTCTTCGGCGGTAATAGTGGTGGTCATACGGCACCCGCCTCGTGCAGGTGTTCTTCCGCGTTGAGGAGTGCCACCAGTGGGTACTCCGGGTTCGTGAGGTACGCGGCCATGGCAGTGAGCCGCACGCCAGCGGCGATGGGGATGACGGTTTCGTTTTTGGTTTCGTCATCGATTATGACGAGTTTGTCGTCACCGACCCTTTGGATGACGAGGTTGTCGGTAATGCGTGCCATGGCTATTTCACGCTCACAGACGGGCGTCCAACAATGAACAAGCCATTGGCCTCGAGGAACGCTTCGGAGACTTGGCGTTTCACTTCCTCAGTGATGAGCACGGCTTTCTGCTGGTACATGGTGGGGTACTGGGCAGCCGGGAACTGCTCTTCAATCTTGCGGGTATTCAAACGCCTAGCCCCGGCGCGCACACTGATCGTGTAATCCCCAGCCTCAACCTTCTTCGCACCCTCGGGTAGGCAGCCCAGGAGGAGTTCGGCGACCTGGTCGCGTTGCTCTTTGAGTTGTTCGATTTGGGCGTCCAGGTCTGAGAGCCTTGCGGCCATTTGTGCGTATGCCTGCTGGTCTTCCACGCTGATTTCGGTGGCGGTCATTTCGAGGGCCTTTCTTCTTGTAGGTCTTTGGTTTTCAGGTTTCGGCGCATGTGCTGGCCGAGGGGAGAGAGTGCGAGGTCGCCGTCGCAGGCATCCTCAATGAGCGCAGCACTCACAGGCATCAAAGGGCCTCGCTTTTCAGGAATGCAGCCATCTGTTCCATGCCGGCATCAACGTGCTCTCCGATTTGTGTATCGAGGATGGCAGCTAGGTCGATGCCGAGTTCGAGGGCGGCTTCATCGATGAGGGCGGGAACGAGGATTGTTTCCACAATGTTGTTCAAAATGGTTGCAGTGAGGCGGGCCTCTTCTGGTGTGGCCAGAGTTAGCTTCGGGTTCTCGGAGTCTTGTTGGGCTTGGCGGGCCATGCTGGTGAGTTTGAGGGTGACGTGTTGCAGGGGAGTGTGCCCGCAAGCACTGGTATTCTTGGTCATGGATTGGTTTACCTTTCTATTTCGCGGTCCTGACCTGGCAAGAGGTTGGGACCGTATTCTTTTCACCACCACGTCTGTGATGGCAGCAACGACGAAAACGCCGATCGTGAGTAGGGACGCGTGAACGAACAGCTCAGCGGCAGCCATTAGAGGTCTCCGGTTCCTTCTTGTTCTGCGACGAATCGTGCTACTTCGTCGGGGTGCCACCGTGGGCAACTCCCGATCTGGATCGCCCGGGGCAGTGGCTTCCCTTCAGAACGCCACCGGTAGATGGTGGCTCGCGACACGTCAAAGATTTGTGCGAGGTCGTTGACGGTGAGGAGCTTAGGGAGAGGTGGGGCTGAAACGGTCATGCCGACACCGCCTGGCTTGCTAACGAGCGTATTTCGGCTAGAGATAGCAGCCGCGAAGGAGTAGTACCGAGGCTGCTCGCGATTCTCTCGAGTTCTGCCCCAGTAAACCCGTGTGGACCGTCAAGGCGTCGAGCGAAAGTGTCGCGTCCGATACCGAGGGTTCTTGCCATGTTTGTATGTGAGATTCCGTGGCGACGTAGCTCAACTAGGATGATCTCATTCAGCGCTTCAGTGACTGTAAGTGGTTGTTTAGTGACCATATGGATACCATAAACGGCATTGCTTCATGGTGCAAGTTTGGATACTAATTGTCGTAAAACTGGTACTAAGTGGTCAGATATGTTAACGTTTTGGGTATGACACCTCTAGATAACGACCCAGCTTCAGGTATGAATGCGGCCATTGCTGCCGAGCTTCGAGCCGAACGGAGCGCTCAACAAATCACCTTCGATGACTTGGCACAACGAACCGAAATATCCAAGCAAACACTGTTACGGATCTTCAATGGAAAACGTGCTGTAACAATGGCCTATCTTGAAGCTATTTGTGTTGAGTTTAACGTTGCAATGAGTGACATCATGCAGCGTGCGGAGCGCCGTCTTGGTCGCGGCGGTGTCGGACTATCACCAGCACCGGCAGCTTCTGACAAGCATCGAGACTTGTCGGACCTTGACGTTATCCTCGCAGCATCAGATAGAAACATCGACGCAGAGGTAGAGGCTTGGGAGGAACAACCCTGAACAACACATTGGCCCACGCGAAGAACATCGGTTTGGAAGTCGAAGAAGCACCACTCCGCGGCTCGCTCAACGCCGTCCTCTTGGAAGGAGGCCGCGTGATCCTCAACGAAGCTCGCACCGAAGCGACCAAACGGTACGCGCTAGCCCACGAATGCGGCCACTGGAAATACGGCCACGACTGGAGACTAGAACACACTATCGAACGTGATGAATACCAGGCAGACCGCTACGCAGCCCACCTCCTCATCAGCCCCATCGAATACGCACGCGCCGAAGAAATGTTCGAAGGACACATAGGGGCGATAAGTCGAGAGCTACTCGTCCCCGCCCACGTCCTCAAGATTTGGCAGGCAGACGCCGACAGCGTAATAAAAACCGCGCTAGCCACGCTAACTCTTCCCGGTGAGCGCCATGCCTCGTGAACGAATCCCCCTCGGCACATGGACCACCGTAAAAGCCCACCCATACACGCCAAACGGCACCAAGAAAAACGGGTCCAAAAAATGGCGCAGGCTCACCGCAGAAGAACAAAAAGACCTTAAACAATTCTCGGAAATCCGCTGGCGGGCAAGCGTCTACTACCGGGGCAAAAACGGGCACCGGCAACGCGCCGAAGCATGGGCACCCAGCAGGGCCGCCGCGATCCGAGCAGTCAACAAAAAACTCCCCGACAGAGTTGACACCGCCCTCAACATTCGTGAGCAAAAAACCACTGTCGAACACATGGCAATGAAGTGGTGGACCTTCTACGAGAAAGAAGACTCCGCAAGAAAGCAAACTAAAGACACATACAAAGATGCTTTAGACAGGCATGTCCTCCCACATTTCGGCGGCTACACCATCCAAGAGGTCACCACCGGTCTCCTGACTGACAAACTTCGACAAATAGCCGAGGGGGCACCATCGAATGCGTGGTTTGCTCGCGTAGTACTCAAACACATTTTCACTTTCGCCGTGCGCCGCGACGCAATAGAAAACAATCCCGTTGAAGGCACCCCTACTTTCAAAACTAAATCTGAAGCGCCAGTTGCGGCGACCTTAGAGCAGCTGCAGCAAGTACGAAAAGTCATTATGGACTGGCAAGCCGGGCAAACCTTCGGACCTGCACGGGGCGAGAAACTTCTCGATGTGTTGGACCTAATGCTTGTTGTTGCTTGCCGCACCGGTGAAGCTCTAGCGGTTCGCGCACAAGATTTGCAGCAGGTGGCGCCTGAGCGCATCCCTTTTGCGCCTCGCTACACTATTGCGCTCTCAGGGACGGTTATTTCACCCCGTGATGGGAGCACGCCATATAGACAGGCGCACCCAAAAACTAAAGCCGGGTTCCGCACTCCTTATATCCCTGCTGAGATGGCACATCGTCTTTTTGCTCGGATCAAGAACAATCCTGCGAATGATGAGGGGCTGATTTTCCCCACCCGTGACGGCCGCCCCATGAGCCCAAATAATTTCCGGTCAGCGCTGCGGCGCGCGTTGAAGGGGAGCGAATTTGAGGGCGCATTGAAGCCATATTTGATGCGTAAGACTGCGGCAACAGAAGTGGCTCATGAGATGAGTATTGAAGAAGCGAGAGTGTTGTTGGGTCATACTGATCGCAGGACGACGGAAAAGTTTTATGCCGAGCATGATGTTTCTGTTCCAGATACGTCGGCTGTGTTGGGTGATCTGTTGAAGCGTGCCCGAAGTTGAAAGTGGGGGGAAAGTGGGGGGAAGCCCGTTTTAGGGCACAAAAAAGGCTCTGACCCAGAACTGAAGTCCAGGTCAGAGCCTTTTAGCTGTGCGCCATGGGGGACTTGAACCCTCAACCCTCTGATTAAGAGTCAGATGCTCTGCCAGTTGAGCTAATGGCGCCTCAACGAAAAACTACTTTAGTGGAGATAGCCCTCGCCACGCAAACCATTTTGGTTCTTTTATGCAGATAGTGGTGCACCTAATACTCTTGGATGATGAAAATATGCCTCATGGATATCTCAGATTACGATGCACTTCGGCATCTGTGGCTTAATACGGCCGGTCTAGCTCTCAACAGCATCGACGATAGTCGGGAGGGGATCGAAAAGTACCTGCTACGAAATCCGACAACGTGTTTTGTTGCCGAAGAAAAAGGACGCCTCCTTGGGGCATCCTTGCTGGGCACGATGGGCGGCGAGGATTCATTTACCATTTAGCAGTCGAGGATGATCAGAGACAACGAGGAATCGGACGTGCGCTCACCAATGCTGCCAATGAGGCACTTCGGCATGAAGGAATCGTTAAGGTGGCGTTACTGGTGCTTCAGGAAAATGAAAATGCAAACAGATACTGGGAGCACGTAGGGTATACAACGCGCCCTGAGATTGTGTATCGAAATCTCGAACTGTTCCCTTCAGAAGTTCATGCGACGTAGATACGTGGAGAGGAAAGCCTAGCTGCTTGCTGCTCTCGGCAAACCTGCAAATATCACCACCATCGGTTGTGAGATGGACCTAGGCCCGTCAAACAAATACGCTGGGACAATGACACGTAACATACATGCCCGCAACGACTCCGATACGTCTATGAGTATCGTTAATGCGATTTGTCTGATTCTCTTTGGCGGACTTGGCCTCTATGCCTCATTCATGCTGATTCAGTCTGAGCTGATTTTGTTGAAGGATGATGGTGCGACTCTAGGATGCGATGTCAATCCATTGGTTGCGTGTTCAAGCTCTCTCATTGCTCCGGAGTCATCGCTCTTCGGTACTCCAAATTCTGTGATTGGTATCGCAGTTTTCACGGTGTTTATTACCTTGGGAGTGTTGCTGGCCAGTCGTACACTTTTGCCGAGGTGGGTATGGTGGGGCTGGGTTATGGGGACTGGTGCCGGATTGATCTATGTGGGTTACTTCGTTTACCTGTCGGTGTCCCATTTCCGCACCCTGTGCCCCTATTGCATGCTTACATGGGTCGCTTTCATTGGGGTGGCATCGATTGTCTGGACCCAAGCCGCTGCGGGAGGGCAGCTGGGGGACAAAGTAATGTCGGCCGGTAAGACCCTCAGGTCTCTTTGGTGGGTGATTGCAGTGGGGATTGTGGCCTTGATCGCGATTGTTATATTGATCGTCTTGCGGGACAGGGTAGCGCTCCTCTTCTAGACTGGGGGCATGAGCACAAACTCGGTTGTGGCAGAGGACTACCTCAAAACCCTTTATGCAGGTGAAGAACGCGGTGAAAGTGCGTTGGGGGTAACGGAATTGGCTAAAAGGATGTCAGTTACTCCTTCCACTGCTTCGGAGACGGTGCGTCGTCTGAAAAAAGATGGGTTGGTGGAGCATTCCCCTTATCAGAAAGTGCGTCTCACGAAAAAGGGACGTCTGGGGGCGCTTGCAGTAATACGCAGACACCGCCTTTTAGAAACCTACCTCTACGAAAAACTGGGTTTTGAATGGGATGAGGTGCATCCCGAAGCAGACGCATTGGAACACGCGGCATCCGACGCATTGCTGGATCGCATTGATCAGATTCTTGGCTGCCCCACACGTGATCCGCATGGTGACCCAATACCGCAGTTGAATGAAGACTATGTTCCGCCCAGAGTGAGGCCGCTCGACGAGGTTGGTAAAGGCCAGTCGGCAACTGTTGCACGTATCAGTGATGAAGAACCTGCTTTGTTGCGACACCTCGAATCGCTTGGAGTCGTGCCAGATGCGCATATTGAAGTTGTTGACAAGCTAGGATTTGCAGGGTTGCTTCGAGTAAGAATCACTCCACCTGAAGACTGGCATCCGCGCAATGCCGCTGGACTACACGCCAGCGTTGCCCCAGGCCAAGAATCTTCCTTTGACCTGGGAGACATGGCTGTTCAGTCGATATGGGTATCAGTTGGAGGGGATGAAGGAAGCGAACCCCGCTGACCGTAGGGTCCCTCGGAGTAGATCCGCAGCTGCGGCAAGTTCTTCTGGCTCTGCTTTTGTTGCCCGCGAGAGCAAACAATCCATCTCCGTATGTGCAGGAATCACGTGAATGTGGGTGTGGGGCACCTCGAATCCCGCGATGACGACAGCTGCGCGTGGAGCGTGAAAGGCCTCGATCTGTGCATTGCCGATGTGTTGGGATACTTCCGTAATGTGATGCAGTAGCTCCGTCGGTAGATCAGTCCATTTGGAGACGGGTTCGCGAGGAATAACCAGCGCGTGGCCTGGCGATACTGGCTCAATCGTCATAATTGCAACACATTGGGAGTCTTCCCAAATGAACTCGCCTGGGATGTTTCGGGCCATGATTGATTCAAAAATTGTGCTCATAGTGCTATTTTGCTCGGTTCGTGCTGACGTATCAGGGCGACCCGCCTAGAGTAGAAGAGAAAGAGAAAACTAGTCGAGATGGAGGAGGACATATGGCACCCGAACCAGTCGTAGCCGATGCCTTACAGCAAACTTTGGTTGACCTCATTTCCTTGGAGCTTCAATCCAAACAAGCTCATTGGAACATTCGTGGTGCGCGTTTCCGCGCTTTGCACCTTGCTTTGGATGAGGTTGTTGATGCTGCACGCGAGCAGGCTGATACTGTGGCTGAGCGACTCGCACAGATCGGCGGCATTCCTGATGGGCGCGTAACTGCTGTCAGTCAGACTTCTAGCCTGGAAGAGATTGACTATGGTTTGCTCGAGGTGGATAAGACTTATCAACTTATGGCAGAGAAGGTGCAGGAAGTCTCTGATCGAATCAAGTCGGTCATTGAGCCTGTAGATGAGAAGTGCCACGTTTCTGGAGACATTCTCATTGCCGCCGCGGAAACCTTGGATAAGCAGGCATGGCTGTTGCGCAGTGCAACTGAAGGTGCGTGACACGTTAACTTCAGGCAGCAGACAAAAGGGGTTGTCTCGGACATGACGGGGCAACCTCTTTTTGTTGCGCTACTCTAGCGGGGGACGTTCTATGGAGGAAGGCACATTGTGGATGATGTAGCGCGCGAACCAGAGTTTCGCTATACAGCAAAACTTGCGGATCAGATCGAACACAAGTGGCAGGAAACATGGGATAGGGACGGCACTTTTAATGCCGACAATCCAGTAGGTGATCTTGCGGGGGCCGGGGCTCAAAAGCAGCCGTGGTTTGTGATGGATATGTTCCCTTACCCCTCGGGTGCTGGGCTGCATGTTGGGCACCCGCTGGGATATATCGCGACTGACACCCTTGCGCGTTATCAACGCATGCAAGGAAAAAACGTTCTCTACACACTGGGTTTTGATGCCTTCGGACTTCCTGCAGAGCAATATGCGATCCAAACTGGTCAGCATCCACGAAAGACCACTCTTGACGCCATTGCAAATATGACGTCACAACTGGCGCGGCTGGGTCTTTCGCATGACCCCCGCCGTTCTTTCGCCACGATCGATGACGATTACGTGAAATGGACCCAGTGGATTTTCCTGCAGATTTTCAATTCCTGGTTTGACCCTGAAGAACCTAATGGAGAAGGCGGCTTAGGAAAAGCCCGGCCCATTCAGGATCTTATCGATCAATTTGCCAGGGGTGAGCGTTCGACACCGGATGGAAGACCGTGGAATACGCTTTCAGCCGCCGAAAGATCTGCAGTACTTGACGAATATCGGTTGGCGTATGTGTCAGAGTCCCCGGTGAACTGGTGCCCAGGTTTAGGAACGGTTCTTGCTAATGAAGAAGTGACCGCGGACGGCCGTTCTGAGCGGGGGAATTTCCCGGTATTTACTCGTAGCCTCAAACAATGGAATATGAGGATTACCGCCTATTCGGATCGTCTAGTTGAAGCATTGGACTACATTGATTGGCCGGACAAGGTTCGCTCGATGCAGAAACATTGGATCGGCAAGTCTACTGGAGCCACGGTCCGTTTTGATGTTGCTGGTCGAGGTGAACTTCAGGTGTTTACGACTCGCCCAGATACGCTTTTCGGGGCAACATTTATGGTTGTAGCTCCCGAACACCCGATCCTCGAAGCAGCCTTGGCCCAGCAATGGCCAGAAGGAACCAGGGACGCCTGGACGGGTGGCAAGACCAGTCCGGCTCAGGCCGTAGCTGACTATAAAGACTGGTCTTCACATCGTAGTGACGTTGAACGTCAAGCCGATGCTGGCGAAAAGACAGGTGTCTTTACCGGTCTCTACGGGACTAATCCAGTCAATGGGAAACCAGTTCCGATTTTCGTTGCTGACTATGTCCTTATGGGATACGGCACTGGGGCCATCATGGCTGTGCCAGCGCATGACCAGAGAGACTTCGAATTCGCAACCAAATTTGATCTCGATATTATTCCGACTATTCAACCTGAAGAAGGCTTTGATATCAGTCAGGAAGCGTGGACGGGTGATGGAGTTCTCATCAACTCGGAAAATGAGGAGATTTCCCTCAACGGGTTGAACAAACAAGAGGCAATAACTCGAATCATCGAATGGTTAGAAGCAAAGTCGCTAGGTGATCCGACTACCACCTATCGACTACGCGATTGGCTGTTCTCACGTCAGCGCTATTGGGGAGAACCTTTCCCCATTGTCTACGCCGAAGACGGATCAGTCCATGCGCTGCCCGAAGAAATGCTCCCTGTGACACTTCCGCACCTGGATGATTTTTCCCCGCGCACTTTTGACCCCGAGGACGCAAATTCAAACCCTGAAACTCCCCTGGGCAGAGCCAAGGACTGGCTTTCTGTTGAGCTAGATCTTGGCGATGGACTTCAGACCTACTATCGCGATACAAATACCATGCCAAACTGGGCTGGGTCATGCTACTACGAGCTTCGATATGTGGATCCGAAAGAAAAAGATGCGCTGATTCAACCCGAGAATGACACATACTGGATGGGGCCGCGGGATGGAAAAGCCCGAGGAGGCGTTGATCTGTATGTTGGCGGTGTCGAACATGCTGTATTGCACTTGCTCTACGCTCGCTTCTGGCAAAAGGTCCTCTTTGATCTGGGGTACGTCAAAGCTGCCGAGCCGTTCCATCGGCTCTTCAATCAAGGGTATGTCATGGCGTATGCCTTCACTGATGAGCGGGGAGTGTATGTGCCTGCTGAAGAGGTGGAAGGCGATGAAAAATCCGGTTTTACGTATCAAGGAAAGCCGGTCACCCGCGAATACGGCAAGATGGGGAAGTCCCTCAAAAACTCGGTAACTCCCGACGAGATGTGTGAGCGCTATGGGGCTGACACATTCCGCTTGTATGAGATGTCGATGGGACCCCTCGATTTGTCGCGGCCCTGGGAAACACGCGCTGTTGTTGGCGCGCAAAGATTCCTGCAACGGTTGTGGCGAAATGTGATTAACGAGGACACTGGTGAGCTTCTTGTCAGCGAAGAAGAAGCAGATCTCGATACGAAACGACTGGTTGCAAAGACGATTGCAGAAGTGACTGAAGAGTATGACAACCTGCGAATCAACACGGCTATTGCCCGCATGATCGTGCTCAATAATCACCTGACTGGACTTGTATCGGTTCCGCGCGAAGCTATTGAGCCGTTGGTGCTTCTACTTTCACCGGTTGCCCCGCACATTTGCGAGGAGCTGTGGTCACGCCTGGGACATGATGAATCTGTGTCCAGAGCAGTGTTCCCCAAGGTTCACGATGAGTCACTACTAGTGGACGAAACGGTGACCTGTATTGTGCAGGTCAATGGAAAGCTGCGCGCCAAACTCGAGGTAGCCGCTGATATTGACGATTCCGAACTTGAGCAATGCGCACTTGCGGCAGACCCCATCGTTAAGCATTTGGATGGGCGGGTACCGCTCAAGGTGATTGTGAGGGCGCCAAAACTGGTTAATGTTGTGTTGCCGAAGGCATAGGGATGCCAGAAGGTCATTCGATACGGCGCCTAGCCTCAGCTTTTGAACAGCTATTTCTTGGGCGGCGGTGTCAGGTATCGTCTCCCCAAGGCCGTTTTGCTGCGGGCGCACGGTTACTCGATGGGCATGTCATGACAGAGGTGATGGCTCATGGCAAACATCTATTTCTGGGCTTTGGCGACGAACCGTTATGGTTACATATCCATTTGGGACTTTATGGGGCATGGCGTTTTGCTGGTCCTGCGGCGGGGATTGCCGCGATTGGGGCGCCTCGAAAGATAGATCCTGATAGAGCCATGACGGGTGAGCTTGTGGAGGACTGGCAGCCTGCTCAACCCATCGGTCAGGTGAGGTTGAGGCTTTTGACTTCCGATTGTGTGGCGGATGTAACTGGCCCCAATACGTGTGAAGTGCTAGGTGACATTTCCTCTGTGCTTGGGCGCTTAGGTCCTGATCCTTTGAAGAACGAAACAGGTGATCGTGAGATTTTCACTAGTGCCATTCGCTCGTCGAAACGACCTGTAGGTGAGTTGCTCCTCGACCAGAAAATTGCGGCAGGGGTGGGCAACATTTTTAGAGCAGAAGCGCTCTTTCGCCAAGGAATTGCTCCGGGAAGGTCGGGTGAAAAAGTCTCTCAAAAGCGGCTCAACTCCTTATGGGACGATTTGGTGCTATTGATGAACCGGGCTGTGCTCAACGGTCATATCGTGACAGTGGAGCCCAATACGGAAGCTATTGATCCTGAGAGCGAGGCTTGGTATGTGTACCACCGAGCGGGCAAACCCTGTTTGGAGTGCAATGGCAAAGTAGCTATGAAAAAGGTCCACGGACGTACGCTCTTTTGGTGCCCCCGCTGCCAAAGATGAACTCAACATTACAGTGATCTTCGAGTTAAGCTGGTAAATAATCCGGTCAATCCGATGGAGGAGAGCAGCATGCGTGAACTACAGGGTCTGGGAGTTGGCAGTGGAATCGCAGTCGCTCCGATTGTAAAGATGTCGCCTCCATTACCTGATCCCGATGATATTCGTTTCATGGGGGATATCGCTGCGGAGCAAAAGCGTGTGCGCGAGGCCTCTGAGGCCGTGGTTGCCGACCTCGAACGGCGGGCCGCTTCGGCGCCAGAAGAAGCCGCCGAGATACTCAATGCAACTGCTCTAATGGCGGCTGACCCGGTGCTAATGAGTGATGTTGATGCTCGGATTGCCCGAAACAAAACGGGCGAGAGGGCGGTGTGGGAGGCTATCGAAGCTTTTTCAGACACGCTTCGCCAGATGGGTGGGTATATGGCGGAACGCGCTGGCGACCTCGCCGACGTCTCTGCCCGTATTAGGGCGGTGCTGCAAGGAGTACCTGCTCCCAGTGTCCCGGTACGCACCGAACCCTTCATTCTTGTTGCGCCAGATCTGGCTCCTGCGGATACCGCAGTTCTCGACTTCTCTGTGGTGAAAGGCCTTATTACCGAAGGAGGAGGCCCTACCGGGCATACCGCGATCATTGCCCGAGGAAACGGAATTCCTGCATTAGTTGGGGTTGCGGGATGTATGGACATGGATGAGGACGCGGTCGTTATTGCAGATGCTGCAAAAGGTATTGTCATAGTCGATCCTTCGCCAGAGCAGGTCGAAGAGGCTCAAATGAACTGTAAAAACCGGGCAGAAAGGCTGGCCTTTCAAGGACCCGCGGCTTTCAGTGACGGTGAAGCAGTTGAGCTTTTGGCTAATGTCGGTTCGGCTAATGAGGGTGCAATTGCCTTGGAACAGGGTGCGCAGGGGATAGGGCTTTTTCGTACAGAATTCGTATTCCTCGACTCAGATAATGCACCTTCACTCGAAGCGCAGACCAAAGAGTACCGTGCTCTCTTTTCTCAGTTTTCGGGAAAGAAAGTGGTGGTACGAACTCTCGATGCGGGCGCCGATAAGCCGCTACCATACTTAAATCCGGCGATTGAACCCAATCCGGCTTTGGGAGAGCGTGGATACCGCAGTCTTTCCAAGTACCCCCATATATCTCGTACGCAGCTTGACGCTATTTCTGCGGCCGCGCGGGAGAGTAACGCCGATGTGTGGGTCATGGCTCCTATGATTGCTGACGCACGTGAAGCCTCACAGTTTTATGGTGAGGCAAAAGAAGCTGGGCTGAACGTGGTGGGGGTCATGGCTGAGATTCCCTCAGTGGCGATTGTCGCTGATCAGGTTTTTTCCTCCTGCGATTTTGTCAGTATCGGCACCAACGACTTGACACAATATCTCATGGCAGCTGACAGGTTATTAGGCGGATTGGGGTCATATCAGAGTCCTTGGCATCCGGCGGTGCTGCGATTAGTGAAGATGCTGGGAGAAGCAGCCGAACGCGCTGGTAAGCCTCTGGGAGTATGCGGAGAGGCAGCTGCCGATCCGCATTTGGCTCCGATCTTGATAGCGTTGGGGGCTACATCGTTGAGTGCTGCTCCTACCGCACTTCCGGAAGTGCGTTGGGGACTGTCACAGACAACGCGATCTAAGGCCCAGCAAGCGGCTGAGGCTGCGTGTGAAGCTATGGATGCGAACGAGGCGCGGCGTACCGCATTGACATTACTATAGGGATTCTGACAGCAGATAAGTTAGATACGCGAGTTTGTGGGCGCATTCGAAGCTGAGCAGAATCGCCAGCCTAGAGCTCAGTGAAACCAAGTTGTTGATAAAGGGGAAGTGCCCCTGGGCTTCGTTTCAAGTCGAGGCGCAGTGTCAGTGAATCGTATTCCCACTGCTCTGCGCGTTTTGCCAGTTCTGCAATGAGTGCTGTTGCTATCCCCTTGCGGCGATGTTCAGGATCGACCATAAGTTCGAGGACAAAAGGGCCACGGGGCACTTCATCCCAAGGGGCATCAAGGACAGCCAAGATTGCTCCGACTAGTTGTCCATCAAGCCACGCTCCGATGAAGGAATCATCACGAGGGGTGCCAAACGCTCCGTCAAAAATCAAATGAAGTTCATCAGAAGCGGCGAATAATTCTTCAGCAGTCTGAGGCATGTCGTATGCCACGACGTATAGCGAAGCAAGTGCTGGTGTGTCGTAGGTTGTCAGGCTGGCTAGTTCGAGGGCGTTCACAGCGCTATCGACGTCAATGTCTTCCATATCAGCCTGTAATGTGAGCTCTCTCATAGTGTAAGGATAGGGCATAACGTCGTTCTTTACCAGGTCAGACACGCCTATATGTAGAGAGCAGGCTCCGTCATGAGTTCGCGATTGATAGCGGTGGTGCCAATTCGACGCAGTGTCGCCGGGACCCCCACAGCGACAGATTCTGCGGGAATATCACGAATTACAACTGCATTAGCGCCGATCCTCGCATGTTCTCCTATGTCAATCGGACCCAAAACCTTTGCACCTGCCCCGATTGTCACATGGTCGCCAACGGTAGGGTGTCTCTTCCCGGGCGACATGGAGACACCGCCCAACGTCACCTCGTGGAAAATCAACACGTCTTCCCCAATTTCTGCTGTCTGTCCAATGACGACCCCCACAGCATGATCGATGAATAAGCGTCGTCCAATCGTTGCGGCGGGGTGAATATCGACTCCAGTAGCGAACCTAGTGGCACTTTGTACAAGGCGTGCTGGAAATTTTAACCCCTTTTTCCACAGTGCGTTACCTACCCGGTACCCCCATAAGGCATGGAGTCCCGGGTAGGTGAGGGCAACTTCTAACGCGTTCGTTGCAGCAGGATCGCGCCGTAGCGCAGTCTGGAGGTCCTCGCGCATCAGCTCGACGGACTTTGGAACGCGAATTCTAATCATCCTAGTCAACGAGGTCCTGATAGAGCGCAGTTGATAGGTAGCGTTCACCGGTATCGGGAAGCAATACGACGATAGTCTTGCCCTGAGATTCAGGGCGGTTTGCTACGTCGAGAGCTGCTTTGAGGGCAGCCCCAGACGAAATGCCGACAAGTAGCCCCTCTTCCGAAGCAGCCTGGCGGGCTTGTGCTAGACCGTCTTCGCCTGCGACTGGAATGACTTCGTCGATAATCTCTTGGTTGAGGACCTCGGGAACAAAATTGGCGCCGATACCTTGAATGAGGTGAGGGCCCGCCTTTCCTTCGGTGAGTAGCGGTGATTCCGCGGGTTCCACGGCGATGATTTCTACTTCTGGCTTCTTTGCTTTGAGGACTTCGCCAACGCCGGTGATTGTCCCACCTGTTCCGATTCCTCCCACAAAAATGTCAACATCGCCATCAGTGTCGTCCCAGATTTCCACTGCGGTGGTCTTGCGATGGACTTCGGGATTTGCAGGATTCGCAAACTGTGAAGCGAGCACTGCCCCATCGCGTTCTTGGAGAATTTGGTTCGCTGCCTCGACAGCTCCCTTCATTCCTAGGGGCGGATCTGTGAGTACAAGCTCCGCCCCATAAGCACGCATCAGAGCTCTGCGTTCCTTACTCATTGAGGCAGGCATAGTAAGAACAACATGGTAGCCGCGCGCAGCTCCAACAAGTGCCAAAGCGATCCCGGTATTGCCTGAAGTTGCCTCTACGATAGTCCCGCCAGGTTTGAGATCGCCTGATTCTTCGGCTGCGTCAATAATTGCCTTCGCAATGCGGTCCTTGACTGACCCTCCAGGGTTGAAGGACTCAACTTTTGCAAGAACGGTGACTCCTTCAGGAGCGAGGCGGTTGAGCCGAACCAGGGGAGTCTTACCAATAGTGTCGACAATATTGTTGTGTACTGAAGTCATTTTTCCTCTGCCTTTTATGGTTGTCGTTTGTGCGAGGGGGGCTGCGGTTGCCTTAGCAGTAGCCAAGGCCGCTACTCCGCGGCCCCTAAAGACACATATTCCTGCAGCAGAAAGCATCCGCACCATGGGTACGCCGATTACCGATCATCGGTTGGGCGTAGAGTGCAATCACGATTCGAAGTCTAACGCTTAAGCTACATTTCCACCTCTCGACTGCCCACCTTCTGGACTGTGACCGAATCTCGCAGAAGGGACGAAAGCTTGGATGAGAGCTCATCTGGAGTGTTCGTCACAACCTTGATATCGACTAAAGCCCCCCAGCGAACCTCGTCAATGTGGAATCCTGCCGCGCGCAGCTCAGCTTCCACTTTCCCAGCAACATCCGTGGAGACTTCCGTTTGATAGATGTCCTGCCGAACCAATGAGACCTTCGGCGCAGCATCCAGTACCGCTGCCGTCGCATCGGAATAGGCGCGGGTCAGTCCACCGGTCCCTAAAAGTGTTCCACCGAAGTAGCGCGTAACAACGACCACCAGGTTGCTCAGCCCAGAGTGGCTGATCACCTGCAAAATTGGAGGCCCTGCTGTTCCCGATGGTTCGCCGTCGTCTGACGAATGGAGCAATGGGTTCATTCCCTCTTGGCTAATAACATAGGCTGAGCAGTGGTGACGAGCGTCAGGATACCGGGTGCGACGACTATTCACGATACGGTGTGCTGCATCCGAAGAGTCGGCGCGGCAAGCATAGGCAATGAAGCGTGAACGACGTACTTCGATTTCCCTAGTTGTCTCACTATCGCTTTTGAGTGTCAGCATATAGTCATTGTCCCTGTCGGTAGGGCAGATGTCACACTCAATAATCCTATACAGAGTTGGAATATCGCTGATATTTCTGGCAGAGTTAGTTCTTGCGTTCGAAGAAAACAGCATGCTGTTTTCTCATTCAATCAGACAAGGAAGGTTCGGACATGGCAGTTCCTAAGCGTAAAATGTCCCGGTCCAACACCCGTACGCGTCGCTCTGCCTGGAAGGCCAAGCTCACCCCGCTCGACAGTGTGACTGTCGACGGTCGTCAGGTGCGCATTCCTCGCAAGCTGACTAAGGCTTACCAGAAGGGTTTACTGGACATCGAGAGCTGAAAAATGCTCTAAAGTTTTGGCGGTACCGGCTATGCTGGTGCCGCTTTTTCTTTTGTCACGCATTTTCGACCTGCGCGAGTTTCGTTTTGACTCCATAATGACAGTGTCTTAAAAAACACAGACAGGGGAAAAAATGTCAACTGATGGGCTTACTACCGCAGCAAGGGGCATCCGTTCTGCTCTTGCAATTGTCGGTTTACTTAGTTTTGTTGTCGGTATCGCCATGCTCTTTTGGCCAGTTACCAGCGCGAAAGTCATCGTTGCTATAGCGGCAGTCTGGATGATTATCGCAGGCGTTGTCTACTTAGGGATCGCCTTCTCAGCGGCAGGTAGGGGCGGATGGGCGCGCTTTGGTATCGGTCTGCTAGGTGTCTTCTACATCGTTGCTGGCATCGTATTCCTCATGAACCTGCCTGAAACCACACTATTTGCTGCAATCTGGGTCGGCATCTTTATTGGAATCGTATGGATATGGGAAGGCATCACCGCATTCGTGTCGGTAGCTCAAGGAACCAGCTCTGGCTGGAACATCCTCTATGGAGTTCTTTCCGTTATTGCTGGCCTTGTTTTGGTCTTCTCTCCCTTCTACGTCACCGTACTGTGGTGGCTACTTGCCATTTCACTTATCATCCTTGGATTGGTTCAGTTTGTGAGGTCTTTCTCAGTAGGTAAGTAATTGAAGGATATTTGAGGGGCGAAGGCCATTGTGCCTTCGCCTTTCGTTTTGCTCAAGAGCGCTTGGAACGGGTAATCTCTTAGGGCACGCCTCAGTAGCTCAATGGATAGAGCAACGGCCTTCTAATCCGTAGGTTGTGGGTTCGAGTCCCGCCTGGGGCACTTCAGTTCTTCCGGTTTGGTGCATTGGCAGGGTTTCTTCTTGCGGACCGCTATTAGCTGTATTCTTATCGACCTGTGCGGCAAAGCGGCTCTTGGGTTTTTGGTGTGAAGTATTCCTTTGGGGCATTTGGATAGTTCAATGTGCGCGGGGAGGCTCAATGTGTATGTGCCCCGTGCACATTGAGCCCCCCACTGCACATCGGCTAATACTCCACGCGTCAAATGGTGGTAAATCCGTCAAGGGGTCGGGACAGGCACGACGCTACCAGCCCACACCCCACCAAAACCCCAAGAGCCGGCAAAGCAGTAGAGGCTAGATGTGTGCGAGAAGTCCCCCTTATACTCTTCTCCCTACACATGTGCACAGGCATCCCACGCAAAAATCAATGCGAAAGATATTGTCGACTAGCTCAGCGCAGCATCCTGGGCAATGTGGTAGCTGCCAGGGCGGTATAAGTCCCGGTGTACAGTTTTATGACCCCGTACGTGGGAATGGGGTAGTTACTCCACTGTGGTGGACGAACGCTTGGTAATGGACTAGCACGCGCTGTCGAATCGAACTTTTGGAATGTCGCGCTAGTCTACCTGACTGCGGAAATAGTCTTTCTGCAGGTTGATTCTTCAGCTTGATTCCGCGTAAGTTGGATGACAGAAAATCCTAAGGGAAGGTAGAAGCGTGGATTTATTCCAACGTCCAACTGGAGAAGCACTGCCACTGAGTCAGGAACGCCTCATCACAGTGTTTAAAGAAAATGATTGGCGTTACTTCATAGATGATGAAGATGATTTTGGTGCTTTGTGGGACGGATCGACCTTCTTTTTTCTTCTTCGAGGCGATGAACAGGAAATCCTCCATATTCAGTCATTATGGAATCGTGAAATTGATCCAGAACGCCTAGATGATGTGCGTATATTTATTGAGGAATGGCACCGAACGCACTTTTGGCCAAAATGTTTCTACCGTATTCGTGAGGACGGGAAAGTTCGAGTCTTCACTGAAAATAATATTGACTGGGAACATGGAGTTACTGACAAGCAGTTGCAGCAGCAAGTAACGTGCGCGGTTGCTTCGAGTCGCAGTTTTTATGACGGACTAGAGGCGGAACTGGCTCTCTAACACGCCTGATTACACTCTTGTGAGCTGTCGACGACGTCAGCGGGCATGCATTGCAGATACCATACAATCACTTAGATCACCCTAATCACTATATGCTTTAGATAAGTAATTGCGGTTTACCGGGAATGGTGCGGCATCACGCTGCATCTCTCCTAAGGGAGGGATGGGTATTTCCGATGCAGGTGTACGTCCAAAGGCGCAACTAGAGCGCTGGTCAGTACGCATTCGGCAACTGGTACTTCTTCGGCGCGAGTGCGTGACGCCAAAAATGATACGAGTGACTCTGGGCGGCCCTGAGCACGTGGGCTTCGAAAGTCACATTGCAGATGAACACGTGAAGTTACTCTTTCCTGATCCGCCGGAAGACCACACACGTATTCCCACTCAAAATGGCGACCGCCTCTCCTGGCTAAAGCCATTAGTGCCATCCCGGGATTACACGGTTCATCGATACGATAGTAATACTGGTGAAGTCGATATTGATATTGTCGTCCATGAGGGTGGTGTTGGGTCCACTTGGGCAGTTGAAGCTCCCCTAGGGGAAGCCAATTGGGTAGCTGGACCTCCGCGAGGAATTCGAATTCCGGATGCTTTTCCTGGCAGATGTATATTGGCGATGAGACAGCTCTTCCGGCAATTGCGCGCCGACGAGAAGAGATTCCAGCGCACCTACGTGGGATTGTGCTGGTAGAGGTTGCTGACGAGGGAGAGATGCAGGATTTGGAGTGTCCTCCCGGCTTTGAAATCCGGTGGATAATTCGTGGTGGAAGGCCTGCAGGGTCCACTAGTGAGCTTGTTTCTGAGGCGAAGAAAGTATCGCTGCCACCTTCACCGGGAACCTACGTGTGGTTTGGCGGCGAACAAAGCGCCATCAAGCCGCTAAGGGCTTGGGTAAAAGAGGCGGGACTTGTCGCTGGAGAGTTTGATCTCACAGGGTATTGGCGGCATGGCAAGCATGGCAATCAATTGACTGCGGGGGACGTTCTTCACGCAGTCAAGCACATGCTGCACATACCTCACCGCGATTAGTTTCACCTTGGAGACTACCTGTGTGGCTGAAAGCGGGAGGTTGAAGAGCGAACTTGGAGACTCACTGGCATATCGACTGAATGTGCATCATGAGTTTGCAGCTCTTGTACCGCGAGTTCGACGGCTAGGCGTCCTGCCTCTTCCTGGGGCAGTCGGACGGAAGTAAGTTCAGGACTCATCATTGCAGCGATAGGAACATCGTCAAAACCGATGATGGATAGGTCTGCGGGTAGTTCGATACCGTAGCTGATGAGGCGATTCATCATCCCTATTGCCATGACATCGTTATAGGCAATCACTGCGGAGACACCTTGGTTAAGTGCCGTGTCGGCAGCTTTTGCGCCTCCTTCGAAGGTTGAAGGAAATTCTCCTATATAAATGCCTTCGCTGGCCGCTTTGCTAGTTTGCGCCATTTCTGTAAAGGAATTGAGCCGCTCTTGCGCCGAGCGAGATAGGGTGGGTCCGCCACAATATCCGATTCTGCGATGGCCTAGTGCGAGGAGATGCATATATGCTTCCCGCATGCCTTCGGCGTTGTCGAAGTGAACGTAAGGTATATTTTCGGCTTGGCGATTGACTAAAACTACCGGTTGTTTGCTGTGAAGATTAATGATTGCCGAGTCGCTCAGTCGTGAAGAACATAAGATGAAAGCATCTACTTGCGGCGTAAGTTCTGTTACAGCTTCATCTTCGGCTTTTTCGTCATCGCAGAAATCTACAAAGAGAACCTGGAGTTCTAGGCCGGTTGCGGCACCATATATCCCCTTGAGAACACTCGCAAAAAAAGGATTGTTGACGTCAGGGAGGACCGCTCCTAGATACCCAGTCTGGCCTGAAGAGAGAAGCCGCGCAGCCCTATTAGGGCGGTAATTCAACCGACGTGCTGTGGTGAAGATGAGTTCGCGAGTGTGTGGGTCCACCATTTCTGGCCGTGTAAAAGCTCGTGAGACTGTTGAGGGGGAGACTCCAGCTTCTCTAGCCACATCCTTACTGGTTGCTGGCATGTACACCTCCACAAAGAGAACCGAACTCATATACTGACGAGCACTTCTTTCATCCTAGGCGAAGCGAAAAGAAAAATATATCTGCAAACGTATGCGGCCTATAAAATAAGCCAATTGATAGGATTTATGTCGTTAGAATGGTAACGTATGCAGAGTATGGAGATAGATTAGGAAGCGCAAGGAGCAGAAATGTCAGTTCTTGAACAGCTAGGTGCAAAACGTATCGTTCCCGTCGTTGTGCTTGATGATGCGAAAGACGCAGCCCCTCTCGCCGATGCTCTCACTGAAGGAGGCTTGCCGGTAGCGGAGGTTACTCTTGGCAACTGATGTTAACCAACCCTGGCGGAGAGCAGAGGCCTCCGGTCATTCCCTGTTTACTATTCGGCGGCAACCAACAAAACCAGGCCGCATCCGCGCTGGAATACTACGGCAAGGTATTCTCTCCTTCCCACGCTGGAGGTCTCTATACATATCCAGAAGAAAACGGTTCTGTGACTTCAGGTGCTGTGATGTTCTCTGATATCGAGTTAGCGGGGAATTGGTTTGTTCTTATGGATGCCGCGGCAGGAGAAGCTGAGTTCTCTGAAGCTGTCTCATATGAAATTCGGGTCGGTACCCAAGACGATATTGACTATTTCTGGGAACGCCTATCGGCCGTACCTGAAGCTGCGGTGTGCGGTTGGGTGAAGGACCAATTCAACGTGAGCTGGCAGGTTGTTCCAGACTCCATAGAAGATTTGATGCTTAGTCCGGGCGCATGGAAGAAGCTTCAGGCGATGAGCAAAATTGTCATTGCCGACTTCAGTGACTAATGGGTTTCTTAGGCCCGTGGTATGGGCTATTGCTTGTAGGAAGACAGGAAGTTCCCCAATCGTTCCACAGCCTCTTCAAGAACACGTGGTTCGGGAAGAGTGACGATCCGTAAATGGTCTGGGTCCGGCCAGTTGAATCCGGTTCCCTCAACCAAGAGAATATGTTCAGCAACCAGTAGGTCGTATACCAGTTGTTTGTCGTCATGGATGTCGTACACCTCAGGATCTAGTCGTGGGAAAGCGTAGAGAGCTCCTTGAGGTTTCACGCATGAAACACCAGGTATCCTCTCTAGACCTTCCCAGGAGATGTCTCGTTGTCGGTGAAGACGACCAGGAGGAGCCACTAGCTGGCTTATTGACTGGATTCCGGTGAGGGCTGCCAGTACTGCGTGTTGCGCCGGAACGTTGGCGCATA
The DNA here is from genome assembly GCF_009696615.1 of Scrofimicrobium canadense. Classification (GTDB taxonomy): domain Bacteria; phylum Actinomycetota; class Actinomycetes; order Actinomycetales; family Actinomycetaceae; genus Scrofimicrobium; species Scrofimicrobium canadense. The sequence goes on from NZ_VULO01000011.1 coordinate 80,934, forward strand.
GTCGAGTCGATGCTAAAAGCTGGACGCCTTCAAGGAACCCGGTCGCGTGCTTCTTGGGTCCTGTAATAACTAGCCATCCAGAACGGAAGCCAGCAACTCTGTATGTCTTCGATAATCCGTTAAAGGTGAAGACCAGAAGGTCGGGGGCAAGTGTTGCGATAGACGTGTGCTGGGCACCGTCGTAGAGTATACGATCGTATATTTCATCAGCGAGAATAAGGAGCGAATGTTCTCTGGCAACCTCCACTATTTGCTCTAAAATCGCTGGTGAATATACAGCACCTGTAGGATTATTGGGGTTAATAATGACAATGGCTTTAGTCCGCGGAGTAATCTTGGCGCGGATATCTTCTATATCTGGTTGCCAGTCATTTTCTTCATCGCACCTGTAGTGGACAGAAGTTCCCCCTGCCAGATTGGTCATTGCAGTCCACAGAGGGTAATCAGGCGCGGGGATCAATACCTCATCGCCCTCATTAACCAACGCCTGCATCGTCATTGTTATGAGCTCAGATACCCCGTTTCCCAAATAGACATAGTCAGGGGTGATCTTTGGAAAATCGGGGATTTGCTCATAGCGACTGATAATAGCGCGCCGAGCTGGCAAAATACCCCGACTGTCGCTGTATCCATGAGAAACGGGGATTGCCTCAATCATGTCGTGGACGATCTGATAAGGGGCTTCGAACCCAAATACCGCAGGATTACCGGTATTGAGCTTGAGGATAGTGTGGCCTTCGGACTCAAGGCGGGCAGCTTCTTGCAGGGCGGCACCTCTGATTTCATAGAGGACATTCTGCAATTTCGTTGACTGACCTAGAGTTCGTAAATGAGACATGTATATACATTACTATGCGCAGCGTCATCCACTGTACGCTATGCCACATGGAGAAGCAGAGAATCACCTGGGATGAAGGAACGTGGACACATCAACCCGTGGCGGTTGACCTGAAAGGGGACACAATGGTCGTTACTGCGCAAGAGGGCAGTGATGCCTGGCGTAACACTTCCTATGGTTTCGTTCATGATACTGAGCATGCCTTGGTCAAGGAGCTGCCCATTGGCGCAGCTATGGAAGTGACTTTCATGGCATCTTTTGACCAACAATTCGACCAGGCCGGAATTTTTGTGCGCCTGAATGAATACACCTGGGTGAAGGCTGGTGTCGAATATGCTGATGGGGAATTACAACTAGGGGCAGTTGTCACACACGATAATTCGGATTGGTCAGTGGCACCCGTTCCTGGATGGAGTGACTCCGAGGTGTGCATTCGGATAAGTCGACATGATGATTGCCTGATCATTCGTGCGCGCAAAGTTGGTGAAGATTTCGCGTTGGTGCGTGTTACTCCCTTTTCGGGCTCTAACGGGGTGATGGCAGGGCCATTTACTTGCGCGCCAACCAGAGCAGGTTTGCAGGTGCGTTTCACCCAGTGGTATCTGACAGAGGCTGATAAATCATTACACTAGATGTCGACATGTGGATGAGCCGAAATCCTTAAGTGCTCCTAAGATGAGCCTATGGTAGGTCAAAGCGGGCAAGAACGCCCGGTACAGATAGAGTCAATTTCCGGGTCAGGCCGCCTTATCGACATTGGTAGTCGAATGATTCTCCGACTTCCAGAATCGGCGAGCGCGGCTGCTCCATCGCGCGGTCAAGTTGCCATTGAGGGTACTGTTGCAGGAAAACCATACGTTGGCATGCTTGAGCCTGATGGCTTGCGGGGCCATTGGATAGACCTTACCGGGATGCCTGAAATTGGTCAGGAAGAAACTATCGATTTTGACCTACATCGTTGCGCCCAATGGCCTGAACCAACCATCCCCAACGATATGCATGATGCGCTCGAAAGCGAAAAGGCTGCCGAACAGCAGTGGAATGATATTACTCCCATGGCGCGTTGGGAATGGGTGCGTTGGGTAGGTGCGACGAAAAACCCTGTTACTCGGGCCAAACGGATCGAAGTGACTATTTCCAAACTTCTGGCAGGTAAAAGACGCCCATGCTGCTTCGATTTATCATCGTGCACTGACCCGGAGCTGTCAAAGGGCGGTAAGCTGTCCCTTCCACACATTACAGAGTCATAAAACAGAACTAAGTACGATAACTTCTGGGGGGATTTGAGGTTTTGGTGCGGGGTTTTCATCGAGGCTTACCAGTGCCTTCTCTCTGATTACACGATGCTAGAGGATATGCGCAGAGACTTCGGACTATCCTAGAAAGATGCCTGAGACTATCACCAGACCCGCAGTTCCAGAGGACGTTCCGGAAATTCTTGAGATGATCCATCTGCTAGCAGATTACGAAAGAGAGCCTGACGCAGTCAAGGCTACGGAAAAGGGCCTTTGTGAGCACCTATTTGGAGAGACTCCTGCCGTATTTGCGACGGTAATTCCTTCAGGTGTTACTGGACGCCGACTGGACGGGATGGCGTTGTGGTTCCTCAACTTTTCTACATGGGAAGGAACACACGGCATCTATTTAGAGGACCTCTATGTGCGCGAGGATAGACGGGGTGAGGGAATGGGACGGTTGCTGATATCTACGCTGGCACAAATCTGTGTGGAACGTGACTATCCGCGCCTGGAATGGTCAGTCCTCAAGTGGAATGAACCGAGTATTGCCGTGTACCGGAAACTTGGAGCTAGACCGCAAGAGGAATGGGACACCTATCGCTTGACTGGTTCTGCGCTGCAGGCTTTGGGACGCTCGTGATGTATAAGCACCCATCTGGGCCGCAGACATCACCGGACTCTTGGCCCGGCAATGATATAAGAGGCGTAACCAAAGGTACCTGAGACTTGTGGGGTGGGTGGTTTTCAGTCTTGTCAGTTTTGTTCATCGTAAACCTGCTCTAGAGCTTGGGAAAAAACTTCAACAGGCTGGGCTCCTGAGATCCCGTATTTCCCGGCAAGGACGAAAAACGGCACTCCGGTGATACCCAGGGCTTGCGCCTGCTGTTCATCGTTCGTTACCGCTGCGGAAAACTCTCCAGCCTCTAGGGACTGCCGGACACTGTGGCCGTCAAGTCCGCATTCCTCAGCAATGGAAACCAGCTCTTCTAAGGAAGCAACGTTCCTGGACTCGGTGAAGTATGCGCGCAGTAGAGCCTCCTTCACCAAGTTTTGCTTTCCTTCTTTGAGTGCATAGTGCAACAGTTCATGTGCTTTACGAGTATTGACTTGTTTGGCTTCAGCCAGGTGGTATTCAAGCCCCTCTTGCAGTGCTAGTGCTGTCACATTGTCAAACATGTCGAGGACTTGCTGTTCGCTCAGCCCCTTACGGCTAACTAGATAGTCCAAGGGGGAACCAACAAAGTTAGGAGGGGTGTCGGGCGAAAGCTCAAAAGAATGGAAAACAATTCTCACGTCAACTTGTGGATGGGAACTATAAAAAGCATCTAAGGCAGTCTCAAAACGTCTTTTGCCGATATAGCACCAAGGACATTGGACGTCTGACCATATATCGATTGTCAGCGGATTTGTCACGGACAGGTCCTGCTTCCTTTAGCGCATATTGCTGAGTTTTGTTTAGGTAGCGTATCGGTAGCTAACGCTAAGTGCGATAGCAGCAGATCGCTTCTGCTAAGGGCAGAGTGGCACGCGCATGCATGTATCACTCGGTAGCATGCCTATATGACTTCCACAGCGAGAAGTAAGCACCTTCCCCAGACCATCTCGCCGTTGTGGCGAGAACTATTGGGTCACGAAATTCGGCGGCGGCGTCATATGCGCGGAGACCGGCTGGTAGATACTGCGCGGCGCGCCGATATCTCTGCCCAATATTTGTCCGAGGTGGAACGAGGAATTAAGGATCCCTCTAGTGAGATTATCGAGGCTATCGCAGGTGCCTTGGGTATGACGGTTCTTGACTTGTGCCAGGCAACTATCGAACACTGGCCTGTTTCGGCCTCGAGTATTTCGGGTGTGCCGTCTGTGTCCTCTGCTTTGATGCTAGCGGCGTAGCAACTTGTCAGCGCATCGTTAGTACTCTATCGACGATTCCATAGGTGCACGCATCTTCAGCGGTGAATACATGGTCAAGGTTCGAGTCAGCTTGGATGCGTTCGATGGGCTGACCAGTATGGCGCGATAGTGCGGTTTCCAAGTCAGAACGAACACGAACCATTTCGTCGGCGTGCAAAATCAATTCTGGAATCGTCCCGCGTTGGCCTTGAGATATTGGTTGAGCTAGGACGATTCGTGAGTGGCTTAAAGCTGCGCGGCGCCCATATTCGCCAGCGGCAAGTAAAATGGCGGCAACCCCTGCAGCTTGACCGATGCAGGTAGTACCAACTGGACATCGGATGTATTGTATGGTGTCGTAGACCGCGAGCATGGATGAAGGGTCACCGCCGGGGCTATTGATATAGAGCTGAACTAGGTCTTCTGGATTAGCTGACTCTAAGTAGAGCAGTTGAGCAATGAGGGTCCCCGCAACTCCTTCATCTATGGGAGTACCTAGGTAGATGATGCGTTCGGTCAGTAGATGCGAAAAGACATCCATGATCCGTTCGCCTCGGGGATTGTGTGAGATAACGTTCGGTATTGTGTAAGAGCTCATTGTTGTCCTCCTCTTGAGTTGCTTGGTGTGGTAAATCCAGCGCTGCGTATGGCTTGCGGAATAATCTGTTGGTAGTCATCAACTATCGAATCGATAAGTCCGTAGGCCACTGCCTCGGAAGCGGTATACCAGTGATCGTGGAGTGAATCATGGAATATTTGTTCATACGATTGACCGGTATCGGAGGCTGTGATCCGCAAAACTGTTTCTCGGGTGTGCTTGAGATGAGCTCCTTGAACTTCGACGTCGATTGTCGACCCACCGATGCCAGCTGATCCCTGATGCATAAGAATGCGAGCATGGGGGAGAGCCATGCGCATTCCCGGTGTCCCCGCAGTGAGAATGAACTGTCCGGCACTGCAAGCTATTCCGAGTGCCACCGTAGCGACGTCGCAGGGGATAATCCTCATCACATCGCGGATCGCTAACATGGCGGGAACTGAACCCCCCGGTGAATGAATCCACAGAGATATGGTCGTAGACGGATCTTCAGAAGCCAGACTGAGCAGTTGAGAGGTGAGTAGAACTCCGTTGTCATCGGTCAGTTCACCATCAAGAACTAGAATGCGCTGTTCGTAGAGTAGATTGCGAGTGTGAGGGGAAAACTGGGGGAGTGCGGGATCTGTCATGTTCCCAGTATTGGGGGATAAACGAATATATGACGTGCTGCGCTGCTAATGGCGGATCTGCTGTGGACATAGCAAAGGGGTGGGTAGGGACCGCAGCCCTTACCCACCCCTTTTGTAGTTACTATTTAGCAGCAGCCACTTTGTACGTTGTCCTCGTTGAAGTCATCTCTGGATCTCCAGAACTCTTTCTCTGTCATGGGTGGATGGTCCGGGTGGACCATTTCATGACGTCGCACGTAATTCTCATAGGCTGAGTCGCCCATGAGGTTGCGAGAAAACCAACGGAGACTGCGCCAAGCAGTCGCTAGCGAACTAATGACTCCCATGTGTTGATTTTCCAGGAATCAACGCTGGATCGCCAACTATTTCGTACTCAGCAATGAGTTTCTTCTCAATTACCGAGGGGAATAGCAGGCTAGGCGCATAGAACGCAGATTCTTGGAAGGGATCTTCTGAACTGGTTGTATCTTTGGTGCGAAGCGTCTTGATAATGCGAGCTACTGCAGCAACTATGACAGCTGTTACCAAGATGACGAAAATGATCGACATGGTTCCCTGAATGAAAGTATTACGAATAATCGCATCTTGAACTGCAATTGCATCAGGTTCGGTCAAAGTGGCCTTCAGCTCACGAGCATTCGACCATTGCTTCCAATAGCCCAGTGCTGGGTCAGATGAGAAGATCTTTTGGTACGAGGCAGTGAATGTCGTTGCCAAGTCCCACAGGAACGGAATTCCAGGAATCCATGCCCACTTTGCATATCCTTTTCTGATAACAACGACTGTACAGAGAAGCAGTGCCAGAGCCGCTATCAACTGGTTTGCAATGCCGAATAGGGGGTACAGGGTCTGGATCCCACCTCGGGGATCGGTCACGCCCATCAATAACAGTGAACCCCACGCTGCCACGACGATTCCTGTCGTGAGCCACGATCCTATGCGCCACGATGGGTCGCGGAACTTCGGCACGATATTGCCTATGGCGTCGCCCAACTGGAAACGTGAAACACGTGTAACTGCATCTACTGCAGAGAGAATAAAGAGAGCCTCGAACATAATGGCAAAGTGATACCAGAAGCCCATCATTGCTTTGCCGCCGCCAACCTGGTGCATGATATTTGCAATACCCACGGCTAATGTAGGTGCGCCACCGGTTCGTGAAACTACAGAAGGCTCACCGACGTCTTTGGCAACTGCTTTGATTGCCTCCGCACCTTCCAACATTTCCATCTGCCCATTGGCATCAGATTCCCATTGAATCGTGGGCTGATTGCCAGCAGTATCTGAGACGCGGAGGTTCTGAATGGCAAGTTCTGCCGCCTCTGCCTGGTTGTCGTAGAACTCTTGAGACCCCGCTTCGCCTTCGATTTTCTCTATACCAGCAGTTTTTTCGACTGCAGCTTGAGACATGTTCATCGAGAAATAGACGCCTTGATTCAACGACACCGCAGCTGCTAAGGCCATGATCGCTACGAACGACTCCATGAGCATACCGCCGTATCCAATCATGCGAGCTTGGGATTCTTTCTGAATCATCTTCGGAGTAGTTCCTGATGCAACCGTGGCATGCATTCCAGACAGCGCTCCACAGGCAATGGTGATGAAGAGGAATGGGAAGAGAGTCCCAGCGAAAACGGGTCCTTCTGTATTCGAGGCAAACTCAGTAATAGCTGGCATTTGTACGATAGGACGCACAACGATAATGCCGATAGCTAAGACAACGATTGTTCCCACTTTCATGAAAGTGGAGAGGTAATCGCGTGGAGTGAGAAGCAGCCACACAGGGAGCACCGCTGCTAAGAATCCATAAATTACCATGCACCATACGAGGGCAGTGGGTGATAGATGGAAGAAATCTGACAGTGTGGGGTTTTCTGCAACCCAGCGGCCACCGATGATGGCAGCAATCAGAAGGATAAACCCGGCAATGGATACCGCGGTGATTTTCCCCGGTTGAACAAAACGAAGCCACAGTCCCATTCCAACCGCGATGGGAATGGTGCAGGCAACCGCGAAAACGCCCCATGGGCTTTCTGCAAGAGCATTGACACAGATCATTGCCAATACCGCTAGGACGATCATCAACATGACGAATATGCCAATTGTTGCGATGGTACCGCCGATTTTACCGATTTCATCGATGGCCATTTGCCCCAGTGAACGCCCGCCGCGGCGCATTGAGAAGAAGAGAACAAGCATATCTTGCACTGCGCCCGCAATGATAACCCCGAAGATAATCCATAACGTGCCGGGCAGATACCCCATTTGAGCAGCTAATACCGGACCGACTAGTGGGCCAGCTCCTGCGATTGCCGCAAAATGGTGACCATAGAGAACAACGCGGTTCGTCGGGTCAAAATCTTTACCATTATTTATGCGTTCGGCCGGGGTCGCATTTGAATCGTTCGGCTTCATGATTTTGCGCTGAATATAGAGCGCATAGAAGCGATAGGCGATGGCGTAGGAGCATACAGCTGTGATAACGAACCAAATCGTATTCACTTCTTCGCCGCGAACGATGGCCAGCATCGTCCAACCTAATGCGCATGCCAAGGAGATCGCTACCCAAATAAGAACCTTCCACCAGGTCCATTTGGTGTGTGGTTTAGTACCAACAGGTACGCCGTTCTTATTGCGAATGACGTACTTTTCTTCGTCTGGGGTCAGAGCTTTTGGCCCCTGCAATGCCGGAGAAGTCATGTGGGTATTCACCTTCTCTCTACTATGTTCATCGATGGAATTATTGATGGATGATTGCCATAGGCAGAAAGCCTATAATCCGAAAATAACATGAAAATAGCAACGTTAACTGTGTTTCAGTAAAACATTTGAGCACATATGAGAGAAGTAGGTGCGAGCCTTGCCATACAGGACAAGAGCCTATGCAATTGGTCCTAGGTCGCGTTAGCATGACAGTGACGGAAGGCTAATGCTATGGATCTTAATGACATACAAGTGCCTCTGTTGGATGGTACCGAGACCACTTTTGGTGATCTCGTTGAAAGAAAAGTTGCTTTGGTCGTGAATGTAGCTTCTCGGTGTGGCCTCACCCCACAATATGAACAACTGGAGGCACTCCACAGGCGTTTTGGCGGCCGTGGTTTTACCGTCATAGGTGTCCCCAGTAATCAGTTTCTTCAAGAACCTGGTAGCGAAGGAGGTATCGCGACCTATTGTTCGACTACATGGGGAACGACCTTCCCAATGACCGCAAAGATGAAACTCAATGGCAAGCATGCGGATGCACTGTACAAAGAGCTCACGCAGATACCCGATGTGAACGGTAAAGCAGGCCGCGTCAAATGGAACTTTGAAAAATTCCTTCTTGGTCCTCAAGGAGAGCGTGCGAGGTTCCGACCGACAACGAAACCTGATGACCCCGCAATAGTGCAGCTTATCGAAGAATGGCTCCCTGAAAAATCTTGACCATAGTGTTGTAACCAATGAGAGCCTGGAAAAGTCAGTGCCCTTGCGGCTAGAGAGAAATCAGGGCTCCCTATATATTGGAGCACTTGTTGTTGGAAGAATTCTTGAGATACCGTTTCCTGTTATTTCATTCCGACTTAAAACGGCAATTACCCCACTTTCCTGAATGTTTCTTTTGCAAACTGCTCGTCTCCTAAAGAGCCAACATATCGGCTGTCTCCTGGTCCTAAACCGTTCATTTACCGGGCAGCTGACATACGCATGATAACGATAAGGAAGAGAGCAATTGCTCCGCACATAATGCCGAATACTGCGCCCCACCGATGAGGTGTTTTCTTTTTTTCGAAGTCAACTATTCCCACATAGCCAGTGACAAATGCGCCAAGAACACAGATGATAGCTACGTAATCACTGAATGCTGGCAACAAAAGCGCCACACCGCTACCAAGCCCTAGAGCTAAGGACCAGCTACCAGCTGAAGCACGCGCGTTCTTTTCACCCACTAGAAATTACTTTGCCACCGCTGCAACATCAGCCAAGAGCAACGTTGTGTCTGTGCCATGCACCTGAGCTGCTGGTACCGATGGATCTCGGAGCGCATCCGCCTTCTGCGCGCCAGATACAATCAACCAAACCTCGCGAGAATCGTTAATTGCCTCAAATGTCAAAGAAACACGCTTAGGGGGAGGCTTGGGAGAGTTCTCTACTCCAACCACGCGTCCAGCTACTCTAAGTGCGGGATTCCCTGGAAAAAGTGAAGCTACATGACCGTCGGGGCCAACTCCTAGCAGAGTGATGTCCATATGCTCCGGTAGCTGCTCGGCGTACAGCTCGGCTGCCTCATGGACGGAATTTGCTTGTGGTACTGGGTGGACGTTCACGTGGGCAAGTGCATCAATGAATACCTCCCGGGCCTGTGTCTCATTGCGATCAGGGTCGCCTGAAGGTAAGAACCGTTCGTCTCCCCACCACAAATGCACAGATGACCAGTCGACCGCATGACACGCGGGATTCTTAGCGACGGCTGCCAAAGTCGCGATACCAATAGTCCCGCCAGTAAGAGCCAGATTGATTGACTCCTGTTGGGATTGCAAGTCGATAAGACGAGTAATAAGCCGCGCAGCCGTCGCGTGGGCCAATGTCTGCGCATCAGGATGCACTATCACTAATCGAGTCACGAACTCATCTCCTTTAGAACTTCGCCATACACCTCGTCAGCATCAAGGCGCCTTAGCTCCTCGGCAATACATTCGCCAAGACCACGAATAGGAAGCGGAATTGAATGATCTGGTTGGCCCGGCTGGCTGATGCGGGCAACCAAGCCGTCAGGCCTATTGATAATGATGGGACCTGATGGCCGATCTAATCGCACTTCAGTGAGTGCGGGTGCTCCAGCGATTCGGTTAATTTCAACCGGAACACCGAGCGTATGTGAAAACCAAGCTTGAAGTACGTCAAGGGATGGATGTGTAGATTGACCTGAGATTGTGACACTCTGCACTGGCTCAAAGGGAGGTAGATCCATACTTGCCGCGGTAAGACCGCGCCACAGGGTCGTACGTGTCCACGCTAAGTCCGTGTCTCCTGGCTGATAATGCAGGGCAAGTTTGCGTAGAGTATTGACCCCGTTCTTGCACATAGTCGAATCGGTAATGCGTCGCCGAGACAGTTTCCCGATAGGATGCTCGGAGGGATTATTTGGGGCCTGGTAGGGCCACCATGCGACAATAGGCGTATCTGGAAGCAAAAGCGGCAAAACCAAGGTGTCGGCGTGCGCAGCAACAGTAGGGGAATAGCGCAATACGATAACCTCACTTGCACCCGCGTCACCTCCAAGCCGTATTTCTGCATCAAGCCCCGAGGTGGGTGCCTGGTCTTCTGTGAGTACGATGATCCGACAAGGATTCTCGTGACTTGCTTGGTTTGCAGCCTCGATAGCTAGCTCAGGGTCGCGTTCGCCAACATCAATAATGAGCGTGAGGACACGACCCAGAGCCACAGCACCACCCTCATCTCGGGCCTGTTGGAGACTAGTGCTGATGTGTTGTGCGGTAGTACCTTGCAGATTGATGATCACGGCAACCTCCAGGCCCGGCCGTCTCGGGCCATCATCTCATCGGCTTCAGGTGGACCCCACGTACCCGCTCGGTACCCTTCAGGCCTATCTAGTGTCTCCCAATATGCGGTGATAGGGTCAAGAATCTTCCATGAGAGTTCGACTTCTTCACGTCTGGGGAAAAGCGGTGGCTCTCCTAGTAACACGTCAAGGATGAGACGTTCGTATGCTTCGGGAGACGACTCAGTAAAAGCGTGTCCGTATCCAAAGTCCATTGTCACATCACGCACCGACATGGAATCTCCGGGAACCTTAGATCCGAATCTCAATGTCACTCCCTCATCAGGCTGAACCCGGATCACTAGGGCATTCTTGGTAAGCTCGCGAGTGGCAGTCGATTTAAAAGGCAGGTGGGGAGCCTTTTTGAACATGACAGCAATCTCAGTTACTCTTTTACCGAGGCGTTTGCCAGTGCGCAAATAGAACGGAACCCCAGCCCATCGTCTAGTGTCGATATCGAGCCGTATTGCAGCGTAGGTCTCCGTGGTGGAATCGGCGCTGAAACCGCCTTCTTCCAAATATCCAACGACTTCTTCGCCGCCCTGCCATCCGCCAGTGTATTGCCCTCTGGCTGTATGGGACCCCAGGTCTGTGGGCAGGCGAACGGCCGAGAGAGCTTTGACTTTCTCTGCGGTTAGATCAGCAGCTTCAAAAGTGACAGGCTCCTCCATGGCAGTGAGGGCTAACAGCTGCAGTAGGTGGTTTTGGATTACGTCCCTAGCTGCGCCAACTCCGTCATAGTACCCTGCACGCCCTCCCACGCCGATGTCTTCGGCCATCGTGATTTGAACGTGATCGACGTAATTGGAGTTCCATATGGGTTCAAACAGTTGGTTCGCAAAACGCAAAGCCAAGATATTTTGTACAGTTTCTTTACCAAGATAGTGATCGATACGGAAAATTTCACCTGGTCGGAAGACGGAGTTAAGAATATCGTTGAGCTCTACTGCAGTCTCAAGATTGTTGCCGAACGGTTTTTCGACAATAACGCGGCGCCAATGCTCTGCATCTGAGCGGGCCAGGTTGGCGAGTTCAAGCTGCTGGCACACTACGGGGAATGCACTCGGAGGAATAGAAAGATAGAAGGCGTAGTTGCCGCCGGTGCCTCTGTGCTGGTCAAGGTCGGCCAATACTTGTCGTAGGCATTGATACCCTTGGGGATCGTCAAAGGTTCCCGTGACAAAACGGATTCCTGCCGCCAACTGGTCCCACGTACTATCGCGAAACTCAGTTCGCGCATGCTCCTTCACAGCAGTCTTTACTTCTTCTGCAAATTCCGAGTCAGTCCAGTCGCGCCTACCGAAACCGACGAGAGAAAAACTTGGATGTAGAAGGCCTCTGTTGGCAAGATCGTACACAGCGGGGAGGAGTTTTTTCTTGGCCAGGTCTCCCGTCACCCCGAAAATTACTAAAGCAGAGGGGCCAGCGATCCGGGCGAGGCGAAGATCTCTGGCATCGCGCAGTGGGTTATGGAAACTCATACTGGCGATTCCGACCTATCACCCGACCAGTCTGTATGGAAAGAACCAGGTTTGTCGGTACGACGGTAGGTATGAGCTCCGAAGAAATCGCGCTGAGCTTGAATGAGATTCGCTGGTAATGCTTCGCTGCGAATACCGTCGTAATAGGCTAACGACGATGAGAATGCTGGTGTGGGCACGCCACACAGCGCTGCTTGAGCAACGATCTTTCGCCACGAACCCAAACCATCAGAAACGACACTAGTAAAATAGGGGGCAGAGAGAAGGAGCGCAAGGTCGGGGTTAGCCTCATATGCCTCGGTAATCCGATCAAGGAAACGGGCCCGAATGATGCAGCCACCTCGCCAAATGCGGGCCATTGCACCCAAATCTACGTTCCATCCATATTCTGCTGAAGCAGCAGCAATTTGGTCAAACCCTTGTGAATAGGCAACGACTTTGGAAGACAGCAGCGCGCGGCGAACATCTTCGATGAACTCTTCGGGACGGGTGACGTCCCATTGCTGTGCCTCAGCTGGAAGCGTGGCACGCGCAGCCTCACGCTGGGGGAGGGAACCTGAAAGGGCCCGGGCAAAAGTAGCTTCGGCAATTCCTGTCACTGGAACGCCAAGGTCTAGTGCACTTTGAACAGTCCACCTACCAGTTCCCTTTTGCTCTGCCTGGTCCAAAACGATGTCAACAAAGCCCTTGCCGGTTTCCGCGTCAAAGTGACGCAACACCTCGGCAGTTATTTCGATGAGATACGATTCAAGTTCTCCCTGGTTCCACTGAGCAAAGATATCGGCTATTTCAGCGGGAGAGGCGTGGAGACCGTGACGCAAAAGATCATAAGCCTCGGCAATGAGCTGCATATCGGCATATTCGATGCCATTATGTACCATCTTGACAAAATGTCCCGCGCCATCTGGCCCCACATGAGTACAACAGGGGACTCCGTCTACTTTTGCTGAAATGGCTTCTAACATTGGACCGAGCGTCTGATAGGACTCTTGAGTGCCGCCAGGCATGATGGACGGCCCGTTGAGGGCCCCCTCTTCCCCTCCAGATACGCCAGTTCCGACAAAGTGAATCCCCTGATCGCGCAGAGCTGCTTCCCGTCGGATCGTGTCGGGGAAATGAGCGTTGCCTGCGTCGACGATAATGTCGCCAGGCTCCATCAGTTCTGCCAGGCCCTCAATCACCGCATCGGTGGCAGCACCAGCTTGGACCATGATAATGGCGGTGCGCGGACGCTCTAGCGAATCAACGAAGCCTTCAAGCGAAGTTGTCGGGATAAAATCCCCTTCGCTGCCATGATCCTCAATGAGGGACTCAACGCGTTGAGGTGAACGGTTATGCACGGCCACCGTGTATCCGTGCCTAGCCAGATTACGAGCCAGATTGCGTCCCATGACTGCAAGACCGGTTACTCCAATTTGTGCTTTTTTCGCACTCACGCTGAAACCTCACTTAGCCGAATCGTCATCGTAAAGATACTCACCCATGAAAGCATATTGCTATAATCTGCCGTTTGCTTGCTCACATGGGAAACTGGTCCTATGAGCGTCCATTTTGGTGAAGTATGGAGCCCCAGTCCTTTTGCGCTGTTACGAAACAGCGTGCGTGTAGTGCGTCAAACTGGCGGCCGTATGCTGGTGCTCGTTGTTGCGACTCAGTTGTTACTGGGATCTCTAGCTTTTCCCCTAGTAAGTTGGCTTTTCAGAGAAGCCCTGCGCGCCAACGGAATGATGGTCCTCGATATGGCGGACTTTGGAATTCGGCCCGGTATTCCACTCACTATTGGACTGATTCTTACAATTATTGGCCTTCTGTTTTTCTTAGTTGTTTTACAATTTGCAGCAATCCTGACACTGCTGAAACACCCTGACAGCCCTATGTCGCAGATCTGGCAAGACTTGGTAAAAGTTGCCCGAAAAGTCTTCCGTGCTAGCTCGATACCAGTCGCACTCTATGCGTTACTGGTAATTCCATTGGCAGGTTTTGGTTTTACCTCTGTGCTCTTAGAGAACATCTCAATTCCCGCATTCATCACGGGGGAGCTTGCGAAAGAATCCATCACACAAGTAGCCATGTGGGTGTTTTTCGCAGCGATCATGTGGTTGAATATTCGCCTCGCATTGACTATCCCATGTTTTGCACTGACCTCCTTATCTGGTACTGAATCAATTAAACGTAGCTGGTACCTCACACGCGGACTTCGATCATTACCGTTCTTTTTTGCCGTGGTGATTGTTCTCTGTATTTCTGCGGTGTGCGCCATTGCGACCGCCTTTATCTCAATATTGCCTACGATGTTAGCGGATGCCCTATGGGATGACGGTTCTGTTGTTGTTGCCGCCTTTTCGCTGGGGCTGGCCCACGTCACTGTGGCGATCATAGGAGGATTTACTCTGGCAGTGGTTGCTGGCGTTCTTATGGGATACCTCGAAAATAAAGAGGACCTTATTACACTTCCGAATCGCGAGACCATGGCAGGCAAGAGAAGCCGCTGGATAGCAGCGGGGGCAACAGCCGTTGCTGTCGTTGCTATGGGGTTTGCGGCCATTCCAACAATGGAACATTTGAGTCGGCATCCTGATTCCATCATTATGGGTCACCGCGGCTTTACGGCGCACGCAGTTGAGAACACTATCGACTCTTTAGAAGCAGCACACGCCGCTGGGGCAGATATCGTCGAATTAGATGCCATGCAAACGAAAGACGGTGGCTACATCGTCATGCATGACACAAGCTTAGGGCGTTTAGCGTCCCGCAACGTTGATGTAAAAGACATTACATTCGACGAGGCGGTCGGCCTAGAAATACATGATCGGTCGGGGAATACGGGGCAGATTCCGTCTCTCATTGATTTTGGGATGAGAGCGAAAGAGCTTGGGCAACCGCTACTGATTGAAATCAAGCTGTCGGGAGCCGAAGGCCCAGATCATGTGGCTGAACTGGTGAGTTTACTAGAAGACCATGATTTGCTGGAGGGCAATATCTTTCATTCTCTCGATGCCGCATCGGTAACGGCGTTAAAACAGCAACGCCCGGACCTCACGGTCGGGTACATTATGCCTTTTGCTGCTGGGGGAGTCCCGAACACCCTTGGTGATTTTCTGGTGATCGAGGAGTCTTCGGCGGGCACCACTCTTCAAAGGCAAGTGACCGATGCGGGTCTTGGATTTGTTGTGTGGACCCCAAACCAAGACAACACAATTCGTGAGCGACTTCGGCGCGACACAGACGCAATAATTACTGATCGAACTGACTTAGGAATCACTAGTCGATCAGAGATGGCCGATGAGAAAGGCCTCAGCGCGGTACTCTATGACGCGTTGATGGATTTGCTCCTCAATAGTTGATTGGCGAGTGATGGGTATGGAAAAACAAGAAGATAGTGGCCAAAAAACGGCTAGTGGTGCTGGCATTACTGCTGGAGTGATCGTGCTGTTTCTGTTTTTGCGTATTCTTGCCGTGTCGGACTGGAACTGGCAGGTTGCAGCAGAGATAGCTGATTCTTTCAACTTTGACGATGCTATCTCTATTGCTTTTGGCACTCTATTTGAGCGCCCTGACCTCACAGGTATCGTCATCACAATTGTTTTGCCTCTGGTCTTGTTCAGAGTCTTTATCCTTGCGAGGTATCACGGCTCTCGGGGGTCACTTACAGATTGGCTACTGGCAGTTTCCCTCGTTGCAACTCAAGTTGTGTTGGTGAGGTCATTTTCGTTGTGGTGGCCGGTAATTGCCCCAGTCGTGTTAGCTATTGTCCTTGTTATCGTGTACATGCTGCTTAAGAAACGCGATACTCCACCGTGGTTCACGCAGTTAGGTAAACGTGCTGGTGCAATCATGGTGGCGGCCCTTTTAGTTCTTGCTACAACCGTGAACACCCCGTGGTCGCCCGAAGAAATTATCGTCACAAAGTCTGGTCAACTGCAAGGGTATGTCCTAGAAAACACTTCGGGCTACCTGCGAGTCCTCACAACTGATAGAGAAGTTGTCATCTTCACGAATGCAGATGTCATTAGCAGGACCCCCGCGGATAAATAGTCCTCAGTTTTCTGCGAGATTCTCTGGATGAAAGTAATGTAAATATTATGAAGAAAACTGTAGGTTTTGGCGTTGTATTGCTTGTTGGGATGAGTGCGGCTGGGTGCGCCCAAAGCAGCCCTGAACAATCGGCAGGTGACTCTGAGCTCAAGCCATCTGCCACAATTTCTTTGGCCTCGCTCAGGGGACAGTGGGAAGGTGCTGACGCCGCACGCAACGGTGAGGATCTTCGTAATTTCTCGTCGGTAACCATGACTGTGAATGATGACGGAGCCTTCCAGGTAACCACCGGCTGTAATGATCCGCGGGGGACGTTCACTGTCAACGATGACGGGATTCTCAGTATTGATGGCCCTGTAATCACAACACGCATGGCTTGTGACCCAGCTCTTATGGACATGGACACCCTTGTTACAGATGTCCTTGAGGGTATTTCAGGGGCAACATTGACCGAGTCTGGCGAATTGCAGATAGTAGGAGATCACGGGGCTCTGACTTTCCAGAGAGAATAAAATGACGCATGGATCTGAGTCTAAACATTCGATTGCTTGTCGGGATACTCGCTGTAAGTATCGTGAGTTTAATAGGAGCTGTCTTTAGCAGGAGTGTATTCGGGAGCATTTTCTAGCAGTTCGTTATGGTCAGCTACGATCGCAGTAGTCTATATATCTTGGTGGTATTGGGGATTTCCGCATTGCGCCCTATCTGAAAAGGGAACCGTTGAATGTTGGTCGTCGCCTCGGAAAAACGAAGGCCGTTGCTGAGTCGCAGAATAGGCGAACACTCAACGTGGATACCAACGGTACCGCGTGCTGCTTTCCTGGCTAGCCTTCAAACGGCGGGTATCGTCTACCAATCTTTTTACAGACTAAGAGTGGGGTTCCAGAATCGGAACTGGAACCCCACTCTATACGTCTATCTACGTTTACAGTGCGAGCTGAATCTTTCGCCCCGGCACTGCGTCAATAAGCTCACGAGTGTATTCCTTTTGAGGATCATCGAAAAGCTGATCTGAAGGGGCCGCTTCCACGATCTTGCCTTTTTCCATCACTACAACGTCATCTGCAATCAAGCGGACAACGGCCAGGTCATGAGTAATGAAAAGATACGTGAGGCCGAGGTCTGCCTGAAGATCGTTCAGCAGAAGCAAAATCTGGTTCTGGACCAAAACGTCAAGCGCTGATACTGCCTCATCTAAGACGACAACTTCGGGGTCGAGAGCAAGTGCACGCGCAATGGCAACTCTTTGTCGCTGGCCACCAGATAACTCATTGGGGTAGCGACGCATCACCGAGCGCGGCAAAGCGACACGATCAAGAAGATCGACTACTTTATTGACACGTTCTTTCTTACTGCCGATATTGTGAACACGCAGTGGCTCTTCGACAACCCGGAAGATTGAGTACATGGGATCTAGAGAGCCGTATGGATTCTGGAATACTACTTGCAGTTTACGGCGCATCTTGAAGAGGTCTTTAGAGTTCAAGGTGGAGAGATCTTCACCTTTGAAAAAGACTTTTCCAGACGTTGGATCAATCAAGTTGAGAACCATATTCGCAACGGTGGACTTACCCGACCCCGATTCTCCGACTAAGGCCAGAGTAGTACCTGAGCGCACGCCGAAACTGACATCATCCACAGCTCGGAGAATCTTCGCTTCTCCTTTGGCGCCGCGCACGTCAAATTCTTTGACGAGGTTTTCGACTCGAATGATTTCGGACGTTGATACCGAGCCAGCACCAGAACCAGTGAGCTCTTCGTCCGTTACGGCGATACCCTTTTCATGAGCTACTTCGATACGCTGTGACGCTAGCGATGGAGCTGCAGATACGAGCCGTTTCGTATACGGATGCTGGGGGTGCTGCAGTATTTCCAGTGCGGGACCCGATTCAACCACACGTCCGCGGTGCATCACTACCAGTTGTTCTGCACGCTCAGCAGCTAGGCCCAGGTCGTGAGTAATAAAAAGGACAGCAGTACCCTTTTCTTCAGTGAGAACCTGTAGGTGGTCTAAAATGCGGCGCTGAACAGTCACATCCAATGCAGATGTTGGCTCGTCGGCAATAAGAAGTTTTGGATTCGCCGCCATCCCAATACCTATAAGGGCGCGTTGTCGCATACCGCCAGAGAACTCATGAGGGTATTGTTTGGCGCGGCGCTCCGCATCAGGTAGACCGGCTTCTTCTAAGACATCAGCTACTCGCTGACCGATTTCGGATTTCGGGACAACATTGTTGGCTTTGAGTGCTTCCTTGACTTGTGTCCCAATACGCCACACGGGATTGAGGTTAGTCATAGGATCTTGTGGCACCATACCGATACCTGATCCCCTAATGGCAACCCACTCTTTAGGGGAGAGGTGAGTGATGTCCGCACCATCAAATTCGATGCTGCCACTGGTTACTTTCCCGGTGCCTGGAAGCAGACCGATGATGGCTGCCGCCGTCGTCGATTTACCAGAACCGGACTCGCCGACGATGGCAACTGTTTGACCGGGATAAATGGTGAGGTTTGCTTCTCGAACCGCAGTGACGGTACCTGTTGATGTTGTAAATGTGACGTCAAGGTTGGTCAGACGCAGTAGGGGATTCGCGTCATCTGGGTGAGGCTGTGCTTCCAGCTTTTTAAGCATTGCTGGATCAGTTTTCCCCTCCCTTAGATCAATCTTCCGTTCCTCTTCACGATCTTTCTTTGCCGTGATTGGATCAGGAGCATCTTTCCAATCCTCGTATTCTTCAAGCGGCTCATCGCCGGGGAAGAGAGTGCTATCTGTCATCGTTTCCTAGCCTTCGGATCAAGGGCATCGCGAACGACATCGCCCATCATTATGAAGCTCAGTACTGTCAGTGCCAATGCAATGGCGGGGTAGAACAGTACCATCGGCTGAGTCCTCAATGCTGTTTGAGCTCTGGAGATATCCCCGCCCCATGAGACAACATCCGCGGGTAGGCCAACACCTAGGAAGGACAGAGATGCTTCAGCAACGATAAAAGTGCCTAGCGCGACCGTTGCATAGACGATGATGGGAGCCATCGCATTGGGAAGAATATGCGACGTAATGATGCGCCAACGTGAAGCTCCCAAAGCACGTGCTGAAGTGACATATTCTTCGTTCTTTGCTTGCAATACCGCACCTCTAGTAATCCGTGCGATCTGCGGCCAACCGAAGACTGCCAGGATTACTACAACCATCATTACTGTGCGCTGTTCTTTGAACAACTGCATGAATACGATCGCACCCAGAACGAGTGGAACTGCGAAGAAGATATCGGTGAGGCGCGACATAAGGGCATCTATCCAGCCACCAAAAAAGCCTGCTAAAGTGCCAAAGGTACCGCCAATTATTACCACGACGATAGTCGTAAATATTCCTACGAGCACCGACGCGCGGGCACCATAGATAACGCGCGAATAGATGTCGCAGCCTTGCTGGTCGAATCCAAAAACGTGTCCAGGCTCAGGAGCGCCTAAGGAACGCGAAAGCTCGCAAAAACGTGGATCCTGACTCGAGAACAGCTGTGGAAAAGCGGCCATAAGTACGGCCACCGCAATAATGAATGCTGCGACCCAAAACATTGGGCGGCGTCGCAGGTTTTTCCATGCTTCGCCCCACATTGATGCGGGCGCCGACTCATCTGCAACGGCGTCGACTGCTCCAAGTCCGGTTTCATCCGTGTCAGAGATATAGTGTGACTGTCCAGCACGCGTGCGTGCTATCTTTTTTGAAGGTATTAGGTTTTCACTCATGGCGTCATCACTCATAACGAATCCGTGGGTCCAAGGCGGCATAGAGAAGGTCCACCAGTAGGTTGGCAATGATATAGACCAATACCAACGCCGTAGTCATCGACACAACTGTTGCTGGTTCGCCTTTTTTAATTCCATCAAAGAGAACACCACCAACGCCCTTGATATTGAAGATACCTTCAGTAATGATTGCCCCACCCATGAGAGCACCCAGGTCAGCGCCAATGAAGGTGACGACGGGAATCAGAGAGTTCCTTAGGATGTGGCGGTTGGTTACAGCAAGCCCGGACATTCCTTTGGCCCGTGCTGTGCGTACGAAATCGGCCGACATTGTCTCTGAAATTGACTGACGGCTCAGACGGATCACGTATGCCAGCGAAACCGCTGCCAATACGAAAGCAGGCATGAGTAGAGACTTGAAGTCTAAAGTCTGGCCGACTGTGACCGGGAGCCACTTGAGTTTCACTCCGACGACGAATTGAAGGACGAAGCCCATCACGAAGGTAGGAACAGAAATCAAGATCATGGAGAATACGAGAATCGTAGAATCGATAATCTTGCCTTTACGCAATCCTGCAATGACACCAAGAATGATTCCGAATATAGCTTCAATCGCTATGGCGAAGAATGCTAGCCGGATGGTGATAGGAAAGGCATGCGCCATCACCTCTGCGACGGGTCTTCCCGAGAAGGTTTTTCCAAAGTCAAAGGTGAAAACGCCTTTGAGATAGAGCAGGTACTGCATCCAGAAAGGCTGATCGAGATTATACTCGGCGCGGATGCGAGCCTGTACGCTGGGATCTAACCCACGATCACCGCCCAACGCAGCAACGGGGTCACCCGGCATGAGATAGACCATCGCAAAAATCAAAAAAGTTGCGCCAAAGAATACTGGGATGGTCTGCAGTATCCGACGCCCTATGTAGCGAGCCATTGGTTCCTCTGTGTTTGTCGCAAGAAATGGTGGGAAGACCATGGTCTTCCCACCATTTCAACGCACGATCAGATCACACTATACCGTTAGTTTTTTGTGACCTGGTAGTAGAGAGGTTCGGAATTCCATCCGAACACCACATTATCTACGTGTTCCGAGAAACCGCCTGCCGCGTTCTGATACCACAACGGGATCGAAGGTAGATCGCGGAAGAGCACGGTTTGTGCCTCTGCCATCAGTTTGTTCGCCTCGTCTTGTGAGGTGGAGAATGCAGCCGCTGCTTCGGTGATCAGCTTATCGAACTCTTCTGATGAGTAGTCGGAGTCATTCGCGCCAGCACCGGTCTGGTACAAGGGAGCCAGGAAGTTGTATGCCGAAGGATAGTCACCTTGCCATCCGGTACGGAATGCAGTAGTGATGGTGCGCTTAGTCACATCGTCACGCAACGACTTAAAGTCTGGGTAGGGCTTGCCAGCTGCATCGATACCAAGATTATTCTTGATTTGGTTCGCGACTGCGTCTACCCAAGCCTGGTGAGGACCATCTGCGTTATATGCGATCTCAAACTTACCTTCGTAAGGAGAAATAGCATCGGCTTTCTCCCAAAGTTCCTTGGCCTTTTCAGGGTTGAATTCCAGGATCTCAGAGCCTTCTATACCTTCTTGGAATCCAGCTACCACTGGTGAAGTGAAGTCGACTGCAGGAGTACGGGTGCCGTTGAAGACTTTCTCGGTGATCTCTTCACGGTTGATAGCCAACGACAAGGCTTGACGACGAAGGTTGCCTTCTTCACCGGGCGCAAAATGCTCAAGACCTTCTGGCAAGGTGAATGTTTGGTTAATCGCAGCAGGGACATTGATAGCGCGGTCGCCAAGGTCTTCTTGGAATGTTGTAACCGCAGAGTCAGGTATCTGATCGAGGATATCTAGGTTTCCTGCTAGTAAATCGTTGTAGGCCGCATTATTATCCGCGTAAAAGAGGAAGGTTAGCCCACCGTTTTGTGCTTGGCGACCGCCTTTGTACTCAGGGTTGGGAACCAGATCGATTCTTTCATTGTGAACCCAGCCTTCGCCACCGAGCATGTAGGGGCCATTGCCGATGGGGTTTTCGCCGCCGGCCTCAAGGTCCTCAAGGGTGCTCTCTGGGAGGGGGTAGAAAGCCGAGTATCCCAACCGCAACGGGAAGTCAGCTTCAGGCTGGGCCAACGTGATGGTGAATGTGGTGTCGTCAACTGTCTTAAGACCTGTGAGAGTGCGGGGGCAAGCAGAGTCATCGAACGCGAACTCTTCGCCTTCTTCGTGCTCTGCGCCGTCCCACGCGGTCTTCTGGTCGGCTTCACACTTAGCGAGGTCAAGGGGTTCGCCCTGGATTGGAACGAAGAAGTTGACATTGTTCATGCCATTTTCTGCCGCGGCCGTCCATGCCCCAACAAAAGAGTTAGAGGTGACTGGAGTGCCATCAGAGAACTTCTGGTCAGCCTTGAGCTTCACGGTGAAGGTTTGGTTATCTTCAGTCTCGATCGACTCGGCCATGTCATTGACGACGTTGCCGTCCTGGTCGTAGTAGACCAAGCCTGCGAACAGCATATCAACAATGTGGCCGCCGCCTACTTCGTTGGTGTTTGCAGGAATAAGTGGGTTTTGGGGCTCAGTGCGGTTCGCGGTTACTACACCGCTGCTTGCACCACCACCGGCAGCACTCTGTGTGCCGCTCTGGTCGCCGCCTTCATTGTTGTTGCTAGCTGAGCAGGCGCTCAAAGAGAGGCCTGCCACGGCTGCCAGCGCCAGCCATGTGCGCTTGAGTTTCATCGTTCCTCCTGAATACTCACGGAACTCATTAAATCTGGCTCTACATATAGAATCAGATAGATCGGACTCTAATAAACCCGACATTCTGTAAACGATAGCAAGTATCAGCATGTGAACATCGAAATTGCGTAACAATTAGGTAACAAGCTAATGAATGCTGGAAACATGCGGTATTCATGACACGATATTGGCGATACTCTTAAAAATTTGAAAGATATTGTTGAAATAGTGTTATGTAAATCACTTATAGATTCTTGTCTTTACAGGTGGTCTGGTGAAGATTCGAGATGGCGTAGCGAAGAGTAAAGAAAAGTCATTACTATAGCGACATGACGAACAGCCGCATGGGATGGTGGTCCGCTGCATAGGCGGTCCATTTTTCGTGCAACCGCCCCAGCGGCGGAGGCGGCAGGGGCAGAAAGTGATGTGACTGATGGCCCCACAGGCTCAAGAGACAATAGCAAGGTTGCTAGATCTGCCACCCACGCGAGGATTTGCAGTACTCCGTCACCTAGATGAATTATCTCTGACAGTATTGACCGGAGATATCCAATCAGTGGATATGCTGGCGGATATTCCTCTTGAAGGCAAGGAAGTCATAGCTATGGTTCCTTTCCGGCAGATTCGTGAACGTGGGTTTGAAGCTATTGATGATGGTTCTCCGCTACTTGTACTTGTGGCAGATAAAAAAGAAGTACTTGACACTGCCGCCTTCGTGGACGCGCTTCCTGAGAGTCTCCCTCAGATCGATGATCTGGGCTTCAGCCTCTCGGATGAGGAATACGCCCAGCGTGCTACTACTGTTATTCGCGATGAAATAGGGCGTGGTGAGGGCGCTAATTTTGTTATCCGGCGTGACTACCGGGCAAAAACCAAGGAACCAACGCGCCAGGCAACACTTGCATGGCTTCGACGCCTACTTGAGGGGGAAAGCGGAGCCTACTGGACTTTCGCCTTTTGCGCGCCTGAAATTTTTGCGGTTGGTGCAACCCCTGAAAGACACGTCAGCGTAGAGCAGGGCACCGTGATGATGAATCCGATTTCTGGTACGTTGCGCCATGGCGACCATGTTCCAACTACTTCAGAGCTTCTTGCTTTCCTCCAAGACCGCAAAGAGAGCGAAGAACTCGTGATGGTGGTCGATGAGGAACTCAAAATGATGAGTGCGGTATGTCCCGAGGGCGGTGTCATGCGCGGTCCATTCTTAAAGCCTATGTCCCGGCTGACTCATACCGAGTATCTCTTAGAAGGACGATCAAAGCTTGATCCGCGGGAGATACTGCGTTTGACGATGTTTGCGCCTACGGTGACTGGTTCACCCATGGAAAACGCATGCCGTGTTATTGCGCGTCATGAAGATACCGGTCGGGGCTACTATTCCGGAGTGTTAGCTCATTTTGCACCAACTGCTACTGGATACGACCTACACGCGTCGATTCTCATTCGAACCGCCTTCCTCACCCCATCTGGTGATATTACCGTCTCAGCAGGGGCTACTCTGGTTCGACATTCAGATGCAATGAGCGAGGCGAAAGAAACTCATGCAAAAGCCTCGGGAGTATTGGGAGCCCTGGGCATAGGTCGATCGAAGACCCAGGGGGAGCCAATGCCTCGTCCTGCATTGAATACGGCGGTCGACGATCCTCAAGTTGCACAAGCACTTACGGACCGCAATCGTCATTTGGCTCCATTTTGGCGAGATGAACAAACCGTTGTTGCCACTTTTGATGCTCAAGTACTCGTTGTTGACTGTGAAGACGAGTTCACCACTATGCTCGCCCACCAACTACGCCGACTAGGCATGGATGTCAAAATTTTGCCCTGGGATGAGGTTGAAAACGTACTTGACTGGGACCTTGTCGTATTTGGGCCTGGGCCCGGTGATCCCCTGAGCGGCGGTGATCCCCGCATTGCGCGGGTGCGCAGCCTTATCAGTGAAAGAATGGGGCGCCCGATGGTGGCGGTGTGCCTAAGTCACCAGATTCTTGCGTCGATGAGTGGTCTTGAGATTCGACAACTTCCTGTACCTCGTCAAGGACAACCCTTGGACGTCGAGATCTTAGGGAAAAATAGTCGCATCGGCTTCTACAATACATTTACGGCTGTCGGTGCGGACGGAAGCCGCACACCACTATGGAATCTAAGAGTCCATTCTGAACCGGATACAGGCTTTGTTCACCTGTTGACTGGTGAAAATGTAGTCTCCGTTCAAGGACACTTGGAGTCGGTACTCTCGTATGATGGCTTCGGAGCACTTACCCGCGTGGTGGCGCACGTTCTCAGCTAGCAAAGGAATAGGACAATGGTGAGAATCGCGAGCGTACTTGAGTACATGGAAAGCCGCTATCCAAAAGGCTCCGTGGAAGACTGGGACCGAGTGGGCTTCATTGTCGGCGATCGAACTCACGAGGTCCGCAAGATCCTATTGGCGGTAGACCCGGTCCCTGAAGTTGTCGCGGAAGCTATCGATACTGGCTGTCAACTACTCATCACTCACCATCCTCTTTATCTAAGAGGGACCTCGTATGTCTCTTCTGACGATGCGAAAGGCCGTATGGTTCGCGATCTTATTCGTGCCGACTGCGCGTTATTTTGTGCTCACACGAATGCTGACGTGGCAGTCGGGGGAGTAGCAGACGCACTTGGATTGCTGGTGGGACTAGAAGAAATGGTGCCCCTTGTAGGCCGCGGAGAAGGAAATCTGGGCATTGGTCGGGTTGGCAAAGTGAAACGCCAGACACTGAGAGAATTTTCGACAAAAGTAGCCAGTGTGCTTCCTAAAGGTCCCACAGGCCTATACGTAGGCGGGAATCTCGATAGTGAGGTTGAGACTGTTGCTGTTTCTGGCGGCGCTGGTGACTCTCTCTTGGGCGCTGCTCGCCAAGCCGGGGCGGATGTCTTCCTTACGGCTGATCTGAGACATCACCCGGCATCAGAACACCTCATGGAAGGGCCACCGGCGCTGCTCTGTGGGTCGCATTGGGCAACCGAGTGGCCGTGGCTGCCACACCTCGCCACTGAACTCACGCAACACTGCGGTGACGGTACTCTAGAAGTCTCAATATCAACAGTGTGCACCGAACCATGGGTAGAGCATCTACCCACGAGAGGACGTCTATGAAAGCCCTGCCCTTGGAACAATCCCACTTGCTAGAACTTCAGCAAACCGATTTGGCGATTGCGAAGGCGGCGCATGAGTACCGCGGCAACCCTCTTCATGAAGAGATTCGGCAGCTTCAAGGTCGCGCTGAGGATCTCCGCGCTGCCACCGTGGCATTCGAAGCAGACTTGCAGGCCTGTGGACGAAAGACGCGCGGAATAGAAGACGAAATAGAGAAAGTGCGTTCCCGGCGAGAACTTCAGCAAGATCGTTTAGAACAGGGCAAAGTGCCCATGAGGGATATGTCTGCACTGCAACATGAAATCGCGCAGATGGACGTGCGAATCTCTGACCTCGAGAATGAATTGCTAGAGGCCATGGGCGAGGGCGAAGAAATTGAGGCCAAGATACTCACCTCCCACGCGAGTGCTGAGGCCATTACCGCCGATCTAGAAGCGGCACAGGCAGCGCTTGCACAGTTTGGTACGGAAATTCAGGCGCGCGTTGACGAACTCAGGGCCAGGAGGGATCAACTCATAGAGTTGATCCCTGAGCCGGTGGTCAAGGAATATCAGCGCCTGCAAAGTCGGTTGGGTGTCAGCGTAGTGATCGAGGTGAAGGACGGCCGCCCGCTATCTTCACCTGTGGACTTTTCCTTAGCTGAGCTTGCCGAAATTGCAGCCACCCCGAAAGACCACATTTATCTCTCTGACGACTATGAATACATGGTTGTCAGAACCGAGTCCTAACGGGCCGATTCAAGGACCTTAGCTGCCTGGGCCGCTGCCCCGAGTGCCACGTATTCTCCGGGGTGGGGGACGTTGACAGGTGCTCCCAGGAATTCTGGGGCAAGTTCTTGTACCGCTGTGGACTTTGCGCCTCCTCCTACAATGTGGACGAGGCGTACTGGTCCGGTGAGATCCGTTACAGCATCCAAGGCACCCCTCATCAGTGTCAGTAATCCTTCAATACCAGCTCTTGCTAGATGTGCCTGATCCGAATTAGCTAAAGTCATGCCTGACAGAGTCGCGGTAGCGTCTGGCAGATTAGGGGTACGCTCTCCCTCGAAATAGGGCACCAGGGTCAGGCCTGCCGCATCTGGAACACTCAAGGCAAGCGCATCACATTCTGTATAGTCAAAGCCTCCAAGACTGCAGATCGCATCGATAATTCGTGATGCATTGAGGGTGCAGGCCAATGGCAACCAATTTCCACTGGCATCGGCGAATCCGGTGACAAGTCCACTGGGGTCTTCGGTGCTGTGTGGACTCACAACGGCTGCCACCCCCGAAGTCCCTAATGAGACCATCGCTTCACCTGGAGTGAGTCCAATTCCCAAAGCTGCTCCGGCATTATCGCCGCAACCGGGACCGATCCGGATATGACTCCATCCTCTATCGGGGTCCCCGTGACCGGCACTCTCCCAAGGTCCTAGAATGCTTGGCAAGGTGATATTGTCCAGTTCCTGGGGCGTTCGGCGCAATGCCAAGCCAAGAAGCTGTGGCAAATATTCGGAGGTTAGTCTGCTCATATACCCCGTTCCGGATGCATCAGATCGGTCCGTTACCAAAGCACCAAGCGACTTGGCTCCCTGAATCTTCCAGGTAAGCCAGTCGTGAGGAAGACATATTGCGCGTATTCTCGCCGCGTTTTCTGGCTCATGATCGGCCAGCCAACGAAGCTTAGTGACAGTGAGCGAGGCGACTGGGACAGATCCGGTGAGATTGGCCCAGCGTTCCTTGCCGAGTTGGGTATCTCCATCACCTAGCTCGGCTATAAGCTCTTCGGCAGCTTCCGCACTGCGGGTGTCATTCCAGAGCAATGCCGGTCGGATAACTTCGCCATTTTCATCCAGGCATACCATGCCATGTTGTTGACCAGCGACGGAGAGTGCAGATACATCGGCGAGACCGCCCGCAGCCTCTACAGCCTCCAGGAACGCATCCCACCAATGAGAAGGATCGATTTCAGTACCATCAGGGTGGGAAGCGCGACCTTGCCGAATTATTTCGCCCGTGCTGGCATCGGTAATGACGACCTTGCAAGACTGTGTCGACGTATCTACGCCAGCAACATATCGAGTTTCACTCACGTTTTTCCTCACATCGTTGGGATTCATTAATAGTGCGGAGTGCTGGGGTTTTACAGATTACAAAGAGTGTATCTGTAAAACCCCAGCACTTATGCAAGGAGGGGACTCCTAGCCGATGAGGTGACGCATAGCCTGCTGGTAGAGCTCTACGAAGTGGTATTCTCTCTCACCGGCAGTCTTGGCATCGAATTCTTCAAAGGCAGTCTGGTCGCTGAGGAATTCCTCTAGGCTTTCACTTTCGGCGATTGTGGGGATGCTCGATTCTGGGATCGAGGCGAGTTCCATAAGCTCTTGGGTTCGCGGATCAGCGCGGAAGGCCTGGGCCTTTTCCTTAAGCATTAAGTACATTTCCATATTTGCAGCTGCAGACTCCCACACGCCTTCCATGCCTTCGGTGCGGCTGGGCTTGTAGTCGAAGTGGCGTGGGCCGTCATAGGTGGGGCCGCCCCCGGGGAAACCATTTTCAATGAGGTCAACAGTGAAGAATGCGGATGCTAGATCGCCGTGGCCAAAGACCTTGTCCTGGTCATACTTCAGGCCGGACTGGCCGTTGAGGTCAATGTGGAAGAGCTTTCCAGCATTGAGAGCCTGGGCAATGCCGTGCGTGTAGTTGAGATTAGCCATCTGCTCATGCCCCACTTCTGGGTTGAGTCCTACGATGTCCCCATTGTCGAGTTCAGCGATGAGGGCTAGTGCGTGTCCAACAGTGGGGAGGAAGATGTCTCCGCGCGGTTCGTTGGGTTTAGGCTCTAGTCCAATAGTCAGGTCGTAACCGCGTTCCTTGATGTATGCGGCGACGGTGTCTAGACCTTCCTTGTATCGGTTAAGCGAGGCGTTGAGATCCTTAGAGGAATCGTATTCGGCGCCTTCGCGTCCCCCCCACATGACGAAGACTGATGCGCCAAGTTCTGCGGCAAGATCAACATTGCGCAAAATTTTGCGAAGGCCAAAGCGGCGGATGGAACGATCGTTGTTGGTGAGGCCGCCATCTTTGAAAATGGGGTGGGTAAATGTGTTGGTGGTGACCATTTCAATCACCAATCCATTGTCATCGGCTACTTCTTTGACCTTCATGACGCGACGCAGACGTTCTTCATCGGAGGCGTCAAAGTCATATACATCATTATCGTGGAAGGTTATTCCCCACGCGCCTAGTTCTGCGAGCTTTTTTGTATATTCCCATGGCTCAAGGCTGGGCCGTGTCCCTGTTCCAAATGGGTCAACTGCATTCCATCCCACAGTCCATAAACCGAAGGAAAATTTGTCACTAGGTTCTGGCTTGCGCACCATCTTTTGACGCTCCTCTGCATCACACATCATATTGTTGTGTTACAAAACTAAATGATGTGAGGGGGTGCTGTCAAGCAGATCTAGGAATCGCTAAAGAGAATCTATGAGCATCGTAGGCGACTGCAGCAGCGAAGACAGTCCCCTTAGGGCCCCGCCCCGAGATGCTGGAAAATCAATGTTTGCCGCCGGATGAATACCGATATCTCGCGCCGATCGAGCCAGAGTGCGCATATTCAGTTGCTCTGTAATGGGGGGCAAAAGCCATGGGACGATAGGAGCTAGAGCTGTCCCCAGCACCGCATCTTCTATGTCTAGAAGGTTGACCGTATTCGCGATCGCAATCCCCAGCGCCCAACCAGCTCGTTCAACAGCTTCGAGTGCATCAGGATTCTCTTCCTCCAGCAGTGTTTTTAGCTGCTCTGGCGATGTTCCTAAAGGAAGCTTAGCTCTGCTGAGTATTTCCCGTTGGCCAGCATATTTCTCAAGGCATCCACGCGCACCACAATGACACTGGGGACCACGTGGATCGATAGTCGTGTGGCCAATTTCTCCGGCCCATCCATGAGCTCCCTGCATTGCCTCGCCAGAATTGAGGATAGCTCCACCAATGCCAATATCACCGGAAATATAGAAGAAAGTGCCTGGCCTTTGCATGTCGGTTCCCAACTGGGCGTGGGCGCTGACTGCTTGCAGCTTGGCATCATTATCAGCCGAGAGGGGGATACCTGCGACAACATCGTTAAGCTCAGTATTGAGATTGACGTCATCCCAACAGAGATTTGGTGCGTAAGCGACAGTGTTACTTGCCGCGTTTACCACGCCTGGAACAGCAACGTGGATGCTCATAACTCGTTGTTCTTCATCTTCACTCAAGCGAGTGAGCATCACCGCTAATTCGCGCTTGAGGATTTCTAATGGCAGCGCTGGAGTAAATTCGTCGGGGGAAATAGTGACGGCGAATGAATCTACAGTCGATCCCGTCAGATCGAGTGCGCAACCCGCAACACGGTCTACGTTCACCTCTGTGCCGACCGAGACAATTGTCCCCGATGCCGGGTAAAGCGGTGTGCCAGGTCGGCCAGGTCTGCCGTCGTCAAGGAGTTCTGCTTCGGCCAAAATGCGTAGAGAAATCAGTTCGGAGACCAAGCGAGAAACAGTGGCTCGCGTGAGCCCGGTTCGAACCGCTATATCGGCTCGTGTGAGACCGCCTCCTACGGAGAATACTTCATTCGCTACCAGAGCTAGATTTGAATGCCTGATTGAACTGGTTGAGGCAGCCGTGCGTCCCTCGCTTCCGAAAGCGCCACTAATAGACGGCATGGACAATCCCGCTCCTCAGTTCGTCGTTCATAGGGGTGAGTTGGCCTGTACGCCGGGTTCTGTTCTCAAAGATTGCATCTTCGAGTGGTGACCATCCATCTGGGACTCATGTTGCCATGAGTCTCTAGCAACCTACCCGGAAGCATTAGGCGGGCCGCCCTGCTTCCTGCTTGGTCTTGCTCCAGGTGGGGTTTACCTAGCCAACCTGGTCACCCAGGCTGCTGGTGCGCTCTTACCGCACCGTTTCACCCTTACCCAGATTCACATCCGGGCGGTCTATTTTCTGTGGCACTTTCCCGCGGGTCGCCCCGGATGGCTGTTAACCATCACCTTGCCCTGTGGAGCCCGGACGTTCCTCGACTAAGTTTCCTTGGCCGCGGCCACCCAGCCAACTCACCGAGAAAACTCTATCACCTCTCACCTCGCGGTGAGTGCGTACTTTTGACGGGTTTCACCCGTGAAATTCTGTCAAAAACACGCACTCACCATTGAGGGACGGAGGAAGTGATTTCCACAAACAAAAATCTGGCGGTTTTCCCCCGTTTCCCGGAGCCTGTGTTGGGACTGTTTGGCAAATACTTCATTGTGTGCCCATGAGGGGAGACCTGCCAAAGAAATTCGGCCAAGCATGCGCCGTCAAGAAAGCACGTAAACTCGGCGTAAGTAACAAGCGCCTACGAAGGACTGACCTGCTGAGGCCACATGCAGGAGTCCGGGCGGTGGAAGAAGCCTCACAAGAGGCTAAGCTCAAGGCACTCCTTGACGCATTGCCTCAGGGGGTATGTTTCGCGGGGCTCACTGCTGCCGCAATCTATGGATTGCCGCTACCGCAAGGGACAAAGCTTGATCAGGTCCTTGACCAAGAGCCAATCGTTGCGGTTTCTGCAGGAAAAGCCGCAATTCAGCGCAAAGAGATCAGGTGCATGAGGTTGCAGTTTGGTCTCGGGGACATAGTTCATTGGCGTGGCATGCCGGTGACATCCCCGGTGCGTACGTGGCATGACATCTCCCGAGAGCTTGATGGTCCAATGCTCCTGGCGGTCACAGACGTACTCTTGCGCCGGCGCATTTCGCGAGAGGAACTGAATCAATGGAATGATCGACATCAGGGCAGCCGTGGCTCTTTGCTGCGAAGACGAACCGTAGTTTGGGCTGATCCAGGTGCAGAGTCACCCATGGAATCAATGCTGAGATGGCATCTGCTTGCTGGGGGTTTACCAAGGCCAGAGTGCAATACCACAATACTGATACCGGACCACAGCCCGATTCGTGTCGACTTGCTCTACAGGGAAGCGGGACTCGTGGTTGAATACCAAGGTGCGTATCACTTCCGCGATATCCGCCAAGCACAACGTGACGAACACCGCAGAAGGATATTGGAAAAGGCCGGGTTTCAGGTAATAGCGGTAGTTAGTCAAGATTTGCGGGCTATAGAAGGCGTCGTTGCCCATGTAGCTCAGAGCATCGATCAGCGGGCTGGATACCGACTTCACGGTGTTCTCTATCGCCTAAAGCATGAGGGCGAGTGCTTGGTTTTGACAGTTTTCACAGGCGAACAACGGTCAAAACCAAACACACACCGCCAACGTAAAGATCAGTGCGAGGCGTCCTCGGCTGCTGCAGCTGCTGCACCCACGATTCCTGCAGTGTTGAAGAGTTTTGCAGGCACAATAGGAGTTCTTAGGGAAAGCAGTGGTAGGAACATTTCGTGATTCTTAGAAACACCGCCTCCAACGACCAAAAGATCAGGAGAGAAGAGCATTTCTACCGTGGAATAGTATTTTTGAAGCCGTTTAGCCCATTTTTTCCAGCCAAGATCTTGTTTGACGCGTTGATGTGCTGAGGCGCGACTTTCCGCATCATGCCCGTCGATCTCTAAATGTCCAAGCTCAGTATTGGGAACCAGAATGCCACGGTAGACCAGAGCAGATCCGATTCCAGTGCCCAAAGTAGTGACGATAACTACACCGTCATTGCCTTTTGCTGCTCCAAAAGCGACTTCCGCAAGACCAGCCGCATCGGCATCATTGAGAATAAGGGTTGTACGGCCAAGAGTCTCCTCGAAGAAGTCACGGACAGCAAGGCCTTCCCAGGCCTGGTCCAGATTGGCAATAAAAGGAACGATGCCTCTGTGGATTGGCGCGGGGACGGTGATACCTACCGGCACATCTTCACCCACATTGAGTTGCCTCAGCACTTCGGCACATACGTCTGCCACTGCCGCTGGAGTCGAGGGAGATGGGGTATCGATACGAACGCGCTCGCCGATAAACTCGCCAGTGTTGAGGTCAACGACCGCGCCTTTTACACCGCTACCGCCAATATCAATGCCACACGCCACTTGTGTCATGGGTACTCCTAGGTATCTATGGAAGGGTAAGAATCTGAGCTCCATCATCGGTCACAACGACCGTGTGTTCAAACTGGGCTGTGCGTCCGCGGTCGGCTGTGACGACGGTCCACCCGTCATCCCACTGTTCCCATTCTATAGTACCCATAGTGAGCATCGGTTCGACAGTAAACACCATGCCGACTTCCATCACCTGAGAATATCCCGGTGCAGCATCGTAGTGCGGGATGATAAGTCCCGAGTGAAAGGCCTCGCCGACACCGTGTCCCGTGTAATCTTCGATAACTCCGTAGTCGAAACGCTTGGCATATGCGCTAATAACCTTGCCAATAACATTGATTTCTCGTCCGGGTTTGATCGCCTTGATACCTCTTAGCATTGCCTTTTCTGTGCGTTCAACCAGTAGCCGGGACTCTTCGTCCACCTCGCCAACAAGATACATGGCGCAGGTATCTCCATGTACTCCGTTCTTGTAGGCAGTGACGTCGATATTGACTATGTCACCTTCTTCAAGAGGACGATCGTCTGGAATTCCGTGGCAGATTACTTCGTTGATTGACGTACACACTGATTTCCTAAAGCCCATATAGCCAAGGCATGAAGGATATGCTCCCTGAGAGGTGATGTATTCGTGCGCAATTGCATCGAGTTCATCTGTAGTTACACCAGGGGCGACAGCCTCACCAGCTAGCGCCAGTGCATCTGCTGCAATCTTGCCAGCGGTGCGAATCCGTTCGACTACTTCAGGGGACTTGACGTCCGAGGCGGTCACCACCTCAGGTCCGTCGTGGAACATGTATTCAGGACGTTCAATGTTCGACGGCACATGCCGCGTCTTTGAGATACGCCCCGGTCGTAGCGTTCCCAGTGGAGCTCGGGATGCCTTATTCATGATTCTCCCTAGTGTGTTCGGCTGACGGGAAACTGTCGCTGACCACTGCGTTGACGTAATCACTTGCTGCCTCGCGTAAAGCAGTGCCGACCTCGCCAAATCTGCGCGCGAAGCGGGGACTCCAATCCGTCATACCTGCCATATCTGACCACACTAGGACTTGGCCATCACAATCGGGTCCCGCACCGATGCCGATCGTTGGAATACTGAGCTTGCGTGTCACCTCAGCGGCAAGTTTTCCTGGAACCATTTCCAAGACAATCCCAAAGGCACCGGCTTTTTCTACAGCTATAGCATCTTCTATAAGGCGCTGGGCTGCATTTCCTCTTCCTTGTAAACGGGGACCGCCCAAGGCGTGTTCGGCTTGGGGAGTGTAGCCAATATGACCCATGACAGGAATACCGTTGGCTACTAACCCAGCAATGATCGAGGCTCTGCTGACACCACCTTCTAACTTGATAGCGTGAGCTCCTGCTTTCATGAGTGCTACCGACGAATCGAAGGCGGCTTCGACTCCACTTTCGTAGGTGCCGAAAGGAAGATCAGCAATAATCAGCGGTCGACTTACCGAACGAGATACCGCGCCTGTAGCGCGGACCATATCGTCTAGAGAGACCGGAATCGTGGAGTCAAAACCTAGTACTACGTTGCCTAGAGAATCGCCCACCAGCAGTGTGTCGACTCCTGCAGACTCAAAAATCGGTGCAACCAATGCGTCGTAAGCGGTAAGCATGGTGATTTTCTCGCCGCTATCTTTTGCTTGCTGTAGATGGTGCACCCGTACCCGGGATGTCTTTGCCATGCCCCTATTCTATGCCCCTCTGAACGTAGTTCCGGCTTGCGCCTCGAAGATACTAAGGTTGTATGCGGAAATGGAGGAGTAATGCCGACACTTGACGCCACAGATGCTCTGGGCATACAGCAGTGGTGTGATACTGCTGAAGCTCGCATTGTTGAGGCTGCTAGCCTTGAGGAACTTAAAACCGTAAAGATCGCTATTTTTGGTGATAAATCAGCGCTCACTTTAGCGAATCGTTCAATCAAGGATCTTCCCGCTCACGATCGCGCCGCAGCTGGACAAAACCTTGGTGCAGCGAGAAAACGACTGAACGCGGTCTTTACCGAGAGGCAACAGGTTCTTGAATCAGAGAATGAAGCGCGGGTTTTAGCGCAAGAAGCCGTCGATGTGACCCTTCCCTCAGATCGATTCCCGGTGGGGGCCCGGCATCCACTCTCCACGCTCGTGGATCAGATTGAAGATTTTTTCCTCAACCTCGGGTGGGATGTCGATACCGGTCCTGAGGTTGAGCATGAATGGTTTAATTTCGATTCATTGAACTTCAACCCAGATCATCCTGCTCGGCAAATGCAAGATACCTTCTATATTGACGGCCGTAGCTTTGGCGCGGATAGTGCAGCGGCTGGAAACCTAGTGATGCGCACGCATACCTCTCCGGTTCAATCGCGTGCCATGCTAGAGCGTGGCGTACCTATTTACATGGCATGCCCTGGAAAAGTGTTTCGGTCGGATGCGCTTGATGCTACGCATACTCCTGTATTCCACCAGGTAGAAGGCCTTGCGGTGGATATTGATCTGACGATGGCGGATCTCAAGGGAGTCCTTGATCGATTGGCCCGCCATCTCTTCGGATCAGAAGTAAAGACCCGCTTGCGCCCTTCCTTCTTTCCTTTCACTGAACCGAGTGCAGAGCTAGATTTCTGGTTCCCACAGAAAAAGGGAGGCCCCGGATGGATCGAATGGGGCGGTTGTGGGATGGTCAACCCAAATGTTCTTATCGCAAATGGGGTTGATCCTGAGGTCTACACAGGATTCGCCTTTGGCATGGGCCTCGAGCGTACATTAATGCTGCAGCACGGAATCGCGGATATGCGTGACATCGTCGAAGGCGATATGCGGTTCTCACAGCAGTTCGGACTATTCGGGAAAGGAGCCTGACATGCCATATATTTCTCTGTCATGGCTACGCGAGCATGTCAATGTTCCTGCAGACAAAACCATTGAAGAACTGGCTCAAGACCTCGTTTCGGTTGGGTTAGAAGAAGAAGAAATTCATCCTCCCTCAGTTACAGGACCACTAGTTGCTGGGCGAGTACTCACATTGGTGAAAGAAACCCACTCCAACGGCAAGACTGTGAACTATTGTCGAGTCGATGTCGGGCCATACAATGACGAACCCGGTCAGGGGAAAGAAAAATCTGATCTGCCGAGTCGAGGGATCATATGCGGTGCTCACAATTTTGAAGAGGGCGACTACGTTGTCGTAGCGCTTCCCGGAGCTGTTCTTCCGGGGCCCTTTCCCATAGCTGCGAGGAAAACCTATGGGCATATTTCTGATGGGATGATTTGCTCAGAGCGCGAATTGGGCTTGGGAGAAGACCATAGCGGCATTATCGTTCTTGATGAACCAGTCGAGCCTGGTACTGACATGATTCCTCGGTTGGGCTTGGGTGAGGAAGTTCTGGAGATTAATGTAACTCCCGATCGTGGGTATTGTTTTTCTGTTCGAGGAATCGCCCGCGAATACTCGCATTCGACTGGAGCGCATTTCATTGATCCTGGAGTGGTTGAAGCCTCGGTGACGCACAGTGATGATGCGTTCGCGGTAGAAGTGGAGGACCCTTTGGCGTGTGACCGGTTTGTTACACGTGTGGTTCGAGGTATTGCCCCTGATGCCCAATCTCCGCAGTGGATGGTTGAACGCTTAGGTCAAGCGGGGATGAGGTCGATCTCTTTACCTGTCGACGTGACGAATTACGTCATGCTGGATCTGGGTCAGCCTTTGCACGCCTATGCTTTGGAGTCGGTAGCAGAGCCTTTTGTTGTGCGTCGAGCCCGCGCCGGAGAGCTATTCACTACGCTCGATGGTGTAGAAAGAAAACTGGATGGTGAAGATATCGTCATTGCCGACTCACCTGGAGGAAAGACAGGCTCTCGACTCGTAGGTTTGGCTGGCACTATGGGAGGCCTTGACTCTGAGATATCGTCGGGTACAACCGATGTGGTCATCGAAGCCGCCCATTTTGATGCTGTGTCCATCGCGAGGACTTCCCGCAGACACAAACTGTCATCTGAGGCATCAAAGCGGTTCGAAAGAGGTGTCGATCCGCTGCTTCCGGAAGCAGCGGTACAGCGTGTGGTTGATTTGCTTGTGGAATATGGAGGAGGTGTAGCAGATCCCCACGTATTCGACTACAACCACGTAGTTCCCCTTCCTGTCATCTCCATGAAACTCTCGGAGCCGGAACGACTCACGGGGGTATCTTTCACAAAAGAGCGGATCGTTGAGATTCTCACAGAGATAGGCGCTGAGGTTCGTTTTGACGGCGATAACGTCATCATTCAGCCTCCTAGTTGGCGTCCAGACCTGGTGGGGCCAGCTCATGTAGTAGAGGAAATAGCCCGTATTGATGGGTATGACAAGATCGATACTAACGCTCCCCGCGTAGGTACTGGTCAAGGACTCAAACGCGACCAGTGGGCGTTACGTAGGGTAGTTGATACGGCCGCACAGCGTGGGCTGACAGAAGTTCTTTCGTATCCATTTGTCGGCAATGCGCATGACCGACAGCTCATCGCTGAGGGAGACGTGAGGAGAAATGCATTGCGTCTTCGCAATCCTTTAGCTGAAGATGCTCCTTTGTTGAGAACATCTCTCCTGGATACGTTATTGGAGACTGCCGAACGCAACTGCGCTCGCGGCGCAAGTGCTTTGGCTATCTATGAATCAGGCCGAGTGACGTTGCCGGGCAATATCATTCCCACCAACATTCCTGGGGCGGATAGACGACCTGACGATGAGACGTTGCAAGATCTCTACAACGGAGTTCCGCACCAGCCTCTGCATTTTGCGGCGGTCATAGGGGGTTCATTAGGACCGACAGATGTGCTCACCCCGGGAAGACAATGGGATTGGGCGGACGCAATATCTTTGGGGCAAAAGATAGGTTCAGCTCTTGGCGTCAAGGTGGAGGCGAGTCGCAGTTGGCTTCCGGCCGACACTCCAAAGGTTCCCGGTCCTCCAGTACCAGTGCCAACGAATGGTCCGGACCAAGTAGCTCCATGGCATCCGGGACGCGCAGCGACTCTTTTTGTACGCCATGGTAAGAACATTATTGTCTTGGGAAGAGCAGGAGAGCTTCATCCGCGTGTCGTTGAAGAATACGGATTACTTCCACGCAGTAGCGCGGTGGAGATCGATTTAGAGGAGCTTTTCAAGGCATTGCCAAATGCTGAGGTGAAGGCGAAGAAGGTTTCTAGCTACCCGCCAGCAAAAACCGATTTGGCTATCGTGACAGATTCGCACGTCACTGCCGCTGACGTGGAACGAGTAGTACGCTCGGCCTCTGGCACAATCCTTGAGAATATTCAGCTTTTCGACGTGTATGTTGGTTCCCCCGTGCCTGCTGGTAAGAAGTCGCTGGCGTTCGCGCTTACACTAAGGGCACCGGATCACACGTTGTCTCCCGATGAGGTGACAGCCGTGCGTCAAAAGATTATCGGCGATCTAGGCAAACGACTAAAGGCCGAGCTACGAGCCTGATGGAGGAGGCGGCATGAAAGTCTTAGTTACCGCAGCATCAAAACATGGATCGGCAAGTGAAATTGCAAGTGCAATTGCAGCGAGGCTGAGGCGAAGCGGACTGGCAGTTGACAGCTTTGCTCCAGAGTCAGTGCAGTCACTTGCTGAATATGATGCCGTTGTGATTGGTTCAGCAGTGTATATGCGGCAGTGGATGGAAGCTGCCAGGGATTTCGTGGCTCGATTTCACGGCCAGTTACGGCAGATGCCTACGTGGGCATTTTCTGTTGGCATGAGCGGCGTACCAAAACGTGCCCCACAAGATCCTAAGAAGATTGGTCCGGTAAGTATGGATGGAGTCTTCGACCATACGAAAGTTTTTGCCGGTAGGTATGACCCGACAAGGTTATCCTTACGTGAGCGCTCTATTGCGCGTCTCGCGGGTGCTGTTGAAGGGGACTTTCGTGATTGGGATGAGGTCGAGCGATGGGCTGATTCGATCGCTGAGGCATTGAAGAACTAAACCCTCACGAGTTCGCATCTTGGACGTCCATTATCTTCTATTCATTCGACCGTATAGTTATGCATATCGGATAATAGAGGTTGATGCGCATGAATCACACAGTTGCAGGGGGACCCGCCACTAAAGCTGCGCGCCATGCCGCCATCATTGAGATCCTGGCGACGAACCAGATTGCATCGCAAGAGCAGCTACGTGAACAGCTTTCGGCGCGAGGTATTGATACTGCGCAGGCAACGCTGTCGCGCGACCTCCTTGAACTACAGGCCGCAAAAGTTCGGACCTCCGATGGCATCCTCATTTACTCAGTGATGGATTCTGATGGTGCGCCCACTCATATGGCAGACTCTGCTGGGGTGCGGTTAGCTCGTTGGTGTCAAGACCTTTTAGTCACAGGTGACCTCGCCCAAAATATTGTGGTTTTGCGTACTCCAGTGGGTGCGGCAAATCTTCTTGCCTCAGCGATTGATGCTGCGCGTCTTGAAGGTGTTGTTGGGTCAGTTGCAGGTGACGATACGATTTTCGTTGCGTGTAGAAGTGGGGAAGATGCAGTCCGTGTGCTGCAAACAGTCTTGAGGTTGGCTGATGGGTCATCCTTAGGTGTATGAGAAGAGAAAGTAGACAAAGGTGAGCAAAGATCGCGTTGTACTGGCGTATTCAGGTGGCTTGGACACGTCAGTGGCAATTGGATGGATTGGCGAGCAAACAGGCTCTGAAGTTATCGCAGTAGCTGTCGATGTGGGTCAGGGGGGCGAAGACCTGCAAGTAATTCGCCAGCGCGCATTGGGCTGCGGAGCTGTTGAAGCCTACGTCGCCGACGCTCGTGAGGAATTTGCTACCGAGTACTGTATGCCGGCTTTGAAGGCAAACGGCATGTATCAGAAACGCTATCCGCTAGTTTCAGCCCTATCGCGGCCTCTCATCTCGAAACACTTGGTCAAAGCAGCTAGAGAATTTGATGCGACTACGGTTGCTCACGGATGCACGGGCAAGGGTAATGACCAAGTTCGGTTTGAAGTTTCCATCACCTCAATTGGTCCAGATCTAAACTGCATTGCCCCCGTTCGCGACCTAGCTCTCACCCGCGATGTTGCTATTGAGTATGCCAATAAACACAGTCTTCCGATTGAAACTACGAAACATAATCCTTTTTCGATCGACCAAAATGTATGGGGAAGAGCTATCGAAACGGGCTTCCTTGAGGATATTTGGAATGCCCCAACCAAGGATGTGTACAACTACACTGATGATCCAACGTATCCTCCTTTGCCTGACGAGGTCGAGATTGAGTTCAAACAAGGTGTGCCTGTTGCTATAGACGGACGTCCACTGAGTCCGCTCCAGATTATTCAGGAGATGAATAGAAGAGCCGGAGCTCAAGGAATCGGGCGTATCGACATCGTGGAAGATCGCCTCGTCGGAATTAAGTCCCGAGAGATCTATGAGGCACCTGGCGCCATCGCGCTAATTGCCGCCCACGAAGAGCTGGAGAATGTGACTGTTGAGCGCGAGCAGGCTCGGTTCAAAAAGACTGTGGATCAGCGTTGGGCAGAGCTGGTTTACGATGGCCAGTGGTTTTCTCCTCTCAAGAAGTCGTTGGATGCATTTGTTGATGACACTCAGTACTACGTCAATGGCACTATCCGGATGACTCTTCACGGTGGGCGCGCGGTCGTCACAGGTCGTAAGACAGACTCGGGATTGTATGATTTCAACTTAGCGACCTATGAGACGGGTGATACTTTCGATCAGTCGCACTCACGAGGCTTTATTGAAATCTATGGTCTACCGGCCAAGATGTCTGCTGCTCGTGATGAGCGTTTCGGTCGCGGTCTCTGACGCATTACAGAGTTATAAATCTGAACCAAGGTTGATATTTCAACAGGTTTTTGGAAATAATCCCAGGGGTTTCCTGCTAGCCGTTTTCCGCTGCTTTTCCACATGGCAGCGGGAAGCAGCTTTTCCACATGAGCGGCAGTGTATATATGTGGGGCTACCGAGACTCTGCCACAGTGCATATATGGATGAGTATGTACGAGGAATTTTTGTTGGCAAGCGTGAGGATGCGCCCGCAGGAGGAGACTGGGTCCGGATAAAGCGTGGTGTATACCTGGACAGGCTTGAGTGCGAGGCAGAAACGTTCTGGGAATACAATCGCCTGGCGACAGTTGCTCGGCAAATCGCGGTGACGCTGACCCGGCGACAAGCTCAGTGGGAACCCGTCTTTACTGGTGAGGCCGCGTTAATTGCGCACGGTTATCCGACTTGGCTTGGAGCCCCGGAAATTATTGCATGGCGCTCGGATGGTAGACGTGTGCAGA
The DNA here is from genome assembly GCF_009696615.1 of Scrofimicrobium canadense. Lineage (GTDB taxonomy): Bacteria > Actinomycetota > Actinomycetes > Actinomycetales > Actinomycetaceae > Scrofimicrobium > Scrofimicrobium canadense. The sequence continues at coordinate 122,100 of NZ_VULO01000011.1, forward strand.
CGTCAACAGAACTAGAAAAAGTGTCTTTCGCTGATTTTGAGGTACCAGCAGTCACATGCACGACTCTTGACGGTAGACGTTGTGGAAGCACAAATATGTCTGTATCACATATCCTGACTGTTGACCCGATCGAAGCCGTCGTTGACATCGTTCGCAGAGGGCATCCGGCGCAAGCACTCACCGCCATGAGTGCTCTTATGGCGAAGCACTCGAACTTTACGAACTTCAACCAAGCGTTGTCGCGCCCACTGGCCGAAGAAACAAGACAACTATTCAAGATATTTGCTGATGAACTGGTGAGATATCGAGCGCGGTTACTGGCAATTGTTGAGGTTGCGGACCCGGGAGTGGTTGGACCTGGCGAGGCGGCCGTGCGATGGATACTTGCAGCAATCACCGATATCACCGCGGTCATAACTCAGTTTCCAGTTTCTTTCGGAAATCGCCGGTTCTTCCTTGACGCAGCAATCCCAGAAAAGAAGTGTTGTTTTGAATTCGATGGAACGACGAAGTCGCGTGACTCAGAATCTCAACTCAGTTTCACCGAACGCCAACGGTATCTCACTAATGCTGGATGGAAAGTTTTTCGTGTGACATGGCCCATGGTGAAGTCCATTTTGAAGACTGCAAGAGATATCGCCCAGTTTCTAGCGGCTAATGATATCGCGGTGCATGCACCAAAACGCGAATTGTGGGTACCGCTGCCTTCGGAGTTGTTAGTTCCAGCGAGGTGGTAATGCTTCCAATCAAGTTGGCCCAAAAACCCCTGTGAATAGTCCCGAAGACCTGTTGCGATATCAGCCTTGGTTCAGATTTATAACTCTGTAATGCGTAACTAAAGGGAATTCCGCAATACAGGACACGTCATGCATCTAGCTGCCCCGCGTCCTCTGCCCAATTCAGAGCCATCAATCTCGATGACCTCAACGCCAGCATCCCTCATAGCCGCGTTAGCAAGCGGCGTTCGGGAGTATGCGATTACTTTTCCAGGTTCAAGAGCCAACATATTGAACCCATCATTCCACTGCTCCCTGGCTAGTGCTCCAGAATTCGCATCGGGATAGATGAAGCGAAGTGAGCGCCCCATTTCAGACTGCAGAGCGGGAACAAGTAACCGGTCTTGATGACAGATGCGCATACTCTCATCGCTGCGCTGCAAAGTTACGGTTGGAGCATCGAGTATCTCCGGATAGATCACGAAAGCATCGTGATCAACTTGGGTGAGTACCGTGTCGAGATGCATGTATTCGCGTCGGTGAGGCAACATTACGGCCAGAACCCGATCAACTTGTCCGGCGGCAAACACTCGCGATGCAAGGCGTTCCACTCCCTGCGCAGTGGTGCGTTCAGACATACCGACGACTATGAGACCGTTTCCGATCACTAGAATATCGCCACCTTCAACTGAGCGCTCAGCCCCAGACGTTCCATTAGTCCACCTGGAAAACTGTGCTTCAGAGAATAGAGGATGCCATGAATAAATGGAGGAATAATGCAATGATTCACGGCGTCGAGCCGGCCATTTCATGGAATTGACGGCTACCCCTCCATATAGCCATACCGACGAATCTCTTGCAAAAAGATGGTTGGGAAGCGGTGAGATGAGAAAGTCATGAGGCTCTAAGGTCTGAGCGACGAGTGATGGCGTGGGTGAGTGCTCTTGCCATTCAGCTCGAGTGATTCCTTCAACGCACAAAGAAGCTAGTTCGTCCGAAGTGAGTCCTCGAGCCCACTCGTCAATCGCCGGGGCTAGCATGGGACCCAGTCGGAGACGATTGATCGTATTTTCAAGGATGTGATTGCGCGCCTCGGGGATTTCGAGAGTTTGGCGCAGGAGGTACTTGAAATGGAGAACCTCGACACCACACTGGGTCATTGCGTCCACAAAATAGTCGTGTTCCTCTTGGGCTATCGATAGATCCAGAAGGTCGTCAAACAAGAGTTCGTCGTGGTTGCGAGGAGTGAGACGGTTAATTTCGGGCCCTGGGCGATGGACAATTACTCGTTGGAGTCTTCCGATTTCGGATTCGATAGTGGGGTGAAAAGAGTTGTTCACGTCAGCTTTCCAATCGTTGTCGGATTCGACCCTAGCTTAGTCACTCCTGGCATGATGGAGGAATGAGTAATGAACAGCTTAGTCTCTGGGGAGGCCGTTTTCAGGGTGGTCCTGCTCAAGCATTGGCAGCGCTTAGCGTCTCAACCCATTTTGATTGGCGTCTAGCTTCCGATGATATTGCCGGGTCGAAGGCTCATGCGACAGTCCTTCATGATGTGGGGCTCCTCGATGACGCACAGTTCAAAGGACTGGTTGATGGGCTAGAAGAACTCGAACGGCAGGTCCAGTCGGGCCAGTTCCGTCCCAGTGACTCTGATGAAGATGTGCATACCGCCTTGGAGCGCGGGCTTCTTGAAATCGTCGGACCTGAGCTGGGGGGGCGTCTGCGTGCAGGGCGTTCACGCAATGACCAAATCGCAACGCTCATTCGTCGATACCTGCGACGTGAGTCTCGGCACATCTGTAGGTTAGTGCTCAATCTGTGCGAGGCATTATTGTCGCAGGCGCATTCGGCGGGGACTTCGATCATGCCCGGGCGTACACATATGCAACATGCACAGCCTGTATTGGTAGCTCACCAGCTCGCTGCGCATGTATGGCCGTTGTTACGCGACCTAGATAGACTACGTGACTGGGACAAACGAGCTAGCATCTCAGCCTATGGGTCAGGCGCGTTGGCGGGCAACACATTGGGGCTCGATCCTCAAAAAGTTGCTAACGACTTAGGATTTTCCGATTCGGTAGAAAATTCTATCGACGGAACATCCTCCAGAGATATTGTTGCAGAGTTCTCCTTCATTATGGCGATGATTGGGGTGGACCTTTCCCGACTTTGTGAGGAAATTGTCATCTGGAACACGAAGGAATTTGATTATGTTCAGTTAGATGATTCCTTCTCAACGGGTTCTTCGATTATGCCGCAAAAGAAGAACCCTGATGTGGCAGAGTTAGCGCGGGGCAAAGCCGGCAGAATGATAGGTGACTTGACGGGGCTACTCGCTACGCTCAAGGGGCTTCCACTCGCATACAATCGCGACCTCCAAGAAGACAAGGAACCTGTGTTCGACCAGATAGACACTCTAGACATTTTGCTTCCAGCCGTTACGGGAATGGTTGCCACCATGAAACTGAATCTACCTCGTATGGAGCAACTTGCACCTCAAGGTTTTTCATTGGCGACTGACATCGCAGAATGGCTCGTGAAAAGAGGCGTTCCTTTCCGTGATGCTCATGAGATTTCAGGGGCATGTGTTCAGGTCTGTGAGCGTCAGGGGATTGAGCTGAGTGACCTAACAGATAGACAGTTCAAAGAAATCTCCGAATACCTCGAACCTGAGGTGCGGAAGGTACTGACAATTCAGGGTTCTGTGGCAGCTCGTGATGGACGTGGGGGGACAGCGCCGGCTCGCGTGGCTGAGCAACTGGATCGCGCACGCAGCGTTGTCGAAGAATTCTCCCAATGGGTCCTAAACTAGTGGCGGAGGTAAAACAGTGAATGACGTACTAGAAGAGTTGCAATGGCGCGGGCTTATCGCGCAACATACTGACCTGCAGGCATTGAGTGATGCTTTAGACGAGGGGTCGGTCACCTTCTATTGCGGATTCGACCCAACAGGACCTTCCTTACATCACGGGCACCTCGTCCCAGTGATACTTATGAAGCATCTCCAAAATGCAGGTCATCGCCCACTAGCCTTGGTAGGCGGTGCAACTGGGCTCATTGGTGACCCTCGTGCTTCCGGTGAACGGCAGCTGCAATCAACCCAGATCGTGGAGCAATGGGCAGCAAGCCTGCGTTCTCAACTCGAGCGGTTCCTCGATTTTGGAGGGCCCAATGCAGCTGTCATGGTGAATAACCTTGACTGGATTGGCCAGATGAGTGCAATAGAACTACTTAGAGATGTTGGCAAGTATTTCCGAATGGGCACGATGCTCAATAAAGATATTGTTGCCCGTCGCCTCAAGTCTGACGAAGGACTTTCTTTCACAGAGTTTAGTTACCAGATTCTTCAAGGGTATGACTTTCTAGAGCTGTTTAGACGCTATGGTTGCACGCTAGAAACGGGTGGCAATGACCAATGGGGCAACTTAGTAGGCGGGATGGATCTCATCCACAAAGTCGAAGGCGAGTCTGTCCATGTGCTGACGACACCTATCATCACCAAGTCGGATGGGACCAAGTTCGGCAAGACTGAAGGCGGAGCGATTTGGCTGTCGCCTGAGCTCATGAGCCCCTACGCGTTCTACCAATTCTGGTTACAGACTGCCGATGAGGACGTAATCCGTCTACTAAAGATCTACACGTTCCTCTCTCGTGAGGAAATAGCAGGTCTTGAGCAACAGGTGATGGGCGAGCCACATAAGCGACAAGCGCAAAAAATGTTGGCTTCCGAAGTCACTAGATTCGTGCACGGTGCAGATGCGTTGAATCAGGTACTGGCAGCCACCGATGCACTGTGGGGAAGTGGTGATTTGGGCCAAGTCGATGGTCAAACGTTACGCTCTGCAGTTGAGCAGCTTCCTTCAGCGTCTTTTGTTCCCGGAAAAACTACTCTATTGGAAGCGGTTGTCGCGCTAAATCTAGAAAAGGGAAACAATGCAGCGCGGCGGACAATTGTTGGGAATGGTATTTCTGTCAATAATCAGAAGGCAAATGACCCAGAGGCTGTCCTTACTGTGGACGATCTACTTCCAGGCGACCTTGTGATCGTCAAAAAAGGCAAGAAAAATCTCGCGGCTTTATATTCTCAATCATGAGACCTGGGCCACGTGGGGCGGCTCACGTTCTCGCAGGTTGCAGAGCGGATGCGCTGTGCCGTAATGTTGTCTTCGGCCGCGAGGTCGGAATCAAAACTAAAGAAGAAGGGTGGCGGAAGCCACAAACTTGAACTAGACAGGGTTGGAAAACTCTGGTAAACTGATTCCTCGCCGGTTCTTCTACTGAAGAAGATATCGGAGACATTTCCCGAGATTTCGGGGTGTTGTTTGTGAACTTGATAGTGTGTGTCTTTTGACGTTTGTTTTTTTGGTTTTTGGTTGGGGTTTTTCTCTTTTTTGTTGGAGAGTTTGATCCTGGCTCAGGACGAACGCTGGCGGCGTGCT
>NZ_VULO01000012.1 GCF_009696615.1 Scrofimicrobium canadense
GTGCCGTTCTTGTGGGTGGTCCCGGGACCGGCAAAACTCGTACCTTGCTGCGCATTTTCGAAGATGAAGCGGGGAAAAATGGCAGCGAAGCGTGGGCGTCAGTACTGCTTCTTACCCCCGATCGTCGACGGGCTACGCAGTTAGAGAAACTGCTACCGGCAGATATTCTGGGGGCAGTCGCGAAGGTTGGCGGCCACCGACTGGTGCGGTCAATCAATTCGTATGCGTATCTTGTTATTTCCGAGTGGATGATTGGGCGCAAGCAACCGTTTCCTAAGCCAGCATTAGTCTCTGGTGCAGAAGAAGACGTTTGGCTGGCACAGTGGTTAGCTGACAATGGGCAAGTCTGGGATGGGATCGTGCCGGACGCTGCCAAGGAAACAGAGTGGTTTCGCACAGAAATCCGTGAACTGATGTCTCGCGTGGGGGAGGCAGGTCTCAACGCGGAAGATTTAGATTCCCTGGGGCGATGGGCTGGGATACCCGCGTGGCAAGCAGCGGCTCGTATGTATGAATCATTCGCAGGAAAGGACCCATTTTCGGTTCAGACCCCACACATTGATGCGGCGCGCGTTCAAATCATTGCTGCCCGTGTATTACAGGAATGGCAACAGAAAGCCGAGGCTGAGAGCGTGCTGGGCATTCTGCCTATTCCAACAACCGTGCTGGTAGACGACCTGCAAGATTGCACGGTGGCGACTGCTGTTTTGTTGCAGGCTATGGCTCGCCTGGGAACTCGCGTTGTCGCCACAGCCTCACCGTTGAGCGCAACCGCTAGCTATCGTGGGGGACGTGCTGACCTAGGGAAAGAGGTTGCTAGTCTCTGCGGTATTCCTATGCGTAATCTAACTCGCTATCACCGCTACCGCAGCGACCGGGCATATTCGGTGAGTCAGGCCATGGCACATGCGTTAGATCCTCGCACGCCGCCTCCGGCATCGGATCCACAGCGTGTGGGTGTTTTTTCATCCGAAGGACGTCTGTTGCTGGCGATTTCCAATGAGATCCGGCGTCGTCATTTTTTGGACGAGGTGCCTTGGCATCGTAATGCCATCATCGTGCGCCATTCAGGACAGATTGAGACTATTCGTAGAGCTCTGGTGCGGCACGGCGTTCCGGTAGCTGCGGCTGAGAGGCCAATCAAACTCTCGCAAATACCGGTATGTGCGGCGATACTGAGAGTCCTCTACGTTGATGAGGATGATAGCGCGGCTAATGCCCTAGAGCTTCTTACATCACCCTTGGTGGGTGCGGATACGCTGCGTCTCTACGCTTTTATTCGCAGCGCAGCAGCCATCGATGAGTCGTGGGGGACACTTGAATACTGGCTGACACAAAGCCACATCCCCGATGAACTTACAGAAGAACATCCCGTTGCGGCCTCATGGCTTCGCAGCGCGGCAGCAATCGTCGCCGCGGGGAAGGCGGCAGCTACCATGTCTGCCTCAGATGGTCTGTGGGCGGTATGGGAAGCCACCGGTAAAGCTGAAGCGTGGAGAGAAACGGCGCTCTCCGGCGCTGACAGTGGACGTGAGGCTGATCTTCGCCTGGATGCAGTCGTTGCACTATTTCGCTCGGCAGATTTGTGGATGCAAGAAGAAATGGCAGCAGGACGCGCTTCTGACGCCCAAACCTTTGCCAAGGAGCTACTGGGGCAAGTAGTTGAACGCGACTCACTTGCCGTTCGGGGGATGCGGGCGCCTGGAGTGGAAGTTCTCACCGTCGCTCAGGCAGCCGGACGTGAGTGGGACTTTGTTTACATAGTTGGCTTGCAGGATGGATTATGGCCCGCATCAGGCACTAGTGGCATTCTGATGCAGATGCCAAAGCTCCGCACTCTTCTCGATGAAGCGCGCAATGTAGGGGTAGGTGCAATCGACCCGCAACTCGTGGCTGCTGATACGCAGTATGCAACAGAACGCCGGGAACAGACCCGCTCAGAAGCGATGCTTCTGGTAAGTGCTGCGTCCCGGGCGCGTCTCGAAACAAAGATCATGACGGTTGTTGACTCGGAACAGGCGCTCTCATCATTTGTGATGCTCCTGAAACGAAAAGGCGTGCTTACCTGGGATGAGGTCGGTGACAACAATCCAGTCCCGCATGATCCAAAGATTCCTTTTGACCTCGAATCGTTTGTTGCCCTCTTGCGGCAGCGAACGATGGGCGGACAATACGATGCGGATCAACAAGTAGAGGCTGCGCGTGCATTAGCGTATCTAGCCGATTCTGGTGTGCAATCGGCAGATCCCGTGACTTGGATTGGGGCGGGGGAACTTAGCTCCAGGGAGCCTGTCGGGCAGGGAAAGCCGATAGGGCTGAGCCCGTCCAAGCTAGAGACTGCGTCACAGTGTCTCTTGAACTGGTTTTTCCAATCGATTCAAGCGAGGCGGCAGCAAGGAGTATTTGCCCCTGCCGAAGTTGATAGTGCGCAACTCGGTACCTTGATACACCGCGTGGCAGAAGAAGCTCCACACGGAACACCCGAACAGCTCAGAAGCCTGCTAGACCAGTACTGGGAATCTGACGGAACATGGCTGGATAAGGTGCAGCACGAAAAAGCATTGCACATGGTCTCTCTCTTGGGGGATTATTTCCAGCGGCCAGTTACCCGCGTTGAAGTCGAAAAAGAGTTCCGCCTAGAAGTAGGAGACGCCACTATTTACGGTCGTGTCGATAGGCTGGAGCACCTTGAGGACGGCCGCATGCAGGTTGTAGATATCAAGACGGGGAAGACGAAACCTCGCCCAGCTGATGTGGAAGAGAATCTGCAGCTTGCGGCCTACCAACTAGCAATGACCGACGCAGAGAATAGTGCTGGGGCCGTTTACCTCAGTGTTGGCGCGCCGGGAAGGGGACAGAATCCAGAGTTTCGACAGCCTACTTTGGATGTACAGCAGCGCGAAGAATTGCAGAACACATTAGCTGATCTTTCAGCAAATATGCGTGGACCTGACTATCGGCCAACTGTGTGCGATGCTTGCCGCTATTGTGATTTTCGTGACGTGTGCCCAGCAAGGAAAGATTCATGACTGACTCTGGCAAAGACATCAAGGAACTGTTGAAACTGAAGTTCGTCCCCACAAAGGAACAACAGCAGATTATTGAGTTTCCTCTAGTTGCTCAGGGAGTACCGCAGCCATTGCTGGTGGTTGCTGGTGCAGGATCAGGTAAGACAGCAACAATGTCCACCAGGGCGGCTTATGCTGTTGCTACGCGGCAAGTGGATGCCGGGCAGATCCTAGGTCTCACCTTTACGCGGAAGGCTGCGGCTGAACTGAGAGAAAAACTTGTTGAGGCAATACCGAAGCAGAGCAGTGACGAACTGGACTTTGGTCAACTACCAGTCTCCACTACGTACAATGCTTTTGCCCTCGGTGTTGTCCAAGAATTTGGATCACTCATCGGTTTGCCAACAAACCTTGTTCATATGGATAGTGCCGCCTCATGGCAACTCATGAATGACATCGTCCAAGGGTGGACTGAGCCACTGCCAGAACGATCCATGAATACTCTGACTGAGGATGCATTGCGTTTACGTGAAGACATCGCAAACCAAGGAATGGATGTGGCGACGGCTCGTCGACGGCTAGAACAGATGAACTCACGGTTCGACCTGGCAATTGCCGATCATCCACGCGGTCCGAAATTGTGGATATCCGGCCAGAATGTGAATAATGGGCGTCTGCTACTTCTAGGACTGATCGAAGAATTCGATCGGAGAAAAGCGGAAACTGGTCGCACAGATTTTGCTGACCAGGTGCTGATGGCGACGCGCATTGTGAAAGAATCTCCCCATGTTGTCGCTACCCTGCGAGAGCGTCACCGCGCAGTATTCCTGGACGAGTTTCAGGATACGTCAGTGGCGCAAATGGAATTCTTAGCTCAGTTGTTTCACGACCACCCTGTCACAGCAGTTGGTGACCCTAACCAGGCCATCTACGGGTGGCGCGGGGCGTCGGCAGGTGCTCTCGATGATTTCCATCTGCGCTTTTCGCGGCACGCGGACACCGAGAGATCAACCCTGTGCCTATCCACATCGTGGCGTAACGCCCAGAGGATTTTGGAAGTTGCCAATAGCGTGGCAGCCCCCCTTCGGGTCATTGCAAAAAAGCGAAAAAGGATAGAGTCACCGAAGCTTGAGTCCATGGAGGAAGCACTCCTTGGGGAGGTTTCGGTAGATTATGAACTATCTGAAAATGAGCAAATAACGCGTATTGCTGACTTCGTAGAACACGCGCGCAGTGAACTGGAAGGCAAGAACGGCTCTCTCGCGTCAGTGGCGGTGCTGTGCAGAAGACGTTCTCTCATCCCTCTCGTTTTGCAGGCGGTGAGAGACAGAGGAATACCCGCTGAAACCGTTGGCGCCGACGGACTGCTTTTTCACCCCGCGGTCGCTGATCTTCGGGCCTACCTGCGTGCCTCGACAGACATTGGGGACTCACCAGCCTTGTTGCGTCTCCTCATAAAATTGCGTTTGGGAACTGACGACTTATGGAAACTTGGAAGACTAGCCTCCCGGTGCGCGCGGGGTAAAACGGGAGAACGAAGTCCGGCGCTATTGTCGGAAGCAGTCGATAGAGTCGAAGAAGCTGATCTCAGTGAGGCAGGCACATTCCGCGTGCGACGCTTAGCTGCTCAACTACAGGAACTGCGCGGGGCTGCAGGCTGGAGTATTGTCGACCAGATTGCGCGGGCCAGAATCATATCGGGGCTGGAACGGGACGCGGTCGTTACGGGTGAACACCAGCAAGTGGCAGAAGTACTCGATACCTTGACGAACTTTGCCGCCTCCTATCAGGATTCTAACCCCCACCCGACCATGCAAGGTTTTCTCTCGTGGCTTGAAGCAGCAGAGGCGAGAGAAGGCGGGTTATCTCTTCCTCACGTGCAGCCGGACCCAAACGCAGTGCAGGTGATGACGGTACATGCTTCCAAAGGCCTAGAGTGGGACGCGGTAGCGGTCGCTGATCTTGAACTCACCGCCTTCCCCAGCTATCGCAGTCCCAAGAGTGCAAAGAAAGTGGAAGACGAATGGGTTTCACCCTTACCTGAAAGTGGAATCCCTGGGCAAAAGGGATGGTGGGAAGACTATCGGTCGCTCCCATACCCAATTCGGGGTGACGCTGAGGTCTTGCCGCATGAGGACATATGGTCTGCAGAACTTAAAGCAACGGCGGCGGGGGAGCTTTTGCGACAGGACATTGGCGCCTATCTCCTGGCAGAAGAGAGACGCTTAGCATATGTTGCTTTCACTCGTGCACGCATGAGGCTCGGGCTCTTCGGCTCATGGCTTGGCTCGGGTGCAACCCCGCGCTACCCCTCAATGTTTCTTATGGAAGCCAGCAAGGTCACTGGGGTTGTCACGTATATCCATCCCAGCCCGCAAGAGGAAGAACTCATCAAAGAGCAGCGCGCTCTCAACGAGTATTCCTTTCCAGAACCTCCCGATAACGTCACGAAGGCCCTTCAGTCTTCGGCCTGGCTTGTGCGCGAAGAAAGAAAGGCCCCAGCATCGACTCGTTCTGCTGCCTTAGCTCAGCTTGGTTCAGAGCTTAGTAAAGATATCGAAGCACTTTTGTCTGAGCGTACTCAGATTGAGCGTTATCGGTCATTAGACTTAGAAAGGCGGTCGGCAACCGATGTCTTAGCGGCAGTTGCCGACAGCGATTGGACCTTCAGTGCCACGCAGTTGCCCAGACTCGTGGGCAATGAAGGCCTGTGGATGGAACTGCGGCGGCCCCTTCCCCAGAAACCTGGGCATGGTGCGGTCATCGGCACGGCTTTCCACCAATGGGTCGAAACTACACTGAGACGGGCGGCAGCGGATGACCTAGAAGCTGAAGACTATCCGCAGCTAGGACTATCGGAAAAAGACCATGTAATACTGAAGCGCCTCCAACAGAATTTTGCTTCACTGGCATGGATTCATGATGCGTCGGCAATCGCCCTTGAAGTGCCATTCTCTTTTGCTCACCAAGGAGTTTTACTGAGAGGGCGCATTGATGCGGTGCTGGAAGTTCCTGGTCAGAGTGAACAATGGTTGATTGATTGGAAAACCGGTAGAGCACCTAGCGACCATGGCAACGACTCACGTTTGGTTGATTATCTGATCCAGCTGGGAACCTATGTTTTGGCGTGGAAAGATAACACGACTGCGCCGTTGCGAGCGCAGTTAGTCTTTTTAGGGGATTCGGTGCCACAGGTGGTGACTCTGGAAGAGCTGGAGGACGCATACCTGCATCGTTACGGGAAACCGTGGGATTTGTTGGATGCGCTTAGCGCCTTTAGTGATCGTCTTCGTCAGGTTCCTGGTGCGTAGCCAGGATGTCGTCAATAACATCAGAAAGATCTTCGGTGAGAAGGCTGCCGGCTTCTTCAGGGGGATAGGGTGTTGCTGCCAGTTGATCTTCCAAATCGACAACGGCTAGCTCGTCAATATCTACTTCAGGATCCGAGTGCATCGACAGTAGAGGATCTTCTGCCGCTGTGAAATGAATGGGAGCGACAGGCTCAGTGCGAGGGGTCAGCAGAGTATCGCCGACGCTTTCTTCCAACTCAGCGAGCATCGCTTTTGCATCTTCAACTACTTGAGAGTCCCCAGTGTCAATGCCAAAACCAAGCCACCGAGCCAAAGCAAGTTCAGAGTACAACTGGGCGCGGGTCATCAGATGCAGGTCAGCGGCATTGCGCCATGACGAATATGCCGATTGAAACCGAGAGATGAAACTATCATCTGAAAGAGGAAGCACCCAGGATAAATCTGTGGCGGGGTCGCCAATGCACATATCCCAAAAATCGGTGATTGCTAGTACTGCCCCGTCTTGCTGCCATACAGACCGCGGTGAAAGCGCGGAATGGATGGGCGCTGGCGAAAAGGTCCAGAGTTCTTCGTGGTCCGCGGCTGCCAACCAGCGGCGTCTCAACGACGCAGGAATATAGCGTCCCCCAGATTTGACTAGGATCCGCACGGAGTCTCGCAGTTCGCTGATGCTGTGAACTTCAACGCCACATTGGGCGATGCGGACGGAGGGAAGATTATGGACGGCAGCTAGCGCCCGTCCAAGAGAAGCAGCGTAGAGTCCATCAGTCAATATTTCAGAGTCGTTTCCTGGATTGCCGCCTGGGTCGCGAAATACAGCTACTATGCCCGAGTCGGTCCCAGCTATTCCCTCAGGTTGAAAAATCCTGAAAGGTAGTTCTTCGGAGGCACTGCATCGAGTCAAATATCCCAGGAGCGTTAGAACATTATCGAGTTGTTCGTGAGTAAAGTCTCGTGATGGAGCTACTGCCAACCAACTGTTGCCTTGGGCGTCGGAAAAACCCGTCATTGAGCCAGCTTCGTCACTCACTTGGGGCGCGCGAAGCTCAGTAATGCGCAAGGTGGGAACGGCAGCACTTGCAAATGCTGCCAATTCGAATGGGTGAGTTGGAGTTGGCACATAACCAAAATACCGGTAGGGGACGGCATTCCAAACCAGGCGCGCCATAATCTGATCATCGCACCACGCGATATGGTTAGTAGGTGAGTATTGAGTTCGATCAAGAGATAGCAGCGCTTCGTGCAACCATGGAGAACGTTCTGGCTGTACAGCAACCTGAAAGAATGAAAGAGCGTATTGCTGTTTTATCCAACGATGCGTCCGCCCCGAATTTGTGGGACGACCCAGATGCGGCGCAGAAAGTTACTTCGGAGCTTTCTCACCTGCAATCGGAGCTTGAGCGTCTCAACACGATGGTTGGCCGCATTGATGACCTTGAGGCGCTAGTATCCATGGCCGAAGAATCTGACGATGAAGATGAGCGTGCCGAAATACTAGGTGAAGCTGAGTTAGATATTGCCAACATCAAAGATGACCTTGCCGCTTTAGAAATACGTACTTTGCTTGACGGAGAATACGATGAGCGACACGCAGTCGTCACAATCCGATCGGGCGCTGGCGGTGTCGACGCTGCAGACTTTGCACAAATGCTGATGCGGATGTACCTTCGGTGGGCGGAAAGACGTGGATATCCCACGAAAGTATTGGACACCTCGTACGCCGAAGAAGCAGGAATCAAGTCGGCAACTTTCGAAGTCGCGGCCCCCTATGCGTATGGAACTCTCTCGGTGGAATCTGGCACGCATCGCCTGGTTCGCATTTCGCCCTTCGACAACCAGGGGCGCCGCCAAACCGGGTTCGCGGCTGTCGAAGTAATTCCTTTGATTGAGACTACTGACCATATTGAGATTCCAGAATCTGAACTGAAAGTCGACGTATTCCGCAGTTCGGGTCCCGGGGGGCAGTCAGTGAACACTACCGACTCCGCCGTTCGTATGACTCACATTCCCACGGGGATTGTGGTGTCGATGCAGGATGAAAAATCGCAGATTCAGAACCGAGCTGCGGCTTTGCGGGTGTTGCAATCGCGGCTTCTGGTGAGGCGCCACGAAGAAGAGAAGGCCCGCCAAGATGAGCTCAAGGGTGACGTAAAAGCTTCCTGGGGGGATCAGATGCGATCCTATGTTCTTCACCCGTATCAAATGGTGAAGGATGTGCGAACAGGTTTTGAGTCTGGGAACACCCAAAATGTCTTTGACGGTGACATTGACGGCTTTATCAATGCTGGCATTCGGTGGCGGAAGAACCAAGGGGAAGCCGCCAATTAGCGTGTCGTATCCACGCGCGTGCGCGTAGCCCCCCTAGTCTGAGTTTGATTGACCCCAAGCTCAAGAGTAGGAAATGATCCGATTCGACCGTGTGACTAAGGTGTATGGCAAGGGCGCGCGCCCTGCGCTAGATAATGTTTCCCTAGAAGTGCAAAGAGAAGAATTTGTGTTTCTTGTTGGCAAATCAGGATCTGGCAAATCTACTTTCCTGCAGCTAGTTCTACGTGAACAGCGCGCTACAGGCGGGGAAGTGTGGGTTTTGGGGCGGGACGTCAGCAAGTTGGGGCAGTGGCGTGTGCCGAAGCTGCGTAGGCAAATTGGAACGGTTTTCCAAGATTTCCGGCTGCTTCCCTCGAAGACTGTCTACGAGAATGTTGCTCTAGCAATGCAGGTGATCGGCAAGTCGAAGAACCAGATTCGCACAGCTGTTCCCGATGTCTTGGATCTTGTTGGATTAGCAGGGAAAGAAAAACGCTTTCCCTCGGAGCTCTCAGGTGGCGAGGAACAACGCGTGGCGATAGCCCGCGCTATGGTCAACCGCCCCCCGCTGTTATTAGCAGATGAGCCAACGGGAAACCTCGACCCAGAAACTTCTCTAGGAATCATGCGACTTTTGGATCAAATTAACCGTGGTGGTACCACCGTTGTCATGGCAACCCACGATGCCCGCATCGTCGACCAGATGCGAAAGCGCGTGATCGAACTCGAAGATGGGCAGGTCGTGCGCGACCAGGACCGTGGAGTTTATGGGGGTGCCAGGTAATCATGCGCTTACGATTTATTCTCTCTGAAACTGGTAAGGGCCTAGCCCGCAATAAGGCCATGGCTGTCGCGGTGGTCATCGTGACTTTCGTGTCTCTTCTTTTCGTTGGTACCGCGGCGCTGGCACAAATGCAGGTTGATAAGATGAAAGACCAGTGGTATGACAAGATTGAAGTGTCAGTGTACATGTGTGCGCCACTAGACAAAGTGCTCTCATGCGATGGGCAGGAAGCCTCAGAAGAACAAATTGATCAGGTTCGTCAGCGATTGGCTTCACCTGAATTGGCTCCATATGTTTCTGAGGTGTACGAAGAAACCAAAGAAGAAGCCTATGAGTCCTTCCAAGAAATGTATGGGGACGATCCGATCACTCAACTGACATCGGCCGACATGCTCCAGTTCTCTTTTAGGATCAAACTGGTCAACCCTGAAGAATATGAGATTATCCGGGAAGAATTCTCAGGTACTCCAGGGGTTGCTGAAGTTAAGGACCAGAGAGAACTCATTGAGCCTTTGTTCGAGTTGGTAGAGAAGATGAAAGTCATCTCGATTGGCCTGGCAGGCGTCATGATTGTGGCAGCGATCTTGCTGATTACAACCACGATTCAACTCTCGGCAATGAGCCGCGAAGAAGAAACCCAAATCATGCGTCTTGTGGGTGCCTCTAACCTCTTTATTCAAGCGCCGTTCATGATAGAAGGCGCAATTGCAGCGTTACTTGGAGCAGGGTTAGCTGTGGGAGGTCTCTTCTTGGGTGTCTACTTCCTGGTAGATGGTTGGCTATCGGATGCTCTTAGTTGGGCTCAGCTCATTGGGCCTACCGAAGTCGCATTTGTGACCCCATTCTTAGTGATAGCAGCCCTGCTTTTAGCCCTTATATCTTCGGCATTCTCTCTCGGAAAGTACACCAAGGTGTGATGGGCATGAAGAAACGATGTGCGGCGGCCGGTGTTGCTCTTGCGTTGGTCATGTGTTTGAGTGTGCCTTCCTATGCGGATAAGCGATCGGACGCCCTGGAACAACGTGAGGCTGCCGACCAGCAGATCGCTGACTTGCAGCATGAACTAGAAGGATTGTCTTCTGATCTTGCACAAGTGTATGTAGACCTCGAAAAAGTCAATATTGAACTTCCTGTGGTCGAGGCGGAGCTGGCAGCCGCTCAAGAAACGGCAGCCGCGGCAGAAAGAGAACACGATCAAGTGCTTTCTCAGCTCACGGCAGCGCAGGGAGAATATGAGCGTATCACCGGTGAACTTACCCGCAGCAAGGACGAAGCTGAAGAACTACAAACATCGATTGCTTCGATGGCGCGTGATCTCTACCGTGGAGGTGAAACTTCGGCACTCACTCTCCTTCTTACTACCGAGGGGCCAGGGGACATTACCGACAGGGCAACAGCGGCGGAGAGCGTCACCCGTGCCCAATCTCGCACTCTAGAGAGTGTGCGTGAGGAGGCGGCAACTTTGCAGAACCAAGCGTTGAAACAGGATGCCGCGACTGAGCGTATTTCGGCTTTGGAGGCAGAAGCCGCAGAGGCATTGTCACAGGCAGAGGCGGCAGAAGAAGCAGCGGCCGCCAAGCAAGAAGAGCTTGAGGCCTTGCAAGCGTCGTTGGAGAGTAAAGAAAAGGCGTGGGCGGCTCGTAAAGATGAAGCAGTCGCCCAACTTCAAGAGCAAGAGAAGGCTAGGACAAAAGCTGACGAGATCATTGCCAAGATAGACGCCGAGAATCAGAAGAAGGCGGAAGAAGAAGCCCGCAAAGCGGCTGAAGCTGCAAACCAAGGTGGTGGTGCAGCCCCCGCTTCGCCTTCATCAGGGGCAATGTTCAGCTGGCCGGTTCCAGCGGGCACGCCGATTTCCTCATCCTATGGGATGCGCCTGCACCCGATACTTGGCATTTACCGACTCCACGACGGTACTGACTTTGCTGGTGGGTGTGGATCACCTCAGTATGCGATCGCAGCTGGAACGGTCGAAGGCTCGTACTACGATTCCGGTGGCGGAAACATGGTGATTATCAACCATGGAAACCTGGGTGGTAACTCGTGGATATCAGAGCACCTTCATCTTGACTCTGCAGTGGTCTCACAAGGCCAATCTGTCTCACAAGGTCAACTGATTGGGTACACTGGCACCACCGGCAATTCGACAGGGTGTCATCTTCACTTCACTATGTACCAAAACGGCTCTACGGTAAATCCGATGGATTACCTGGGGTAACCTATAGTGTTATGCCGAAAGAATGGAAACAGCCGAAGCTAAGTGAAGCGGAAAAGCGTAAAGCAGCCGCCGACGCGCATAAAACAATCGCGCGCAATAAGAAAGCTCGCCATGACTACCTCATTGAGGATTCGTGGGAAGCTGGCCTGGTCCTTTCGGGCACCGAAGTAAAAGCCTTACGGATGGGACGCGCCTCCCTGGTTGATGGCTGGGTCGAGGTGAAAGACGGAGAAGCCTGGCTTTACGGCGTCAACATTCCTATGTATTCGCAAGGTTCATGGAATAACCACGCTCCCACGCGCAAACGCAAACTACTTCTCCATAAGAACGAAATTCGCAAAATGGGGAATAAAGTTCAAGCAAAGGGCTACACCATAGTGCCCCTTGAACTGTATTTCCTTGGAGGCCGTGTCAAGGTAGAAGTAGGCCTTGGGCGAGGCAAACACGAGTACGACAAGAGGCATGCTTTACGTGAGGCGCAGGACAAGCGTGAAGCAGAGCGGGCTATGAAGCGGTATGTGCGTCGCAGTTCGGGGCGGTAACTGCACCTAGTAGGCTATCGGAGCTGAGCACTGGGTCAACCTAGGGACTCTAATAGCATCCGATCAATGATGCGGATTTCTGGAACGCAGTTCGCTCCAGAAATCCGCATAACACTAGATGGCGGTATAGCCGCCATCTATCACGATGTATGCCCCTGTGATGAAGGATGAATAGTCAGACAAAAGGTAAGTGACTAAGTGGGCAACCTCTTCAGCTTTTCCTAATTTTCCTAACAAGTGTTTTGAGGCTAGAGCGTCATACGCCTCGCGAGGAAGGTTTGCCAAGAGAGGAGTTTCAATATAGCCCGGCCCCACAGCATTGACGCGTAACCCCTGAGGCCCGTACTCGCCAGCGGCGGTGCGAGTAATACCGACAACCCCGTGTTTTGCTGCGGTGTATGCACCGTTGCCCAAGGCGGCTACCATTCCGTGTATTGATGCCATATTGACGATGGTGCTGGTAGTGGCGCCGGTGTCGATCATTGCTGGGATCTGATACCGCATCCCGTAGAGAACTCCATTGAGATTGATATCTATGACTCTGTCCCAAGCGTCTAGATCAGTGTCGCCCACGGGTGCTTGAGGTCCGCCGATTCCAGCGTTATTCACCGCATAGTTCAGTTGTCCATACGTAGAAATAGCAATATCAACCATTGCCTTACTGTCATGTTTACTCGATGTGTCTCCAACGACGGGGAACGCTAAGCCCCCAGATTCGGCGATTTCTTCCGCCACTCGTTCGGCAGCGTCCTTGCTGATATCTGCAACGACCACACGTGCACCGTTTTCCGCCAAGTCGCGGCTGATAGCTTCTCCCAAGCCCGATCCCGCACCAGTGACCAAGGCTACTCGTCCGTCAAAATCCCATTGCATCATTGCACTTCTTTTTCATAGTAGAGCGAAGGATTGACATATTCGCGCTAGCAGAATGAGATGGATTCGTGGGCCTTTTGTCCTATGTATTTTGGTGTTGGTGTGAAGGGCGCTGGCAGCTTTCGTGCGCTTGCGGACAGCCTAGCGATGCTGTCCATTCGAGCAATGCTGTGGGAGGCGATCGCAGTATTGATGAAAGTGACACATTCGTGTAAACTGAAATATCGCCTTTCGGGGTATGAACTAACAATTCAATAGGGGATGATCGGTTTCGACGGTGGCCCTCGATCGAGGAGAAGCGGGTCGAGAATGCATGCTCACTCGTAAAAGTGTATGCAAAACAAATAAGTGCCAAACAAAATCGCACTGACTTCGTCCTCGCTGCCTGATTGCAGCTTGGACCTTTGAGTCCGTCAGCCCGGAAGGTTGCTCTTCCTCCGGTTCCTGGCGTCGTCTAAAGAGCCACTGGGTGTTGCGCGTGTCAGCTGCGTGACTCCGACATTTAGCTGACTGAGCCCATTCAACAGCAGGTCTGCAGGTAGTTGAGGGCTGAGAAATAGTAAGCAGACTGCACCCGGAGAAGTCCTCGGGGTTGGTTGCCGGACGGGGGTTCGATTCCCCCCATCTCCACGTTTGTGAAAACACCGTCCCAGATGGGGCGGTGTTTTTGCTTGTTAAAAGGGCTCTTCATAATAGGGGTTGTAGTTGGTGTTTGATTCCTCCTGTGTGGGGGAGGCTGCGTTTGATGTAGTTGTCGAGGTTTCTGAATCCGAGGGTGATGCCGCGGAGGTGTTCTAATCTACTGTTGATGGCTTCGGTGGGCCCGTTACTACTGCCGGGGTGGGTGAAGTAGGCCAGAATATTGTTGCGTCTCTTTTTGAGTGTGTTTTTCAGGGTGCGAAGCTCGGGGATCCCCCTTTTGGTGTTGGTCTTGTCCAGAGCATCGATGATGCTGGCGAGTTTCTCTCGTCCCTTACGCCGGTTTGGCTCCTCGTAGGCAAGAATCACGGCTTGGTAGATAGTCCAAATCCGGGCCAGGTCCGCGTACTAGGGGGTCCTGGATGATGACATCGACTTTAGGGGCGGCCTTGCTACTGAGGAGTTTGCTGCGGGTCAACAGGAGACGTCGGGCCTGGAAAGGGGGTCTCCTTTGCGGCCTCTCCTGCCCAGGGTGGCGTGTTGGAGTCGCTGCCTGCACTGAGTGATCTTGTCTCCAACCAGCTGGACAACATGGAAAGGATCCATGACTGTAGCGGCTCCGGCTAGGACTTCTCGTACTGCGTTCTTGTAACCGGTGAACCCGTCCATTGCCACGGTTTTCACGTTCAAGTGGAACCTGGTGTCTTGGCTCTCTAGCCAGGCTTTCAACACTTTCTTTGACCTGCCGGGGATCATGTCTACAAGCCTGGCTGGCTTGCCCCCACTCCTGGGGGTCAGGTCAATGATCACGGTGACGAACCTGTCTGATCGCCAACCTGTGTGTTTCCAGCAACTGGGGGCACCTCCCGTAATAAGCGAAGCGCGCGGGGGAATCATCAACCCCAATGGTTTTCACTCCGTCAAAGCGGGAGGGATCACTCATCAAATGTGTGTAGCCCGCGTCTAGGACGGCGGTGTTCACCGTGTTCCATGAGGCCCCTAGATTCCGGGCGGCAGCGTTGATGCTCATCCCGTCCAAGACCACTGATACCAGAGCCCAGTTGACTGCTGCTTGGGTTAGTTTGGAGCCAGGAGTCGCAAGAATGTCAGGGACCTGCTCAGACCAATAGTGTTCGCAGTCCCCGCAGGTGAAACACCGCAGTCGTATTAACAGTCGTACTGGGCGAGACCCGCATGGGCAATGCGTGAGAACACGAGCGCGGCTTCCCCGGGCGGTTCCTGGGCCCCACACGAAGCACACCACCGGCCAATGCCTATCAGACGCACCTCGAAAACCAGAACCTCGCGGCCCCTCTGGCGAACCTGGGCCTGTCCCGTGACTCGCACAACGGCAGAATCAAGGCGAAATGCGCACTCCAAACACGGCTTGCTAAACTCAAACACAGACCCTCCGGGCAACAAATGCAGACTCAGATACCTACATTCTGTCAGCCAGAGGGTCACACCATTACAGCCCCCATTATGAAGAGCCGTCAAAGCTAG
The DNA here is from genome assembly GCF_009696615.1 of Scrofimicrobium canadense. Lineage (GTDB taxonomy): Bacteria > Actinomycetota > Actinomycetes > Actinomycetales > Actinomycetaceae > Scrofimicrobium > Scrofimicrobium canadense. Next base: position 15,186 of record NZ_VULO01000012.1, read on the forward strand.
GTTGCGTAGCTCAATACCACGAGACTACGTATCCCTACTCCGATTGTTTGGGTATCCACTCTATCTCTTTAGAACGTGGCGTCAACCGTAGATTCAATAAATGTGTCAAGGTAGCTTGCTAGCAATGCCTATCTACGCCGATAGTCACATTAGAGCACATCATTAGAGTCTGCTGTGTGGCGAGGTGATGGAAGGTAAAGAATAGGTAGAGCGCGGTCGTTGCGGACAAAGATTTGTCAATCACACTAACGCGCAGGTGAGTCCGCTTCTGGTCGCAATACCTTTGTGACACTTGTACGCGCAAACCCTGTTAGCAAAGAGGCGTTGATTACCAAAACTCTGACACACAACGGTCACCGCGGCCCACACTTAAAATGCCTAAAACCTTGTGGTTTTAGATATCGAGACTTGTTATTGTAAAGAAAATATATTACGGATCATCCCCACGAGGCTGTAAGAAATGGCAGTAGTCAAGAATTTGCATCTTTCGCGTTGGTGATAGCTTGTCACGAAAGCTATAGATCAGATGAGTTTAGTTTTTGAGAGTACAGTGCATGGGAGTGAGTGTAAACCCTGAGGGCAGATCTTCAGATGCCCCGCATTGTTCAAATCCTAGGCCCCTATAGAATTCGATGGCGGTACCTTGCGCGGAAAGCACTACTTCGTGACCGCCGTGTTCACCTATGGTTTTGATGGCGAGTCTCATTGCCTGGGTTCCTATTCCTTTGCCGCGGAGTTCCTGGTGCGTGGCAAGCCATCCAACTCGCCACCGGCCGCCTCCCTCATCGACACATCTGACGCATGCGATAGCAGACTCATTTATACGGCCGACAATATGTATTGCCTCTTTGTCGCGTGCATCAAATACTTCGTCATAGGGGACTCCTTGTTCGTCGACGAATGTTTTGCGTCGGATGTCGAATGCGTTTTCGCAGCCACTGGAACCAAAGCTCGTGTCCCACGTGACCTCAACAGTATCGCTCATGGAACCCCCCATTTCATTTGCTTCATTTTGTGTGATTTCGTAACTGCTTACTGACAGACAATGCGAGTCTGTCCCACCCAAGAGACTATAGTAAGCCTCACGTGCATGGCGTTGTCGGTTACTTGGAAACTCTGAATGTTCACTGGTCTTGATTGTGTGGGAATCGGCGATGCCCTCAGCGTTGAGATAATGGGTGAGGTGTTCACCTATCGAGTATTTGACATGACAATAAATGGACTCAATCAGCCTGAATTAAAATTAATTTGTGTTGTACTCAGAAAAGACTGAGGGGCACACTGACTTCGCGTGTACCCCTCAGCATCATGTATCAGTTTTCGGTGGTTCTCTTTCTGTGCGATAAACGGTAGATAGTAGTGCCTAGCACCGCCGCACACAGAGCCCCAAATACTATTGCAGCGACTGTCGCACCTGTGGTGGCCAGATTATTCTCGTTGTTAGTTGTGGTTCCAGGGGCCGATTCTCCAGTTTCTGGGGGTGATGTTGGCTCTGGGTTAGGGGCAGGATCCGGAGTGCTCGGTTCTGGTTCTGGGTCGGGGTCTGGTGACTCTGGGGTATCACTGGCCGTGATGGGGAATACCCACGCGTCGACTCCGTCGCCTTCTATTCCGGAATTGGGGACTGCCTCGACAAACGAGACAAGAACCATTGAGTCTTCGCCCAGGGTGTTATACACCTCTTGTTCTAGTGGAATATCTACTTGACCGTTACCAACTTCAACCTCAACGACGGTTGATCCTTTGAGTCGCCCGCCCATGTCTGGTGCCCAAGGAGGAGCAGCGCCATCATCTGGCGAGCAGGCTTCGAACCCGTACTCATCGTCAGGGCAGCTGGATGTCCACACGGGGATGTATTCGGGGCTGCCCTTCCAAACGAATGCTCGTATTACCCCGGGCTTATCAGCTTCAAAAGGTAACGTGATCTGATTTTCTGTGATTGCTGGTGTGAGGAAAGACAGTGCCTGGGTTGGTTGTACACCCGAGATTGTCCCGCCGCGCATAGCTGATTGGTATATCGTTTGGGGTGATTCCACTCCAGTTAGTGCAGTGTCGGGAATACGCGCTGGGGGAGTAGTCGTTGGAGCGTCTGATGGATGCTCATAGTTCTCTAGGTAGGCGTGTCCCCACCGCAGAGGTTCAGACTGCTGGCTGCCAAACGCAGACCACGCTGTCCGGCTCTTCCCAACAAATGATTGGTTATCCGAATCGTATGGGGTGATATTGAGTCCCAAGTATTGTGGATCAATAGTGTTGGTGAGGGGATCGCCGCTAGGTTTATCGCTGGACTGCACTGCCGAAGGCAATGCAGCAAAAGGAATTTTTGCTTCGATAACATATTGATTGTCGATGTAGTGTCCGTTTTCATCAGTCGCTGCATTACTGACAACTTCGACTCCTTCGGCATTGGGGGCATCGAGAATCGAAGCGGCTAGTGGTCCGGAAGAGAACCCTTGATGGTTGTCGGCGTCCCGTGACCAACATGGACCGTCTATACCGTTTCCGTTCCAATTATCTGGGTCGTTCGTGTAGGGGAAGATGCCGAGCTTAAAAGTTGAAGAAGTATCGATAGAGCGGCTTTGAGGGTCAAGCAGTATTTCAACAGAATCGGTTATCCAATGCCCAAAACATCTGTCCGGAGTGACAGCACCTCCAGCAACATCATCGGTTACTCGTGAATAGAAGTAGAGCGCGTCGTCATACCATCCAATTTTCGCGATAGAGCCTGCGCCACAATCTGTTCCGTTGGGTTCGCATGGTTTACCTTCCCACAGAGTAGAGATATCTAAGTCTGCCCCTGGGTACTGAGAGATATCGCCAGACAGGGTTGGGGCTGTTTCCAGCTGCGGGATCACGGTGGTGGGGACTATGCGGATTGCAACTGTTTCAGAGGATTGCTCTGACCCGGTGGATGTACCAATCTCGATCGACTCGGTAACATTTCCGGGACTAGTCGGGTCCGTATGGGTAAGAATGAAATCAATAACTGTAGATTCCCTTGGTGGAAGGCTGACAAATTCCTTGGTGTCTGTGTCGATAGTGAAACCTTCGGGTGCGTGAACAACGACTTCGCCGCTCTTTTCAGAATCACTTCGATTCGTCACTTCAACTGGAAACGTAATGGATTCTCCGGTGCCGATTTGAGTGACGGCATCTGAGCGGCCCTCAACGAAAGTCCCTAGCGTACTTGCCCATTGTTCGTATTCGGCTTCAAGACCAGAACGTAGAAGACGTCCCTCAACGGCAGGAACCAGCTCGACACGCATGTCGTTATAAGCCTGTACTGTGCCGTTACTAAAACGCAGCCCTATCTTGTATGTGCCAACCGTTGCCTCCGGCGAGGGTGTGATAGTGAAATCGACGGTCTGGGCTTCTCCTGCTGTGAGATTTGTAAGTGACTGGGAGCCGGAGTGGGTCCATCCTTCAGGCAAGACCACTTCAATAGCTCCCTCAGACACGGATGAGTCAGGAATAAGGATTGAGGCTGAAAGGGTGAAGGGAACGCCCGCAGCTTGGAAGTAATCTTGGGTGTGTGGATAGAACAGAGTGCCCAGCGGCATACCGCCTGGGTCAGGGACCGTTGCCCCAAACAAAACTGCATCGTCCCGCTCGGACTCGGGGCTTCCATTAGGTTGCATGGGCACCAGGGACTGCGCAACACCGTAACGTTGGCATGTGGGTTCCCATACGTCTTTTTGCATGACTCGTTCTTGTGTTGGGTGAGCGCGTCCTCCTTCCCGTCCTACCTGAGCCCATGATTTGGGTGTGCCAGCGGCAATCCCTGCTAGATTCCCCTCTAGCCAGGAATAGGGGGAGTCATAGCCAGTCCACGTTCCAACAACTGTGAAGGGGTTGTCTTGCGCTGGTGTGAAGCCACTATTACAGCCAGGTCCTTCAGTTCCTCCTGTTCCTGTGGTCTTACCGCCGGCCAGTATCTTTTTTACCTGCCAAACTTCTACCGCCCCGATGCCGGTTAACTGTTCTGGATACATTGTGGGGTCTGCTGCCGCCGCGGCCGCTTCCCAGATCATGCGTCCTTGAGCATACTGGTGGTTACCATGGCCCCCTTTGAGGGCAGAGGGCCAGCCCACGAGGATTTCTGGTTGTGTTTCACGTATGATTCGGACGGTTCTTCTGAGAGTCTCGTCATGCCCCCACACTTCTTCAGTGAGTGGGGCACTTGTGTTGTAGTAGAAGTCCACGCGATCGATATTGAAGATATCTACCGTACCTGAGCGGACATGTGAAGTGCGATCTTCGTTCTCTCGGCGTAGACCTAAGTCTCGTCCTGCTTCTGGTCCAACTGAGTTTGATCCGCCTTCACCCCGGCTTGCCATAATGATCCCGCAGCGCACTCCGTAGAGATCGTGCCAAACACCGCACGGAGTGGTGAAACCAGCGTCGTCGTCTGGGTGCGCCCATAACCCCATGACATCGATCTTATGAGGGGTGGTTGCGCTGGCCTGACTGGGTGAATCGAGTGTAAGTGGGGGTGTTTCCTCCGCATGTGAGAAGGAGGGGGCCGCGACTAATACCCCAACGGCTGTAAGGGCTGCGGCACCGGCGCGCAGCAACCGATGTGTCAAAGTAGCTTTTTTCATGTGAACTCCACTTGATACTGAGCAAAAGCACCGGCGCTTTTGCTCCCTAATGAAGCATGTTAGCAGCTTAATGAAGGAAAAAGGAGCTTAAAAGTAAGCAAAAGTGAGCATGTAAAAAAGCGGGCGCGCCACATTTCAGAGTGATGCGCCCGCAAAAATGCAGCCTATTGAGCTAATTTCTAACAAGTTTCCATAGAGTCAGAGCGTTGTTAGCGATCAAACACTTCTGCAACTTCAGGAATTAGTGAGCAGTATTGATCAAACATTCGTTGTGCGACATTTACCGAATTGACTAGAGGGTGCTCAGCCAATGCTTGCCACGCAAGCCCCCTGTCGCGATTAACAGTTGCTTTAATGACCAAGTTTTCACACGCCTTAACTTGGGTGACAAGACCAAGTTCAGCGCCTATGAGGGGGGCAACCACTTGAGGATGCACACCATCACCATCGGCCAAGCACGGGACTTCGATTACCGCGTCATTATCGAGGGAGGAGATGAGTGGCCCTTCTGGCCCGTCGCCGTTACATACGCCAAGGATCATACGTTTCGTCGCGGTGCCTGAAAGTGCGGTCATGAGATCAAGTGCGACTTCTTGGTAGCCGCCTTCCTCGACATCGCTCTGTTTCCGTTCGCCCTCGTCGGCCAGTTCTCTAGCTTCAGCCATATAGGTCGCTTCTCTTTCACGGTGAGCCGCATCCCAGAGAGCGCCTGCCTGGTCGGGAGTTTCACCTGCTGCGCGGTAGAACTTTTGCTGCTGCTCATCTAAATACTGGCCGCGCGTGTGGGACTCATTTTGAATTTGCTCTACAGCTTCCCGGTTATGGTAGTAGTAGAAGAGATACTCATTAGGAACCATCCCTATTTGGCGCACCCAGTCAAAGCCGATGATCCTTGCCTCCTCGATCTCGGAAAGCAAGTTATCATCCGCCAACAATGTCGGGAGCATGTCGGTGCCATCAACATACAGGGCGCGAAGCCAACCTAGGTGGTTGAGGCCGACATAGTCATAGGTGAACTCTGACTCGGTTCGTTTCAAAGCTCTGCCGACTCTGCGAACCAATCCAATCGGCGTATCACAGATTCCAACGACTCGTTTGCCCATCACATTGCGCATTGCTTGAGTGATGATCCCGGCTGGATTGGTAAAATTAATGACCCAAGCCTGCGGAGCGTAAGTTTTTACAGCTTCTGCCAGCCTAATTGCATGCGGGATTGTGCGAAATGCGTATGCGTAACCACCAGGGCCGACTGTTTCTTGCCCCAGGATTCCTTCGTCGAGGGCGACCTTCTCATCGATGACGCGCCCATGGGTTCCCCCCACGCGCATGGTTGAAAAGACAAAGTCAGCACCGCGCAGTGCTTCCCTATAATCGGTTGTAACAGCAATACGCGGCATGCTAGTCAAGGGCAGCGCCTCGAGAACTGACTTCATTACAGACAGCCTCTTCGCTGAGATATCGAAAAGGCAGACTGTGTCGACATCCAGCTCATTGCGCGAACGCACTGCTAAAGCTTCAATGATTTGTGGAACGCGAAAGCCGCCTCCCCCAAAAATCGTCAGTTTCATAGCGTTTCTACTCTCGTATTGGTGGTCAACAACTTTTGTAGTGGAGTGATGTCAGGGCTTGCTGTGGTAATTACTCCCGAGAAATCAGTGGCTTTGCATACCGACAGCATCCCGGAACCTGGAAACTTGTCTGCAGTAGCGAGCAAATAGGACGAATTTGCTTTCTGCAGTATCAGACGTTTGATGGGGACTTCTGTGCCCGTCGTGTCGAGAACTGTGAGGTCATCCCGGATGCCTGAGGTCCCAAGAAATGCAATGTCAGCGCTAAGTCCGTCAAGGGCCTGCTCTGTGAGCGGGCCGACAAGAGAGAGATAGGAATGTCGCATGATGCCGCCTAGGACAATCACTTCAGTCTGGGAGGAATCGCGCAACTCATCAGCTACTGCCAAGGAAGCGGTGACGACCGTTACGGGGCGGTTTCGTAGGTGTCTGGCTACCATCGCCACTGTAGCTCCGATATCGAGCAGTACTACTTGTCTGTCAGAAACCATGTCAGCGGCATATTTACCTAGAAGATCACGCTCTTCACTGGAGGTTGAGGCCACTACGTGGAATGGTTTGGGGTCAGCGTCAATCATTCCTCCACCACGAACACGGCGTAGAATCCCCTGGCTATCCATGTCGTTAAGATCGCGTCTAATAGTTGAGGGTGATACTTGCAGTTCATGCGCTAGGGCAGAGACGGAAACACCACCACGTTGGCGGACATGATCCAAAATCATTGCCTGACGCTGTTTGGGAAGCATGAACAGAGCATATCATGTAATGAGCAAAAGTGAGCAAATGTTATTATTTGCACTCACGGGTATTGTGCATTATGCTCCAGTACCATCCATTGGCGAAGGAGCATGATGCTATCACAGAGCGATTCGTTTAACGACATGCAAAGTACTGACGAGCAATACGACATGATGGCTATTCCCGACCGATTCAGTATGGATGTTTTAGTTGTTGGTCCGGTGTTTCTCGATGTGGTGCTGGGTCCTGTCGATGCCATGCCGATCCCTGGAGAAGAGCGTTGGGTATCACAATGTGCGTTTGCCCCCGGTGGGGCTGCCAATCAAGCCGTTGCCTTGGCACGACTCGGATTGTCATCGCGACTGTGTTCTTATCTTGGAACAGATGAGCCGGGTATCTTGTTGCAATCGTTACTGAGGAAAGAGGGACTCTCAGAAGAAGGGATGGTAGAAGTTGCCCATCAGTCAGTAACTGCGTCGATCAGTGTTGCAAACGATCGGGCAATGGTGACTTATGGGACTAACGAAGCTCCGAAGATCGTACCTGAAACGAAACCCCGCGCTTTGATGGCTGATTTGCGTGCGATTGCGATGAACAGGCCAACGTTAGAGAAGTGGCGTGCAAGTAGTCTTCGTCCCCTATTTATTTCTGATGTTGGGTGGGATGACAGCGGTCGATGGGATCCAAAGGAGCTCAACGGCCTGGACTTAGTTGACTATTTTGTTCCCAATGCTGGTGAAGCATGCCGGTACACACGTACCACTTGTATTCGTGACGCTGCATATTCCCTGCAAAGTCGAGTTCCTGTAGTCGTGATTACTAACGGAGCTGAAGGTCTCTTCGCATATGACGGCACAACAGAAGTGGAACTACCGGCTATAGCAGTCGATGCGGTTGACCCCACTGGGGCGGGCGATGTATTCGGCGCGGCACTGACATGGTGTGCTCTACAGGAATTCCCTTTGCGTGAGAGTCTCTCGGTAGCGTCTTTGGCAGCCGCATGTTCTGTGCAGGCTTTCGGTGGTTCATTATCGGCGCCCTCTCTCGAACAAATCAGAAACCTAATTCAATCGATAGAGCTTCCTTCCCAGTACGCAATTCCCGAAATCATGTATTTAGACCGACCACTAACAAAGGAAAGGGATCAATGATGGATCCAAAGATACGAAAGGGTTTGCTGACAATCGGTGCAGTAGGAGCCCTCATAACGCTAGCCGCATGTGCGCCTTCAGGTGGAGGCGGTGTGACTCAATCAAATACAGGCAGTCAGTCTGGAGAAATCGTGACTGATATTGCAAACGTGCCTGAACAAACGTTGACGGTGTGGGATCAAGAGATACGCGGTGGCCAAAATGAGCAGATAGAAAAGCTTAATGCTGCGTTCATGGAAAAATATCCAAATATTACAATTAATCGCGTATCTCAGTCCTTTGACGATCTTGAAGCCACGTTAAGACTAGCTCTGACTAGTGATGATGCTCCGGACGTCGTGCAGGCGAACAACTCACGTGCAATCATGGGACAGTTTGTATCCGCCAAACAAATTCTCTGCTTAGATGATTGGGCTGAAGCATATGGATGGAATGAGGCTTATCCAGAATCGATTCTGGCTTTTTCCTCATACTCCGAAGATGCACAAGACTTTGGTGAAGGCTGCGTCTACGGTTTGCCACAAGTGGGTGAGGCAGTAGGCGTCTACTACTCCAAAAAACACCTCGAAGAATTGGGGTTAGAGATTCCACAAACATGGGAGGATTTTGTCGCTCAGCTAGAGACGATCAAAGCCGCAGGAAAGACCCCTCTGGTATTGGGAAATGTGGAAAAATGGCCGGGAATTCACGTATGGGGTCCCGTTCAAGGAGCTTATGAAAAGGCTGCGGACATTCGCGTGATTGGTTTTGGAAATCCGGGTGGGTCATGGGACACCGAAGGGAATACTGCTGCGGCTAGTGAGCTTCAACGATGGGCTCAAGCTGGCTATTTCAACGAGGGGTTCAATGGAGCCGACTACGATACAGTTTGGCAAGAGTTTGCTAAGGGTGAAGGTGCCTACCTTATTGGTGGGTCTTGGTTGGGTCCTGACTTAGAGGCATCCATGGGTGAGGATGTAGGTTTCTTCCTGCCGCCGGCAAACTCAGTGAACAAAGTAGTGGCTACCACTGGTGGGACCGGTCTTCCTTTCGCGATTACTTCTGCAGCAAAAGATCCCAACGTTGCAGCGGCCTATATCGATTTTCTGACGAATGATGACGCGATGAAGGTCCTTGCTGAGACTGGGAACATACCGGTGCGCAACGCATCCGAGTTTGCCTCAGAGCAATCGGGAGTGATCGCGGACATCATGAATGGGTTTACTGATCTGACCACAGAGGGCGATCTTCTGCCCTACATGGACTACGCCACGCCAACAATGGGTGATGATTTGGGAGCAGCTCTGCAAGAGCTGATGGAAGCGCGAATTACTCCAGAGGAATTTGTCCAGCAGATGGAGGGGTATTACACGGCATTTGTTGGATAGCAACAACACTGTGGTCCCGGCTTCCCGGGACCACAGCAACACGTGAGGACCAAAGAAATGACAGCAGTAAGAGCGAATGAAGCAAGTGGTAGAGAGGGGGGTGAACTTCGGCCCCTCAAGAGAGTGCGACACCGTCATATAGGCGCTTCGATAGCGTTGCTAGCATTACCTCTCTTGGTGTATGGCCTATTCTTGCTGTACCCACTAGGGCGAGTCGTCGTTCTGTCGTTCTATGAGTGGGATGGAATGGGAGACGGCGTATGGGCCGGAATAGATAACTACTTGACAATCTTTTCCGATCCTAGGCTCTCTAGCTCTTTTATTCATGCCCTGGTTCTCATCTTCTTTTATGCAGTGGTTCCAATCTTTATTGGACTGATACTTGCCTCTCTTCTTGTGCAAGCAAAAGTCAAGGGGCTTGGTTTCTTTCGCACCGTGGTGTTTATGCCCCAGGTAATCGCAATGGTGGTTCTGGCTATTTCGTGGCGGCAAATCTATGCGCCAAATGGACTTATCAACACCGTATTGCGCAGTGTAGGGCTTGACGGTCTCACTCGTGCCTGGCTGGGAGACTTTGGTACAGCATTGCCCGCTGTCGGGCTGATTGGCACATGGGTGTCGACTGGATTAGTCACGGTGCTTTTTATGTCGGGAATATCAAGAATTCCACAAGAGTATTATGAGGCGGCACGCCTAGACGGTGCTGGTGTTGTTCGGCAGTTTTGGTCAATTACGATCCCTTCGGTGCGAGGCGAGATGCTCGTTGCTGCCACCTTGACGATTATTGCCGCACTGAAGACCTTTGATCTTATCTATATGACGACGTCAGGCGGGCCTGGCACCGCAACAACAGTTCCTGCCTATGAGGTCTATAACCAGGCGATTCGACTAGGAAACGTGGGAGTAGGCTCCTCGCTGGCGGTAGTTCTTACCGTGATTATTTTCGTCATCAATGTGACGGTTAACTGGTTGGGAGAACGTGACCGATGAAATCCCGCAGTTTTGAGACTATTGTCAACTACGTAGTTCTGGCTTTCTTTGCGTTTTCAGCGCTTACTCCTATTCTCTTGGTTGTCCACTCATCACTCAGTCCCGAGGCGAGAGGGCAGGAGGGGTGGGGACACGTGGGAAACTACGTGAAGGCTTGGGAGCAAGGAAACTTCTCCCTCTATATGAAGAATTCGGTGGTTATCGCTGTCATTGTGGTGGCTAGCTCGCTAGTGCTATCGATCATGGCTGGCTATGTTTTAGGAATTCTCAGACCACCGGGTGCGGATATTATCTTCTACGTGTTCTTGCTCGGAATTATGGTTCCTTCCGAAGCAATAGTTTTGCCGCTATATTTCGACCTGCGCAGTCTTGGCATGACCGACACTATCTGGGCAATAGCCTTACCTCAGATAGCTCAATCCACTGCCTTTGGCACGTTCTGGATGCGTTCGTATTTTCGTGCAGTTGATCCCGCTATTATCGAAGCTGCCAGGCTGGATGGTGCTGGGAATACGCGAATCCTTAGATCGGTGTTGGTGCCCATGGGAATTCCAGCCATCATTACCCAGATTGTATTGACGTTCATGTGGACATGGAATGACTTCCTAATCCCACTCATAATGTCTCCATCTGGGAAAATGCGAACAGCTCCGTTAGCGCTCGCATTTTTCCAAGGACAGTACACTCAGGGAACCGTTCTTTTGTCAGCGGCCGCTGTTTTGGTGGCATTGCCAATGATTATTCTCTATCTGTTGTTACAGAGGCACTTTATTGCCGGAATGACTGAGGGGGCAGTCAAAGGGTAGTCATTGCCTCGAGAAGTCGCTCGATCTCGTCGATTGCCTCGATAACCGCCTTATTATATGAGTTGATCTCGTATGTGACCGTGTCATAAGAGCGAGAAGTACCAGTATCGGCTTCGACGGCTGCATCGCGAATGTCGTCCAGCTCCTCGGCCAAATTTGCAATATGGTTCATGAATCCTTGCACGTCAGCGCTACCAGCGAGGAATCCTGACCACCTAGCCAATGCGTGAGTGAGATTGTTACGTTCATGTACTACTTGACGCATAAGGTTGTGAAGGCTTTGTGAGCTCCACGCATCGGGAACACGGATTGATCGGGGGACGATGTGCTGTCGGTGAATGTCGCTGTGTTCATCGTCTGCGATGGCGTGAAGAATGTCGGTCAATGCAAGCCTAGTGACTGGTTGCCATTTCTTGTGTTCAACTCTGGCTAACCACCGCTCTAGGAAGAGAGATGTGAGAGGAAAAGTAAGCAGTCCTGCGGTGATACCGGAAAGGATGACGGTTTCTTGCCATACTCCGCTTGCGATATCAACCCAGACAATGGCGATGATAACGGCTATTGAAAGACTGGCAGCAATTACTCGAATTGCAGTATGGGTAGAAAACGTCCCCGACCCGCGCATGGCAATATCTCCTTTGTGAGGGTGTTCATCGAGTCTATCTAGTTGCCTGACAAAATGTGCGGGTGGTTGCTTTGACGGCAACCTTTCGCTACTCTATTGGTTAGTTAGTTAACTAATGAACCAAGGAGGAATTGGATGGGAATCGGTGATAATCTCCCTCTTTTTGTGAGGATTGCTCAAGAGCTACGCCGCCAAATTCTTGAGGGTGTCCTGCCAGAAGAATCGCAAGCACCTTCTACCAATGAACTGGCAGTCTTTTATCGAGTCAATCCAGCCACTGCAGCAAAGGGTCTCAATCTTTTGGTGGATGAAGGCGTTCTCTATAAGAAGAGAGGGGTCGGGATGTTTGTAACTTCCGGTGCCCGAAGACAGTTGCTGCAGCAGAGAAATCAGCAGTTTGTGGCCGACTTCGTCCAGCCGCTAATCGCAGAAGCGAACGCGCTTGAGATTCCCCTTTCTCACGTGGAAGAGCTAATCCAGGTGCAGTACTCTCTAGCGTCCGTGGCTCCAGAATCAAGCGGGGACACCGCAAGAGTGGAAGAGGTAACCCGATGAAAATCGTCCAAACGAGGAACCTGACATAACATTTTGGAAAAACTAAGGCTCTCGACCGCGTGTGCATGGCACTGGAAGAAGGCTGTGTGTACGGGTTGTTGGGTCGTAATGGTGCTGGAAAAACGACCCTAATGTCGGTTCTGACCGGTCAGAACTTTGCCGACGGTGGAAGTGTCAGTGTCTTCGAAGAAACTGTCACTGAAAACTCTCAGATTACTCGTCAAATGTGTTTTATAAGAGAGAACCAGAAATATCCTGATGAGGCGACACCTGCGTCGGTTTTTCGCAGTGCGGCTTGGCTATATCCCGATTGGGACAGCTCCCTCAGCTCACGTCTTTCTGAAAGGCTTGATATACCAATGTCGCGTTCCATGAAAAAACTATCACGCGGACAATTCTCTGCTGTGGGAGTCACCGTGGGGCTAGCTTGTCGCGCGCCCATCACTTTTTTCGATGAGCCGTATTTAGGACTTGATGCTTACGCCCGTGATATATTTTATCGCGAACTTCTCGAAGAAATAAGCAGTCGGCCCCGTACTGTGGTCATCTCATCGCATCTCATCGACGAAATAGCGAGTCTGATCGACCATGTGTTGCTTCTTGATGGTGGCAAACTAGTTTTAGATATGGATGCTGAGAGTCTGCGTAGCTCCTCTTTCCAGGTCGTCGGACCGTACGCACTCGTGGAAGATTTCATAGGGGGCGCCATGGTTATTCGCAGTGAAAGCCTCGGCGGTACAACGCGAGCCACCATTATTAAGGAGCTCAGCAGTGAAGACCTAACGCGGGGGAAAATGCAGCACTTAGAGGTACGCCCGACCGCCCTCAACGACTTAGTTGTGAGTTTAGGTGGGCTCCGGGGCCGAAATCAGGATGCAGCATGATGGCTAAGAGAATCTTCGCCTCAACGCGCATACAGTTTGCCAACACTCGTACCCTCTACTGGGTTCCTCTTGTTGTGCTGGTAGGTGCCTATATTATTTCGTTCATTATTTATGCAGCAATACCTGGTGACGAAATGAAAATGGGGGGGGGAGGACTCCAGGCACCGCTATGGTTCTACATCGCCTTTGGTGCTCAACTGGTGGCATTCTATTTTCCTTTTGCTCTCGCTCTGGCGCTTACCCGAGGAGAGTTCTATATGGGGTTTATCCTTAACGCATTGCTGTGTGGACTTGTTTGTGGATCTATTATCACTCTAGGTGGGGTGTTAGAACGGCTCAGTCATGGGTGGTGGATTGAGGGGTACTTTTTCTATTTGCCGTGGATGTGGCAAGCAGGCTGGGGAGGAGCTTGGTTTCTGACAGCTAGTATTGTCTGGCTCTTCATGAGCATAGGGTTTACTTTTGCGGCTATCTATAAAAGGTGGGGGATGCTGTTCTTGGCACTGATTCTTCTTATATTTGCCTTGGGACTGGCTATCGCAATGGTCGTTATTGCGAGAACCGATGCGTGGATAGAAGTATTCACCTGGTTCGCGGGATTCGGACCGGGCGAGGTGGCCAACTTCGTTTTGCTCTGTACTGTGATGTCGGTGTTTGCGGGGTGGATGGTTCTTCGGCGTATGGCGATACGGTAGTCCTCTCCTAGAAAGGCGCCGCTCACAGGTGCCGAATGAGCAGCATTTCCAGGTGGAGATACGTGGAAGCCTCACCAACGGGTCCGTGTCCGGCAGAAGTCCTATCCAATCCATGAAGAGACGGGTAACCTGGAGGATGACAAAAGTACCAACGCAAGGAGTTTTCTTATGGCTCAGCCTCGAATTGTCACTGTCACCGGCGCAGCTGGCAACATCGGATATGCACTTCTATTCCGCATAGCTTCAGGACAGCTTTTCGGACCAGATGTACCAGTGAAACTGCATCTTCTAGAAATCCCCCAGGCAGTCAAAGCTGCTGAGGGAACTGCGATGGAGCTGGATGACTGTGCATTCCCACTTCTCGCTGGCGTCGACGTGTTTGACAACGCCGATGCAGCCTTCCAAGGTAGCAATGTCGCCCTGTTGGTGGGGGCACGGCCTCGCACAAAGGGAATGGAACGCGCAGACCTTTTAGCTGCGAACGCTGGAATTTTCGGACCCCAAGGTAAGGCCATCAATGATGGTGCGGCCGACGACATTCGGGTTCTGGTAGTTGGCAACCCCGCCAACACTAATGCGGTCATCGCTCAAAATGCGGCACCCGACGTTCCCCCGGAGCGTTTCACCTCGATGATGCGCCTCGACCACAATCGTGCTGTCTCTCAACTGGCAGCAAAGGCCGGTGCGGCCGTCTCAGACATCAAGAATATCGTTGTGTGGGGTAACCATTCTGCCGACCAGTATCCCGATGTGTCATTTGCCACAGTTGATGGGAAACCTGCGGAAGAGCTAGTGAGTGAAGACTGGTTGAATGATTACTTCCGCCCCACGGTGGCTAAGCGTGGTGCTGCGATTATCGAGGCCAGGGGGGCAAGTTCAGCTGCTTCGGCCGCTAACGCTGCGATTGATCACGTGCACGATTGGATCAATGGAACCCCCGAAGGGCAGTGGGTAACCGGTGGTGTGTACTCCGATGGTAGCCATTACAACATCCCTAAGGGTCTTTCCTTCGGATTCCCGGTGATTTCTGTCGATGGTGAGTACCAAATTGTTGATGGTCTAGATTTGTCGCCTGCGACAATTGCGGGAATCGAACACAATATTGCGGCTCTTCAAGAAGAGTATGATGCGGTGAAAGCGCTAGGTTTCATCAAATAGCATCTAGGTGGGTCACCCCTGTTTTCTAAGGGGGTGACCCCCTTTTATAAGTGAATACATTTCCTCACCATACGGGTTACTGTTGGGGGGTGAACCAGGAGAAGATGACGGACCGTGATCGTAATATGTTGCGTGCCGTTGAGCTTTATTACCGTGACGGCTTGACGCAAGCGGCAATTGCTGAACGATTGGGATGCACCCGGTGGACTGTGGGGCGTTTATTGAAAGACGCTTCAGATAGTGGAGTGGTAACCGTAATTGTTTCACACCCTCATGCCCGGCGCCACGACCTAGAAGTCAACCTAGTAACTCGTTTCAACCTTCGTGCTGCGCGAGTATCTCCAACCCAAGAGACTGTCAGTGACACGCTGACTCTCCTGGCCAAACTTGCAGCTGACTTTCTTGCTGACCTACGCCCGGTACCCGGAGTAATCGCGGTAAGTCCCGGACGGACGGTCGCAGCCACTGCCCATGCTGCGCAAGATAATTGGGCACACGGAGTCAATATCGTGCAGGCCAATGCCGCACCACTTTTCCATGACGGAACACTGGTGGGGCAAGCACTCGCAGTTCTAGCTAAACGCGGTCGCGGAGCAGTTCGCGTCCTCCCAGGCCCTCTGGTAGCTGGCTCGGTGCAAGAGGCGCAAACACAACTTGCCGATAGCAGAGTGAAGACGGCTATCGCAGCAGCACGAGCAGCAGATACAGCGGTATTTTCCCCGGGAGCTTCCGATTCCCGGTCCTGGACGCTTACTGTTGGTCCTGACGCTGAGGAACGTCTTGAGGATCTCGGGCCTCGACCAGTGGGCTCCATCATGGGGCATTGGATTGACGAAAAGGGTAACGCCGTCAGTGAAGATCTCGATCGACGTACTATTGCGCTGCCACTATGTGATTTACGTGGGATACGCTCGAAAGTCCTCATCGGACACGGGGTGACACGAGCACCAGCAATCAAGGCGGCCTGTACCGGCGGACTGGCAGATTGCCTCGTCATCGATTCAGATACAGCTGAAGTTCTCTTGGCCTCTTAAACGTGGTTGTAGGGATGAGCTCTGTAGAGAACTCAAACAACTACTGTGCGCAAACATTAGGCTCACCCTGTAGCTTTGGTGTAAATGATAGGCAAGGCGCTACCTGTCTTCGCCTAAATGCTCGGAGACGGTTGGCGTGTATTCGCTGGAAAATGGCCGATCCTTTTCACATTGTTCTTTATTCTTTCTAGGAACCACTACGCGGGCGGGATTTGTGGGGTATCTTGAGGCCCTATAGTTTGTGACGGCGGTGTCGTATTTTGTGGGGTCCGTTGAATCCATGCGCGAATGGGGGACTTCTCGCGGTGCAGCCCAGGCGAGTGAACCAGTGAAGACGTGCGTTGGAACTGGTTGAGAAGCCGTGTTGACAACTGTAGCGCGTACAGCAAAGAAAGCCTTATTACCGACACCTGCAATGAGGGGAGGTACGTCTGATATCCACAATGCCTGGTGAACTGTTAGAGAAAAAGGTGCCGCGTCGATGTGATCGCCTAGTTTGATAGTTGGAGTTTCCTCAATGTGGTCCATAGCGGCCTTTCGGCCTCCGAAATCTCCGGTAATGAGCACGAATATTAGCCCGGCAAGAATCAACACATTTGCCGGGGGGCATGAGATAGGAAGACACATCAAAGAAACGCCACACACGTGAAGATTTGGGGTTGTCTTTAGTGCTCATGAATAATGCGGTTGCTCGAAAGTATCCTCGAGAACGGTTGCACTGTGGAAAACTGCATTCAGTCATAGGTCCCAAGAACATCAAGCATGTGCCACTGACTGGTCGCATTTTCGTAAGTAGTGGCAAGTCGCTAGTGTTAAGTACGCAAGTCGGTCAGACCTTGGAGGCAGCGTGAGTGATCCCCTAATCAACCAGTCACTGCAGGAACTCGATCCAGAGATTTACCAGGTATTGGAGGGCGAATTACAACGCCAACGCGATACTTTGGAAATGATCGCCTCAGAGAACTTTGTTCCCAGAGCGGTGCTTCAAGCGCAGGGATCGGTGCTCACCAATAAATATGCTGAGGGATACCCTGGGCGTCGCTACTATGGCGGTTGCGAATGGGTTGACATTGCGGAAAGCCTCGCAATCGAACGTGCCCTGGAGGTCTTTGGTGGCGATTACGCCAATGTGCAGCCTCACTCAGGAGCGCAGGCGAACGCGGCAGTACTTCATGCGCTGGCTCAGCCAGGCGATACGATCCTGGGGTTGAGTCTTGATCATGGAGGGCACCTCACCCATGGCATGAAACTGAATTTTTCAGGTCGGCTCTACAACGTCGCAGCATACGGTGTCGACAAGGAAACCTATCGCATCGACATGGATGACGTGCGCCAGAAGGCCATTGAATCCAAACCTAAAGTCATCATTGCTGGGTGGAGTGCGTACCCGCGCACCCTGGATTTCCAGGCTTTCCGGGAAATCGCTGACGAGGTGGGCGCGTATCTGTGGGTAG
Organism: Scrofimicrobium canadense; assembly: GCF_009696615.1. Taxonomy (GTDB): domain Bacteria; phylum Actinomycetota; class Actinomycetes; order Actinomycetales; family Actinomycetaceae; genus Scrofimicrobium; species Scrofimicrobium canadense. Next base: position 32,812 of record NZ_VULO01000012.1, read on the forward strand.
ACATGGCTCATTTTGCCGGTTTAGTTGCAGCTGGCTTGCACCCCTCCCCAGTCCCCTTTGCCGATGTCGTGACGACAACCATTCACAAGACAATAGGGGGTCCGCGGTCTGGAATGATCCTGTCTTCGCGAGGCGAAACACTTGGGAGGAAGCTCAACTCGGCAGTATTCCCTGGACAGCAAGGTGGCCCTCTCATGCACGTGATCGCAGCAAAAGCTGTTGCTCTCAAAGTTGCTGCCAGTGCAGAGTTCAAGGATCGTCAGATGCGCACTCTTTCTGGGGCTCGTATCCTGGCAGATCGCCTGTCGCAACCTGATGTCAGTGAGGCAGGAATATCGGTACTCACCGGAGGAACCGACGTGCACTTGGTTCTGGTAGATCTCCAAAATAGTGCGCTATCAGGCAAGGACGCTGAGGACCTGCTTCACACGGTCAACATCACTGTGAACCGCAACGCGGTTCCTTTCGATCCGCGCCCACCCATGGTCACGTCTGGCTTGCGTATTGGGACGCCGGCATTGGCGACTAGAGGTTTCTCCGATGACGACTTCAGGGAGGTTGCTGACGTTATCTCCGTTGCACTCCGCGATGCGGCTCTTGGTAGAGAAGTTGACACCGAGGCCCTCAAAGACCGTGTAGCTGCTCTAACTGCCGCGCACCCGCTGTACCCAGGCCTCGAACAGTGAAGTATCCGTGGAATGGTGAGGCGGAGCCTCTTGATGGATTGGCGCTAGCGGGTCGTATAAAGGAAGATCTTCGAAGTCGGGTTGCGGCACTAAAGGAGCAAGGTATTACTCCCGGGCTGGGAACAGTATTGGTAGGTGAAGACCCGGCTTCACAGGTGTATGTTCGCGGCAAACATAAGGACTGTGCAGAGGTGGGGATTGCCTCCATTCAAGTCGAGCTACCTGCTGACACAACTCAACGGGAATTGATCGCCACCATTGATGCGCTCAATGAGGACCCAACGTGCACCGGATTCATCGTGCAGCTGCCGCTTCCTTCCCATCTCGATGAGGCATCAGCCCTGGAACGTATTGATCCTGCCAAGGACGCTGACGGTTTGCATCCGACAAACCTCGGACGGCTAGTGAGTTCCATTCGCACCGCTCCCACGTGCCCGCAACCATGCACACCTCGCGGCATCATTGAGTTGTTACGTGCGGGCGGTGTTGTTCTTGAAGGATCTCAAGTGTGTGTGGTCGGACGCGGGCTAACTGTCGGGCGTCCCATCGGTTTGATGCTGAGTCGCAGGGATATTAATGCAACCGTGGAACTGGTGCATACAGGGACGCGTGATCTGGCTTCGCACGTGCGCGCTGCTGACGTTGTTATTGCTGCGGTTGGAGTGCCCGGACTTATCACTCCCGACATGGTGAAACCGGGTGCAGCTGTGGTTGATGTGGGTGTTTCACGAGTTAACGGAAAGATAGTTGGAGACGTTGCTCCTGGGGTGGAAACAGTAGCTGGGAAGCTCAGTCCAAACCCGGGTGGAGTCGGGCCGATGACCCGAGCGCTGCTATTAGTCAACGTTGTTGAATCTGCTGAGAGAGCGAGTGTAGTACATGACTGAGCCGCTGAAGGTGACAACAGTCAATCTCAATGGGATTCGCGCGGCCCACAAACGGGGTTTTCTTGACTGGGCAGAACAGGAGTCTCCAGATATTTTGCTTATGCAGGAAGTAAGAGCTCCTACAGAGGTAACTCAGGATATTCTGGGGGGTTCATACCAGGTCTTTTCTTTGCCTTGTCAGATTAATGGACGCGCTGGTGTTGCAGTAGCTGTACGTCCAGACATTCAGGTGAATGATGTGGTTGAAGGACTACCTGGAGACGAGGCTCACGCGGCGCATTCGGGTCGCTGGTTAGAAGTCGACATCGACTGGAATGGAACACTGAAATTAGTTTCCGCATATTTCCATTCGGGCGCCCTCGGTACTCCTAAACAAGACCTCAAAATGGAGCACTTGGCGCGTATTGAAAAGCGCATGGAGGAACTTCGCCTGCGGGGAAGTTCCTTGGTAGCGGGGGACTTTAATGTTGTGCGCGGCGAGAGCGACATCAAGAACTGGAAGCCTAACCACAACAAGTCTTCTGGAGTCCTAGATGAGGAAATCATCTACCTCAACCGTTGGGTGGAATCCGGATGGGTAGATACTGTTCGTCACCTGGCAGGGGATGTGCAAGGACCATATTCATGGTGGTCGTGGCGTGGAAAGGCCTTCGATAATAACGCTGGCTGGCGTATTGACTACCAGTATGCGACTCCGGACGTGGCGCAGAGAGCTCTCGATTATTCCGTATTTCGAGCATCTAGCTGGGATGAGCGTTTTTCAGATCATGCCCCTGTCACGATCCGCTACGCGCCATAACCTCCGGCGCATCACAGTGTGATAATTCCTGACACGGTGAGAAATATCGAGCCGGGACACTGCTCTACTTGGGGGATAAGCAGATGGAGTGGCTATGGCAGGTCTCGCACCCATCCCAGGGTGTGTGGCGCTGACATTGTTACGTAGTTCGGACGCTGGGAAGAATATTGACTGGATGCCAATCGCGGGTGGAGGACTAGCGGCGGATTTGACGTCCATGCAGCAGCGTATAGGGTAATCCAACCTAGGAAATTCATCCATAACATCACGGTGACCAGTGATGTTGCGGTGGCTAGAACTGGGCTGGAGACACGACCTATTACTGTGGTTCCCAGGGTACGAAGTGCAAATGAACCGATCGCAGCCAGCAATGCTCCTAAAGCAAGGTCCCGGCGAGGAGGACGCACCGCAGCCACTAAACGCACCGAGATGATGAATGCTAGGTAGTCGATAGCAAAAGGCGCGACCAACAGTGAAATATCGAAAATCCGGCCGTTGGTAACGCCTATATATTCCACAGCCCAGGAACGTAAGAAAGTAGCAAGGCTGGTGAGGACCGCCACCAGCACTACAGCAAAAAGAAGAGCGAAAAGTCCCAAGAAGCGGCGGGGAATCGCAGACTTCAGTGGCTCGGGAACTGCTGATAGCCCGAACATTGATCGTATCGCTAGGCCCAGATACCAGATAACTGTGGAGGCAGTCACCACTGTGAGTGCCGCTGCAATCCATCCCGTCAACGATATTCCTGGAGTTCCTACTAGCGAATCTGGATCAACGAGACCTTCTGGGTGATGAGGACTTTGCAGCAATCCTGGAATCTGAGTGTTGACGGCATTGATGACGGACTCTTTGAAAGCTGGGCGCGATGCAAGTATTCCGCTGAAGGCAGTCCACCCGACGGTGATGGCAGCAGTGATGGAAAATAGGCCCATGTAAGCAATACCTGCAGCTAAAAGAGGGCCGCGACCACGGGAGAAACGTAAATATGCTCGAAAGATTCGTGTGCTTTGAAAACGCGAAATACTGTGAGCAATTTCCTTCTTCATAGCGCAAAATCAAAAATAGCGGCGGAAGAGTAGGTTCCTGATTCACTTACTCGATCGAGTCGGAAACCAGAGACTTGCCAGTGGGCGTCTAGGTCGGCAACGGCTTCCTGCACTGCAGGTACGTCACAATCCCACGATCCTTGCAACAGTGTGACATGTGGGTGGTACGGAAAACGAGGCTTGTAGTTGAGCGGGCCGCCCCGGATCTCATCGGCAAGAGCTGCGCAGGCTGCCGCCCCCTCGTCCAATGCTAAATACACAACGGGAGAAATCGGATAAAAAGACTCAACCTTTCCCAACCGAATGCGAAAAGGAGGGAAATGCTGAGCAACTGTTTGCAGGTGGGTAATAACCGCTTCGCGGTCATCTGCCTCGATAGCGAGGGGCGGTACCAAAGTGATGTGTGGGGGAACTGATGCACCTTCTGGGTCTCCAAGTGCCTGACGCACCTCCGACAGCTGACTGACCCACGGTTCAGGGACAGCAATAACAACGCCGCCCCATATTTGGCTCTCAGTTTTTTCCGGTAGGAACACGCACCCTTCCTCAGTATCTCGGGATTAATAACTTCACTAGACTACCAAAGCACGATCGCCTTGTGGCACAAAGGGAGATTCTCGACCAATTCCGGCTACTCTTAACCCGGTAAGAATTCGTTGAATAGGGGAATAATGGTCGTATGGCGCCATGCGTGGCAGCGTGATGAAGGACGCGAGAAAGTTCAAGATCTATTCCAGCAGAGTTTCCAGGAAGAACCCACGCTGCTGTGGTCTGCCCCGGGGCGCGTTAACCTCATTGGAGAGCACACTGATTATAACGGGGGAATGGCACTTCCCATTGCCCTTCCTCACCGTACCTATGCTGCATTGCGGCCCCGAGAAGACCGTATAGTGCGGCTGGTATCCGCGCAAGAAGATGGCATTCGTGAGGTCAATCTTGATGAGGTGGACATACATTCTTCGGCCCACCCCGTACGTGGTTGGCCAGCTTACGTGGTAGGTGTTGCGTGGGCAATGGAAAAGGACACGGGCATCAAAGTTCCAGGCTTTGATGTGGCCGTCGATTCTTGCGTTCCCTACGGTTCGGGACTTTCCTCCTCGGCTGCCTTAGAAGGTGCAGTGGTGGGGGCGATCATGAAAATGTCGAATATTGAGGCTCCGGTAGAAGACATGGTTTCCTGGTGTGTGAGAGCCGAAAATGACATAGCGGGTGCCCCAACTGGTGGAATGGACCAATCTGCGGTGCTGCGTTGCCAGGAGGGTGAAGCTATTGCGTTGGATTGCCAGACATTCACCACCCAGGCAGTCCCCTTTGACTTGGGGTCTCGTGATTTAGATCTCTTAGTGGTTGATACGCGGGCAGAGCACTCTCATGCGACAGGTGGATATGGGCAGCGTCGTGCCAGCTGCGAAGAAGCGGCAGATACATTGGGGGTCGATAACCTCGCGCAGGTAGATGACCTAGATGAAGCCCTGGGGCGTCTTGACGATCCGACTCTCAAGAAACGTGTCCGCCATGTCGTGACAGAGATCGAACGAACCAAAGAAGCAATAGCCGCCTTGAAAAATGGCGATATCGAACGCGTGGGTTGCCTTTTCAACAGCTCACATGATTCTCTACGTGACGACTATGAGGTGACGTGCCCAGAGCTCGACACTGCACAAGAAGTCGCATTAGCGCAGGGAGCACTGGGCGCCAGAATGACCGGTGGCGGTTTCGGTGGCTCTGCTATCGCCGTCGTCCCCTCCTCTTCCACACAAGCAGTAGCTGAAGCAATTGCAGAAGAGTTCGCCCGGCGAGGTTTTGTGGCTCCGCAATTCTTGGCAGTCCACGCAGCAGGGGCAGCCGGTGAGGAACGATGAAGCCGGTTACCGTGGCTGCTGTTGCCGCGGGAGCTGGCTGCGTCGCCGAAGTAAGGGCTCTTGCTCGTTTACGTAAGCACGTGGGTGCTTTCGCAGACGCATGGGCACACCACAATTTAGACACCCTCCAAGAACTGCACGATTTAGGGATCACGGACCTCGACCCCGATTCCCCTTTTGTCTCCGAAAACCTTGAACGCCCTTTTGTCATGCTGGCAATGGGAGATTCGTCGATGCAAGGAATCGGTGCCAGCAGCATTAATCACAGTGTGGTGCCCTACCTGATGGGGGCTATCGACCGGTATCTTCCTCGTCCGGGGTTGGTGCTCAACATCTCACGGTCAGGGGCAAAGATTCCTTCCATCCTTGACACGCAGCTCCCCACCGTCAATGGCTATGGCCTAGCTGGAACTAATTGGCAGCCCGATCTCACGATTGTGCAGATCGGAGGGAACGATGTGATGGACCCCAGCATCGACGCTAACCGGTTTGCGCTTTTTGCACAACATTTGGGACGGTATCTTTTCAGCGGCTCATACATAGCGAATATCCCGTCATTTAGTGGCTTGCCACAAGAAAAACGCGCGGCCGAATTCTCCCAAATCTTGGAAGACGTTGCAGGGCGCTACGGCCATCACATTATTGACCTGCGTTCCTTTAGTCGTTCATTGCCGACGTCGACCTACTTATTCCGATATCATGCTGCCGATTTGTTCCATCCCAACTCGAGAGCCTACAGAGAGTGGGCAGCGCTGTACTTTGAGCAGTGGGCGACAGAAGAAGGAATAGAGAATGCTGTCTTTGACCCAGTAGAATGGCGGGTCAGGAACACAGACGATTGGACACAATGACCCTGAAACTGGTTATCGGGTTAGGAAATCCGGGAACACAATATGTCGATACCCGGCACAATGTGGGAGCAGCAACCATTGCGGTATTGGTGAAGCGGCTAGGCGCCACGATGCGATCACATACCAGCCGGTGCCATGTGGCCGAAGCTCGAATTGGGATTCTCCCTGGTGGGGCGCCTGGCCCCAAGATCACGTTAGCCGTTGCAGACTCGTACATGAACGTTTCTGGAGGGCCATTGTCGCGTCTGGCGCAATACCTGCGCATATCCCCAGACGAAATACTGGTCATCCATGATGACCTGGATCTCCCCGCACATCAACTGCGCCTCAAGCAAGGCGGGGGAGAAGGGGGACACAATGGGCTGCGGTCTCTGAGCCAACACTTGGGAGACAGAAACTACGGGCGCTTGCGCATAGGAATCGGACGTCCTCCAGGGAGACAAAATCCAGCGGACTTTGTGTTGGAAAAAATCTCTTCAGCGGCGCGTGAAGAATGGAATGTCACGTATGAGTTGGCAGCCGATACCGTCGAAGACGTGGCGGTTCGTGGATTTGCCGCAGCCCAACAAGACCTGCATTCGCGCTCATGAGTGAGTTATCTTCGCTGCTCTCCCAAGTAGCCCACGATCCTGCTATTGATGCTGCCATGCGCGGGATGTCGGTGCCTGGCACCGGGACGATAGTCGCCCCACCTGGACTGCGTCCCCCAATCATTGCCTTAGCCGATGACGATTCCCTCACGGTTGTTATCACCGCGACAGGGAGGCGAGCTAACCAACTAGGTGAAGCAATCAGTGCCTGGGGACCGCGGGCGGCAGTCTTCCCCAGTTGGGAGACGCTCCCTCATGAAAGGCTCTCACCGGGCCTTGACACAATGGCTAGGCGTGCGGCGGTGCTGCGGCGCCTCGCCCATCCGATAGTCGGCGATGAACATGCAGGCCCGATAGATGTGCTCATTGTCCCAGTTCGCGCGCTCTTGCAGCCAGTAGCCGCCGACGTTGCAGAAATGGAACCGCTAAGAGTCAAAGTCGGTGACTGGATCGATCGAGACGATCTACTCGCAAGACTTTTCAACCTCGGGTATTCTCCAGTCGACACCGTTAGAGGACGCGGCGAAGTTTCCGTTCACGGTGGCATCGTCGACGTTTTTCCCCCAGCAGGCGATCATCCTGTCCGCCTGGAACTCTTTGGTGACGAAGTTGAAGAAATTCGCTGGTTCAACCTTTCAGACCAGCGCAGTGCAGGCCCAGCAGAAGGTGGACTGTGGGCTCCAGCAGCCCGCGAACTTGTTCTCACTGACGAAGTGCGTCAGCGAGCACGAGAGCTCCAAAGAGAACTTCCAGGTGCTGCCGACATCCTCGAACTAGCATCTGAAGGAATTTACGCACCGGGCATTGAATCCCTCACCTCCGCACTTGTATCCCAGATGCGCTCGCTCGATTCCCTCATTCCTACTGACGCGCTGTGGTGTGTTGACGAACCTGAGAGAGTACTTCGCCGCGCAGAAGATCTGGCAACCACCTCGTCCGAATTTGAATCAGCAGCATGGGGGGCCGCAGCCGGGGGTGGCAACGCGCCTCTCACAATGGGCACGGGTTCTTTCCTTGCATTGGACGAAGTGTGGGCACCTGAGGGCAGCCGCTGGTGGGAGTTGACCTCCCTGCAGGGCGCCGAAGTCCTGGATGAGGCCGAAACGCGTTACTTCCGCACCCAAGCACGTGACGTGATTCCATACCGCGCAGACTTCAGGCAAGCCGCCCAAGACCTAGCTGAACTGGCCGCATTAGGTTGGACACTAGTCCTGACAACACCGGGACACGGAGCTGCACGCAGGCTCACACAACTTCTCTTAGACGCTGAAGTACCTGCTCGCCTCGAAGAAGAACTCCCCCTCGACCCGCAGCTAGGACTGGTCCATGTCGTTCCGGTGGCAGCAGGTGTCGGCTTCGTCATGGAAGAATCGAAGCTGGCGGTCTTCACAGAACAAGATCTCACCGGAGGACGCAGTGGAGGCACCACCCGCGACATGCGGAAAATGCCCGCGCGGCGCAAAGGAAAACTGGACCCGCTGAGTCTTCGTCCAGGAGATTTTATCGTTCACGAGCAACACGGGATCGGACGTTTTCTAGAAATGGAATCCCGCGTCGTCCCAGGAACTAATGCCAAACGCGACTACCTGGTGGTGGAATATGCCGGTGCGCGAGGCCGGCCCGCCGACGTGCTCTACGTCCCCACCTCGTCCCTCGACCAAGTATCGAAATATACAGGTTCTGACGAGCCTCGCCTATCAAGAATGGGCGGCGCAGATTGGGCAAAGACTAAGAAACGTGCCAAAGCTGCGGTCAAGGAAATCGCTGCCGAATTGGTGCGTCTATATGCGGCCCGACAGAGTATGAAAGGCCACGCATTCAGCCCGGACACTCCTTGGCAACGGGAATTAGAAGACTCTTTCCCCTATGTTGAAACCCCCGATCAGCTGCTCACCATTGATGAAGTGAAAGCCGACATGGAACGTGACGTGCCCATGGATAGGCTCCTCACTGGCGATGTCGGATATGGGAAAACAGAAATTGCTGTTCGTGCCGCATTCAAGGCAGTCCAAGATGGTAAACAGGTGGCGGTATTGGTCCCCACCACGCTTCTGGTCCAACAACATGTGGACACCTTTACTGAACGCTTCGCAGGTTTTCCCATCAATATAGGAGCCCTGTCGCGTTTTTCCACAAAGAAAGAAGCGGACGAAGTCCGTCAAGGATTGTTGGACGGAACTATCGACGTTGTGATTGGTACCCACTCCCTACTTACCGGTTCGGTGCGTTTCAAAGACCTAGGATTAGTCGTCATTGACGAAGAACAACGCTTCGGAGTTGAGCACAAGGAAACACTCAAAGCGTTGCGAGCCCAAGTTGATGTACTGGCGATGTCCGCCACCCCGATTCCCCGCACATTGGAGATGGCGGTAGCTGGAATACGGGAAATGTCGGTCCTGCAGACTCCACCAGAAGAGCGTCAGCCGGTCCTCACCTTTGTGGGGCCGTACCAAAATGCTCAAGTTGCTGCAGCAATCAGACGTGAATTGATGCGCGATGGGCAGGTCTTCTTCATCCACAATCGGGTGGAAACCATCAATAAAGTAGCCGCAGAACTACAAGAACTGGTTCCAGAAGCGCGCATTCGAGTAGCCCATGGCAAGCTTTCAGAGGGTGAGCTAGAGCGTGTCATCGTAGATTTTTGGAATCACGAATTCGATGTCTTGGTATGCACCACGATCGTGGAGACTGGACTCGATATTTCCAATGCCAATACGCTCATTGTCGACAGAGCTGACATCTTTGGACTGTCGCAACTTCACCAGTTACGAGGACGGGTGGGACGCGGTCGCGAACGTGCCTACGCTTACTTTTTCTACCCCAAGGGTAAAACTCTCACGGAAACGGCTTTAGAGCGCTTGCGGACCATAGCTGCGAATTCTGATTTGGGTTCGGGACTAGCTGTCGCTCAAAAGGACTTGGAGATTCGTGGGGCGGGGAATCTCCTTGGCGGTGCACAATCTGGTCACATTGAAGGCGTCGGTTTTGATCTGTACGTGCGGATGGTTGCCGATGCAGTCGCTGAGTACAAAGGTGAGAAACCACAGGAGACCACAGAGGTTCGGATTGAACTTCCAGTGGACGCTCATCTGCCGGAGTCGTACATCCCCGGCGAGGATGCGCGTCTGGAGGTGTATGGGAAGATAGCTCAAGTTAACGATCCTGCTCTTATGCGCGAGGTTCAAGAAGAGCTACTTGACCGGTATGGGCCATTGCCCTCTCAGGTTGAGAGGCTCTTCTTGTTGGCACGTTTGCGGTCAATGCTGCGCCAACTTGGAATCACCGAAGTTGTGACCCAGGGGCGCTATGTACGTTTAGGGCCCGTCGAACTAGCTGACTCACAGGCTTTGCGTCTGAAACGGCTGTATCCAGGATCTGTCATCAAAGCTGCGACTCGGCAAATTCTGGTTCCACTTACCAGGCATCATGGCGAGACAGGACCAGAAGATGAAGCAATCCTCAGTTTTGTCGAAGACCTCTTGCGTGGAGTCATTGTAGGGCGAGGTAAGAGCAGAGGATAAAAAGCGTGAACCTCAGCTTGGTTTAGCGCTGCAGTAGCGTAGAATAAGGAGGGGCCCAAAGAGGGCCGCTGAGGAGGACCCAGTGAGAAATACCCGCCGTCGCATAGGAGCTGGCATTGCAGTTTTAGGAGTTGCCCTGGCACTTAGCGGGTGCACACCTGGACCGAATGTTGCTGTTCAATCGATGGGCGTTTCCTATACGGAACAAGAAATTGATGAGGCCATGCCAGAACTGCAAGAGCTCTTTGGTGGCCAACAACAAATTACCCGTGACGTGGTAATTTCTACCATCGTTATGCTGCAGCCCATGTTCAATGCTTTTGAGGAGAGCGGACTGGCAACGCAGGAACAGGGAGTTGCCTTGGCTGGACAGTCTCTAGCCCAGGCCGGCATCAATATCGAAGATTATTCTCCTATTACCCAGCAGATTTTAGCTTTCGGTCAACTGCAGGAAGCACAACAGATGCTGGCGCAACAAGACCCCACAGCGATAGAGACAATCACCGAAAATATGACTTCGCCTGTGACTAAGGTCAATCCCCGATATGGGTCGTTTGACCCACAGCAAGGATTAGTTCCTTATCTAGGTGATGTAGCATCTGCCGGTGCTTCACAGGCAGAACTTCCTACCGAATAGACTTTGGCGCGCGGCGCCGGAGACAGAAATATCCAACAAAAGGAGACAAACGTGTCAATGATCGAGCACATCGCGGCCCGCGAGATTCTGGACTCCCGTGGCAACCCGACTGTGGAAGTTGAGGTCGTGTTGGAGGACGGCGTCGGAGCCCGTGCTGCTGTGCCTTCAGGTGCTTCCACCGGCGCGTTCGAAGCTGTAGAGCGCCGCGACGGTGATGAAGGACGTTACCAGGGCAAGGGTGTTGAGGGGGCTGTTGAAGCCGTAACTGAAGTGATTGCTCCTGCAATCATCGGCTTGGATGCAACCGAGCAGCGTCTCATCGACCACACCATGATTTCCCTCGATGGAACAGCCAATAAAGGCAAACTGGGCGCGAATGCGGTCCTAGGCGTATCACTAGCAGTTGCTAAAGCTGCTGCAGTTTCTGCTGCCCTGCCGTTCTACCAGTACCTGGGCGGTCCCAATGCTCACGTACTGCCCGTTCCTATGATGAACATTCTCAACGGCGGATCACACGCTGACACCAACGTGGACATTCAAGAGTTCATGATTGCCCCCATCGGTGCTCCTTCATTCCGTGAAGCACTACGTTGGGGTGCTGAGGTGTACCACACGCTCAAAGCAGTCATCAAGGAACGTGGACTTTCCACAGGACTTGGCGATGAGGGTGGCTTTGCGCCAAGTCTTGAGTCCAACACCGCTGCGCTGGACCTCATTATCGAAGCTATCAAGCGCGCTGGATATGAGCCCGGCAAGGACATTGCTCTAGCTCTCGATGTTGCCTCGACAGAATTCTTCAAAGACGGCGCATACCAGTTTGAAGGTGAAGCTCGCTCCACCGATTACATGATCGATTACTATGAGAAACTCATCACTGACTACCCCTTGGTCTCGATTGAGGATCCATTGTCGGAAGATGAGTGGGATGCTTGGAAGCGCCTCACCGATGCCATCGGTGATCGCGTACAGCTCGTGGGTGACGACCTGTTTGTCACCAACCCTGAGCGACTCGAACGCGGTATCAAGGGTGGCATTGCTAATGCACTCTTGGTCAAGGTCAATCAGATTGGCTCACTCACTGAGACACTGGATGCAGTGGAAGAGGCACACCGCAACGGATACCGTTCGATGACCTCACACCGTTCAGGTGAAACCGGTGACACAACCATTGCTGACTTGGCTGTTGCAACCAACTCAGGCCAGATCAAGACCGGTGCTCCTGCCCGCTCTGAGCGTGTAGAGAAGTACAACCGTCTGCTGCGCATCGAAGAAGCACTGGGCGAAGAAGCCACATACGCTGGCGCCAGCGCATTCCCACGCGCACGTTTCTAGTTCTTCTCGATAGATACATAGATACAGACAAGGGGAGAGAACCATTGTGGTTCTCTCCCCTTACTATTACCCCAAGCAATTTTGGTCCCTAAACATCCGCTACGGTGGTGATAAGAGCCGCCACGCCCGCAGTAGTGGTTCACTTGGTTTTGTTCATGATGAGAAGATGAGGACGTGTCTGATACTGATCCCATTCGCCGTCCTAAGGCCCCACGTGGGCCGGGTGGTAATTCGCGCCCAGCAAGGCGTCCGGAAGATGTGCGAGCAAGTGCCAGGCCAAAACGAGTTAGCCGCCAAAACCAGGTGGAATCTTCTCAGCCGAAGAAGAAGGGGTTCGCGCTTACTTCTCTCACGTTTTCTCTCAGAGCCGTCATCGCCTCGGCAGTCGTTGTTGTTGCCGCGCTGGTGACAGTTCCGGTTGCTCTGCAGTGGGCGGATCAAGCGCGCGAGTATCAGGCGGCGATAGGCGAGTTGGAAGAGGCTAAAGCCACGCGGGCTGAACTCGAAAATGAACTTGCAAACTGGGACAATAAAGAATACATCGCCTCGCAAGCACGAAGCCGGCTAGGGCTGGTTGAAAAGGGGGAAACTCAGTTTTCCGTTGCTGATGCACCGCAGAGGCAGGCAGAAAAAGATGCGGAAGACAAGCGCCGCGGGCCAGAACGCCCTTGGACGATGGTTGTACAAGAAGAGTTACAGGAAGCCGATATAGTCAGTGAATAGCCCCGCCATTGAAGAAGTCGCGCCCCAAGGAAGCCCAGCTACTGAAGAAGATTTGACGATTCTTGCTGAGCAGCTGGGAAGGACACCTCGCGGTGTGTGGGCTATTGGTGCGCGTGATAGTCAGGGGTATCCTCTGGTCGCTGTTACGTGGCCGCGTTTGCCCGATGGAACCCCTTTTCCGACTCTGTTCTATTTGACGCATCCCGACGTGGTTCGGGCTTGTTCAGTGTTAGAGGCTGAACACATGATGGAAGAACTTGCTGAAAGGTTCCCTTCTAACCATGAGGCGCATAAAGACTATTTGCGTCGCCGCTCTCTTTTGGAAGAAGTGGAGGAGATTAGTGATTTCTCCGCTGGCGGACTGCCGACGCGTGTGAAATGTCTCCATGCCATGGTTGCTCATTCCTTAGCAGTCGGCCCCGGAATCAACCCCGTTGGTGATGCTGCCCTAGAAATGATCGGCGAACGTGGACTGTGGAACAGATAGAACGAGTGGACGCAAATTCGCGACCACTCGGCGAGCGGCCTAGATTAGTTCTGTGAAATCAGTAGCTGCCATCGATTGTGGAACGAATTCCATCCGCCTTCTCATCGCTAAGGAAACTCCAACAGGTCTAGTCGATCTGGTGAGAGAAATGCGCATTGTGCGTTTGGGGCAAGACGTGGACCGCACTGGCAGACTAGCTGACACCGCGGTTGAGAGGACCCTTGCCGCAGTGCGAGAATACCGAGAAATTATCTCACACCATGATGTTGAACGAACACGATTCGTCGGCACATCTGCGATGAGGGACGCTCATAACGGAAAACAGTTTATGGATTCTGTCGAGGCGATTATTGGTGTGCGGCCAGAGATTATTCCGGGCGAAGAAGAGGCAGCGTTATCCTTCAAAGGTGCGGTGAGCTCGCTGACGGCCCCCGCCCCTCGAATGATTGTGGACATTGGTGGAGGCTCCACCGAGTTCGTATATGGAGCCGAGGCGCCAGAAGCCGCTATTTCCATTGACATGGGTTCTGTGCGAGTAACAGAGCGGTTTGGCTCCGACTTCGATGCTGCAGCGCAGTGGGTAGATGACAAGCTGGACCAGGTAGAACACGCCATTGACTTTGTGCGATTGGGGGCATTGGTGGGAGTTGCCGGTACGGTCACAACGCTAGCCGCACACTCTCTAGGTGCAACCAGGTATCAACCGGAACTCACCCACGGACAGTTCTTGACCTGGAAACAGTGGAACGACGCAGCTGATTTCATGAAGGACCAGCCTGTCGAGGTGAAGGCGGCCCTTCCTTTCATGCCTCCTGGACGTGCGGATGTGATAGGTGCTGGTGCGCTGATTTGGCAAAGAATCATCAATCGAGTCGATAAAAGGCTACCGAAGCTTGGCGGTGCCTATGTCTCAGAGCATGACATCCTTGACGGTATCGCATTGGCACTGGTTGACTAAGTAACTCCTAAAACATATATAGCACGTTACAAGCAGGGTATGTATGCTGCTGGTCACGCGCTTTGGTGCTGGCCAGGTGAGAAAGATACAATGGTACGCGGCAAGCCCCCGTAGCCCAATGGCAGAGGCAACCGACTTAAAATCGGTCCAGTGTCGGTTCGAGTCCGACCGGGGGTACCAGATCTGAGATGTTCCAGCCTCAGGCATTTCGGGAAATCCTGACTTGTGGCTCGACTGCTGTTGTCGGTTGGCTTCGATGATGGTATCGAATTAGGCCTGGTTTTCTGTGCTAATGATTCGGTTTTCGTCTATGTAGTTTTTCGTGAAGAGTTCTTTGTTGCGTACTCTGAGAATTTGATAGGAGCTTGTGGGGTCATTGACGGCACCAAGGCATTCGTTGATGTATGAGTATGCTAGCGAGAATACATTTTGGTGTTATCTGATCTTTCGGTCGAGGTGGGTGATCTCGATTTCTAGTGCCTTTTATTTCTCGGTGAAAAGGTCTATCGGTAGCGCTTCGGCTAGGTATGGATCGAGGAGTCAACGTTGTTCGCTGGTGGGAGTCTCACAGTTCCCCACACGCTCCCTTTCTCAGAACAAAGGTGCGGTGGGGTCTGGGCGAAGTCTACTGACGTGAAGTAGGTGAGACAAAGTTCCATTGGACATGGTTGACCCTAAGTGGTTGTGGGCTTGCAACAGGTCAGCATCTACTGTGCGGTCACTATGTGCTGACTATTGCTTCTCGTGTTGAGGTTATGAATCGTTTAGGTCGGGCGATGGCTGATAGTACTCGCTCACGTATTTTATTGGAACTATTGGAGGGGCCGGGTTATCCGGCACGTTTAGCGGAGAGCTTGGGATTGACACGGACGAATGTGTCGAATCATCTGGCATGTCTGCGGGGTTGTGGGATCGTGGTGGCTGCTCCTGAAGGGCGAAAGACCCGGTACGAAATTGCTGACCCGCATATCTCGCGGGCAATTTCTGCCTTAGTAGAAGTGGTGCTGGCTTTTGATGACGGTCATCCGTGTGTGAATGGTGAGAATTGCGATGTGCCGTTGTGCTGCCCCGGTGATGAGGTAAATGCCTGATGGATGACTGCTGCAGGGTAGAAAAAGAGGACCGTGACTTTGGTGCGGAACCTCTTAGTTTGTGGTGGCAAGATCGAGCACTTTTACCGTCTGCTGTTTCGGGTGTGTTTCTGTTGGCTGGCTACGTCGTTGAATGGGCCGGGGTGCCTGTGGCTCCAGTCGTATTTCAAGGGATTGCTTTGGCGGCCGGGGCATGGGCCTTCGTTCCGGGGGTCATGAGAGCTTTATGTAATCGGCGCGTAGGCGTGGCCTTGTTGATGACGGTCGCAGCGGTTGGGGCGGTTGCTTTGGGACATGTGGGAGAGGCCGCTGCCTTAGCGTTCTTATTCTCTCTGGCTGAAACTTTAGAAGATCGGGCGATGGGTCGTGCCCAGGCGGGATTGCGTGCTCTGCTTGCTCTCATTCCGGATATAGCGAGGGTGTCTCGAGGCGGTGTTGAACAGACGATTGCCGCCAAAGAACTGGCAGTCGATGACCTACTGATTGTTGGCGCAGGGGAGCGCCTTGCTACCGATGGAGTAGTGGAGGCTGGGCAGTCGGTACTCGATACGTCTGCGGTGACGGGGGGAGTTGATCCCTGTGGATGTTTCTCCCGAAGCAGTGGTGGCAGCGGGGTCGATCAATGTTGGCGGCGGGACACTTCGCGTTCGAGCTAGTGCCGGCGGAACAGATAACTCGCTGACGCAGATTGTTACCTTGGTAGAACAAGCACAGGCAAAGAAGGGAGTTCGGGCACGGTTAGCTGATCGGATAGCTCGGCCGCTGGTCCCACTAGTTTTGATAGCTGCTGCTTTGGTGGCCGGTTACGGATTCATCGTTGGGGATCCACTGACCTGGATTGAACGAGCCCTGGTGGTGTTGGTGGCAGCCTCCCCCTGTGCACTGGCGATTGCGGTTCTGGTAACCGTCATCAGTGCGATTGGGGCAGCCTCAAAGTTAGGCGTGGTCATCAAGTCTGGTGAAGCGTTCGAGCAACTCGGTACGATTCGCACTATCGCTTTCGACAAGACAGGCACACTTACCCGTAACCAACCCAGTGTCATCGAAGCAAGGACTTTTGGTCAGGTTGATAACGCTGAAATGATCACACGGGCAGCTGCGGCAGAGTCAACGATGCTCCTATTGTGTGTTAAGGCGGTTAGGTGTGGTGTAGGTCATGGGTGGTTTAGACGGTTGGGACTGCTTCAGTCGGAGAAGTGGCCCTGGATGGACAACGTCTTGCTTGGCGTGGAAATCTCGAACCCGAAGCAACCGTTGAAATTACCTATTCTATTACGGTTGCCGCCGATGCTGGGGGCATTATTTTACATAACATTGCTCAAGGTTCTGGAACACCATTGACGCCGGATCCTGATGATCCAAACGCACCTCCAGTTCCTGGTGAACCTGTTGTGACGCCTTCTAGTGAAACCGAACACCCAGTGAATGAACCAGGTTTGAACTGACAAAGTCAGTCGCGCCAACTTCTGGGACAGCAGTTAATCCTGGCGATGTACTCACCTATACAGTTACTGGAATCAATACAGGACAGACCGCTTTAGATTCCGTGTCCATAGTGGATGATCTCTCTGCTGTCATTTCCGACGCAACCTACAACAATGACGCTACTGCTGTTGTTGCTGGCCAAACTGCAGTTGCTCCTGCTATTACTGGTGATGAACTGACTTGGAGTGGGGCTCTCGCTCCGGGGCAATCAGTTTCGATCACGTATTCCGTAACAGTAGATGCTAGCGCAGTGGGTAAGAACCTTGTCAATCATGTTGCTGGCGAGGTAACACCTCCTGGTGGGGGCAAGATTGTTCCCCCGCCTGTGACAACTGATAATCCTGTCAATGTTCCAGGGTTCTCAGTTTCAAAGAGCGCGAATCCCGAGACCGGAACCGCAGTAGATCCTGGAAGCATCATCACCTATACGGTAACCGGGGTCAATACTGGTGAAACTGTATTGGAACCAGCTGAGATAAAGGATGATCTGTCTGGGGTGCTAGCACATGCACAGTGCAACGGTGATGTCGCTGCAAGTGTAGGGACTGCGCTAGTGCAGGAAGATGAGCTCTCGCGGAATGGCTCTTTGCAGCCCGGCGAGGAAGCGACAATCACCTACTCTGTGACGGTTAATCCCGATGCTGGTGGCACGGTTCTTGAGAATACAGTGATAGGGTGTGCCACTCCTCCAGGAGACACTCCAGTCATTGAGACACCTCCGTCGCGCACTGAGCATCCAGTGAAGAGTAAGTTGGCTGTGACCGGTGCTTCTGGACCACTCCTCATTCTGGGAGTTGTCCTAGCGTTGTCACTGGCGGGACTTGGCGCTGTGTTGATAGTACGCAAGAAAAAAACACAGCTAAATGACCGATATGTAGCCCAAAGATAGGGTGGGCTACCCGTCCCCAGTGGTCTTGGAGTCTTCTTCGCCCGATGGCTCCAAGACCACTTTCTTTTAACTGTGAGTGACAAGATTTTGAGGAGTGTATCGTTTGCTAGTAGACGAGGCTTGATGAGAGACATAGAGTTGCACCTGGCGCTACTTTCTAGCTGAAGGGACCAATCATGGATGGGCAGGATCTCGGCTACAAAGGTTCGATTGTTGATATTGCTATGTATGAGGAAGGTCAACGAAAGCCGATCTCAGCCAGAGATATTTGGGATCTGTTGGGAGAAATTGAGAAGTCTCCGCATGCAACTGGGTGGATTGCCTACGACTGTCCAGACCTCAATGACATTCGTACTATTGCACGGGCTCTTTCGCTGCATCCCATGCTGGTGGAAGATATTGTCACTTCCCATCAGCGACCAAAACTAGAACGGTATGGCAGCACGCTGTTTTGTGTCATGAAGCCTGCGGTCTACGACGAGGCCACAGAGGACGTCCTTCTAGGAGAAACTCACATTGTGGTGGCAGGGCGAACTGTGGTGTGCATACGGCAGCGCGGCGATAGGAACGCTCCTGATAGGAGATGGGTTGACGAGGTGGATCGCCGCTTTGAGGCACAAGCACCCATGCTTCAGTCAGGTCCGGAAGCAATGCTATATGCGGTTATCGACTATACGGCGGACGGCTACGCGCCAGCTTTGCGAGGAATCGTTGATGATATTGATGATGTGGAGCGTCAAGTGTTCTCAGGTGATGCGGCAGCGCCAGAGCGTATCTATCGTTTGAGTAGGGAACTTGTTGACCTACAGCACGCTATAGTGCCGCTGCAGTTTGTGGTTAAGGCTCTGCAAAGTGGTTTTGAGAAATATGCGGTGGCGACTCAACTGCGCGCCCACTTAGCAGATGTGGCTGACCACTTGACCAGAGATGCAGAACTCACGGCAGAACTGCGTGACATGCTGACACGGATACTCAATGTCAATGCGACGCTGGTGGCTCAAAGACAAAACGATGATATGAAGAAAATCTCCGCGTGGGCGGCAATTATCTTCACGCCATCGGTCATTGGTTCAATCTACGGGATGAACTTTTCGCATATGCCTGAGCTTGACACTGTGTGGGGCTATCCCTTTGCTTTGACCCTGATGCTGGCCTCGGCAGTTGTCTTATGGTTCCTGTTTAAACGGCGTGGTTGGCTCTAGGGTTCGAAGTGCATCCACTTACTTCAGTCCGCAATGCGAGAGGCTGTGTTGCTTTCGAATTGAGGGGTTGGCTGTTTCGCTCGAGAGAGCGCCGACGGCCACCATATAGCTTTCCCTATTTCTAGTGATAGTGCGGGTACCAACAGTGTCCGAACGACAAATGTGTCTAGTAAAACTCCGAATGACACGATGAAGGCCAACTGAACTAAAAAGAGAATGGGGATGACAGCAAGTGCTGCGAAAGTAGCGGCAAGTACCAATCCTGCTGATGTGATGACCGTCCCCGTTATTGCCAAGCCGCGGATGATTCCTTGGTGGGTGCCATATTTTTGGCTTTCTTCGCGCACACGGGTCATCAGAAAGATGTTGTAGTCGATACCTAGAGCCACGAGGAATACGAAGGAATACAGAGGTACTGCTGGGTCCGCTCCTGGAAAATCGAGTATGTGGTTGAAGACTATCGCCGCAACTCCCATAGCTGTTCCGAAAGAGAGGATAGTGGTCAGAATCAACATGATAGGAGCGACAACTGCGCGCAGCAGCATCATCAAGATAATGAGGATCACTGCCAAAATGATGGGAATGATGAGGTTTCTGTCGTGTGATGACGTGACATTCGTGTCCAAAGTAGTGGCTGTTGTGCCTCCCACAAGCGTGTCTGGCACTGTGGAATGGAGAGATTCTCGCAATTCAGTGATTGTGCTGAGAGCTTCAGTTGAGTCGGCAGGATAAGCGAGAGTCGCCTGCAAAAGCACACGTCCGGCTACCACGGTAGGCGTAGGTGCAGGAGTTCCGGGTGGGCCTACTGGGCTAATACCGTCAACATTGATAGGTGCTTGCCCGCTTGGTGAATCGTCGGAAGTGATAGTGAGAGAGTCGATTCCTGGCTGAGAGAGTATCTCTTCGACCGCACTATCGAGGTTTTCTTCAGTGGTGATAATGGTCGCGGGGCTTCCGGAACCGCCAGGGAAGTGCTGTGAAAGTGCCTCTTGCCCATCACGCGCTTGGGATGCGCTCAGCACCAGTTCCGTCTGGGCTACTCCGTCAGCTTTGAGACCTACGGCCCCGACTGCACCGACAAGAAGTGCCGCAGTCGTAGCCATCCATATTGGGCGTGAATGACGGCTAACGAACATTACAGTTCTACCCCACACGCCTTGATAGTTGATGTGTTCTTCCCCCTCAGAGCCGGGATCAAACTGCGGAAGTCTTGGCCAGAAGGCTTTCCTGCCTAATAATCCCAACACGGCTGGTAGTAACGTGAGAGCTGCAAGCATCGCGAAAACAATCCCAATAGATGCAACCGGGCCTAAAACACTGTTGGACTTTAGGTCGCTAAGAAGTAGACACAATAGTCCAGCAATAACAGTTCCTCCTGAAGCTAAAACTGGCTCGATTGTGCCCTTTATTGCTTCTCGAGTGGCACGCCACTTGTCCTCATACTGGAGAAGTTCTTCCCGATACCGAGAGACGTAGAGAAGCGAATAATCGGTGGCTGCCCCGATAACCAAGATGAACAAGATTCCTTGCGTCTGTCCGTTGAGTAGGAACACTCCAGCATTGGCAAGATTCCATACCGCGAGAAGGGCGACGCAGAGGGCAAAAAGACTTGTGAGGAGCACGGTGATAGGCAGTAGTACTGACCTATAAACGAATAGTAATATGACGAGGACTGCGACAAGAGCCACCCCTAAGAGCAACCCGTCAATACCACCGAAAGCGTCAACTAGATCAGCCGTAAGTCCAGCGGGGCCTGTAATGTATACCGAGTAGGAATCCCCCAGAGAGGTGCTAAGGCTGTTGCGCATCTCTGTGACTGTTTCGCCTATGTCTCCCGAAGAATCTAGGGGAATGAATACCTGGGTTGCCTTCCCGTCTTCGGATGGAATAGGGGGGGATACTTCCACGACTCCGTCTATATCGGTGAGTTTTTCTACGGATGTCGTAATCTCTACTAAAGAATCCTCACCTATTTCGCTGTCATTTGAAACGATGAGGGCAACAGCGGGAATGTCATCAGAGTCGTAGAACTCCCGTGAGAGTTCACTTGCTTTGGTTGATTCGGCTGAACTTGGAAGATAGGCAGCCTGGTCGTTGGACGAGACCTCACTTATTCTGCCAAAAAGTGGACCCCCCATTCCTGCTGCAGCAACCCATCCAATGATGAGAAAAGCTGGTAACAAGATACGGAGCCAGCGCGCTGCGCGGGTGTGGGTACCGGGTTCGCGATGAGAGGCGGAATTATTGTGTTCTGGTTTTCTCACGCGTCCCATATCAGCTTCCAATCTTCCATGTGAGTCGAGAGTGTCAGCTCGACAAGTATGAATACTTATATAAGCGAACCATTAGATTAGCTATTAGTTCGCTTAGCGTACTACTATTGTGAATAGTAAGCACCAATCGAGAGGTTTGCAAACGGAAGGCGTGAAAAGGTGTACGGGATTCGTGAGAATGACCCCAGCATGCAGTTGCTTGATATTAGCAAGCAGTCTGAAGAAGAAGTTGCTCAGATTGCTGAGCTAATGCAGGAAATGGGGCGTTTGCGCGATGCTGAGAGAAAAGTGAGTGAGGCCTCGGCTCGCTACATGAAACTCAATGACACCGACATGAGAGCTCTCCATTACTTGATTGTGTGCGAAAACCAAGGTGTGACTGCCACTGCTACAGATATAGCTGCCTATTTGGGTATATCTGGCTCTTCCACGACCAAGCTGATAGATAGGCTCGAAAAAGCCAGCCATGTAATACGTACCCCGCATCCAACTGATAGGCGGGCTTTACAGATCACCGTCACGCCCGAAACCCGACGGGCTGCTTATGAAACCATTGGGAAACACCAGTCGCGAAGGTTTTATTCAGCAGCACGTCTCACCTCTCAAGAACGGGAAATCGTTATTCGATTTCTTCGCGATATGGCCAACGATATCGATGTATCTCATGCGGATTGGATTGATGATGAGTAACTACTTAGTGTGAACACATATGCCTGCAGCAGCTTGAAGAGTGTCGTGTGCAGTCGTCTTTGGATGATACATCGAGGATGCTATCAGCCATGAGGCTAATCCAGGAGAGGCAATCGCAGCCTTGTCAGAGGTGGAGCCGACTTTCGTAGTGGTTGTTTTAAGGGGGCTTCAGAAAACTCTCGAGCGCATAGCTACAACTGCCCAAGACAAGCATCTTGCCTGGCCGTGGAAAAATGCTGAGAAGGCTGCGGCTACCTAGGGTACCTATACGTAGCGCCGACAATATGAACCAGGATTGCAGATACCCCTTAGTCTCCATTGGCAGCTGACAGGCGGCTGCCAATAGCGGGCCGCACCAAAAGGATGATAGTGGCCTCCGGTGGGAAGACTATTTCCCCGCAGCTATGGGAACGAGAAGTCAAGCGGATCCGTTAGTGGCACACGCGGCGGTAGTGAGTGACTCGCAACCCTACCCAGCTGCTCTAGTTTTCTTCGATAGTGATGAGTTTCGAAGTCGGTGAGGGGGCAAGCGCTCTGGTGTACTCCTCCCGATCTCACATCGGGAGGAGATCTCGTCACTTCAACAACGAAATTTCGACGTGGACAGTTGACAAAAGACTTGAAAGAGATTGTCGATGATCTCTACCGAAATGGTCGAGTCTTGCGATGAAGAAAGTAGGGTCCTTCCTCGCAGCGTGGGTTGTAGTCATGCTTTACCAGCTACCCGTTGAAGTGACCACTGACTGAGGTCCCTTATGAACTACCGTTTTCAATACCTCGACCAATGCTGTTGTCCGCCTGATGGTGCGTATTTAAGGGCGTTTGTTGCGGCTAGATATCTCGTAGGAGGCACGATGGATGACCTTTTGAGGAGCACTGTCACCGTGTCCTTGAGGAGTCCAGCCTTGGGAATGGGGAACCTGTCCGGATTGAGTGTCGCGACTTCTGTAAACAATGTAGGGGCGCAGTGGGTATGAGATGGGAGGGGCGACCGCATGCACAAGACGAGTGAAAGGCCAGATGGCAAAGAGAAGGAAGCCAGCAATAATGTGTGCTTTGAAAACCCCAGGGACATCCGTCATGAGAGAGATATCGGGATGGAAATAGAACAGTGAGCGAAACCAGGGACTGATTGTTTCGCGGTAGTTATATCCGCCGGGCTCTCCAAAGAGTTGCTTCGTGACAGTGGCTGCTGTTCCAAGTCCAATGGGAACGCACAAAAGAATGTACATGACGATGTCGCTGCGTGAGGTTGCCAATCGGATAGAACGAACCACAAACCGGCGCACTAGCAGCCCAATGAGACCCACGACAGTCATCAGTGCTGCAATCATTCCCAGGCTAACAGCTACTAGGTGATAGACCTCCTCGCTGATACCCACCGCCGACGTCCAGGATTCGGGGATAACTAGCCCTCCCAGATGACCTAATGCCACGAAGAGTATGCCGAAGTGAAAAAGCGGCGAGGAAATGCGCAGCCACGTACGTTCATAGATTTCGGATGAGCGGCTGGTCCATCCGAATTGGTCTGTCTTCCAACGCCAGATAAGACCAACCAGCATGATGGTGAGACACAGGTATGGAAAGATTATCCACAAGAATATGCTCCAGTAGTTCACGGTGTGCTCCAACTCAGTGGTAGGTGGACGCCAACCATTTCGGTTGGTGGTCCCTGGCTGACGAGGCGATGGAATCGTTCTTCTGTTTCGGCACTCACCTCTGGAAGAGTTGCCGCCAACGCGTTGACTAGGTGTAGGTAGGGGGAACGCGCCCGGTCGAGGGCCGCTCTCATGACTTCGATACCTTCACGGTGTGAGGCCAAGAGCTGCCAGACCAAGGGATCGCCACTTCGTCCCGACAACTCTAAAAGAACCGGCAAGTAGTCATCCAGTTCCTCTTTGGCCAGTTCGTATCCCAAGGCGTGAAGGAATTCGCGAAAGCCAAGAATCGCGCTTCCACGCAATCGAGTATCCCCGGCCATGTAGTACGTGAGGTACAGGGCGCAGCGCCGCTGATGGTCGAACGTATCGACATAATGCTCAGCAATCTGACGCTGATCGTGAGCCTCAGCCCACTCGAGGAACGCGTCAATGTGGCAGCGTACTTCTGTCGGCAATCCCGCCTGAACCTCGTGGTAGGCCGTGATAGCCTGCGTGAGCCTCTCGGACGGGTACTCCAGTAGTGCTGACAAGAGCATGTGAATGGTTCGCATGTCTTGGGGTGAACATTGCGCTGGAACTACCGCCCCAATGGAGGAGTGCGGCGACGAGAGAAACCGTGTTTTACTCATCGCGACCTCCGTGAGGATCCCAGGTGCGCAAATCGATATAGACAGGTTCGCGCACGTCACCACCACCAGCCCGGATTCCGCAGCCAGCAGCTTGAGAGCAAGCAGCAGGAGCTCCTTGCCCTAGGCTTGCAGGTTTGTCTCCTAGAAACTCTTCGTCTTCCAGAGACGAGGTGTCAATACCAAGCTCAGTCATGCGGGGGGCGCCAGCAGAAGAAGCAGCTGGAATTACGTACCGATCGTCATATTTAGCAATCGCCAGCAGACGGTACATCTTCATTAGCTCTTCACCGGACATTCCAACTGCCGTGGCAGCTTCCGTATTCTCTTCCATTCCCAAGTTCACATTGCGCATGTATGAGCGCATAGCGGCAAGTTTACGAAGTGAGAGCTCTACGGGGGCTGTGTCACCAGCGGAAAAGAGCTGTGCCAAATATTCCATGGGGATGCGCATATGCGACAAGGTGGTCAGCAGAATACGGTGATCTTCTGCGTCTACCCCGGATGCAGTCACTGCATCCACAATAGGAGAGAGTGGAGGAACATACCAGACCATAGGCAAAGTCCGATATTCCGGGTGTAAGGGAAGAGCCAATTTATACTCTTTTATCAGCGCATACAGGGGTGACTCTTGAGCGGCAGTAAGCCATTCATCACTGATTCCAGAAGCCTTTGCCGCCTCGACCACAGCAGGATCATGGGGGTCGAGGAGAATATCTAGTTGAGCTTGATAGAGATCCTTTTCGTCCTTGACCGCGGCGGCTTGAGCGACGCGATCTGCGTCGTACAACATGATGCCCAGGTAGCGTAGGCGGCCCACGCATGTTTCAGAACAGACAGTCGGTTGGCCAGCTTCAAGACGTGGGTAGCATAGTGTGCATTTCTCAGCCTTGCCTGTTTGATGGTTGAAATACACTTTCTTGTAAGGGCAGGCAGATACGCACATGCGCCAGCCGCGGCAGCGGTCCTGGTCGACTAAGACAATGCCGTCCTCCATGCGCTTATAGATTGCACCTGACGGGCAGGCTGCCATGCAGGTGGGATTCAAACAGTGCTCACAAATGCGCGGTAAATAGAACATAAAGCTCTGTTCGATTTCCGCTTTGACTTTCGTGCTGATCGAATCCAAGATCGGATCTGCCTTGAGGACATCTTCTCCGCCGCCAAGATCATCGTCCCAGTTTGGCCCCCATGAGACAGTGTCGATGGGTTGGCCGGTGATTTGGCTGATCGGACGGGCAACAGGAAAATGCTGCGAATCCCTGGGAGCCGAAAGTAACTTGTCGTATTCATAAGTCCACGGCTCGTAATACTCCGACAACTCTGGCAGGCGAGGATTTGCAAAAATATGCGCTAAACTCTGCAGTCGACCACCACTTTTAGGGACAAGGCGACCGCTTGCAGTACGTTTCCATCCGCCTTTCCAGCGGTCCTGGTCTTCCCACCCTTGAGGGTAACCGCCCCCTGGGCGGGTCTCCACGTTGTTGAACCACATGTATTCGGTTCCAGAACGGTTGGTCCACGTTTGTTTACAGGTGACAGAACACGTGTGGCATCCAATGCACTTGTCAAGGTTCATCACCATACCGATTTGGGCCATGACTCTCATCAGTAGCTCACCTCCTGGCTGCGCTTGCGGATCAAGGTCACTTCGTCGCGTTGGTTCCCAGTGGCGCCAACGTAGTTGAATGCGTATGAGTGTTGTGCGTAACCGCCGATCAAATGCGAAGGTTTGATGAGGATACGGGTAAGAGAATTGTGGATTCCACCGCGTTTACCTGAGGTCTCAGTGATGGGTGTTCCCATTGTTCTCTCTTGAGCGTGATACATGTACACCGTGCCCTGTGGCATGCGGTGAGAAACCACCGCTCTAGCTACGACCACACCATTGCGGTTCCATGCCTCGATCCAGTCGTTGTCAGCAACACCGATGATTTCAGCGTCTTGAGGACTCATCCATACCGTCTGACCGCCTCGCCCCAAAGTGAGCATGTGGAGATTGTCAAAATACTGAGAGTGGATAGCCCACTTATGGTGAGGCGTCAGGTAGCGGACCGCCACATGCACTCCATCTCCGGTGTTGCCCGTATCGCCGGGCGCCGCCTCACCGTAGAGGACCTGGAGGTCTAATGGTGGTCTAAAGATTGGCATTGCTTCACCAATGTCACGCATCCAGTCGTGGTCGAGGTAGAAATGTTGGCGACCAGTCAATGTGTGGAATGGACGTCCGCGTTCAATATTTTGCACAAATGCGGAATACCGCCTACCTCCATGTTCAGAACCCGACCATTCTGGAGTTGTAATAACTCCCTGAGCACCCTTGGAATGTAACTGGTGAATACTGATACGTTTTTCTTCGTCCCCAGCAGATAGGTCAGATAGCGGCGTGCCAGTGCGCTTTTCGAGGGTCTCGAATCCGGTGGTTGCCAGGCGTCCATTAGTGGCCCCAGAAAAATACAGGACCATATCGCATGCCTTTTCGGCAGTGTCAAGTAGTGGTCTGCCAGTGTCAGCCATACCGTTCATCTTCCTCAATTGCTCGACTTCAGGGGAAGGATCGAAGGAGATGCCCTTAGTAACCATCCCAGCTTTTTCAGGCAGAGGTCCCATCGAGTTGAAGCGATCAATGAGTTTCGTATAGTCGCGTTCAGCCACCACCAGCTTCGGCATAGTTTTCCCAGGGATGAGGCCCACCTCCGCAACATCGGGAACTATGCCGTGCGGCGTTGCGTATTCGTCAGGAGTGTCGTGGTTGAGCGGCGTCGGAATCACATCAGTTTGCATTCCTAAATGTGTCTTTGCCAGTTCAGTTACCCGCGCGGCAAGGTCTTGAAAAATTGCAAAATCTGTCCGGGTCTCCCACGGAGGATCAATCGCGGCATCGAAAGCGTGGATGAAGGGATGCATGTCCGTGGTGGAAAGATCGTCCTTCTCATACCAGGTGGCTGCGGGCAGGACAATGTCGGAATACAACGTGGTTGAAGTATTACGGAAGTCCGCAGTCATCAGCAGGTCGACTTTTCCAGTTCCGGCCGCATCTCTCCACACTATCGACTCGGGACGCTGGTCTTCTGGTAGTTCCTTCGCGGTAGCGGCAGAATCGGATCCCACCAGATGCCGGTAAAAGAATTCGGCACCCTTCGCTGAGGACCCCAACAGATTTGTCCTCCACGACGCGAGGATACGCGGGAAATTCTCCGGATTATCCGGGTCCTCACATGCGAAAGAAAGTTTCCCTTCCTCCAACTGCTTGACAATCCACTTGGCTGGATCAACTCCTGCTTCACGCGCCTCTTGGGCCAAAAGTAGAGTTGACCTAGAAAAGGTCGGGTACGAAGGCATCCACCCGCGTTTCATTGACTCAACTAACGTGTCAGCCGTGGACTTCCCACTCCAATCGAGCTCAGCAAGAGGTGACAGTAGTTTCTCCGCTGGTGTACCGTCATATCGCCACTGATCTGTCAGCAGATACCAGAACCCGGCGGAAATCATCTGACGAGGCGGACGAATCCAATCTAAGGCAAAAGCATATTGCGCCCACCCAGTGATGGGGCGAACTTTTTCTTGCCCCACATAGTGCGCCCAACCTCCACCATTGACCCCCTGAGTTCCACACATTGTTGTCAAAGCTAAGAAGGTGCGATAGATCGTATCCGAATGGTAATAGTGGTTGGTCCCCGCGCCCATAACAATCATTGAGCGGCCCTGGGAATCAACAGCATTCTGCGCGAACTCACGGCCAATACGCTCAGCTGCGGCGGGAGGGACACCAGTGAATTGGCTTTGCCAAGCGGGTGTCCCCGGGCTCTCGGCATCGTCATATCCAGTTGGCCACTGTCCGGGTAGGCCGGGACGCTCAACACCATACTGGGCGAGAAGAAGGTCATACACGGTGGTAACTAGGACAGATCCGACGCGCGCTGCGGGAACGCCGCGACTCATAACACCCGCACCTAGGGTTTTCTGATCGACGCTGGCGGGAAGATCAAAGCGAGGCAGCAATATTTCTGCAGATTCGGTGCCAAAGTCGCTGGCGCTGAGAAGAGGGTCGATATTCTCCATTGTGAGGTTCCATTTGCCTTCGCCCTCACTGCCAAAGTGATCAGCTAAAGTGCCACCCGGATCGGTGATGCCTTTACCGGCGTCCCACACCAGTGGACGGAAGGAGGCATTTTCGGTGTTTGCGAGGTCACTGTCAGCAAGGTCGGCTGCGGTGAGGAACTTTCCGGGCACATAGGCGCCATCCTTTTCCTTCAAAGTGACCAAGAATGGTGAGTCCGTAAATTTCTTCATGTAGTCCAAGAAATATGGTTCTTGGCGCCCCACGTGGAACTCTTTTAAGATGACGTGCCCCATTGCCTGCGCTAAAGCGCCGTCAGTTCCGGGGGCAACGCGCAGCCATTCGTCCGCAAATTTAGTGTTGTCTGCATAGTCGGGTGATACTGCAACAACTTTTTGTCCTCGGTAGCGCGCTTCGGCCATAAAGTGAGCATCGGGTGTGCGGGTCTGGGGAATATTCGATCCCCACATGATGAGGTATCCAGCGTTGAACCAGTCGCCGGACTCGGGGACATCGGTTTGATCTCCGAAAACCTGAGGAGATGCCATTGGCAGGTCTGCATACCAGTCATAGAAGGACAACATTGTGCCGCCCATGAGTTCGTAGAAGCGCGAACCAGCCCCATAGGAAATCATGGACATGGCTGGGATGACGCTGAATCCCGCCATACGGTCTGGACCGTAGCGTTTGGTGGTATAGACGTGCGCGGCTGCAGCGATCTCCATCGCTTCGTCCCAAGTGGCGCGAACCAGGCCACCCTTTCCACGTGAACGCTTGTATTCACGGGACTTTACGGGATCTTCGACAACCTCTTTCCATGCCAACACGGGATCGCCGACCTTCTTTTTGGCTTCGCGGTAGAAGTCCAAGAGTCGGCCGCGGATGTAAGGATAACGAATACGAGTGGGGGAGTAGGTGTACCAGGAGAACGCGGCTCCGCGCGGACAGCCACGTGGTTCATATTCGGGTAGGTCAGGGCCGGTTGTTGGATAGTCGACGTTTTGTGTCTCCCACGTAATGATGCCGTCTTTGACGAATACATTCCAGGAACATGATCCGGTGCAGTTGACTCCGTGTGTTGAGCGAACTACTTTGTCGTGACTCCACCGTTGGCGGTAGAACTGGTCAGCTCCACGGCCGCCTTCAAGGAAAATTTGTCGTGTATTCACGGCCTTCGCGGAGGGGCGAAGGAAGGCTCCAAGCCGCGCGACTGATTCAGGGAGAGCGTCAGGTTGTGTGTCTGTCATGGCGACCCTTTCGATCAGCCTGGGAATGGTGCGTTAGGGCGGGCATAGAAAATCCACGCCAGTACGGTACAGATAACGAAATAGATGGTGGCTCCGATGAAGAAGCTTTGGACTGAGGTCATTGTGAGGGCAACACCTACTACGAAAGGCCCGAATGAGGCAATCGCCGCGGTCCACCCAATTACTCCACCGGCCTGGCGAGGAGGCAAAATCATTGGCATTTGTTTGAAGGTTCCTGCGTTGCCTATCCCGGTGAAGAAGAAGAGAACCAGCATTGCGGCGAGGAAGTACCAGAACTGTGAGGGGCTAGTGGGGTTGAGGAAGAATGCTGCAACGGCACAGCTGAGAGTCATTCCTACTCCACCAACAAATGTCCACAGAGCACCGCCGTATTTGTCGCATAGTGGACCCCATAGGGCTCTGACCAGTGACCCGATGAGTGGTGCTAGGAAGGCGAATGACGCTCCCAGTGGGAGTTCTGACAGGGCGTATTCGCCTGATGTTGCAAAGACTGAATCTTTACCAAAAGTGTTATTGATAATGAGAGCTAACTGGGCAGCGAATCCTGCAAATGCACCGAAGGTCATGATGTAGATGAGGGTGAGTATCCACGTGTTCTTATTGCCAAAGATATCGATTTGCTGGCGAAAGTTAGCTTTGACGGGCACATTCTTCAAGACTGCGAAGGCAAGAATTGATGCCAGAATCGCCCATGGCACCAGAACAATTGCTGCGTTGTATACGTGTAGGGGTGTCCCATCGGCACCTTTTTGAGGCGCAAACATCCCCATTCCCAGCAATCCAAATCCCATAACCCAAGGCCCTAAGAACTGAATTAACGAGACGCCGAAATTACCTAGCCCTGCCTGCAATCCCAGGGCGGTTCCCGCTAAGCGCTTGGGGAAGAAGTACCCGGTTGAGGGCATATAGCCAGAAAAGCATCCTCCCCCAATGCCTGTCATAGCGGCAAGAACCATTAGCCACCAATAGGGCGTTTGAGGGTTCTGGATGGCTTGAAACCAGCCAATCATGGGGACGATGAAGAGTAGGGAAGTGACACCTACTAATAAACGAGTTCCAACCAACGGTGGTAAAAACATGTAGATGAGTCGCAGTAGTCCGCCCGACAATCCAGGAATAGCGACAAGCCAATAGAGCTGGCCGGTGGAGAGGTCGAAGCCAACTTCGTTGAGTTTAGGTGCAACCGCGCTGACTAGATACCAAACACAAAATCCGATGGTGAGAGAAAAAGTTGAGATCCACAGGGTTCTCCACGCGATTTTGGAGTCCCATGTTTCGGGGTTTTCAGGATTCCAGTTCTGTAGGGTTCGTGATCGACTAGATGGCTGTGTATGTGACTCGCTCAAGATCTACTCCCACTGCTCAGTGATGTATCAACGTCGATACATTAATTATCACGGAAGTTCCGTGGAAATATAGTCTAGCGGTAACCATGCAGTTCAGAGGAGTTGGCTTTGAGCGCAGCGTCCGTCAATGCGGCATAAAGTTATTGCGAAAATACGCAATGGCTATCGTGGATAAATGCGCACGACCTTCGGGTCGACGCTGAGAGATACTGAGTCTCCGACGGCGAACCCGTACTGGTGAAAGTAGGGCAAGTCAACATATGCGTAGAGGCCTCGAGGCTGTTCAACCTCGATGGCAAAGCCAAAGAGGCGGGCGTCGATGCTGACAATGCGGCTAGTCCACTGCGATGGAGATATGTAATCAGTGGAGGGCAATAGGGTGACTGCTGTGGGAGGAAACGCGGTCAAGGCATCTCCGTAGGCGGTCGAAGTGGAACTATGCAGGGCAATGCCATCGACATTGATGGAGTCGTCTGAGGCGGTCCCGTGGAGATAGTTAACTCCCGCAAAATCTGCGACGAAGGTACTGCGGGGTTCTTCCAAGACCTGAGCTGTTCGACCACAGTGAGCCACTTTGCCGTGGTCAACGACCAGCACATGATCTGCTAGACCGATGACATCTTCCACTGTATGCGTTACCAAGATAGTTGTCACGAGAACGTCTATGATCTGCTCTTTTACGATGCGGCGAAACAAGGTGGCGGCATTGACATCCAGTGCGGTCGTCGGCTCGTCAAGTAAAAGAGTTTCGGGTCGAGAAGCCAGTGCTCTCGCCAGTGAGGCACGTTGCTGTTGGCCGCCAGAGAGCTGCGAGGGGTACCGTGTTAGGAAGTCTGTGAGGTCTAGTCTTTCAGCCCAATGCTGGACGATCTTCGTTACAGTGTTCTTGTCGCATCCTTGGGATTCGGGACCAAAAGCAATGTTGCTTCCGATCGTCATATGGGGAAATAGTTGAGGTTTTTGACGAAGAAGGGCGGTCCTGCGCACATGAGGTGGGACAAAAACACGTCTTTTTGACGAGGTGTTGAGCAACTCGGTGTCTCCGCGCGCAATGACTCCTCTGGCAGTTGGTAATAATCCAGCAACAGATTCTAAGAGAGTTGTCTTGCCTGCTCCGTTAGGTCCGATAACTGCTGTCACTGATTGGCTGGGAAATGTGTGGTCAATATCGAGGGAGAAATTTCCGCGTTGCGCTGTGATGGATACCCGCAGTTCGTTACTGTTCGTCACTGTACTGATCCTTTTGGATACCAGCTGCGTGTCAGCATCATGATGATAAAAGCGGTTGCCATGAGAAGAAGTGCCAATGCAATCGCCGCAGAGGTGCTTACGCCTCCTCCATTGAAAGCTGTGTAGATGGCTAGTGGCATCGTTTGTGTGACACCTTCGCGGTTACCGGCAAAGAGTGCTGTTGCCCCGAACTCCCCTAAAGCTCGCGCAAAAGTGAGGACAGTTCCCGCGGCGAGTCCAGACTTGATGAGTGGAAGTGTGACCCGTCGTAGAACTGTCCAAGGGCCTGCGCCTAGTGAGGCTGCGGTCAGCGCGAAACCGGGGTCTTGTGCGCGCAGCACGCCTTCCACTGAGATCACCATGAATGGCATTGATACGAAAACTTGAGCTATCACTACTGCTGGTGTCGAAAATGGAAGTGAAATGCCGGTGAGTTCGTAGAGGGGAGCGCCGATGAGGCCGCGTTTGCCTAGCAGCATGAGTAATGCTAAACCTCCGACCAGTGGGGGCATGACCAGCGGAAGGTTGACTACGACTCGTAGAATCGCTGACACCCACGAGCTGGAGCGGGCTAGATAAAATGCTAGAGGAGTCCCCAAGAGGAGACAGAGCGCGGTAGTGATCAATCCGGTAGCAAATGAGAGTTTTAAAGCGTTCAGCGCGGCAGGCGTGGTGATGTCCGAAAATAATGAAGTCCAGTCGGCACGGCCCACCATTGCGACGATAGGTAGAAGGATGCTCAAAGCTGCCACCATTGCTAAAAGACTGAGCAATGGTGGCAGCTTCGATGTATCACGGTTGGCCAAAGCCGTATTCCTTGAGAATAGACTGAGCGGCATCTGAAAGGATGAAGTTGTTGAAGGCTGTTGCGGCTTCAGAGTTAGGGGCGTCTTTAAGTGTTGCTATGGGGTAGAAGTTGGTGAGTTCTGCACTGGTGGGAGTCTCAGTCGCTTCGAGTGCCCCGTCGCTGGCCTGTACATCCGTGAGGTAGATCAATCCTGCGTCAGCCTCTCCAGAAGCTACTTTGGTTGCGACTGCCGTGACATTTTGTTCTTCTGAGACGGGTGTGAGTGAGATGTTTTCAGCTTCGAATAGCCGTGTGGTAGCTGCGCCACAAGGCACTTCAGGGGCACATATGACCACTGAGATATCTGGATTCATCAGGTCAGTCAAAGAGGTGATTTTAAGTGGGTTACCGGCCTCTACAGCAACGGTTATGTCATTTGTTGCAAATATTGTTGGTGGCGTGGCCGTGAGGTCTTCGGCAAGGACCTTTTCCATATTCTTTTCGTCTGCCGACGCGAATACGTCTACGGGGGCGCCCTCAATGATTTGTGTCGCTAGGGTAGAGGACCCGTCGTAGACCGGGGGGAGGACATTCACTCCAGGATTCTCGACCGTGAAAGCGGCGATGATTTCAGTGAATGCTCCTTTGAGGGAAGCGGCGGCGTATATCTGCAAGTCGCCGGATATAGCGCTGGCTTCAACTGCTGCTGACTGAGCGCTGGATTGCTCGGAACTTGTGGCTGTCTCTGCCGTGGAGCTGCATCCCGCAAGTATCAGTGCGGCGAGGGTTGCGGTTGCTGTCTTTTTTACGATGATATGCGCTCCTTGGGATTAGTGTTTTTCTCGACGATGACGTTAGTTGCCTTTACAACCATTGTGGCTGTGTCGCCGACATCGAGTTGGAGTTCGTCGACTGCCTCTCGTGACATGAGAGACACGAAGCGATACGGCCCGCATTGAAGGTTTACTTGAGCCATGACTGTATCTTTGATGATGCTGGTCACCAGTCCCGTAGCGCGGTTCCGCGCTGAAGAGGCTACGGTGCTATCTGCAGTAGCTGCAGTAGCCAGATCTTGAGCAAGCTGGGCTAACTCTTGTCCTGAGACCGTCTGTCTTCCGGCGTTGTCATGCATGGCTGCAAGGCGGCCGGTTTGTATCCAACGTCGGACGGTATCGCTACTTACCCCTAAAAGGTTGGCAGCGCGCGAGATTCTGTAATTCGTCACAGACATGACAATAACACGGAGTATGCGTGAAAAAGATCGAATAGATGTCGAATTCGCGCTTGTTGCACTAATTAGCACAGAAGTACCGTGAAAAAGTTGAAGAATCGAGTTTCATGTTCGTGTGGGGTGTTGATCGGTGGGTATGATGCGAGAGAAACTAAGACTAGTGAATGTAGGATTTTCATGGCTACGCGAGCCAAGGAACACATTGCTGCAGTCGTCCTTGCGGGAGGCGCTTCCCGCCGTCTTGGGATGAACAAAGCGACAGCACCCGTTGGTGGGACGTCTCTACTGAGCCTTGCAGTTGCTGCCGTCGAGTGGGCTTCCCTCATCGTTGTCGTTGCTCCCCATCAGACTCTTTGTGACGCATTTCCTGATGGTATTCCTCCCTATGTTGTTCAGACTCTGGAGGATCCGCCTTTCGGGGGCCCGGTGGCGGGAATTGTAGCGGGTGTGAAGAAGGTGGATGAGATAGATAGGGAGAAGACGATTGAACGCGTTGTGCTTGCGTCATGTGATGTGCCTGGTGCGAGTTCGGCCGTTAGTCGCCTCTTAGCTGAGCAGGATCATGCCGAGGGAGTCTGTGCCAATAATGATGAAGGGATACCGCAACTCCTTTTAGGAATCTACAGTGCCAGTTTTCTTCGCATGCGTGTGGCAGCAGTGGGATCGGGGCGGGGGATGTCTGTGCGGAGTTTTATCGGACAGGCGTCGTTGCAAGGCGTGAGTGTTGAGCAAGGGGCAGCTCGGGATGTGGATACGCCCGGAGATCTCCGATGGGCGCGGCGTTGGGCAGCGACCAAGTGTTCGCAATCGTCTATCGATAATTGAAGCTCACTGATCGCGATTTATCCGCCGATCTGACTCATACCTTTCTTGGGGCGAACATAGTCTGCCTGCCCAACTGAGTGGCCCGGGCCTTTACCCAAGGTTGCCAGGGCCATAATCCTGAGTATTGCTTGGGTATCTGCCCCGTTTCGCAAGCTTTCTCGAAGGTCAGTTTCGTCATCGCTGAAAAGACAGGTCCGCATTTTTCCGTCCGCCGACAATCGAAGGCGGTCACAATCCCCGCAGAAAGGATTCGTTACCGAAGCGATAATGCCCACTGTTCCACCGTCATCAATTCGCCACCGTGCGGCTGGGGCGCTTTTCCGATTTGGCATCTCGGTCAGGGTATATCGCTGCGACAATTCTCTAAGAATGTCAGCCTGCGTAACAATAGTGTCCGCATCCCACGCTGAAATCC
Source organism: Scrofimicrobium canadense (assembly GCF_009696615.1). Taxonomy (GTDB): domain Bacteria; phylum Actinomycetota; class Actinomycetes; order Actinomycetales; family Actinomycetaceae; genus Scrofimicrobium; species Scrofimicrobium canadense. The sequence continues at coordinate 68,270 of NZ_VULO01000012.1, forward strand.
CCAGCGGCATGTGCTCGATAAACCGCAACTCATACCCGTTTTTCAGGGAGAAATCAGTAAGGTCCAGGATCTCGTCATCGTTCACCCCCGGCATGATCAGGGTGTTGATTTTGATAGGGGTGAAACCGGCATCTTTAGCAGCATGTAACCCATCAAGTACCTGTTCGAGGCTATTTCGCAGGGTTAACTTAGCGAATCTTTCGGGACGGAGGGTGTCGAGAGAAACATTGAGTCGATTGAGGCCGGCTTCCTTGAGGCGTACAGCAAAGCGCGGGAGAAGTACCGCATTGGTAGTCATAGATAGGTCAACGGGGTCCTCGGCCGTTGAAAGGGTCGCCAACCGTGCGACAATATCGACCACTTCGGGACGTATCAGTGGCTCACCACCCGTTAGTCGAAACTCTCGAATACCTGCACTGTACGCAGCTTTAGCCAGGAAATAGATTTCTTCGGGGGATAGCAGGTCATCCTTTGCTATCCAGGGAAGCCCCTCCGCTGGCATGCAGTACGTACAGCGTAACTGGCATTTATCTGTGATTGAGATACGCATACTGCGATGGACTCGGCCGTAGGAGTCCACTAACTCGGTCACCGTGCCTTGTGGCAATGTGGGATGCATCAGTCTAGTACCTCGGTGACAGCCATTTCGTGAGGGCGGTATCCTCCTGCAGAATCGTCAGTTCCATCAAGTTGAGAAAAGAGATGAGGGAGAAGTGGGGCAACCGTGGTCATAACACACTCGACCGCGCGAAGGCTGCCGGGAGCGTTGATGATAAGCGTCTTGGGAGAATCCTTGGTAAGGCCCACGAGGCCTCGGCTGAGGGCAGCCAGAGGTGTTTGCTCAAGTGAGGCAGCTGTGATGAGCTGAGCCAAAGCTGGAAGTGGTCGGTGAATAAATGGTGCAGTAGCCTCAGGTGTGATGTCTCGTGGCCCTATTCCGGTGCCTCCCGACGTGACTATGAGCCTTGCGCCTTGGTCGAGGGCTTCTGCTAATGCGGCACGTATCTTCGACTCGTCATCGTCAATAATGGTTGCCGATGCACAGCTGAACCCGCAGTCACGCAGTGATCGGACGAGGAACTCTCCTGATGTATCGGTCTCTATGCCGTCCGCGCACCGGTCAGAAGCAACAATGACTGCGGCAACTGGCCGCATACAACCACCTCATGACTTTTGTTTATCACGCTCTTATCGGGTTAATAGACTACGTTAGATTCCTTTGTGATGGGCTACTTGTGGGATAGGTGCGGTTGCCGTTTGTTTCGCCTATTGACGAGTGATCAAGAGTTTCCACTCAGTTGGACCTTCTTCCACATACTCAACGGTAATGGGGAACCGCGACTCAAGTTCGGCCAATAGTGGGAGAGGCTTATGTGGAGCGACGAGTATGAGTGAGCCGCCTGGGGCAACCGCGTCGAATGCGCCGTGAATCGTTGCATGGCGGATTTGATGAGGAATAGTGCGGACGTCCAAAACGGGAATATCGGTTGCGGTTTCATGGCACCCGCATGACTTTGGCTTATTACTTTGAATCTCTACGAATTCGCTCACGGCATCTACTTTCTTATGAGTATTGCGCAGGATGCCCCTGTCAGGACCCGGCTTGATTAAATACTATCATTTTAGTTTAAAAAATCTAAAACTCTCTGAGAGCCGCAATAGTCGTGGATATTGAGACGGTGCGATGATCTGCATCTATGACAAATGTCATCGCTCATCTGTGAGGTCATCACAGAAAGCAATGACGCTGATCAGGGCTTTCTCGTAGTGGAGTGCCCTAGTGTCAAAGTAGGCGAGCGAAAGGCCACACATGAGCGTGATAAAAGTCTTGGACGTGAAAAGAACCTACGGCAAAGGACGGGACGCTTTTACTGCTGTCGACGGAGTAACGTTTCAGGTGGAAGCAGGTGAACTTGTTGCAATTCTTGGGGTCAATAGTACGGGCAAAACATCACTTGTCGAAGTCATTGAGTGCCTTGCGCCGGCGTCTTCGGGCGTGGTGAAAGTACTGGGCTATGATCCAATCCGTCAGCGATCGTGCGTGTTAAGGCGCTTTCTGGTGGTGAACGGCGCCGACTAGATCTTGCAATGGCCACTCTAGGGAACCCCCAGGTTCTTTTTGTTGACGAGCCGACAACTGGTCTTGATCCTGCTTCGCGTCAACGAACCTGGGAACTTGTGCGGATGATGTTGCGCGGGGGAACCTCGGTTCTGCTTACCACCCACTACCTTGAGGAGGCAGAAGAGCTTGCTGATCGTGTCCTCATGATGTCTTCTGGGAAAGTTGTTGCATCGGGAACCGTTGCCGAAGTTGTAGCTGCCCAACCATCAACCATCAGTTTTACAGATGACGGAGGGCTTCTTCCTCGCGAGGTGGAGGGGCGCAGGATTCTCTCTCGATGAGTGCGGTGGGGAGCACTGTGCGGCCTGGGCTCTCTCCATCAAGAAGTTTCAACACAGATGACAGTGCCTCTTTGCCGATACGCTCCCAATCTTGGGATACGGTTGTTAGCGGGGGAGGGAACGCTGAAGATTCATCGATGTTGTCGAAGCCGATGACGGAAATATCGTCGGGGATGCGAAGTCCTTTTTCTATCACCGCGCGGTATAGCCCAAGTGCCATCTGATCGTTGGCGACGAAAACGGCAGTCGGTTGCGATTCGTCAAGGAGTGTGCGGCCCAGAGTGTATCCCGAATCTGGTGTCCAGTCACCGTGCAGAGGTGGAACCACTTTCCGTGCGCGCTGAGTGAGCGTGTCACGCCAGGTTGCTTCGCGGGATCGCGCGGAATACGACTCTTGTGGTCCCGCAATGTGATAGACGGTGTCATGTCCCAGGTCTAGCAGCGTATTGACTGCCTGCCTGGTCCCAATCGATTGATCAAAATCCACAGTGCTAACATCGCTAAAGATGGGCGGACCTAATATGACGCTGGGTAGATCGGCGGGCAGCTTCCAATCAGGTTGGTGATAGAAATCCGATGGGACAATGGCAATTGCTGCGTCAATGAGCATCTCACCCAGACGTGTGAAAGCGCCGTCTGCCGCATTTCGGGTTTCCGCATCCAATGGCATGAGGGTGATCGTGTACCCCTTATGGGCAGCAATTTCAGAGATAGCCTCAAGGGTACGGTGGTTTCCTACGGGGTGTAGGCTCTCATAGATCACGCCTATAGTGCGAAACATTCCGCTTTTCATGGCGCGCGCGGCCGAGTTGGGGCGATACCCGAGTTCGCGCATTGCAGCTAGAACTCGCTCACGTTTCTCTTTGGACACGTAGGGGGCACCATTCGATACTCGTGACACTGTTTGCGCTGACACTCCTGCGTGTCTGGCAACGTCGCTCATTGAAGGCCGTTTCGCCATTTTTTCTGATCCTACCGTCACTGTGAAGCACGCTTAATCTACTTGTAACCTAGCGTAGCTTGACACGCTGGGAAGCTACTGGCAGTCTAATAGTAACCCAATTGGTTGCGTAAACAGATAACTTCTACACTTCTCTGGTTGCGTAACCATATGTCTAGCGAATAGGGCAGGTAATGACGCCATGATGACACAAGCAACGGCGACACTTGCACCGGGAAGTGCTGCTTCATCCGGGAATACGAAGAAAAAAGGTCGTCAGCGTATGACATCTTCGCGTCGACAGGCCCGATCGGGATGGATGTTTGTTCTCCCTTTCTTGGTCGTCTTTATCGCGATGATTGTCATCCCAGTTGTCTATTCTCTCTACTTGAGCTTCTTTCGCGACCAGTTAGTCGGGGGCAATGCGTTTGTCGGCTTGTCGAACTATGCGACTTTGTTTCAAGATGGCAAGTTCTGGTCTGGGCTCGGGCACGTCTCGATCTTCTTCGTCGTTCAGGTTCCTATCATGCTGGGGTTGGCGTTGGTGGCAGCTTTGGCAATAGATTCGGTTCGCCTCTATGGCCGAGGTTTCGTCCGCATTGCGGTATTTCTTCCGTATGCGGTGCCTGGAGTAGTAGCTGTGCTTATCTGGGGTTTCATTTACGGCGACCAGTTCGGTCTCGTTGCATCAATCAACCAGTTCTTGAACTCGGATTGGCTCCAACCGCTCTCCAGTGAATGGATACTGGTTTCCATCGGAAACATTGTGACCTGGGAGTTCATGGGTTACAACATGCTCATCATCTACTCGGGATTGAAGACTATTCCCACCGAACTGTATGAGGCTGCCGAAATTGATGGTGCGTCCCCATTTCAGATCGTTAAATCAATCAAGATTCCTGCAGTGCGTGGCCCACTCCTAATAACTCTCATCTTCTCGATTATCGGAAGTTTCCAGCTATTCAACGAGCCTAATCTCCTCAAACCGCTGCGTGACGGCGTGATTTCTAGCTATTACACGCCCAACATGTACGCCTACAACCTTTCAATCGCGGGTGGCCAATACAACTACGCGGCGACGGTTGCCATCGTCATGGGAATCCTCACCGCAATCATTGCCTACACCGTACAAATGCGCAGTGTGAAATCGGAGGCCAAGTGATGACTGTCAATACCATTCACCCACAGGTGCGCAAAGGTCGTTCTCGTAAAGTAGCTGCCCAGGGCAGGACTATTAGGAAGTCCCCGGCGCTCGGCCTCCTCATGTTTTTCTTTGTTCTCTACACTGTGATCCCCTTGCTGTGGCTATTGATCAATGCAACGAAGAGCCAAGGCGATTTGCTTTCAACATTCGGCTTGTGGTTCGGGAAAGACTTCAATCTCTTTGACAATATTTATGAGACCTTGACCTATCGCGACGGTATCTTCGCCAAATGGCTGCGCAATACCTTGTTGTATGTCGTGGTTGGAGCAGGCGGAGCCACGTTGCTGGCTGCCCTAGGAGGATACGGTCTAGCAAAATATAAGTTCCGAGGACGCGGCGCAGTGTTTGCGGCGGTCATCGGCGCTGTAGCAGTACCAGGAACAGCTTTAGCGGTCCCAACATTCCTGCTTTTTGCACAGATCGGACTTACCAACACTCCCTGGGCCATTATCCTTCCATCACTTGTCAGTCCCTTCGGTCTATACCTGATATGGACCTATGCAAAGGACGCGATTCCAGATGAACTTCTTGAAGCTGCACGCATGGACGGCGCGGGAGAACTGCGTATCTTTTTCACAATCGCATTGCGCCTGTTAGCTCCGGGTGTGGTCACGGTATTACTGTTCGCAATCGTGGCAACATGGAACAATTATTTCCTCCCTCTCATCATGCTTTCAGACCCTGAGTGGTATCCGCTCACTGTGGGACTTAGCCAATGGAATTCACAAGCAAACGGATCCGCGGCAGAACCGATCTACAACTTGGTTGTGACGGGATCACTATTGACGGTCATTCCGATCGTATTGATCTTCTTACTGTTACAACGCTACTGGGAATCTGGCTTAGCTGCCGGCAGCGTCAAGCAGTAGAAGTCTGAGTGGCAACCGGGCTCTCAGAAATCCCTTAAGAAAACCTGTGAACCAGCAGAAAACAAAAGAAAAGGAAACCTACCGTCATGGTACGTAAATACACACGGAGTCGGGTCGGGTCAATGGTGGCCCTACTTGGCGTTGCCTCGCTGGCATTAGTAGCTTGTGGGGGAGCCAAAGATGCTCCTTCTTCAAACGCCAATCAATCAGGAGATGCTGTTGCTCCTTCGAGTGATGTCCTCGAAGAGGCGCTAGAAAAGGGAGGTGAGCTCACCTACTGGACATGGACGCCCTCTGCGGAAGCTCAGGTTGCGGCTTTTGAAGCCAAATATCCCAACGTCAAGGTCAACGTTGCCAATGTAGGAACGAACACCGAGCAATACACTAAACTTCAAAATGCGATTCAAGCAGGCTCAGGTGCTCCCGATGTGGCCCAGGTTGAGTACTACGCAATACCGCAGTTCTCTTTGTCGGATTCTCTTGTCGATCTCTCAGAGTACGGTTTTGGCGATTTGGCTGATCAATACACTCCTGGACCGTGGTCATCAGTCACTGAAGGCGACAAGGTTTGGGGACTTCCCCAAGACTCAGGCCCCATGGCACTCTTCTACAATAAGGCAGTATTCGATGCTGCAGGCATCACTGAAGCCCCCAAGACTTGGGATGAATTTGCCGAAGCAGCGAAGAAAATCAACGAACATGACTCTTCGGTCTACATCACCAATGACTCTGGCGATGCAGGTTTCACGACTTCGATGATCTGGCAGGCTGGGGGACACCCATTCTCTGTTGAGGGGACCGACGTCACTATCAATCTGCAGGACGAGGGGGCGAAGAAATGGGCCGACATGTGGAGTCCGCTAGTCGAAGACGGTCTGATTTCACCCATTGCAGGGTGGTCAAATGAGTGGTATCAAGGCCTTAACCAGGGCAAAATAGCCTCATTGATCACGGGAGCATGGATGCCCGGCACGCTGATGAGCGCGGTCGAAGAAACAGCTGGGGATTGGCGGGTGGCTCCAATTCCAACATACGACGGAACAGCAGCTAATGCTGAGAACGGTGGCGGCGGCCAGGTAGTCGTCAAACAGTCTCAGAATCCTGAGTTGGCAGCTGCCTTCCTCAAGTGGCTCAACAACGATCCGGAATCAATCAAGATCTTCCTGGAATCGGGTGGATTCCCTGCCACCGTGGCTGACCTGGAATCGGAAGAATTCCTATCACAGACACCTGAGTATTTTGGCGGTCAAGAGATCAACAGAGTCTTGGCTGCTGGCGCATCTGACGTTCTCGCGGGCTGGAATTACCTGCCCTACCAGGTGTATGCCAACTCTATCTTCGGTGACACAGTGGGTAGCGCGTATGCCAATAAGACCGATATCAATGCGGGGCTCAAGGCTTGGCAGGAAGCATTGGTTGAATACGGCAATGCTCAGGGATTCACAGTAACCGGCGAATAGCTGCTGGTGCTGTAAAGAACGACTGTGGGGCGGTCACTAGGCCGCCCCACTCAAACAAGGAGATTTAGGGCGTATGTCCGCTACTTTCGCAGTGGTTGGTAACCAGTTCCAGTTGGATGGTCAACCTTTTCAAGTGCTTTCGGGAGCCATTCACTATTTCCGGGTTCCTCGCGCGTATTGGAGAGACCGTATTCATAAAGCCCACCAGATGGGGCTGAATACAATCGAGACCTATGTTCCCTGGAATCTTCACGAACCACGCCGCGGTGAGTGGATCGACACTGACATGCTGGACCTGGCAGGTTTCCTGGATGCTGTTGCGGATGAGGGCATGAAGGCGATTGTGCGGCCTGGCCCGTTCATTTGTGCAGAGTTCAACGGTGGAGGGCTGCCAGGATGGTTGTCCGATTCAGGGCGCATTCCAGTTCGCGGATCCGATCCGCGGTATTTGGAGCCCACCCTTGAATACCTGGACACGGTGTACGGCATCGTTGCACCGCGGCAAATTGATCGTGGCGGGCCGGTAATCCTCGTCCAAATTGAAAACGAATACGGAGCCTACGGCGAAGACGCGGTCTATTTGCGCACCTTGGTGGATGCCACTCGATCAGCGGGAATAACAGTGCCATTGACGACTGTTGACCAGCCAAGGCCAGAAATGTTGCAGCGGGGGACTCTGCCTGATCTTCTAGCGACAGCGTCGTTTGGTTCTCGCACCCGAGAGCGCCTACAGAATCTGCGAGAGGTTCAGCCTACGGGCCCATTGATGTGCTCTGAGTTTTGGGACGGATGGTTCGACCAGTGGGGAGACTACCACCATGTCACCTCGGCTACAGACTCAGCAGCTGAGCTTCGGACACTGCTGGAGTTGGGGGCAAGCGTCAACATATATATGGTGCATGGGGGCACCAATTTCGGTTTCACCAATGGAGCTAATGACAAGGGACTCTATCGACCCATCGCTACTTCGTATGACTATGATGCTCCTTTGGATGAGGCGGGACACCCGACTGAAAAGTACTGGGCATTTCAGGATGTTCTGAAAGATTTCACCGACCAGAAAGTGGGTCAGCCTGAGGGATTCCACCCGGCTCCGACCCCCCAGCCTCGCGAGATTGCTAGAGCTCGGTTTTTGTCAGCAATCGACTCGTCGAATGCGTGGCGTCGCTTCACTGAACTGCCTACCATGGACCAGGTAGAACACTATCAGGGGTTCATGGCTTACCGTGCTTCCTTCGCCCCCCTGGTCGGCGAGCAAATTCTGGAGTTTGTGGATGTTCGGGACAGAGCTGTTGTCTTCGCTGATGGCCGAGTGTGCGGTGTTATCGAAAGAATGGATAACCAAAACTCGATCCTCCTTCCCGGGGGAACGAGTTCTGTAACTTTGGTCGTCGAGGACCAGGGAAGAGTGAATTACGGTCCACGTATTGGTGAAGCCAAGGGACTCATTGGACCAGCCCTTATTAGTGGACGAGAAGTTACCGAATGGGAGATTATGCCACTTCCTTTCGAGCAAGGGGAGCAAGCTACAGCCCTGGTGGAGACTTGGGAGAATAACAACAGTAGTGAGCCTGTCGTCGAACCAACACTGCTTCAATATCAGTTTGAGTGTGACCAGCAAAACGACTTGTTTTTCAGTATCCCTCCCTGGCAGCACGGATTGTTGTGGATCAATGGGTACTTGCTAGGGCGCTTCAATTCACGGGGACCACAGAAGACCTTGTATGTGCCAGGGCCACTGTTGCGCCCCGGAAAGAACGACATCCTTATTCTGGAAATGGGTTCCACACCACGACCACGCGTAGCATTTTCCGCCAGCCCTGACCTAGGACCAATAGATTGGTGAGCACCATCGTTGCCGACCTGACCCCGAGATTGAGGATGTAGTCACTATGCTTTCTGCCACTATTACCACTCACCATGACTTCCGAGTAGCTCCAGTTGACCGCAAGCTATTTGGGGCTTTCGTAGAGCATTTGGGGCGTTGCGTCTACACAGGAATTTACGAGCCGGAACATCCTGAATCTGACGATAGAGGTTTCCGCAAGGATGTCATAGACGCGGTGAGAGACTTGGGGATTTCCACAGTGAGATATCCAGGCGGCAATTTCGTTTCAGGCTACCGGTGGGAGGACGGTGTCGGGCCCCTTGAACGACGCCCAGTTCGCCTCGATTTGGCCTGGCATACGACTGAAACAAACGAATTTGGAACGAACGAATTCATGGAATGGGCTTCGCGCGCAAGCATTGAGCCCATGATGGCTGTCAACTTGGGTACTCGCGGCATTATGGAGGCGGTTGACCTTCTGGAGTATTGCAATGGCGGGACTCACACCGCGTTAGCTGACCTGCGTCGATCTCATGGCGCTGAGAAGCCTTACGGGATCACTATGTGGTGTTTGGGCAATGAGATGGATGGCCCATGGCAGACGGGCCATAAGACCGCCCAAGAATACGGCCGTTTAGCGGCAGAAACTGCTCGGGCGATGCGCGCAGTAGATCCAACATTGCAACTAGTGGCATGTGGATCATCGAACTCGGGAATGCCCACGTTCGGGCGGTGGGAGTATGAGGTTCTTCAAGAAACGTATGAGGACGTCGACTTCATATCCGCTCATAGCTACTATCAAGAACATGATGGCGACTTGGGTTCCTTCCTTGCCTCCGCCGTCGATCTCGATGGATTTGTGGAATCTGTTGCGGCCACCATTGAGGCAGTGCGGGCTCAGAAGCGTTCACAGAAACGCGTCTATATCTCTTTAGATGAATGGAACGTTTGGTATCAATCTCGTCAAGATGAGCAAGTTCCGCAAGGTGATGATTGGCCAGTTGCTCCCAAGCTCTTAGAGGACAACTATTCGGTTGCGGATGCAGTGGTAGTAGGCTCCCTGTTGATCTCGATACTCCGACATTCCGATGTCATCAAATCTGCGTCGTTGGCGCAGTTGGTCAACGTGATTGCCCCCATCATGACTGAGCCTGGCGGAAAAATGTGGAAGCAGACTACATACCATCCGTTCCAGCACGTCTCTCAGATGGCGCGTGGTGAAGTTTTGCAGACGCTCATTTCTAGCCCTACATACGAAACCAACAGATACGGAGACGTCGATGTATTGGATGCGGTGAGCGTGGCCAACGATTCGGAAGAAGTGGTTTTTGCGGTCAACCGCAGTCAGCATGAACAAATGGAGCTGACAGTCAGATCAGGCCATAAGGTGCGATCTGTGCAGGCGACAACGTACGCGTCTGCTGACCCCTATTGGAAAGCAGGGCCTTCTGATGACGCGAGTGTGCTTCCGGTGGTGAATGCGACTGCTCGCATAGAGGGAAAATGCGTCAAGGTGACATTGCCGCCGGTGTCTTGGAATGTGATCAGAATGCCGCAAGCGTGATCTCTGAAGCATCCACCGACGAAATAGGAGAGCAGGTGAAGATACAGATCGTAGAACTATTGGTTTGACAGTAACGCTTCTGGCCCATCAACAGTTGTGGACTGCCGATTTCCTTCCTCAGGGACGGCGGGGACTAATCATGCGTGGGAGCAAAGACGCTTCTATTTTTACGTAACCATTTTATCGATCTTTGAACCACTGAACACCATCACAAAGAAGAGAAGGAGTAAAGGTGAATTTTAGGCGCACAACCCTCCCACGTGTTACGAGCCTTGCATTGGCTGCGGTCATGGCTGTGGGGTGGGGAATCTCGGGGCCAGCGGCGGTGCCCGCACAGGCTGCTCAAAACGAATCTACAGTGACCATCACCCCGAATCCGTCCTACCGAGGTCGGGAATTTCAAGGATGGGGAACGTCATTAGTGTGGTTTGCGAATGCTACGGGAGACTATCCGGAACCACTCAGAAGTGAGCTGTATGAGAAAGTCTTTTCCGCCGAGGGTATGAATCTCAATATTGCCAGGTACAACGTCGGCGGTGGCAATGCTTCCGATGTGCCTGACTATTTGCGCTACGGTGCTGCCGTCGAGGGGTGGTGGGCCCCCAATGACGACCCAGAGTCAGGGCCACTATCGACATACGACCAAAGAGATCTGTTCTTGGAGCAATGGGATCCCACCGAAGATTCCAGCTACAACTGGAATGCTGATCAAAGCCAGCGTTGGTGGGTTGGGGAACTCGCGGAAAAGCGAGATGACATGGTGTGGGAGGCGTTTAGCAACTCTCCTCCCTACTTTATGACTAACAGCGGATTCGTAACGGGAAACTTTAATAGCAGGCATGAGCAAGTCGCAACCGTTCACGATGCGCCAACGAAGTTTGCCGAGTATCTTGCTGCAGTTGTCTCGCACATGGAGCAGACGTACGGTATCGAGTTTACGAGTGTTGACCCATTCAATGAGCCCTGTGCTGGCTATTGGGGAACGACCATTGTGGAAGGAGAACAGTGGCCGAGAAAAGGGGGCACCGTTCAAGAAGGCGCCCAGATCTGCCCGGGGGAGGGCGAGGGACAGCAGCAAAGTATTATCGCTAAACTATCCCAAGCCCTAGCTGGGCGAGGCGTTGACGCACGTGTTGCGGCTAATGACGAGACTAACCCGGCGAACTTCAATCGAGCGTGGGCACAGTATTCACCGGACATTCGTTCTCTGGTCGGGCAAATTAATGTCCACACGTATGGGACGGGCGGAATACAGCAGGCACGCGACATAGCAAAAGCCAACGACCGGCCACTGTGGATGAGTGAAGTTGGCGGAGATTTCTTGCAAAAACGCGACGAGAACGGAGCCGTCATTAGGGAATTTGACCCAGTGCATTTTTCTGCTGCCGTTGGATTCGCACAAAAGGTCATCTCTGACTTGCGCCAACTGGAGCCCGACAATTACGTGTTCTGGCAAGAAATTGAAGACTACTACAACATGGAGAAGGTCGAACGACTGAATTGGGGTTCTGTTTTCGTTGATTTTGACTGCAACGATAGTGTTGAAACGCGCGGATATTCGACTCGTCGGCTGGAAGACGCCGGGTGGGTGAGTGGCGAAGAGCTGCCTGAGAGTGCCAAATGTGAGATCGTGACCAACTCAAAATACAATGCGATGCGAAATTTCACCCACTACATCACACCCGGATCGCATCTCATCGCTGTCGATGAGCACAACACTACGGCTGCGATTACCCCTGAAGGGCTCCGCCTGGTCCATGTCAATCCCAGCAGTGAACCACAGGCAGTGACTGTAGATCTTTCAAACTTTGACACATTTGCCACCGGAGCAACGGTCACTCCCGTCGTTACCACGCAGGCACCCGGACCTAACAATTTGGAGGGCAATGCCCTGGTAGAGGGGACTCCAGTAGCAATAGCCGACGAGGAAGCCACTATTACGGTCCCTGGCATGTCCGTCACAACATTCGTTGTGGATGGGGTCAGCGGCATTGCCGACGATGCTGAACTCATTGGCGATGGGAAGACCTATGTGGTCAATGGGAAGAAGAGTGGGAAGCCACTGACTGGTACAGAGCGAGGTGTCACCATAGAGAATCCCGCAGCCACACCGCAAGACGTGAAGACACAGTTGTGGACGTTCCACCGGCTCAGTGATTCTCCATACGCGGGTGCCCTGCGGTACACCATTGAGAATGGTGACGGTAGATTCCTTGGAGCAACGTCTGCTGGAACGGATCTTCGAGATATTAGTGGTGCTGAGGCTGCTGCCGATTCGGAAACGGTGTGGATACTCAATACGACTGATGCTTCGTCGGTAAGTCTTTTGAATGCATCATTGGAACAGGTCCTTGACGTCAACGGAGAATCGAATCAGTCTGGTACACCCGTCGGGACGTGGTCATCATCAGGGGGTGCCCACCAGCAATGGTACGTATATCAGCCCGTTTTGCAGGGAATCCTTCCCAGTCAGAGTGCTACCCCTGTCGGCGTACCGCCTGAGCTTCCCGCCACAGTAGTGCCCCTATATGCGTGGGGGCAGGGAGACCCCGTTCCCGTCTCGTGGGATGTTGATTCTGCTGCGTGGGACAGAGCAGGTGCGGTGGTTCTTCACGGCAGCGGAGAAGACCTTTTTGGGAACCATTTCAACAATGCAGAACTGCTCGTCGACGTGGGACCTCTTGACGTTGCCGATCCATCCTCCGTGACCGTTGCTGCCGGGAACTCGCGTGAGCGAGTGGTTGAGCGGGCCCCAAGAACAGTCACAGCAAGAATGGAAAACTCAGCTGCGACCCACAAGATACCCGTGGCGTGGGATTTCTCAGGAATACCTGACGTTCTTGATGAAATAGGGTTTTACTCAGTTAGTGGAACCGTTGCGCCAGAGGACAACCACGGACGTCCTCTGGAAGCTCGTCTAACGATCATCGTTACCGAACCTTCAAACCGCAATATTTTGACTGCCGAGGGAGTGCAGACAACGGCCTCCTATTCGCAAACTGAATATGAAACCTACGACCCCGCCAATACGCGCAACGGCGACCGCAGTGACAAAGCTTGGTCAACGTGGGGGCCTGGAAGACAATACTCTAGCGACTACCTCGAATATCGTCTTCCGTCTGCGGTAGAGATATCGTCGGCGCAGGTGTTTTTCTACCGTGATGGGACAAACAAGAGCTGGGCCGACACCGTGCGTGCCGAGTACTGGGACGGCGAAGAATGGATAACCGCCGACACCACAAATGTCGATTCCAGCCGTGACCCGCTCACTGTTGACCTCGATTTTGGGGCGGTAATAACAGATAGGGTTCGCATTCATATGGATGCGACGAATTATCTGACCGTCTCCGAAGTTGAACTCTACAGTCTTGATGCCGCCCCCAGCAGTCTGGCTGATCTTGGAGTCGTCTATATCAACAACGTGCCTGTAGAGGGGTTTACTCCTGATCAAACGGAATATCATGTAGACATTCTTGGAAGTGGAACACCCACTATCACCGCGTTGCCTGTCGATAGAGAGGCAACTGTGGAATATGCGTGGAGTGGCGATGTTCTTCTCGTTCGGGTCGTTGCCGCAGACGGGGTTACTCACAAGGAATATCACGTCACCGTGCAACATCAGGTAAACGTCCTCTCGGTTACCATCGACGGAAAACCTGCTGTTGGCGCAGACTTGCGTGCAGTCGTGGCGAGCGATCCTGCCGATGCGACATACACGTTCCAGTGGCTCAGAGATGGGGAAGAAATCAGGGGAGCCACTGCTGATCACTATAGTGTGATCCCCTCAGATCAGGGGCATTCGATTGCTGTCCGAGTGATTGCATCGTCCGATGGATACCTGTCGTCAGAACCGTCCGCTTCACATCCCGATGGGACTGGTCTCGAAATAGGTGTTCTGTCTTCCAACAACTCTTTGGCGTCAATCGTGGTTGGAAGCGAAGAAGTTGCTGGGTTTTCCCCAGAAATAACAGAATATAACGTCACGGTTGTAGGGAGTCTATGGCCTGTGGTAACGGGGATTCCCCAAGATTCTCAGGCACGCGTTGAACACGAATTTGATGACGTGTCGGGGACCGCCTCTATCACTGTGACGGCAGAAAATGGGCAGTCTCGGATCTACCGGGTGCGCATCCAACGTCAAGTAGACGTGACATCCTTGGCTATTGTCGGAAACCCGATACCCGGACAGACATTAGTGGTAGAAACAGATACTGACCCAGATGCAGCTGACATGAGTTTCCAGTGGAATGTGGATGGAGATCCTATCGCAGAAGGCACAACTGAGTCTTTGGTAGTGTTACCGCACTATATCGGCAAGAGTCTGTCGGTCCAGGTAACTGCGTCCCACGCGGGGTACCTACCCGGTACTAGAGAATCTCACCCCGTCACTATCGTAGCGGGCGCGGATGATGGCAATGTTATAGAAGAACTCGGTGACAACGAGGCAAGCGGCGAAAGTCAAGAGCCCAATGAACTGAGTGAAACAGGGGCTCGCGTGGGCATACTTATCGGCGTGGTGGCAGTCTTGCTGATTCTAGGAGTGTGCGCAGCTGGCGCATCATTGCGCCGTCGGGAGCTCTGAGGGTGGCGTGGTGGAGGAATGAGAATCCTTCACCACGGCCCATTGATCTCAAAGAACATGAGTGCGTAAAAGGAAGACGTATGAAAAGAAAAAGTATATTTGCTGCAGCATTGTTGCTCGCTGCAGTCCCCTGGGCGTTGCCTCACGATGCTGAAGCAACAGATCAACGCGAGACATTCCAGAGCGCAGCGAACATGTGGTGGAATGGTCCTGAAAACGTAGGTGCGCCCCCCGAAAGCTTGAACCAAACGTCCTTAGCTGACATTGCTGCAGGAAACAAGCACACGGTGGTGCTCGATTCTGCTGGCACTGTGAATGCCTGGGGTGACAATGGTCAGGGGCAGACAGACATTCCCGCTCGACTGGCAGAAACGACAGTAATCGCGGTGGCTGCAGGCGCGAACCACAGTTTAGCGCTGACTAAAGATGGGGAGGTCATAGGGTGGGGAAGGAACGCTGACGGCCAGATCAGCCCTCCGGAAGGGCTCAAAGCGGCAATGATTGCTGCAGGCGGTAGTGGATCTTTAGCAATCGATCGCGACGGCAACGTGGTGTATTGGGGTGAGACCGCATTTGGTCAAGGTCTTATTCCTCAAGAGGTTGCAGAATCTACTATCACGGATATCGCTGTGGGTAGCGGATTCAACGTAGCTCTTGACTCTGAAGGACATGTGTATGGGTGGGGACGAAATGACTTGGGACAAACGCGTATCCCTGATGATCTGCCACCTGTCAAGGCGATTGCCGCGGGAACTGCCCATACAGTGGCCTTAACCAATGACGGAGAGATATTCGCTTGGGGAGCCCGTAAGGCGAATGCACATGATGACATCCAGCTAAGTGATCAAGGTCAGACCAAGGTTCCTTCCGGGATTGGTTCTGTCATGGCCATTGGAGCGGGTGCCTACCACACCGCCGCGATCACTACTGACGGCACATTGCACGTCTGGGGGTGGGATGAGGCTGGGCCGCAAACCGTAGAACAATTCACGGAGACTCAAGAGAGCTCGGGCGACACCATCAAGGTCGTTGGCGGCGAGAGACATACCCTTGCTGTTGCAGGACTCACGCCAGTCAATGGCGAGACGGCTCCGCCACCTCGTCCAACTCCGGAACCCGGACCTCAGCCCGGAGGAAGCGCCCCTGACAACCCAGATAGCACCATCCCGGACCAAGGAACAGGTGGGCAACAAAGTGACAGTTTATCTAGCACGGGAGCCGTAACACCGATTCTCGCAGGACTTGCAGCGGTACTCGCCTTGGCGGTGGGAATAGGCCTTCTTTCCATCAAGACAAGAAAAGGAAATATCCAATGAGGCATATTTCGACAGCGAAAAGAACTTCTTTCACTCGATTGGCTCTAGGCAGTGTTGCCACTTTGGCGTTGGGACTTGCCAGCATGGTCGCCGCCATTCCAGCACATGCCGACAATTTTTTTCCAGAGTTTACGATTGAGGAACTTATCGAACACGACTACGTTCTTTACTTTGCCAACTCGGGAGCTGCTGAAGTCGATTCTGTCGCTCAAGGCGACTTCATGGGGCTTTACCAGACGCTGACCGACCAAGCCTACGGACCAGACGCAAAAACCGGAGCGTCCTGGGGGTACATAGTTTCAGATACGTCGGATCCACGCGCTAACTCTAACTCTTCCAATGATAAGAAAGCCTCGGTTCGATATGACGCAAAACCGCAGGACACGCCGGTATCCGACTACGAAAAAAGAAACGTAACCTATGCTTTTGGCCTACCCAACGGAACTTATGACGTCACTGTCGGATATCGTATGCCCAGTGGATGGACCGATCGATCCATGGACGTGTACATGGAAGAGACATTTGTAGGCACCCATAAAGCGACAGCGGAGGGAACACAATACGTTCATAAGGGCATTGAAGTAGTTGATGGGGAGCTCAACGTCAGAGTGAACTCCCAACCCGGACGCACCAATAGCTATACGGATCCAGCTGTGGGGTGGATCGAAGTGCGTTTGCCAGTGTCATTTGGCGTTGAAGAGCTGCAAGCTCTCATCGACCTACGCACCTTGAGCGCGGAAGAACGAGCCCGGTATGCTCCTGACAGTCTCATTCCACTCGACGAGGCTCTCGCTAACGCGGCAGCTCTTCTGGAAGGGACGCCCACGCTGGAAGAGATAGCTGAGGCCAGAGCAGCGATCGACAGCGCGTGGGCTCAGCGCCGAGAGATTCTTGATTACGATACGTTTCGTCCGGGGCAGGCGTGGCTAGACACTTCGGGGAAACCCATTCAGGGGCATGGGGGACAGGTTTTGCCGGATCCGGCAGGTAGCGGAAACTATTACTGGTTTGGCGAAGACCGCACTCATGGATACCAGCCCATGGATGGCATCCACGCATACTCTAGCTCTGATCTGTACAACTGGGATGATCAAGGTGTCGTCATGCGGGCGGCTACTAGCCGCGCACAGCTTGATGAAGACCCCTACTTCAGCGACTTATACGCAGACTATACCGACATTCAAAAAGACATTGCCTTCCTCGACTTAGATCGGGACGGGACACTCTACGACCACGGACAAGCCGTGATATTTGAGCGTCCGAAGGTCGCGTACAACAGTGCCACCGACCAGTGGGTGATGTGGATTCACACAGATGGGCCAACCCCGTTCTCGTCAGCGCAATACGCCAAGGCCACTGCAGGTGTTGCAGTCGCAGATGAGCCTTTCGGGCCTTACCGGTATGTGGACTCCTATCGTCTGAACTATGTGCCAGCGGACGATCCTGATAACAAATACCCCAGTCAGCTTGGGATGGCTCGGGACATGAATCTCTTTGTCGACACTGGCGATACGGATTCTGGAGGGGACGAAGCATACATAGTCTATTCTTCGGAAGAGAACCTGACCATGTATGTGTCGTCTCTGGACGCCTCGTACACATTTTTGCAGACATACCCCGATGATGCCGAAAAAGGCGTAGATTTCACCAACAATTGGCCGGGTGGACAGCGCGAGGCTCCCGCCATGTTCAAGTACGACCAGACCTACTACATGATTACATCGGGAGCTACCGGCTGGGACCCGAATCCTGCTGACTATGCCACCGCGAGCAATCCTCTCGGGCCTTGGACACGCCACGGCAACCCAGCCACCGCCGAGAACGGGGGTAAACCTGCGACTACGCATGGATCACAAAGCACTTCTGTCATCACCATCGATGAAGATGCTGGCAAATTCATCTACATGGGAGACCGTTGGACTCCTTCTGACCTAGCCAATGCTCCATATGTATGGTTGCCTCTCGATTTTGGTGAGGAAGAATCTATGAGCCTGCCGTGGATGGATGAATGGAGACTAGAAGACCTTGAAGGGCGCAGCCGATTCAGCTGGGACGCAGAACTCCCTACTGTTGTTGCGCTTGGCGAGGAGCCAAATCTGCCGTCGGAAATCGTAATGAACGAA
The DNA here is from genome assembly GCF_009696615.1 of Scrofimicrobium canadense. Classification (GTDB taxonomy): domain Bacteria; phylum Actinomycetota; class Actinomycetes; order Actinomycetales; family Actinomycetaceae; genus Scrofimicrobium; species Scrofimicrobium canadense. The sequence continues at coordinate 86,559 of NZ_VULO01000012.1, forward strand.
GGCGGGCAGACCACCACGGCGCAGGTTGACTGGGACACCTCAGAATTGGCATTACCAGGGATTCGGACCATCGAAGGTACAGTTACCTCCTTGTCAGGTAAGTCTAGAACTATCACCGCGAGTGTAGTTGTCGTGCCTGAAGGGCTCAGTCATATCGTTGACTCGGGCGGGGACGGGACTGGGCTTGACTATCTCAAGATAATTGAGGCTGTGCAGGGTGCAGGCATTGAGATTGCGACGTCGGTTCCCGATCAGTCCTACGGGCCAGACCCTGCGACAGGACGTTCGTGGGGGTACGTAGGCGACAATACAGAAGTCAGCGGTTCCGCGTCAGCATCGTGGACAGAAAGTCTCCGGTATGTTCTCTCTAGCGCCGATAACCGCAGCCTGGAATACCGTTTTTCAGGTTTGGAAGACGGGACCTACACGGTCTATGCGGGATTCTATGATCCTTGGTCTCAATGGGCACATGACCGTAGCGCACGCGTTCACATCAATGGTCAAGTAGTGGAGCAAAAACGCCCCATTCCTGCTGAAGAAACTGTGGGGATCTATGCGAACATTCAGCCAGAAGACGGAGAAATCGCATTCGTTCTCGAGCCCGTGGGAGACGGCGAAGGAACAGACGTGCAAGTTTCTTGGCTGATGGTAGCTCGGGACTAGGCGCACGACACTATTCGGATTCTCTGGTCGTCCTTGGGCCCAAACATCGGTCTGTGCAAAGCGCAGTCTTTCACCACATGTAGCTCATGACAAATGTCATGAGCTACATGTGTATTTCTCATAAAAAGCGGTGACGTGCATCAGCGTTAGTGGGCTTCACCGCCTCATAGAGTGAGAACACGCGACGGAAAGAGGGAAAATGAGCGTAATAGAAGTCTTGGATGTGAAAAGAACCTACGGCAAAGGGCGGGACGCTTTCACTGCTGTAGATGGAGTGACGTTTCAGGTCCAAGCCGGTGAACTGGTATCGATCCTGGGAGTCAACGGTGCTGGCAAAACTTCTTTAGTAGAAGTGATTGAAGGATTAGCTCCTGCGTCCTCCGGCACGGTGAGAGTACTCGGTTCTGACCCTATACGCCAACGAGCGCATGTGCGCCAGCATACGGGGATCATGCTGCAGGAAGCCGGTTTTGCCGGTGACCTCACAGTAGAAGAAACATTGCGGATGTGGGCGGGAACCCTCACCAATGCTCGCCCCGTCGATGAAGCTCTCGAACTCACCGACCTCACATATCGCGCAAATGTGCGTGTTAAGGCGCTTTCTGGTGGTGAACGGCGCCGACTAGATCTTGCAATGGCCACTCTAGGGAACCCCCAGGTTCTTTTTCTTGACGAGCCGACAACTGGTCTTGATCCTGCTTCGCGTCAACGAACCTGGGAACTTGTGCGGATGATGTTGCGCGGGGGAACCTCGGTTCTGCTTACCACCCACTACCTTGAGGAGGCAGAAGAACTTGCTGATCGTGTCCTCATGATGTCTTCTGGGAAAGTTGTTGCATCGGGAACCGTTGCCGAAGTTGTAGCTGCCCAACCTTCCATCATCAGTTTTACAGATGATGGAAAACTGCATCCCAACGAGGTGGAGCTCTTACCTTCGGTTATAGGAGATGTGCGAGAGATCCGAGGGAAAATTGAGATACACAGTGATGATCTCCAGGTGACTCTCACAGCACTTCTGAAAATGTGCGAAGACCGCGACATTTCTTTGAGTGATCTGAATGCTCGTTCAGCCTCACTTGAACAAGCATTCCTTGCCTTGGACAACCAGCCTGCCGTTGCCTAACGATCTCAAATCCGTAGGAGAATTCAATGACATCACAGACCGTATCAACAACGCCTCAACACAAGGTTGCAAAGAGTATGCGCCGCATACGGGCTGTCAGCGTAGGAGAAGTACGTCTCTTCTTGCGAACCCCCGTCATTATGGGCACTGCGCTTGGACTACCGCTCGTGATGGTCGTCTTTTTTGGTGCCATCATGGGAGACGCTAACTCAGGTTCCCGATTCACTACCTTCCTGGTCAACACGTTATTGCAGTGGGCGCTACTGCTCGTGGTCTACTACAACCTCACCACCGTTTTTGTGGCGCGCCGCGAAGAAGGAGTATTCCAAAGAATGTCCACGGGGGAAGTAACCCCATGGGAGGGTGTCATTGCAGCCGCATTGCCGTCGTTTGTGATTGTGCTGCTCCAAATTGTCATTGGAGGAGTAAGTGCGTCGATAGTATTTGGAATGCCACCCCTGACCAACCTGATCCTCGTCGTATGTGCTGTCATAATGGGCTGCATCGTCATGGTAAGTCTCGCTGCATGGACGGCGTCATTTACCTCTACCGTAGAAGGTGCCCAATACTCTACAATGCCTCTTTTCTTTCTGATGATGTTCTTTTCTGGAGTCAACTTTCCGTTGGACTTCCTTCCCGATGCCGTCCAAACGGTGGCCTCTTACACGCCGCTCTACGCCGTGGGTGAACTCATGTCGCTAGGTCTATCCGGGTACACAACGAACTCTGTTGAGACGTTCGATTTTATCCAGTCATGGTCCCACGGACTCACGCCTCTTTTGGTATTGCTCGCATGGAGTATTGCTACGGTAGTTCTAGCCCGTTCCACCATGCGATTTGCCAAGCGGCGTTGACGACGAGAGACTAAAGAATGAAGAAACGTGATCCTGTAGACGCCTCAAAACAACTCAGGCGTTATCTCTTAGGGTCATTTCACGTTCTCATTCTTTTCCTGCCGTTAGCACTTGGCCTATCGGTAGTACATCTGGGGGTCGATGCTGCGGGGATAGTTTTTCTTACTGCATTCACCGCACACTGCATCATTGCGTCGGTGACGTTGCAGCGCACTGTAGATAGCGAAGTCAATAGAACCGACCTCTCTGCGTGGGTGATGCCGCTGCTAGCAGTCTCAACAACTCTTTCAGTTATTCTTGCACTGTATTGGACATACGAAAATCGATTAGCAGTATGGCCTGCGGCAACGGTACTGATTTTGGCCGGTACCGTTCTAGGGCCTCTCTTATCCACTGCAAGAATAGTGCTCGTCAGTTTTCTCATCGCCGTCCTCTTATCTGTCGCAGTATGGGGCGAAGGCGGATTAGATTCCATGCAACCTTTTGCCAGAGTAACCACTATTGCCTTGGCAGTCGGCGTTCCCATATTCATCGTTGCTCTTATTCTGATAGGAACGTCGCGTTGGTCCCTTGTGTTACTTAAAGCGGTAAAAGACCAAGCGCAGATGGATCATATGCGCGCAGATTTGGCAGTAGCAGAAGAACGCTTGCGGATTGCTCGCGATATGCATGATGTCATGGGGCGAACTCTCACCGCGGTTGCTCTCAAATCAGATCTAGCGGGTGCCTTGACGCAGACTGGTGCTACGGAGCGTGCACTTGAAGAGGTATATGCGGTAAGAGACCTAGCCAATGAATCGTTGGCAGAATTGCGCGGTGTCCTTGCAGGATATCGGAAACCGAGCCTTGCAGCGGAGCTAGTTGGCGCTCAGTCGCTGCTTCGCTCAGCCGGTGTCGAGTCCCGCATTATGGGGGAGACGACCGAGATTCCTTCGTGGGCTGGCGAGCCTCTGTCGTGGGTCTTGCGTGAGGCTGCCACAAATATTGTTCGGCATGCTAACGCCAAAAAAGCGGTCTTTGTAATCACAGTGGAGCCACAGTCGGTGAGCTTGACCGTGAGTAACGACGGACTGATTAATCGCCCTGCATTGGACGATGGACACGGAGACGGGTCAGGCTTGGTGGGGTTGACTGAGCGGTTGAAAGCCGTTGGCGGCACATTAGACTACGGTGTGGTTGCTGACAGATTTACCGTGGTAGCGAAGATCCTCGGCCCGGCTCTTGGCGGCGAAAAGGAGGGATGATGATTACTGTCGTTGTTGCCGATGATGAACGTCTTCTGCGGGATGCTCTCGAAGCTATTTTGGGGTTGGAAAGGGATATTGAGGTAGTTGCTGTGGCTGCTGATGGATTAGAGGCAGTTGCGCAAATCAATAGATATTGTCCCGACGTTGCAGTCCTCGACCTGCAAATGCCTGGTAAAGATGGCATTGAAGTAACTGAAGCAGTAAGAGAATCGTCCGCGCAAACTAACTGCATGATCCTGACCTCTCACGCACGTCCCGGCTATTTGAAACATGCGTTGGAATCAGGGGCAAGAGCCTTCATTCCGAAGAGTACATCAGCGCGCACGCTCGCTGAAATTATTCGCAAAGTCCACGCGGGACAGCGGTATGTTGATCCTGAACTATCCGCTGAGGCAATTGCGGCGGGCGATTCACCGCTCACTTCCAGAGAGGCTGAAGTCCTGGCTTTGGCTGTCGATGGGGCGACTGTTGAAGACATTGCATCCAGAGCGCACCTCAGTGTGGGAACGGTCCGCAACTACCTATCATCTGCCGCAATCAAACTGGATGCGCCAAATCGCCATGCCGCTGCTGAAAGAGCTTATGAAAGAGGCTGGATTTAGGAGGCTCCGGTCGCCGAATCCCCCTAAATAAAACAGTGTCCCGGCAACAAATATCTCACTGCCACGGGTATTACGACGCAGTGATGGCCGGAGGGCTACCTAAGCTGAGAGGATGCGCGAACTATTAACTCAGGAGTCTCCTCCAATACCGTTGTGGCGGGACCTCCGGCAAGCATTGAGGTCAAGACTTCAGCGGCGTGTACGCCAACCGTGCTGGGCTCACGATGGATCGCGGTGACCGCGGGAGTGAGAACTCGGCAAATGGCTGAATCCTCGCAGGAAACGACTGCAATATCCTCACCAACGGTGAATCCTAGCGTACGTAACGCTTGATAGCCACCCAAAGTAAGAATCTCGTTGTCGTAGATGATCGCATCGGGACGTCGAGGTCCCTGCAATAGTTCTTTGGTGTGTTCTAAGGCAGAGTCCTCGGTAAAATCAGTTGCTGTTGAGAGTTGAACTTCTATTCCCCGTTTTCGCCCGATCTGCGAGAGAGTACGGGCTCGCTGGGTAATGTGCGCCAGTGAGGTGAAGCCGCTGACATATGCGATGCGTGTGCAACCCTCTTCTATGAGGTGTTCCAAGATTTTTCGCATGATCCCCTCTTCGTCGCCAACGACAGCACCAAGACTGTCTGAGGGCTGACCGACAATAACAGTTGGAACACCAAGCTGGGCTAAAGTCGCAGGACGAGGGTCATTCTCGCGTAAGTCGATGAGAATAATTCCGTCGACTGTGCGCCCAGACCACCATCGCCTGTGGATTTCGGATTCTTCGTTGACATCTTTCGCCACTTGTAACACAAGTGCTTTGCCATCGGCACTGAGTTGGGATTGTAGGCCAACAATCAGTTCAAAAAAGAATCGTTCTGAAGAAAAGGACTGTTCTGGACGGGCGATTACTAAACCGATAGCACCCGCTGACCGAACCGAAAGTGCGCGAGCGGCAGCATTAGGGGACCACCCCATATCGCGAGCCACTGCAGCAATTCTCTTTCGGGTTTCTTCTGAAACTCCGGGACGATCATTGAGTGTAAAAGACACAGCAGCTGGAGAGACGCCAGCAACTCAGGCGATATCTCGGATTGTGGGACGCGACATAGAAGCTATTATTACCTATTGCGATCATGACGGTGGTATTGTGTTATTCTGCAGAATCGGATTAACCGGATTAGTTAATAGACTCAATGCCGAACGTGGACAAGCAGCGTGAGGTACCAATGGAGCCCGGGTTTTAAATTCTCACGTGGGTGGGGTGATCCCATTAATCTCGATGAGTCTTACCGGGCTCAAGTACTGGGGCAGTTCTTTCCCATCTGGGATGACGCGCATGGTTGGGCGCCCGAACCATTACTGACCCAAACACTGATGCCGTGGCTGACAGTATTTGCTCAAGCCGCCTGGAACTCACCGCGAGGTGTTGAATCATTTTCGGATTTTGATCAGTACCTGCGTTTCTTTGGTCATGCGCCGTTTTTCGGTCAAGTCCAGCGTTATTCAATCCCAGAAGTCATAGATTTCTCCCCAGAATGGAGCATTACTGTCGTCTCTGAACCTCCCGCTGGCTCTACAGTTGTTGCTGGTGAAGATATCTCATACATGGTTACTGCATCACGAAATGGAGAGGAGTCCTTGAGTGATGAGTCTGAAGTCAATGGTCCAGACGCCATTGATGTAGCCGTGGAGGTCGATCTAACCAATCTTCTTGACGCCGCGCAGATCATCACCGACCCTCTCACCCCCACATCTGGGAGGCTGTTCTCGGTAATGAAGTTCTGCACAGGGATATCTCATTGGTAGACACTGAGCACCTAACATTTGTTGCACGTACTAATACCGGAATGCCAGGGGATGCAAAAGTATCCGTTGAGGTAACTGGACAAGGCAATGGCACGGTGCTTGATGGGTGCGAGGGATGCCAAGATCAACCCATTACCGTGGCGGCGCCCCCGCAGAAGCCAGACGGCCCCGACACTGACCCCGTTGGAGAACAATCAGGCCAGCAGTCTCAATCACCACAGTCGACGGACCTTTCCTCTTCAACTACAGCAGATACGTCGTCTCTGGCAACCACGGGCGCACACAGAATTGGTCTTTTAGCTGCATTGATCGCTGGCGTGGTCTTGCTGGGATCGGGATTAGTTGCCCTGTCTCGAAACCAACACCGGTAAAGGGGGTTCTACCAGTCTCTCCCCCCAAAGGTGGTGAACCAGAATGTGGGTGTGTGAGTTCTGGCTGCAAACAGTGCTCACACACCCACCAGTATCACGACGTTTGAGTAAAACAATCGATACACACAATTTGGCCCTTCAGCTCGTGGGTTACATTAGAGCTGAAGGGCCAAGCCGGTGGTTATGCGTCAGGGGTGTTCTTATTTTTCAGAGCAGCCAACCGTGCTTCGACCTCAATCTGAGAGGCATCGGTCTCTAACTCAGCAAACTGCGACTCGATAGAATCAGCGGCCAATTCTTGCTGGCCAGCGACCAGAGCCTCAGTTCTCTTAATCTTGTCTTCGAACCGTGAAAGCTCCGAGGTGGGATCGAGAACATTGATGCTTCCGATTGCATCATTGACCTTAGCCTGTGCCTCAGCGGTTTTTTGCCGGGCAACCAGCTGATCTCGGCGATTCTTGAGGTCTGCTAGGCGTGTCTTCATTTGGTTGAGACCGTCTTTGAGCTGATCTACAACTTTGCGTTGTGATTCGATCAGGGGCTCGGCACTCTTTGCCTGCTCCTCAAAACTAATCTGTTTGCCAATAGCGACCTTAGCCAGATTATCCCACTTGTCCGCGCCAGCAGTGTCACCTGAGGTACGGCACTGTTCAGCTTTATTGGAGGCAGCTACCGCTTTCTGGCCCCACTCGACGGCGGCTCGCTGATCTTCGTCGTAGTCCTTTTCCGCCAGACGCAAGTTACCAATGGTCTGGGCTACAGCTTGTTCCGCTTCAGCAATTTCATTGGTGTAGTCCCGAATGAGCTGGTCAATCATCTTGCCGGGGTCTTCAGCCTTGTCGATGAGCGCATTGATATTGGCCTTGAGTAGCTGGGAGATGCGTCCAAAGATTGATTCTTTTTGGGCCATGTTTTCACTCTCTTACTAGTTGACTGCTTCACATTGATCTTATCTAGAACCCGGATGATCCGCCTCGTCCACCGGAAAATCCCCCGCCGCCACTGAAGCCACCGCCACTGCCACCACCGAAACCACCAAAGCCACTGGAACGACCACCACCCCAGGAGGATCCTCCGCCCCATGACGATCCGCGCCCGCGATTATTACCGCCCAGGATCATCCCCCATAGGAGGGCTGTTCCTATATCAAAGCCGCCACCTTGATTGGGGGGCTGACTCGGCCCGGACATAGCCGCACGTGCCGCACTTTCTGCTTGAGTAGCCTGCTGAAGAGCCGCGGCAGGGTCAGAGGTGATACTAGCTTTCGCCTGCGCTAAGAAGGCGCGCGCATTTGCGGCTTGCGAGCGTTGGTCAAGTGAGGCATATGACCGCGCAGCAGCCACGTGGGATTCTGCCTGGGAAACCAGAATTTCTGCTGACTGGATTCGAGCCTGCGCTTGGCTCTTGTAACGCTCGGCTTGCTCGGCAGCAGATCGCAGAGGTGCCAAGGCTTGGTCCAGAGCATCCTCGGCGACACGCAACTGTTCCAAAGCAGCCAGAGGATCACCGCTACCAGACCGGGCAGCCTGCCCGGCAGCTATCGCAGACTTCGCATCTGCTACCAAAGGAGCGAAACTCTCGCGGTCGGCCGCCAGTTTTGCGACGTCGTCAAGATCAGAAGAAATTGACGCCACTGCATTGCCTAAAAGCTGAGTGGAACGTTCGAGGGTACTGCGTGCATCCATGATGCTCTGCAAAAGCGACAAGGCTTGTCGGATCTGTCCCGCTGCGAAATCAACGTTCTCAACTGCAGCTGCTGGATTTGTCGACGCCACTGCGTTGGCTTGGTCAAGGGCATGTGCTGCTGCGTCCAGTGCTGCCGTTGCCTGCGATGGTCGGGGGGTAAGAGAGGAAAGAGCATCTTCAGAATACGCCGAGCTCAAGGACACCAATTCACGTTGAGCGACGGGAATGCGTTCACGAGCTTCATCGAGGCGTTGCCTCTCCTCGACAATCTCCGAAGTAACCGTGGACTGTCGATCCTGCTTATTTTTAAGCTGGTCAAGGGCGGCCTTAACCGGGGTCATTCCCTCCCGAATACAGGTGAGGATTTGCGCGGCAATCTTCGATTGAGCTGGTAATGCCGCTGTTTGCTCCATCGTGTTGAGAAGTGCGAACCCCTGTTGCAACTGAGGTTTCGCCTTGGCAATGGCGTCGGACAGAGCATCAGTATTGAGTGAACCGAATTGGGCGCGGGCAAACTCTAGTTCTTCCTCTGCGCCGCGAAGCGCCTCGTCCGCATAAAGAAGCTGTTGTTTCGCATTAGCAACTTGTTCTTTTTGCTTTTGAGGAGTAGCTGCCACAGATGACCTCGACCGAAGACGATCTTGTTTCCTCTTCGATGAGAAATATACGAGTCCGAGAATCGCAGCAACTGCGATGACGATGACAACGATCACCCCCATATTTGAGGCACCGCTTGAACCTAAGCCTTGTGAAAAAGCTTCGACCGATGCCACATATGCTGCAGAGGTGAGTGGGTTCGCCTTCCCCAGTTCAGTGGTTGCTTTCTGGAAGGCGCTTTCTAATGCAGAATCGGAAAGTTTCACATCCGAGCCGGGGCAGTAGCCAGCCAGACGGTCTTCAAAAGCCACCACATAGACCACCGTGTTACGCGAGGTGCCGGACTGTACAGCAGACGCCTCACACCAAGCCTGAGGAGTCATGTCCCCAAAACTATCGACGACTGCTGCCACCAAAGGAACACCTTCTTTAGCGTTCTCGTCCACAGTGGTACGTAGTTGGGCCTTTTCGTTAGATGAGAGAAAATCCGCAGGATCGTTAATACGATCTGAAAGATTGATAGGTGCTGTTGCCATCGCGGGAGTAGCGAATAGCACCAGCATCAATGTGGCAATGAGAGCGGACAGTCGCTTCACGGGGCCTCCTTGGGTATGCCCTATCTATTATTGCGTCATATTACGGTCGATGAACACCGTGGTTGAATACGTGTATGCGGTTATGGAGTATTTCCCCCGGATATTTAGACAGACAAGGACTTCTGGCGTGCTGGCGTGAGGCACTCCTAGCTCAAGCCGTGCTATTGGGAAATACCAAAGGGTATCGGAATCATCCGCAGCTCATTCGTTTTCGACAATCGTTGGATCCGATGAGCGCAATAGGGACATACTTAGAGGGAATTCACCTGGAAGCCACTAGCCGGGGCTATCATTTCGACGGTTCGAAGATCGCATCAGGCAGACTCGCAGAAAAGTCAATTGTCGTCACGCGAGGACAAGCTGAGTATGAACTGCAGCATTTACGCAATAAGTTGCTCATGCGCTCGCCGGAGCAACTGGAACAATGGCCCGTTGGCGAACACCTCGAACTACATCGGATGTTCTATCTGGTCGATGGCCCAGTTGAGGCTTGGGAAGTGGTCGGCAAGTCGGCAACGTGAAGAGACTGCGAGCTCGAATGCGGCTACTTTGATGCCATGGGCTTCGCTTGTGGGAGAAAAACCGGTGCAGCGTGACGCGTGGGGTACGCCAATATGGGGGTAAGGGACTATCATGGCATGGACGTATATTGCATTCGAGAGGGTGAGCTAAGTGCCAACCGGTAAAGTGAAGTTCTTCGATGAAGAGCGCGGATTTGGCTTCATCGGCGGAGACGACGGTGTTGAGGTTTTTTTGCACGCCTCGGCGCTTCCTCCTGAGTTGCCCGCTCCTCGCGCAGGCCAGCGCCTAGAATACGGAATTGCTGAGGGGCGCCGAGGCCCCCAGGCTATCTCTGTGTCAGTGCCGGTCGAGGCCCCCTCGTTAGCGCGTGTTCATCGTCGTAAGCCACAGGACTTGGTGACTGTAGTTGAGGACCTGATTAAGGTGCTCGATTCGGCTTCTAATTCGCTGCGCCGCGGGAAATACCCGGAGAACTCACGGCAAATCGCAAAAGTGCTGCGTGCCGTAGCGGAGGATTTTGGTGCCTAAGCTAACCCCTCCGCGCAAAGATGCGGTGCTCCTTGACGCGCAGAACACTGCCCGCGAGGCTGTGGAGGCCTTCGCCAAACCAACATCGGTGGGCATGCACGTCCAAGCCGAAATGGTAGCTGAGCGGCTAGCAGTTCACCGGTTTGAGTGTGCAGACCCGGGATACCCGGGATGGGTGTGGGAGGTATCTTTGTCACGGGCACCTCGCGCAAAAACTGTAACAGTGTGCGAAATTCATTTGGTTCCAGGTGATGGTGCTCTTCTAGCGCCGCCGTGGATTCCCTGGGAAGATCGTCTGCTTCCCGGCGATGTTAGCCGTGACGATGTGCTGCCATACAACGCCAATGATCCTCGACTCATCTCTGGCTTTGAGCAGACAGATGAAGAGACCATGGATGCCCTCGGCATTGATGAAATGGGTTTTGGCCGTACCAGAGTCCTTTCCCCAGACGGTCTCAGTGAGGCAGCTGAACGTTGGTACGCGTCAGAGCGCGGGCCGACCTCTGGGGTGAAGCCAGGGGCTACGTGTGGCACCTGTGGCTTCCTTATTAAAATGGGGGGATCACTGGGACAGGTCTTTGGCGTGTGTGCGAATGCTTGGGCTGCTGACGATGGCACGGTTGTTGCCTTGGAGCATTCTTGTGGGGCGCATTCTGAGACAGATACCAGGAGACGTAGGCCGCAATGGCCCATAGTTCCCTCGCGCATCAATGATAGTGAAATTGAGATCACAGAACTGCGCGAATAGCAGCTACGTTATTAAAAAGTAATTCTATCACTTTCCCTTGAAGGTACGCCTGAAAGGAATAGTTGTGAAACTCGCTTGGACTTGGTGCCCTATAGTGACAGACTCACCTGGGTGAGTACTGCAAACACCACCACACAGTCCAAGAGCGATAATGCTCTTGATCGTTTCTTCCGCATTAGTGAACGCGGATCCACCGTAGGGCGCGAAGTACGAGGGGGCCTTGTCACCTTCTTCGCGATGGCCTACATTCTGGTCGTCAATCCGATCATACTTTCAGGCGCTGCCGAGCAAGCTGGTATTCCCATGCCAGCTTTGGTTTCAGGCACGGCACTTGTTGCAGGTGTTCTCACTATCGCAATGGGTGTCGTGGCCAACTTCCCCATGGCACTCGCGGCGGGCATGGGTCTTAACGCCATGGTTGCGTTTTCTCTCTGCGGGGCGCTTGGCCTCACTTTCCAAGAGGCAATGGGCCTCATTTTCTGGGAGGGCGTTGTTATCCTGCTGCTTGTTCTCACTGGTTTCCGTGAGGCAGTTTTCCGGGCGGTTCCAGGACAACTAAAGTCGGCAATCTCGGTGGGGATCGGGCTCTTTATTGCCTTTGTTGGCTTTATTAACGCGGGAATCATTCGGCCCGGTGGAACCCCCGTCCAGCTGGGGATCGATGGGTCGCTTGCCGGATGGCCTGCTGTCGTATTCCTCATCGGGCTGCTTGCGATTATGGTTCTTTTCGCGCGCAAAGTATCGGGCGCTCTGCTGATAGGAATCGTCATTGCGACAGTCGTGGCATTCATCATCCAACTGTTTGCGCATGTGCCTTTGCAAGATGAGAACAACCCCACCGGTTGGGGTCAGACAGTTCCTGAGCTTACAGGCTCACCAATTTCACTACCGGACTTCTCATCGCTGGGTGCTATTGACTTCTTTGGCGCCTTCAACAAGCTGGGAATTCTCTCGGTAGTGTTACTCATCTTCTCATTGATGCTGGCTGATTTCTTCGACACCATGGGAACGATGGTGGCAGTGGGCTCGGAGGGGAAACTCCTTGACAAAGAGGGCGTTCCTCCTCGGGCAATGTCGATTCTGGTCATTGACTCTCTTGGCGCGATGGCAGGGGGCCTGAGCGGAGTCTCTTCTAATACTGCCTATGTGGAGTCCACCGCTGGCGTAGGGGAAGGAGCTCGTACTGGCTTCGCATCGGTTGTCACGGGAGCTCTCTTCTTGCTGGCAATTTTCTTCTCGCCACTCGTCGCACTGGTACCGGGCGAGGCAGCCTCAACTGCTTTGGTATTCGTCGGTTTCCTCATGATGACGCAGGTGACAGAAATTGACTGGTCCCGCACAGACATGGCGCTTCCCGCATTCCTCACTATCGCATTGATGCCTTTTGCTTACTCAATTTCGGTGGGTATTGGGGCAGGATTCATCGCCTATGTAGTGATTCAGATTGCTAAGGGACACGCAAAGAAGATTCACCCGCTAATGTGGATTGTGTCCGTACTCTTCGTGATCTATTTTGCCTTGGGACCCATCCAGAGTCTCTTGGGCGCATAAAGGAGAACATTGTCTAAGACCTTCCGGTCCCTGCGCTATTACAACTTTCGGCTATGGATAGCTGGAAATCTTGTAGCATCTACTGGAACGTGGATGCAAAGAGTAGCGCAGGACTGGCTGGTTCTCACCGTATTGACTGATGGCCGTGGCTTCCAAGTGGGGATCGTCACGGCCCTTCAGTTTCTTCCACTTCTTTTGCTGGCACCATGGACCGGTATCTTGGCGGACCGTGTTGACCGCCGGCGTCTGCTCCAAGTGACTCAATCCGTGACAGGGCTGTTGGGGCTAATCCTTGGGATTCTTGTTGTTACTGAAACCGCTGAATTGTGGATGGTCTACGCCTTTGCCCTGGGAGGCGGTATCGCGCAGGCAATGGACACTCCAGCGCGTCAAGCATTCGTTTCTGAGCTAGTCCCGCAAAAGGAACTCCCCAATGCGGTGGGACTGTCATCATCTGCCTTCAACCTGGCGCGCCTTATTGGACCTGGGGTTTCGGGACTGGTGATCCATTGGATTGGGATCGGACCAGTATTTCTAGTCAATGCGCTACTTTTCATGGTCCCAATTCTCACATTGGAGTTGATGCGGCACGACGAATTGAATCTTCCACCAGAGCGAACTCCTGGAAAAAAAGACTCCGCTTTCGATGGCTTACGGTATGTCAAGGGTCGCCCCGACATCATCTTTGTCATGGTCATCATGGGGTTTGTATCCGCATTCGGGCTTAACTTCCAGATGACGTCGGCAATGATGGCAACTGAAGTTTTCGGTATGGAAGCTGATGCCTATGGCGCATTAGGGACTTTTATGGCTGTTGGGTCGCTCTCTGGTTCGCTTCTTGCCGCGCGCCGAGCCCACCCACGATTAAGGATGATAGTCATTGCTTCGATCCTCTTCGGAGTCATGGAAGGTGCATTGGCACTGTCACCTGGCTACTGGTGGTTTGCTGCGCTATCGATTCCCTTGGGGCTGGTATCCCTCACCCTTATTACTTCAGCGAACTCGGTTGTGCAACTCTCCACGCCTCCCGAATTGCGCGGCCGCGTCATGGCAATTTATTCAATGATTTTCTTGGGCTCCACACCGATCGGAGCGCCCATTGTCGGGTGGGTTGGTGAGGTGTTCGGCGCGCGGTGGTCACTCGGTATTGGTGCAATCACCTGTATCATCGTGGGTCTCATCGTTGGCGTATGGGGCCGTAAACATTTTCGCCCCGCATAGCCAACCGATCTATTACCTGCCGATTACCCAATCTAGGCAATCAAGAAGCGCTTGAATATCGTCGGTTGCGATAGACGGAAAACTGGCTATCCGCAGTTGGTTACGGCCCAATCCTCGGTATCCCTCTATATCAACGATTCCAGCATCACGTAAAGCGGATGCAAGTTCTGTAACGGGAATCGACTCGTCCAGATCAACTGTCGTGATCACGGGGGACCGCCACTGAGGGTTGTCAACGAATAGTGAAGCGTAATCTCGGTTTTCTGCCCATGCTTGGATAAGCGAGGCTCCCTGTTGCGCCCTTGAAGCCATTGCAGGAAGCCCTCCCTCGGATAGCATCCACTGCACCTGCTCATTGAGCAGTAAGAGTGTGCCGATAGCTGGAGTATTAACTGTTTGAGCCTTGCGCGATGCGACGATAGCCGACTTGAGGTCCAGGAATCCAGGGTGAGGGCGGTCTGTCGCCTCGGCCAGGTGGAAAGCCCGTTCAACAGCGGCAGGGGAAAGAATCGCCACCCAAAGACCACCATCAGAGCCAAAGCATTTCTGCGGCGAGAAATAGTAGGCATCGACAAGAGAAAGATCGACAACACTGGCACCCGCAATTGATGTGGCATCGACCAAAGTCAGTTCCTGAGCAGTCCGATAGAGCGGAGAAGTAGCGCCCGTCGAAGTTTCATTATGGGGATACGCGCCTACGTCGCCCTCTCCATCGTTGACGAATGCCACGCTTCCTGCAGGAGCTTCGCTCACGTCTACCGTGAGCCACGGAGCTGAAGCTGCATCGGCGGCAAACTTGGAACCAAATTCCCCAAAAGCCGCCATCTGCGCGCGCTGGCGAATGAGTGAGACTGTGGCAATCGACCAAAATGCCGTCGCTCCCCCATTGCCCAAAACGATTTCGTAACTATCTGGTAACGAAAAGAGCTCAGAAATACCTTCTTGAATCGATCGTACGATATCCATCACAGGAGCTTTTCGATGGCTGGTTCCCCACTGAGGCGCAGTGGACATTTTTTTGAGCTGTGCGGCTCGGATTAGCGAGGGGCCAGCGCCAAACCTTCCATCGAGGGGTCGAATACTGTGAGGGGGGATACCGCGCTTATTCATGGTGATAACGGTAGCTTGCCTCAGCCCGAAGCCAATGAGGCGACCAACTGGCGGCCAAGGACATAAAGTGGATGACAGAATGCAGTATTAATAATTGTGTAAGGGGTGGCTGAGGTGGCTTCAATAGACCTTATCGACACCACGGAGATGTACCTCAAAACGGTCTTCGAAATGGAAGAGGACGGTGTGACTCCGTTGCGCGCTCGCATAGTTGAGCGGCTAGGTCACTCTGGTCCTACGGTGTCTCAGACAGTAGCGCGGATGGAACGCGATGGTTTGGTGTGGGTGCGAGGAGACAGACGTCTCGAACTGACACCGGAAGGTCGCAAGAAAGCGATCGAGGTGATGCGAAAGCATCGCCTCGCCGAACGACTCTTAGTGGATGTCATTGGCATGGAGTGGACTTTGGCACATGAAGAGGCATGCCGCTGGGAACATGTCATGTCTGATGCGGTGGAAGAGAAGCTTAACTCGCTCCTTAACTCACCCACCGTGGATCCGTACGGGAACCCGATCCCTGGCGCAAGCGATCCGGTGGAAGGTGAGATGAGTCTGGAAGAAGCCGCCCGGGACGGGAGCAATTTCACAGTTGCTCGTATTGGCGAGCCGATTCAGGCCGAACGCAGTCTATTGGAAGACCTTGAGGAACGTGGAATAGGCGTTGGAACTGCAGTGGCAGTCCAACACGATGCTGATGTCTATGTAGTTTCCGTCGCGGATAATCCCGAGCTTTCTATAGGACTTACTTCCCAATTAGCTCCGCATTTCTTTGTGGTGAATTAATAGTGGCAGGCCGCATAGCGATGTGTCGATACCAAAACGTGACATTTCGTCGCGGACAGTGGTAGCTTGTTACTCGGCACTTCCTACTGGAAGCGCTGGAGCTAGTTCGTCAGCCGAGTCTGCGTCCCGAGCTAGCTTCCAAGAATGACGCAGAGCGGGGGAACCACCGCGAAAAAGTTCGCAGGGGTGAAGTCCACCAGGACGGGGCGCTCCGGCCCTAACCCGACAGCTAACTTCGTAGGCTTAGACAGGAGAATATGCCTTAGTGACAACAGTGAAGCATGTGGCCAGACACCGTTTGGCCAATCGCCCAATCACTCCCATTACGAATTTTTACGACACGCCCAGTCTGGGCAAGGTAGCTGCCCGCGGCGCTGCGACAGTGACTGCCACTGGACTGGCTCTCACAGCGGTCGCCGGTGCCAACGCCGTGCCGACACCTCCTGCTGACTCGGATGTTGATGCAGCCGTTGATAAGCTGGTGAGCACCCTAGGTGATACTGGGACTGGAACAATTGTTTCTCTTGACACCACCTGGGACTCCGGTGAAGAAGTTTCAGCAGTAGCTGAAGCACCCGTAGTTGAAGAACCGGTTGTTGAAGAGACCAACGAAACAACCTATGAGGCAGACTACGGAAATGAGACAACCGCGGTTTCAGCGGCTGTTCCCGTTGTTGACAACTCTTCGGTGGCTGCAGCCGCGCTGAGCCTCACCGGCATTCCCTATGCGTGGGGTGGCGAGAGCCTCAGCGGAGCTGACTGCTCAGGTCTGGTCAAGATGGCTTTTGCTGCTGTAGGAATTTACGTTCCTCATCAGTCTGAGGGCATCCTAGGAATGGGAACGATTATTCCTTCTAGCGAAGCTGCACCGGGTGACGTGGTCTGGTATCCAGGACATATCGCGGTTTACATTGGCAATGGTCGAATGGTGGAAGCACTCAATTACGGAACTCTATCTCAGGTTTCGGATGTGCGCCCCGGTGCTACTTTTGCCCGTATTGGCTAACCTAAAATAGTGCATAGATGAAGCGGCATCGAGAAATCGGTGCCGCTTTTCTGTGGTCTAGGGCACAATAGAGGTATAACACTGGAGGTGCACATGACTCTTCAAAGAGTAATCGTCGGCGTAGATGGTTCTAAAGGCGCTTTTGCGGCAGCCCAATGGGCAGCTGCTCAGGCCGAAAAATTGGGTGGCAGGCTCAGCATTGTATGCGCTTACTCGATGGCGTCGTACAGCGCAGCCGCACTCGACGGTGGTTTCGCACTTGTTGACGACCGCGCTTTGAAGCTTGGAGCGGAACAAGTTGTCAGTGAAGCCGCGAAATCTGTGTCGGACTACCCCATTGACGTTGAAGAAATTGTTCAGGTGGGAGACCCCAGTGTGGTACTTACTGAACTCTCTGCGGAGGCAGACCTCCTTGTTATATCTTCGCGAGGCGGTGGAGGCTTAGCCGATCGTCTCCTCGGATCAGTATCCTCTTCTGTGCCAGCTCATGCGCGGTGTGCAGTAGCAATGGTGCCTGAACACGTCTCTGGCAAACCTTTCATGCCGATTGAAAGAATCGTGGTCGGCGTGGATGGTTCCGATGTGGCCTCCTCTGCTTTGTGTACTGCAGTCGACGTGGCAATAGCATGGGGCGCCGAACTGACAGTGATTACTGCTGTACCGATTGCGACCGGTGGGGGCGCAATGTCGTGGATGCCTGTTGCTGTTGATCGTAAAGCCCTCATTGAAGACATCCATAATGGCCTTGATGCGGCTATTGAACAGGCTCTTGCAGGCAGGGAGCTGAAAGTTGCCCGTCATGCTCTAGATGGAAGTCCTGCAGCTTTGCTCACTGAATTCTCCACCGCGGTAGACCTAGTGGTTGTAGGAACCCGTGGGCGTGGCGGTTTTGCGGGAATGCTGCTTGGGTCGACGTCTAATACGGTGCTGCACCACTCGACATGCCCAGTGATGACGGTGCCATCGCGTCACCGTGACCGTCGTCCCAATCCGACCACCGCGTGGGATCGACTGTAGAGGTCGTGTTAGGCTAGTCCTCGCTTGCCTGATCAGGCAGCAGGCCCTCGTAGCTCAGGGGATAGAGCAACCGCCTCCTAAGCGGTAGGTCGGACGTTCGAATCGTCTCGGGGGCACTTCAAAACAGCTCGTAGTGTTTTGGTGGGGCTGTGCCCGCAGGTGTTTCTATTCTTTTTGTGGCGTGCCACAACGTCTGAAACACCTACCATCATTAAACCCTCAAGGGGAATACCAATGTGCTAAGCCTCGCCATGCACATTGAACTATCTGAGATCGTTGCCGGAGTGACTCCGCTTCCAAATTCCGCGTCCTGGGCGATGTGGTAGCTGCCGGTGCGGCATACGGCTCCGTTTACAGTTTTATGACCCCGTACGTGGGGGCATGAGACAGCGCTATGCTTTCGGGGTGAGTTTAATAGATCCTCAAGAGGCAGAAGCGCGAAAGAATGCAACTTTCGTGGGAAAACCAAGTGCTTTGTTTGCAACACTTGTTCTCGGTGTATTTCTCATGCTTGCTGCAGGTGTTATCGGGTTTGCATTCGGCGGAGTTTTTGACCAGTTTCGGGTGATGAACATCAACAGCGTGTTTGGCAATTGGGACACGACAATTCCTGTAGCAGTGAGGGGATGGGGACTTCCCCTAGGTATAATCGCCTCGATTATTGCTGCAGGCCAATATGGGAAATGGAATCACCGATACACGGGAAGAACCAACTATTACGCGTTACTAGGGCCTGCCACGCCAATTTTGATAGGGCTTGCCTTGGGAACGTGGTTCTCGACAATGCTGTGGACTCAGCCCGATGCCGTTGGCGTCGCAGTTGATCCTACTTTTTCCAGCGATGAGCCGTGGGGAATTGGAGAGTGGATATTCTATTCAGCTCAATGGTGGTTGCCTGGCCTACTAAGTCTTTTTGCACTGATGAGTTTATGGGGAAGATTCATCACCCAAAAGCATCGGCAACGTAATGCAGGCGTAGTTTCAACGTTACTTAGGGCAGGGACTCTCACTGAATCTGAAGTGTTAAAGGCGCCGTTACCGGTACCTAACACATCGCGAATGGCTGCCTCATTTACCGTGAAATTTCAAGATTCCAACAGTGACGATCGGTGGATTACTTGTTCGGCAATACTTCCACCATCAGATGTTCCTGCAGTAGGTGGTTTGCGCCCACTTCTCTATGACACTCAACATCCTGGGGATACGAAAGGGTTTTCTTTTCTCCTGGCGGCGGGACCTCAGTCGGAGATTTTCATGCTGTGGCGGCCTCACATTGAGTTGCTTGCTAAAACATCCGTGATTGCCCATACCAAGGCGCGCCTGCACACCCCAGCCATCGTTGCCGGTTAAAGTGGGGCACGTGAGCTTTAGCATCTTTGGTCGCGGTGAGAAATTGCCTGACGCACCCACCTCATTGGATGAGGTGACGTCGAGTCAGTCCCCGGCGCCCGCAAGTGTCCCACCATTTCGCGAGGTGGCAGGTGCTTGGCGCGCTCAGTTAGCAAAGAAAGTGCGAGCTGAGTTAGGGGCAGATCGGCCAGCGAGGGTACTTCTCACTAGTCCGCACCCGGCTGGTTTAGCCCGGCTTTACGCGGAGCGCCCCACGAAGCTGTCCGCACTTGTGCGTGACCAGGTCGACTTAGCACAAGCCACGGCTGCAGTGATGGGGATAGTCCGCCAAGCTCAGGAAATGACTGATAAGCACGGGTCAGCGACAATCCATCTGGCTATTGGTTCTGCCACGTGGGTGGAGGGACAGCGTAGGCGTAGGGTTCCAATTATTTTGCGGCCCGTTGAGCTCACGGTTGAAGACGACGGAGAAATCACTCTCGATTTGCGACCTGGTGTTGAGGTATCGAACAGTTTGCTCGATATGCTGGCCAGGCAGGGCGCTCCTATCGAACCAGCCCAACTCCTTGATGGTGTGCGTTCTCCCACTGGATTTTCACCGACCGATGGCATCGCAATGATTCGTTCAGCTGCGGCCGCCGTTCCGGGCCTTGAGGTCTTGGAAACGCTGACTCTGGGGATTTTTGTGCACCCCACTTCAGCTTTACTGCGTGAGCTGGGTGCTCCACAGTGGCTTAGCCTTTCGCCAGTTGCGCGGGCATTAGCTGGTGACCAGGGGGCGAAGGCGGAACTTGAAGTGACACTTCCTGACCCCAATCCCTATGATCGTGACCCCTGGGGCGAAAAGGGGATAGGCGATCAAACTCCTGCAATGCAAGATGTCATCGAGGCGGCAACCGCAGGCTACTCGTTACTCATCCGCTCATCCGGACAGCGAACACCTCATGTGGCCGCGTCGATAGCAGCTGAGCATGCAGGGGCAGGTGACCAGGTGCTGGTAGTCACGGGGTCGCCGGTCTTGAGTAGGGAGATTCAACAGTGTCTGGAGGACCAGGGAGTCAGTGACGTCTCGCATGTCATTCAGTCATCTCGTGAGAGCGCGGAAAAGGTAAGAGAAGCACTCAAGACGGCTCTTATGGATGCCTCTGATACGTTTGACGCTGATGCCGTCAACGAGATGCGGACTCGTTTGCGCCGCGTGCGAGAGTCTCTGGCTGACTACACCAGTTCTTTGCACGAAGTGTTTCCCCAGTGGGGCGTTTCGGCGGTTGATGCCCTGCAAGAACTGACCGATCTCACGTCGATCCCCGGTGGTCCCAGCACAACTGTGCGGCTCCCTGCTGATGTTCTTTCGGCAATCTCCGCTGATCAAGGCCAGCAAGCCCGCGATCTATTGGCGCAGGCTTCTGCATTGGGAGTCTTCGCACCCACTTCCTCTGAGAGTTGGTGGAACGCTGTTGAGATTTCTGACCCTGAGGTTGTCCAGCAGGCATTGGCCGCATTAGAGCGTTTGAATGAGGATCTTCTTCCGCGTACGCGCATGCAGATGAGTGCAGTCTCTGGCGAGGCGGGACTCATCACTCCCTATACGGTGCGGCAGTGGTCGGATCAACTCCGCATTCTGGGTGGGATTCGTGAATCGCTGGATGTTTTCCAACCGGAAATATTTGATCGTTCCGCGGCTGACATGGTAATTGCCACTGCTACGAAACAGTGGCGCAAAGAACGCGGGATCCAGATGAGAGGTTCTCAACGTCGACGCCTCGTATCACAAGCGAAAGATTTGCAGATTCCTGGACGCTATGTGCCAGATCTTCATGAAGAGTTAATGCTGGCTCAAGCTAGGCGTGAAGAGTGGCGTGAGATTGCCCAAGAGGGTAGCTGGCCCAGGTTGCCCGCAAACTTTGACTCTCTTGTGGAACTGAACAATACCTTGCAAGCAGATCTGAAGGTTGTAGAACCCTATTTGGCTCCGGCATACGGTGATGTGTGGGATATGGATGTCGAGGATCTCTCCACACTCATATCTACGTTGTT
This sequence comes from Scrofimicrobium canadense, assembly GCF_009696615.1. Lineage (GTDB taxonomy): Bacteria > Actinomycetota > Actinomycetes > Actinomycetales > Actinomycetaceae > Scrofimicrobium > Scrofimicrobium canadense. Next base: position 107,970 of record NZ_VULO01000012.1, read on the forward strand.
GGAGGATTCGAAAGGGGCGCGAGAACTCCCTGCTCGAGTGAGGACACTCCAGGCGCTTGACGAAATAGGCTTGGGTGAGTTGGTTGCAGACCTGCGTGAGCGCGGCGTAGACGGCGAAATGCTAAGTCTAGAGCTGGACTTGGCTTGGTGGGCTTCAGCTTTGGGTCTCATGTTGGCTGAAGAACCACGCTTGGGCGGTTTGGACCCGGCTAGCCTCCAGAATGCTCTGTCTGAAGAACGTGAGTTGGATGAGGCACAAGTTGCATCGTTAGGACCTGCCATACGGCACAAGATATTGCGCAGGAGGGCCGGGGCACTAGCTACTCAAGCTGATGCCTACGTCAAGGCAAGCCAGGCATTTGCCACACCTGCCAGCGCGGCAACGTATTATGCGCGGGTGCCAATGGCGTGGCAACTGATGCCCATTGTGATCACGGCGCCCACTCTCGCATCTCACGTGGTCCCTTGGGGACGCCACGTTGACACTGTCATATTGGCGGGCGTTGAGAGACTAGAGTTGGCAGAACTCATCCCGATTATTGCGCGGGGTAGGCAAGTGATCGTTGTGGGATCGGTAGATACTCCTACTGTGCAGGCACTAGAAGACATTTTGCCGACGGTGAAGGTGGATAGTCCCAGTCGCCCGCTGACTAATAGTGTCTTGCAATTGCTGTCCGACTTTGGTGTTGCAGGACACTCAGTGTCTGTTCCGGGCCGCCATAGTGCAAGTTCAGTGCGCACCGTTGTTGTCGAGGGCACCGGTATGCCAGCACCTGGAAAGCACGCCATCGAGTCGTCGACAGCAGAAGTCGACCGTATTGTCGAACTTATCCGTGAGCACGCGCGAGAACGTGAAGGAGAATCACTGGCTGTCGTGGCGCTCAATGAACGCCACGCAGATCGTATTATTTCTGCACTGGGACGTGCTGTTTCGCGTTCGCCTGAGGAATTCCCCCAGGAAGTTCCGGTTCTCAGTGTTGACGAGGCGGAGGATATTCAGCCCGACCATCTTCTCGTAGCCGTCGGATATGCAAAGACCCCGCACGGTCGAGTTATCCACGATTTTGGTCCCTACTCCCAACCGGGAGGCGAGTTGCTTCTTGCGAAGGCACTGCACGGTGCTCGGGGAGACCTCACTGTGGTCTCAGCGATGTCAGCGGACGAACTCGATCCTGAACGTCTGCGACAGCCAGGTGCAAGGATGCTGAGGGCCCTCTTGAGATTGGGTGAAGGGGAAGAATCCGCGGGACAGTGGCCGACAACGGAAGCGGCCCCCGACCACCTTTTGGTGGACTTAGCTGAGAGACTCTATCGGCTTGGACTCGATGTAGTTCCGAACCTTGGATTCCAGGGAGGGATGCGTATCCCTCTAGCAATTGGACATCCAGAAGCACCAGGTCAACTCTTGGTCGCTATTCTCACTGATGACGACGAGTATTTGAATGAGCCTTCTCAACGGGTTCGGGATCGGCTGATACCTCAGATTCTTGAATCCCAGGGGTGGAAGGTTCGTAGAGAACTGTCAATGGCGGTATTCATTGATCCCAACCGTGAAGCCGAAGCTATTGTGCGATTGGTGCTGGATGCTGTCGATGAACAGCGTGGCGCCGATACAACAGAAGTTCCTGAAGACCAGCTTATAGAAACTGACAGCCTCTTTGATAACGCCCCTACAGGAACAGTAATGACTGTTTTTGAGGATGATGTTACGGGCATTCTTCAACCGACATCAGAAGATGCTGAACCTGAGGAAACTCACGCAGAAGAACCGCCATCTCAGCAGCCGGTCCGCGATCGACAAGAGACATCTCAGACGCGCGGTATACGTCCGGCAATTGCTCCAGGTTTGCCGCTGGCCGCATATGGAGACGACCAGCTTGATGAAATGGCACACTGGGTTCTCTCTTCCGCAGACCTCAGTGATAAAGAGGCCGTAGAAGAACTGCGCCTGGCGTTAGAACTGGGCAGACATGGACCACAGATTGATGCGGTCCTATCCAACGTCATAAAACGATGCCGGAAACAGCACAATGACAACCGCTCCTAGGCGTCGCCTCGTCAAGAAAATAAGTCGAGTTGACCAGAAGAGGCTAGACATGGGATTGCCTTCCTGGTCAGAATCTCCCCAGAGTGATACCAACAAAGAAACTGACAATGATCGACGGCTATTAGAAGAAAGGCCCCCTCATTGGAGGGAGCCTGACTTCTAGGTAATAGCGTTGCTCGGGCTACTCTTTGGCAGATCTCTGAAGAGCATCGCGGATTTCCACCAGTAAAGCCGCCTCCTGCGAGAGTTCCTCTTCTTCTGGGTCTTCATCTTTTGCGGCTCGTATCTCGGCTAGCTTGTTCAGCGGCAGCACGATACAGAAGTAGAGTGCGATAGCGACGATGAGGAAGTTGAGAAGAGCCGAAAGCACAGCCCCGAAACTCACCACCGCAGGCTCTCCAAAGCCTTGAATTTCAAAGCTGAGAAGACTGTCAAAATTCGGTTGGCCGAAAAGAGCGCCAATAAGTGGATTGAAAACACTATTGACTATTGCATCAACAACAGATGTAAAAGCTGCACCAATAATGACGCCGACGGCCAAGTCAATGGCATTGCCACGTGCAATAAACTCCTTAAACCCGCTAAGCATGGGCTACCCCTCCAAGTCTTGTGGCCGGCGCAGGACGCAATGCAAAGTATCTTGTGATACAGCACCTAAAGCAGCACCCACGTGCTGACGATTGAGTATCACAGTTATCCCCGTATGTTCCGTCTCGCCCCAGTCAGCTCCATCATATTGTGTGATGTCCACGATGCGCGCTGCTTCCGCAAGAAGCGAAGGAGCACATGTGACCTCCACACAATCGGGGCTGGTGCCCCATAGGTCGATGCTATCGCCCACTTGCAAAGTGCGCGCGGGGGAGGGCGGAATGGGCAGTGTGATAACCACTTCGTCAGAGCCTAGACTGCGTGACAGCGGCGAACCCAACAGTTGTCTTTCAGTGAGCACTGTGCCTGCCTCCAGAGGCAATGCAAAGCGGGCTTGGCTCACATCACCAGGATCGGTGAGTGCACTTGCTGGAATGGCACCTGGTGGAAGCGCCACTGGTGTCGGACTGGCATCGGCAACAGTCTGGCCCTCCGATATGTCGCGTTCATTTACCCAAGCGGTGACAGTCTCTGAATTGCCACGGATTGCCAAAATGGTCAACACCAAGACAACTGTCACGGCTATTCCAACAAAGGCGGTGCGCAGTTGCCAGGCGGCTTCTTTCCAATGGGGTTTCATGGAGCCAGTATGTGAGCGCACTTGACCTGGGCACAATACCGTTCTGGCAGATTGTGGAAAACCGGCGTTCCTTCACATGTGGAAAGAATGAATCCCCTCTTCTGTTACGCAACCGTCAAGGGGGTAGTCATGGGGGGCACGGGGCAAAGTGTGTGGTGGATACACCTCGTCAGCCCAGACCACGGCATAGATGGGAGCAGAAAACTCACCCAAAGTACGGTCGTACCATCCCCCGCCTTTTCCCAGGCGTACCCCTGAAATATCCACGGCAAGAGCAGGCACAAGAACCAGGTCTGCGCCTAGGACATCGGTGGGATGCTGAGGCTGCGACGGCCATTGAGGGCGAGGCGATTCTAAAGGCCCAGTTCCCCAGCTCCCAATAGGAAGCGGGCCGTCGGCCGAAAATAGCCGAGGTAAAAATTCCGCGTCCACTCCAGGAATCGGTTCGTCCGGCATCGGTACGTATGAGGCGACATGGTGGGCACCCAGCGAGGCTACCAGCCGCGCAACCGATGTTGAGATCGCTGGCGTATCTCCTCGTAGCACGCGAATGCGACGCCGCGCTCGCAGTACTCGGCGCCACCGGTCTTTACTATCTGTATCATCAGTCACCCTTCCACTCTATGCCAGGCATATGACACTGAGCGCTTGCTCTGCCAGACTGGAACCATGCGCAGTGTTACCGAGTTCTATCAAGACTGTTTGGACCACGCGGTACAGCAGCCGCCGCTTGACGTCCTCCTGGCTGACGCGGTGGGGTGCGTTCTGGCTGAAGACGTGCAAGCACCCTTCGATGTTCCAGTTGCAGATCTATCTATGTGTGACGGGTATGCGGTTCGCAGTAGCGATCTTGTCAATGCTCGGGCGGGCGCACCCATTTTGCTACCCGTTGTTGCAGAAGTGTGCGCTGGGGATATTAATCCAATCGTTTTGGTTCCTGGCTCAGCAATTCGTATTGCTTCGGGCGCGCCAATTCCAGAAGGCGCTGATGCAGTTATTGCTCTGGAATTTACCGATAATGGAGTCGCAAATGTTGCTATCGGTACGGCACCAGGTGTTGGCGAGAACATTCGAAGACGAGCCGAGGACGTGAGTCAGGGAGCAACCGTCTTACGTAAAGGCACGCGTGTTGGCTCCCGCCAGGTTGCTCTTTTAGCTGGCGTGGGGCGCTCTCGAGTAACCGTGCACCCTCGTCCGCGTGTAGTGATTATTTCGATTGGCGATGAACTGGTCGAACCTGGGCATGAAGCTCGGCCGGGCACAGTTTTTGATGCCAACGGGCATGCTCTGTCTACCGCAATTGCCGATGCGGGCGCAGAAGTCTTCCGAGTCGCCGCAGTTCCAGACTCCCATAGGATCCTCTCAGAGACTATCGAAGACCAATTGGTTCGTGCAGACCTGATTATCACTACGGGAGGGATCTCTTTCGGATCGGGTGATACGGTTCGTGAGGTACTTAGTGGCCTGGGGACTGTGCGATTCGACGGAGTAGCTGCGTGGCCAGGCCATATTCTTGGCGTAGGAGTTGTTGGATCGGGAACTCCTATATTTTGCCTGCCTGGAGATCCTGTATCAGCAAATGTCTGTTTCGAGGTGTATGTCAGACCTGCATTGCGGAGGATGCAGGGATGGACGAATCTTTCTCGACCCACGGTTTCAGCCCGTGTCGATAGGGCGTGGTATTCACCCAGAGGGCGCAGGGAATTTGTTCGTGTCCGATTATCGGGTGGCCCACAAAACGGCTACACGGCTAAGGTGATGGGAACGCCCGAAGCATTATGGCTTTCTGCCCTAGCTGAATCAAATGCTCTCGCTGTTGTTCCCGAAGACGTCACCAATGTGCAGGCAGGGGACGCATTGCGCTGTTTGGTGTTGGACTGATGGGATTTTTTGGCGCCAAACCCCAGATATGGGGTCACGATCCTGAGCACCTCGCGGTCGAGTTCTCTGGTAGTGACCTCAAGCCAGGGACACCTGTTGATCACTTGGTAGTCAGGCCTGCTATCGGTCGTGACTATCTAGCCATCGAATCCGTGCGGAGAGCCAATCGCGCATGGCTCTCCCCGTGGGAAGCAACTTTGCCGCCAGGCTCTACAGAGCGTCTGCCCGGTATGGGGGGATACCAACGTCGTTGTGAAAAACAGATGCGAGATTCTCTGGGTCTCTACATGGTGATTGAAGCCGATGAAGAGGCTGCTGGGACTATTTCGATTGCTGGTGTGCAACACGGTGCTATGAGCCAAGGCGTCCTGGGTTATTGGATAGGCGAACAGTGGGCGCGGCAAGGCATCACGTCACTTGCGGTAGCCGCAGTTATCGACATGGCGCTTTTGCAGTTAGGTCTACACCGTCTGGAGATAAACGTTCGCCCAGAAAATGAGCCGTCCTTGCGGCTCTGTCACAGTATTGGGCTGCGCCGCGAAGGTCTTAAACCACGTTTTATGTGTATTGGTGGTCAGTGGCGTGACCACGTTGGTTTTAGTGTCGACCGTGAAATGCTTCAGCAAGAGCCTCTCGTAGAGAGACTGCGTAGGAAGAGACAGTAAACACCCGCGTGGCTTCCCCCAGCTTGCGTAGTAAACCAATACTCTATTTACGTGAGTATTGCTGGGTTGACGCTTTTAGCGCTGTGTGTCGTATTGGGGTTGTACCTCACTCCGATGCTGGCCTCTAAGCGTCGAGCAGTAATGCTGTCGCGGGAGGGGGACCGGTTTTCCAGGGCAATGCGTGTGGTCACTCCCCAGGGTGAGAATAGACAGGGCTCCGCGAGTCGGGGGTATCATTCAGCTCCGATCCTGCTACCGTCACCACAGAGGGAAGGAACGGATGTGGCTACCAAAGTTCCGCAGAGACCAGTGAGTCCAGGTGCGAGGCTTCGCAGGCTTGACGCCGCTGCAGCTAGAGAGTTGGCGACGCTGCGTGCGAAACGAGCTGCACGGATTTCTTCCGCTGCTGCCGCTGGCCGCAGAAGGTTTGTTACCTTCTGCTTCAGTGTTGGTCTCGTTGTTCTATTTACCATACTCGGAGCGTTTTCGGTGCTTTCTTGGTGGTTCCTTCTATTGCCCGGGGTCCTTCTCGCAGGAAATATTGTCGCGTCACGGATGGCAGCTATCAGCAACGAAAAAGCTGATTCCGATGAACTGCAACGGCTGGAAGCATTGACTCGTAGGGTATCAGGGAGCGTTGAAACACCCAGTAAGCGACCCCGTGGTGAGGAAATAAAGACGCGTCGTGATGAAATAGAAAAGAACGTTGTTGAATCAACTATCACCTTATCCGAACCAATAGCCGAAATCTCTTCCGTCGAGGGAGACGATGGGGTACGTTCAGAGCGCACTGATGAGGAACTGACACAGGTCAAGACAGTGCCAGATCAACGTACTTGGGATGTCCAGCAGCTTCCTCAACCTACCTATCTCACGAAAGAGAAAGTGCAACGTAGGTCGGTACATGCTGATACGGATTTACGCGGAATTCCTGTTGTCCAGGCAGTCCCAGGACGCCCTGTGGCAGCCTCTCGACTTCCACAAGAGAGTGAGCCCGCGCCCGCCACCTTCACGTTCGACCTAAACGCTGTTTTGGAATCACGCCGCGCTCAATAGGACGAAATACTTATACTGGCTTAGTGGCGTGTTTCCGGCGAATTCTATGGTTATCTGCTACCTCTGAGTTGCTGGGCCTATTTAGGTAGTTAGACTTGGGGTAAGGAATTATACGCGCTTACAGGTCCTGTAAGCTCAGCTAGGAGTCACTATGGGACTGAGTAAGAGAGAACAAACTCGCCGTCACATTAGTGCTGAGGCTTATGCTCTTTTCGAAGCTCAAGGGTACGACAACACAACGGTTGCGCAGATTGCCAAATCTGCTGGCGTTTCCCATATGACATTTTTTCGCAATTTTCCGACGCGAGCTCATGTGTTGATCAGTGACATTGACATCCCACTGCTAATTCGCCTAGTTAGCTCTGCACCGTTGCATATGGGTGCACTGGAGTGCCTCTGTTGGACATTTTTGAAGTTCATTAGAGTTGTCGATGGGCGGTCCCGTGACAAAGTGCGTCGTCACCTGTTGGTAGTAGCTAATTCTGATGGTTTAGGCTCAGAAATGTTTGGCCCCAATTCGGCGCTCATGCACCGCATCGCAGGTGCTCTGGCTGGTCGAGGCGTAGGGGAATGGGAAGCCCGAACAGTGACGTGCGCAGTGTTGGGTGGCATCGGTGGTGCGCTGAACCAATGGGCCGATTTCGATAGTGAGACTGATCTGGTCTATCTCTCTGACGTTGTTGCTAAAGCATTGCTTCCAGATGTGAATGCTCGGGATCGGGTCTATCGTGACTTACAAGGGGAGACGACAATCCTCGGCTAAAGACGGTGAGAGGAAAAAATGAAGCGCATGTATGTTGGTGGCGTAGTCGCCGCACTCGTGGGAATGTCGATTGTTGGTTGTGGTGGGTCGGCAGCGACACTTACGCAAGAAAAGGCAGTCGGATCGTGGACTCTGCAATCAGGTAAGGGGCCCGATGGGGACATTGCCATCGTTTCGACGAATCCGATCACTCTCGATATCGACGCAGACGGCACGATTACTGGGTCTAGTGGGTGTAACAATCTCATGAGTTCCATGGAAGTAAGTGAAAATGGCGCCGTTACGTTGCCGGAGGCGGGAGGTGCTCTCACTCTGATGGCATGCGAGGAACCAGTGATGAAAGCAGAATCCGCATTCATGCAAACCTTAGACGGAGTGACTAAAGGTTCCATTAAGGGAAGCCTTATGACTCTAGAAGGCGACAATGGAACTCTAGTTTTTGAGAAGATAGAGCCACAATCTTAGGCTGTGCGCGGGATCACGTGCTCTCATGTTGACGAGGTGCCCTGGCGTCCGTAATATTATCTTCTGTTGCGCCGGTGATCTTCATCGAAGCGGCAGATCAACACCGGTTTTCCGGAGTGATCTTCAATCACATAAAGTTTGATGAATGTGGCAGTAGTCATAAAGAGTCAACTGGACCGGAGCTGAAAGTTCTGGTAATGTGGTTCCTCGCCGGTAGTTCTGGTTTAGAGCTTCTTGGCAATGAATATCCCCTAGTGGGGGTGTTGTTTGTGAACTTGATAGTGTGTGTCTTTTGACGTTTGTTTTTTTGGTTTTTGGTTGGGGTTTTTCTCTTTTTTGTTGGAGAGTTTGATCCTGGCTCAGGACGAACGCTGGCGGCGTGCT
>NZ_VULO01000013.1 GCF_009696615.1 Scrofimicrobium canadense
GATTCGGCTTCACCAACTTCAACAACTACAAAACCAGAGTCCTCCTCTACGCCGGCAAACCCCACTGGAAAACACTCGACTCAATCACCATCCCCTAACCCACACCCCACCAAAGTCCGAAGAGCCGGTTTAGTCGGGGGGATAGTTTGTGGAGTGTGTTCAGAAACGAAGCTGAGCCCGCGGCCTGGGCGATGTGGTAAGTGCCTGGGCGGTATAAGTCCCGGTGTACAGTTTTATGACCCCGTACGCGGCGGAGATGAAATGGAGCCCCCTAAGGGATTCGAACCCTTGACCTGCCGCTTACAAGGCGGCTGCTCTGGCCAGCTGAGCTAAGGAGGCGCGGCACCTATCTTGCCTTGGAAGATAGGTGCCGGTCAAACTGAATCCGTTACTTTTCTTACGACTGTGACGAATTACCTGTCTGAGCGTCTGCAATCTGTTGCATTGCAGTTGTGATGTTCTGGTACATCTCAGAGGGAGTGTTCCCTGTCCACGGGATTACTGTTCCCATGAATACCATTTCCGGCGTTGCAAGTCCGTCGCGTCCTTCGGCCGGGAAGTTACGCCAAATCTCTTGTGAAGCGGCGATGTATTCTGTTGCCTCGTCACCGAACTGGTCAATGATGTCTTGTGGTACGCCGACCTCTTTAGCCATTTCCGCAACTTTTTCTTTGGAACTGGCAATATTTTGGACGATAGTTCCGTCTTTCTTGACGTTTACTTCTTCGTTGAGGAAGAGCATGAGCGCCCTGTGGAATGCAACAAAGTTCTCAGGATCTTGTTCAGCTACGATAAGGGCCGCATTGGTTGCTGGCCCTTGGAATGCCATAGTCGCAGTATCCACTGGATGAAGTACCAGGTTGTATTGGCCGTCTAAAGCATCCTTGGTAAGGCTGTCGCCAACGGCTTCTTCCAGTGAGGCACACGCGTGGCATGTGTATGAGAAGAACAAGTCAAGGTTCGGGACGTCTGGATTCGCTTTCCCAACCCCAAGGTCAGAGATTACGATCGGCCCTCCATTTGCGATGGGAAGGATTTCTCCTGACTGAGCTCCAGACTGCGCTCCAACAAATCCACTCTTCGTGCGGTCTTTATCTACAGTCGTGATGACAATAATCAGCGTTGCGATGACCGCTACCACAATTACGGAAACGATTGCGATGATAAGGTTCCGCACGCGCTTTTCTTTTTTCTGCTGAGCCTCACGCATAGCTTTCGCTTTGTCGCGAGTGCTGCTCGGCTGGTTCTTAGCCATACAACTCCTTGGGTTTTAGCTGAACTTAGTCTAGTGGCGTTTCTTGAGAAGAACCTGAGAACGCTCAAATGAGAAACACTACAATTCCCGCAAGAATGAAGGATCCCAGAACGAAGGTGCTCCAAATGCGAAGGCGAGTCCTAAGGAGCGCACGAAAAAGGTAACTTGGTGAGTCGCGAAGCGGTGATGAAAACGGCATTATATACACGACAAGAAGACCAATAAATGAGGCTAGCCACGTTGTTTTCCGGTCAAGAAATGGATCCCACAATGCCCACACGCCATAAGCTGCAGCGCAAGCGAGTGCCAGTCCGGGGAGTAGACGTGCAGCAGCTAACAGAATGTTAATAGGAATTGCGACAGTGCGGAGCAAAGGGTGCTTATGCTTCCAGGCTTGAGCTTCTGACACGGTAGCAAGCGCAACTATGAAAACTAGAGCTGCAGCCAGGCCTGGCCACTGGAACAATGCAGGTAGTAGGGCAACGAACCCGAGTGTAAGGATCCCGATTTGCGGCATCCGTCGCAGAGAAGTCGGAGGCTTGTGAGCTCGCGTGGCTTCAAGATGGTCTAAGACCGTGCCAGGGGAGAGCCGCGCGGAAGGATCTGGATGCAGAGCTTGACGCATTACGGTGGCAACCTCGTCCGGAATAGAGCCAACCACTGGCTCGCCCCGAAAGACTCGATCCAGCACGCCTTGCGTAGTGCCCGAACCGAAAGGGGCCTCTCCGGTCATGGCTGATAGGAGGAGCGCGGACCACGCCCACCAATCGCCCAATCTCCAAAGTTCAAAGGATGGGGTCGTGGAAGAACTCAGCAGCTCTGGACTGACATATCCAGGTGTGCCATTTACCACACCCGTTTGTGTGAGACGCTCGTTTCCGTCACCTTGGGCAATACCGAAGTCGATCAGGACCGGCCCCTCGTCTGAAAGAATGACATTGGACGGTTTCAGATCACGGTGCACAATGCCGGATGCGTGTATTCGAGAAAGAATGGTGCGTAGTTGTTGCCCTAGGAATAATGCCTCATCTAGAGACAAAGGTTCCTGTCGGATAATGTCTTCAAGGGTTGGCCCTTCAATAAGCTCGGTAACAACGAAAGGTTCTGCTGCATCTGCTTCGAAATCGAGGACTCGTGCTATCCCTTCTCCGGGAATTTGGTTGACGAGGCGGGCTTCGCGAATGAGACGAGCTCGGCTTGATTCTGTGGCGGCAATAGCAGGATGTAATAGTTTGAGCGCGCATATGTTTCCCGCTCCGTCGCGGGCTTTCCATACAGTTCCAGAACCGCCGATGCCGAGGCGGCCTATTAGTTCGTATCCGCCGACGGTGTGTGCCATAGGGTCAGCTTAGTGCTATTCTGGTGGAGGTTTCGCGCGTAGAGGCGTAGACCCGAAAAAATCGAAGATGATCTCTACAACGGATCGTCCGGCACGTACCTGCCGGTGGAGGGAAATATGGCAAGTGTAACTTTTGATAAGGCCACCCGGATTTACCCTGGGGCGGATCACCCCGCTGTTGACCAGCTTGATCTCAAGATTGAAGACGGCGAATTTCTTGTTCTTGTTGGCCCATCGGGCTGTGGTAAATCCACATCGTTGCGTATGCTGGCAGGACTTGAAGATGTCAATGCGGGCCGGATTTTCATTGGTGACCGTGACGTCACTGATGTGCAGCCAAAGAACCGCGATATTGCAATGGTTTTCCAGAACTATGCGCTCTATCCTCACATGACTGTGCGCGACAATATGGGTTTTGCCCTCAAGATCGCTGGCAAGCCAAAGGATGAAATCAAGCAGCGTGTTGAGGAAGCAGCCAAGATCTTGGACCTCACTCCCTACTTGGATCGGAAGCCAAAGGCTCTCTCTGGTGGTCAGCGCCAGCGTGTAGCAATGGGACGCGCCATCGTGCGTAAACCCCAGGTATTCCTCATGGATGAGCCGCTGTCGAACTTGGACGCGAAGCTGCGTGTGCAGACGCGTACTCAGATCGCATCTCTGCAGCGTTCTCTTGGTGTTACCACCGTGTACGTGACCCACGATCAGACTGAGGCTCTGACAATGGGTGACCGTATTGCAGTGCTGAAGGACGGTTTGCTGCAACAGGTTGGGACACCTCGCGACATGTATGATCGTCCCGAAAATGAGTTCGTAGCTGGATTTATTGGATCTCCTGCCATGAACCTCGGGAAGTTCACTATTGACGGCGATGTTGCAAAGCTAGGAACCGCGGTAGTACCTCTCAAACGGGAGACACTTGACGCCGTCGTTCCAGAAGACGAAGGCAAGATTACTATTGGCTTCCGTCCTGAGGCCCTCCGTTTGGTTGACTCGTCGGTTGCTGGAACGATCCCAATCGAGGTTCAGCTGGTTGAGGAACTTGGCTCAGATGCTTACATTTACGGCAAGCTAGCTGGGGCCGCTGAAGGTCACGGTTTGGGTTCTGGTGTTGAGGGCGGCGGAGAGCAACTTGTTGTTCGCGTCCCACCGAATTCGGCACCCGCGATCGGTTCCGTGATCTACGCTGAGATCAAAGAGGGGCATCAGCATAACTTCTCTTACTCGACAGGCAAGCGCTTGCCAGACTGAAGCTAGACGCTGAAAATGGCTGTTGTCTCTTATGAGATGACAGCCATTTTTGTATCAGGATTGAGCATGCGCTGCGCTGGACTAGATGGCAATTCCAATGATGCCAAGAACAAGAGCCGCAATCGCTATGACGGCTCCGGGAATTGCGACGCTGAGCGCGGCAATAGCCGTGCGTGAAGCCCGGGGGCGATCTGACGTTGGAGGGAGTTCACGTTCTGAAATCAGGCTGTTGAAAAGGAGTTCCTCTTCAATATCCATGTCAGCAGCAAGATAGGGGATGGTAGACCCTAGAGTCGAAACAAAATCGGCTGCAGCGCGGGGAGAATCAAATCTCACGTGTATCTCATCCTCCGTAGTGGCAGTGATTTCGCCGGGAAGCTCACCTAGCAAGGTGACAATACCCTCCTGTGACAAGGTCACAGTGGCAGGCATACCCTCAAGACGGAAGGATTGGGGGAAACGAATAATCATGAGTACCTCTTTTCTACAGGAAGTATAGGCGCAACTATGTCTACCCGGGAGTTGACTTCTGCAAAGTGTCTCGACACTCTCAACAGACGACGTAGCATGACTGCCAGAAAGAGCCGCGTGACAGGTCAAACCTTCGCGACCGCGCGGCACAAAGGTATGGTGAGTCTATGACGACTGGTGCAATTTGGTTGGCTGCAACTCCTATTGGCAACTCCGACGACGCCTCACCTCGGCTTCGCCATCTGTTAGAACATGCGGATCTGATAGCGGCTGAAGACACACGGCGGCTCAGGGCATTATGTTCTCGGCTAGGTGTATCGCCAACAGGTGAGATCATTGCCGTCCACGACCACAATGAAGCTTCCAAGGCCGAAGGCATAGTGAGTCAAGCAGCTCAGGGATCCACAGTGCTACTGGTATCTGATGCGGGTACTCCCACAGTGTCTGATCCAGGATTCCGCGTTGTCCAGGCGGCAATTGGTGCGGGAGTAGCTGTTCATCCACTGCCCGGTCCCTCAGCGGCGTTAGCGGCTCTTTCAGTGTCAGGTCTGCCATCGGATCGTTTCGCTTTCGAGGGGTTTTTGCCGCGCAAAACAGGAGAAATACTACGCAGACTTGAATCGGTTCGCGACGATCCCCGTACCCTCATTTGGTTTGAGTCCCCAAAGCGCCTGCGCGCAACCTTGGAACATATGGGTAACGTTCTGGGGGCGGATCGACCCGCGGCTGTGTGCCGGGAACTCACTAAAACCTACGAAGAGGTTGTGCGTGGCAGCCTGGAAGAAGTTCTTTCAACCATGCCCGAAGAGCCCAGAGGAGAAATCACGATAGTCACCGCTGGGTATCGAGGGCATATGTCGGTGGACGAGGCGTTGCCTGAAGTCCAAGAACTAGCCGAAGAACTGGGGCTCAAAGAGGCATGTGCTCAGGTTGCACAGCGCACGGGCCTTCGCAAGAATGCTTTGTATAAGGCCGCTCTCAAAGAGTTGGCGTGACTTCTGCACCTTTGAGAAATTGGGTGGGGATCAAGCAGCTGAACCCACTAAAGTCACTCCAGACTTGCGCATAGCTTCAATGGCTTCTTGCCCGGATTCGGGTGATACGGGTTCAGTGAGGTCAAGAAGGACCCTTACGCGGACGCCTTTGAGTCGCACCGCATCGAGGGCCGTCTCTTTGACGCAGTGAGAGAGGGCTAGCCCAACGACATCAACCTGGTCGACCGCCTCGTCCATGAATACTTCTGCAAGTGTCGTCCCGTCGGGAGTTTCACCTTCAAAGCCAGAATATGCCGCTGCGTATGCTCCCTTTTTTACGCAGTAGTCGCGGGGGATTCCGTTGATTGCCCGGTGCAGCTCTGCTTCTTCTGTTCCGGCCACGCCGTGCGGGGGCCACGTGTCCTTGTAGTCGGGGTTATCTGAAAAATGACTTCCGGGATCAATATGCCAGTCTTGAGTAGTGATAATGAGGTCATACTCGTCACCGTGGCGGGCCACATAGTCAGCGATTCTTTCCGCGCACGCGTTCCCTCCATCGATGGGGAGCGCGCCCTCTTCGCAGAAGGTTGGTTGGACATCGACAATCAGCAATGCTCGACTCATGAGACCACCCTAATGCCTCTTCGGTTTCCGCACTAACGATTCGGGGAACTATCCTTAGAGTATGAGCACAATCCTCTCCGCAGTTGCATGGCCGTATGCGAACGGTCCTAGACACATTGGACACGTTGCAGGCTTCGGCGTTCCCTCTGACGTATTCTCTCGCTATATGCGTATGGCCGGGCACGATGTCCTCATGGTGTCAGGAACGGACGAGCATGGTACACCCATTTTGGTGGCCGCCGATGCGGAGGGAACCACCCCTCAAGACCTCGCCGATCGCAACAATGAGCTCATTGTTGACGACTTGGTGAATCTGGGTCTGTCGTATGATCTTTTCACCCGAACAACTACGGGGAACCACTATGAGGTGGTTCGGTCAATGTTTGACGTTGTTCGTGATAACGGATACATGATCGAAAAGACGACCTTGGCGGCTATTTCTCCCTCGACAGGAAGAACGTTGCCTGATCGCTATATTGAGGGAACCTGTCCCATTTGCGGATACACCGGAGCGCGCGGCGATCAATGTGATTCTTGTGGAAATCAGTTGGATCCCACTGACCTGATTGATCCTCGCTCCAAAATCAACGGTGAAACCCCTGAGTTTGTTGAGACGACACACTATTTCTTGGATCTGCCAGCATTGGCCGATGCCCTCACCCAGTGGCTGGATGGTCGCGAGCAAGCTGGATGGCGCCCGAATGTGATTCGCTTCTCGAAGAACTTCCTAGAAGAGATTCGCCCGCGAGCTATGACCCGCGACATTGACTGGGGTATTCCTGTGCCTGGATGGGAAGATCAACCCAGCAAGCGCCTCTACGTGTGGTTCGATGCTGTCGTAGGGTACTTGTCGGCATCGATTGAATGGGCCCGGCGCAGCGGCGATCCTGACGCGTGGCGCAAGTGGTGGAACGATCCAGAAGCACTCAGCTACTACTTTATGGGTAAGGACAATATTGTCTTCCACAGTCAGATATGGCCCGCGGAGCTTTTGGCATATAACGGCGAAGGAGACAAAGGCGGGCAACCGGGCGCATACGGCACACTCAATCTGCCAACGGAAGTTGTCTCTTCAGAGTTCTTGACCATGGAAGGCAAAAAATTTGCTTCTTCTAGGGGGATTGTCATCTATGTGCGGGACATGCTTTCCCGCTATCAGCCCGATGCACTGAGGTACTTCATCTGCGCTGCGGGCCCTGAAACCTCCGATGCGGACTTTACATGGGAAGAGTTTGTGCGGCGCACCAATAACGAACTTGTGGCGGGCTGGGGAAACCTGGTTAACCGAACAGCTTCCATGATCAATAAGAGATTTGGTCATATCCCTGAGCCGGACGCTCTTGAAGAACTGGACCAGGTTCTTCTGGACCAAATCGAGGCAGGTTTCGTGGAGGTGGGTGATTTGATTCGCTCTCACCATCAAAAGGCTGCTTTAGCGGCGGTTATGCGCTTGGTGGGAGAAGCAAATACTTACGTCACTCAGACAGAGCCTTTCAAGCTAAAATCCGAAGAGCAGCAGCCACGTCTGCGAACAGTGCTGTGGACGCTGGCTCAGGTAGTTGCCGATCTCAACCTTATGATGTCGCCGTTCCTTCCGCATAGCGCAAACGCTATCGACAAGGTGATGGGTGGTGATGGCCACGTTGCCCCCATGCCGAGGGCTGAATGGGTTGACGACCTGGACATTCCAGGACGGCGATATCCGATCATAGTAGGGGACTATACGAATGTTCCCAGCTGGGGAAGACACAGCATTGAAGTTGGCCGAGAGATTGCCAAGCCTACCCCGGTTTTCCACAAACTAGACGCCGCCATTATTGACGAGGAACTGGCCAGGTTCTCGGGACAGGCCCAGTAAGGCGCTCACATAAGCAAATGTCCCAGGGTGATCATACCCTGGGACATTTGCTTATCTGCGTAGAAAGTTAGGAGTCTTTCTTCATAGCCACTGCAATAGCCCCGACGATGAAAATGATTCCAAAAATTCCCAGGAGACTAGCAAGGGTGATTCCTACACCTGCACCGGGGAAAGCCAAGAGAAACACTATCCACAGCCCGCCAATGATCAGCAAACCAGCCCAGATCAACAGGCCAACTCGCACGCGGCTTCCCTTAGACACAGGCGCCGGGGCTGGCGTGGCTGGAGGATTTGCATCCCACACCGGAGGAGCTGGTTGCTCGTGGTATTCAGTATGGGGCAGAGGCTGGGTGGAATCATTGTTCTCTGCTTCCCGCCAGTTCTGTTCTGGAGAAGGTATAGATTCTTCACGAGGCGAATCTGAGATAATTTCTTTGAGCTCAGCGAAAAGCTCTTCAGTAGTCGGTTGAGATTTGTCGTTGCGTTCCATCATCAGTTATGTCCCTCGGATTGCGAGATTTCGGGTGTGTGCTTATCGACGACCTGCCAGTCAACGTTCGAGGCATCCATGTCGATTTCCAGACGGATTCCTTCCCCGTCATATGTGGGTGACTCGCCAGACCAGGTGAAGAAACCTGCCAGCCGTGACGGCGCGTCATTACCCCATATAGGTACGCCTTGTTTCTGAGAGGAAAAATTAGAGATACTGCCGTCCAGAGTAAGCGATATGGGTTGGTCTTTTCGAGTTATTACTGTCAGATTTGAGGCATCAAGATCAACATGAATATCATGGTCATACTCTTTCGGAGCATTCGATAGGTCAAGAGTGACACTTGAAGCATCGGCGTCAATCTCGCTATCGGTATGGTCTGCGTAGATGACCCCAGCTTCGTTGAAGTTATACCCAAACGCGGTGAATGGAAGGTCGTAGAAGGGGCCGTTCACCACGGCTGCAGAACCTGCGCCAATGGGAAACAAGACCATCGCTGCGACAATGCTGAATCCTAGAAACCAGCCTCCGCGCCTTCCCCGTAGGGCTCCGACCGCTAGAACGACTCCCATGATGATGAGAGCTGCGGCAGCCCAGATTGCCCATCCGACCCCCGCAAAAGCATTGAGGGCCGGCCAACCAGTTACATGAGCCAAGACCAGTGCAGCACCTAAGAGAAAGAGTACCCCCAAGACGGCTAGACCAACAGCACTTGATATGGGTTTTGACTGCTGGGTGGGTGGTTGAGAATAGGGGCGTGGAGGTACCGGTGCGTAGGTGTATGCACCCTGATATGGAGCAGTGTTGGCAGTGGGGCGAGGTTGAGGTTGAGGATGCGGCGGTGTTGCCGGAGATGGTGGTGGGACCGGAGGTGTGCTCATCTGATCGGGTCCTTTCTGAGCCTGATGAGAAGTCTTATTATTACGGTTTTGACTGATAAGGATGACAGCTGCGATGATCGCGACAGTAATCACGCCAAAGGTCCAAAAATGCCATCCGAAGGGGGGCATAGGATTTGCGACGCCTACAATGATCGCAATGATTGCGCCTACCTGGGCACCCTGAAAACGCCCTCGCATGAGTTCTTCTGCGAGGATTTCCCCATTTCGTGCGTCGGGAAGGAGAAACCAAGCGGCACCGTAGAGCGCTAACGGAAACCAGAAGACAAGCGTCGCGATAACCACAAGCCCGCGGATAAGTGAAACATCCCAGCCTGACTTTCGGGCCAGCTCAGCGCACACACCGCCAATCCAACGGTCTTCTGGGCGTACCCATCCAGTGCGTCGGATTCCTGTGAAGAAGGGGTTTTCTTTCATATTTCTACTGTGCCTGTCTTTTGTAGCAAAAGATATGAGGGTTTCCCCTGAACCCTCCCTGATTTGACTATTCCTTCCCCGATGCATCTGAGACTATAGATGGGTGGAAATGAAAACGACGCCTCGTCCAGGCACTCCCAGGCCGCCTCTTGTGCGAGCACGCCAGGACACCTCAGACATGGCTAGTCCTTGGGTGGCAGGCGTTTGTTCTGGGCTTTCCTTGCATCTAGGCATTCCTGTTGCCTGGGTGCGCGGCCTCATCGTTGCTGGCACGTTTCTTTTCGGTATGGGAGCGTTGCTCTATGTCTGGCTGTGGGTTACCGTTCCCCAAGAATCGGCGGTACGTGAGCGTGTAGGATCCCTCGCTGCGCCACAGGCAAAGGTGCAGAAAAAGCGCTCTTTCAAGACTGTTTCTGGGCAAATGGTTCTCACGGGAGCAGCCTTCCTTATGGTCGCATTCGCCGTGTTCACCTATCAATGGTGGGGGCCTCTCGACGGATACGCAGTATTTCCCGTGGTCGGGGTCGTCACTGGTCTGGTTATGGTGTGGACGCAGGTTCCAAACTTGGCTCACTGGAAAACACCCAAGGTTCTCTCGCTCATTGGGTCGGGCACAGCCATCGTTGTCATCTCAGCCGTATTCCTTGTGGCGCGAAATGACCCAACCGATGTGCTTCTTAGAGGTGCGTTGATAGGAATAGTGGTTTTGGCTGGGGTCGGGCTAGCTCTTGCACCCATCTGGCTTGGACTATTGCGGAACCTTTCCCAATCGCGAACTCGTGAGGCACGTGAGACCGAAAGAGCTGATATTGCCGCACACCTCCACGATTCGGTCCTGCAAACCCTCACCCTCATACGCGCCGCCGCCGACGATCCGGCACGGGTGCGATCTTTAGCACTCACGCAGGAAAGAGAGCTGAGAGCGTGGCTTTACACCGGGCATGCCGACGCTGGAGAATCAGTTGCGCAAGCATTACGCGAGCAGATAGAGACCGTCGAATCCGTATACGGTGTAGAAATAGACGTGGTCACTGTTGGGGATCGTGTCCCAGGTCCCGGTGACTTAGCCGCGATAGCTGCTGCAGGAGAAGCCGCCACAAACGCGGTGCGTCACGGAGAACCACCAGTATCGGTCTATATGGAACTCACATCAGACGAATTGCAGATATTCGTTAAAGACTCTGGCCTGGGATTTGACGTGAACGAGGTGCCAGAGGATCGTCACGGTGTGAAAGACTCAATCATAGGACGGGTTCAACGAGTGGGAGGAACCGTGCGCTACCGCACCCGCGAGGACGATTTTATCGGTACTGAAGTGCGCATTTCGGTGCCACTAAATAAGGCTAGTGAGGACAACAATGACTGATATTTCGGTTCTAATAGTTGACGATCATCCGCTGGTGCGTGCCGGTGTCCGAGGAGAACTTGAAAATGCTGGTCTACAAGTTGTGGGGGAAGCCGCCGATGTTGACCAGGCAATCGCGGCCGTCCGGGCGCTTCAACCCGACGTAGTATTACTCGACGTACATATGCCTGGAGGCGGCGGGGGAGGCGGCGCCGAAGTGGCTGCAGCCTGTCAGGATTTGAAGAACACCAGATTCTTGGCTCTTTCAGTGTCTGATGCCGCCGAGGACGTTGTTGCGGTTATTCGCGCAGGTGCTCGCGGATACGTGACTAAATCCATTGCGCCCAAAGAACTGGTAGAAGCCATCAGCCGCGTTGCAGAAGGCGATGCTGCCTTTAGTCCGCGCCTAGCGGGATTTGTACTCGACGCATTCGGTACCGGACAGGTGGCACCCGCCGACGCCGAGGACGAACTAGATCTGCTCTCAGCGCGCGAGCAAGAAGTTATGAGATTGATCGCGCGCGGATACGCGTATAAAGAGGTAGCCTCTGAACTCTTCATCTCTATCAAGACGGTAGAAACCCATGTTTCTGCGGTTTTGCGGAAGCTGCAGCTGTCCAACCGACACGAACTTACGCGGTGGGCAACACTTCGCAATATTGTCTGAGAGAAGCTGCAAGTGCTACACTTCCTCAAGTACCTGGGGCTATGGCGCAGTTGGTAGCGCGTCTCGTTCGCAATGAGAAGGTCGGGGGTTCGAATCCCCCTAGCTCCACTCTAGTTTTGTTATGAGAACCCCCGTCATGGGTTATTTCTGCTGGTTGTCCGGTGTTTCTTTCGTTTTGTATTGCTTCTTGGTGTTTGACAAGGGCGTGCATGGGGTCTTGGTAGATGGGGACCATCGGCGATGGGTACGACAACGCGCTCATCGAATCCTTCTGGGGCAAAATGCAAGTCGAACTCCTAAACCGGCAGGAATGGACCACCCGCACCGAACTAGCGAACGCAGTATTCGACTACATCGAGATCTACCACAACCGATGGCGACGACACTCAGCCATCGGCAACCACACCCCCGCAGAATACGAACAGCAGCACCCGAAACTACAAATCGCGTCCTAACCTCTCACAAACCAGAGGAACCAAACCCGGACCCCGTCAGGAACAAAACCTGGACCGCTTCAACTAGCGAGATGTTGGGCGGACGCTTGGACTCGTGGGATCAAGCTTAGAGGTCAATTCTTCATCCGAAGTAGCTCTCGACGGTCGGCTAGACGTGGATTGTTCGAATACCAAAGAATGACGTCACATACCCTCAGTGGAGTCACCTGGTCAGGCAGATTCAGCTTGATCTTCAGGTTACTAAAGTGCTCATGCAGAGGCGTTCCATTCAGTTCCGTCAGTACTAGGTCGCGGTAAACGGTCCAATAATGGTTTGCATTCTTTCGTCCTAAGGCTTTTGCTACCCATTTGTCGTAGACCGGAAACAGGCTTGGACGTTTCCTGGCCATGAGTTTGCTTGCTTTGGTAGATCCGATGCCGTTGTTGTCGGGGGTTTTGAGTAGTTCCCATAGGCGGTTTCCTGGGCTTCCGGCTTCCTCAATTTTGACTTGGTCATCGGCCCACAGCTTAGCGTCTGGCTTCATGTTAGGGTCATTCAGGATCTTGGCAATATCTGTCTTCTTTTCCTCTATCAGTGCAATACATTGATCACCAGTGAAGCCGACGCCAAGACATTGCACTGCAACGATATCTTCCGCCGTGATTTCAAAGGCGTGCCGGGCATTGTGATCAGAGCCGAGCGACTCGAAACAGGCCCCGGAAAAGAGAGGCGTATTGCCAGTCTTCTTGGTTGTGAAGAAATAATCCTTCAGCAGCTTCGCTGCGAATGATTCCTCGGACAGATCCAAGAGGATATCTGGAACCTTAATCTCAGTCATTTTGAAACGACCTTTCTGGATTCATGTTAGTTTTGCGGCTCCCACAAGCTTATGCCCGGCCCATGACAAGTGTTATGGCTCAAGGAAAATTCCTCGCCACAAGAGGGCAGCTCTCCTAGATGTGCGCCGGAGGGTTCTCCATGATTCTTGTACTCAGGACGTGAACTGCGGGGTATGGAATACGTCTTGACTGGATGTGGCTACCTCGAGTCTATTGCTGCCCTCTGAGGTCATAGCAGCTAGAGTCTTGGGGGTTAATCGATAGCCATATTGGCCGCAAAACCCTCCGCGTTCCCGATGCGAGAGCAAAAGCCAGACGGGGAAACTACCGGCCGATAATCCGAGCATAGGTTTGCCACATGATCAGGCGGTATCTGTGGCCTGGGTTCTGTTGGATACGGAACTTTGATCACTGAATCGCCCTGGGTTTGGTGGGGGGTTTGATTTCACGAAGGGATGATGGCTGTGCCAGTACCGAGGGAGTATTCAGATGAGTTGAGGGATCGGGCTGTTCGTCTTGTGTGTGAGGCCTAGAAGGAAGACTCCGGGTTGTCGCTAAGTAAGGCCATGGCCTGTATTGGGATGCGGGTGGGGGTCAATAAAGACACTCTGCGTGGCCGGGTGAAAAGAGCCCGGATTGACGCGGGGGAAGCGTCTGGGATTACGAGCTCGGAGGTGAAACGGATCAAGGATTTAGAGTCCGAGAATCGTGAGTTGAAGAGAGCCAATGAGATCCTTCTTGCGGCTTCAAGTTTCTTCGCGTGGGAGCTCGACTCGCGTTTGCCGTGGTAGTGACTTTTGTGGATGACTATCGTGACTGGTTCGGGGTCGAGCCGTTTTGTCGTGTGCTCACTGAGTATGGGATCAAGATCGCTTCGTCTGGCTATTATGCGTTCAAGAAGCGCCCGCTATCGCAATGAGCAGTACAGGACGCGTGGCTGATGGAAGAGATTGAGCGCGTGTTCTGGGACCGCAGTCTTGGGCGAGGGGTCAGTGGGGCTAGAAAAGTGTGGTGCTTTCTGAGCCGCGAAGGAGTGCGGGTGGCTCGCTGCAGGGTGGAGCGGCTCATGAAAGAGCTAGGTCTTCAAGGAGTGCGCCGCGGAAAGACCTTCAAGACCACCGGGTCGGATGAGTCGATTCTAAGGCCCCTTGACCTAGTGAAACGCGACTTCCACGCTTGGGGGCATAACGAGTTGTGGGGCGTTGATTTCATCTACGTGCCGACTTGGTCTGGGATGGCATTCACCGCGTTCGTCACCGGCGTGTTCTCCCGGAGGATCGTTGGCTGGCGAACCATGAACCGAATTCCTACCGGCCTGCCCTTAGACGCCCTGGAAATGGTGTTATGGGTGCGAGATGAAGCAGGCCAGGACGTTACTGGCTTGGTTCAACATTCCGATGCGGGAAGTCAATACACCGCGATTCGGTATGCCGAAAGGCTCGCCCAGGCAGGGGCACTGGCCTCGATCGGAACCGTCGGAGATTCGTATGACAATGCTCTCGCAGAGACCGTGGTCGGCCTATACAAGACTAAGTGCGTCAAGACGGACGGGCCGTTCCGCACCGCTGATGAACTCGAGCTGGCGACCCTTTCCTGGGTGCACTGGTTCAATCACGACCGCCTCCATTCCGCGATCGGATACCGGACACCAATCGAATGCGAAACCGACTACCAGTACCTTCAAAACAGCACCCAGGCCGCAATGGCCTCAGGATAAACAACCCCCCCACCAAACCCGAGGCGATTCACTTCCGGTGATCGATGGCTTCCGCACTCTTCGGCGGGAGTGGCAGCCGGGAAACGAGCGGGTGTCGGATCTGATTACTCGAAGACTGAGCGAGAAGCCGCAGAGCCTACGTGAAGCAGCCCAACTTATCGCTGTGCTTGGGGAGGTTTCCCGCGACGTAGCTGAGCGACTGATCGGCATCGAGGCGCTCGACCAGGCCATTGATGACGGTTTGCTGCTGATCACCGACGCCGTTCCCGTGTTCGACATCGCGCAGAGCTTTGATGGCCCAGGTGCCGTGGCTGATCTGCGGTCGGAGTCTGATCTTGTCAGACTGGGAGCCGAACTCACCCCACATCTAGTGCTCGCTGCAATGGGGCGAGCGGAGTTGCGTGAGCGCGCCGCGCACATCCGCAGCGAGCTTGGCCGGGAAGAACTTTCGGCCACTGCACGCCTTCACCTGAGCTACCACCTGCATCGTCTCGGAGAGCGAGCCGATCTCTTAACCTTGAGAGAGGACGCGGAGGTCGCAGCAGCCGCAGGGATGAGCGATGCCGTGGTCGCGTTCACCGACGATCTACCGACCTTTGACCCGAATGCCAAAGACCAAGAGATCATAGCCGAGCTACTGTGTATGCGCGCCGACGCGCTCTCAGAGCTCGGCAGACCTGAGGAGGCACTCAGAGTCCTTGCACCGTTGCTTGGCATAGGTGATCCTGAGGCCGCCCTGCGCGCGGCGCGCATCGACGTTGACTGGCTTGGTGAGATCGAGAGGTCAACAGAGCGTCTAGCTGCCCATGATCAGGCGGTGCCCGAGGCAGCCGCCATGCGACATCTCATCATCGCGCGAACCTCCTCTCGAACAGAGATTGAGCCGCTGCGGACGGCAGCTGCCGACGACCGAGTTACTCCGGCATTGAGGCTGTCCCTGCTCGCACAACAGATCGTCGAGGAAGTACGCCGCGGGGATCCGCAAGCGGGTGTCAGAATCTTTGCCGAACATGTCGAGGGGCCGCTATGGCACCTTGCACCGCCATCTGCACGCGGCGAACTTGTGTACAGGCCATGTTCCATGCGATGCTCGGTGAGGGGGCGCCGCTGGCCGATTTTGACCGTTACTTTTCCACGATCGATTGGGCCAGCCTCGCCCTCGACCATGCGTTCTTCCTTAGCGGTCGAGGGCTCATGTTTCTCGATGCAGGTGATGCGACGGAAGCGACAGACCTGCTTGGGCAAGCCTCGGCGCTGCTCGCCATGAGGGATTCGACGAACTTGGCAGGTTTCACCGCTGCCCTCGACTCGGTTGCCGCGACGATGACGGGCAACCTTGAGCGGGCACGGGAGCGTTATCAGGCCTGGCTTGCCGCCAGTTCGACCTCGGGGAGACTATCGCGGCCGGAGGCCGACAGATTAACACTGCACACGATTCTCGCATTGGACGGTGAACAGGCTGCGAGAGAGCGTTTCGAAGAGCTTGTTGCGGAGGCGGAGCATGCCGAGTACTGGCACTCGCTGATGCGTCTGCTGCACGACGGCTGGCGTCTGCAGTTGGTGCCCCCAGAGCACGACCGATGGGGTCTGCCGCGCCTTGCGGAAGTAGCGGGTCGGGTGCAGGGAACCCTCGCAGGTCTGCTGCGTGTTTATGATGCCGCATTTTCTGAGGTGAATGGGCAAGGCGGGGTTGACGATGTTGCGGGTACCCCACGTACGGCCGAGATGTTGATTGCCGATCATCTGCGGACTGGCAGGCCTTTGTTTGCGGCCGAGGTTGCCGCACGTGCGGCTGAACTTGCAAGTGAGGTTGGCGCTAAGGGGCGTGCCTCTCGCCTGCTTGATCTTTGTGCCGAGGCTGTTGCGCCCCTGGGTGAAGTGAACACCCCGTCGCTTGGCCGGGTGAGGGTGCGCGAGGCGCCGCTGAGTGAGCGTGAGCTGGAGGTCTGTGAGCTGGCCGCCACAGGGATGAGCAATGGTGCTATCGCAGAACAGCTGTTTCTTTCCCCTCGCACAGTCGAAGGGCATCTTCAGCGGGCGTACATGAAGCTCGGAGTAACTGATCGGCGCCAACTCATCGCATAGCTGAAAGCACCGGCGTGGCTGTAAGACCCAGGGGCCTGGTCACTGCAGAACACGTTTTGTATCGCCAGATCAACCGAACATCGCTTGGGTTTTGGTTGGGTTTGTTGGGAATATCCTCTTCCCACGTACGGTGTCATAAAACCGTGCACTGGGCCGTATACCGCCCCGGCACACACCACATCGCCCAGGCTGCTGCATGAAGCTGCTTGGGGGATCGTGCGCCAGCTGGTCATACAAGGGTGTCCGGGCAACTGGCATCGCGGAAGAGCATGAGCTAAGGCATTTCCGCGAGTGACTGTTTCTTTTAGCATTTTTCCTTGATCCAATCAATAAAGACGAGCACTCACCGGTTGAGAGAATGTAATGTGAGCAAACTTCACCGCAAAGCTGTGGGCTAAAACGCCTCCACATCGGGCCAAAGTCTGAGGAGCCCGGCTACTGCGTCTCCCATAGTTAGTGCGGCAGGCTTACGCTTCCGGTCTTGATCTCACTGGTTCGGATGGGTTGTTGAAACGGTTCTGATATGCAGGAGACTGCGAACTCGAGGAACGCGCAACATCAAAGACATCGGAGACTGATAGTGCTTGAGAGGCTCAGATCGAGGTTCCTTAGGACCGTGAAAAGACGTCCAAAACTATGGTCGTGAGGACACGGCAAAGCAAATGGAGTGATGTTGACGAGGTGGTGCGCTCGCTTCATGTCAAAGGTTCCTACCACGGAGGAGATCAGCGGTCACTTCCAGAATATTGACGAAGCCAGCATTTCACGAGAGACGATTAGTCAGAGCACAAGCTGGGTCGTGGAGGAAATGCGCAGGTAACCAGTCGCCGTTTGGACGCGGCAGATGCCAGAGACCATCTCATTAGTCAGGGCAGCAAACTCTGACGGGCAATGTGTATCGCACCGTAAATCTCTGAGCGCTGATGTAAAGCTGGGAGGGTAATCTGTACAGATTCTCCGTTAGGTACGATCGCTGTGTTCTGTACAACCTGGGTGACAGTGTCGGTAAAATCGTTGCCAATGGTTGGCATTCTTCCTCCCAAAATGACCATGTCAGGGTTGAGCAGGTTGCACATCATGGATACCGCCTTGCCGATTTCTCTTGCCGCCTCGTGTACTGCCCGCACGACGGAACGATTGTCTCGTCTGTATTCGTCGAATAGCATTTGAGGTGTGGGGTTGTCTCCCAGCACTAAATCCAGTGATGAGAGTACTGCAGGGATAGAAGCGACTGTTTCTAGGCAGCCGCGGCATCCACAGTGGCAGATTCGTCCATGAGGGTCTGTGGGAATATGGCCGATTTCTCCCGCCGTTCCGCGACCACCCATGTATACGTGTCCTTGTGTCAAAATGCCAGCCCCAATGCCGGTAGACACCTTGAGATAAATGACGTTCTCAATGCCCTGCGCCACGCCATAGTTAGCTTCACCAATCAGACCCAAGGTGGCGTCATTGAGAACATGGAGCGGGACAGGAAACTCCCTGTGAACCATTTCTAAATAGTCCACTCCAGCCCACTCAGGCAGCACGCTTTTTGCGGTAACGATACGTGAGGAGGTATCAATGGGTCCAGGTAGCCCTAGCCCGATACCAAGAATACTTTCTATTGTGCCGGAGTTTGTGGTGAGGAGATCGTGGAGAAGACGATTACCGCGAGCTGCGATCGCGCCCGCCGTTTCTCCTAGAGCTACGGCTTCTTCACGGGTTTCTATCAGCTCCCCGTTCGCATTAGCTAACCCGGCACAAATGTGGCGGCGCCCCACGGTAATGCCCCCGAGAAACCCCGTAGGAACTCGCAGGCGGTAGAGCAGAGACGGGCGTCCGCGCACAGGTGAGTTTCCTTGAGTACCGGGAAGCTGCTCAATCAAGCGCAGCTTCTGAAGTTTCTTCAATGCGCCAGCGACTGTGGTGCGTGTGAGGCCAAGATGAAGCGCTAGAGCGTTGCAGCTGAAGGTGGCATCGGTTTTAAAAGCGTCGAGAACTCTTCGCTGACTGCGTGTGAGCGGAAGACTATCTAAGGATCTATTTTCGGGCGAGATCACATACACATTATAGTAAATTTTGATCAAAAATCTGACGTTATTGTGGTTGATTTTGCATAATCTATCGCCTAAAGTCAGACAGTAGTTGGGCGCACAGCGCTCAACGTGCAACGTAACAGTATTAACAGGCCTCAAAGGAGATGGTCTTACTGCGAACGACACCTATTGAATCGGATTTTGCGAGTGACTGGGACGGCGTCCCGTATCTGTCCGCTCCCAACAACATAAACAACGCTGCGACCTTCGACTATGTCAATCCCTAACCGACGAAACATTATTGATGGCACTCTCTCGGTGCAAGGCAATTCTCCCCGCGCGTAAGCCGGGGCTGCAGACAACAGAATCTGGCAACAAAAGAAGGAAAAGAGAATGAGAGAAACAGGGTACCGAAAACGATTCCCCAAAGCTGCAATCGGAACACTTGCTACGGCAGCTATTGCTATGTCAGGCATGGTTATGGGAGCTCCCGCCAGCTATGCTACGCCCTCGAACGAATGGTCAACATCCTTCGAAGAAGGTGAGCCTCAGATCGATGGAGGTCGGTATTCGGATCCTGAAAATATCACTGGCGAACGGGCTAGGCCCGGTTCTCTGCTAAGGAAAATCGTCTCTGTGGCCGCCTCGGGAGAAAATGCGCCCAACGAAACGAAAGAAATGCTGGCAGACGGTGATAAGAGCACAAAATGGTTGGTCTTTTCTGGAGCTGACCAATGGGTGAGCTACACACTTGATGAGCCGGCGTCCATCGCCAGTTATACTCTGACGTCAGGCGGTGATGCCCCGGAGCGCGATCCCAAGCATTTTCGCGTAGAAGCTTCCAATGATGGAACCAATTGGGAAACTATTGATGAACAGACCAACGCCAGTTGGAATGGTCGCGGAGCCACCAATGAATATGAGCTAGGTACGCCTTCGGCCGCGTTCCCGTATTGGCGAATATATGTTGTCAGCAATAGAGGCGCCTCCATTATTCAAATCGCAGATTGGGAGCTATTTACACCCTCTGACGACGAACCAGAGGCTTCAGATCTCGCGTTGGAGACCTCTGATGGCCCTACAGCTGCGCTCAATGCCAAAACAAGAGTGGGGTTCACCGGCCTTAAATCAGCGAAGTATTCTGCGCGACACTTAGCAGATGGACCCGCTAAATCTGAAGTATTTGTACACAAAGATGTCAACGTCACCCTTGATGGTGACTCGGAGCTGTCCTATAAGATCTTTCCCACGCTCGATGCGAACCTCGACAATGCCTCCACCTTCGTAGGGGTGGATCTACTCTTCAATGATGGCTCTCGTTTGTCTGAGTCTGGACTCAAGGACATATACGGATATGATGCCAACGCCAAGTCATGGGGTGGCAGTAATCTGTTGGTTCCTGCGGAATGGAACTCAGTGCGCGTGGACGTGAGTTCTTTGGCTGGTAAAACCGTGAAAGACGTTATCTTCGTCTATGACAATGACTCGGGCAGTAGCGACAGCCAGATCCAAGGGTGGCTTGACGATGTTTCAATTGCGCCAGCAGACCGCCTCGACAGGAGTAACCCTGACGGCCTAGTTTCCTTCGTCGATACGCGCAGAGGTACAAATGCTTCAGGTGGTTATTCGCGGGGACTCAATATCCCCGCTGTCAGCGTGCCCAATGGCTTCAATTTCGTGACGCCAATGACGCAGGGCAGCTCAACCGGGGAACTTTACAAGTACCACAAAGACAATAATGTCAATAATCGTCCTGCTTTAGTTGCTATCGGAGTGTCACATGAGACATCCATCTGGATGGGCGATCGCAATCAGTTGGCAGTCATGCCTTCACTGCAAAGCGATCCGTCGGCGTCTTTTAATGATCGGCGTCTGAGTTTCAGTCACGACAATGAGACCGCACGTCCGGACATTTACGAGGTCACATTCGACAACGGTCTCAATGCCAAGGTGACCCCAGATGACCATTCAGTCATTTATCATTTTGACTTCGGACAGGACTTTGGATCTGTCATTCTCGATCAGGTCGGTGGGCAAGCAAACGAAGCAAATCTCAACATCGATGCGGGTAGTGGTGCGGTGACAGGATGGGTTGACCACGGCTCCGGTCTGTCTGTGGGCCGCTCACGCATGTTCGTCTATGGCGTTTTCGATCAGCCAATTTCTTCAAGTGGAGCTGGGAACGGGCGGGAGAACTCGGTGTCTGCAAGCTTTACAGACCTACCAGAGAACACCGTTGAGCTGCGTTTGGCAACCTCGTTCATCTCCCAGGATCAAGCACAGCGAAATCTCGAGTTGGAGGTGGCACAAGCATCATTCGATCAAGTCAAGGCCCAGGCAACCAAAGCGTGGAATAAGCGACTCGGGGTCGTAACTGTTAACTCTGATGCGTCCGATCATGAGCTGGTAACTCTCTACTCGAACCTCTACCGCCTCAACATGTACCCCAACTCTCAACACGAAAACACCGGCTCTGCTGACAGTCCGGTCTGGATGCACGCCAGTCCTGTCGCAGCCAAGAACGGGCAGGCCTCTGATACGCAGACAAATGCTGCTGTTGTTGAAGGAAAAATATACGTCAACAATGGATTCTGGGATACCTACCGGACTGCCTGGCCCTTGTACTCGCTGCTGTATCCTGAGATCGCCAACGAACTCATAGATGGGTTTGTGCAGCAATATCGCGAAGGTGGATGGATATCGCGGTGGTCTTCTCCAGGATATGCCAACCTGATGACTGGCACCAGCTC
The DNA here is from genome assembly GCF_009696615.1 of Scrofimicrobium canadense. GTDB lineage: Bacteria > Actinomycetota > Actinomycetes > Actinomycetales > Actinomycetaceae > Scrofimicrobium > Scrofimicrobium canadense. Next base: position 21,432 of record NZ_VULO01000013.1, read on the forward strand.
TGATGTCTCTTTTGCGGAAGCCTATATTACTGGTGCATTGGATCCTGAACTGGCTTTAGAGGCCTACCAGGCAGCGCTGCGTAATGCCACCGTGTTACCGGTTAAGTCTGAGAACGTGAGTGACGCGGGTGCGGTGGGACGCAAGGGGATAGACACCGGAATCTTCTTGGGATATACCAGCTCCGCTACAGGACAGAGTGTCTCATGGGGCATGGAAGGCTTCATCAACGATTTTGGCCTTGGACATATGGCAGAGAAGCTGTCGACTGATCCGGCCATAATTGCGGCACATCCTGAAATGGTGGGCCAGCTCAAAGAGGAGGCAGCGTACTTCCAGGATCGTGCAACCAATTACGTCAACATGTTTAATCCGGAGGTTGTGTTACCCAATCCTCATGGCGAAGATCTTCATGGAGCATTCGCATCGCGAAATGCCTCTGGTTCATTCGAGCAGGGTGAAGACTTCGACATCAAGGATTGGGGAGGAGCCTATACGGAAGGTAGTGGCTGGACCTTCGCTTACCACGCGTTCTTCGACGTGGATGGGATGGCGGCCTTGTATTCAAAGGCTAACGGCTACGACGAAACGTCCAATGAAGCAATCTTGTCTACATTGGATGCATTCTTTGGCCAGCCGGATTGGCATTCGACCAACAACTCTTCAGGTATTCACGAGGCGCGAGAGGCACGCGATGTGCGCATGGGGATGCTAGGCATTTCCAACCAGATTGCCTATCACATTCCTTATATCTATGCTGCTGCCGGTCGTCCCAGTTCAACGCAAGAGATCGTGCGTGAAGTGCTGCAACGCATATTTCAGGGAGCCGATATAGGTCAGGGATACATTGGCGACGAGGACAACGGAGCATACAGTTCGTGGTACGTTTTTTCAGCTCTCGGATTTTATCCACGTCAGGTCGGTTCGGGCGAATATACTATCGGATCGCCATTATTTGACTCCGTGACGTTGTGGAAGGGAAGTGAACGTGAACTGACCCTCAATGCTCCAGGAACTCACGCGGGTAATATCTATGTTGCTGGAGTCAACGCCAATGGAACCGAACTCAGAGATGCTGTTCTTCCAGGAGAACTGGTTCGCAGTGGTGGCTCTATTGATTTTGCGATGTCTGCGACACCAACGTCTTGGGGTGAACGCGTGATTAGTGCGGAAGTTCCCCAGCCGATGAAAGACGTTTCCGGCGCAGGTCTGGGAACACTCACTTCTGAGGATGCTACGTCAGTCGCAGCATTAGTAGACAATACCTCGCGTTCTACAGTGACCTTTAATTCCTCTGAAGCAACCCTAGTGTGGAAATCGGCAGTTGGTCCCGTGGCTCTAAAGGGCTACACCATTACCAGTGGCACGGGAAACAGCCCTTCGTCATGGACACTAGAGGGCTCGAATGACAACGGCCTTACCTGGACGCAAATTGACTCACGGTCGAATCAGTCATTCACCTGGCAAACTCAAACCCGGCCTTTCATGCTGGCAGATACGGAGTCCGAATCTCACGCGTGGTACCGATTGGTGCTTTCATCTGTGGCAGAAGACTTCTCTTTAGCAGAGATAGAGCTCTTTGGCGCAGCAGCGGCCGGTGATTTGACGGTCAGTCCAGCGTCGACAATTAGTGTTCGCACTGACCAAGAGATTTCAGATGCTCTTGCGAACATTTCGGGCGGAAGTGGCGACTTTTCTGTCGAACTTACCTCACCAGGGATCAGCGAACTACCCGGTGCTGCTGTCAATCCAAACGGAGTAGGCGGATGGCACGTCACTGCACCTGGCCTCCGATTCGCTGAGCCCGGTGTCTATGACATCATCATCACTGTGACAGACAATGACGGTGGCGTAGTTGCTAGCGAGAAGGTCCGGATCGAAGTTCAGCGAGTGAACTCCTTTGAAGGAAGCTTCACACACACCTGTATCACTGACATAGGTGCAGGGCAGGCGAACTGCGACGGACAAGGGTGGCAGTTTGGACGTGAAGACCTGGTGAATGCCGGTTATCGTGCTGGCGAAACTGTCCTCATCAACGGACTTCACTTCGCTTTGCCAGCTCCGGAACCCGGAACGCCGGATCACGTGACAGATGAGGGGCAGGACGTCTACTTGGATATTCCAGAAGGCGCCACTCAACTAGCGTTGCTTGGAACAGCTACCGAGTCCAAACAAAGCGGATCGGTAACAGTGGTCTATTCCGATGGAACGCAGCAACAATACGATGTGGAATTCGCCGACTGGGTCGGAGGAGCACAGCAAGAGGGTGCGTTATTCCAGGTGCCTGGCCGTTACAATGGCACCTCAGAGTCGCATGACGGCAAGAAATCTGCCATGTACATGTCGGCGGTACTCCCATTACTAGGTGAGAATGCGGAGGGTGAAACAATTCATCCAGTCAAAATAGTGATGCCGAAGTCGGAGAATGGAGAATATATACGAGGTCGCATGCATATATTCGCTTACGGTACGGACGTAGAACCCGTCTTAATCAAACCGCTTGACGTGGTTGGTGCAGACTCTGCCGAAGCGGTTGCCGGCGAAGAATCGGAATTCGTTTTAGCTAATGCCAGCGGCGGCTCACTTGACCAGGGCAGAGGTATCGCCTTGGTCAATTGGGGTGATGGAAGCGCACTGTCTTCGGCACAGTTAGTGGCAGAGGATGGAGTGACGGAAGTCCAAGCTACGCACCGGTATGCCGAAGCAGGCGAATACGAGGTAGCTGTTGTTGTTGATGACGGACGCATGTCGAAGACGGTATATGTTCCGGTAACAGTGAAGAACGCAAGTGGTCCGGTCTACAGTCCGGCGATCGAAGTCCCGGCTTCAATATTGGCCGGTGAGACCTTTGCTGTCATCGGTGTTGGATTTGCTCCAGGTGAGAACGTCACAGTTTCTTTGGGAGGTGGAGAACAGCTGGCGCAAACACAAGGAATCGCTGACTCTAATGGGAATCTGCCAGCTGTGAATCTCACTGTTCCAACGGATACCAGCGAAGGAACATATCCAGTTGAGGCTATTGGAAACGTGTCCCAAATTGTGGCTCAGGGCCAAATCGCAGTAACTGTGCCAGTGAGCTACACTCCGACCATTTCAGTGCCAGCAGTCGTCGCAGCCGGTGATGCCCTTGCAGTGGATGGCTCTGGGTTTGCTTCTGGTGAGAGTGTCACCGTGAGTATGGTGAAATCTCAGTCGCGTACCGGCGGTGAAGAAATCGTCACTGTTACAGCGAACGCTGATGCGAATGGCGCATTTAGCAGTGTCATGCTTGACGTTCCGCAGACTCTCGAAGCTGGCGACTACACAGTGATTGCGGTAGGTGCGCAGTCGCAGATCCCTGTACTGGCAGATGTCAGCGTGACCGTTCCCGGTGGCCCCGTAGATCCCGATGACCCAGATAATCCGGGCAGTGGAGGAAATGCGCCAGATCCTGGTGAGACGAACAAACCTGGCGGCGAATTGTCTAGCACGGGTGCCACAATTGGAATAGTTGTCGGACTCTCAGTGTTGGCGGCACTCGCGGGCGTAGCGGCTCTACGGAGTCGAAAAAGGTTGAACTAGCAGGACAAAGGCTGGGGGCACACGCGTGCCCCCAGCTTCACTTAGCTCATGTTTCTTGTCTGTAACCAACGAAGGAGTCGATTGCGCAACTGCGAAGAAGATCTAGGTTCCACTACGGCATAGGAGGAGCAGCTGGCACAGTCGTCGCGTTAGTGCATGCATGTGCATGTGTACTCCAGCCACAGCAGAAGGCACCGATTTCGTCGAGGAAGGCGCATCCTATGTTGATCCGTTCATTGGAACGTCCCGCAGTACGACGACTACGGTAGTATCTGAAATTAACAACTTTCCTGGCCCATCAGCCACGTTCGGTTTGGTCCAGTTTTCTCCAGACCCCCGCGGGTCATATGCCGGATACTCGTATGATTCTCATGAGATGACGGGTTTCAGCCCCCCAATTTCATTTCGAAGTGCAATGGGGTACACCCGTATTCAATGTGGAAGTGCAACGAGGTGGCTTGTTGATTGTAGCTCTTGGTGGAAGGCTTCGTTTGGGGTGTGCCAGTCGAGGCATTTTCTGGGTTGGTTGTTGATTTCGGTGATGATTTCTTGGAGGTTGGTGTCGGTGATTTCGTCGAAGTGACTTCGTTTGGGTAGGTAGCGGCGGATACGACCGTTGAAATGCTCGTTTGGTCCGCGTTGCTAGGATGAGTATGGGTCAGCGAAGAATGTTTTGATGCCTTCGGGATGTAGTCCGGCGTGGTCAGTGAACTCTGAACCGTTATCCGTTGTCACGGTCTTTCTGGCATACTCTGGCAGGGCTGTGAAGAGACTTAGCTGGGCAGCCAGGGTCTCTTTAGCGCCGTATCTGGAGAGTAGAACAGCGGACAGGTAACGGGTCTTTCGTTCCACTTCGGTGTGGATTGCGCCGCTATGCCCACCTCCGATCACAGAATCCCCTTCCCAGTGGCCGAACTCGAGGCGGTCTTCTACCTCTCCTGCGCGTTCGTGGATACTGGTCCTGTCAGGAATCCGTGTTTTGCTGTGGACCTTTCTGCCACCACGTTTACGTCTCCTTTTGTGTCCTTTTGGTAGGTATTGGGCGAGTTCACGCCACTTCTGAGGTGTGGAGCACACCCACTGGTAGATGCTTTCTGCACAGATCCGCATCCGCCTATCGAGGGGATAGTCAATCAGGAGACGACCAGCGATCATCTCAGGAGTCCATCCTCGGCGTAAGTGTTGAACAACGTAGTCAACTAGGTCGTCCTGGCTCATTCGCCAGGGCATATGCGAGCGCCCTGATGCCGTTTCTGCTTTGCCCTGGGCGATACTGGCTCGGTACTGGAACCGCGTGTATGGGCCGCATTTCAGTGACGCTGGCCGGTAAGGAACATACGCCTGGGACGTGGAAGATGGTCGCCACCCATTACGCCTCACTTCCCGACAGATCGTTGACGGTGCTCGTCCCAAACTAGCCGCCACCTGACGTATAGATATCCCCTGATCAACCAACTTTTCTATGTGGAAGCGTACATCAAGACATAAATGCCGATACCCTGTACTCACGGAAGTGCAACCCTTTCAAAGTGATGACTTAGACACCACCACCCTAAAAGACGTTGCACTTCCAACTAGAACACGGGGCATTACCAGCAACTGGGAAGAGCCGCTAAACTAGTAGATGTGGCATAGCCAAGCGCAACGTTCCAGCAAAGAAGCCGGTGAATACGAAGTGACTTACGCAGATTCGAAAAAGGAATTTGTTGATGGGTATCGTTCCGTGATGCGGTTTGACCTGCAGCCGGGTGAGACGATTCTTTCTATTACTGAAGGCTTTGTACGAGACTGGTTACGCTCTCGAAAAGAAGGCGTCGATAAAGACACCTTGGATCTGTGGGATGGACAGACTCACATTAGCCTGCCGGGCGGAACACATGTTGAACGCACGCTCTTTACGGATCCTAGAAGCAAGACAACGGCGGTCCGCTATGTCATGACTGACACGGGGATAGACGCCGACTATCGAGTGAGTATCTCGGCTGCCAATGACACATCAGCAAAGAATTCCCGTGCGCTGATGGTGATTTCTGTTGCGCGTAACGAAGGAACTCTAGAGTCAATTATTGACGCCACGCACCCCCCACGAATCGTGGCAAATATTCTCAATGACCGGCATGTCTTTGATGGGGCGGTTCGACTTCAAGGACAGCCGGTAGTGATTCGTGAATCAGACTTGTGGGAATTGCGTGATGCAATAGCCGATCAGGATCGCCAAGTGTCGCTCATAGTTGCATCCTCAGTTTCTACGCAAGCTGACGTGCGATGGCGGCAAGTTGTTGGGGCTCTCACTAGAACCTCTATAGGCACTGCGGCTGTGTATTCCGTCGATGCCGCAGCCGTGGGACTGCTCAACGATGAGCTCCCGCCTGCTCTGCGTGTGCAACCGGGGCACTTGCGGGTAATTGCTCCGCGTGTTGACATGGACAATCCGGATTCGCGGCGACACCCGTTGATAACACCAGATACCATCACAACTTTTCTTGGCCGTAGAGGAAGGCCAACGGAAGAAGCACTGGCCGAGGTTGCGCGGTCACCCCGCCGCCAGCTTCTGGAAACAGCACTCCCCGCAGAGGTTCGTCGAGTGTTGGAACTACTTGACCAGGAAGCACGAAAAGCAGAACTGGTTCGAAAAGTAGAGCAACAGGTGGAAGATTTTGATCTCAGCCGGGTGGAGCTGGAAGCAACGCCAACTAAGGGCCGACAAGAAAAACGCATCTTCCCTCGACGAGCTGACAGGCATCGGGAGATGCAAAGTGGTGGTGATTTTTGGCAGGTTTTTCGGGCTTCTTTGGGACGCTGGCTGGATAAACCAGCATCAGAAATCTCTGAAGCCAGCATCGAAGAAGACATAGTTCTTCTAGATCGCAGAATCATCCGTGACCGTAGCGCACTTGAAGTACAGGAAGAGTTCCTTTCTTCTGCCGAGGCTGAACGCAACTCTCTCAATGTCGAATTAGCGGTGCTACGGGAAGAAAAAGACTCTCTTGAAGCTTTGCTTGAATCAACACGCAAACAGTTGACGGATGCTCACACTGAGATTGAGTCTCTGCGCGAACAGCTCGAACACTATGGCGTTCGGCCCATCGAACCGGAGGCTCTTGACGAGGGAGACGATCAGGCAAAACAAGTACGACTACTGGCCGAAATCCTTGGCAATGGTATAGATGCGGTAGACGGAAGGGTCGAAGTTGGAAGGGCATTAGACCTGTTGGCTAGCCGCTTGGATTCCCTTATCCAAGCCACCCTTGCTAATAGGCTATGTGGGAACCACTGGGTCAAAGTGCTCGAACAACTTGATAGGGCGCGGGGACGAGCGCCGGGTATGTACAGTGCAGATGACCCATCGGCACAGCTGCGGATGCTCACAGAACGGTTAGGGGATTGGGGCTATCCCTTTGATACCGGAAAGACGCGAGAAGTCTCTGCCGTTGCACAACAACTACGCACGCTGCGTCATGGCTGGGCCCACTATGCCACATTCGATCAATGGGATGGATTGCGCGCTCATGATGCCGCGCACCGCTTGTTTGAGTTGTTGGGTGATCGGGAAGGCGCCGCGCAGGCTGAGGCAATGAGGGTAGAAGTAACGGTGCGTCTCGGGTTGGACATGTTGGATAGTGAACGCGACGCGGAAGAAACGGGTAACGAATCAGATCGATAACCGCTACTGCGGGAACATGAGTGATCTAACCGTGTGCTAGAAGGCCGCCTTGAAAAGTCTTTCTGCTATGGAGGAATGTTAAGTTCAGTCTTGGTACATGCCAGTGATTTATTTCGAAGCAAACTTGAGCCCCAGTAGTTTCATACATGAGAGCAGATTCCAGGAGTGTCTAGCGGCGCCTGCGCGCCAAAACGACTCCATCAATCAACGTGCTGACCTGGCCAGACGGAGAGGTCCCTTCACGTTCGCGTATTTCGCATGACACGACAGACCAGTCATTGGGATTTAGATTCAAAGCTGCAAGGTCAGCTTCTGGTGTGGGAAAGACGTGACCCTTCGCCATCTCGGGGTCAGACCACGAGGGGGCAGCTGCGTGGGAAGTGACCAGGATGTGTCCGCCACGGGTTACCGCGAATGGAGCTTTTCTCAAGATATCCTCGCGCGGCATGGACACCGGCCACGAGTGCAGGAAGGAACAGGTGACAAGATCAAATGATTCTACTGGTTCCCAGGTTGCCAGATCGGAGGCTTCAAGGTGAAGCCGAGCCTCCGTGATGCCCTGATTGGTTGCAGCTTGACGCGCTCGGCGCAAAGCCGTGGGGGAGAGGTCAATGCCAGTAACTTCCCAGCCTTTGCTGGCAAGCCACACTGCGTCGCCTCCCTCACCGCACCCTAAATCGAGGGCACTCCCAGGAACGAGTCGCGACACTACATCAGCTAGAACCTGGTTGACCCGACCCGACCACATGTGGTCCATTTCCGCATAGCGTGACTCCCAATATTGAGCGAGGCTCTGGGTAGTTTCAGTCATGATAAGTCCCCATTGCTCGAGAGAAATCCTCATTTACTAGTACCCCGTTCACCGCACTCCCGGTGAAGGCTCCTGCCCCGACAGACATAGGAACGTTGGCGAAAGGGGTCACCAATTGCCAATAGCCCATATCCTGGGGTGCCTTGTTTTGCCGGTTGGGTCGACTTCCAAGACGGACCCAGATGAAAAAGGAAGTTCCGTCCGTGAAAGAGCTAGGTCATCCAGGAACTCATTGCGAGGGATCGTTTGGGGCGCGAGCAATATGGCGTCAAGGTCGATTTCTTGCCCTGTGGATGTTCGGACGAAATCGATGGTGTTACCTTGTCCTACGACGTGTGTCACTTTCGCGGATACGAGGCGAATGCCGCGTGAACGTAGCTTCTTTTCTTCGTCGGGATCAAGTGGCCCAAGATTCGCAGTAAAAACGGTGACCTGGTCGCTCCATTGCCGCGCGAGCTGAGCGTGGTGAAGGGAGGCTGGTGAGGTTGCGAGAACACCAATGTGCTGGTCTTTGACTTCCCACCCGTGACAGTAGGGGCAGTGGAAAACTGCCGAGCCCCATCGTTCCTGCAAACCAGGAATTGCTGGGAGTGCGTCATCTACTCCTGTTGCCACTATGAGGGCTCGCGCAATATACGTTGATCCGTCGGCAAGAATTACCTTCACACCACCGTCACAGTCACTGACAGACTCTACGGTCGGGTTGATAACGCGGCCTCCGTAGAGACGAATTTCTTCTCTTCCTGTGCGTAGTAGTTCTCCCGGTGGGGTTCCTTCGTTGCCAAGGACGCCATGCATATGCGAGGCGTAGCGATTTCTCGGTTCCCCTGAGTCAATCACAAGGACTTTTCTTCTGGCGCGGGCCTAGTAGCAGGGCGGCTGATAGGCCGGCAGCTCCGCCGCCAGCAACAATAACGTCCCAATCGTTGGGGAGTGACTCGATCTTCATGAGAACCATTGTCAGGGACCTTGGTCTCATCAGCAAGAGCTCTTGCTATTTTGGCAAACCGGTAGTGGTGTGTATTCCTCATTTGTTGAAAACACTGTTGGTGACGTACTCTCAAGGCGATGTCGGATAACGTAACAGCAGGAGAAACATCCCAACAAAGTCGCGGTGGATTAGCCGCAGGTCTCGGAGCCTATCTTCTGTGGGGATTCTTGCCACTGTACTTCTTGGTGCTTGCTCCTTCAGGGGCACTGGAGATTGTGGCGCATCGAATAATCTGGAGTCTGGTGTTCTGCCTGATTCTCGTGACAGTAACCCGGTCGTTTTCTCAGGTCTGGAAGATATTGCGCAACGGGAGACTTCTAGGTCTTTTCGTTGTCGCCGCGATACTCATAGCAGTTAACTGGGGAACCTATGTCTGGGCGATAGAGACCCACCATACGGCTGATGCGGCACTCGGCTACTTCATTAACCCCATCGTCACATCACTACTGGCGGTGGTGGTGCTCCGTGAACGACTACTACCCGCTCAGATAGTTGCCCTGTCACTCACGGTCGTGGCTGTCATCGTGATTGCTGTTGGCTACGGACGCCTGCCGTGGATTTCACTAGTTTTAGCTTTTTCCTTCGGAATATATGGATTGGTGAAAAATCGCGTCGGCTCGCACGCTCCTGCGATTGCGGGACTCACCATGGAGACTCTTATCCTTACCCCACTCGCCGCGTGCTATTTGGGCTTTCTTGCATTTCAGGGAGCAGCAACATGGGGGGCAGCAGGGGAGTACGTCAATGCTGGATGGTTGATAGTGTTACTCACTCTGTCCGGGCCAATCACCGCGGTCCCGTTGCTTCTTTTCGCCGCAGCGGCGCGCAGACTGCCATTAGCGACATTGGGCTCCTTGCAATACTTGGCCCCTATTATGCAGCTGACTATTGCCGTGGTGGTGATGAAAGAACCGATGCCAACTAGCCGCTGGGTAGGTTTCATTCTGGTGTGGATAGGGCTCATAGTATTGAGTTCAGATGCCATTATGCGCGCTCGCCGAAAAAATAGAGAACAAGCCGGTCTGGCAAACCCGTCAGTGCGAGCCGAGAAGTCGTAAAGCGTCGCGACAATCACGACTCGCACCCACAAATGGACGTTAGCCTTCCGAGGGAACTCCACCATTCATCCATACAGACGAAAAAGGCGCATGCGACGAAACAGCATTTCTCACTGCATTGGTGACAACCTGCTTTGCCACGGCAGCGGCATCGTGAATGTCTGTTCCTTTAGCAAGCTCAGCGGTAACAGCCGCAGCGAATGTGCAACCGGCCCCGCTGACTCTTTCTTCACCAATTTTGGGCTCGCTGAGAACCATCATGGTCTCGCCGTCGTAGAGAACGTCGATGGCGTCGGGACCGGGGAAGTCCATGCCTCCCTTGACAATGACGTAGCGAGGACCCAGGGCGTGGATCCTACGTGCGGCCTCCTCCAGATCCTCAATAGTATTTAGCTCGTCCATATTCGCTAGGGTGCGTGCCTCAAAATTGTTGGGAGTGATGACCGTGGAGAGGGGAAGAATCTTCTCGCGCAATGCGGTATCGGTATCTAATGCGACACCGGGCTCTTGGCCTTTACAGATGAGTACTGGGTCGAGTACAACGTGTCTCCACGCTTGCTTGGTCAATGCCGTGGCAACAGTATCAATTGTCGCGGGTGTTCCCAGCATCCCAATTTTTACGACATCAAGGTCATGACAGGCCGTAGCAGCCTCAATCTGATCTGCGATTACTTGTGGATCAATGGGAACAAAACGGTGAGCCCAATTGTTGTTGGGATCAAAAGACACGATGCATGTGATGGCACCGATTCCATACGTCCCTAGACGCTCAAAAGTCTTAAGGTCGACCTGGATGCCTGCGCCTCCAGTTGCCTCTGATCCTGCGATTACATATGCCATATGAGTCATTCAGTAATAGTATGACGGCTTTCGTAGTATGCCTAGTGCGTCCTAGTCGATGGAACGAGTAAAAATGACGATGTTCTAAAAAGCCTGTTGAAAGAGAGTTGAACCTCAAGGCAAGTAGTTAAGGATCGTTGATCTGGACTAATCTAGAATCTCTAAGCTATCACCGCACCAGAAGTGGAATAGAACGGAAAAATTTCATGCCCCACATGCAGAGCGCCGGCGCGACCATTGCACCAGAAGGCGACGGAAAACTCAGACGCGACCTGAAAAACCGGCACATTCAAATGATTGCTCTGGGGGGAGCGATCGGAACAGGTCTTTTCTACGGATCAGCGTCTTCAATCCAGCTAGCTGGCCCATCGGTACTTGTTACCTACCTCTTCGGAGGTTTGGTGATTTTTTTGGTGATGCGAGCTGTGGGGGAGATGTCTGTTCATACACCTGTTGCGGGGGCATTTAGCCACTATGCCTATCAGAACTGGTCCCCGCGCGCCGGGTTCATCTCCGGATGGAACTACTGGTTCAACTATGTGTTAGTTGCCATGTCAGAGCTGTCAGTGGTTGGAATCTACATCAACTATTGGTTTCCAGCGGTTCCCACGTGGCTTACTGCAGCCTTCTGCATCTTTTTTATTACGGTAATTAACCTGGTCAGCGTCAAAGCCTTTGGTGAATTTGAACTTTGGTTTGCTTTAGTCAAAGTTGCGGCAATCATAGGGATGATTGTTTTGGGTGTTTTTGTGGTCATCAAGGGCACAACCTCTAATCCCGATCTCCCGCCACCCAGCTTCACGAATCTGTGGGAGTTCGGGGGATTCTTCCCCAATGGGATCAGTGGAGCGTTCATGGCTCTGGTCGTCGTAATGTTTTCTTTCGGTGGGATCGAACTCATTGCGATCACAGCGGGAGAAGCCCAAAATCCTGCACGCACGATCCCTAAAGCAATCAACCAGGTGATCTACCGCATTCTCCTCTTCTATATCGGGTCGTTAGCAGTCATTATGGCGGTCATTCCATGGACAAAGATTGACGGAGAACTCAGTCCATTTGTACAGATATTCGACAGTGCAGGCATTTCTGTTGCCGCTCACATTCTCAATTTTGTTGTGTTAGCCGCAGCCCTATCCGTGTATAACTCTGGCCTCTACTCGAACGGCCGAATGTTGTATTCCCTTGCTGGGCAGGGCAATGCGCCCAAGGCCTTCACAAAGGTTTCGTCACGAGGAACGCCGTATGTTGGGGTATTGGCATCTTCGGCAGTGACAGTTATTGCGGTCATCGTGGTCATGATTTGGCATGACTTTGCATTCAACTACATGCTTTCTATTGCTCTTATTGCAGGCATCATCAACTGGATGATGATCATGATTACGCAGTGGAAGTTTCGACGCAGGATTGGGCCTGACGAAGTCAAGAAACTCACGTTCCGTTTGCCAGGCGGCACTTTCAGTACCGTATTCGTGATGGTGTTCCTTGCGATTGTCGTAGTACAGATGGCACTCTCACCCAACTACCGCATGGCTGTCATTATTGGTCCACTATGGCTCATCCTTTTGGCAGTCTCGTATGAGGTCAAACGCAAAAGGAACGAAAAATCAGAGAGAGTTGTTTCGCAGTCTGCAGAATCGGAGTCTTAGGATTCCGCGTCAATTTCTTGCAAAACCCGTAGGGCGACAGTGGGTTCTAACTGCTCTACATAAGCCAGCACGGCAGGGCGCAGGCCATCTGCGTGCGAAGTTCCCAATGCCACATTGACTGTATGTCCGCCTGCTACTTGGACAAGGTGAATGCCAGCGGCAACATCCCAAGGTGCAAAGCTGACTCCCAGCACGCACGAGAGTCGACCAGCGGCGACATGTGCAAGGTCAACCGCACCCGCCCCTAGTCGCCGAATTGCCATATATGCGTCGGATAGCTCTATGAAACGCCTGGAAGCTGCGTCCTTGTCACCTAGAAAAGCGCGGGGCCCCGGATAGTAGGTGGAAATTGCTGCCTGAGATTCAAAAGCGGGCCCACTGGACCGCAGCGGACTGCGCCTACCCTCCGCATCGATGAGCCACGCCTCCTCCAGATTTGCAGCAAAAATTTCGGAGGTCATGGGTGTAGAGATCACTCCGGCAACTACCTGGCCATCTAGCTCTACGCCTATGGAAGTGCCAAAATAGTGGCTTCCCGAGGCGAAGTTCGCGGTTCCATCGATAGGATCAACGATCCACCGCACCCGATTAGCCAGGTAAGTGGCCCCTTCACCAAGTGGCTCAGAACCAGACGAACCCGGCAAAATCTCTTCACCCATTTCTTCTCCGAGAAATCGCGACCCAGGAACTGTAGCGCCTAAGAAATCTTTGAGGAGGTTTTCTACAGCACGATCGTGAACCGTTACCGGGTCGTGGAGGTCTCGTTTTGTGTTGAATTCACTCACGGTGCCTGCGGCTGCCCGTAGATAGGGAACTACACTTTGAGCCGCCTCGACAGCGAAATTTGCCAATTCATCTGCTAAAAATGCTTTAGTTGTAACCACAGTCCTATTGTAGGGGGACATAACTGAGTGAGAAATAACAGCTTCTCTCTTTGGATGATTGGGCTCAACGTGGCACAATAAGTTCTTGTACTCAAACTATGCGGACCCTCTCGCTGCATAAGTTTGCGTTCCGGGAACAATCTGCTGATGAAACCCACCATGAGCCGGTCAAGTACCAACACAAGTTAGCTAGGAGTTCCACAACAGTGGCAGTAAGAATTCGTTTGAAGCGCATGGGAAAAATCCATGCCCCCTTCTACCGTGTCGTTGTCGTCGATTCACGCAAGAAGCGTGATGGTCGTGTGATCGAAGAGATCGGTACCTACGACCCGATGCCCAATCCCTCAAAGATTCATATTGAGTCAGATCGTGCACTGTACTGGTTGGGTGTTGGCGCACAGCCCTCTGATACGGTGCGTAAGTTACTGGTCCTCACCGGAGATATTGCACGTTTCAACGGCAAAGAAGACGCCGTGAGCCGTGTAGAGATTTCTGAGGTTGACCGTGCGGCTGCCGCCAAGGAAGCTATCGAAGCTGCCGAGGCGACTGCTGAAAAGAGCAAAGCTAAGTTTGCTGAAGAAAAAGCAAAGACTGAAGCTGCTGAAAAGGCTGAGGCTGCAACCGATGAGGCTGCTGAGTCTGATGCTGCAGCAGAGGAAGCTGGAGAGTGACCCATGCTGGCTGATGCCCTAGAACACCTGGTGGGCGGGATCGTTGATCATCCGGATGATGTTCGTGTCACGCAGCGTAAGCAGCGTCGCGGCCAATTGTTGGAGATTCACGTTAATCCCGAGGACCTAGGCCGAGTGATTGGCCGTAACGGCCGCACCGCGCGGGCATTACGGACCGTCATTTCTGCTATCGCATCGCGCGGCTATGTCCGCGTCGACGTTGTCGATAGCTAAAAGCCGCGTATAGATGCGCTGAGCGGACTCCAGATTTCTTCTGGGGTCCGCTTTGCTATGTCTAGCGTTCTTAGGGAAGAAGGTAATCTGATAGTCATGGAAAATATGGTGATTGCGGCGCGCGTTGGAGCTCCCAAGGGACTCAAAGGAGAAGTATCTCTTCATATACGCACCGATCGTGTCGATGAAGTTTTCGCTGTGGGCGCGCAAGTGCACTCAACCTGCGCAGATTTTCCGGTTCTTACCGTGGAACGCCTCACCTGGGGGAAGGATAAGGCCTTGGTCTTTTTTGAGGAGGTTCGCACCCGGAATGATTCAGAAACACTGCGAGGCGCGGACATTATTGTTCCAGCCGAAGTTGAAGATGACGCGTGGTATTCGCACCAGCTGGAAGGCCTGGCGGCGATTTCCTCAAGTGGTGAGCGGTTGGGGACAGTGAAGAAACTAGATTTTGGCTCTGCGCAGGATCGTCTGATTGTCGATACTGAATCGGGCGAGGTAATGGTGCCCTTTGTGGAAGAAATCGTCCCGGAGGTCGACCTCGGCAATGGAACAATAACTGTCGATCCGCCAGAAGGGCTATTTGAGTGACACTGTGCTTTGATGTCATCAGTATTTTCCCCCAGTACTTCCAGCCACTTGACCTGTCATTGCTTGGCAAAGCGCAAGAATCTGGGCGGGTACAGATCAACGTCCATGATTTGAGGAACTGGGCTGAAGGGACTCACCGCAGCGTCGATGATTCGCCGGCAGGTGGCGGAGCTGGCATGGTGATGCGTGCTGATGTGTGGGGGCGAGCCATTGATACCGTTCGCAAGCCCGGGAGGTCTGTCCTAGCTATCCCTACCCCCAGTGGCCAGCTGCTCAACCAGCGCCTGGTGGAACGCCTCGCCCAGAGTGAACAGGTCGTTGTCGCATGTGGCCGATATGAAGGAATCGACGCCAGAGTTGCAGAATACTATGACAATGTCGTGGAGTTTTCGTTGGGTGACTATGTGCTCAACGGTGGGGAAGTAGCAGCATTGGCACTCATTGAGGCGACAGCTCGTCTTCAAGAGGGTTTCATGGGAAATGCGCAATCGCTGATGGAAGAATCCCATTCAGAAGAAGGCTTGTTAGAGTATCCCGCTTACACAGCCCCCCAACAGTGGCGCGGCCACGAGATTCCCGCGGTGCTCAAATCTGGAGATCACAAAGCGATTGCCAGGTGGCGCAGAGACCAATCATTGCGGCGCACTGCGCGGCGCCGTCCCGATCTCCTTGCGTCGCTGCAAGGACTTGACTCTCGCGACCGACAAATTCTTGCGGAAGAGGGGTGGCTACTGGTTCCGCAACTGGCCCCTGTTGTCATTGAAGAAGCGTCGGTTAGTGACATTCCTGACCTGGCGGAACTAGCCGCACGTACCTTTCCAGATGCGTGTCCTCCGGGAATCCCAGATAAAGAAAACAATCGTTTCTTAGAAGAAAACCTCAGTGAGGACGCATTCACTCGGTACTTAGAGCACCCCGATGAGTGGAGAGTATTAGTGGCTCGTGTCCCTCACGGGATTGTCGCTTATACACTTACTGGAATGAACGCCCCGGAAGAATTTCACAGGCCGGGGGCAGCCTATCTCTCGAAATGCTACACCGACAGAGAGTACCGTGGATCAGGAGTCACCAGCGCCTTGGTGGAAAAGACGGTCCAGCTATGCCAGGCGGATGCGATTGTCCTTGCCACAAACATTGGCAATAAGCGCGCCGCTAAATTCTACCGACGGATGGGATTTCGCAAAGCGGGGCGCCGAAAGTTTTTCATCGGCAATTATGAAAACACCGATGATACTTTCGTGCGCGATCTCACGCACAAAAGTTAGGTCGAATGGCGCAGGTATGGCAAACTAAAACTCTGGAAACCAGGTGTATCCTGCCGCAGGGGGACACCATGAGGGGACCAGAGACGATCGTAGCGGGAATTCCCGCATAACTGACGCAAATGACCTGCGGCATGTGTGTCTTGGAGCTGAAATGCAAAAGCTAGATGTAGTAGACGCAGCTTCTCTGCGTGAGGACATTCCTCCTTTCCGTGCCGGTGACACCGTCAAGGTTCACGTGAAAGTTGTTGAAGGTAACCGCAGTCGTGTCCAGATTTTCCAGGGCGTTGTAATTGCCCGTCGTGGTCACGGTGTTTCTTCTACTTTCACCGTTCGTAAGATTTCTTTCGGTGTTGGTGTTGAGCGTACTTTCCCGGTGCACTCTCCTTCAATCGAGACAATCGAAGTTGTTACCCGCGGTGACGTTCGTCGCGCCAAGTTGTACTACTTGCGTGATCGTCACGGCAAGGCAGCCAAGATCAAAGAGCGCCTCGATCACTGACCGGCGCTGTGAACTGAGCCCCCTGCGTGCGCGTAGGGGGTAACTTTTTTCTGTAGCGAGTAAGGTGGGACTGATGGAATACGACTCGCCCGAAGAAATACGACTGCCTAAGCGCTCCGAGATTGGCAAGAGGCCGCGCAGAACAGCGACAAGCCGCATTGGTAGAGGACTCATGGAAGTCCTCATTGTCTTAGTGTTAGCCACTGTGACATCCATGGTCATACGGTTCTTTGTTCTGCAAGTCTATTCCATTCCATCTTCCTCAATGACGACGACGTTGCAGGTTGGAGATCGTATTGTAGTCAACCGGCTTCCCGTATTGGGAAAACAAATCGAACGTGGGGATGTCGTTGTTTTCTCTGACGACAACCACTGGCTCAATAACGACGGCTCCCCCCTAGGCATGTGGCAGCAAGTTGGACAATTTATGGGCATCGTTCCAGCCAATGGCGAAGATGTCCTTGTCAAGAGAGTGATTGGTATGGGTGGAGACACCGTCGAATGCTGCACCGATGCGGGTGAAATCACTGTTAATGGAGTGCCGATCACCGAAGATTATCTGATTGAGGGGGCAAGACCCGCTGATACGGAGTTCTCTGTTGTAGTCCCAGAAGGAAAAGTCTGGGTCATGGGGGATAACCGCCAGCATTCTGCCGATTCGCTGTATCACTTTAATAACGGCGGTGATGCTTTCGTTGATGAGTCTGCGGTAATTGGCCGTGTGTGGGGAGTTGCCTGGCCCTTGAATCATTGGTCGAGTGTTGGCAGCCGCAAGACCTTTGACGATGTCCCCTGATCGCGCTGTTGAACAGGATCTTGCACGCGTGTGGGGACGCATCGCAGGAATGGACGAGGTGGGTCGCGGGGCGCTGGCTGGGCCGGTATGTGTGGGCGTTGTGGTCGTCGAAGAGGAAATGCCGCCCCCTCCTGAAGGATTGACTGATTCAAAACTCCTCACCCCCTCGAAAAGAAAAACTCTAGTTGAACCCGTACAGGAGTGGGCATCATCGTGGGCGGTGGGGATGTCAAGCGCCGAAGAAATCGATCGCTGGGGTTTGACCGAGGCACTCCGAGTAGCGGGAATGAGAGCATTAGAACATGTTGGGTCCGTCGGGTGCGTATTGCTTGATGGGAAACATAACTGGCTGGGGACGCGAGACCTCTTTGATCACAATACGTGTGAGGTTCCCGTAGTGACCCAAGTGAAAGGTGACCTTCTGTGTACCGCGGTCGCCGCTGCATCTATTGTTGCAAAAGTCGCTAGAGATGCGCTGATGGAGCAACTGCCTGATCCCGGGTACGATTGGGCCCGTAACAAAGGATACGGCTCCTGGGCTCACCGGCAAGCATTGGTAAGGTTGGGACCCAGTGAGTATCATCGCAAGAGCTGGAAGTTGATCTGAGGAGCGTCGTGAGTATTGACGACATTGAATCGTATGAGAACTCCCGTGAACTGGAGCTTTTTCGCGAATACCGGGACGTAGTTGGATTATTCAACTACGTGGTAGAAACTGAGCGTCGCTTCTATCTATGTAATTCCGTGGACATTCAAGCCCGGCCAGCTGGCGGTGACGTTTTCTTTGAGCTTTCACTTACCGATGCCTGGGTGTGGGACATTTACCGTCCTTCACGTTTTGTGAAGTCTGTTCGGGTGGTGACCTTCAAAGACGTCAACGTGGAAGAGCTTTCAAAACCCGAATACGAACTTCCCTGAAAAACGCACATCCACAGTGCCTCAATAGCGGCTTATCCACAGAAATAGCAAAGCCCATTTTCGCTACCTAACTAGCACCTGCCACAGTGTCTTCATGAACACTACTGTGAAATTGGGAAGGTGCGGGGAACGCATCGCCGCAGAATTCTTAGGTGCGCATGGGCTGGTTCTCCTCGACTCCAACTGGCGCGCCGGACGCTTGGGCGAGCTGGACCTCGTATTCAAAGACGATACTTCCATTATCTTTGTTGAGGTGAAGACGCGGCGCTCTGATAGCGCATCGGAAGCTGTCGACTACCGAAAACTGGCGCAGCTGCAACGACTTGCTCAGCTTTGGTTACAACGTCACACATGGGGTCACACCTATCGAATCGACATGGTATGCGTGACTATCGCGCCTCGGCTGGGCCGAATTCTCTGGCATCAAGGAATCGACCGATGAACCAGGTTGCGCGGGTGCACGCGATTTCATTGGGAGGACTCCAAGGAACTGTCGTGTGCGTGGAAGCACACGTGGGCCCGGGACTAGTCATGACACGGATAGTCGGTAACGGAGACTCCTCGCTACGTGAAGCATCTGATCGTGTGCGCGCCGCATTCCTCAACTGCGATATTCCTTTCCTAGACCAGCGGCTCACCGTCAACCTTTCGCCTGCAGACCTTCCAAAAACTGGGGCCTCGTTTGATTTAGCTATTGCTGTGGCAATACTGGTGGCTAGGGAGATTCTGGATCAGTCCATTGCCTGGAAAACAGCATTTGTTGCCGAGCTGGCATTGGACGGAAGCCTCAGACCAGTACGTGGCACCTTAGCTCTGGCTTGGGCAGCGCGCGAACATGGTTTCACGCACCTCGTTGTCGCGAGGGAAAGTGCGGGAGAAGCCGCATTAGTCGAAGGACTATCGGTACAAGGATGCGGACACCTCAACGAAATTCTTCGAGCCTTCCCGGTAGGAGCACCTGCAGGCTGGCCGCACCCATGCACACCGTCAAAGCAGCATCCAACCAGGACCTCGCAACGGACCGACTTAGCAAACGTGCGGGGACAACCTGAAGCACGTTATGCACTCCTTATTGCCGCAGTGGGCGGCCATCACATGCTTCTTCACGGTGAACCGGGAGCTGGAAAATCCCTACTCGCGTCCTGTTTGCCATCTGTCCTACCTGATCTATGTGCGGAAGACATGATGACTGTTGCAGCGATCCGGTCGCTTGCAGGTTTCCAACCGACTCTCGATATGCAACCCCCATGTGAGTCTATTTCTCCAGGCACATCAGTTGCTGCACTTGTTGGGGGCGGTAGCAGGCAAGTACGGCCGGGTGCGGTTTCGCTGGCTCATTGCGGGGTGCTCATTCTTGATGAGGCACCCGAATTGCCGCGCCGGCTTTTAGAGTCTCTTCGTACCCCTTTAGATGAGGGGCAGGTTTCGACTCGCAGGGCTCATGCGATTGTGACTTTTCCAGCCAGATTCCAGTTGGTGATGACAGCGAACCCCTGCCCATGCGGTTTGCGCGAGTGCAGGTGCGCGCCACATTCACGTCGGCTTTACCGTCGACGTTTGTCGGGGCCGATCCTCGATCGAATCGATATTGTCCAGGCAATGACTCAGCCCTCAGAATCTAGCCTGGCAGTCGATGAGGGGCTGAGCTCCACGCAGGCGCGTGCAATGGTGGTGGAGGCACGCCGCAGGAGTGTGAAACGGTGGCCGCAATGGCCCAGTAACGCATATGCGGAGGGAGAATTACTTCAGGTCGGGGTGCCCTCAGGGTGCTTAGATGCGATGCGAAGAGAAGTAGAGCGGGGCCGATTGTCAATGCGTGGTCTCGATAGGGTACTGCGGGTTGCATGGTCGATAGCCGACCTGGAAATGCATCCGGAACCTACGGTAGAAGACCTTGGATTAGCCATGGACTTACGAACAAAAGACTCCTGGGAGTAACGTATGGATGAACGAGAATTAGCGGCTGCCTGGTCGGGAATTATAGAGCCTGGGGATCGTGCTGCTGGCGACCTATGGAATGCATTAGGGGCCGAAGTAGGCCTGGAGTGGATGCGGTTACCATCAGCGCAACCACTTGTGCAGGTACAGGGGTGGAAGGCACTTCACGCCCGTACTCATCCGCGGGCGTTGGCAGTGGAACCGAACATAGAGTTGTCCAGAGCTAAGGCGTTAGGGGTTGACGTGATGTGGCGCGGACATGAGGACTGGCCGGGGCAGCTTAGCTGTCTTGGACCTGCTGAACCGCTTGTCTTGTGGACCAAGGGCAATACCGATCTTCTATCTCGCCAACAGGTTGCCATTGTGGGAGCAAGAGCTTCAACAGCATACGGCAACCGCATTGCCCAGGATATGGCGTGGGAACTGGGAAAACAGGGAATTGTTGTTACCTCAGGGGGTGCTTATGGAATAGATGCCGCCGCACATAAGGGGGCACTGGAAAGCGGACAGACTATCGCAGTATTGTGCGGTGGTCTCGGCAATCTGTATCCACGGGGAAACGTGGACCTGTTCAATCGCATTGGCTGTGAGGGGATCCTTGTATCCGAAGTGCCACCTGGATGGAGACCTGCCCGGTGGAGATTTCTCGAAAGAAATCGGGTGATAGCCGGGCTTGCCCAAGCACTCGTTGTGGTTGAAGCGGGAATGCGTTCAGGCGCGTTGGCGACAGCATCTCGCGCAGCAGATATTTCCTGTGAGGTTGGTGCTGTGCCAGGGCCTGTGACGTCGGCCGCCTCAGCCGGGTGTCTTCATTTGATCAGAGAAGGGGCAGCCCTTATCCGCAGCGTGAACGATATTCTCGAAATGATCGGAGAATTTGTTTCCCATGAGGCGATAGTGGAGATGGCAGTGGACCCATATGAGCAAAGGGTGTGGGAGGCATTCCCCGTTTCGCGAGTATCTACAACTGATGAACTAGTACTTGCAAGTGGATTGAGTAGGGAAGTGACAGAAGCTGCTTTAGTGGGGTTGAAACTGCGTGGGGTCATTGCTTTAGATGAACACCAATGGCGAAGGCTGTAGCCTGGCTGTGTGGAAGAACAGATCGAAGTCTGGGCTGAGTACTTGGGGCAGCGCCGGGGGTTTTCGGCAGCAACAGTGCGTGCCTATGTTAGTGATCTCAGACTATGTATGGGAAGTGTGAAGAGTTTTACGTCTCGAGAGCTCAGGTCTTGGCTGGCAAGCCGGGCCGCAGAAGGCGCGTCGAGGGCGACGGTGGCACGAAATGCCGCAGCGCTTCGTGCTTTCGGTTCATGGGCCTTGGCACAAGGAATAGTTGACGAAGACCCAGCCGTCGACATTGAGACGGCACCGGTGAAATCTCGGTTACCTCAGGTGCTAGACACAGATGCGGTTACTGCGCTGCTTGAAGGTGCCAAATGCGAAGCTGACACGCCTATTGGAGTAAGAGATTGGGCTTTTTTTGAGCTTCTGTACGGCTCGGGGCTTCGTGTAGGGGAGGCCTGCAGTCTTGACGTGGATGACCTTAACCTCGATCAAGGATTTCTTCGAGTGCTAGGTAAAGGGAATAAAGAAAGAGTTGCGCCGGTTGGCACGCCTGCTGCTAAGGCACTTATGCAATGGCTGCAAGAACGTAGTGACGTGGCAAAACCTGGAGAGAAAGCATTGTTCGTCGGTCAGAGAGGGAGCCGGGTTGATCCGCGGGTGATGCGGGGTCGACTACACCACCTGGCAGCTAGACAAGGAGTCCCCGATATTGCTCCGCATGGATTGCGCCACACATCTGCTACCCACATGCTCAGTGGTGGAGCTGACTTACGATTTGTTCAAGACTATTTGGGTCATGCGTCTTTAGCTACCACTCAACGGTACACGCACGTGGACTCGGAAAGGCTCGGCCGCGTGTATCGCCAAGCCCATCCGCGTGCGTAGTGCCAACATTCGAGAGGACATCACTAGCAATGTATTTCAAATCCTGTAATATCTAGTTCGGTACTTACAGGAGGAATAATGACAACAGTTGCACTAGCGAGAACGAAGACAGTCTTTCAGAGCATTCCAGCGCAGATGCTATCGGGTGTTTTGGCACTCACGCTCTTATCCCAAGTGGTCATTCCACTACCGTTTTCGCCAGTCCCGCTGACGCTCTCTACGTTGGCGGCAATGCTTCTTGGTGTCTATCTGGGTCCAATTCGAGGGATGGCCGCAGCCGTTCTGTATGCAGCAGCGGCAGCAGTGGGTGCACCAATACTTGCGGGCTTCACCGCTGGAGTCATGGTTGTGTCATTTGGCTATGTTATTGGTTACATTGTTGCGGCGGGAATTGTTGGCGTATATGCATCCCGTCTAGGAAAGGCAAATCCGTTAATAGCCTTTTTCGTAGCTGGAGCTGCCAGCCTTTCTGTCTACATCCCCGGAGTTATCTGGATGATGTTGGCGACAGGAATGGACCTCAGGACTGGAATCGCAGCAGGTGTCGTTCCATTCCTTATTGGTGATGCACTCAAGTCGATTGTTGTTGCAGGCGCTCTCACTATGGTTCGGCGCTAGTCCCAATCCTGCTAAACTAGCTGAGGTTAGGCCCCGATAGCTCAGTGGATAGAGCGTCCGCCTCCGGAGCGGAAGGTCGCAGGTTCGAATCCTGTTCGGGGCACTTTTGTTAATTTGTTAAGTGTAGAGCCTTGGGTTTCCCTTTTCCCACGTACGGGGTCATAAAACCGTGCACGGAGTCGCATGCCGCACAGGCATTGAGGCTCTTGGGGTTTTGGTGGGGTGTGGTTGGTGTTTGAGGTGGGGATTTGCTGGCATAGAGCTTTCTTCACTGGTGAGTGCTTGATTTTTACCGATTTGCGCGAAGAAAAACGGTAAAAAGCAGACACTCACAAAAGCACCCACAGACTTAAACGCTTTCCCACACCAGTTGTGCGGCCAACTCTCACAAAAACCTGGCACCCTATTCGCCCCGGGGGACTTCCCGTACAACAGCCTGGGCAATGTGGCTCTTCTTAAAAGGGGCTGTAATGGTGTGACCCTCTGGCTGACAGAATGTAGGTATCTGAGTCTACGTTTGTTGCCCGGAGGGTCTGTGTTTGAGTTTAGCAAGCCGTGTTTGGAGTGCGCATTTCGCCTTGATTCTGCCGTGCTGCGGGTCACGGGTCAGGCTCAGGTTCGCCAGAGGGGCCGCGAGGTTCTGGTTTTCGAGGTGCGTCTGGTGGAAGCGGGTCGGTGGTGTGCTTCGTGTGGGGCCCAGGGAAGTGCTCGGGGAAGCCGTTCTCGTCTTCTTACGCATTGCCCATGCGGGTCTCGCCCAGTACGACTGTTAATACGACTGCGGTGTTTCACCTGCGGGGACTGCGGACACTATTGGTCTGAGCAGGTCTCGGATGTTCTTGCCGCTCCCCACTCGAAACTGACCCGGGTAGCGGTCAACTGGGCTCTAGTATCAGTGGTCTTGGACGGGATGAGCATCAACGCTGCCGCCCGGAATCTAGGGGCCTGATGGAACACGGTGAACACCGCCGTCCTGGAAGCCGGGTATACGCATTTGATGAGTGATCCCACATGGTTTGACGGGGTGAAAACCATTGGGGTTGATGATTCCCCTACATCAAACGCAGCCTCCCCCACACCAGAGGATTCAAACACCAACTACAGCCCCTTTCATGAAGAGCCCTTTTAGATGAAATTGAGCCAGGGTAGTGAGCACCGCTGCATATGCGTCAAGTTCCGAAGGGGTTGCCATAACTCACCAGTCTAGAGGACATAAAGATCGCAATATTGTAGAGGACACCTGTGTCCATGTAGGTTGTGGCACGTGAGTTCCCTTTAGGGATGGCCATAATTGAGTTGAGGAGTGTGTGATGGCTGAACGGCGTGATGACCCAGCAAAAATGGAAGCAATGCGCGAATGGCTTTGCTTGGTGGCGAAAGAACTGGAAGTACCAGTCCAGACAATTACCGACGTCGAGGCTGAACTCTTAGATTTAATCGGGACTATTGCTCACGGGCCATCGCGTCCAGGAGCACCGCTGACCGCCTACCTGGTTGGATATGCTGCTGGCCGAGGCGCCGCACCGCTAGAAGAGATAGCAAAGATAGACAACATCGCGAAGTCATACCAAAAAGATTCTTCCAACTAGACTGGGGGAACATTGTTGACAAACCCAGAGGACACGATGCACAGGTACTGAGAGCCTTCAGGAAAGCTGTTGCGTGGGGGACGTTCTGTCAGTGCGAAACTTCGTGAG
The DNA here is from genome assembly GCF_009696615.1 of Scrofimicrobium canadense. Lineage (GTDB taxonomy): Bacteria > Actinomycetota > Actinomycetes > Actinomycetales > Actinomycetaceae > Scrofimicrobium > Scrofimicrobium canadense. The sequence goes on from NZ_VULO01000013.1 coordinate 46,065, forward strand.
GAATCGGCCATCGACCTCTCTGGGACGGGTTTAGAACAGCTCAATCTTGATGGGCTTGATCTGCGACAATACGATCCACGTCAGATTATCCGCCAGGCGGTTCAAGAAGAAATGGATACCTGGATTGAACAAGCTCAATCCAGGGGGTCAACCTATCCGATGCGCCAGGTAGACCGACACCGAATCAAGTTGAAAAAGAAAGCCCCTCATCGCCGCCACTAGGTCGGCCCCTCGACGATAGAAAAAACCGTAGCTACCCAAGAAGGTCCCAGACACACCAAGAGAAAGGCATATTGCATGTGACCTAGCCACTGGATCATTGTGATCCTTGTTGTGATCGTCATTTTCGGCGCTTCAAAACTTCCCGACATTGCCCGCAATTTGGATAAATCAGCAAAGAAACTCAAGAAAGAAATGCGTGAGTTGAACGAGGATGACTCAGCTCAAAGCCCTCAATTACAGGAACCGCCAGCCCAGCAAAACTCCGCTGAGGACCGTGGAAACAGTAGCGACGATAACCCACATCCGCGGGAGTGATAAAACTCGTTGTGAAAGATAAACAGGCACACAATCCAGATAAGAAGATGAGCCTTATGGCTCACTTACTAGAACTTCGTAAACGCATCATTTGGGCGTTGGTGGGAATAGTAGTGGGGAGCCATTGCAGGCTGGTTTCTCAGCCCTGTGGTCCTCACCTTCATTCAGAAGCCACTTATGAGCATTAGCGACCAAAGTGCGCAACTGAACTTTCAAACGATTGGTGCCGCTTTTGACTTGCGTATGCGTCTTGCCTTCTGGATAGGAACCATCATTTCTAGCCCATGGTGGATAACGCAGATAGGCATGTTTGTTTGGCCAGGGCTTCGTCGAAAAGAGCGCCTCTATGTGGCGGGATTTGGTCTTGTGGGGATTGTCCTCTTCGCTGCAGGCACCGTTGCCGCAGTAGTAGTTGTACCACAAGCCGTCTCCATCTTGGTGAGTTTTGTTCCCGCTGATGCGCAGATGCTCCTGCGTGCCGATTCCTAGCTTTCCTTCTATATGACCCTGGTGTCGGCTTTCGGACTCTCCTGCCTGCTCCCTGAACTTTTAGTCGCACTCAATTTCTCTGGAGTCCTCAGCGTAAGGACGTTACTAAAAGCGTGGCGTTGGGCGGTTGTCCTGTGTTTTGTTTTTGCTGCAATAGTGAACCCCATTCCCAATCCTCTACCAATGATTATTCAAGCAGCAGCATTAATTGCCCTGTACTTCCTTGCCGTGGGAATCTGCGCTTTGCGGGAACACATGCTAGCCAAACGGCAGTCGAATTCTTCACGAGGCTGATTAGACGTTCAGAATCGGTGCTGATTGCTTCAGTCGGTGGTCCCCGCTACCATCGGGGAAGTAATCGGCATGTCTACAGTGAACAGAAAAATGATACTCAGCGCAGCATGACTGTTGGGTAACTTCGTGGAAAATGAGATAGATCCTGGGAGGAGACACAATGACGACGGTGGCGCTCTATGCTGGTGCGGCAGCTGCTGCGGGCACCGATAAGGTGCAACTAGATACATCCCCTAGGACCATTGGTGATCTTGAAGATGCACTTATGGCATTGCCCTCGGCAGATGCCACACTAGCCAGCACGTTGAAAGCTTGTAGCTTCCTGGTCGATGGTGTGGCCACAAAAGATCGCGCGCATCGCATTACCGATGCGCGCACAATTGATGTTTTACCTCCTTTTGCAGGTGGATGAGGGAAATGACAGAAGTAGATTGTTCCAAGTGCCATGAGGTAAGAAAGCACAGCGGTATTAATGACCGCCCTCTGGATCGAGATGCTATCGAGCAGCGTGTTGTTGATGATCGGGCGGGCGCTATTGTCGTGTTTTCTGGTGTGGTGCGCAACCATGACACCGGCCAGCACGTCACGGGCCTTGAATACTCGGCCCATCCTAGCGCGGGGGAGACCCTCGCCCAGATTGTTGAAGAAATCGCCCACACATATCCCCTGTACTCTATTGCGATTGAGCATCGCGTTGGACGAGTCGATGTTGGTGGGCTTGCAATGGTGGCTGCCGTTAGTGCAGCGCACAGATCGGAAGCTTTTGCAGCGAACGCGGCACTGGTGGATTTAGTGAAGGAAAAACTTCCCATCTGGAAAGAACAGTTTTATGTGGACCAGACCAGCGGCTGGGTTGGCTTAGAGCAATCGTAGGAGACTAATGACTCACTTGACCCACTTACGGGGCGACGGTACGGCATTCATGGTTGATGTTACGGAGAAGTCACCAACTCGCCGTGAAGCAACTGCGGTTGGCTCAGTTCTTTGTAGTCCTGACACGACATTGCGGCTGTCGCAGGGGATGCTCCCCAAAGGAGACGCCCTGGCTGTTGCCCGTATTGCAGGAATAGCTGGAGCAAAAAAGACTGCAGACTTGCTTCCGTTAGCTCACATCATCGGAGTTCACGCAGCAGAAGTTGATATCAGCATTGGCGAAGGAAACATTGACGTCAGTGCGACTGTGAGAGCCTTTGAACGAACCGGGGTTGAAATGGAGGCACTGACGGCTGTGACACTGGCATGTTTAGCCTTAGTTGACATGCTCAAAGGTATCGACCGAACAGTGATGATTTCAGATTGCAAGATAGTCCACAAGTCAGGTGGTCGAAGTGGAGAATGGCATCGAGAAGAGCCGCAGACCGGTGAGTAGAGATGAGTGATTGCGGTGGCTGCGATGGCTGAAATGATGAGTGTTGAGGACTACCGAGAGTTTCTATTGAACCAGGTGGCGCCAACGGAGACGATTAACTTACCGATAGCGCAGGCTCACGGCTTAGTGAGCGCCGAACTGGTCGAGGCTTCCTGTCCTTTACCGCCTTTCGACTCTTCTGCGATGGATGGCTTTGCTGTCACGGCGCAGGACACTGCATTTGCTAATGCGACTATGCCCGTTCGATTAACGGTCATCGACGATATCCCAGCGGGAGGATACGGTCGGGAGAGGGTCACTCCGGGAACATGTGCACGGATCATGACCGGTGCCCCGATTCCGCAGGGTGCAGATGCCGTGGTACGTGTGGAAGACACGGACGTTCCTGCTGGCGCGACTCCTTTACGAAAAGAGATCAGCGTCTATGCACCGGTTTCTTCCGGGAAGAATATTCGCGCCATGGGAGAAGCCGCCAACATTGGTGAGCCTGTCATAGCTCCCGGATCGTTTTTCGATGCCCGGGCAGTTGCCGCTGCAGCATCTGTGAACACCTCGCACGTCCGGGTATATCGCAAGCCCAAAGTTACTGTCGTTGCAACAGGCAGTGAACTGGTTGATCCAGGAACATCGCTGGTAGACGGACAGATTCCTGACTCTAACTCGCTTCTTCTTGCAGGACTATTGCGCGAGTGGGGGGCCGATGTTGAATGTGTCAGACGTATACGTGACTCCGTGGAAGATCTTAGGGCAGTCCTTGAAGAAGCATCGCTTAGCTGTGATCTCATTGTCACCTCAGGGGGAGTCTCAGCAGGAGCCTTTGACATTGTGAAGGATTACGGGGAAACACGCGGGTTCTCGTTTCCAAAGGTTGCTATGCAACCGGGTAAGCCGCAGGCATGTGGAAAAGTCGGTAATGCACTTGTGATTGGATTGCCAGGCAATCCCGTGAGCGTGTGGGTTTCCGCGCTACTATTCGTGAGGCCTGCTCTACAAAGCATGGCTGGAATGCGCCCTGAAGCTCCTCGTATATTCGATGGAGTCGCCGGTACAGGGTGGAAGAGCCCCACCGGAAGACGCCAGTATGTGCCAAGCACACTCAAAGTTGAAAGGTCCGGGAACAGGCCTGTAGTTATGCCTGTTCATCGCTTGGGCTCAGGAAGTCATGTGATAAACGCTGTACAATTGGCAGATAGTCTATGCGTGGTCCCCGCAGAAGTTGAGTGCGTGGAAAGAGGCGATCGTGTTCAGTTCCTGCAAGTCTAGCCAAAGACTTAGACCCACGTTGGAAACTCGATTGTAGTGGCTGTGTCATGATCTTAGACCAGCGTGCGAAAATGCAGCGTGCACTTGTGGATCCAGCACCGGTCCTTAATTCACAGCAACAAAGTCGATATAGTCGGCAAATCCGAATTCCAGAGTTTGGCGAGGTGTCTCAGCGTAGGCTTGTAGCCGCAAAAGTATTGGTTGTGGGAGCCGGAGGTCTTGGCAGTCCTGTTCTACAATATCTTGCGGCTGCTGGAGTTGGCACCATTGGTATTATCGACGATGATGTCGTCGAAATTTCCAATCTTGGGCGGCAAGTGATTCACCGCGAAGACGCGATAGGTGTGTCGAAAGTGTTTTCGGCACACCACATGGTTGCGGCCCTTAACCCACATGTGAATGTGGTCGACTACCCCTATCGATTGACGGCCAACAATGCTGAAGAAATCATCAGAGAATACGATTTAGTCGTCGACGGAGCAGACAATTTCCCCACACGATATTTGGTTGATGACACGTGCGCACACCTCGACAAGCCAGTAGTGTGGGGTTCTATTTTGCGTTTTGATGGGCAAATGAGTGTGTTTTGGGTGGGAGCACCCAAGTATGCGCAGATCCCTACTTTTCCCGCAGGTGGGCGTGGCCCGCGGCTTAGGGATGTATTTCCAAGCCCGCCCCCGGCGGGCACGGTTGCCTCCTGCGCAGAGGCTGGTGTGCTTGGTGCCCTATGTGGACAGGTAGGTTCGGTTATGGCGATGGAAGCCATTAAAGTCATCACCGGCATGGGACAGGTGAGTTTGGGCGCAATCACAATTATTGACGCTTTGAGTGGAACCCTTGATCATATTGCTTTTTGTCCAAGCTATATCGAGCCAGAATTCAGTGAAAACACGGCCCACTACCAAGAGACCTGTGCGCTACTTTTGAGCGAGGGAACCGGTGAAATCACGGCCGAGACGCTGGCAGCATGGATGACTCAGGGGCGGAACCTCAGCATTGTTGATGTGCGTGAACCAGATGAGGTGGCAAAAGGTGTAATTCCCGGTGCGTATACCTTGCCATTAACGCAGTTACAGCTGGCACGTAGTCTGGAGGACCTTCCTTCATGGATTCAACATAAGACAGGGCCACTGGTGGTCAATTGTCGCTCGGGTGCCAGATCAGCGAAAGCTATCGAGATTCTTCGCAGCCTAGGAGTGACACAGCTTCTGAATCTATCCGGAGGCTTTCTTCAGTGGAGCGCAACTGAGAAATCTGCATAGTCTTGCTACTTTGTAGTGATGCCGATTCTTCGCCGTGTCTATCAGGCAGTCTCACCGTCGGATAAACGGATAGACGAAGGAGGCCATCTATGTCAGATTCTCCATATGCGGCGGCAGCAGAAGGTGTACGTGGCAGTGCTTTGGCACAACGTGAGCACGGCAAGCGTGCACGAAACGCCATTACGCGAGGTGAACTAGGCCAATACGTGCACGTTGACCGTGACGCAGTAGCTTTGATTGAGAAACAAAATGAAAGCCGGGTCCCTGACCTTGTGTCATTGCGACGGGAACGAATGGGAGAGAGTCCTTTCGCATTCTTTCGGGGGACCGCAGGCCTCATGGCTCACGATTTGGCACACCAGCCAAGTACCGAAGTGCAGGTGGTGATATGTGGAGATGCGCATATCGGCAACTTCGGGCTGTATGCATCTCCTGAACGCCGAATCATCTTTGATCTCAATGATTTTGACGAGGCAGCTCCCGGCCGTGGGGAATGGGACCTGCGTCGCTTGGCGACAAGCGCATTCCTTGCCGCTGAAGAAAATGGGGCGTCGAGTGATGAAGCGACCTCTGTTGCCGTTCATACGGCTAAAGCATATGTGAAGCAGCTGCGTGGATTCTTAAAAATGCCGCCTACCACACGACATCATGTTGCTCTTGATGAGACTCTTGCCGTGCAGACAGTTCCTGCGGCAACAATGCCGCTATTCGACGCCGCGGTAAAAAGGCACGACGGCGGACCTCAGCAAGAGTGATCAGTAAGCGTATGGGCCCAGATGCTTTAGGGTTTCTGCGTTTCTATGAAGACCCCGGTGACGACTCACGTAGATGAGGTACTTCGTGGCAATATTGCCGGGGTATTTGAGGACTATCGTTCAACCACCAGTCCAGACATTTCACTGCTGCTATCAACTTACTCTTTGACCGATATTGTCCGCCGGGTCGTCGGCGTTGGTTCCGTTGGTACCAACTGCTTCTTGGTTGCACTATCAAGCGAGGAAGGTGACGGTCTAGTCCTGCAAGTAAAAGAGGCAATGACATCGGTAGTGCAAGACTACTCATCACCGAATCTCACGACTCCTGGCACGCTTGGCCGACAAGATAGTCCGGGTAAAAGGGTTGTTGACCACCAGCGTATCTTGCAGGCATTTTCTGATCCTTTCTTGGGATTCATGTCCGCGCAAGGACGGAGTTATTATGTGCGGCAGTTTCAAGATTCCAAAGGGAGCTTCGATCTTGCTGCAATGAACCTGAACGAACTAGATGCATACTGCCGCGTATGTGGTGCGATGCTTGCGCGTGCACATTAAATCTCGCTAGGCACAATCCCCTAAGAGTCTCTCCGTCTTGGATGGTCAACTTTTGAGGAACCGGGTAAAGAAGAATCAACACTGCCGGAGAAGCCAAATGTCCCACCTATGGGTGAGCAACAAAGTGGCATCGCACCGAAGGGCGAGACTGAAAGTGCTGCGGCTGCGGTACCTGAGATTGCCACCACAGGTGCTGACACTTAGTGGGCGCTTGCGGCAGGCCTGGTCACTATCGTTGTAGGCCTGAGCGTTTTGGCGATTCGCATGTGAAAGAACTAGATTCTGACTCTTTATGTGGGCTTTGCGCAGCCGGTGTAAGACTGGAATGCGTAAACCCCACAATGCTACATGGAGATGGTGGGACTATGAAACTAGCGAAGAAGAGAACTTACGTTTTGTACTAACCAAACGCTTCGCTTCCATACGCAATTACCCCTAGATGGGTACGCAAATATACTGGTGAAGTAGGTTTTGAAGGTATGCTATGATCGATTTTTTTGAGCGTCAAAGATAGAGACTCTAGTGAAATAGGTTTGTACTTCTGTGGTAATCCCCCGGCTATTGTAAAAGTACAAACGACTCTTCCTGCGTCGGCTAGAGTGAGACTACCTCCACTGACCGTCATTTCTTAATGTCGATGACAACCCGTGCAGGGGCATCGAGCAGACCAATCTGAAACTCTCGTTCTTTGTCCATCCCAATTGCAATGTGTGTTTGGTCCTCAAAGGTTCCATTCTGTACTACTTCGATGGGGGAAATCATAAGAGAATTGGGGCCAGAATAGTACTTTTCTAGCTGTCCCTCCATGATGGGCATCATCGTGCCAGTGACATTGACGTCAAGAAAGGCCTTTCCTGAAATATCCAAAGGAAGCCCCCTACCTTGTTCGACGGGTTGATCCACCCACCGCACAAACCAACCGGGAGTGTCTTCTCCAGCAAATTCGACTACAACTCGGTAAAAGCCGTCATGTTCGGCCAGACGAAGATCGTGAAAGATAAGTCCTTCTGTATCGGATGAGACGGCGGGTTTTCGTGATTGTTCTTCCGCCAACCATGTATCTCCATTGATGGGAGAAACACTTTCGGATCGTTGCATGTCAGATGATTGTGCCTCACGTGAGGGGTGCACTTTATCGGACTGGGGAAGTGACTGGGGGGCTGAGTGTACGGAAGTATCGTCAGACTGGACTGGCGAATCCGAACTAGGACTTACTGTTCCCTGTTCGATGCTGCATCCGGCAAATAATAATGTCGACGCGAGAAGTGCCACTGCACCTTGGAACAGCGGTAATCTACCGCCAGTTGAACACTTGCGGTTCATGAATTCTCCTCGAAGTCAGGGTGATAGGAAATCCTCTAATATTCTAGCGACGCCATCGCTCCACAGCTTTTCTGCGCATTTGTATATTCGCTATTGCAAATCCCGCGGTTGGTTGACCACATTGATATTGTCAGAGCATCCTTTGAAAGTAGAGAACACGACAAGGGGGACGAAGCGTTTATGTGAACGGTGATGATGAGGACGGCTCCGTAGATATTGGCGAGGAGGCCATGTGAGGGCATTACGGAAGATAGGACCCCAACCGGGTCTTGAACTAATAGAGATTGACGAACCCAGGTTGGATGGGGAGAAGTAAAGATTAGGGTGCTGGCAACGGGTCTGTGTGGAACCGACTTGCATCTCTATGCCTGGGATGGAGGTGCGCCTGGTGATATGGAATTTCCTCAAACTTTGGGCCACGAGTTTTATGGCCAGATTGTGGATATTGGCCCAGGCATCGATGCAAATGGAGGTCCCTATGATCTTTCTGTAGGTCAATATGTGAGCGTGGAGGGGCATATAGTCTGCGGCAGGTGCAGAAACTGCAGGGCTGGTCGCAAGCACATGTGCGTCCAGGCTAAAGGAATCGGAGTTAACCGTGATGGGGCATTTGCCGACTATGTGGTGGTGCCTGCTGTGAATGTGTGGGTTCAGCCCGATGCCATCGATGCAGAACTGGACGCACTCTTCGACCCCTTCGGCAACGCGGTACATACGTGTCAGCAGGTGGATCTGACGGGTCAAGATGTTTTGGTGACAGGTGCGGGTCCTATCGGAGTTATGTGTGTGGCACTAGCTAGGCATGCCGGGGCGCGACATATGGTTGCTACCGATATGAATGGAGAGCGATTGAAACTCGCTATGAAAGCCGGTGCGGACTGAGCCATCCTGCCACAAAAAGAACTTCTTGCAGAGGCAATGTCGGACCTGAATATTCGCGAAGGTTTCGATGTCGGACTTGAATTATCAGGTGCACCCCAAGCATTGCAAATGCTCATTGATGTTTGTAACCACGGGGCCACACTTTCCCTACTGGGATTGCCGAGTATTTCATTTCCTGTCGACTGGAGCCAAGTGATCACACGGATGCTCACGATCAAAGGAGTCTATGGTCGCCAAATGTTTGATACATGGTATTTGGCGACATTTATGACTGAGACGTCACCACAGTTGCGAGAAACACTGCGTAGTGTCATTACGCACCGCTTCTTGCCAGATCAATGGGAAGAAGCGTTTAGTGTTGCTGCTTCAGGAAATGCGGGGAAAGTAATCATCCGTTGGGATGGGGAGGAGACAGCTAATGTTTAGCAATCGAGTAGAACTGCGTAAGAGACTCGACGGAATTCGTGAAGCTGGTCTCTATAAGAATGAGCGCCAACTACTCAGTCTCCAAGGACCTTCAGTACGGACTAAACAGGGGACTGCCCTGAATTTCTGCGCAAATAATTATTTGGGACTCGCTGACGATCCGCGCCTAGTACAAGCTGCGCACGAGGGGTTAGAACAATGGGGGTACGGGTTATCTTCGGTACGTTTTATCTGTGGCACGCAAGAGCTACATCGCAGACTTGAAGAAGACATTGCGCGATATTTGAGGCGCGACGATGCGATCTTGTTTTCGAGTTGTTTCGATGCCAATGGAGGCATCTTTGAGGCACTTTTCTCCGCAGAAGATACTATTATTTCTGACTCACTCAACCATGCGTCCTTGATTGATGGCATACGTCTATGCAAAGCTAAGCGAATGCGGTACTCCAACCGTGACGTGGGGGAACTAGAACAGTGCTTGCGCGATGCTAAGGAAGCTGATTCACGATTCACGGTGATTGTGACTGACGGAGTCTTTTCTATGGATGGGTATTTTGCACCATTGCCACAGATTTGTGATTTGGCTGATACCTATGATGCGTTAGTGATGGTTGATGATTCGCATGCAACCGGATTTGTTGGCCCACAGGGACGCGGAACTGCTGCTTTGATGGAGGCGGAAGATCGCGTCGATATCCTCACAGGTACCTTGGGTAAAGCAATAGGTGGAGCTTCTGGGGGATACGTAGCGGCGCATCAAGAGATCGTCGATATGCTTCGCCAAGTCGCCAGACCCTATTTGTTTTCCAATACGCTAGCTCCAGCCTTGGTGGCTGGGAGTATTGAAGCGTTGCGAATCGCCCGCGAAGCTGATGAAGAACGCGAACACCTACGGAAAATGACTGAGCGATTTCGAAATAGTATGAAGGATGCAGGATTCGAAGTACTTCCTGGAACTCACCCTATTACTGCTGTGATGTTTTCAGGTGAGAACGGTGCACAAGAAGCTACCACCATTGCACGCGAGATGCTCGGTTTGGGAGTGTATGTCACAGCATTCACCTATCCGGTTGTGCCTCGCGGAAAAGCGCGGATACGCGTGCAGGTTTCTGCGGCGCATTCGGCCGATGACGTTGACACGTGCGTAGAAGCTTTCACCGTGGCGCGGGAAAGAATCTAGGTAGACAGTTATTGGTGAAGGGTAGGGAAACAATAGCTGAAGTTTCGACAGGATAACGCACCTGAACAGCATATCGTTGGTATGTTAGGAGAGGTGCCTCTCAGGGAATCCACCGTGATTTCTCGCGAAACACAAGACTGAAGAAAACCAGCTAGCCCAGTGGGAACCTCTACAGGTGAAATACATGAGACTGGTTCCACGCTGGTCGTCAATCGCGACGATCGCGTCAGCATCCGCACTATCACTTGGGGCATTGAGCACAGCAGCTTTTGCCGCCACAGCCTACGAGAATGAAATAGAAGACCCAACAGAGACTTCAAGCCAATCTGGGGAGTCGTCCCCTATGTCGGGCGATGTACCAGCCGTCGATGAAATCAGCCAACAGTCCGGTGTTGTGCCCCAGAGTCATGTGGTAGATCCCAAGCAGAAAATTGCGCCGGCGGACATTGTCGAACTCAACTTGTTGAACGTCAACGACTTTCACGGACGAATTGATGGTGAGCTATCAGATGATAATACCTCACTAATCAAGAGCTCAACTGTAGATTTTGCGTGGACCATTGAGCAATTGCGCGCCGAATACGGGGCGTCCAATACTGCATTTTTGTCGGCCGGTGACAATGTTGGTGCGTCGCTTTTCGCATCGTCCATAGATAAAGATGTCCCCACCATTAAACTACTCAACATACTAGGACTGCAGGCCAGTGCCATCGGAAACCATGAGTTTGACGGTGGCTGGGAAGACGTGCGGCGAATCCAAAATCTCATGGACGCACCCATTCTTGGGGCAAATGTGTACGAGGCGGGAAGTGATGTTCCTGCTCTTCCAGAATACACGGTGCTAGACGTTGCAGGTTTGCGTGTAGGCGTCATCGGTGCCGTCACCCAGGAAACACCATCACTGGTCAACCCAGCCATGATTGCGGGACTTGAGTTCCGCGATCTGGTCGATGCCGTCAATCGGGTTGCTCAGCAGCTAGAAGCGGATGATCGTGCCGACATCATTGTTGCTGAGTACCACGATGGCGCTGCGGAAGGCAGTAGCGAGTCAAATCCTGAAGCGCAGGTAGCAGCATCGGAAACCTTCGCGCGAATCGTCAACGATACTTCGTCCAATGTCGACGTAATCTTCACAGGCCACACCCATAAGGAATACGCATGGGCAGTCCCAGTACCTGGAAGTACCGATGCAATGCGACCGATTGTCCAAACGGGCTCATATGGTGAATACATCGGCCAGGTGGTTCTGTCTGTCAACGCGCAGACTCACGAGGTTGAGGCATTTGACGCACGGAACGTGTCTGTAGCAGCAATGGTGGGGGAGACCCCTATGGCTACGTTGCGGGAAAACTCGGTGGTTGAACAGGCTTACCAAGTTATTCTTGCCGCCCTTGTCAAAGCTGATGATGAAGGAAATCGCCCCACCGGTCTCTTAGGTGCCCCCATTACAAGGGGCTACCCAGAAGGCGGATATTGGCTTCCATTTGAAGAATCTGGTGATAGCAGGGCAGAAGCATCCGCCTTGGGAACACTGGTTGCTGATTCCCTGCGGGACTCACTCAATGGTCTTGAATCTGCTCCCGATTTGGGCGTGGTAAACCCGGGTGGCTTACGCACAGATCTTGTACCGAATGACGACGGTGTAATCACAGTGGCTCAAGCACGTGCGGTCTTACCGTTCAATAACGAGCTCTCTATCGCTTCGCTGACCGGTGAACAACTCATCACCATGCTGGAACAACAATGGCAGAGGAACGCAGATGGAAGCCTTCCTAGCCGCCCATATTTGCAGTTGGGTCTTTCTGACAACGTTTCATACACCTATTCAGAAATCGTTGATCCCGGATATGACGACGGTCGCACGGTCGGTGTCATCAACTCATTGACCATCAACGGACATCCTGTTGATCCCGAGCAGACCTACAGGGTGGGAACATTTGCATTCCTTGCAGCTGGAGGCGACAATTTCCGGGTATTCAATGAAGCTTCATCAGTCCTCAACACGGGGTTCTTGGATTGGGAAAGTTGGTTGGCCTACCTAGCTTCCACTTCGAAGACCTCGCCGATTGAGCCAGATTTCGCCCGGCAAGGAGTAGAAACCGAAGGGCTGACCGACACGGTATGGACGGCAGGAGAGACCCGTACGGTGACGTTTTCACGAATGAACATATTCTCTTATGGCGCTCCTGAGAATACTGAAGCCGTACTAAACCTTGGGGATACTGAAATTGCTACTGCTCCTGTGGTTGAGGGGAGCGTAAGTTTCGAGTTTAAAGTTCCTGATGATTTAGAGGGTGAAGTCGAACTCTGGGCAGAAGTTAATCCCTCTGGAACGAGGGTGTCTGTGCCAGTCAATGTGGTGACTCCAGCAACTGAACCCGCAATTACCGTTACGGCAGCAAAGGCTGGAAACAAGGAAAAGGGTAAGAACCTTGCTGCAACTGGAGCATCTGTAGCCATGATGCTTGTCCTAGCTGGCGGTGTCGGTGCAGGTGGCTATCTGTTGGTGCGTCGTTCACACACCATCTCATAGAACTCACTACGTAAGGAGGGAGGTGGACTCGTCGGCCCGCCTCCCTTTTATGACGGGTCCAAAAGATTCTCAAGGTATACTGCCACACCTGCATTGGCGCAGCTGGTAGTTGTGGAGTTAGCTAAGGTCCGTAGCTCAGGGACAGCATTGCTTACTGCAACGCCGTGACCTGCCGCCTCCAGAAGTGGAATGTCATTATGTTGGTCACCGAAAGCCAGAGTTTCTTCTTTGCTGGTGTTGGTGTGCTTCTGCAGGGCTCGCACGGCTGTGCCTTTAGTTATCCCGTAGGGTGTGATGTCAGCCATTCCTTCCGCAGAGAATGTCGCTTCAAACTGGTGTCCATAGTCGGTGCGCACAATATCAATGGCATGGCTCAAGGCGTCTAGTGATCCACCAATGGTGATCTTGTTGATGCTGTGATCGGGGCTAAGTATTGGGGGAATAGCTTTGATTTCTGCCTTGTTTACAGCCTTTTCAAACACCGCAATTCGGCCCTCGGGAGCATTTGTGTAGACGATTCCGTCGGCAAGCATCAGAACCTCGATACCTATGGAATTGAGAACCGGGAGAAGATTTGCAGTGGCATCGATATCCACGAAATGCTGATCCAGGATGGTCCTGTCCCATGCTTGGATTGTTTTCGCACCATTGAACCCGGAGATATATAGCCCATCTAGTTCCAGGCCGTCCCTCTTCACAATTGAACGCAGATTTGAGGGGGCCCGCCCAGAAATAATCGCAACAGTGGCACCACGACGGCGAACTTGGCTAAAGGTCTCGCGTATCGAGGAAGGAATCGCGGTGGTGAGTCCCTCGCTGAGAGTTCCATCAAAATCGGTAGCAATCAGGGAAAAAGGAAACATCCCCTCAGTCTATTGGCACCGCTACTGATTGCAGATCCATCTCAACCTGCGTCCAGTGTGACGTGTTTGTCTCGCCGGGCATGCGCATCAAGATAGTACGGGGCAGAATATGGATAGGGAGGCGATGATATGTGCACGCGCATTGTGTATCACGGTGTAGAACAGCGGTATTTGACCGCTCGCTCGATGGATTGGAACGATAATCCTGACGCGCAGTTATGGATATTTCCGCGTGGAATGGAACGCAGTAGCGTCCAGGGTCCCGATGGCTTTACGTGGACATCACGGTTTGGCTCAGTTATCGCCTCGGCATACGGAATCTGCACTACCGATGGCATGAATGAAGCGGGATTGACAGCCAACGCTCTGTGGCTTGCTGAATCGGAGTATCCGACGCCTACTGATACTCGGCCGCATATGACTTTAGCAATTTGGGCCCAGTACTTTCTCGACAATTTCGGTACAGTAGCCGAAGCCGTTGAGGAGGCGAGAAAAGAACGCTTCATCATCACCACGCTTCAGGTACCGGGGCAGGATCGTTTGGCGACGTTGCATTTAGCGCTCTCCGACGGTACTGGGGATTCAGCCATCTTGGAATACCTCGAAGGCAAACTGACCATTCACCATTCTCGCGACTACAAGGTTATGACGAACTCGCCTCCTTTTGACCAACAACTCGCAATCAACACGTATTGGGATGGGATCGGCGGTACAGTCATGCTGCCAGGTACAAACCGAGCCGCCGATAGGTATGTGCGGGGCTGTTTTTACGTCGATGCAGTACCCAAATTTGCCGACCAGGTGAACGCTGCAGCAGCTACCTTTAGCGTCATACGCAATACGTCCGTTCCATTCGGGATATCGACGCCAGGTCAGCCGAATATTTCATCGACGTGGTGGCGCTCGGTATGTGATCACAAGGAACGCCGCTACTATTTCGAATCTGTACTGGCGCCAGCGGTCTTATGGATTGACTTCGATACTGTGGACTTTTCTTCAGATCAGCCGTCGCGCTGTCTACCACTGGGACAGCGTATGACATGGCTGTCAGGAGGTCCAGCACTCGAATCCTTCGAAATCGCAGAGCCCTTTGCCTTTGCACAATAGGACCGTGGAAGCCCAGATACGTCGAGCGATCTGGGCTGTACTCAACTTAGATGCGCGTGACTGTATTACGCAAAGGGCTATCTTCAATGAGTGCGCGGATATTATCCTCCAGTAGCTCTTTCACTCCGCGGGGGCGCCCGCCTGCTGCGTGCGGAGTAATCATGACATTGGGCATATCCCACAGGGGAGAATCGACAGGAAGCGGTTCAGGGTCAGTGACGTCGAGTGCCGCACCGCCAAGAGTTCCTTCCCTCAATGAATCTACCAAGGCATCGTGGTCAACCGTCCGGCCACGCCCGACATTGATAAGCCACGCATGGTGAGGTAACGCCTCGAGAATGTCGGCGTTCAATGCTTTCACAGTATTTGGAGTGTCAGGCAGAATCATCACCAACACATCTGCGGAAGGAAGAATTGAGGGAAGAGACTCAGCAGTTTTTACTGCCACGCCATTTTCAACCCTAGTTGAAGTGGCTATACCGGTGACTTTTGCTCCCAGGTTGAGGAGATAGTCACCAAGGGTTCTGCCGATACTTCCATATCCCCAGATCACCACATGTGCATTTTTTAAGGTGGTGAAACGGCCAGGATATGGCTCGGGCAAGTTGCCGCCAAGTTCATCTGCCCAACGGTGTCCGATTTGTGCCCTCACCAAGAGATTGATACTCCTTGCAGCGGCAAGGATTAGTGCCAGTGAGTGTTCTGCGACCGTTTCATCGTGTAAGCCCCGACCTGAACATATCGCCACATCCGCCCCAAAACCGGCTTTTTCCACCACGTCGGTTCCCGCTGTCAATGTTTGTACCAAACGAATGTGGGGTAGCTCGGTGGGAAGCTGTGCAATGCGGTCGGCAGGTACATCCCATATAACAATCGCATCGGCATCCCTATGTTCTTGCGGAATGGGTGCCGTTGGGTTGAAAGTGACTATGTGACAGTTGGTGAAACTGGGAATGTCCGTGACCGTTTGAGGAATGAGAACTTTGACCATGATGAGTGAATCCTCTCTGAACCGGAATCGTCCGTCTTTTCCAAGAGGGACGCAAATCGCACAGTAAACAGTGTAATGAGTAAAACCCTCCTCGAGTTGAATCCGATGCTAGTTTGGGGGAATCACACCATGTCGAAAAGTAGAGCAAAAGGATATAGGCGGATCACTATGGGGCGCGATGCAGACAATGTTCTGGTGCGAGTAGAGAATGTATCGAAGTATTTTGGTAGCTTTCAAGCACTTGATGACGTAAGCCTTGATGTAAACCGGGGGGAAGTAGTCGTTATCATCGGCCCTTCAGGATCAGGGAAGTCTACTCTGTGTCGGGCAATAAACCGTCTGGAAACCATAGACTCTGGTGTCATTTCTATTGACGGAGAGCCGTTGCCTGCGGAAGGAAAAGCGCTGGCTGATCTGCGGGCCGAAGTGGGCATGGTCTTTCAGTCGTTTAACCTTTTTTCCCATAAGACCATCCTCGATAATGTCACTTTGGGACCGATTAAAGTGAAGAAAATGAAGCCCGCGGAGGCCCAGGAGCTTGCACGCGGGTTACTGGCGAGGGTTGGACTTGCTGACCAAGCAGAGAAGTTTCCAGCTCAACTATCTGGGGGACAGCAGCAACGTGCAGCCATCGCACGGGCTCTAGCGATGGAACCTAAAGTCATGCTCTTCGATGAGCCGACATCGGCATTGGACCCGGAAATGATCACCGAGGTTCTTGATGTGATGGAGAGCCTTGCCCGCGGCGGTATGACAATGATTGTTGTCACTCATGAGATGGGTTTCGCGAAGAAAGCAGCCGATTCAGTGGCATTCATGGCGGATGGGAAAATTCTTGAGCGACAGAGTCCCGAAGACTTTTTCGCGCACCCACACACTGAGCGTGCACGCGATTTTCTGAACAAGATTCTCACTCACTGAGATGGAGGCTTGTCCCGCATCTCGGACTTCGACGAGAAAGACTCACGTGCAGAAGCTAAGTTCGAGACCATGGTTGCACAGCGAATTTCCAGGCCGACACTACTCGTGTCCGGGGTATCGGAAAACCGCTCGGCAAATCCGCGAGAAACCGAACTCACGAGACGCCTTGTAGGAAGAGTCCTGCAAGTAGCCAATGACTCATGGAACGTTGTGGTCAGCTGGGCTGAAAAAGACGGAGTTGATGGAGTCTTGGCTCATCTTGACGATGCTGATGCTGTAGTTGTGTTGGGTGGTCCGGATATAGCACCTGAGCACTACCAGGGAACCTCACCGTATCCTCATGAAGATTCCCACTATCCAGTGAGTGATAATGCCCAGCTGGCACTAGTGCGCACCTCTATTGAACGTGACATTCCCATTATGGGAATCTGTCGAGGCTTACAGGTTATGAACGTGGCCTTAGGGGGATCCTTGATTCAACACTTAGACAGTGGTGGGCATATGAATCCTCGCCTCCTAGAGAGTTTTTCTTTTGCCAGGCACGAAGTTACTTTTGATTCCTCTGTGGCACTCGGGGCGGCATTACGGGAAGCGTCCGGTTCTGATCGTGCAACCATTCATAGTGCTCACCATCAGGCAATTGGAACCTTGGCGGACTCCCTTGTTGTAGCTGCCCGCAGTGACGACGGAATAATTGAGGCCATACAGCACCGCAGCGCTGCGGCTGTTGCTGTTCAATGGCACCCAGAAGACCCTGATGCAGATGACACGATTCTTCGTGCTCTATTGGTTTATCTAGGTCAGGGTTGTTGTATGTGTATGTCAAACTCCCGCATGCTTGCAGTTGCCTGATCTTCACATATCTGGTTTCCGCATTCGGGGCCAGACGTGGAGCACAGTCTATGTTCGGCCTGGGGGAAGCCAACTCGCATTAAACGAATAATCTCTACCCTTAGGAGAAAATCATGAAACCAATCGTGAAACATGGACGTGTAAAGTTGCTTAGTGCCCTCACAGTCGCCGTATTTGCCGGAGCCCTGACGATGACAGCATGTTCATCAGGTACGGATGCTCCAACCAGTGCAACCGCTTCAGGCGGAGATACACAAACCAGCAGCGGAGAAGGCTTTACGAGTGGAGACGAGGCGTACGATTCTCTTGTCAATGCGGGACCGGTAGCCGACGATGCCACTATCGCCGCGAGTGAGTGGGCCACAAAGATAAAGGAATCAGGTGTTCTTCGTGTAGGCGGCACTGAAACATCTGAACTCTTCTCTCACCTGGATCCAGCTACAGGTGTCGTCACTGGCTTTGACGCGGGTTTATCACAGCTCTTGGCCCGATATATTCTTGGCGATGCATCGAAGATTGATCTGACTCAGGTCAGTGTCGATACACGCGAAGAGCTCTTAGTCAATGGTCAAGTAGACGTAGTCTTTGCTACATACTCCATTACACCTGAGCGTCTGGAACGCATAGACTTTGCTGGACCTTATTACTCTTCGGCCGCAGCCATCTTGGTCAAGAAAGACAACGAGGACATCAAAGGGCTTGAGGACCTGGCAGGCAAGAATGTTGCCACTCAAGCGGGATCCACTGGGGTCACCACTATTGAGACTTTTGCGCCCGAAGCTGCTATTGTTGCTCTTCCCGATCATGCTCAGGCAGTCCAGGCCGTCCAACAGGGGCGTGCTGATGCTTATGTTGTCGATCAAACCTTACTTCTCAATGCCGTCGTCCAAAATGACGATTTAAAAGTTGTTGGAGAGCCTTTCGGCGACGAAGACCTTTACGGAATTGGTATCCAGTCGGACACGGATGGTGCGGAATTTGTCAATGAATGGTTGCAGAAGGTGGTCGACGACGGAAGCTGGTTGAAGCTTTGGCAGCTCACCATCGGTGATCGTACTGGTGTGCTGTCTGAGCCAACACCTCCAGTCATCGGTGCTCAGAGTAAATAACAGGTAATGTAGCCCAATCACACCATGGAAGCGGTGATGCAATGAGTCTGTGGGAGTACCGAGACCAGTTTCTCTCGGGTTTAGGAGTTACGGTTGAGCTCACTGCTTTTGCCTTCCTAGGGGCAGTGCTGATTGGTACTTTCATGGCGACGTGCAGAATCAGCCCGATTGCGCCATTGCGCGTGGTCGGGCTGGTGTACGTTGAAATCTTCCGCAATGTTCCTCTCATGAGCCTCATCATCGTTGTCGTGTACGCACTGCCTGAGATCGGAATTGTCTGGAGCTACAAGACATGTGTCATTGTCGCTATGCTCCTCGTAGGCGGTTCATTTCTGTGCGAGGCGATTAGAAGCGGAGTGGCAGGTGTCCCTGCGGGCCAGATAGAAGCAGCACGGTCACTGGGCATGACTTTTTATGGGGTGATGTCCAATGTGGTTCTACCACAAGCCTTTCGTTCCATGGTGCAGCCGATGGTGACCGTCTTTATCGGTATTCTTCTCAGTTCGTCTCTCGCTGGAGTGGTCGGTGTCAATGACCTCACGGCCACCGTTTCCTATATCAACAACCGTGAAGCCAAGGGCCTTCTAACTTTCATGGTTGCAGCGGTTGTTTACCTGATTCTGTCACTTTTGGCGGGCTTGGTGGGGGACCGGCTTGAACGCAGATTGCGGGTGTTGCGATGACGGCGACTGTACTTTTTGACGCACCGGGGCCCAAAGCACAACGCCGTATACGGGTACTGACAGTTCTCTCATCTGTGGCGATTGTTGCTTTGATTGCGTATGCTATCTATCTTTTTGGTGCGAATGGACAACTGGCCCCCGATAAGTGGGACGAGTTCACTCAGTGGCCTATTATCCGTTTTCTTCTGGGTGGGTTAGGTCATACGCTTCTTGCCGCTTCGGTAGCAGCAGCAATAGCGCTGCCGCTGGGCTTGTTGTTGGCATTGGCACGCCTCAGCACTCTTAAACCACTTCACTGGCTTGGAGTGACGCTCGTCGAGTTCTTTCGCTCCATTCCGCTTCTGCTTCTTATCTACATTTTCTTCATTGCGCTACCCAAATATGGGATTAACCCTGATCTTTTTTGGAAACTCGTGATTCCTATCGGATTGTGCTCCGGTGCGACCATCGCCGAAGTCTTTAGAGCTGGAGTATTGGCTTTGCCCAAGGGGCAGAGTGAAGCAGCTGAGGCGATTGGTATGACTCGCGCTCAAACATTCCGTTATGTTGTATTTCCTCAAGCGGTCCGCTTAGTACTACCGTCTCTTTTGGCTCAAGTAGTCATTCTTCTCAAAGACACGACCTTAGGTTACGTAGTAAGCTACTCTGAACTGCAATTCAGCGCAAAAGTTCTTGTGTCATCAACCGGAAACTTGATTCAAACGTACTTGGTTGTGACTGTCGTGTACATTCTGGTCAACCTTGCGATTTCCCGTACTGCCGAGCTATGGAGTAGACGTCAGGAACGCCGGTATCTTAAAGCGGGCCAAGGATTGCCACTCGAGGCAACAACTCAATAAATGATATTTTCCTTTTGACTCCGTTATTCGCTGCGTAATGCCTCTACAGGGTCACGCCGTGATGCAGCGGATGAGGGGATGAGTCCGGCTAGGAATGTAAGTCCCATACTCACCGCGATGAGAATGGCCCCCGCTGCAAAGGGAAGTTGTGCAACATTCGCAATACCGAATTTTGCATAGACAATTGTATTGGCGGGTATAGTCATCAATAGGGTGACCAGAATCCCTATTGCCCCCGCGACGAATCCTACGATCAGAGTCTCAGCGTTAAAGACACGTCGAATATCACGTTTTGAAGCACCGATCGATCGCAGGATTCCAATCTCTTTCTTTCGCTCAAGGACCGAAATATAGGTAATTACACCGATCATGATAGAAGAAACCACTAATGAAATAGCTACGAAAGCTACCAGAACATAGCTGGTGACGTTGACGATTGTGGTGACTGAAGACATGAGGGTTCCGACAATGTCGGTGTAAGTGATGACTTTGTCATCATCCCCCGATGACTCCATCTGTGCGTTGTAATCATCAAGGATTTCAATGATTTTGCCTTTGCCTTCAAAATCTTTGGGGTAAATGTCGATATTTGAGGGCTTGGCTAGATCTGCATAGTTGAGTTTGGCTAGGTTTGTGTCGAGAGAAGCTGGCTCAGTTACCATCATCGAGGCCATGAGCTCCGCCAACTGCTTCTCATCCATATTGAATGAGAATGCAGCTTGGAAGGCTTCTTCGTCAATCCCCATTGCCGACGACATATTTGCTGCAAGTTGCCCCATGGTCTGCTCCATAGCACCACCAATTTGGGACTCTAAAGCGGGAACCATTTGGCTAGAAATCTGCGATGAGATTGCTTCCATAGCTTGGCTCATATACTGACTCATTGCCGCCTGCATCTGGCTAGCCATGGCGGCTGATCGAGTCTGTAACTGTTGTGATATCTGTTGGGAAATGCTGGCGACCAACTGGTCAACAAGAATACCGCCAGCACTCTCGAGGTCTGCAATGATAGGTGCAGCAGCATCTTCAGCGCCTTTTAGCAGCTCTTGTCCTTCCGGCGTTTCTAGATAAAGCGGGAAATTGGTTGCCGGATCCAATAAGCAGGCTGGCCCACCGGTTACCGGAGACGCGCAATAGGCTCTATATCCTTTAAGTAATGCTTGTGATGCGTCGCTTATTGCTGCTTGATCAGTCTCACTGATATCGATTCCCTGTGCGGCGGCCTCGAAATCTAAGCTGGCAAGAATCTTGTCAGTGTCAATGGCTCCAGCCATGTCACCCAGGTCCATCGAAGAGAAGAGGTCTTCCATCTTAAGCTCGGGAAGTGAGGTTGGGTCTAACGTTAGGTTCGGCATGGAAAACTCCAAAGCCGAAGTATCGATACTCAAAGCTGACTCATCAAAGGTGAAAGCATTGGCAATTGCATCTTCATCTATCGTCATGAGTGACGACATATCAAAGTTTTCACGGGCCGGATTAGCTTCCTCATCGGCAAAAGAGCGTCCTGTGAACACATTGATGCGCGGATGCGCCAATTGCTGCTTGACAATGGGGGTCTGTGCAGACTGCTTGATGAGATGATGGGTGAGTGCAGAAGTGTAATAGATACCAGGGGATAGCGCAGTTGCAGTGACGCCTTCTTTCGCCTTAACGATCCCAGAAACCCGAAGGGTCTCGCCCTTTTCAACAAGGTTGTTGACGTATTTTTCATCGGCACTTTTGTCTGTCCACACCTTGTAAGTGGGGTCGTATTCAAAGTAGTCAGCTGAATTTACCAGGGTAAAGGAAACGCCCATGACATCTTCGTACGATAGTGGTGCTCCCACCTCGGGAACCTCCACAGGATCCTTATTGACTATCTGCTTGACCATCGCATCCAGCTCTGCGCCATCGCGCAAACCCATTGCATACATCATAAAGTCGCTCATACCGCCGCTGGAAGTCAAAACAACAAGCACTTCATCAGGTTCACTAGGCCAGTCACCGGCAACAACATCATATTGAGCAGAAACAACGCTGGTGTCATCGACTAGAGGGTAGAAGACACTGGTGCTCATCGCCTCGGACATGAAAGAAGCCGAACCCGCGCTTCCAATACCTAGCGAAGCAAATGATGAATCGGGATTAACCTTTCGTATTGCATTGGACGGACTCTTCACATAGATCTGAGGAGTCACATTGTATGAGTATTGGATGGCATTGGTGTATTGATCAATTCCGTCGCCATCAGCATCCAGGAACTGTTTGAGAGCTGCAAGATCATTAGAACCGATCGAATCAAACATTTTCGCAGCCATTTGAATCTCGGTGACCTCGCCTTCACTGGCGTCGCTGTCGCTATCTCCCATATCGGTGGCTGTGGCCATGAGAGATGTGAGATCAAGACCCTGATTGCGAATGCTCAAAGGGTAGACGGAGAGGGTGTCTTCTTCGATCGACTTAATGTAGTTATTCACCCCGTTGGCGAGTGCCAAAATCGCTGCAATCCCAATGATTCCGATGCTGCCAGCAAAGGCCGTCATTAGAGTACGGCCCTTTTTTGTCATGAGGTTGTTGAAAGAAAGGGCAATCGCAGTCAAGAAAGACATTGAAGTCTTCCGCGAAGACTGGTCGGATGTGTTTAACGTTTCCGTATCGAGTATTACCGGATTGGAATCAGACGAAATATGACCGTCTTTGAGGCTAACGATGCGGGTGGCATATTCTTCAGCTAACTCAGGATTATGCGTCACCATGACGACGAGTCGGTCTTGCGCGATCTGCGTGAGTAGATCCATGATCTGTTCACTAGTTTGTGAATCTAGTGCGCCTGTTGGCTCATCGGCTAAGACAATTTCGGGATCATTGATCAGAGCGCGTGCGATCGCCACACGTTGCATCTGGCCGCCAGAGAGCTGGCTTGGTTTCTTGTTGACATGATCAGCCAAGCCGACTTCTTCCAATGCCTGCATAGCCCTAGCGCGGCGCTCGCTGCGAGATACTCCAGAAAGCGTTAGTGCTAGCTCAACATTAGCTAAAACCGTTTGGTGGGGGATGAGGTTGTAGCTTTGGAAGACAAAACCAATACGATTATTGCGGTAAGTGTCCCAGTCACGATCTCTATAGGCAGATGTCTCAACCCCATCGATTATAAGATTTCCAGAATCATAGTGGTCTAGTCCCCCGACAATGTTGAGTAGGGTCGTTTTTCCCGATCCTGATGGGCCAAGGATGGCTACGAACTCATTGTCGCGAAAGGTGATCGAAACATTATCAAGTGCAACTTGCGTAAAGTCGCCGGTTGAATAGGACTTTCGCACATTGCGCACTTCCAGCATAAAACCCCCATTGATGCGTTGATGCGCCTGAATCGGAGTAGGAAGAACGCGGTGTGGGATCAAACGCGAACCTCAGGCTGCAGATATTGGCTAGGTAAAAACTTTAGCACGCCTTATTAACTAAGTTTTCTGGGAGTCATCTTCCGAATTCTATTCGGAGGTTTAAGCTCCTTCTGCCAAGAGGCCGTCGTCGAGGTCTGGCTCAAGTGGAAGCGATAGATTTACCGCTTCTAGCTCCTCTTTACTCAGCGGCGGCACCATCACTTGGTTGACATATTCAGCTAAGGCCCCGGAGATAGAAGTATCCTGTTTCAGTGCCCAGCGAATTTGTGCGCCATCCCATACAGCCGACCATAACCGTCCCTGAATAATAGGGTCGAGATCAGACCGTAGTTCTCCAACTTCGGATAGTCCTTCAAAGATGAGGTCGTTGATCGCGAAAAGTGAGTTCTTGCGTTCCGTGAAGAACTCGTGAAATGGTGTATTGGTCTGGAAAGAGCGCGTCATGAGGGAAGTAAACAGGCGGATGAGACCAGGAATCTCCATGGACTGCTGGGTGTGGATAAGGCCGTCAACGACCGCTGCTCGCGGAGTGGGGGGTACCCCCAGTGCTGTGAGTACCATGTCACGGCGTTGAAGTACTGCTTTGAGAAGGTCATTTTTTGAGGGGAAATACCTCAGTAGAGCTGGGTGGGTGATTCCTAGCGTCCCGGCAATGCTGCGTAGGCTTCCACCTACGTATCCTGCATCCCCAAATACTTGCATGGCTGCATTGAGTATTTTTCGCTGGCGAGGATCTTCTGGCACTCGTCCCGCTTCGAAACGTTCGAGTCCTTGGAATGCTCTGGGGGCATCTTCGTCCCATGTTGGAGGAGCCTTTTCGCACACGCCAGAGAGAGCAGGAAAGTCATTGACATCAGCCAAAGCTAAGTATGCGTCTTTGAGCATGAGCGGCACATCAATGCGAGCGTTGTAAAGCCAGTCTACGGAAAGTCCTTCCCACGCATCGGCCATGAGCTGAGGGAAACGGATTTCTGGAAGAGCTTTTTGAATACCTTCTTTTAGATCGTTCAGTGTCTGTTCGGCCTGTTTGCGAGTTGGGTGACCGATGGTGGATGCTTCGGCGGTGATGACTGCTCGCATCGCAATGTCTGTCCTGATACGAGCCTGGGCACGCCAAATCTTATAGAGTCGAGTAACCGAATCTGAGCCCTCACCGATGGCAAAAGTATCTATGACCCGTTTGCATGATTGTTCGAAAGCGGCGAGAAGGAGGTCAGCTTTTGTGGCGAAATAGTGGGCAATTCCAGCTTGTGAATATCCCGTGTACTCGGTGATTGTGCGCATGCTGGCACCGTCATAACCGAAAGTGATGAATGCAAGCGTGGCGCCGTCAAGGATGCGTTGTCGTGGTGATGTCGCATCCGTTTC
Source organism: Scrofimicrobium canadense (assembly GCF_009696615.1). Lineage (GTDB taxonomy): Bacteria > Actinomycetota > Actinomycetes > Actinomycetales > Actinomycetaceae > Scrofimicrobium > Scrofimicrobium canadense. The sequence goes on from NZ_VULO01000013.1 coordinate 71,046, forward strand.
CTGCACCGCCATAGTGACTGTCTCCTCTTCGTCGTGTCCACCGCCCCGCAACAGTTACTACCTCCGCGCAAGAAGTAGTCAATAGCATTCTATCCATCGAACTGGACAAAAGAGTTGTGAATATTAGTGAACTTTGACTATTTGTGCCGGTGATGAGTTTGTTAACGGTGTTATCTGAGGTGTTCAGTGGCTCTGGTGGAAGCTAGAGCACTCAATAGGCCATCGATAATGATTGTGTATAGCTTTCAGATCGCTTTCAAATTGGTACATTCTACTTTCAAATATGTGTATTGCGAGCCATGGTACAGAAAGAAACAATCAATCCATCGATTGCAGGATGAACGCCCGTAGAAAGACAAATACATGGGAACAGCATCTTTTTTAGGCGAGGTACTCGAGTCAATATCACCTGCCATTCGTCGTCTCAACGACATTGGTGCGGTTTGGGTCGGAGCTGGCAACATTTCTCCGGTTTTTGACTGGAATGTTGATCTCAGCGACTATTTTCCGCAGCAAGAAGAAATAGAACTCCCATTCTTGTTGCTAGCTTTGACGTCACAGGTTCAAGATTGCGCTTACGTGATCTGGCTTGAAATCTCCAAAATAATTCGGGTGTGGTAAGTAGTCCATGAGGGAGGGGAAACAGGAACACTCCATTTTCGGCGAACAGGTAATTTAGACGACCACATCAGAATTTAACTTGCTTTGGTAGTCCACGAAGACCAGATTTAGGCTATGGGAATTCCCTTACGTTCTGTGATTCACACTCAGCTGTCCCGCCTGGTGATGGAGTCACATATCCCTAAGTATGCGTCGACACAAGCAATCAATAAAGCAGTACTTCGCTACGATCCCGAAACTATAGTGCAAGTGCGTGAGGGAGTAGGCTTTTTACCATTCATGATTCAGAGTTCGGATGAGCTGATGCGTGCCAATGTTGAAGGTTTGCGTGAGTGCCGAATCGTTTGGGGGCAAAATGTGGGGTGATGGCTCGGTCGGATGCGCCTCCACCGCACGCATGCGGCCGCGTCAAACATGCGGATACCGTTGCAATGTATGAGTCTATGAATCTTCAGGTTGGTGGGAATGGACAAGGTTTCACTACTATTGAAACCAGGTCTATTGAGTAGGTGCTGCAGTTTCTCTTCTATGCCTATCACAGTGTTCTAAATCCTGTGGCAGTGAGAAATATGTCGCCGGGACACTGTTTTATTCGAGGGGATGCGTAGGGGGCTGAGGTGATGAGTAGAATAAAACAATGGCAGAACCACAGAGGATTCTGAGCGTTGCAAGAGAAGCAATCCGCAAACAGCCGCGACTCAACCAGGCCTATCGGGCATCCGTTGGGATGATTGGCGGAGGAACCGTAGCGCTGGGCGTGGTACTAATGCCTTTGCCTGGTCCTGGTTCGCTTATCGCACTAGGTGGTCTTGGAATCCTCAGCAGTGAGTTTGAAAGTGCAGCCAAGGCGCGCCGTTTTGCCATAAAAACAGGTAAAGCTGCGATACGGCAGGGAAAGAGATTCTGGGAATCTCGTTCTACGCGGTAGCCTTCTTGTGATGACCTGCGGGTGGCATTTTTCTGGTAGTGGCTTTCGACGGTTGTGATTCACTGGGAAATAAGCCCAATAAGAGCAGTGCAAAAATACCCACCATTGCTGGTACTAGCACTTGAGGGCGCAGAAGATATGCGGCGACGTATCCACCGCCAGATACGGTCAAAGCAGGGGTCCAGGCGATGTCGCCCCGTTCGTACACGTAGGGGAAGGGGTCTTCGACTGCGTTGGCATCTCCCTTCATCTGAACGATGACGGAATCATCACTGACGTCGACGGATGTCACTCGGTGCGTGACATATTCTTGCTTTTGCAAGCCCACCAGTGAAGCAATATCCCCGGCTTTCAGATCTTCCACATGCTTTGGAAGTGCAAAGATGAGGTCGCCAGTATTAATCTGTGGTGACATCGAACCCGACACGACAATGAGTGGCTGGACCAGTCGAAAATAATGAGCTACCCACAAAGTTCCAGCACAAAGGCCAACTACTCCAAGAAATAGTAGCGCTGCATTTGCGAGTGAACGGACAAGCCGCATGACAATTTCTCGATTCTCACATGTTGATAGGGACGCAGGAAAATGTTCTGCATCCATAGTGCTACTACGGAGCGACGGTTGAACCGACTATCTTGACGATGATATTTCCCTTTTCCCCTTGTGCGGCGGAAGTAAGTGAATCATCAGCAGCTACAGTTATTTTGATGGTAGCTGTCTCATTGGGACTGAGAACTTGAGTGCCTGCAGAGCTGAGAGATGCATTGACAGTGAGTTCTTCCCCGCCGACCGTAAATAAGTCACCCTTCCCCTGAGCGGAAACATCCAATAAAGCGTCGTTGGCCGAGAAGTTTTTCACCATCAGATCGGTTGTGTATGTTCCTCCGGGGACGATGTTACTAAAAACATTAGGATCTACTGCAAATTCGATTGCTGAGTCTGCAGTTTGGCCTTCATGCCAAGTGACTCCATCAACAGATCCTTTAAGGTCAAAATCTTGTGTATCTGCTTGAGCAGAAAACCACACGTTGTCGGTCCAGGCGGCTGTGGTTACTGCAGCACCGATCCCGGTTACGGCAAGCCCTGCTAATGCAAAACGCCACCAGAGTACACGCTTCTTATTCTTATCCTTTTTGTCGACATGCTTTGCCATAGCGCAACCCAACTTTCCCCGAAAATTCCCCAGAACACGGCTCCTCTTAGAACCACGTCCCTACGCAGATAATCATGGCGAATGTTATTCGCTCACGCAGAGTATTCGACTTGCTCGTGCTCAAGATCATGAAAGTATTTCAAGTTTTGAGAGTTTATAACAAAAAGACGCAGAGCTGGGACCGGCTATAAGTAACTGCCCTTCCCGAGGGGATTTGATTCTTGAAATGGGAGAGAGCGCTCAACAGTTGAAATTAAAAATGTATTAGATAACGATTTTGGTCTTGTTTTTTTAACATTACTGGTGTGTTTAGCCGTCAGAAATAACGACGTTGTGGCGGTCGAACTCATTCTCAGTCTGCATTAATCGATTCGATTCCAGCAGCTTGGGCCAAACTAGTGACGATAGTTTCTTCGGAATGCTCAGTGAGTTCGGCAGTGGCGAGCTTCCTGCGGATTTGTCGGGTCCGAACTCCTGCGTTCTTCACTGTATTTTGGGCTGTCGCTAGTTGGCGTTCGAGCTTTTCCCAAACATGGCTATATTTCTCGAATTCGTCTTTTGCAGCTTCCAGTACCTTCCACACTTCTGAGGAACGCTTCTCAATGGCAAGGGTTCTAAAGCCCATTTGGAGACTGTTGAGCAATGCCATGAGTGTCGTTGGGCCAGTAATCATGACGCGGTGTTTTTGTTGAATTTCGCTTGCAAGGCCGGGAATCCGCATAGCTTCGGCAAATAGACCTTCTGTAGGTAGGTACATAAGAGCAAAATCTGTCGAATACGGATGACAGATGTATTTTGAACTGATGATCTTGGCTTGAAGTAAGAGTGCTGCTTTTAGCTCAGTGGTTGATGTTGCCACATCGTCCAACTGGGCATTTTCCTGGGCCTGAAGGAGTCTTTCGTAGCTTTCCTGAGGAAACTTTGAGTCTATTGGGAGATAGAGCGGACGTTCATCATCTTTTCCTGGCATGACGATAGCGAACTCCACCCGTTCACGAGAATGCGGATCTATCGCAACATTTTCAGCGTATTGTCCTGGGCTGAGAAAGTCTTCAAGCTGGCGGCTTAGCTGAACTTCTCCCCACGTGCCGCGACTCTTCACGTTAGACAGAACCCGTTTGAGCCCCCCTACATCGCTGGCAAGAGTCTTCATTTCTCCCAGTCCTTGTTGGACTTGCTCAAGGCGTTCGCTGACCAACTTGAATGACTCGCCGAGTCTTCTTTCCAAAGTACTTTGGAGTTTTTCGTCGACAGTAGCGCGCATTTTTTCGAGTTGAGCTTCGTTATTGACACGCACTTTCTCCATCTCTCCATTTAAAGATTCTTTGACCTCATTGAGGCGGCGGCTGGTCTTTTCTGCCATCTCTTCAACTTGCTGGGAGTTGCGTGTGAGGGCTTCGCTCAAGCTGGTCTGTAGCTTTTCCCCGACTTCTGTGCGAATGCGTTCAAGTTCAACCGCATTGGCTGTGCGCAGCTTATCCAGGCTCTCAGCCAATGTGGCTGCTAACTGCGTGTGTTTTTCGGCGGTAGATTCTGAAAGCGCTTGGAGGCTCTTATGCAGTTCGATGGATAGGTTACTGTGCTGCTGCATCAACGATTTTCGTAATTCGGTACTGGATAGATCGAGGCGTTCCAATCGGTCTGAGAGAATTGCTAGGAGTTCTTGGCGAGTTTGCGCCTCGCTTGTTGCTCTTCGGCCGCGTTCTTGAGCTTCTGCTTGGGTGAGGGAATCCAGCCGCATTGCCACAGTTCGCTCTAAGGATTCAATCCGTTCTCTTTGCTGCGATGCGGCGGACTCGATGCGCATATGTATGCCGGTGAGTCCGGTGGTATCTGCAGTGCTATAGGCACGATCAGAACTATTGCGACGCATAATGATGAGAGCCGCGATAGTGGCAGCCAAGTTGGTTGCTGCCAGGATAGTGATTAGAACTAACATTGCGCTCCGTCAGTGAATTGTCGTATATCTACTTGCTGCAAACATGGTAAGTGGTAGCTGCGACAAGTGAAGTGAGTGAGCTTGAGGCTATCCTGGGGTGGTGGTCAAACGCGGGCGGATGAGACTGTGGCGAATTGCCGTATTGATATGTGTGGGAATACTGGTGGCGTCCTTAGGTTTAGCACAATGGGTAATCTGGAATCCCCGTATCGATAGGCCCGGTAGTGCGGACGCGATCCTTGTTTTGGCCTACTCCGATGACCGTCAACAAAAGGGTCGCGAGGTTGCGGCTGAGGGAGTATCTGAAAACCTTGTGGTGTCACAATCGCGTTTGGTTCGCCGCATGCAAGATCCCAACGAACCCAAGAAATTCCCTTCCGGTGCGTGGTTTGAGGAATGCGGAAAAGAATATCAGGACTATACGGCGCATTGCATAGAACCTCATCCAAACACTACAGCAGGTGAAGTCGCCGCATTCGTAGAACTGGCCAAGAAACATGACTGGGATTCAGTAGTGGTCGTCACCGAAAGGTCGCATCTCACGCGAGCGCTTCTCGATATGGAACGCTGTTTTCCCGGCACCGTGTACGGTGTTGCCAGTGAGCCTCATACTTCCTGGCAACACACGGTATACCGCAGTTTCTACGAAATGGGAGCATTCCTCAAAGACTGGATCGTGAGTCCCACCTGTGAGGTCTACTAGCTTCCCACTGCCTCGGCAAGAATATCCTCACGCTGGGCGCGATGCACCCACGCAAGGCCGGTCGAAGGAGAAGCGGAGGCAGGACGCGAAACCAGCTGCACCCGCAGCCCCAGCTCGGGGAAAAGATTCAGCGCCAAGAAAGGCCACGCACCCTGATTGGCAGGCTCATCTTGAACCCAGAAAAGATCAGCGTCACCAAATGGCTCCAGAGCATTGCTGATTTCATCAAGTGGAAGCGGATAGAACTGTTCCAACCTGATAATTGCAATATCATTGATCCCTAGCTCTTTGCGTCTAGCAGCCAAATCGTAATAGATGCGACCCGAACAGAGAATCACGCGGCGCGCCTGCTTCACCTCGTTCTCAGCCAACACAGGTTCAAAAGAACCGGTGGTAAAGGATGAAATATCTGAAGCTGCCGCAGACAAACGCAACAGTTGCTTAGGTGTGAACTCAATAAGAGGTTTTCGAGGTCGCTGATAGGCCTGTTTGCGCAGTAGATGGAAATGATTGGCTGGCGTCGAAGGCTGACAAATTCGCATATTGTCTTCAGCCGCAAGCTGCAAGAACCGTTCGATTCGAGCTGAAGAATGGTCAGGGCCTTGGCCCTCATAACCATGCGGAAGTAACATGACCAGTGAAGTTAGCTGTCCCCACTTTTGTTCCGCTGAGGAAACGAACTCGTCAATAACAGTCTGTGCACCATTGACAAAATCGCCAAATTGGGCCTCCCACAGCACCAGAGCATCAGGGCGTTCTACCGAATAGCCATATTCGAATGCAAGCGGTGCATACTCAGAAAGAGGAGAGTCAAAGATTTGGAAAGGAGCCTGGTCTTCTGTCAAAAAATCGAGGGGAGTGAACTCACGTCCGTCCTTTGAATCATGCAAAGTGGCATGCCGCTGAACGAAGGTGGCGCGGCGTGCGTCTTGCCCAGAAAAGCGCACAGGAACACCGTCCATCACCAAGGTTCCCAATGCAAGGAGCTCGGCAAAACCCCAATCGACAGGAACTTCACCTCGAGACATTGCGAGACGTTTATGAGCAAGCTGGCGGAGCTTCTTGTGTGGGGTGAATCCCGGAGGGAATGAAGTATATGCCTCTCCGATACGCTCAAGCTGCGTGGCAGGAGCCGCCGTCGACCAACCGATCATCATCCCATGTCCGGGGCGCTGGGATTGCGGTATCTCTAATCCATGACGGTCACGTTCATCAGGGGTATACCCATATTCGCGCGTCTCTTCGAGGATCGCGGTGAGATCGTCTTGATATTGTTGCTGGAACGTTTCGGCTTCTTCAACTGTGATGTCGCCTCGTCCAACAAGATTACGCATATACACTTCGCGGGTTGATGGGAGCCGATTGATCAGCTCATACATTACCGGCTGTGTCATGGACGGATCGTCCCCCTCATTGTGTCCTCGACGCCGGTAACACACCAGGTCAATGAGTACATCCTTGTTGAACTCTTCACGATATCGGAATGCCAAGCTTGCCATCCGCCAGACCGACTCGGGGTCATCGGCATTGACATGGAAGATGGGAATCTGCATCCCCTTAGCGAGATCCGTGGGGTAACGAGTCGAACGCCCCGAGGTGGGTCCAGTCGTGAAGCCTATCTGGTTATTGACTATCACGTGGAGAGTCCCACCAGTACGGAAGCCTTCTAGCTGACTCATATTGAAAGTCTCATAGACAACGCCCTGGCCGATAAACGCAGCATCGCCGTGAATCAATATAGGAAGGACAGGAAAGGAGGGATCGCCAAGTTCATCCTGTTTGGCCCGGACAATGCCTTCTAGGACACCATCGGCAGCTTCAAGGTGAGACGGATTAGCGGCCAGATAGACTTTTGTTGCAACGCCATCATCGAGTGAGTACACACCTTCAGTACCGAGGTGGTATTTCACGTCGCCTGATCCTAGCTGCACACTAGTTTGCTGTCCTTCAAACTCGGAAAAAATCTGAGCGTAGGACTTTCCAGCGATATTGGCCAACACATTGAGGCGCCCACGATGAGCCATGCCGATGGCAACCTCATGCAAGCCCGCGCGCGCGGCAGATGCCAGAACCTCGTCGAGAAGAGGGATCAGTGATTCTCCACCCTCAAGTGAGAATCGTTTCTGACCAACGTACTTGGTTTGCAGGAACTCTTCGAAAGCTTCTGCAGCAGTGAGAGTGGAGAGAATCTGCTTTTGTTGCTCAGAACTTGGCTTTTGGTAAGGCAATTCGATTTCTTTTTGAAGCCACAGGCGCTGAGCAGGGTCTTGAATGTGCATGTACTCGATACCGACACTGCGAGTGTAGGTATCACGCAAGCGGCGCAGTATTTCTCGAAGCCGCATTTGGGGAACGCCGCCGAACCCTCCGGTAGGAAAAATCCGATCCAGGTCCCAGACAGAAAGACCATACCGTCCAATCTCCAAATCAGGATGTTGACGTACCCGATATGAAAGAGGATCAGTGTCGGCCGCCAAATGTCCGCGTGAGCGGTACGCATGGATCAGCTCGACGATACGAGCGGGCTTCCCCTTTTCTCGTTCGGAGTCGTAGAGGCGATCCTTCTCCCAATGATACGGAGGGTAAGGAACCTGAAGTGCCTCAAAGACGCGGTCGTAGAATCCGTCCTCGCCAGTAATCTTCCGAGCGAAAACACGCAGGAACTCACCCGAACCAGCACCTTGGATAACCCGGTGATCATAAGTGGACGTGACGTACATAGTTTTGCCGATTCCTAGCTCTGCTAGGCGATCGAGAGGCACACCTGCCCAATCTGCCGGGTAGTCAGTCGCGCCGATCCCTACAATAACTCCCTGTCCAGGCATCAAGCGAGGAACAGAATGAGTGGTTCCCAAAGTGCCTGGATTTGTCAGGCTCACCGTAACTCCAGAAAAGTCTGCGGCCTGGAGTTCTCCGCGCCGAGCCCGCGAAATCAAATCGTCGCATGCTGCGCGAAATTCGGGGAATGTCATCGTGTCTGCTTCTTGGATCACAGGAACCATGAGGGATCGCGTTCCGTCGCTTCGAGGAACGTCGACAGCCATGCCTAGACCAACATGAGCAAATTTTTCGATAGAAGGTTTACCGTCGTTATCGAGGTAGCGAACATTCATCGACGGCGACTCGACCATCGCCTCGACCAGGGCATACCCCAGCAAGTGTGTGAAAGATACCTTGCCGCCAACCGTGCGCTCCAAATGAGCGTTAATCACAGCCCGGTTTTCGATCAACAATTTAGCCGCAACTTGGCGTGCTGAAGTGGCGGTTGGAACGGCAAGTGAAGCCTCCATGTTCTTCACAACTGCGCGTGCCGCGCCCTTAAGTCTTTCTACCTGTGCATCTTGTTGGCCTTGCGCGAGGTCGGCGGCTACCTGCAGGGTGCTATGCCGAGTATAAGGAGATGTGGCTGCTTCCAGCCGTGTGGGGGGAGCAGGCGGTAGATCTGATCTTTCCACAGACACCACGTTCGCTGTTGGAGGTGAGGCAGCTGCTGGGTCGTGATCTTCGGCGCTAAAACTTGTTTCGACCGCTGGGGTTGCCTTGCCAGGTTGGAAATCTGAGAAATACTGTGCCCACGAAGGGTCAACTGATTGTGGGTCTACCTGATAGGCCTCGAACATTTGCGTAACATACCATTCGTTGGGGCCCCACTGCTGGGAATTTGCTGGCACCTGCTCGTCTCCTCTGAATCGCTGGGCCTAACGAAGACAAGTCTAGGCCTCTTGTCCCATGTCGGCCACCGGATCTGGCACGTGTCCTTACTAATAGAGGCGTAAAGTGGCCTGAGAAAGCCAAAGCGAGTGGATCCACCGACATTGATGAAATAAGTAAGTAAGATTCTTCTTGAAATAACGTGCACGCGTGTCCAAGGTACATGTATTATGTCCGATCATGGACTACGACAGTAGATGCCCCCGATCAGAGGGGGACCCGCCACATGCTGGCTGACATATTGCTCATTATTCTGGGGATATTACTTACTTTTGGAACTGCCGTATTTGTTGCAGCAGAGTTCTCTCTGGTGGCTTTGGATCAGGCCAGCGTTGAACGAAAAATCCAAGATGGAGACAAACGCCTCGGGTCGGTAATGAAAGCGCTCAAGTCGTTATCGACACAGCTTTCTGGCGCCCAGGTGGGAATTACCCTCACGACAATTCTGTTGGGCTACACCACGCAAGTTGCACTCAATGATCTCTTCACTTCACTCTTTGGTAGTTGGGGCCTGGCGTTCGCGGCATCGGTGACCGTCGCAACGCTCTTTTCTGCCATCCTTGTCAACGGCTTTTCAATGCTGTTCGGTGAGCTGGTTCCAAAGAATATGGCGCTTGCGGATCCGTTGCATGCGGCGCGCCTGGTTGCTCCTTTGCAGATGGGATTCACCTGGCTTTTCAAACCCGTAATTGTCGTCCTCAACGGCACAGCCAATGCGATCTTACACATGATGGGGATCGAGCCTAAGGAAGAGATTTCGTCGGCACGATCTGCATCTGAGCTTGCCGCCCTAGTGCAGCATAGTGCGGAGGAGGGCACTCTTGACGCCGTGACTGCCGAGATTTTCACGAAGTCAATCACGATGGAAGAGCTCACTGCGGTAGATGTCATGACAGACCGCGGTCGGATGGTCTATCTGCCCGAAGATGCTACTGCCGCCGACCTGGTTGACCTAGCGAGGACCACAGGCCATTCCAGGTTTCCGGTAATCGGAGAAAACAGCGACGACGTAATCGGGCTGGCTTCTGTGCGCAGGGCCGTGGGAGTGCCATATGACAAGCGTTCTGAGGTTCCGGTTACCTCATCGTCTCTGAGTATCGAACCTGCAAGAGTCCCTGAAACGATGCGTTTGGCGCCGCTACTTGTTCAACTTCGTGATGAAGGGATGCAGATGGCGGTGGTTGTTGATGAATATGGCGGGACCGCTGGAATCGTCACGTTAGAAGATGTTGTTGAAGAAATTGTAGGAGAGGTTTCTGACGAACATGATCGTAGGCGGCTGGGCATCAAGAGCCTGCCTGACGGAACCTTTCAGGTCCCCGGTACTCTGCGTCCAGATGAGCTGCAAGCACAGACAGGAATCAAAGTTCCTGAGGACGGTCCGTACGAGACGATAGCTGGGCTGGTAATGGAACAGCTAGGACGAATCCCAGCAGTAGGAGACACCGTCGAAATATCGGATGTGACACTGGAAGTGACAGGCATGGTGGGGCGCCGCATTTCCCGAGTTACGGTGAAAGGCGGTCAGGAATGAGTCCTGCATGGGGTCTTACAATCACCGTGCTGCTATTGGCGGTTAATGCATTCTTTGTTGCTGCAGAGTTTGCTGTTACTTCTTCAAGGCGCTCACAGATTGAACCGCTGGTTGAGGAGGGCAAACGGGGTGCAAAGCAGGCCATGTATGCTCTGCAACATGTTTCTTTGATGCTGGCGATCTGTCAGCTGGGTATCACAGTCATGTCCACCTCACTGGGCGTCATTGCAGAGCCAGCACTTGCACACCTCCTGGAGGTCCCCTTGGCTGCGCTGGGTTTTTCAGCTGCTGCCGTCCATGCAGTTGCCTTTATCGTTGCATTGCTGATCGTGCTTTTCCTTCACGTCGTTTTCGGTGAGATGGTGCCCAAGAACATTTCTATCGCCTCCTCGGCCAAGGCTTTACTGTGGTTGGCACCGCCCTTGGTGTCCATCGGTCGACTACTTCGGCCCATCGTCAGTGCCATGGACCACATGGCAAACTGGTTCCTGCGTCTTTTTGGAATCCAACCCTCGTCAGAGATTGCCGCTACCTTCACAGTTGATGAGGTAGAAAATATCGTCAAGCTTTCTCAAAAGGAAGGCAAGCTGCAGGACGAATTGGGGTTGCTTTCCGGCACTCTGGAGTTTTCCCGGGAACGGGCAGGGGATGCAATGGTGTCATTAGAGGATTTGCGGACACTGCCGGTAACCTCGACCCCGGCGGAAATCGAATTGGCTGTGGCACGCACTGGTTTTTCCCGGTTCCCCTTAGTTGATGAGGAGGGAGAACTAGCTGGCTATATTCACCTCAAAGATGTTCTTTATGCCGAGGGGGATGAGAGAGATCGTCCGGTGACGTCATGGAGAATCAGGCCTCTAGAGACGCAACCTGTCGATGCGGAGATCGAAGATACTATGAAGTTCATGCAAGTTTCCGGTCTTCATATGGTGAAGGTCATTGATGACGGAACCGTGCGTGGCGTGCTGTTTTTGGAAGATATTCTGGAGCAGCTGGTGGGTGAGGTGAGGGATTCTTTGCAAAGGTCGTCGTCGTAAGTGATAATCTCGATCTAGATTCTCTATTGGGAGGTGCCTGTGATTCCAGTCGCTGCCGATCCGTATCCTCTTGCCATCGCCCATAGGGGCGGGGGGCAGGAAGCTGCAGAGAACTCTTTTACTGCTTTCACCCACATGCGATCATTAGGGCTGCGTTTCCTTGAGACAGATGCTCAGCTAACAGCAGATGGTGTCGTTGTCCTCAATCATGATGAGACTCTTGACCGCACGTTCGATGGCGAAGGCAAGATCGCTGAAATGACCTATGGGGAGATTCTTCGGTATCGAAATGAAGCGGGGGAACAAATGCCGCGCCTCGTTGACGCCCTAGAACAATACCCCGATATGTATTTCAACATTGACGCCAAGTGCGATGAGGTTGTTGATCCGCTGCTAGAGACTCTCACCGATCTTGATGCTTTTGGTCGAGTACTCCTTGCGTCTTTTTCAGAAAAACGTCTCAATCGGATTCGTGCGGTAGGGTCCCCAGAACTCACTACTTCACTAGGCGTGCCTGCAGTGGTACGACTGATGCTAGCTTCAGAGACTGTATCTGCAGCAGATACGTGGCGTGTTGACGGCCCTGCCCAGCATGTTCGCGCGGTCCAAGTCCCTGAAAAAATGCGTGGAATTAGGGTAGTCAATCCACGGTTTGTTGCCACAGCGCACACGGCAGGACTGGCCGTCCATGTGTGGACGGTCAATGATCCTGATGCGATGGTGCGTTTGCTCGACTGGGGGGTCGACGGCCTGATTACTGATAGGCCTACGATGTTGCGGGAAATTCTCAGAGCTCGCGGCCAGTGGCAGGAATAGCTGTCGCTATTTTCTCGCGATAGGCCAGGCCTGACTTCTGACGCGGCTAGTGCCCCGGTTCGGTCTTGAGGTAGTGGCGGAACTCTTCGGGGATATGGCTGGGTAGCGTTTGCTGGGTCCCGGCGATCTCGATTGTGACATCGCATAAGGGTTTGA
>NZ_VULO01000014.1 GCF_009696615.1 Scrofimicrobium canadense
TTCAAACTCACCAAAGCCTGAAGAATCAACGTAGGATCAGAGACAGTGAAGGTGTTTCTATTATCTTTTTGGATCACACCTAAAAGTATGAAACACCTTCACACCCCACCAAAGTCCGAAGAGCCCGAAATTGAAAAGCCTACGATTCGTCAAGGCCAGATTCACTTCGCCTACTGACCTGTAGTTTTAAAATCTTGCGGGACTGCCAGTCTTTTCTGGCAGTCACGCGGGGAAGCTGCTCATGTCTGCATCCTGGGTGATGTGGCATGTGCCTGGGCGGTATTTGGCCCCGTTTACGGTTTTATGACCCCGTACGTGGTGTGCGGAGGCACGTAGGTCTCCTCTTCACTACCTGCCGACTTTACTTGACTTGTTCTTCTCTTTTCGGGAACCATCCTCATTAATCTGATGAGCAATAACGCTTGCCCCAGAGGTGAGTAACGCGCGCTTCCAAGGGAGGACCCCCTCAATCTCAATCTGGATCGACATCGACAAAATCGTTCGGATGACAACGATGAGTCCCAAAATGAAAGCATCTTCTAGGGACGGTTTTGACGTGACTGTGCGAACCAAGTCCGCAGCAACGAGTATCTCAAGTCCTAACAGAATTGCGCCGCCGATGGTGGTCTTCAAGGTATGAAAGGCAGCGAGCGCCCCCTGCTTCGTAACTAGTTTATTGATACCCAAATAGGCTGCAATGATGAACCCGACAACCATTGCGATAGTGCCCAGCAGTTCAAAACCGGTGGCTATTACCACGAATGCGTCCTCTAAGAATTCCCCGTTCACACGGTCAATCCTAGAGTGAACAGTCTACTTTTGCAGGGTATCTGCAAGTTCTTTGTCCTCTAGAGCTGCGAGTTTGGTTCCTTCAACGTCCACATTGGGAAGAATCTTGTCTAACCAGCGGGGGATATACCAGGCCCATTTGCCCAGCAGCGACATCACAGCTGGAGTGAGTGTCATGCGCACGACGAAAGCATCAGCCAGTACTCCGATAGCCAGGCCGAACCCAAGCGGCCGCACCATGGTGAGGTGCGAGAAAACAAAGCCGGCAAAGACCGAAGCCATGATCAGTGCTGCTGCGGTAACTACCGGGCCAGATGCTCGGAATCCGCGACGAACTGCTCGCACAGGGGGTGCCCCGTGGGCGTGCGCCTCGCGCATCGCTGAGACCAGGAACACCTGGTAGTCCATTGCCAGTCCGAAAAGAATTCCAGTGAGCAATATGGGCAAGAAACTCAGAATTGGCCCAGGAGTGTGCACATCAAAGATATTTCCAAGCCATCCCCACTGATAGACGGCAACAGTTGTACCAAAAGCAGCAGCCAACGATAGTAAGAATCCTGCGGTTGCCAGGAGAGGGATGACGACTGAACGGAATACCAAGAGCAGGAGGATCAGTGACAGTCCGACGACGATGATGAGATAAGGTGTCAGTGCTTCGGTAACCTTTTGTGACACGTCAATTTGCATAGCAACTTGACCAGCTAAGTTGACCTCTGTGTTGGTTACTTCTTGTATCTGTGCAGTATTGTCGCGCAGAGTATGGACTAGGTTTTCTGTTTCGATCGAGGCGGGGCCACCAGTTGGCACGATCTGTAGTAGGCCTGCAGTGTTGTCGTCATTGAGTCCGGCTGGAAGTACTGCAACTACACCTTCAAGTGGTCGGATTTCATCGGCGACGTCCAGCATCGTGTTTGTTGCCTCGTCGGTACTTAGACCTTCTGGCAGGTCGACCATCGCCACCATGGGGCCGTTGTAACCACCGCCAAACCGTTCCGAGATGGTCTCGTATGCTCTCTGTGCGGTAGAACCGTAAGGCTCTTGACCGCCATCAGGCAGCGCGGTGCGCATGGACAATGTGGGAATGGCAAGCACACCAAGGAGTGCCACCGAGGCCAATGCTGCGATGGCTGGTTGGCGGGTGGTGAACGCTCCCCATCCCCGGTTGCGTGAGCGAGTTTCTTCTTCCTCAACGTCAATAGCACCACTGGCAACTGCCTCGGCATGAGCTTTCTCTTTGGCGTAAGCCCGTTTGGAAACGATCCGCTTACCGATGAATCCGAGCATTGCTGGCGTAAGAGTAATCGCCACCAGGACTGCTATTGCTATGGTCGCAGCAGCAGATAGACCGAGGATTGAAAGGAATGGCAATCCGGGCACAACGAGTGCTACCAGTGCAATGACCACTGTCAATCCTGCAAAGACGACGGCATTCCCTGAGGTGCCTATTGCTCGTCCAACGGATTCTTCAGGTTCCATTCCTTTGAGAAGCTGCTGGCGGTGACGGTGAACGATGAAAAGCGTGTAGTCGATTCCCACAGCTAATCCCAGCATCAGTGCCAAGATCGGGGTGATTGACATGACCTCAATGGCTGAGGACAGCGCTAAGGTCCCGCCGACGCCTACGCCGACGCCTACTAGTGCCATCAAAAGTGGCAGGCCTGCAGCAACGAGGGTTCCCATCATCACGAAGAGAACGACTGCGGCCAGAAGGAGACCAATGACTTCTCCAATACCGATCAGTCCGTCAAGGGTGGTAACGATCTCGGCGGAGTACATGACATTGATGCCGTCGGACTCAAGTGATGCTAGGTCGGCCATGAGTCCGTCGCGGCTTTCGTCTGAGAGTCCGCCCATGCCTGCATCGAAACTGAGCTGGGCGATTGCTGTGGTGCCGTCTTCTGAGACGAAACGCAATCCTTCGGTGGCCGAGGCGGTGCGCTCACCAAGAGCCAGTTGCTCGCGTCCCTCAGCTAGTTGTTTTTCACCGTCAGCTAGTTCTTTTTCTGCTTTGGGGATTTCTTTCTCACCCTTGG
Source organism: Scrofimicrobium canadense (assembly GCF_009696615.1). Classification (GTDB taxonomy): domain Bacteria; phylum Actinomycetota; class Actinomycetes; order Actinomycetales; family Actinomycetaceae; genus Scrofimicrobium; species Scrofimicrobium canadense. The sequence continues at coordinate 2,823 of NZ_VULO01000014.1, forward strand.
CAATGTCTTTCTTGCCTTGTTCTAGCTGGGTTTTGCCTTCTTCGTATTGTGCCCGACCCGCGTCCAATTCCGCTTGGCCTGCCTCTAGCTGAGCCCAGCCATCACTGAGCTGCACGGCTGCTGCATCGAGTTGTTGCTTGGCTGCGGCCAACTGTTCTTCACCCTGCGTGCTCTGTGCCCATCCGGCTGCGAGCTGTGCCTCAGAGGCGTCCAGCTGCTTTTTCCCCTCGGCTAGTTGTGCCTTCTGTGCTGGTAACGCGATTTTTGCCTGGTCGACTTCCTTGATGAGTCCGGTGAGTTCCTTTATGCCGCCTTCGGCCGCCTTGATTTTGTCTTTAAGTGTTTCAGGTGGTTCGCATAATTCGGGCGTAACGATCCCTGCTGCGCATCCCTGATAGAGTTTGAGGCCTTGTTTTGCCTTGTCCAACTCATTCTCAAGTGTTGCCCGTCGCTCAGGGAGCGCTGCTTCAGCAGCAGACAGTGCAGCTTCAACCTCCGAGTAGTTCGCGCCTACGTCAAATTCTTTTGCGGCGGCCGCCAGCCTTTCTTCGTACTGCTTCTTACCGGCGTCAAACTGAGCTTGCCCAGCAGCCAGTTGATCTTTCCCTGCCTGTAGTTCAGCCCAGCCCTGATTGTATTGGGCTAGTCCGGCATCGTATTCGGCTTGGCCTTGTTCAAGTTGGGTGCGTGCAGCATCCAACTCAGCCTGGCCTGACTCCAGCTGCTCTGCTGCAGCTTTGAGTCGGGGTTCATTTTCCGCGACCAACTTTTTGCCGGACTCTAGTTGCTTTTTGGCGTCCTCTAGTTGCTTCTTGCCGTCTTCCAGTTTCTTCGCATTCTTTTCGATCTCGGCTTTACCGTCAGCAACTTCGCTGGCTGCACTGTCGATTTGCTCTTGCTGCTCAAACGGGTCAATAGCGCTGGTTACGTTGTGTTTTCCTGGAAGCGACGCTAGAGCCGCGGAAATGGCTTTTTGCTGTTGGGCGGTAAGAGGTGTCCCGTCACTGCTCTCGAAAACCACCGACCCGGATACTTTGGCAGCGTCGGGAAATATCTCTTTCATGCGGTCCAGCGTGGCTTGCGTTTGCGTGCCTGGCAGGCGGAAATTCTCAGAGAAGGTTCCCATGAAAAGTGCGGCAGATGTACCGACGCCCAGAAGAATAACTATCCACGCGGCCAGAAACCATCTGCGTTGCCGATAAGCTAGTTTCCCCAGGCGGTATAAGAAAGATGCCATAATGATTCACATTCCTACTCGTGCTGCCGCGGTGGCAGTGATTTCAGCGCCTAGTAAAGTTGCGGATGCTCAAGTTACCATTCGTAAGTTACCATTAGTAGGATAGCAGTAGTGAATACCGCTGCGATAGGGGAGGTGAGTGAGGCCATATGAGTTCAGTAACACCGAGGTCGCGTCAGAGGATTCCTGCTTCGGCTCGGCACCAACAAATGCTCGATGTGGCAATAGATATGGCGCGCACTCAAGGGGTCACCTCTCTCACATTGGCGCGTGTAGCGGAGGCCAGTGGAGTTTCTAAACCTGTCGCGTATCAACACTTTGGGTCAATTGCCGGTCTGCTGCAGGAAATGTTCGAACAGGTGGGGGAAGAATATGAGCAGACCATCGCTGAAGCGATAGCCTATTCTGCGTATTCGGGAGCAAATCCGCTGGAGCTGCTGCGGTTGTTTTGCGAGGTGTACATTGACTGCAGTCTGGGGGCCGGCGCTCTCTACGACGAGCTTGGCTCGATGATCGTTGCTGTTGTGGAAGAGGACCGGTCAAGGCGGGTGGATATTGCAGAAAAATACGCACCCTTTGCGGTAGATATTTTCGGGATAGATGAGCGCACCGCATACAAACTCATGGTTGCCTTCTTGGGGGCAATCGATCGTACGTGTGAGGCAGTTATTTCTGGTCGCATTGAACGCGAAGAAGCGATTGAACTTCTTATGGGAATCTTTGTTCCTGCTGTGAGCCTGCCAGGCCAAAGCGACAACTAGGTTAGCGCCCCACTTCGGCAAGCGGGTCGCTAGTACTTGACGTGCTACATCACGATGTCGTCAACTAGCATGCGCATTGATGGTCCGACCTGTGCAGTGGGTGTCCCAATCCGGGCCAGCATGTGGATGGCGCCGTCGCCCCCAAAACTCTCGTGAATCTCTCGATAGCATTCGGATAGCTCAGGGTATTCTTGCAGTGCCTGGCTGAGAGGGTGCGTTGCCAACCCATGAACATTAGCGCTGAGAACCACCCGGGCGTATGTCATTCCTGCTTCCACCTGAGAGTGGCGGTCGTTGTTCTGGGTTGTTACCAAGACAAAAGCAGAGGTACCTTCCACATGCTCGACGGCTGACTCGCGGAACATCTTTGCCGCGGCCTCGCCCTGGCCCAGCCCCGGCAGTAGCGTGACTAGTGTCTGCATTGCGTGGCGGACCAGAGGATTCGCGTTCTGATCGCTTGCGGTAAAGCCCCACCGGTGGCGATTCTTCGCATACTCATTAGAGCGCAAGAGCGCGGACGCCTCGTCCATTGCTTCCTGTTTATCCGCCTCTATCATGGCGGCACTGAGTGCAATAGCTTGAAGATGAGCCACCTCATCTGGATTGTCAATCAGCCTGATCCGCGCCACAGAATTGCTGAGGTTTTCTATGGACGAGGCGACGGACGGGTCAATCGGAGTGTCCTTGTAAGGTGAGCGGTTCGTGTCAGGAATATAGAGTCCTTCGGCCAGAGAGGATTCTACCGGTACGGCCTCAACTAGTCTGATTCGTGCTATCGGCGTATTGGCAAGACTTTCAGAAAAGGCAGCTTCGTCGAGTTCTCCCCGGGGGAAGAGCTTTACCTGAACATCCCAACCGTGAGCAGCTCCGTATTCCTGCATATATCCCAGGAAGGTCCCTTGCGAGATCATAGCTTGGCGTCCCAGCGGATCTACCACAGGTGTGAGCCGCTCTGGATTTACATAGAGGTCGAAAGCGAGTGGATCGTTGTCATCAAGATCGATGCGCCACGGCTGAGTATTATGGCTGCTTCCGGCTAGAAGTCCCGCCGAGGCTACCTGCAATCGCGGGTCTGATGATTGCCCAGCATAGGATTTCTTCTACGGGTCCAAGTAGCTGCGCCCCAATTGAGCCCCGCTGATGAGCGCGCCAGCCGCGACTGCGCTAACCACGATCCCTCCGGTGACAAGAGCCACGGTTTTTCCGATCCGTCGACGTGGATGATGAGTAGGCATAGGTGCCTTTCTGGTTAGTTTTCTGTATGGAGGTAAAGTGGCGATTCGGTGAGCAATCCCAAGAGAATGCCGAACAGAGTTTCTTGATCCAGGTTGTGAGAAGCCTGCAGGTAGTGTGTCTTCCTCATTCCCACCCAGAGGGCCCCTTGAACGCTCACCCATAGGGTGGCTGCAGCAGCGTCTGGATCGAGATCGCGGCGAAATATGCCTTGTTGTTGTCCATCCGTGATGATCGAAACCAAAACGTCGTTGGCTCTATTACCCAGCAGGTACATTCGCCCAAGAATTGAATCAGGGGATTCACAGGCATCTTCTTGCGGTTGGTATTCAACGATGGTGCGGAAGTATTCGGGATAGTCATTGTGGAAGTCAAACAGTACGCGAGCTGCTCCCTGCAGGCGCATCAGGGGATTGGCGGCTTCGTTCGCACGTTCGGCCTCCTCTAACTTCTCCAGTAGCAACGTGAATCCGCGCAGCATCACCTCAGCAATCAGGTCATCTTTGCTGGAGAAATGGTGGTAAACAGTGCGCTTGCTACATCCCGCTTCTTTGGCGATGTCACTCATGGAACTTGATTCCACGCCGCCGCGCAAAAAGACAATTTCAGCCGCGTCAACCAGAAGTTCCTTGCGCGCCTGGTTGAGGCGGCTACTCAGTGCTTCGTTGTGCATAACCCCAGCATTGCACACCCGTGCAAGAGGCTGCTATAAGGGTTTCCCACGGTTAAAGCTCACTCAGCAAGTCAGGGGGATGCTCAAATACTCTGAAAGTGTGGGCTGGAGAGAAGCCTAATGCGTCTGTAGTGACTCAATGTGCACGGGGAAGCTCGTTGTGCATGGGCCCCGCGCACAACGAGCTTCCCCGTGCACATCGGGCAGGAGGAACACGAGTAGAGTAGGTGAGTTCTGCTCTTGCAAACCTCACGGACCGGAAGGTAGTCCGGTCGATCACCGCCCTTGGTGGTTCGTAGCCTCATAGAGGAAACCAGTCAAAGCAGGCATGTTTTTCATGCCCAGCTACGACGGAAGGTTCCGCTATGAAGTCTGCTTTCACACTATTCTTTGATGGCTCGCGGTGGGTGGGAGTGTACGAGGTCCACTATGCAGATGGCACCGTCCAAGCAGCACAACACATTTTTGGCATCGAACCTACTGATGCACAGTTGTGGCAGTGGATGGTCAATCACGGGGTGGAACTGATCGCCCGTGCCCATGATGCGCCGCGGATCAGCCCTCACGTCCGTGAGCGTTCGAAGCGAGCGCTCAATCCAAAGAAGTTAGCGCGTATTGCCGCTAAAGAAGCCGCCACGCCGAGGGCATCAACAGCCGCTCAAGAGGCACTAGCCGATGTCAGAGATGAACTGAAATGTCGCGCGAAAACGAAAAGATCACGCAGAAGGCAAGAGCAGGCAGAGCAGCGCTATCAAAAGCGGACTGCCAAACGCAAACAAAAACACCGCGGCCGTTAGCGGCGGATTACTTTCCCCGCATTTTTCTCAATGTGGGGAAGGCGCTCATTATGTGCAAAATCGTTTTCGGCTTCGTGGTACGACACTTCTCCCGATGTGCAGATTGGCCTATTCTCCTGTTTTGCGCCTTTGTGTGAGTTTCAAAGATCACGCAGTGAAGAAAATATTTTTGCTGAATGAGTTCTTCAGATTCTTTGAAAGCCAATACGTCAGACAGTACAAACCCGGACCACAACACTCAAGGGTGAGAACGTGCCTCTTTTTGCTATAGACGGTTATCACTTTGACGAGGTTTTGGCTTTGCCTAGGTATCTCTCTTGAGAGACTTCCCCGCTTACTATTTTTCGTTCACGGCATGTGCGTCAAAGAAATCAACAATCTTCTGTGCGCTTTCACCCATCATGGCAGCACCATGAGAGGCGTCGTCAAGAACTAGATAATCGCCGCCAATAGTCTCATGGGCGCGCTCTGCCCATGCTATAGGGGTGACAGTCTCATTGGAATGGCCAATGATGAGAAGTGGCACGTCATGGTTTTCTGCTGGAACTGCCACGGGCGCAAACGGCCACCCCGCACAGGCAGTAACCCCTGCGGCAACTCCACTGACAGGGTGAATTGGCCGGGCGAGCCCAGCATCGCCATACTGGTTTCCACGCCTGGTCATGTCGTCGATTTGCTGCTGTTCATCATCCGCGCCCTCATAAGAATTGCAGGTGTAAGCAGTGCGGGCAGCAATATTAAGGGGCATCAAGAGATTCGATGTGTCTATCGGTTGGTCGTCGCTTGCTGGTTGATCCTCAAGTGCTGGATCGGCAGATTCAGGCATGTCCAGTGGTGAATCCTCAATGTTCTCTTCACTATCAATTGCGCCATCTTCATTTTCTGCAGTGAACGTGAGTGTGGCTTCTAAAACATCGTCAAGAGTTTCTGTTGTCTGATGGCGGATATCCATGACAGAATCAAGAACCATGCCTGACACAGACTGGGGGAACATTGACTGGTAGGCAATGCCAAGTTCAGTTCCCCACGACGCACCGAAGAAACCGATCGTGTCCACTCCCAGAGCTTCGCGGATCCGATCAAGGTCGCGGGCTGCATTGGCTGTAGTAAGGCTTTGAGCCAACGCCTGGTCAACCTCTACACATGCTTTATTCGCATCAGCGGTGAGCTTCCAATACTCTTTGGCTACCGTCTGTGCTTCCGTGGGGTTTGTTGTGCTGTCGTTGGGGCCATCCAACTCTGCCAATGAAGGACAGTCCATACTGGTGGACCCACCTGTTCCCCGCACGTCCACGCCAATCAACGTGAAATTATCCGTGAGAGCTTTTGCATCTGAAGATGCAATGGCAGCAGGCATTGTTCGACCTTCTAATCCAGGCCCACCAGGATTAGTAAAAATGTATCCCTTGCTCTCTCCGGTAGGTTGCAGGGCTGCAATCGCCACCTCAACCTGGCGTCCATCCGGGTCATCGTAATCAAGGGGGACCGCCACCGTCGCGCACTGCATCCGGTCAGCAAAAGCCTCTAATTGTGAAGGTGCGCCTATGAGATCGTTGAGTGCTTTTTCGCTTTCTACCAGCTGATCACAGTTTTGCCACGCAATGGAAGAAGACGATGGTGTGCTGCCTGACGCACTGCCACTTTCAGCCAACTGTGGATTGACTGCGCTGCAGCCTGCCACCGTTGCGATTATGCCGATGCCTGTAAATATCATGAGTTTTCTCGATCGAATCATAGGTCAAGGATAGGAAGATTCTGGGTGCAAGGCATCCCCTAAAGGGATGGATTTTTGTCAGTCAAAAGGACTAGTGCGTGTGAGAGGCCGTCGGACGGCCAGTCGCACTTTTGTATATATGTGTTATGTTGTCTGTGTGAAAAATCAGAACAATGAACTAGCCCCAGTCGTTTCGACTCAGGTGCTGCGCGGCATGATGTGCCAGCGAATGTTCATGTCCTGTATGTGTTGTCGCTGATTGACTCATAAAAGAGACTCGCGACCTCTTCACTCAAACAAGCCTTAACCTGCACTTTACCTAGATAAGTGCGGATTGCTTTGCCCCTACGTAAGTGGGCTACTTTCCATAACTAATACACACATTGGCGCTAGGTGCGCTTATCAAAGGAAAAACAATGAAGAAAACCATACTGTACTCTGCCACCGCTATTGCAGCCTTAGCATTAGCTGGATGCTCCAGTTCGCAGGCGCAGCCAAACCAGTCAACAACTGAAGAACAGTCAAACAGCTCAGCCGAGGTGATCACCTTCGGAACCGAAGGAACCTATGCGCCCTTCACCTTCCATGACACCGAAAGCGGGGAACTGATCGGATATGACGTGGAAGTAGCTCAGGCTGTTGCAGCAAAACTTGGGGCAGAAGCCCAGTTCCACGAAGTGAAATGGGACGGGATCTTCGCGGGGCTTGAATCCGGACGCTATGACGTGGTGGCAAACCAGGTGGCGATCACCCCAGAACGTGAAGAAATCTATTCCTTCTCCGCCCCCTATGCTGTCTCTAACCCTGTTCTGATTGTTCCCGCGGATGACACCAGCATCACCAGCGTTGACTCCGTCAAGGGCAAGAAATCAGCGCAATCAGTGACCTCAAACTGGGCTGAACTTGCCCGTAACGCCGGTGCAGAAGTAGTGCCGGTGGATGGATTCACCGAGGCCGTGGCTGCGCTGCGTGATGGCCGGGTTGACGTGACCTTCAATGACAATCTGGCTGTACTTGAGTACTTCGCAACCACAGGTGATGACTCGGTCAAGGTCGGCGCGGAAGTCCCAGAAGACAAATCACGCCAAGGCTTCGCATTCCTCAAGGACTCCGAACTGGCCCCCAAGTTCACCCAGGCTTTGGAAGAACTCAAAGCCGACGGAACACTGGCCAAGATCGGTGAAAAATACTTTGGCACAGATATTTCGGAGTAACCGTGGATGCCTCCACTCTTGAACTGATAGGAACCTCTCTGGGGCCACTGGCCCAAGGAGCACTACTAGGAACCATTCCCCTCACGCTGATCTCCTTTGCGTTCGGCATGGTTTTGGCAGTCACTATTGCTCTCATGCGCATATCGTCCTCGCGTACTCTGAGGACGATAGCGAAAATCTATGTGTCACTGATTCGTGGCACCCCACTGCTGGTGCAGCTATTCATCATCTTCTATGCGCTGCCCACACTTGGACTAGTGATAGATCCGTTCACCTCGGCAGTAGTGGCATTTTCTCTCAACGTGGGAGGATACGCAGCGGAAGTTATTCGTGCCGCGATTCTAGCCGTCCCGCAAGGCCAATGGGAAGCGGCCGAAGTAGTGGGTCTAAGCTACGCAAAGACCCTCAAACGCGTCATATTGCCGCAGGCACTACGAATCGCTGTCCCACCCCTGTCGAACACCTTTATTTCTTTGGTGAAAGAGACGTCTCTCGCCTCGTCCATCATGGTGGTTGAACTGCTACGCAAAGCCCAAGAGATCGCCGCTCCCACATTCCAGTTCTTGGCGCTCTACGTACTTGCAGCTTTGTACTACTGGGTGATCTGCTCGGTCCTGTCAGTTATTCAAGGATTATTGGAGGACCGCCTACAGCGGGCCTACGTGTCGGAAGGAGCGCGCAATGTCTTTGCCTAATCTACTCACCGTGAGAAATCTTCATAAAGCTTACGGTCCAAAAAAGGTTCTCAAAGGCGTCGATTTAGATGTGCCAGCGGGAACGGTCACCGCAATGATTGGGCCATCGGGTTCAGGGAAGACCACGTTTCTTCGCTCGCTCAACGCTTTAGAAATACCCGAATTGGGAATTGTCTCAATCGACCAGGTGAGTGTCGATTATGGGGCGTCGCCAAAGAAACCCGCATTGCGTCAGCTTCGAGCCCAGTCTGGAATGGTCTTTCAGTCACACAATCTCTTCCCTCATCGCACTGTATTAGAGAACATTATTGAAGGGCCCGTTTACGCTAAGGGAATCGACAAGACTAACGCAACTGAGCAAGCCCACGAATACCTCAAGCAAGTGGGATTGTCTGAGTTTGCTGACCGCTATCCAGGCCAACTCTCAGGTGGTCAACAGCAGCGGGTTGGTATCGCCAGGGCTTTAGCACTTGAGCCGAAGTTACTTCTTTTTGACGAACCAACATCAGCGCTTGACCCAGAGACTGTTGGTGACGTTCTTGGCGTTATGCGTGACTTAGCGGAGCAAGGGTGGACCATCGTGGTGGTCACCCACGAAATAGCGTTCGCAAGGGATATTGCCGACCAGGTCCTCTTCTTGGACGAGGGAGTCGTTGCCGAGAGGGGCAGCGCCGCTGACGTTCTTGACACCCCATCAAACCCGCGCACCCGGCAGTTCTTGGGCCGCGTGCTCGACCGCATTTAACACAAAGGATCACTATTTATGTCAGTCGATCATTCAGGATTCTCCACGCAGGCCATTCATGTGGGAAATGAGCCGGACCGCATCACTGGGGACATTATTCCCCCCGTACATATTGCCTCCACTTTCGTCATGGACGGGGTGGGAATTCTACGAGCAGGCTACGACTACGGCCGGGGCACCAACCCGACCCGCGACGCCTACCAGGTGACTTTGGGTGCGTTAGAAGGCGGGGAGGCGGTGGCATTCCCCGCCGGACTTAGCGCTGAAGATACCCTACTGAGGGTGCTTTCGCGGCCGGGAGATCACCTAACCTTCTCTTCCGATGTGTATGGAGGAACCTACCGGCTTTTCACTAGAATCCATGCAGCTGAGGGAAGAAAATGGAGTGAAGTAGACGCTGGGGACCTCGCCGCTGTTGAACAGGACCTGGCAGCAAATAGGCCCCGAGTGCTATGGGTAGAGACTCCCTCCAATCCTCTCCTTGACGTCTACGACATTGCGGCGTTGGCGCAGTTGGCACATGCTTATGGCGCGCTCTTAGTTGTTGACAACACCTTCGCCTCCCCCTACCTGCAACGCCCACTGGCTTTGGGCGCCGACGCGGTTATCCACTCGACCACCAAATACATTGGTGGGCATTCCGACTTGGTGGGCGGTGCCGCTATCGTCGCCTCGGATTTAGTGGTGCCAGAGGGGATAGAACCATGGACGGACAATGGGTTGGTCAGTGAAGAACTGGTCCTACTGCAAACAGCAACGGGGGCCATCCCCTCACCAGAAGATTCCTATAAGGCGGCTCGGGGACTCAAAACCCTGGCCGTGAGGGTGGACAGGCAAAGCCGCAGTGCCCTAGAAATAGCTCAATTCTTAGAGGTTGATCCGCGGGTCAAAACCGTCAACTATCCGGGTCTTCCCAGTCACAGGGGACACCAGTTGGCACTCTCACAGATGAGCGGCGGCTTTGGTGGGGTTCTCTCTTTCACGGTCGCTACCCCCGAAGACGCCATCAGGGTGTGTGAGTCGACGCAGACGTTCAGTTTGGCTGTTTCTCTAGGTGCCGTGGAGTCTCTCATCGAATATCCAGCCGCCATGACCCATGGAACCAAAGAAGGATCGGCCACCGCCGTTGACCCCACCCTGGTTCGGCTCTCTGTGGGATTGGAAGATGTCGAAGACTTGATTGCCGATGTAGATCGAGCTTTGGGCTAGAACCAGATACGGCTGATGTGAGAGTCTTTGCCTTGAGAGCGTAGGTACCTTTCGAAATCTTCTGCCCAGGCTTCATGTGACTCACGTTGGAACTGAGTGATTTCCGTAGCCGACATACCTTGCAGTTGTGGGTGTTGCTGCATTATTCGAGCCATGAGTGCCAAGGTCATTGCCACATCAGCGTCAGCATTGTGAGCGTTGGCGGAGATCTCAACCCCATAAGCCATGCACAGGTCTGAGAGAGTTCTGCGTCCCTTGCGAAACCGCACCAGTGCGCGATCTAGCACCAGAGGGTCCAAGACCGGGGCGATAGTACCTACTCTTTGTGACAGGGGTGCCACTCCGTTGCGGCGTGAGTCAGCCTCAAGCAACGTCAGGTCGTAGCCAGCATTGAAAATAACAACCGCTGCATTCTGGGAGAGGTGCTGCGCCAAAGCGTCGTTGATTTCATTGAGCGCAGTTGCCGGGTCTGCACCATGTTCATGAGCATACTCGGTTGTGATCCCATGGACGGCGGTGGCTCTATCTGGAATAGGAACCCCTGGGTTGACCAGCCAGGTTTGCGCCGTCCCTAAAGTGCCGTCGGTCCACGACGTGATTGCTGCGGTCACTAGCCGGTCCTGGGTTGGGGAGATGCCGGTGGTTTCTGTGTCAAACCCAATCCACGGTTTGCTGATCCAAGACTCAGAACTTTGTATTTCGCTCATAAGAACATTGTGCCGTATCGCTCCGACATGTCTGAGGTGATGGGTACCATAGAGAAATGAGTAGTGAGGTAGAGATTGGTCGAGGCAAGCGTGGACGCCGTGCCTATTCCCTTGACGACATTGCCCTGATCCCAGCTAGGCGAACTCGTGACACTGAAGATGTCAACGTGTCATGGCAAATCGACGCATTCCACGTGGATGTGCCAGTAATGGCGGCGCCCATGGATTCGGTGATGAGCCCGCAAACGGCCATCGAATTCGGGCGCCTTGGTGGCATTGGCGTATTGGATTTGGACGGTTTGTGGACTCGTTATGCGGATCCAATGCCATTGTTGCAAGAGATTGGTGAGCTCCCCGCGGATTCGTCAATAGCGCGTTTGCAGCAGATTTACTCTGAGCCGATCAAAGAAGAGCTCATTTTTGAGCGCCTCAATGAGATTCGTCAGGCTGGAGTGGTCGTTTCGGGTCGTCTTTCTCCCCAAAGAACGCAGCGCTACTGGCGTGCGGTCGTTGAGGCTGGCGTTGACCTCTTCGTCATCCGCGGTACCACGGTCTCTGCTGAGCATGTTTCTAGCCGGGCAGAACCTCTCAATCTCAAACGCTTCATCTATGAGTTGGATGTGCCTGTAATCGTAGGGGGAGTGGCAACATATACCGCCGCCTTACATTTGATGCGCACAGGTGCAACAGGAGTGTTGGTGGGGTTTGGTGGCGGAGCTGCCCACTCCACCAGACAGTCGTTGGGCATCCATGCCCCCATGGCAACAGCAATTGCTGACGTTGCGGCGGCAAGACGGGACTACATGGATGAGTCTGGAGGTCGCTACGTTCACGTTATTGCTGATGGCAGTGTTGGCAAGTCAGGGTCGATGATCAAAGCTATTGCCTGCGGGGCTGATGCTGTCATGCTTGGTGCGGCTCTTGCCCGCGCAAGTGAGGTGCCCGGACAGGGATGGCATTGGGGTTCAGAAGCAACCCACCCAGAGATGCCCCGCGGTCACCGTGCCCATGTGGGAACAGTCGGAACGCTAGAACAAATCCTTTACGGGCCTTCAGCTAGGGACGATGGTCACTTGAACTTCATAGGTGCGCTCAAACGCACAATGGCAACCACCGGATATAGCGAGGTTAAAGACCTTCAACGTGTCGAGGTCGTCGTCGCGCCCTACCAACCGGCCTAGAATAGACCAAGGAAACCCCAAACGTGAGGATACCTGAGCGAAGGAGCAACATGACCGAGTACCGCGTCGAGCACGACACCATGGGTGAAGTTCGAGTCCCGAAGGATGCGCTATACGCTGCGCAGACTCAACGGGCTGTGGAAAACTTCCCCATCTCTGGCGAAACCCTCTCTGCCCATCACATTGCAGCTTTAGGTCAAATCAAACGGGCAGCTGCTTTGGCCAACGTTGAACTGGGGGTCATTGACGCAGCCACTTCAGAGGCAATCGTCTCAGCAGCAGACGAAGTCATCGACGGCAAACATGACAAAGAATTCCCCATCGACATCTTCCAAACCGGTTCTGGAACATCGTCGAATATGAATACCAATGAGGTTGTCGCTACGCTGGCTTCGGCTCGCACCAAGGGCGAGAAGGTTCACCCCAACGATCATGTGAATGCTTCACAATCATCCAACGACGTATTCCCATCGTCCATTCATATTGCTGCCTACCAGGCTGTGGAAGAGGTATTGCTTCCAGGACTGCGTAAACTAGCTGAATCTTTGGATAAGAAGGCAGTGGAGTTCGCCGATATTGTGAAGTCGGGACGTACCCACCTGATGGATGCTACCCCTATTACTCTTGGACAAGAGTTCTCAGGGTACGCGCAGCAAATCAAATACGGGATTGACCGTATTCAAGGCGCGCTACCTCGCCTGGCTGAGTTGCCTTTAGGTGGCACTGCTGTTGGTACTGGCATCAACACTCCCGAAGGGTTCTCTGCCCGGGTCATTGAGCTGATTGCTGAGAACACCGGACTACCGTTCGTTGAGGCCCCCAACCACTTTGAGGCACAGGCTGCTCAAGACTCACTTGTTGAACTGTCCGGCGCCATCCGCACGGTTGCAGTCTCCCTGGTGAAGATTGCCAACGACCTGCGCTGGATGGGTTCAGGCCCACGCACTGGCATTGGCGAAATCGCCCTACCTGACTTACAGCCTGGCTCTTCCATCATGCCTGGAAAGGTCAACCCAGTGCTGCCAGAAGCCACAGTGCAGGTAGCCGCACAGGTGATTGGCAATGACGCGGCTATTGCTTTTGCTGGAGCTCAAGGTAACTTTGACCTGCTGGTGATGTTGCCGGTGATGGCTGCTAACCTGCTGCAATCCATCAACATTGTTGGCAACGTGACAGCAACCCTTGCTGATCGCTGCATCGACGGTATTGTCGCAAACCGTGAAGCATGCCTGCGTTATGCAGAGTCGTCGCCTTCGATCGTCACACCGCTCAATCGTCTGATTGGTTATGAGAATGCTGCCAAGATTGCGAAGCACTCGGTCAAGAAAGACATGACAGTGCGTGAAGCTGTTGAAGATCTTGGCTTTGTTGAGCGTGGAGAGGTCACTCCTGAGCAGCTTGATGCCGCCTTGGACGTGATGTCGATGACCACTCCAGCAAAGAAGTAGTATCCTCGTAAACTTCCCAATCATCCCCGGCGGCAGTGTATTCTGCCCCGGGGATTTTGGATAGATAGGTGTTTACAAACCAAGGTTCACGTGTTCTGGTGACCTCACATACGTAATCCTGGTTCTCGGAATTGTCAGAACTCAATGCCACTATATGAACCTCCTTGTATTCGTTAGGCTCCTTACACGGGGGCAGAGTATGCAACGATCACGGCGAAAGGGCAGATTACACTGCCGGTCTCTGTTCGCCGTGCCTTGGGCTTGCAGGCAGGCCAAAAGGTCTCTGTGAAAGTTTCGGACAACGTTGTGGTTATTGAAAGAGCAGCCGACATATCCACGGTGCGAAGCCGATTGCGTGAAGAGGTACAAAGTAGTGGTACGTGCGGACATATTCCCACTTCGGGTGAAGTGTGGGAGGCAAGAGCCGAGGACTACCGTGGTGATGCTTGATACGAATGTCATGCTCCCCTGGTTGCTTGATGACGTTCCCGAACAAACGAAAGCAGTCGATCATCTTTTTGCTACGTCGACAGAGATGGTTGTACCTGACGTCGCATTGATAGAGGTTGTTTTTGTCTTGGAACGAGTGATGATGATTTCTCGGCCCACAATTGTTGCGGCAATTCGTTCTCTTATTGGTCTAGCAAACGTCAGAATGGATAGACGTCTATGAGCCGCGCCCCTCAGCGAGTACCAGCTTCTTCCAAAGCTCTCGATTGCTGATGTGTTTTTGGCTAAGCAAGCAGAGAAGAGCGGAGAAACTCCACTAGCGACATTTGACCGGAAGCTTGCCCACCAAATGAACTCTGCTGTGCTTGTAGGGGACTACCTCTCAACACTCATTGAGCTCTGAATCTGCATACTCCGTTAAAGGTCTACATCAAGATTGCCGGTTTCGCCGCGACGAAAGCCAGACGATTGCTGCGACCAAAACTAGTCCCACCACGGTCACAGTAATAATGTAACCGGGAGTTCCAATCTCAGAATAGAAGGCAGCGATACCCAGAGCTAATGCCTGCAAGAGAGATACCCCCGCTCCGATCCAATAGTAGAGGGAAACGCGCCCCTCAGAGCGGGTTGCTAGAGCCCAGAAAACCCCACATGCCAAGGCAAAAAGAGCTCCGAAGATGATCGCAACAATGCTCACTTGGCCTCCAACTCTTCAATTTCAGCCAGCCACATGCGTGAAAGAGCATCAGAAGGCATCCGCCAATCCCCACGAGGTGAAAGAGCCCCACCCCCCATAAGCTTAGGACCGTTAGGGATCGCCGTGCGTTTGAACTGATTGGCGAAGAAACGCTGGTGGAATACGCGAAGCCAATGAATAATGTCTTCACGGGAATACTCTGGCCACGCGTGTTGCGCCAGGAAAGCAATCTTTCGTGGCCCAGCCCCGTGACGAAGCAAGTAGTAGAGGGTGAAATCTTGCAGTTCGTAGGGGCCAATAACGGCCTGCGTTGACTGCATGGACGCCCCTGGAACCAGCTCCGGAGAAATCTCTGTATCGAGAATATCCTCAAGCACCTCAGACAATTCTGGAGTTCGGTGCGTCGCTACCCACCGAATCAAATGTTGGATCATCGTCTTGGGAAGCCCAGAGTTCACCGCATAGTGGCTCATCTGATCGCCAACTCCGTAGGTGCACCACCCTAAAGCCAATTCGGACAGGTCCCCGGTTCCCACCACAATCCCACCTTCTTGGTTGGCGAGGCGGAAAAGATAGTCTGTACGTAAACCAGCCTGAACATTTTCAAAAGTGACGTCATATTCATCTTCAGCATGCCCCAGGGTCTGAAGCATCTGGGTTGCGGTGGGACGAATGTCGATTTCTTTGAACGTCGCGCCGATAGCAACAGCAAGTTCTTCAGCATTTGAGCGAGTACGCGAGGACGTGCCAAAACCTGGCATCGTGTAGGCCAAAATGTCAGAGCGGGGTCTGCCCAATGAATCCATTGCCTGAGCACACACCAGCAGCGCTTGAGTGGAATCTAAACCTCCGGAAACACCGATGACCAGTTTGGGAGTGCCGATTGATTCCATTCGACGCGCCAAAGCAGAAACCTGAATGTTGAAAGCCTCGTAACAGTCATCATCAAGGCGCGCTGCATCATCAGGAACAAATGGGAAGCGAGCCACCTCCCTGCGCAACGTTGCTGCTGGAGGCTCACCGAAGGCAACCTCAATGCGTGCGATGGTGCTATCAGCGTGGATGCGCGCAGCGTTGTCACCAAAAGTACCTTGCTGTATGCGTTCACGCAGCAACGAGTCCACGTCGACGTCGGCAGTGGTCATCACTGTTTCGCGGGAAAATCGCGGAGATGACGCAAGGTGAGTTCCTGCCTCGTAAATCACAGACTGCCCATCCCACGACAGGTCGTTGGAGGATTCACCATAGCTGGCGGCACAATAAATGTACGCAGCACAACTGGTCATTGATTGGGCTTTCACTAAGTCTTCGCGCTTGCGGGCGCGGCCTACGGTGATGGGAGAAGCCGAAAGGTTCGCTAAGACAGTTGCGCCAGCCATTGCCGCAAATGAGGAAGGGGGAGTCGGGACCCACAGGTCTTCGCAAATCTCAGCGCTAACGGCAAACCCTGGAATGTCCTGGGCCGCGACAACTACCGGTCCCACTGGAATGCCATCAATGAAAGTAGGCTCGGGGAGAGTGTGAAAATAGCGTTTTTCGTAAAACTCGCGGTAGGTGGGCAGGTAGGTTTTCGGAGTAATCGCAAGGATACTGCCCCGGTGAATAAACACGGCACAGTTATAGAGGCACTGATCTATTACTAGTGGTGCGCCCACTAGCAACAACGGGAATAGCTCACGTGAAGCTTTTACAACCGTGTCAAGAGCGCCCCTCACACCAGTCAACAGCGTGTCTTGGAGGACTAGGTCATCAAGAGAATAGCCCGAAAGGCTCAATTCTGGGAATACAACAACGGCAGCGCCATCGTCATGGGCTGCGCGGGCAGCCGCAATAATTCTATCGGCATTTGTGGCCGGATCGGCCAAAGCAACCGGAAGTGATACCGCGGCTACGCGCGCAAAACCATGAGAATACATGACTCCTATTAGACCAGGGTCAGTGCTTGTTTGGCGATTGCAAGCTCTTCATTCGTGGGAACAACCATGACACGAACCGACGAACCACGCGCTGAGATAGTGATTGGATCACGGGGACGCTGGTTATTAGCATCCTCATCCAAAACGACACCGAAGAACTGCAACCGTTGACATACTTCACGTCGCAGGTCAATATCATTTTCGCCAATACCTGCAGTGAATGTGATGACGTCGACGCCGCCCATTTCAGCGGTGTATGCGCCGATGTACTTCACGAGGCGGTTGATGTAGACGTCGAGAGCCTCGCGGGCACGCTGACGAACATTGTGATCGCCGGACCTGAACATCTCGCGCACAGCACGCATGTCATTGTCGCCAGCTAAGCCGCGCAAACCAGAACGCCGATTCATGAGAACATCAACCTCATCGACACTCATACCTGCTACGCGTTGCAGGTGGAAAACCACGGCAGGGTCAATGTCACCCGTACGCGTGCCCATGACAAGGCCTTCCAAGGGAGTCAGGCCCATAGAAGTGTCCATGGCGTGGGGGCCGTCGATTGCTGAAGCTGATGCGCCATTGCCGAGGTGGAGGACAATCTGTTTGAGGTCCTTCCCCCCCAGAATCTCTGCCACTCTCTTCGATACATATTGGTGTGAAGTCCCATGGGCGCCGTAACGTCGAATGGAATACTTTTCGGCTATTTCGCGGTCGAGAGCGTAGAGGGCTGCCTGTGCGGGCAAATCTTGGAAGAACGCCGTATCGAAAACTGCCACCTGGGGAATATCTGGCAAAAGATCCTGGGCAACTTCAATGCCCTTAAGTGCAGGGGGGTTGTGAAGGGGAGCTAGAGTTGAGAGCTCTTTGATGAGGCCACGCACGCGGTCATCGATGAGAGCGGGGCCCGAGAAATAACGACCTCCCTGCACGATCCGGTGGCCAACAGCAACGATATTCGCCTCATCAAGGTGAGGTCCCACCTCGTCAAAGAGATCGAGTACAAGACGCAGAGCCTGCGCATGGTCTGCGATGGGTTGGTTGAGATCCACTTCCCGCAGTGAATACCTGTGGTGCAGGTGCCCCACGTCCTCCCCAATGCGTTCTACCAGACCAGATGCCATAGCATGGCCGATATCTGGGTCTACCAGCTGGTATTTGATTGAAGACGATCCTGAGTTGATAACAAGGACGGTTTTAGGCATTAGTTCACTTTCTCATTGCCAGCCTGTACTGCAGTGATAGCCACAGTATTGACGATATCTTCAACGAGGGCGCCGCGGGAAAGATCATTTACCGGACGGCGTAACCCTTGAAGAATGGGACCAACAGCGACGGCACCAGCACTACGCTGGATTGCCTTGTAGGCGATATTGCCCGCTGTGAGATTGGGGAAGATCAACACATTGGCCTTGCCGGCTACGGCAGAACCGGGAGCCTTGGATGCGGCAACTTCTGGTGAAACGGCTGCATCGTATTGGAGGGGCCCTTCGACAGAAAGTTCAGGCGCCAGTTGCATGAGTTTTTCGGTCGCCTCACGAACTAGGTCAACGTCGGCACCTGAACCAGAAGAGCCAGTGGAGTAAGAAAGCATGGCAACTTTAGGATCAAGGCCAAAGGCAGCTGCTGTTTGGGCAGTTGACACCGCAATCTCTGCTAATTGGTTTGACGTTGGATTGGTGTTGACTGCGCAATCGCCCAACACAAGAACCTGGTCGGCCAGCAGCATGAGGAATGACGATGACACTATCGAAACACCTGGAGCAGTCTTGATGATCTGGAATGCCGGAACGATAGTCTCAGCAGTGGTATGTGCTGCACCGGATACCATCCCATCAGCATCCCCCATCTGCACCATCATGGTGGCGAAATAGGTGACGTCACGCATTTTCTGGCGGGCATCATCAATGGAGACACCTTTATGTGCGCGAAGCCGGGCGAACTCGGTTGCATACTTCTCACTGAGCTCTGGATCGGTGACGCCTACGATACGAGCATCCGAAATATCTAGGTCTAATTCTTGAGCAGAAGAGCGAACCTGAGTCTCATCACCAACGAGAACTATATTCGCAACTCCATCAGCAAGTACCCGCGCGGCAGCGGTGAGTACGCGTGCATCTTCAGGCTCTGGAAGGACAATTGTCTTCTTATTGGAGCGTGCCCGTGCCATCAAATCACCCTGAAACATCAACGGTGTTGTGACAGTAGCTGCGGGCCCGGTAACGCTGCGCACTTTCTCCACATCGAGTGGTGAGGTGACTACCGGAACCTCTACGTCGGGAACAGTGTTAGAGCCGACCAGAACGATTCCGCTCACACTGGCATGGTGCTGCCCCGCGCGGCGCAAAGACGAAGCGATCTCATCGGTAAGTAGCTCACTTCCCATACCGGCCGCGTCAATAACCAATATGACTTTAGCGCCAGCATTTGCTGCTACATCTAGGTTCCATCCCAGCACATCGAAGCTGGGGGCTGGAGCTCCGGACAAACCAGCGATCAAGGCCGCACCAGGGGTAGAGCGGAGCGACACGGTCACCTCTTTGAGTGCCTGTTGTGGGTGCTTAATCGCATTGACGATTGTCGTTCCGGCAGTGGCATCGGTGAGCGTGAAACTTTCACCCCCATATACAACGTCTATTTCTGGAAGCATCGTAGCGAGCTGGTGCGTGACTTCGGCGGCAGCAGACCCAGGTGCAGTGCCTGTGACCAAGATTGAATGCGACACGAGAATCCCTCATGGTTGACAGTTTTCCTGACAATCCCATGGTAACCCCGCCCTCCCACAGATGGGGTGAGTCTAGGTGAGGCCTAGCTCTCCTTCTTGTTCCTCAAGAAGGAAGAGGTGCCGTGATGCGATGTCTTCTTCAACACCCAAAGAACATCATTTGGACAACGTGTGCGAGGCAGCCCGGAAACAGGAGTAAAGTCTCGGTGTTCGCACAACTGCATAAAGGGGGCATATGACTGGTAAGTCACGCAAACGTGAGGTTTTGAGAATCCTATGGGGACTTCTTTTAGCGCTTTTTGTCTCCAATCTCTCCGTCACAATCGTTGGAAATGCGCTGCCTCAAATCATGGCGGCATTGGACGGTTCTGAAACCCAATACACGTGGATTGTCACTGCTGTGCTCTTGGCCTCCACCGCCGCAACCCCCATAGCGGGAAAGCTAGGTGACCTTTTTAATAAGAAGGCGCTACTGCTTGCGGCAATCGGACTATTTTCTCTGGGCTCGCTCCTTTCCGGCATGGTCCCCAATGCATCCTGGCTCATCGCGTCGCGGGTACTTCAAGGCATCGGGATGGGCGCCCAGATGGCATTGGTCCAGACGGTCATCGCCTCCATCGTGACACCAAGAGAACGCGGCCAATACAACGGATACCTGGGTGCGACAATGGCGGTTGCAACAGTATCGGGACCACTCCTTGGCGGACTCATTGTGTCGACTCCATGGCTGGGATGGAGGTGGACCTTCTGGCTTTCAGTACCTTTTTCACTAATCGCCATAGTCGTCTTATGGCGCTACCTGAAGATTCCCAAGAGCGCTCGGCTCAAACCCCACATAGACTACTGGGGATCTGCTCTCATCACCGCTGGAGTATCGCTGCTCCTCATCTGGATCTCCTGTGGTGGAAAAATCTTCCCATGGGTTTCACCCCTGGGTATTGGTATGCCGGTTGCAGCGTTGCTGGTTCTCGCCATATTCGTTTGGGTTGAGCTTCACGACCCAGAACCAGTCGTGCCTTTGCGTCTCCTTACACAGCGCACCCCGCTCCTAGCTGTTCTGGCTTCTATAGGGATTGGAACAGCGCTCAACGCACCTCCAGTGTTCTTCGGCCAGTACTTCCAAATTGCTCAGGGATATAGTCCCGCCTTATCAGGCATCATCATGGTTCCTCTCATGCTGGCGATGTTCCTTTCCTCGACGATTTCGGGACAACTGGTATCCCATATAGGTCGGTGGAAACGCTTTGTTGTCACGGGACTAGTGGCCATGAGCGGCGGACTCATCATGATGATATGGGTAGGGTCAGTCACCCCACTGTGGTACATATGGATAGCGATGGTCCTCATTGGCTTCGGGCAGGGATCCTCAATGCAGAACCTGGTCCTTGCCGTACAAAATGGTGTCCCGCTCAGGGATGTCGGGGCGTCAACAGCAATGGTGACTTTTTTCAGGTCTCTTGGCGGTGCAATCGGAGTGCAAGTAGCTGGAATCATCTACACAATCTCGACCGAAGCTCATATGGAAAGTAAAGTGTTGGCTGCCGGAATGCCAGTGTCAATGGTCCCCGATACCGATTCTCTTGACATCACGAAAATGGAACCCGCATTGCAAGCAATTGTCCGCTCCGCTTACGGGGATGCAATGGGTGACATTTTCATGGGAATTGCAGTCCTTGGAGTTCTCTCCCTCATAGCCGCGCTCTTCCTCCCAGGATCGTCTTTGCGTGATACTTTGGATCTTCTTCCAGAAAATGACACCTAGAAATGAGCTCTTCACTCCATAGATGAGTGCACGCTATGAATACGTACTTCGGCACGGAAAGCCATGCCCCGAAAGAACGGTAAGATGAACCCCGTGAATGAGACGACGCGACGCCCAGTTCTAGTAGTTGACTTCGGAGCTCAGTACGCGCAGTTGATTGCGCGGCGAGTCCGTGAAGCAGGGGTCTATTCGGAAATCGTGCCACATTCGTGGGATGCAAAAAAGATTCTTGAGAAGAATCCCGCTGCCATCATCCTTTCTGGAGGACCGGCTTCAGTGTATGTGGACAATGCAGCTCACCTTGACGGGTCACTATTTCGCGCTGGAATCCCCATCTTCGGAATCTGCTATGGCTTCCAGCTCATGGCCCAATCGATGGGTGGGGAAGTGAACCAAACCGGTGAGAGGGAATACGGGCGAACACAAATTGAACGCGTAGGCGATAGCGTCCTCTTGGACGGTACCGATGCTGATCAGTTTGTGTGGATGAGTCACGGCGATGCCGTAATCTCAGCTCCCGAAGGCTTCACAGTGACTGCTCGCAGCGCGGGCGCGCCAGTGGCAGCCTTTGAAAATACCGACAGTTCTCTTTACGGCGTCCAATGGCACCCTGAAGTCCTCCATAGCGACCAGGGACAAAAAGTCATTGAAAACTTCCTCTACCAGGGAGCGGGGCTTTCTCCTGACTGGACTGCGGGTAACATCGTGGAACAGCTGGTCGGTCAAATCCGTGATCAAGTGGGTGACAGGCAGGTTATTTGCGCGCTCTCAGGAGGAGTTGACTCATCGGTTGCAGCAGCACTGGTGCACCGAGCTGTGGGCGATCAGCTCACATGTTTCTTTGTGGACCACGGACTTCTTCGAGCTGGCGAACGCGAACAAGTCGAAGACGACTACGCGGCAAATATGGGTATCCGGGTCGTCACCATTGACGAATCAGAGCGTTTCCTTGAAGCGCTTGCGGGAGTCAGCGACCCGGAAACAAAGCGAAAGATTATTGGGCGTGAGTTCATCCGTAGCTTTGAATCAGCAGCCCGTATGCTCACTGACGAAAAGGCTGCTGACGGCTTGAGTATTGACTTTCTCGTCCAGGGGACGTTGTACCCCGACGTGGTTGAGTCTGGTGGCGGTGAGGGCACTGCAAACATCAAGTCTCATCACAATGTGGGGGGACTTCCTGAAGATCTTTCCTTCGATCTAGTAGAACCCTTGCGCACACTCTTCAAAGATGAGGTGCGGGCAATCGGTCGTGAACTAGGATTAGCTGACAAACTGGTGCAACGCCAGCCTTTCCCTGGTCCAGGACTGGGGATTCGCATTGTCGGTGAGGTCACCAAAGAGCGTCTTGATATTCTTCGGGCCGCAGACTTGATCGCTAGAGAAGAACTGACGAAGGCTGGCCTCGACCAAGAGATCTGGCAATGCCCGGTGGTTTTGCTAGCGGATGTGCGCAGTGTTGGCGTGCAAGGGGATGGGCGCACCTACGGTCATCCGATTGTGCTGCGTCCGGTTGTCTCTGAGGATGCGATGACTGCTGACTGGGCTCGCATTCCTTATGATGTGCTATCAGAGATTTCTAACCGCATAACGAACACTGTCCCCGAGGTGAACCGAGTTGTCTTGGACGTAACATCGAAGCCGCCGGGCACAATTGAATGGGAGTAAAGAGAACGACGTGGCAAAGAAACGACGCTCATGGCCGGATCTTCCTGAGCCCCTTCCTATGACGGTGACGGACAATCACACGCATTTGCCCACCCACGACGGTGAGATTCCGTCACCTGAAGGGTTACGACTGTCACTTAGTGAGCAGATTGAGCGGGCGAATCAGGTTCGGGTCAACAGGATGATCACCTCGGCATGCTCTCTGCCCGACTTCGAGCCCACCTTAGAAATCGCACGTCAATGGCCAGAGGTCAAGATTGCATTGGCAATCCATCCGAATGAGGCTGCTCTCCACGCAGGCATTGTAGAGAAGTCTCCTGATGGTTTCGAACACGCCCGGGAAGAACACCATGTGCCACTCATTGAGGCGTTGGGCCTTGTCTCGCGGCACCTTCGTGATCCGGAAGTTGTTGCCGTGGGTGAGACTGGTTTCGATTTCTATCGCACGGGTGAGGCAGGCCGCGAGGCCCAGAACGAATCGTTTGCCGCTCATGTGGAAATGGCTCAAGCCCACAATCTGCCCGTGCAGATTCATGACCGGGATGCTCACCGAGAGACTGTGGAACTCTTGCGCGATGTTGCAGAACCTGACCAAAGGATTGTATTCCATTGCTTTTCTGGCGATCGAGAACTCGCTAAGACGATCACTGAGAACGGTTGGTTTGCAAGTTTTGCGGGGCCTTTAACGTATCCGGCAAATGAGGAACTGCGCCAAGCTTTCTTAGAGCTTCCTCATGACAGAGTTTTGGTGGAGACAGATGCGCCGTATCTTACTCCCGTTCCGCATCGTGGTTGCCCGAATGCCAGTTACGTGATGCCGCACACTGTGCGCTATATGGCGATGCTTTGGAATGTCCCAGTACAGCAGGCAATTGAGCGCCTCAACCAGACAACCGCTAGGGTTTACGGCACTTGGTAGCTGGGCTAAACTCCCCTCTATGGCTGGAAAGGGTGTGACTCTCGGGGTAGCAGGTGCAGCTGTTGCTATCGTTGTTACCCTGGCAGCTGTAGATATTTCCACTTCACACAAGAATCTCACGCTGTCAGTGGACGGGGTAGTGCGCCCCATAGCTACGTGGGGCTCCACCGCTTATGATGTGTTGGAAGAAGCTAGCATCACACTGAGCCCACAAGATCGTGTTATTTCTGATACTACGGTCGAGGCGCCTCGTCCACATCTCATAACGATTGAGGATGGACAACGCATCGATGTGTTCACGGCCCGCCCGATCCGCGCAAATATCGACGGCATCCCATCTACAGTTGTGACACCGGCCCAAAGTATTGTGGAAGTGTTGGAAACGACCAGGGCCGACACAATGACTCGCGTTCAAGCCCAAGAATCTGGGTTACCACTTACCCAAAAAGAGCCTGTGAAACTCCGGGACAATGGTTTCGATGGTGTCACCGTAAAGGCACTGGAGGATCCGGTACTTCCCGATGATCTCAATCCTCTTGACGAGGTGGTCTATCACGCTGACAAGGGGACTCTTCTGGTCGAAATAACGCGTGTAAAGAAGGAACTTGAGGTTGATCGTTCCGAAGTGCCTCACGAAAGTGAGGTAAAAAAGGAATCTTCACTCTTTGAGGGCGAATGGATTCGTGAGCAAGAAGGTAAGGCCGGTATCACTGAAACGATCGCACTGGTCACTCAGCGCGGAAATTCTGATCCTGAAAGAACCATTCTTTCATCGGTAAAGACAGAGCCTGCGGCTGAAAAGAGGACCGAAGGCACGAAAAAAGTCACTCCACTGGCACTCGTGGAAGCTGGCATCGATCCGGCAGCAACACTCGAAGAATATGTGGATGATGAAGGCCGCGCGGTCAAGCGGTATCGGGCAGAGCTAGGGAGTATTACCTCTCAATCTGAGATCGACAAGATCAAGAACGGGCAGAATACTGACAGTCAACTGCCGCAAATACCTCTAGGGCCATATTCGGGTGAAGACCCAAGAGGAATCGCTCAAGCAATGCTTGAGGGACAAGGATTAGGTGCGGAGTTCCCGTGCCTATTGAATCTGTGGGAGAGGGAATCTCATTGGAATCCCTATGCTCACAATGCATCATCGGGTGCCTACGGCATCCCACAAGCCCTACCTGGCTCCAAAATGGCCAGTGCTGGGGCCGATTGGCAGACCAATCCCCGAACGCAAATTACGTGGGGATTGGGATACATATCCGGGCGTTACGGGTCACCGTGCGGTGCCTGGGACTTCTTCCAATCGAATAATTGGTACTAAAGAAGGAATCTTTTGAGTATTACGTCAAACCGTCTCTATGTAGGTCTTGCCGCAGGTGTGGTAATTGTTGCCGTCAGCGGAACAGCCGCATACGGTGTCATTCGAGAGCATAAGGAGATAACCGTATCTTCAGATGGCACGGTCCTTGCAATTTCTGGATTCTACACCACCGTTGAGGATGCACTTGATGCGGCCGAAGTGGAAGTGGGGGAACATGACGAGGTTCAGCCAGCTCTCAAGGAATTACTAGAGTCTGGAGACTCCATTACTGTTCGGCGAGCTCAACCGTTTAGCACCGCTGATGGTGAGGTCTGGTCTGTAGAGGATGATTTGGCCAGCGTACTTGCTGATACCGGTGTGGCTAGCCTGACGATTGCAGAAAACCGAGATTCGATTCCCCTTGACAGTGACGGGAATAGCGTCCAGGTCGTCGTCGATAAGGCCGATCCGCAAGAGATTGAACTTGACGAGGACACGACTGTTGCAGATGCTTTGGACGCGGCAAAAATCGAGGTATCCCCGCTAGACATGGTGGCTGTGTCTGCCGCTGGTAATGATCTTGCTGTCGAAGTGACGACGCAAAAACGTTGGATTGAAGAAACGAAGTCAGAAGTACCTTTTGCAGAAGAGCGGCAAGAAGATCCTGAACTGTATGAAGGAACTGAAGAGGTCATTCAAGAAGGTGTCGCTGGAGAGCGAACGATAAAGACCTATCGCCATCTTGTAGGAGGCGAAGTCGTCGTAGAGACCCAGATATCAGACGAAATCACTCGGCAACCGGTTGCGCACATCGTACGTGTAGGAACCAAGGAACGGCCAGCAGAGACCGTCCAGGCTAGCACCGGTGGTGGCGGTGGGTCGTACTCAGGTGGCGACCCGTGGGCTGCACTTGCCCAGTGTGAGTCGGGAGGAAACCCCAGTGCTAATACTGGCAACGGTTTCTATGGAATGTATCAGTTTACGCAACAGACTTGGGAATCAGTGGGAGGCAGCGGCTTGCCTTCGGATGCAAGTGCAGAAGAACAGACGGCCCGTGCTCAAGCTCTGCAGGAAAGGTCGGGCTGGGGTCAATGGCCAGGCTGTACCTCTGCTATGGGACTTCGGTGATATGACACTGCTCGGTCCGGCAGCCATACGCGACATTGCTGCCCGCATAGGGGTCACTCCAACGAAAAAACTGGGGCAGAATTTCCTTCATGACGGCGGCACAATCCGCAAGATTGTCAGAGAATCTGGTGTTGGCAGCGGAGAGATCGTGGTGGAAGTCGGACCGGGCCTAGGCTCACTTACTCTTGGACTTGTGGAGGCAGGGGCGCGGGTGTGCGCCGTGGAAATTGACCCGGTGCTTGCTGAAGAACTCCCTGCCACTGTGCAAGAGCGTTTTCCAGAAGCCTCGCTCGCGGTATACGGTGCCGATGCCTTGGACGTGGAGTCGTGGGAACAGATTGCCCCGGGCTGGCCAGAACCAACAAGACTTGTTGCAAACCTTCCCTACAACGTCGCAGTACCGATATTGCTGCATTTCTTGGAAATCCTTCCTAGCCTCGAAAGCGCATTGGTGATGGTTCAGTCGGAAGTGGCTGATCGACTCGTTGCACCTCCTGGGAGCCGAACATATGGCATCCCTTCCGTAAAGACCGCATGGTATGGGAACGCTCGCAAGGCTGGTGCTATCGGGAGGGCGGTATTCTGGCCTACGCCTAATGTTGATTCGGCTTTAGTCCACGTGAGAATCGGCGAACGGCCGGGAGATGATGACCTTCGATTGCAGACATTTGCGATTATCGATCAGGCATTTGCAGCGAGGCGCAAAATGTTGCGTGGTGTTTTGCGCCCACTATTGGGAGACAAGACCGCCGAGATTTTGGCCTTAGCGGGTGTTGAAGAAACCCTGCGTGGAGAAAACCTGAGTCTGGATCAATACATCGATATTGCAAAGGCTGCGTCGGCTATTGGCTAGCATCATCGCGCGTGCTCCAGGCAAAGTTAACCGGATACTGAGAGTCGGCGCCCCTGCAGACGATGGCTATCATCCATTGGTAACTGTCTTTGAAGCCGTCTCTCTTTATGAATACGTGCATATTGAAGAGATGCCCGGCACCGTCGACTACATTGTTACCGTGTGCTATCTGAATCAAGCTGAGGACCCGGAGGCAACACACATAGCTGCCGCGATCCCTGACGTGGATCATCTGGCTATGCGGGCGTTGCAAGCGTTGAGGCCTCCGGCCACTCCAGCGGTAAGAATAACTGTCCATAAAAGTATTCCTACTGCAGGTGGAATGGCAGGTGGATCAGCCGATGCTGCCGCGACGCTGGTTGCAGTCAACGCACTATGGTGCCTGGGCTTGAGTAGCGACGAACTTCAGCAGATAGGCCGTTCCCTGGGAGCTGACGTGCCTGCATGCATCGCAGGGGGGGTTACCGTTGGGGTTGGGCGCGGGGATGTTCTTGAATCAATCGATGACAATGTTGACCACCACTGGGTATTAGCTTTTTCGTATCAGGGGCTGTCAACCCCGGCAGTATTCGCCCAGTTCGATCGCCTCAACCTTGCGCGGGACTTACCACGCAAACACGACATTGATCTTCACTATCTGACTAATGATCTTGCTGCTGCTGCTCTCTCGCTTCGACCGGAGCTTGAGGAGATTGGAAATGTCGCCTTGGAGGCTGGTGCCCAGCAGTGGATAGTTTCTGGTTCCGGGCCAACTATTGCCGCACTTGTGGGCGATGAGGCTACGGCTAGCCGAGTGCGCGCAGCATGGGCACTGTTGCCTAATGTGCGCGGAACCTGCAGTGTGCGGGGGCCTGTGACCGGGGCCGAATTATGTGAGAAACTGCCATCCTGGGCGCGCAGATGTGCATAGATTTCGATTGTGACAATGTCCCTAATCGTTGCTTTAGTGGGGCAAAATAGGGGTCGAGGCATGAAAAAACCTCTTATTGGGGGGTTTGAGCACGCGAAAAACTGCAGTGCGCTAGTATCCCAGTCGATGGGGTGCATGTCAATGCCAACAAATCCGCATGACGACACGCTTGATGAACCTAAGCTGACAAGAAGGCGATCGTTTCGTAATCTAGCCTGCGAACCACGTTTGTGGCGAAACACAGAGTTATAAGAAAAGGGATGTCTCTATGGCTATGAACCGCACTGAGCTTGTCGCTGCTATCGCTGAGCGTGCTGGCCTCACCAAGACCCAGGCTGATGCAGCCCTGGGTGCCTTCCAGGATGTTCTTATCACCTCGCTCTCAGAGGGCGAGACTGTTAAGGTCACTGGTCTGCTTTCAGCAGAGCGTGTGCAACGCGCCGCCCGCACCGGACGCAACCCCCGCACCGGCGAAGAGATCCAGATTCCTGCTGGCTTTGGCGTAAAGCTCACCGCTGGCTCAACACTGAAGAAGGCTGTTGCCAAGAAGTAGTTCTTCTGTGATGAGGGTGGGAAGACGTGTCTTCACACCCTCATTGTGTTCTATGATTGGTATCAGTCGAACAGGGAGAACACACTCATGCAGGTTGGCATTTTCAATGATGAAAGCAAAATCGGCGAAATTGGAGCTGAGATTATCGCTCCGGTATTCATTGACAAGCCCACGGGGGTTTTAGGTTTAGCTACGGGGTCTTCTCCATTGCCGCTGTATGATGCATTAGTCAAGAAAGTCGAAGCTGGGACATTAAGCTTCGCCCAAGCACAAGCTTTCTGTCTTGATGAATATGTGGGCCTGTCGATGGAACATCCAGAGGCCTATCGCAACTTTATCCGGCGGGTATTCACCGCACGCACGGACTTCCCTGACAGTGCAGTCCATGCCCCCGCAGGTGCCTCTGACGATCCTTATGCGGCTGCCGCCGAATATGATGCTCAGATCAAAGCTGCTGGGGGAGTTGACGTCCAGATTCTTGGCATTGGATCGGATGGTCACATCGGTTTCAACGAACCCTCTGGTTCTCTCTCCTCTCGAACGCACGTAGATTTTCTGACTGAGCAAACCCGCCAAGATAACGCTCGATTTTTTGATGGCAACCTAGCTGATGTTCCCACCGCCTGTATCACTCAGGGACTGGGGACGATTATGGAAGCTGGCAAACTGGTACTCATCGCAACCGGTGCCGGTAAAGCTGAAGCTGTGGCTCAGATGGTAGAGGGGCCGGTCTCAGCCCGTTGGCCTGCAACCGTTGTGCAATTCCACAACGACATTACAGTTTTGTTGGATGAGGGTGCAGCCAGCAAACTCACTATGCGCGACTACTACGCCCAGGCGTGGAAGGCACAGTATGACCAATCTTGACGTAATCGAAGAAACTAAGGTAAAGCCACAAAAGAGTGATGGAGACGGCGATCGCTTTTCGCACTATGTGCGCCGTGACCGCGCCAACCGCTCGGCAGTATCGGGCCAGCCTGTAGTGGCATTGTGTGGCAAAGTGTGGGTTCCGACCCGGGATGCTAAGAAATATCCGGTGTGCCCGCGGTGCAAGGCTCTCCGCGACGAAATGGGCAAGCAAGGACCCAACTGGCCATTTGGGGATGGAAAGAAATAATGCCACTCTGTTCTATCACAGTGTCATAATTGCTGTGGCAGGTCGATATTTCTTGCGGGGATAGTGGTTTATTCGAGGGGATAGTGAATGTTGCTCCGAGAATACGCTAACTTTGAATAGCTACGCGCATATATGTATGCGCGAGTGTCGTTTTGGGGGGATGACGACTTGGGGGAGGCGACCGGGGGTACCGCAGGGAACTCCCGGTTTAGCCTCGTTCAAACAGAAGGTGCACTCAGGAGCGCACATCTTCGATGGCGCTAACACGCGTAGGAATGCCAGGTTCCCCCTCGGAAAGACGCCACGCAGGATACGGAAGTTCATTGCGAGATCTGCGGTGATGTGCTGCTGCTTCCTCAACGGCACCAGGTCCCCACAGGTTGGGATCTAGCATTCCGCCGTCAACAATCTTGTGCTGCAGCGGTCTGGCCCCCGCGTCTTTCAAAACACTCTGGGTCTCTTCCCATGTACCGCCAGTCACCAGCAATTCTTCTGAAGCGTAACCTTCGTCGTCAAATAGGCGTCCGGCCACTTTCCGACCGCCAATAGTCTGTTTTGATTCCGACTCTTTAGCAACAGGTACGCCTTCGCGTTCCACCAACTTATACACCAGCGCTGCGGTTGGCACACCGGAACCGGTTACTACGCGAGTCCCCACTCCGTAGCTGTCCACCGGTGCGGCGCCTAATGCGGCGATAGCGTACTCATCCAAATCTGAGGTTACGGTAATGCGCGTCGTGTGAGCGCCAAGTGAATCGAGCTGTCCTCGCACTTTGAAAGCATGGGCAACGAGGTCGCCTGAGTCGAGGCGTACGGCCCCCAATTCTCCACCAGCTGCGCGCGCCGCAGCGACGGCATTTTCTACACCCTTGGCGATGTCGTAGGTGTCCACCAGCAGAGTTGTCGAGGGGCCAAGCCTGGCCACTTGTGCAGCGAAGGCCTCCGGTTCGCTTTCGTAGAGAAGCGTAAATGAATGGGCGGAAGTTCCCACAGTTTCTAGGTCGTAGCGTTTCCCTGCTTCAAGATCGGATGTTGAGACGAAGCCTCCAATCACAGCTGCGCGAGCCGCAGAAACGGCGGCTCTTTCGTGAGTGCGGCGTGCTCCCATATCGATACAGGGGCGTCCGTGCGCGGCAATGGTCATGCGTGAGGCAGCTGATGCGACAGCGCAGTCAAAGTTGAGCACCGACAGAAGCAGCGTTTCAAGCAGTGTGCATTCAGCGAAAGTTCCTTCGACCGTAAGAAGGGGCGAGCCTGGGAAGTAACATTCCCCTTCGGCGTATCCGTAAATATCGCCAGAGAACCGGAAATTACGCAGGTATTCTAAAGTAGCTGGCGCCAAGTAGTCTTGGGCCTCCAACCAGGCAATTTGGTCATCACTGAACTCGAATCTCTCTAGGGCTTCCAGTATTCGGCCAGTCCCAGCAACTACTCCAAAGCGTCTGGTGGGTGGAAGTTTCCTGCCAAATAGTTCAAATGTGACGCGTCGTTCAGCGGCGCCACTTGCCAGCGCGGCGTCGACCATTGTGAGTTCGTATTTGTCCGTCAATAGTGCGGTTGATAACGATGCAGCCATGGAGATAACGGTAGCAGCCCTGTGACTATGTTGGTTCTCACGTCCTTATGGCTAACATCGAAGTGCCTCGCGAGGTAGCGTCGAAGACATGAATGACGCTCCAATTGGTGTCTTTGACTCCGGGCTGGGTGGCCTCACGGTTGCCCGCGCCATCATGGATAAACTTCCCGGAGAAGACCTCATCTACCTGGGGGATACTGCCAATACCCCCTATGGTCCAAAGTCCATTGCAGATGTGCGGGCTTTGACTATACGATGTCTCGATGCATTGGTTGAGCAAGGCGTGAAGATGCTTGTCATTGCCTGTAACACCGGTACTGCCGCCGCGTTATCGGATGCACAAGAACGCTATTGGGCACGCCAGGGTATCCCTGTTGTTGAGGTAATCACTCCCGCAGCAACGGCGGCAGCCGCTACCACCCGTAATGGAAAAGTGGGGGTTATTGGAACGCAAGCAACTATTTCTTCAGGCGAATATCGCAGGGTTCTTTCGGTCAATCCTCGATTAGAGATTACCCAGCAGGCATGTCCACGGTTCGTTGATTTTGTTGAGCAGGGGATTACCACTGGTGAAGAACTCACTGATTTAACTCGCCAGTATTTGGCTCCGCTGCAAGAAGAGGAAGTGGATACTGTCGTTTTAGGATGCACCCACTATCCACTGCTCACAGGTGTGATTTCCTACGTCATGGGGCCAGATGTGAGTCTCGTAGCAAGTTCTGAGGCAACTGCTAACGCGGTGTATTCACGTTTGGTGAATCTTGACTTACTTCACGGCCCAGGGGGCGGGCGTTACACTTTCCTCTCTACATCTGAATCTGCGCGTTTTACCCAATTGGCGAAGCGTTTTTTGGGACCCGAAGTGGAATCTGTACATATGCTTGAGGTGAACGCATGAAACTGACGATAGTTGGGGCAACTGGTTCCATGTCCGGACCAGAATCGGCGGCATCGTCGTACCTATTGCAGGAAGAATCAGAAGGTCGAATATGGTCGGTTCTATTTGATATGGGGCCAGGAGCATTCGGTCAACTATGGCGATACATGGACCCAAAAGATTTAGATGCGGTGTTCTTTTCTCATGGCCATGCTGACCACATGGGCGATATTATTTCGTTGTTTGTTCACCATCGTTGGAATCCAGAGGGAAAGCTCCCAGAGCTTCCTATCTATGGCCCTCGTGGTACTCGCGAGAGAACCCTACAAATTGACGGATGGGCTACAGCTGACGAGTTCGCAGGGATTTTTGACTTTCGCAATGTCGAACCTGGAACGGTAGTTGATATTGGGCCGATGCACATCGTCGCGTATCCGGGCAATCACACAGTTGAATCGTACGGGTTTCGCGTAGAGACACCGAGTGGTTCTTTTGCCTATACCGGCGATACCGACGCATGCCAGACAATGATCGACATGGCCAATGGTGTTGATTTGCTTCTTGGCGAATGTGGATTCACCGCGGCTGATGAACCCCGAGGTATCCATTTGGATGGAGCACGGTTGGGACAGCTTGCATCCGATAGTGGTGTGGGAAAGTTAGTTGTTACTCATATTCAGCCGTGGACTGATCCGCAGACGGTTGTCTCAGAGATCCGCTCCCAATGGGAGGGGCCACTTGAGGTCGCCCGCAGCGCAGCAGTCCACGACTGCGCCGTCTAATTATTCGCTTTGCCAAGAATGCCACAGGGAAGCGTAGTCACCACCTGCTTTCACCAGCGCTTCGTGGCTGCCTAGCTCGGCCAACCTGCCATCGATCATGACAGCAACTCGGTCGGCATCATGAGCTGTGTGAAGACGGTGAGCAATAGCGACGACTGTGCGCCCTTCCAATACCCGAGATAAGGACTTTTCTAACGATCTTGCAGCTGAAGGGTCCATCAGAGAAGTTGCCTCGTCTAGCACTAATGTGTGGGGATTGAGCAACACAATGCGGGCTAATGCTAACTGTTGTGCCTGTCCTGGGCTGAGCTCACGGCCGCTGGCACCCACAGCAGTTGCTAGCCCATCAGGAAGTTGGTCGATCCACGAGTGCGCGCCGACAGCGCTCATAGCCGACTGCAACTCATCTGCTGTTGCGTCGGCTTTGGCAAGGCGGAGATTATCGGCAATAGTACCAACAAAAACATGGTGTTCCTGGGAAACCAAAATGACCTGTTTGTGGAGTAGGTCTTCGGGAAGATTGACCAAGTCCACTCCACCAACACGCACATGCCCGGAGGTGGTGGGATGGATCCCTGCCACGAGACGTCCCAAAGTTGATTTACCAGCACCAGAAGGCCCCACAACAGCGAGGGTCTCCCCAGGTACAAGGTCCAGACTGACTCCGTGAAGTACCTCGCGATCCGCGCGATATGCGTACCTGACATCGTGGACGTTGAGGTGATTGTCGCTAGGGATATCGTCTGTAGACTGCCGATCTGGCTGCACCATATCAACCCCAAAAATGCGTCCTAACGCTGCTTGCGAAGATTGGATTTCATCAATCCAGAAAGCCATGTCCCACATGGGGCCACGCACCTGATAACAGTAGAGAGCTACCGTTGTGATCTGACCGACAGTCACAATACCGTATGGCAGTAACCATGAACCCACAAGGATGGTCACGCCAATGGGGAGGAACACCGCGACGATGAGTGTCGACCAGAGAATTATGCGCTGCCAGGCGGTGTATCGTTCCAGACGCCATACCTCACGGACCGCCTCATCCAGTTTGAGGTTGCGGCGATCCATGAGGCGGGCCGCATCAACCGTTTCTGCTTGGTCCATTGTTTCAGCGATGACGCCCGACATGGATGCCCAAGCGCTTGCACCCGCGCGGTAGGCGGGGACAGTGCGCGGCAGGTACCACCGCATCACCACAATGACAGCGGGGATAGGGACCAGAAGAGCAACCGATAGCGGCGGCGACGTGAGAATAGCCGCACCGAAGGTAACAATGATCGTTGTTGTGATCGTCAATACCGAAGAGAGCCCCTGTCTGACGACGAATTGCACTCGTTCGATATCTCGGGTAGTTCTGCCCAATAGGTCACCGGTACCCGCCTCCTCAACTACTGAAAGGGGCAGATGGGTAACGGTTTCCATGAGGTCTTCGCGCAAGTGAGCAAAAATAGTTTCTCCCAGTATGCGAGAGTTACGCTCAGCCCAATACGTGAGGACAGCGCCCACACAGACGATCACCAATGCTATCCCCATCATGACCATCACGGTATGTAATGTTGTACCTCCATCGATGCGATCGATGATGTCGCCGGTGATATAAGGCAACGCTACCGCGGCAACGGCAGCCAAGATTTGCAGGATGAGCACGGAAACTACTTGCAGGCGATAGGCGCCAAAAAGCCTGCCTACGCGGCGCCACAAAAAACGGTTATGAGCTACAGGAAGTTTCACCATGAGCTATTCGCCACCTCGTCCAATAATTGTGCAGTAAGTTTGTGCCGCTTGATCTCCCTGCGCCGCGGATGCAACGAGTGATTCATGTGTCCCATACGCTGCGACATTTCCGTGCCGATCAAGCACAACTACGTGGTCACAGTTACTGAGAAACAGGGGAGAAGTTGATGCCACCACGGTGGTTTCGCCTTTTCTTTGCATTGCAAGGCGCTCAACAATCCTCGCTTCTGTGTGGGAGTCGACGGCCGAGGTGGGTTCTACCAATATCAGTATGGGGGCATGAGAATAGACGGCGCGGGCGAGTGCAACCCGCTGTCTTTGTCCACCAGAAATGTTTCGTCCCTTCTCAGAGATCTCTCCAGCCAGGCCGTTATCGAGAGAGATCTCGACATCGGCGGCATCAGCCACCCATAGAGCTTCTTGCATACGATGTGAGGTGACGGGCTCTGTTGGTTGAAAGAGCGTGTTTTCTTCGTCAGCAAAGTTCTCAATATGCTCGCGATAAATGAGTTCAGTGACTCCTCGGGGCGTGGGCGGAGGTGCATCCGGTCCCATGATGGTGTCTCGCAGACTATCCCGAAATACCTGAGCATTCGCCTCGGACAAGAAAATCCCCTCACGAACCTGAGCAATCGGATAGGTCCGCAGATTCACTTTGTCAGCAAGGACATCACCATTTTCTTCGTCCGTCGTGCGGGCCAAGCGGGCAGCAAGAGCTGCTGCGTGTTCTGGGACTTCGCAGACTATACCGGTAAGTTTTCCCGGTGCAATTACAGCTTTGCTGCGAAGGTCACGTAGTTCAACCTGGCACCAATTAGGGGATGATTGATCTGGGACTACATGCGTGTCACTGGATGCAGGTTCAACCGCGTAAATGCCGGCAAGTTTCTTGACACCAACCCAGGCTCTGGTCCATGTGCTCACCACCCCGGCTGCGGTCCCAATAGGGATACGCAAATACCAGGTGTATCCAAAGAATGACACCAGTTCCCCCACGGTGATCGTCCCGTTGAATGCCAGGTACGATCCGTATCCAATGACCAGTGCGATTAACAGCTGAGGGATGGAAGTGCGCAACACCATCAGCATTGCCTGGGAAGGACTCGCTGCAATTCCTGCTTCTTTAACCCGCTGTGACTGCTTGCGGTAGCGATCGTTGTAGGTGTCCTCACCGCCGATTCCTCGCAGGATTCGCAGCCCTGAGACGGCGTCGCTAGAAATAGTCGTGAGCTTTCCCTGTTCCTCGCGCTGAATAGCCAGCTTCTTTTGGATGGGAGCAGCTAAAAGACTGACGAGTGCGACAGAGAGAGGGACCCCGAGCAAAACCAACCACCCTAGGGGAGCTGAAATACTGAACATGAGAACGATAATGACAACGGTCGAGATTGTTGCCGAGATCGCCTCAGGAAGCCATACGAAAGCCATACCTATGTGGTCGGAGTCGTTAACCATTGCTGTGACGACGTCTCCTGCAGGTTCGTCACGTTTAGCTGCCCGTCCTGCTCGGCTTACTCGCCGCCCAACGGCCCATGCGCCGATGAGTCCTCCACCAAACCAGGTGGCAATTTCGGAGAGCTGTCCAACAGCCTCAGTGGCAGCAATGACTAACACCAGAGCAAGAAACAAACTCAGCTGCTGGATGGCTGCGGTGCTGAAACCCTCATTGAGCAGACTTTCTACCATAGAGCCGATGGTTCCAGGAATGAGTGCCCCCGCAACTCCTGAAAGCGTCATTACTAGCGTTTGTAGTGCAATGGGCCTCCAGCTCCGCTTGAGTAGGCGCTGGAGGAATGTGCGTGGGTTTGCTGATAGCTGTGGGGGCTCGCCGCTGGGCGCGCGAAGTGAAGGTGCCCAGCGCCTGGGGGTCTTTCCTAGCGGCGGGAGGGCAACGTGTAGCTGACGGGCTCTTTCGCGCAGGAACTGCACATAGCGGCGAGAAGGTGCCGGTGGAGTCATGATGATCTTTCGAGACTAAAACGAAAATCGGGAGTGTGACAACTATCGAGAGCTGCTTGGAATGCGCTAAGTAACGGCGCGCCTGTATGCGCGTTGCCGTATGCGGGAGCAGAAAGAGTTTCTCAATGTCTCATTTGGCACACATTACCGCCGGCGTTGGCAGCAACAGAAATTAGCCTGTTATGAGAGATACCTGCTGACTGTGGGCAGGGCAAGAGTCACTCCTGCCCACAGCAATTGGCAGGTGTATTAGTCGCCCAATGTCAACTCTGTGACGATGGGAAGGAGCTTTCGCAAAGCAATACCGCGATGCGAGAGTGCATTCTTCTCCTCGGCGGTCATTTCGGCAGTAGTCTGCTCATGTCCGGTGGGGATAAAAATTGGGTCGTAGCCAAAACCGCCTGAGCCACGTGCTTCGCGGGTGAGCATTCCCTCTACGCGTCCTTCAACGACCGTTTCACCTCCATCGGGGAGAACCAAGGCAATTGCTGACACAAATGCCGCCTGGCGGTGCCGATCAGGAACGTCAGAAAGCTGTGCCAGCAGGAGGTTACGGTTGGCGGCATCATCACCGTGATGTCCGCTCCAGCGAGCGGAAAAGACACCGGGCGCGCCGCCTAGTACATCAACCGTGATACCAGAATCGTCGGCCAGAGCCGCAAGACCGGTGATCTCACATGCACTGCGGGCTTTGATGAGGGCATTCTCTGCGAATGTGATTCCATCTTCAACCGGCTCGGGGGCATCAAAATCGGAGAGAGGGACAATACTGTCAGCTACCGGTGAGAGAATCGCGCGCACCTCGGAGAGTTTATGTGCATTTCCGGTGGCTACGACAATCTTCATATGCGCTGCCCCAGCTGTGCCTGGAGGGAGGCTTGTTGCAGTGCGGTGAGGCGGTCGATACCAGATTCTGCCAATCCCAAAAGCTGGTCCAGCTCATCGCGAGAGAAAGGGCGTCCCTCGGCGGTTCCTTGGACCTCTACCAAGCCTCCGGAGCCAGTGCGCACCACATTCATATCTGTTCCGGCGCGAACGTCCTCCTCGTAAGGAAGATCGAGCATGGGGCGGCCGTCGATGATTCCCACGGAGATTGCTGCAACAGAATCAGTCAAGGCTGGTTCGCCTTTACGATTACGAATAAAGCCTTTCTCTATTCCGTATTCCACGGCATCGTGCAAGGCAATCCACGCACCGGTGATAGCGGCTGTACGGGTGCCTCCATCTGCTTGGAGGACATCGCAATCCAAAACGATTGTGTTTTCTCCCAGGGCACGCACGTCGACCACCGCACGCAAAGAACGTCCGATTAGGCGAGAAATCTCGTGGGTGCGGCCACCTTGTTTGCCTTTGACTGATTCACGTGTGCTGCGTTCAGCGGTGGCGCGCGGCAGCATTGAGTATTCTGCTGTTACCCAGCCTTCACCGCTTCCTTTGCGCCACCGTGGCACACCCTCGGTGAGGGATGCCACGCATAGCACGCGGGTTTGTCCAAACTCAATGAGCACTGACCCCTCGCCGGCTTGTCCCCATCCGCGGGTAATGTGAATGTCGCGTAACTCATCTAGGGCGCGTCCGTCGGCCCGTGTCTGTTGTGTCATGACTCCACCGTATCGGTCTAGGCTAAAAACATGCATATTGAGCCTGCTCTTGATCGTGGTGCTATCGACTCCCTTGCTGAGTGGAGAGAAGATTTTCGTATCCCAACCGATGCGGTAACCCACCTGGTTGATAGCCAGGGACGCATTGCTGTGCGAGGTAATCGGCTAGTTGCCGAGGCAGGGGGTGGTCCGTGGCTATTGGGGCGCAGCGCAGACGGGATTGTTCACTGTGCCCGTATGAGCGAAGGGAGAGATGATTTTCACACTCTGCGAAGTGTTGGTGCCCTCCTTGATTCGGACGAGGCGATGCTGGCAACCCAGGCGGTGGCGTTGGGCCGGTGGCATGCAATGGATAAGTTTTGCGCTGGGTGCGGTAACCCTGTTAAGACTATCCAGGCGGGGTGGGCCACCCGCTGCACCGAATGCGAAAGAATCGAATACCCCCGCACGGATCCAGCTGTGATTGTCCTTGTCCTTGATGACAATGATCGCGTTCTTCTTGCTCACAATACGCTCTGGAACAACGCTATGATGTCGCTACCTGCTGGGTTTGTTGAGGCGGGGGAATCGCCTCGAAGAACTGTCATACGAGAGCTCAAAGAAGAGGTAAACGTCGATGTTTCTGACGTGGAATATCTGGCAGCGCAGCCGTGGCCAGCACCGCGCTCATTGATGCTGGGTTTCAAAGCCCACACCCATACTGCTGACCCCACACCTGATGGGGTGGAAATAGACCATGCGAGGTTCTTCAGCCGCAGTGAATATCGTCAAGCACTCAAATCAGGAGAAGTATTGGCGCCAGGGAAAGCTGCTATCGCATATTCGATTCTTACTGCCTGGTACGGTGAGGAACTTCCAAGCTGAGCCACTGGTACTTGTCGGTGCCTCCATGGACAATAGATGGGTGAAGAATCCCGAAGAGCTTTTGCTGGCACTTGACCCGGAACAGCAACAGGTTGCGCTGCAAACCCGCGGTCCTCTGTGTGTGAGGGCAGGGGCCGGTACAGGTAAGACTCGCGCTATTACCTATAGGATCGCCTACGGCGCTGCCTCAGGTGAAGTGGATCCGAATGGAATCTTGGCGGTGACTTTTACAACGCGTGCGGCTGCTGAAATGCGATCGCGACTGCGTGAACTGGGTGTTCCTGTCGTTCAGGCCCGCACATTCCACTCAGCGGCTTTGCGTCAACTACGGTATTTTTGGGGGCACGCGTTTGGGGGGCAATGCCCAGAAGTGAAGTCTTCTAAGGCTTCGACTATTGCTGCGGCCGCTGCGCGCATAGGTATCAAAGTAGATAAAACGATGGTTCGTGATCTTGCCGCTGAGGTTGAATGGGCAAAAGTCTCCATGCTGACTGCCCAATCGTATCCGCAGCGATGTCTGCAGATTGGCCGCACTCCTCCCGGGGTGTCTGTAGAGGAATTTCTCAAACTCTATGATGCCTACGAACAGGCAAAAATTGAGCAGAACGTCATTGACTTTGAGGACGTTCTGGCCCTCACCTGTGGTCTACTTACAGAACACGAAGAGATAGCCCAAACTATTCGCAGGCAGTATCGAAGTTTTGTCGTCGATGAATATCAGGATGTTTCTGCTTTGCAGCATCGACTCCTCACCTTGTGGCGGGGAGGCAGGAATGACATTTGTGTCGTAGGTGATGTGGCCCAGACTATTTACTCATTTGCCGGTGCCGATCCACGGTTTTTGATTGACTTCCACAAAGAATTCCCCGCTGCCCACACTGTCGAACTCAACAGAGATTACCGTTCCACACCGCAGGTCGTCTCGATAGCTAACCAAGTGATGGCAAGAGCACGCGGGATCGATGGGGTGGGGCCTGAAAAAGGACTTCCGGGGGCAGTACAGCTTATATCCCAAGAAGAATCTGGTCCGGCTGTGTCTTTTGCTACCTATCCCACCGATGAGGTGGAAGCCGGGGAGGTTGCTGCCCGCGTCAAAGAGCTCAACGACGCAGGCGTACAACTATCGCAGATTGCGATTCTCTATCGCACTAACGCCCAGTCAGAAGCCTATGAGCAGGCGTTGAGTGCCCTCGGATTTGGGGTGCAGGTTCATGGTGGGGCGCGTTTCTTTGATCGTGAAGAAGTTCGTAGGGCAGTCGTTATGCTACGACAGGCAGAAAGAATCGCGGCACTTGCAGATACCGAGCCTGAGGGGTCTTTGGAAGAACAAGTTACTCAGGTGGTATCAGGACTGGGGTGGTCCCCCACGGCACCTAACGTGTCTGGGCTCGTGCGCGAACGCTGGGAAAACCTTGATGCACTTGTCGCTCTGGCGCGTAGCAGACCCGATTTTACTCTCTCTAATTTTGTGGCTGAACTGCAAGAGCGTGCCGAATCTCAGGCGGCTCCACAAGTCAATGGTGTTGTCTTATCGACCCTCCACGCGGCTAAAGGCTTAGA
The DNA here is from genome assembly GCF_009696615.1 of Scrofimicrobium canadense. Lineage (GTDB taxonomy): Bacteria > Actinomycetota > Actinomycetes > Actinomycetales > Actinomycetaceae > Scrofimicrobium > Scrofimicrobium canadense. The sequence goes on from NZ_VULO01000014.1 coordinate 43,382, forward strand.
ATGGGAAGCTGTTTTTCTTGTGGGAATGAGCGAAGGACTCATGCCTATTTCTTTAGCAGAATCACCACAATCTATCGAGGAAGAACGGCGTCTTCTTTATGTTGGCATAACGCGGGCAAAACGTCACTTACAGCTGTCATGGTCGCGTTCTCGTGGGGCGGGCAGGTCTTCTAGCCGCAAAGTGTCGCGTTTCCTTGAGAGTATGTGGCCTTCAGATACTCCCCACCGCGAACACGCGAAGAAGATCGCGTCGACTCCTCGCAAGCGTCGCCTCGACGCAATCCAGGAATTTGAGGAAGAAGCAGACGAACAGGCAAAAGCCCTCTTTGAAGAACTGCGTCAATGGCGGTTGAGCGTGGCAAAAGAAAAATCTCTACCACCCTTTGCTGTGCTCACGGATGTGTCATTGCGACAGATTGCTCTTGCCAGGCCACGAACACTTCGCCAGCTTCTTCTGATTCGAGGAATAGGTGACACCAAACTAGCTGATTATGGACCGGCTATTTTGGAACTGGTACGGGACACCACCCACCAATAGTATTCACAGGTATATCCACAGCATGGTTGTGGCGGTGAGGCCACGAAATGCTTTGCGTGCATACTACTTCCAGGGGGAAATGGAAGGTTATGAGATGACATCTGTACGCCTACGGGCAGGAGTACCGTTAGCTCGCTTAGAAGAAGGCATAGTACAAGTGGGCTCGGGAGCAACTCACTCTGTATTGATCACGAATGCTACGGATAAAGATATTGAGTGTCTGGAGCTTTTGCGGCATGGAATACATGCCCACGAAGTCGATTCGTCATTACTGGAGGCTCTCAAAGATGCAGGGCTCTTAGAAGAATCTGCAAAGATATGGCAGCAATACCTGTGCGTTCGCATAGTGGGACTAGGCCGGATTGGTACACTCATTGCGCGAACACTAGCTGATGACGGGGTTCCCTACATTGATGTGCGGGACGGTCGTCCGGTTGACGCGGCGGTGGAAGGTATTTACGGAGAAGAAGAAAAGGGTATGCGGCGAGATGTTGCCCTGAGACAGTGGCTCACCGACAGGGGAGTGCACTGGTCGCGGGGAAGGATGCCCCACGTGGCAATCACTGTTGACGAAGGGGTGCAAGATTGGGGTACTGCATCGAATCTTTTGTACCAGGACATTCCCCATTTGCCCATCGTTACTGAGGACAGAGAAGTCTCTATTGGCCCGCTTAGCATTCCCGGGGCAACGCCATGCTTTCAATGTGTCGAACGCAGCAGGTTAGAAGCAGTGCCAGGGTGGAAATACTTGCGTGAAGCTATCGCCCAAGAGCCTCCCGCCGAGCCCACCTGGGGACTTGCTCATACCAGTGCAGGTATCGCAGCGAATATCATCTTTACACTGCTTACCTGTGGTTCCAAACCTGAACAGTGGCCAGCTACTCAATCGTGGTTGGTAGGAACCGCGGGTATGCACTTGCTGGAATGGACAGTCCATCCTGAATGTGGATGCTCAACCAGTGCAGTATAGCGATTTCTCAATCCGTTACTGTGGTGGCTCTAATCCATCGGCCCACCCCAGAGTACCGTCCAGGAGTTTTCTAAGTTCGTCATCCATGTCGTCGCTATCATCTGACTGTGATGAGTGGAGGAAAGCCTCGACATCGGAGAGTTGCTCGGCAGTGGGAAGATGGTCGGGATGTGCCCAGAGCTCATCTCTTTGCTTTTCAGCTAGTGTGAAGAGTTTGGCTGCGTCTCTTGCTGCCCTTGGCCGCAAGTGAAGTCCGACTAGTTGGGCCAAGAGTTGTTCACCTGGAGAACCAACAATGCGGCGCCTGCGCATCATTTCACGCAGCTGATCGGCGTGAGGCAAATAGGGTGCACACGCCAGGTGGGTTACAACTTCCACCCACCCTTCAACCAGGGCCAGCATTGTTTCCAGACGAGCTAGGGCCCTCTGTTGGTCTTCTGTCGGTTCAGCGGCGAAGACGTCGGTAGCGACTACCTCTTGGAAAGAGGACGGATCCGAAGGGTCGATATTGCGGGCAGTCTCTTCTATGGCCGAAATATCCAGGGCAATTTCAGAAGAATACTTCTGGAGTGCCTGCAAAAGGTCCGTTCTTAGCCAGGGGACCGATGCAAAGAGACGTCCGTGAGCGCATTCACGAACAGCAACATACTGGAGGACCTCGTCAGAAGGAACATCTAAGCCTTCCCCAAAAGCGTCAACATTGGCTAGAACCAATGCCGAAGTTTCTCCTTCTAGCATGGGGATACCAGAGTCCGATGACCCCAGTGCCGTTTGCGACATTGCTCCAAGGGCCTGCCCCACTTGGCTGCCGAACACCATCGCCGACATACGGGGCATTGCTTGTTGAATCGATGCAGCCATACCGGCCATCTCTGGGGGCATGCCGTAGTCGGAAGAATCGAACTCAGAGGAAATAGCCTCCGTGAGTGCTCGAGACCCATTCGATGCCACGGGTTCGATGACCTGTTTCCAACCAGGCAAGGTGCCATCCACCCACTGTACGCGAGTCCATGCCTCGCGCGTTGCGCCAGGATTCACAAAATCAGTGATCGGATCGAGCCACAAATCAGCAACGGTAAGAGCCTGTTTGACCCGGGCAGCCTGGGCAGCGCTGAGTGTTGGATCACCAGATTGGAAAGCCTGCTGATGAGAGATTTCTGTAGCAATCTGCCAGTTAACTGGTCCTGAATCGGTAGAAAAGAGGTGCTTGAGACTCATCATTGCCCCAGGCCCAAAGGCGCCAACCATTTGTGATGGGTCAAACCCCTGTGCTTCGATCTGACGGGCAGCTTCAGCTGCCCCTTCAGGTCCTAGAATGGCGCGAAGTAGTTGTTCGAGAGGATTTTCAGCTTCAGGCTCCATAAGTCGAGCATACCGGCAATGGCCGTCAGATCACGCTAATCTGCCTACCGCGAAACTTTCAACCCAAACAGTTGCCACCTCAGTGGCACAATGGTGCCTGTGAAAGATCAGGACTTGCAGATTCCACCCGATGAAACGCAGACGAATGTACCGTCAAAACGACATGCTGTCAGAGAATGGACACTGCTTTTCACCGCGTTGGTTATGGGGGTTGCGCTCGCTCTCTTTGTTTTCATTGTGCCGCTTCCCTATGTGATCTACAGTCCTGGCCCCACAGTTAATGTCCTGGGAGAGCAGGGCGGCCAACCAATTCTTGAAGTTGAAGGTGGAAGCGTCGACCCCGCTGACGGTGAACTACGCCTCGTAACAATTGGGGAACGAGGTGGTCCCGGCAAAGGATCTGTGACGCTTGCCGATATTATCGCCGCATGGATCAAACCTGGGTACGACGTTAAGACATACGAGTCCGTGTACGGAAAACAAGATCTCACCGCTGAGCAGGTTGAAGAAGCCTCTCAAGCTCAGATGCAGTCTTCACAGTCGACGGCACCTATCGCTGCCCTCGACTATTTGGGGTACGACCTCCAAGCAACGATCACCGTTGCGGCTGCCGTGGAAGGTTCTCCAGCGGTGGACGTCTTCCAACCGGGGGACGAACTGGTATCCATCCGCACGCCCGACGGACAAGTACACCCTATGAACCGCCCATCCGCACCATTTTCTCTCATGGAAACAATTCCACCAGGAACTGAGCTAGACGTGACTGTGATCAGAGATGGCGTGCAGGAAGTCATTCCCGTCGCCTCGTACGCTGATCCAACGAATCCTGCAGGTGACGGGTCGAAACTTGGGTTACTCCTTACAGTCGATGCGCCGCTACCTCTTGATGTACAGTTTCACCTCGAAAAAATCGGCGGTCCTTCGGCGGGGACAGTCTTTGCCTTGGGGGTTGTCGACCTGCTTTCCGATGGACCACTGACTGCCGGAAAATCTATTGCGGCCACGGGAACTGTTGACTACGCAGGTCACGTAGGGCCGATCGGAGGAATCGTCCAAAAGATGTATGGGGCTTCTCGGGACGGTGCTGAGTGGTTCCTGGCCCCTGCTGATAACTGTGCAGAAGTGCAAGGAAATATTCCTCGGGGCCTAGAGGTCGTTTCGGTGAGAACGCTTGCGGATGCCGTGGCTGCAGTCGAAGCTATTGCGGATAACGAAGCCTCAGGACTTCCGCGATGTTCGGACATTTCTGCTCAGTCATGATCAGGGGTAAGACTTGCTGTCAATAGTTCTGCTAACTGCGGAACTAAGTTGTCTCCTGAAGCTACCGTCTCATCAGCATCGAAGTCACGTGCCCGAATCATCGACCATGTTTCACCACTGCGTAAAGCACTGACGACCAGACGCACTTCAGCACGTTGTGGGTGATTGGAAATGAACTCTATTGCTGCGTCTTCGTCGTCAGGGGCCTGCTGTTCAACCTCGGGAGGAACAATCACGCGTTCTACGCAGACTACAGCTCCCAAAACATCTTCTGGCCAGGCAAGACGTGGGAGCATTTCTTCGATATTGTCTTCAGGCATTTGTTCTTGCAATATCGCGCTCAGGTGGTTGTCACCGCCATCCCATTCGGCTCGCACCTGCTGGGCTATGTCAGGTGGAAGATCAGGTTGTCCTAAAAGCGTCGACGTTTTGACCAGTGCATATAAGGCAGGAGGACGATCCCATCCCAACTTAGCGGTTCCATGTTCGATTTCAGCAGTAACTTTTTGCAGGGCATCTTTCATATATTTATAGTCGCACGCCTATGAGAGACGAGGCAACGTCTGGGTATACTCGATGGGGTAGACGATGAAAGGTAAGACTTGAGTTCCTTCTTTCCCCCAGGTTTCTTTGGTTCCGGACCTGCCGCTGAAGGCGATGATGGCGATGGTAGCCAACGTCAGCGTGTGCAGGTAGCTAATCCGTTCAAGAATCCCTTGGTTATCACGGTAGCCATTGTGGTCCTGATCGGACTCTTTATTTATTTCATGTCCCACTTTTGGACTGAGGTTCTTTGGTATCGTCAGGTTGGGGCAGAACGTGTTCTTTGGACTGGCTGGATTGCGGCGGGAGTCCTCGGTCTCATCGGCTTTATCGTAGTTTTTGCGGTTTTGGCGACGGTCATACATATTGCCTATCGCAAACGTCCAGCGGTCGTACCCGGCGCTGCTGGCAGTTCTCTGCGCGCCTATCAGCAAGCCTTAGAACCAGTACGTAAACTGGTTTTTTGGGGTGGACCTATAGTCATTGGCACTCTCATGGCCTTTGGCTTGGCTGCCAATTGGCGTCAGTTCCTCTTGTGGATCAATAGCACGCCCTTTGGTGAGGTCGATCCTCAGTATGGCCTTGATATTTCTTTCTATGTATTTTCCCTTCCAGTAATGCAAACGCTTGTCAGTTTCTTGATCAGCGTTGCAGTATGGTCACTTATCGCAGTGGTCGTCGTGAACTACATATATGGGGGTATACAGTTCGCGCCCAAATTCCGTTCAACTCCTGCTGCACGAATGCAGGTTGGCATCATCGCAGCAGTCTTGTCACTTCTTATTGGTGTGCGATATTGGATGAGTATCTACACGATGCTTTATCAAAATGGCACCCTGGTAGATGGAGCGCTCTATTCTGACATCAATGCCACGCGTCCCGCTTACATCATATTGGCAGTGATTTCCGTCCTTGTTGCAGCGCTTTTTGTGTTTGCTGCTTTCAAAGGAACGTGGAGATTACCAGTCACCGGTGTGGTAGTGACAGTCGTGGCGGGTCTCGTAATCGGCGTAGTGTATCCGTCACTGGTTCAGCAGTTCCGCGTCACCCCCAATGCCCGTGTAACGGAGCAGCCTTACATTCAACGAAACATTGACGCCACGCTTAAGGCATATGGTTTGGACGACGTTGAGTTCCAAACGTATACCGCGAAAACTGATGCCTCCCCGGGTCAGCTTCGTGAGGATTCTGATTCCACCTCGCAAATCCGCCTTTTGGACCCGGCTATTGTCTCTCCGACTTTTAGGCAGCTTCAGCAGTCTCGGCCCTATTACACCTTCCCTCAACAGCTGGCGGTTGATCGCTACGAAGTCGATGGCGAAAAACGCGACACCGTGATTTCTGTTCGTGACCTCAATCTTGATGGTCTCAATGAACAACAGCGAAACTGGGTCAACCAGCATACTGTCTATACCCACGGTTATGGTGTCGTGGCCGCTTATGGTAATACCGCAAATGGAGACGGCGCACCATCATTTTGGGAGCAGTCGATTCCCTCCGAAGGTGACCTAGGTGAGTATGAGCCGCGAGTCTACTTCTCGGCCAATGCACCTGCGTACTCGATCGTAGGTGCTCCTGAGGGTGCGGCGCCTCAAGAGCTTGACTATCCTGATGACACCGCGCCGTCGGGGCAGGTCCAGACCACTTTCTCTGGTGACGGTGGCCCGTCGGTGGGAAATATGTGGAATAAGCTGCTGTATGCAGTCAAGTTTGGTTCTACTGATATTTTCTTCTCTGATCAAACTAACTCGGAATCACAGATTCTTTATCATCGCGATCCGCTAGAGCGAGTGTCTCGTGTGGCTCCCTTCCTCACTCTTGAACAGCGTGCCTATCCCGCTGTTGTTGACATGGATGGGGACGAATCGACACCAAAGCGTTTGGTGTGGGTAGTAGATGCTTACACCACAGCCAATACCTATCCTTATGCTGAGCATATGTCTCTCAACGAATCGACTACGGATTCGCGTACGCTTGAGGACCAATACTTTGAGGTTGACACTGTCAACTACATGCGTAACTCGGTTAAAGCTGTAGTAGATGCCTATGACGGGACTGTGTCGCTCTTCGCATGGGATGCCGAGGACCCAGTCTTGCAGGCCTGGTCGGGAGTGTATCCGGGCATGGTGAAGGATATTTCCGAAGTTTCTGGTGACTTGATGAGTCACTTCCGGTACCCCGAGGATATGTTCAAGGTCCAGCGCTCACTTTTGCAGACGTACCACATCACTGAAGCATCAGAGTTCTACACGGGTGGTGACCGTTGGCGCCTATCGGAAGACCCGGCGTCTTCCGATGAAAACGGTACTGGCCAAAAGCTGCAGGCTCCTTACTATCTGACAATGCAGATGCCGACCCAGGAAACTGCGGAGTTCTCTTTGACCTCTGTGTATGTACCCGCTGGCACCGGTGAATCGCGTCGCGAAGCAATGGCAGGATTCTTAGCAGTTGATTCAGAAACGGGCAACGAACCAGGCAAGATACGCGACGGTTATGGGAAACTACGCCTCATGGCGTTACCTTCCTCCACGACCGTCCCTGGTCCGGGTCAGGTGCAGAACTCTTTCAACTCAGACCAAGAGATCGCCACGAAGCTTAACCTTTTGGGGCAGCAAGGATCAAAGGTTATTCGCGGTAATCTTTTGACTCTTCCTGTTGGTGGTGGCTTGCTATACGTACAGCCGATCTACGTGCAATCGACCTCCGCAACCTCGTATCCACTATTGCGATACGTACTGACGGCTTTTGGGGATCAGATTGGCTTTGCCTCTACCCTTGAAGCATCGCTAGATCAGACATTTGGTGGTGACGCTCAGGCTACTGTGACGAAACCTGATGGTGCGGGTGCAACAGACACCGAAGAACCATCTGAGAGTCTCACTCCCGAGGAAGAACTCAACCTAGTTCTGGGTGATGCCAGGGATGCGTTGAAGGAATCGCAAGATGCCATGACAGCGAATGACTGGGCGGCCTACGGCAAAGCCCAGGAGAAACTGCAGAAGGCTTTAGAAGAAGCTGTGCTGCTGCGCGGTCTTGATGCGCCTGCAACTGGTGAAGGCCCAGGAACGCCTGGTCCAGAAGGTCCAGATGGGCAAAATGAACAGTTAGGTGATTTGGGTGAGCTAGCAGGGCAGTCGTCCTCGTAGTTTCCCATTGAAAACGTGCGGGTGGTGCGCTTCCAGGGGGGTGCGCCACCCGTTTTGTTTTGGCTACATTGCTACCGCATCCGGGGCGATGTGGTAGCTGCCGGGGCGGTATATCGCCCCGTGAACAGTTTTATGACCCCGTACGTGGGAAAGAGTGGCTAGCTGAAGAACTTCACCGCAGCGCTAAACATGCCCAGGTCAAAGCTTCCGGGTACGTTGCGGTAAAGACCCTCACCTATCCGCTCAGAGTGGCCCATCTTGCCAAATACGCGCCCATCAGGGGAAGTGAGTCCCTCGATAGCCCACATTGACCCAGCGGGGTTGAAGTCAATCTCCATAGTGGGAACACCTTCAGCATCGACGTACTGGGTGGCGATCTGGCCGTGGTCAGCTAACTGACGAAGCTGATCCTCGCTGGCAACGACTCGACCTTCGCCATGCGATATTGCAACCGTCACCACCTGGCCCAAGCTGACATTGGCAAGCCACGGTGAAAGCACAGAAGAGACGCGTGTTCGCACTAGGCGCGACTGATGGCGACCGATCACATTGTGGGTCAGTGTGGGGGTGTTTTCGCATGGTTCCATGATGTGGCCGTAGGGAAGCAGTCCCAATTTGATGAGTGCTTGGAACCCATTACAGATGCCACCGATGAGTCCGCCTCGGATGTCTAAAAGTTGTTCGACTTCTGCCGCGATCTGTGGATTGCGCAGGAACGATGTGATGAGCTTGGCGCTGCCATCAGGTTCGTCACCTCCAGAGAACCCACCAGGAAGGAAAAGCCCTTGGGACGTGGCAAGACGCGTGGAGAACTCGTCAATAGAGTGGATGATGTCATTGCTGGAAAGGTTCCGCACTACGAAGATGTCGGCTGTGCCGCCCGCCGCCTCAATAGCGCGTGCAGTGTCATCTTCACAGTTGGTGCCCGGAAAAACTGGAATGAGGAACGTTGGTTTGGCAGTGAGGGCAGTCGAGCTCCCTGCAAACCTTTGCGAGTAAGAGACTTTTGGGGCTTCCCCCGCAGCGCGCACACGTGTGGGGAAGACATCTTCTAAAACATCCCCCCATTTTTCCTCTTGCGACTGCAGAGTGTAGTCAGAGGTGGTCTTCCCAATTGTTTCTCCAACAGTTGACTCTGGCGCAGTTTCGACGATAATCGCACCGTAATCATATGTGAGGAAATCGTCGGGGTTGCCGTCGAGGCGGAAGCCGATGCGGTTACCCACCGACATCTTGAAAAGTCCTTCAAGCACGCCGCCCAATCCTGGTGTCCACGCGGAGCGGATATCGCCAGCGTGGGCCGCATCGAGGGCCTGCTGCCAGATGGCCTGCAGGCTGGCTGAGGTGGGCAATCCTGCCGCATCGCGTTCTGGTCGCAAGATGGCTAAGCGTGATTCACTGGACTTGAACTCGGTCGTCACGAGTTGACTGGCTTTCCCCACGGTCACTGCAAAGGAGACCAGTGTTGGTGGCACATCGAGGTTTTCAAACGACCCGCTCATGGAGTCTTTTCCACCTATTGCCGCGATTCCGAAATCCTTTTGTGCGCGATAGGCACCCAGAAGGGCTGATAAGGGTTTACCCCAGCGTTCAGCATCATTGCGCAAGCGCTCAAAATACTCTTGGAAAGTGAGATAGCAGTCTTCCAGTGTGCAGCCGCTAGCTACCAGCTTTGCCAGTGATTCAACTACTGCCAGGTATCCACCGGCGAAGGGATCTGCTTCCATGATGAATGGATTGAAGCCCCATGACATCACCGACACAACATCGGTATTGGTGGTTCCAGGTATTTTCGCTGCCATGACTTGGGAGGGGGTGAGCTGCCTAGAACCGCCCAAAGGCATGAGAGCTGTACCAGCGCCGATGGTTGAATCGAAGCGTTCAATGAGTCCTCGTTGCGAGGCCACATTGAGGTCAGAAACGATCTCATCGAAGCTAGTAAAAGGAAAAGAGAAGGCTGCGGGAACGGACACGTGTGCCTTTGCGTGTTTGGCTGCTCCGTTGGAATCTAGGAACTCACGGCTGAGGTTGACTAGGCGTTTACCTTGAAAGTCCATGACGAGGCGCGGCTGCTCGGTCACTTCTGCAACTACGGTGGCTTCTAGGTTCTCTTGAGCAGACAACTCTAGGAAGCGGTTCACATCGCCGGGCTCGAGGACAACAGCCATACGTTCCTGAGATTCCGATATCGCCAGTTCAGTGCCGGTGAGGCCCTCATATTTCTTGGGAATCGTGTCGAGGTTAATCAACAGGCCGGGAGCCAACTCGCCAATTGCGACACATACTCCGCCGGCTCCGAAATCGTTGCAGCGCTTGATGAGACGCGCCGCCTCGGGGTTGCGGAAAAGGCGCTGTAATTTGCGTTCTTCAGGGGCATTTCCTTTTTGAACTTCTGAACCTGCTTCTTCCACTGACGAGGCAGTATGGGTTTTTGACGAGCCAGTCGCTCCGCCGCATCCGTCGCGGCCAGTCTTTCCACCAAGGAGCACAATCGCATCCCCAGGAAGGGGGGTTTCACGGCGTACATTGGCAGCCGGGGCTGCACCAACGACAGCGCCAATTTCCATGCGTTTGGCAACATAGCCGGGGTGGTAAATCTCTGTGACATGGCCAGTTGCCAAACCTATCTGATTTCCATATGAGGAATACCCGTCGGCCGCCTGGTTGACGATCTGTCGCTGGGGTAGTTTCCCAGCCAGAGTGTCACCAACTGGCACCCTGGGGTCGGCAGCGCCAGTGACGCGCATTGCCTGGTAGACATATGCTCGTCCCGAGAGAGGATCGCGGATCGCTCCGCCAATACAGGTGGCGGCGCCTCCAAAAGGCTCGATCTCGGTGGGGTGGTTGTGTGTTTCATTCTTGAATAGCAGAAGCCATTCTTCCCCGTCAACGTCGATGCGAACTGTGCAGGCGTTGATTTCTTCGGATTCATCCAGGCCGGGCAGTAGACCATGAGTACGTAGATACTTTCCTGCGACTGTGGCCAAGTCCATGAGAGTGATGGGTTTTGTTACCCCCAGCTCTTGGCGGGTGTCCAGATAATCACGGTAGGCCTCTTCGGCCCGTGGGTCGGAAAACGAAACGTCATCGAGGTGCGTAAGGAATGTCGTATGTCGGCAGTGATCGGACCAATAGGTGTCGATTACTCGCAGCTCAGTCATGGACGGATCGCGTCCTTCTGAAGTGAAGTATTCCTGGCAAAATGCTAGATCATCAGTATCCATGGCAAGGCCAAGGTCGTTGATGAGGTTCTTCGCCTCGTCCAGATTCAGAGTACGGAAGCCATCGACAGTAGGTACTGACGCTGCGGGTGGGGGAGGCGTCGGGGAAGCCGGTTCATCATCGACGGGTATTTCTTGTGAATCGACCGGGTTGATGAGATAGCGTTTGAGAGATTCCACCTGACTGTCAGAGATATCTCCTTCTAACAGATATATGCGTGCATTGTGAACAAGAGGCCGCTGTCCCTGTGTAAGCAGCTGTAGACATTGTGTGGCAGAGTCGGCTCGTTGATCGAATTGACCGGGTAGATATTGCACACCGAAAAAAACATCTGCTTTTGGAAGACTATGATGCACCAGATCAGTTGGCGGTTCAGAAAAGACGGTAGTGATCGCTTGGTCTAAGAAACGAGGATCGAGGTCGTGAATATCGTAGCGTTGAAGCACCCGCACGGCTGTAAGCCCTTCAATCCCTAAGAGATCACGAGCATCGGTGAGTACCTGGGTGGCCTCAGCGGCAAAGTCAGGTTTTTTCTCGACGTAAATCCGGTTGATCATTGCTGCGATCCTTTTGCTTCCAGGGCGCGGGCGCCAATATCTTCACGGCGGTGTAAACCATCAAAATGAACGTGGTCGGCCGCTTTGTATGCGTTGGTGACTGCTTCCCCAAGGTTCTTGCCCGAGGCGACGACAGCTAGTACCCGTCCGCCAGCTGTCACCAGTTTTCCTTCTAACAGTGCAGTCCCCGCGTGGTAGAACTCTGCCTCAACTGGTTCAATGGTGATCTCTTTACCTTTGTCGTATGTGCCAGGATAGCCGCCACTGGCTACGACGACACAGCAGGTGGCTCCATCAGAAAAACGCACATCGACCTCATTTAGGCGCTCATCGCGAACGGCCTGCATAATCTCAAGTAAGTCACTCTCAAGCAGAGGGAGGACAGCCTGTGCCTCCGGGTCGCCGAAACGGCAGTTGTACTCGATGACTTTAGGGCCGTCCTTGGTGAGCATGAGACCAAAGTAGAGGCATCCTTTGAATGGGCGACCTTCCGCGCGCATAGCAGCAATAGTGGGTTCAAGGATCTGCTGCCTTGTTATTTCGGCAATATCTGAAGTGTAAAAGGGGTTAGGTGCAATAACGCCCATGCCACCGGTGTTGGGGCCTTCATCGTTGTCGAAGGCACGCTTATGGTCCATGGATGAGACCATCGGGACAAGGGTAGTACCGTCGGTGAAGGCAAGAACCGACACCTCGGGGCCCTCCAAAAATTCTTCGATGACAACAGTTTTTCCCGCATCACCGAAGCGTGCTTCACCCATCATGTCGTGGACTGCGGCTGACGCCTCGTCCAGATTCTGTGCAATGATCACGCCTTTTCCAAGAGCTAACCCGTCGGCTTTGACGACAATGGGGAATGACTGATCTTGGAGGTATTCCAAGGCGGCCTTCTCATCGGTGAAAGTCTTATGTCGCGCCGTGGGAATCTGGTACTTTTCCATGAGCTCTTTCGAAAAAGCCTTAGAGCCTTCGATAATTGCGGCATCTGCACTGGGTCCGAAAGAAGGAATTCCGGCTTCTTCCAATGCGTCCACAGCACCCAAAACAAGGGGATCGTCAGGGGCGACAACCGCAAAGTCGACCGAATGACTCAGCGCGAAATTGACGATTGCAGGAATATCGGTGGCGCTGATGGGGACACATTCAGCGTCCGCAGATATTCCCCCGTTCCCTGGAAGTGCGTAGATTTTTTCTACAGTCGGATTCTTACGCAATGATCGGATCAGGGCGTGCTCGCGGCCGCCGCCCCCCACCACCATCAGATCCATTCGGGCTCCATACGATTGTGCCGGTGTGACCCCTCTAGGGTAATGGGTTGTAGCTTGCGTGTGGAGACTCGTCCGTCGCGCGAAAAGAAAGACACACATAAAACCCCCACTGCAACGGAGGAATGCGAATACATGTATCTATTTCTCGGTGGCATCATCAGCGGCGTTCTCACGCTCCTCTAAAGCATCCTCATACCATTGCGTGAGTTCTGGATCGTCCGAGTCAAGCCATGCTCCGGCCCCCTGGTCAGGATCGGATTCAGCTGCTGAGAACACGAAATCATCGCCGTGCTCTTGAATTCCAATGCGCACACCTTCAGTAATTGCGATCCGCGCGTATTGTTGCCGCAAGATGAACGGATCTCTAGAAAGATCTTTCCACCATGCGACCATCAACAGCACCAGGATGACCGCGAAGGGGAGTGCCGAGACGGTGACTAATGCTTGGAGGGCGCTGAGAGAGTCTTCTCCACCAGCTAGCAGCAAGGTAATGGCGATGAGCGATAGAGATACGCCCCACCCGATAGTGAGTGTTTTTGTGGGCCGTGGGCGTCCCCGCTCTGTGATCGAAGCCATCACCAATGAGGCAGAGTCTGCGCTTGTGACAAAGAAGACGACTAACGAAATAATGACGATTACCCCAGTAACAAGAGGCCAAGGAAGATTTGTTAAAACTTGGAATAGAACGTCTTGACTAGTAGGAGCGGCAGAGATACCAGCACCATTCATCTCCATCCAGATTGCCGTGCCTCCGACAGTCCCAAACCAAACCAAGCACACTAGGGAAGGCACCAAAATGGTGACTGTGACGAACTCCCGCAAAGAACGACCCCGGGAGATTTTTGCGATAAACATGCCTACGAATGGTGTCCACGACACCCACCACGCCCAATAGTACGTGGTCCACGCCTCCAGGAAATCTGCTGCTTCTGGTCCCGATGCCCCAGATATCGACAGCATAGATCCAATATCGGCGAAGAACGTAAGAGCTGATGAAGGAATAATGTTGAGGAGGAATACTGTAGGGCCAGCAATGAATACGAAGACACAAAATATGGCGACTAACATCATGTTGATGTTAGAGAGCAGACGGATTCCGCGTTTGATCCCGGAGACAGCGGAAGCCAAGAAAAGCACTGTCACTGCAACCATGAGGCCGATGACTACGCCATTTCCTAGTGGCCCAATTCCACTGACAATCTCTACGCCTCGCGCAATTTGAAGAGCGCCAAGTCCCAGGGATACCGCTGTTCCGAAGAGTGTTACAAGGATGGCGAATCCGTCAACAACTGGGCCAAATAGTCCGCGAGTTTTCTCCGAAAAGATAGGGTCAAGGATCGCTGAAATGAGGCCAGGGCGTCCTCGCCTATATGTGACATAGGCGATTGCTCCCCCCACCAGCGCATAATATGACCAGGCTAGAGGACCCCAATGCAGCAGTGTCTGAGCTAGGGCCGCACGTGCCGCATCGTAGCTTTGAGGCTCAAAGTCGAAGCCTGGAGGGGTATCGAGAAAGAATGCGAGGGGCTCGTACGCGCCGAAAAAGAGCAGACCTATTCCCATACCAGCGGAGAAGAGCATCGTAATCCACGAAAGAGTGGAAAACTCAGGCTTCTCATCATCGGCACCCAGTCGAATGTTTCCCTTGCGAGAATATCCGACAATCAGCATAAAAACGAAGACCGTTACCGTAAGTAGGGAGAAGAACCATCCAGCGTTGGTCGATACCCAATGAACAGCTGTATTCGAGGCATTAGCCAAGAGGTCAGGTGCTATCAGACCGCAGACGATGATACTGATGACGACTACGCCGGTGGCGATGAGAACCGGCCAGTTGATAGAAAAGCGCGGACCATCCTCACTTACCCCGATTCCGGGAATCAAGGCTGGGTGAAGAGGCGCTGGTTCTTTGGTGAGTACTTGGACGGCTCGCTGCATTCCCTTTTTCTTTGGATGGGAGCTGCGTGCGTGATCAATGGGGTCTGTGCCTGGCATTGTCTCAGTGTGGGTCGACGTGCCGTTCTGCAACGGCCGAACCTAATTGAGGTTAACAGGATTTACCCAAGAGGCAATTATGCGTGAGGCAGGTCTCTCTAGAAGACTGCAAAAATGTGGCGCCAAGCTTGAAAGTTTGGGTATCCTTAAATCATATTATGGATATGACAAGAAAAGTATTATTCCTCATCAGCTGCGTCGTTGGCGCAGCAGTTTTCTCTGCCGGCTGCTCTCAGCAAACTTCTGAGATCACTGGCGAAGGGCAGAGCAACAGTGGTGAGACACCTCTCGTTCTCACAACTTTCACAGTCCTGCAAGACATAGCGCACAACGTTGCCGGTGACTATCTACGTGTGGAGTCAATCACCAAGCCAGGTGCTGAAATCCATGGTTATGAACCAACACCAGGTGACATTGCCAGGGCAAGTGGCGCAAGCCTCATACTGGACAACGGAATGGGCCTGGAAGCATGGTTTGAGAAATTTGTCGCCGGGATTGATGCGCCCCATACAGTAGTATCCGACGGGGTAGAAGTGATCGCTATCGCGGAAGACGCATACAAAGGGCTCCCAAACCCTCATGCGTGGATGAGTCCAAGAAACGCACAGACCTATGTAGACAACATGGTGCAAGCTTTTTCCGACCTACAGCCGGAAAATGCCGATGACTTCGCTGCGAACGGGCAGGCCTACAAAAAAGAACTCCGAGAAGTGCAAGATCGCCTGGAAGCTGCATTAGCGACTTTGCCTGACAATGAACGCGCTCTTGTTACGTGCGAAGGGGCTTTTTCATACTTAGCAAGAGACGCAGGACTTCAAGAAGCATATATTTGGCCAGTTAACGCTGAACAACAAGCCACCCCGACACAAATTGCTGAGGCAATAGAGTTCGTTAAAGACAATGATGTGAAAGCAGTTTTTTGCGAGTCGACGGTTTCCGATGCTCCTATGCAACAGGTAGTCCGCGCTACCGATGCCCAGTTTGGAGGCACCCTCTACGTCGATTCGCTGTCGGAACAAGGTGGCCCCGTTCCAACATATCTTGAGCTCATTAACCACGACGTTGACACAATTATTGCAGGTCTCACTGGAGATGTGCGATGACAGTGGCAGTGCAGGTGCGTGCAATCTCAGTCAATTACGGTGATGTTGAAGCCCTACGCAATGCCAGTATCACTCTCAGTGAAGGGCTTGTGTACGGACTGGTCGGTATGAACGGTTCGGGAAAATCGACATTAATGAAGGCAATTATCGGTTTGCTGCGGCCCGAATCTGGCTCCGTCTCTATTCACGGGAAATCTCCCGTTTTTGCGCGGAAAACAGGGGCGATTGCGTATGTGCCGCAAAGTGAAGATATCGACGGCGCATTTCCTATTTCGGTATCAGAAGTAGTGATGACAGGACGGTATGGTCATATGGGCCCAATGCGTCGCCCCCGTCGCACAGACAAAGAAGCGGTGAATGCCGCACTGGAACGGGTAGGGCTCCTTGACCTGGCACAGCGCCCTATCGGGCAGCTCTCTGGTGGTCAAAAGAAACGAGTTTTTGTTGCTCGCGGTATAGCTCAGGATGCAACAGTAATGCTTCTCGATGAGCCTTTTGCAGGAGTCGACAAGACCTCTGAAGCAACCATCACCGCGGTACTCCAAGACCTAGCGTATGAAGGAAAATGTATCCTCGTGTCAACGCATGACCTTATAGCCCTTCCCGGCTTGGCCACTGAATCTGTACTACTGCGTAAAGAGGTGCTGGCTCAAGACGCAACGGACGTAATTTTGAGACCAGAAAACCTAGTCCGCGCATTTGGTATGGACCCATTGGCGAAACAATCTGAACATTCTCGAAAAGAAGGGGAAGCCGCGTGAACCTTGTCGCGATACTCAGTGAGCCCTTCCAATACTCATTCATGATCACTGCTCTTGGCACGGCAATCATCTCTGCCCTCGCATCTGCATTACTGTCCTGCTGGCTAGTGCTTATTGGATGGTCTCTCATGGGGGATGCCGTTTCGCACGCAGTCCTGCCGGGGGTCGTATTGGCGTATATCTTTGGGCTACCGTTCGCTTTTGGAGCTGTCATCTTCGGCTTTATTGCTGTCGGACTCATCGGTACTATCCGAGACACCTCGCGCATCAAAGAAGATGCCGCTATAGGCATTGTCTTCACCACTCTTTTCGCCTTGGGACTAGTTCTTGTGTCAGTGACACCAAGCCACGTAGACCTTGGGCACATACTCTTTGGAAATCTGTTAGGCGTATCGCCAAGGGACCTCATACAGGTCGCCGCACTAGGCGCAATAGTCATAGCCGTATTGCTCTACAAACGCCGAGATCTCACGCTGTTCGCCTTTGACCCCACGCATGCGTACGCCATCGGACTTAGCCCCCGCTGGCTCAGCGCTCTTATGTTAGGTTTACTTGCTATTACGGCAGTAGTGGGACTGCAATCAGTTGGAGTTGTTCTTGTCGTTGCAATGCTTATCATTCCCGGTGCCACCGCATATCTTCTAACAGATCGTTTTTCGACCATGCTAGTAATTGCTCCAACCATGTCCGTCATTTCCGCAATTATTGGCCTCTATTTCAGCTATTACTTAGACACTGCAACTGGCGGAATGATCGTTCTTACCATGGGAATAATATTTACTGGAGTATACCTTTTTGCGCCGCGGCAGGGACTTTTGGGGCGCCAACTACACCGTCAAAGGAATCATACGAAAGCTCTGGCATCGGCGTAAACGCCGAAAAGACAGTGCTAGATTTGGTAGACCTTACCGGTGCGGTGGATGATCTGACTATGACTTCGCCGCAAAAGAGATATTCCAAGGCTGAGAAAGCGCTTCTCATTGGCGCTGTGGCCATGATTACGATATTTGCTTTTGAATCGCTTGCAACCACCACAATCATGCCTTCCGTAGTGGAAGCACTGGGCAGCGAATTGTGGTTGCCGCTTGCGGCGGGTGCGCCTCTAGCCGCCCAGGTCTTCACATGTGTAATCTGTGGGCCCCTAGTTGATGCTCGCGGCGCCGTACCGTTCTTGTTAGGAGGAGTAATCTCCTTCGCTGTGGGGCTCCTTCTGTGTGGAGCCGCCCCCTCCATGGTTGTCTTCACGTTGGGGCGCACCATTCAAGGCTTAGGTGCCGGTCTTGCGGTTGTCCCTCTCTATGTCTTAGTGGGTGCTATTAGCACATCGGAACATAGACGCACGTTCTTTGCTGCATTCTCGATGGCGTGGGTTCTCCCGTCCCTCATTGGAGCCCCAATCGCGGGATTTGCCGCGCAAACGGTGGGGTGGCGTCCTGTATTTTGGGTTGTTTCCATCCTTATCTTCGTCACTTTGTTGCCGCTGCTACCGCTCATGCGTCTGGCTCCAGTGCCGTCAGGGTATGTTGGAAACGCTTTTGTGCGTAGGGCCATCTATGCGCTCATCGTGGCTTTAGGCTTGCTAGCCACCCAAGCATCTGCTGTTGTCAACGGATTAGTATCTTTGGTCCCGCTGATTCTCGGGTTAGCGGTGTCATTGCTTGTCCTACCCACATTACTTCCAGCGGGGACATTCAGCGCCCGTCCAGTTCTTGGTGCGATGATTGCAACGCGAGGCTTGACCATTGCAGCCAATGTAGCTGCAATCTCTTTGATTCCCATGGTCTTAGAGACCGTCCGAGGGTGGGATCCGGCGGAAGCATCACTAGTCGTGGCAGCAGGATCGATCTCATGGGCGGCAGGCTCTGCATTCCAGTCGCGCATCAATCAGCGTCGCGAACGTCTACCTCGCTGGGGAAGTGTGTTTCTCGCAGTGGGAATGTTGCCAGTTCTCACATTGGCTTTTCCCCATGCTCCGGTATGGATCGGTGTCGTTGGGTGGACGCTTGCGGGGCTTGGCATAGGCCTTACACATGCTACTTTGTCAGATTTGGCCTTGGAGCAGACGCCGGTTTCCAAACATGGAGAGGTATCATCGGCTCTGCAGCTAGCCGACAACGCGGGTCCAGCGTTAGCTCTCGGTTTTGTGTCATTGGCGCTTTCGCTCAGCACACAAAGTGGGGTGGCACCGTGGTTCCCCGCGCTCAGCATTGCCGCAGTTATTGCACTGCTAGGTGTCTTTGCTGCGCACAGAATTGCTACCGCTGTGTCTGAGAGGGAATGAAATACCGTTTTGCTGCTGAAAGCTTCTGTGCTCGCATAAAAGTACTACGTCAACTGCTGGAAAATTGCGACATCGAAGCTAGAATAACGCACACATAACCAGCAACTGACGCATGCTAGGTATGTGACGGGGTGGTGTGGTGACGCAGGGGCGCCAGGTTCGTAGCAAGTGCATCGGTGGCGTCCCCCCACGTTCCAATAGAGATGCTGTCGAGCCCTTGCCACATGGCAGCAAGGCGAAGTTCATCGGCGACACGTTGCGCATCTTCAGGTCTAGGGTCGTGCCACCACGCCGATTGCACCTTGAGGCACGAGTTCTTTCGATCTGCCTTGAGATCTGCCCGCATAGACAGGCGGTCATCGACCAGGATCGGCAAACTGTAGTATCCAAACTGCCGTTTTTTCGCCGGTGTGTAGATTTCGATGCGATAGTCCATTCCGAAGAGAGCCTTTGTGCGAGGGCGGTGCCATAAGAGGGGGTCGAAAGGAGACAGAATACTGACGCCTTCAACTCGGCGCGGAACCGTGAGCTTTGGGTCTGCAAAGGCCGGAGAATCACCAAGTGATACTGGTATGGCGAGGCCGTCCTCGACTAGCTCGCGTATTGCTTGACGTGCCACTGCAGGGGAGAGACGAAAATAGTCCGCGAGGTCAGGTAGTGTACCAATTCCATAGTTTCTGAGTGATATCTGAAGTAGTTGTCGCACAGCGTCTTCACGAGGCATATCCGTTCTCAGGTATGCGGGGGGTATAACGTGTTCTGCTAGCGCGTAAACACGTTGAAAGTTCTCGCGGCGAGCGACCGCCACGTCCCCACAAAGAAATAGCCATTCTAGAGCACGTTTGGTATCTGACCAGTCCCACCATCCAGCTTTAGATCCCCTCTGGGATTCTTCTAGTGCCGATGCTGTCTGAGGCCCTTCGTCTTGCAATCGGTTGAGAATCTGCGGCAACAGATCCTTTTTTGCCTGGAACCATGAGGAGTGTTTATGTGTGCGCTGACGATACTCTTCCATGCGGAATCCAAAAAGAGGGCGATTCTCGGTCGGGATGACTGCCGCACAATGTGCCCAGTACTCGGTAAATCTCTTAGGATCCTCGAATGCAAGACGGTCGAAGTCTGCCCGATCATAGTGCCCTAGGCGGGAAAACAGCGGCATGTAGTGGCTGCGAGCAAAAACATTCACCGAGTCAATCTGCACGGCACCAAGATGGTGTGTCATGCGTGAGAGAGATGTCTTGGTGTCAGAAGTACGCTGGTGAAGTTTCAATGAACGAATTGTGACTCGGCGCGCCTCAGCAACAGACAATGATTCCCTCATCCCATGAGGGTAACAGGGCAATTGTTCTTCACCTGCCAGTTGCGTGTTATGTGTCCGTTATGGAAGGCGGAAGGTCGCAAAAATCCAGCACCTGACGAGGAAGGGAAAGAGCTAGAGGCGATTCTGTGCACCCAAGCCCAAAGAAATCCCGATTGCTACCACCATACAAATGATGAGTGTTGCTAAAAAACTCAATAGAATCGGCCGGAGTCCTAGACGCATAAGCGAACGAATATGGACACCTAGACCGAGGGCGAACATTGCTGCGGTGAGAAAGAACTGCTGAAACAGCTTGACCCATTCCAAAGCAGTGGGAGGAATCAGGCCGGTGGTGGCAACAAGAATCATCGCGATGAAACCCAAGACGAAAAGAGGGACCAAAGGAGGTTTTTTCTGTCCGGCCTGTGAAGATGAAGTACGGCGTTTGACCAGTGACATGATTGTCACCATCGGAGCCATGAGGAGAACTCGGGCTAGCTTGATAGGAACAGCTATTGCTAAAAGAGGTGCTCCACCCGCGATTCCGGCAGCTGCAACGACTTGGGCTACTTCATGTACTGAGCCACCAATGAAAGTTCCAGCAGTTCCATCCTCCAGGTGCAGCATAGACACAACGACTGTGTTTATAGGGATCATAAGAGTGCCAAAGAGAACGACCAATGCAATCGCAGCGGCGACTATTTCGTCGCGTGCTCGTACTATTCCTTGCATTCCGGCGATGGCTGCGGCCCCGCAAATGGAAAAACCTGATGCGATAAGGACCGTGAGGTTCCATTCGACTTTGAGAGCTTTACCTAGAAGAAGCGCCGCCACAAAAGTAATAGTCACGGCGGCTATAACGATGACGAGGACGCCTGGCCCCAATGCGAGAACGTCAGGAATCGACAACTGGAGACCCAACAGGACAACTCCCCAGCGCAGCAAAGACTTTGCTGAGAAAGAAATGCCCGGCTGTAATGATTGAGATATGCGGAGAGTATTACGTGCAATAACTCCGATGATGATTGCTAAAAGGAGAGGACTGAGTCCAGTTATGCCGGTGGTTGTCCCCACACACACCAGCGCGGTGCCAACACATAGGGATAGGCCCGGTATTACAGATTTGATGGAGCTAATGCTGGGAAGGATGCGTGGTTGTGGATGCGTTTGGCCCTCTGTCATGGTGTCAAGTTTCCCTCACAAGCAATAGTGCTCATCCACATTGGAACATGGGGTCATACACTATTGGTATGAGTTCTCAGTGGCAAGCGCGACGATCCTCGGGGGAGATTAACGTCATTTCGTTAGAGCTTCTTGTGCTTGTAAAAGAGAAAGGCGGGGTGGGCGTAGCAGCACGCGAGGTCGGTGTAAGCCAGCCTCAAGCTTCACGCATGATTGCTGCCTTGGAAAAACGTCTATCCCTTCCTTTGGTCCGACGTACCCCACTGGGGTCTACTCTCACTGAAGCGGGCGAGAGTATTGCGCTTCGAGCTAGGCAAATCCTTGCAGAATATGAGCGTCTTCACATAGACGCAGACCGCCTGCGGGGGCGCATGCCTGAACAGCTGAAACTTGCAGCAAGTAGAACTGTTGGCGAACAGTTGGTGCCAGAATGGACAAAAGCTATGAGCCAGATGGGGTGGGCAACCAGTGTTTCATTCAAAGTTGATAATTCAGCTCGAATCATGGACATGGTAGATACAGGTGAAGTTCCACTTGGTTTTGTTGAAGTTCCTCAGCCGCCAGTTGGCTTCGTGATGGAGGTTCTTAGGCGTGACAGAGTAGTCTTGATCGTCCCTAGAAGCCATCCTTGGTCAGGTAAAAGACTTACTGTTGCGGAATTGGCTGGGGTCCGTTTTGTTGAGCGTGAGGTCGGTTCAGGTACTCGAGATATTCTAGATGTTTACCTTCCCCAGCGTGCATTACCTATTGCAGAGTTTGACTCTAATACCGCAATCGTTCATGCAGTTGCACAAGGAGTTGGACCCGCATTTCTTTCTGAACTTGCGATTCGTGACCAAGTTGCTACTGGAGATATCTCTATTGTTCCTATCGTGGGCCTCGTGATGGAAAGACCACTGTGCGCTATTTGGAGATCTGAGAATGCGTCTCTTCCCGGTGTCGAGCAGGTACTGTCTGTGGTGAGGTCCCTTGAGCTTCAGACATGAAGCTGAGGTATCGCAGCTAACAGCTGGCGAGTATAGGGTTCCTTGGGTGAGTGCAGGACGGAAGTAGTTGCACCCGCCTCGACAACCTCACCGTCTTTGAGAACAATTGTCTGTTCGCAGAGCTGACTGACAATGGCAATATCATGACTTACCATTATCAACGTCAGCCCCAGCGTTTCCTTCAGCTGATGAAAGAGATCCATCAGCTGAGCTTTGACAGATACATCAAGTGCTGAAACAGGTTCATCGGCAATGAGAACCTGAGGTTTGGGTGCCAAGGCGCGGGCGATAGCTATGCGCTGACGCTGGCCCCCTGAAAATTGGGATGGAAACCGGTTGGCAGCGTCGGCTTCTAAACCAACAGATTCCAAAACCTCACGTACTCGAAGATTACGATCTCCTGGTATCTTCAGTGATCTTAAGGGTTCGGCAATGATGTTGCCTACTCGCATTCGTGGATCCAATGATGACCGAGGATCCTGAAAGACTGCCTGTACGCGGTGCCGATATTCTCTCATGAGAGTGCGGTCACGTGGGTTTAGGGGCTTGTCTTCCCACAGAACACGTCCCTGAGACGGCTGATCCAACCCCAAAAGTATATTGAGAATAGTCGACTTTCCCGCGCCGGATTCACCCACAATCCCAGTGCTTTGGTGAGAAGAAATAGATATGTTGACGTCTTTGAGGGCTTCGACTTGGCTAAAAGTGCGCGAAACACCTTGGAGCTCTAGGAGATTAGTCATTACTCACCCTCACTCTATTGACGTTACGAGCTGCAGTTAAGAGAGTTTGGGTATATGGCGCAGAAGGCTTGCGGAGAATCTGCTGGGTTCCTCCACTTTCTACGATTCGCCCCCTCCGCATCACCACAATCTGATCCGCAACAGTTGAGACAACAGGAAGATCATGGGAAATGAATACCAATGTCGTACCAGTTTGTGCAACAAGGCGTTGCAACAGTGCCAAAATCTCTGCTTGGACAGTAACATCAAGCGCTGTTGTCGGCTCGTCCGCAATGAGCACTTCTGGCTCATTGGCTAGTGCCATCGCCAGCGCGATACGTTGACGTTGGCCTCCAGAAAGCTCCCAAGGGTAAGATCGCATGACGCGATCAATATCAGTGATAGCCACCATATCTAAGAGCTCACTGACCTTGGTGTGCAGTTGATTTTTCTTTCTTACCCCACGTAAGCGAAGTGGCTCTGCTACTTGCTTACCGACCCGCATCAGTGGATCCAGAGCAGTCAAGGGTTCTTGAAAAACCATTGCGATGCGGTGTCCGCGGATGCGCTGAAGCTCTCGCTCGGGAAGCCCCAAGATTTCTTGTCCGCCGAGGTGCACACTTCCCGACGCGTGCAAGCCATCGGGCAATAGTCCCATAACCGCTAAAGCTGTCATGGACTTACCAGAGCCCGATTCTCCAATAATTCCCAGCCGTCCGCCTGCGGCAACCGACCAAGTGGCTTCATCTACTACCGCATGACCAGAAGCATCCGTGACTGTGAGGCCTTCAACGTCGAGACTCATCAGGCGCCTCCAATCGTGGGATCGCGGTACTCACGTATTCCATCACCTAACAGGTTTAAACCAAGAACCGTCCATGCGATGGCAAGGCCAGGAGCAATTGCACCCCACGGTTGAACGGCCACAGTTGACTGGGCTTCAAGAAGCATCCTTCCCCAACTGGGAGCAGGGGGAGGGGCGCCCAGGCCCAAATACGAAAGCGACGCCTCGGCCAAGATGGAAGAACCTGCCAAGAGAGTCAGCTGGACAACCAGCATAGGGGCAATATTGGGCAGAACATGAATGAGGAGAATCCTCCACCATGACGTCCCAGAAATACGTGCAGCGCGAATGTAATCCTCACGGAGGACCCGCGACACATTGATGCGAGTAACGCGCGCGATAACCGCAGCCCCTGAGATTCCAATGGCGATGACAGCTGAAGAAAAGGAGGCGCCTCGCACAGCAACTATCAACATAGCCAAAAGAAGAGTGGGAAAAGCAATCATGATATCGATGCCTTTAGAGACGGCCACATCCAACCACCATGTTGTTGCCGCTGCAGCCACTCCCAATATGATGCCCAGTAAGCCAGCAATAGCGATAGTGCTGATCGCAACAAGAATTGCCGACGTGGCGCCGCCCATGAACTGGCTGAAAAGATCTCTGCCCAGTCTGTCGGTTCCCAGCCAAAAGTCTGCTGAGGGCCCTCCCAAACGCGGGCCATAGCCGACCAGATCAGCTGAATAGGGAGTCCAAAAGAATGCGACGACACCTACGATAACGACCGTGACTGTCATGATGCTGCCAGCAACGAGAGACCAGGAACGCTTGCGGTGAGGGAGCGGAGCCTGAGAGGAATCCTCGACTTCGGCCTGAACTACGCTGCTACTCACAGGGCCTCCTCTTGGCGCAGGCGGGGATCAATCGAGCGTTGTATCGTATCGACGAGGGCATTGAGGATAAGCACCACTGCGGTCAGTAGCATGACCAAGTTTTGAACAATCGGCAGGTCACGCGACGTAGTCGACTGAAGAAGTAATTGTCCAAGCCCAGGTAAGGCAAACACGTTTTCTACAACTACCGCGCCAAGTAGTGAAGTTCCTAGTTCGATACCGAGAATCGCGACTACTGGGACCGCAGCATTGCGCAGCCCATGGCGCAAAAAGGCCTGCCACCGTGACTGTCCAAGAGAACGCGCCGTGCGCATGTACTCAGTATCCAATACGTCTAAAACGGAGGAACGAATGTATCGCACCATAACAGCAGACATGACTATAGCAATCGTAAAGGCTGGCAAGGTGAGGGCCCAGATAGCTTGACCGGGAGTTTCCCATCCCGTTCGGGGGAAGTTCCCCGAAGGGAACCACCCCAACGTGAGCGCAAAAACCCACACCAGAATCACGCCAACCCAAAACACTGGGACTGCCAAACCGACTTGCGAGAAAGCTGATATCGCGACCCCGAGAGGCGAGCGTCGTTTCATCGCTGCTAGGACACCTAAAGGAACTGAGATCACCACGGCAAGAAAGAATGCCCCCAAGCTCAGGGGCACAGTGATGGCAAGTCGGTGAGAGAGAAGATCCGAAAGGGGAGCTTTCGACACCAACGACACGGTCTGGCCTGTAAAAAGATCATGCAGCCAGGTTCCGTATTGGGTCCATACGGGTTGGTCTGTTCCCAGTTCTTCGCGGAGTTGCTGCAGCTGCTCGGGAGTGGTTCCCACCCCGAGGGTAGCTGCAGCGGTGTCGCCTGGGAGCATGCGAATGAGCGTAAAAATCAATACGCTTGCCAGGAAAAGCGATATCAGCAGGGATACCAGCGTCCGTACTGCACCTTTCCAACCATGCATGCCCATGGGCGATCACCAACTCTCTTGTATTGATCCCTTTATTACTGGGCTTTGACTATTTCTGCAACATAGAATGGCTCCGCATTCTTATCTGGTGAGAAGCCAGTTACGCCTGCCTTAGCAATGCGGATTTGAGGAGCCATGAAGAGCCATGCTGAAGGGGCCTCTTCTGCAATGATCCGCGAAATCTCGTGAATCGCTTCGGTCTGTTCCTCCGCAGACGACGCCTCATCAGACTTTTCCTTGAGCTCTTGCACTTGCGGATTGTCATACTGCCAGTAGAAATCAGGATTGGCGTACCACAAGACATCACGCGGGTTATTGTGATCCATCAAAGTGGTTTGGTAGTCCTTATTGGTGTAAACATCTTCGTACCAGGTTGAGTCGTCAATCGGCACCAAATTGAGTGTGACACCGACATCGGCAAGATTAGATTTCAACTGCTGAACGATGATTTCTTGGGTGCTACCTGCCACGTATTTGACGTCAATGGACAGTCCCTCTGCTCCAGCCTCGGAAAGAAGTTTCTTCGCAGCATCGGGATCATAGGCATGGATCTCAGCAAATGACTCGTCATACCAGGGCTCTGAAACCGGTGGCATAGATCCAATAACTTTGCCATAGTCGCCCCACACGGCAGTCAGAAGAGCATCACGGTCAATAGCTTTATAGAGCGCTTGGCGAACGCGGACATCGTCAAAAGGTGCCTGCTTGTTGTTGAATGTCCATACCCACTTCTTGATGGAGTTCCCATCGGTGACTACGAACTCAGGGTTGTTTTCAAACGTTGCCAGCTGATCTGGGCTTTCCTGCTGAATCACTAAATCAACCGCGCCGGTTGTCAGTGCATTGTTCATAGCAGTTTCGTCGGCAAAGAACTGGAAAGTTACACCATCATTCTTGGGTGCTTCGCCCCAATAATTCGGGTTGGCTTCTAGAGTCAAATGGTCGCCTTGTACCCATTCGACGAGGCGATATGGGCCCGTTCCGTTATCACGAGTGTTTTCTTTATCCCCATCTTTGACGACGGTGACTGAAGCCAAAAAGAAAGGCAGTGACGCGCTCTTATGGTCCAATGTAAGAACTAGTGTCTGGTCGTCAGGGGTTGCGATGTCGCTGATAACCCGAAGGTCGGATGCGCGAGCTGACTTCGACTCAGGTGAGATCGCCTCGGAAATCGACCATGCAGCATCTTTCGACGTGAGGGGAGTGCCATCGTGGAAAGTTACGTCCGGTTGCAAGGTGAACGTGTAGGTCAGGCCGTCTTCTGACACGGTAATATCTTGGGCCAAAGTGTTGACCACCTCGCCCGCCTCGTTAATAGAGGTCAGTCCCTCGTAGACATTCCGGGTAGTCGTTTCGGAAATGCCCGATGAGCCTCCAACATTACGTTCAAAACTTGTTGGTTCATTCGTGGTGCCGATGATGATTTCTGACGACTGTGACGTGCTTGCTGCGCTCTGACCGCCAGTATTTCCACTTTGACTGGTGTTTGTGGAACCGCATGCGGAAAGAAGTAGGCCGGCAGCAAGTGTGCTTGCGACGAGTGAGCGTCTGTAGTGGTTTCGTTTCATTGCTTGATTTCCTCTATCTATTGCAGTGTAAAACTATTCCCCAAAAGAGATATAGATGGTGATACCCAGGACACATGGACGGCTAAGTGCAATCCGTTCGTATGGGGAGGGGATTAGGCGATTTAGCGCATACAACAACACATGAGAGAGGTACACATGTGTTGGGTTGATATAGGTGCGACCAGAATGTTAGCCATAGCTCAGACTTTAGCACGGGCACCAACCCAAAAAGAGAGTATGTGACTAAAGTCCTGCCTCGAAAAAGCTCCTGATCTGTGGGGTTATCATTTCTGTGATGATTGGCATTTCAACTATGTTTAAAGCTGTTGTATGTGACAAACCCCCGACATGAGGAAGACCACTATGATCTGCCTTGTCAGGGAGGTGGTATGCGACTACAGTTGGTAAAGCCGACGCGGGGTGGAGCAGTTCGGTAGCTCGCCGGGCTCATAACCCGGAGGTCGTTGGTTCAAATCCAGCCCCCGCTACCAATCGTGATTGGCCCGAGTTTCCAACGGAAACCGGGCCTTTTGCTTTACCGGCTCTTCGGACTTTGGTGGGGTGTGAAGGTGTTTCATACTTTTAGGTGTGATCCAAAAAGATAATAGAAACACCTTCACTGTCTCTGATCCTACGTTGATTCTTCAGGCTTTGGTGAGTTTG
>NZ_VULO01000015.1 GCF_009696615.1 Scrofimicrobium canadense
CGAATGTAAGCCACAACCCCATTCTAACAAGGCCCCTAGTGCCCCAACCCAGACACCCAAACCGCGTAAACAAGCCAAAACCAACAACCCAAAACGCCGTCTCAGGACCCCATGTCAGAAGTCAGGTTTGAGGGCGCGCTGGTATTTGCGGGACTGAAATTGAGATCCGCGGTCCGAATGGACCTTACATCCCTGCACATTTCCGCGGATAGCCACCGCGTTCTCTAAGGCGTTCACTGCGAGGCTGGCCCTCATCCGTGGCCCAATGGAGTACCCCACGATCCGCCCCGAGTAGGCGTCCTTCACAGCACACAAGTAGAGCTTGCCTTCACTCGCCCAATGCTCCGAAATGTCCGTCAACCACAGCTCATTAGTGCTGCTAGCCGTGAAGCGGTGCCGGGTAACGCCGTGCTTGTCCTCATAGGCACAGAGGTCATCATGGACAGGAGGTCCCGGCTTAGCCCTTTTACCTCTTTTCTTCCCGAAAGAAGACCACCAGCCATTCTCGCAGCAGATCGCCCAAGCGGCTCGATCACACATGCTCTGGCCAGCGTCTTTCGCTTCGTCAGCCAGGAGGCGATGACCGAACTGCGGATCATCCCTGTGAGCGTCAAACAACGCATTAGCCCGGTAATGCTTGCCTCACTTCAGACTCACTCACTGGGTTCTTCAACCACCGGTAGTACGGGGCTCTAGAGAGCTTGAGGACCCGCAAGGACACCGAGACAGGGATACCGTCTGCGGCGAGCTCGCTCACTAGCGGGTAAAGCCAAATCCTGGCAGATTCGCCTGCGACACATAGGCCGCGGCGCGGCGGAGAACCTCATTTTCTTGTTCAAGCAGACGGTTCCGTTTACGCAGTTCTCGAAGCTCCCCCGACTCAGCTTTAGTAACCCCTGGCTTCTCCCCAGATTCAACGCGAGCCTGCCGCAGCCACTTATCCAGTGTCCCCACATGGATCCCGAAATCCTTCGCGATCATCTTGATCGTCACCCCAGGCTCGCGGGCAGCAACCACCCTCAAGACATCCTCACGGAACTCTTGTGGATACGCAGTAGGCATAACACCATCCTCCCAGGCCAGCAAAAACTAGCCAAGTCAAACGCCACCTACACGCGCAGCAGTCCCTTGGTTTGGTCTTGCGCATATCGTATTGATCCGCCAGAATAATATGTGGCGGCAAGTGTTGCCGTCACGCAAGGAAAGGCTACCTGCACGATCTGAGTGCAAACCACCTTGCAGAGAGGAGGATGAAGAAATGAATCAAAAGAAGAAAGTATCAATACACGATCGCAATCGCGGATATCAAGCGTTAAATTTGGTCGATACTGGGTTGGCAGATGTTGTTCGTCCGTGGTTCACGGGTTACGAAGGGCCGGCTGCTCGTCGTATCGAAACTGCAATTAACGCTTTGGATCGGCCCGCACAACGGGATCGTGCTGCAGACTTCTTAGGCCTGGAAATTAAGCCAGCTGCCTGATTTTTGCTGGTTGCGCCTATTCTGAGGTGCAACCAGCAAGAATTGATGTGTCTTAGCCTCATGGGAACATGGAGTCGCCTCGGGCAAAAAATAGATATGCTGCTTTTATGCCTATTTTAGAAGAGGCGACACGCACTCGAGTTTTGTCCTATGTATCCGCCGGGTTTGTCGTCGGCATAGGTCTTCTGTGCATGACACAATCGTCCAGTCCGGCATTCTATATTGGTTGCTTTCTCCCTCTCGGCGGACTATTTCTTATACGCGATAGAGCGAATCATTTTTTTCGACCGCTCCATGTGAAGACTTGGGACGTGGTGATGGGTTTGGTTCTAGCTGCCCTTGCATGTGTAGTTGTCACAGGCGTCATTCTTAATGCTGCCAGACAACCTACTTTTGTCGAGGGTTTCTCTATTGAAAAGTTTTACGAAGGTCCTTTTGCCGCGCTTGGGTTGCAGGCGGCATCAATAGTATTTTTCTGTTCTTTTAGCCGCTGTATGCCGCGGGTAGTGGCACTATTCTTGAGCGTATTTATGATGAGTGTCTATCAGACGGTACTGGTGGGGTGGGATACTCCTCAGCTATTGCTGGTTTTTATGCCATTAGAGTGGATTTTCCTTTACGGATATGTGAAGACGCGCAGTATAGTGGCGGTAATGACGGGCCGCATAGCCTTTGCCCTGTCAGTAATGAGTATGCAAGGGCTTGCTTACCTGGTACGTTGATTGATCAATTACCGCACGATGAAAGCCATCAACGTAAGACAGTATCCAGCGTGGCTCATAGCAGTTAGGTGGGGGATAAATATCAGTGTCCACCTATTCCCTCGGGAGTACCGGAAGCAACGGGAGCAGCGTCGCCTCGCATATTGGGATCGATTACGCCATGGGGGGCAATGCAACTTCCATCTCCCGGGCCAGCGATCACGGAACTTCGTGTACTCGAATCACGCTCTCATAGCTAAGACATCTGGAGTAGCTGTTCTACTGTGCTGAGTGTTTGCCCGATGGGTTCGCGAATGATCAGATCCGCCTGGTAATCAGCTGGGGTGGGAGAAAGATTTACCAAGACAATGTGAGATCCGCGAAAAGCGTTGACCAATCCGGCTGCCGGGAAGACAGATAGGGAAGTACCACAGACTATAAGAACTTCAGCCTGGGAGACGGCTTGAACGGACCGGGAAACTGCCTCATCAGGAAGCGACTCACCGTAAAGGACCACATCTGGCTTGAGCGCAGCGCCGCATGTACACGTGGGGACAGGAGTCCCTGAGTCCAACTGTTTGATCACCTCGTCCAGAGGAGCTGTAGAGGTGCAGGCAACGCAATGGAATTTTTCCAGAGTGCCATGAACTTCCCAAACTTCTTTACTACCAGCCTTTTGGTGAAGGCCATCAATATTTTGGGTAATGACGCCGGCCAACAAACCGCGCTCTTCCCAATGAGCTAGCGCTCTATGTGCAGCATTTGGCGTTGCTTTTGGGTGGAACAAGAACTCGCGGGCATATTCGTAGAAAACTTCGGGGTTGGACGAAAAGAAACTGGCAGAAAGGATTTCCTCGGCCGGAAGGCCAAAGCGCTCTAATGTTGCCCTACGGGCTGACTCTGAACGGAAATCAGGAATACCAGATTCTGTAGAAACTCCGGCCCCACCAAAAAATACAGTGGAGCCGGAGTCCTTGAGGATCTGAGCGAAAATCTCAGCATCCGTACTCGTCATGATGAACTACTCAGTGAACCTCGTTGTCAGCAGGAAGGCCCACTGCATCGATCGCATAGTTGAACAGCTCATATCTGTCGATTGCTTCTTTAACCTTACTTCGGTCAATCTTGCCTTCATTTGCCAACCCTTGCAGTGCGCGAACTACGATTGATTCCGCATCAATGTGGAAGTAACGTCGTGCTGCGCGGCGAGTGTCGGAGACACCAAAGCCATCAGTGCCCAGGGTCAAGTATTGTCCAGGGATCCATGGGCGAATTTGGTCATGGACTAGATTGTCCCAGTCAGATGAAGCAACAAACGGCCCTTCTTGCCCGTGCAGCTGTTGGGTGAGGAAAGGTACACGCGGCTCGCTTTCTGGATGCAAGAAATTATGTTGTTCTGCTTCAATGCCATCACGGCGCAGTTCATTCCAGCTGGTAACTGACCATGTTGCGGCGTCAACCCCCCAGTCCTCGGCCAGCATTCGCTTGGCTTCGCGAATCCATGGGACACCTACCCCCGACGATAGCAACTGCACCTTGGGTCCGCCGGTGTTCGCATGGTCATCAAGACGATAGATTCCTTTGAGGAGGCCTTCAAGATCAAGATTCTCTGGCTCGGCAGGCTGAACGATCGGCTCGTTGTAGACAGTTAGATAATAGAGCACATTGGGATCGCGAGGATCATCTTTGCCATACATTCGTTGTAACCCGTCACGCACAATATGCTGAATTTCGTAGGCATATGCTGGATCGTATGACACGAAACCATGGTTGGTGGAAGCTAGGATATGCGAATGCCCATCCAAGTGCTGCAAGCCCTCACCAGTAAGGGTTGTGCGTCCAGCAGTAGCGCCAACGACAAATCCGCGCGCTAGCTGATCGGCTGCAGCCCAGAAAGCGTCTCCCGTGCGCTGGAAGCCAAACATGGAATAGAAGATATAGAACGGCACCATAGGCAAGTTATGAGTAGCGTAAGCAGTTCCCACTACTTGCAATGCAGCAGCAGACCCTGCTTCAGTAATGCCGGTGTGGAGGACCTGTCCTTCAATGGACTCCTTGTAAGACAACATCATGTCCGCGTCGACCGCGGTGTAATTCTGTCCGTGAGTGTTGAAGATCTTCGAGGTGGGGAAGATCGCATCCAAGCCAAAGGTGCGGGCCTCATCAGGAATAATTGGAACGATATATTTACCGACGTTTTTATCCCTAGCCAGATCTTTCAAGATCTTCACAAAAGCCATGGTCGAGGCGACTGGCTGCCCGCCAGAGCCTGTGCGGAGCTGCTCGAAGGGCTTCGTGGGCAGATCAGGCAATTTAGGATCGAAAGGCCTGCGTTCTGGTAGATAGCCTCCCAGTTTTTCGCGACGTTCTTTCATGTATAGCAAAGCCGGGTCGTCGTCTGCAGGCTTGTAATAGGGTGGGCAGTAGGGGTCCTTTTCCAGTTCTTCATCAGTGATGGGAATCTGGAGACGATCGCGCAGTGCCTTGGAATCCTCCAGAGTCAGTTTCTTCATCTGGTGGGTTGAGTTACGGCCAGCAAAGTTTGATCCCAGCGCATAGCCCTTGATGGTATGAGCCAAGATCACAGTCGGCTGTCCAGTGTGTTCCATAGCGGCCTTATAGGCTGCGTACACCTTCCGGTAGTCGTGGCCGCCACGTTGCAGATCCCAAATCTGATCATCAGTCCAGTTTTCGACCATTGCTTTAGTGCGAGGATCTCGACCGAAGAAATGCTCACGGACATACGCGCCATCGTTGGCCTTGAATGTCTGATAGTCGCCATCCAAGGTTTCATTCATGACGTTGACTAGTGCGTGGTCTTTATCAGCGGCAAGAAGTTGATCCCAACCGCGCCCCCACACAACCTTGATGACGTTCCAGCCTGCTCCTTTGAAGAAGGCCTCTAGCTCCTGGATGATCTTGCCATTACCACGGACTGGGCCATCGAGACGCTGCAAGTTGCAGTTCACCACGAAAGTGAGATTGTCCAGGCTTTGCTGTGCGGCCAACTGCAGCATTCCACGCGACTCAGGTTCATCCATTTCACCATCGCCGATGAACGCCCATGTGTGTTGTGCAGAGGTGTCTTTGATTCCGCGTAAGTGCAAATACTTATCTACCCATGCTTGGTAGATGGCCTCAGCAGGGCCAAGGCCCAAAGAGACGGTGGGATACTCCCAGAACGTGTCCATCTGGCGTGGGTGAGGGTACGAAGGAAGACCATCAGGAGTGGAAACCTGTTGGCGGAATCCGTCGAGCTGTTCTTCCGTGAGTCGCCCTTCAAGGAACGCACGGGCATACGGGCCAGGAGAGGCATGACCTTGGAAGAAAATGTGGTCGCCACCTCCTGGGTGATCCTTACCACGGAAGAAGTGGTTGAGACCCACCTCGTACAAAGTGGCAACCGAAGCATACGACGAAATATGGCCACCAACTTTGACCCCTGGACGCTGAGCTCGGGTCACCATCACGGCCGCATTCCAACGAATCCAGCGTCGATAGCGACGCTCCATTGCCTCGTCCCCAGGGAAATAAGGCTCCTGCTCTACCGGAATGGTATTGATGTAGGGAGTAGTTGTTTCCTGTGGGATCGCCACATCGCGACGCCTGGCCTCTTCCAGCATATGGAGGAGAACATACCGGGCACGGGGAGCGCCCTTCTCATCAATCAGTGCGTCAAGTGACTCTAACCAATCTTGGGTCTCAAGAGGATCATTGTCAGGAACCTGACTGAGGATTCCATTGACTACAGGCCGCTGGTCTTTACCCGTGCTCACGAGAAATCACATCCTTGAACGACTTCCATCTAACAGGTCTATTGTCCCACCTCTTGAGTAAATATGGGACCCAGGCCCCATGATTTATGCCTCAATCTGAGCGCCAGGTGACTTGTATGCTCTGATGCCTTACGATTTCACTGAAAGCTCATAGTGATTTTGAAGGGTGGTTTCTCAGGTGGCCGCAAGCCTCGGGTTCGCTCCGGGACAGGTAGTACAAGAGTTTTACTACGACGACGACGTCGATGAAGGCTTCCGTAGGGGGGTCGTCACTGACACAGGTAATGAATTGGCAGACCTCGACTATGGAGACGTTGTTGACGGGGTTTTGATCTGGTGGCGAGCCGATGACGCCGAAGAGGAAGACCTAGCAGATGTCCTGGTGGACGCGCTGGGCAGCCTCGATGACGACGGTGGAGTGATATGGGTTCTCACCCCCAAAGCGGGACGTCCGGGAACTGTTCCCCCCAGCGATGTGGAAGAAGCAGCAAAAACATGTGGGATGCAGTGCACATCGACTGCAAGTGCGGGGGCTGACTGGTCAGGTATACGCCTGGTCTCTCGCGGGCGTGCTCGGTAATCATCCCTCACCGGTGTATTACAGAGTCATAAAACTGAACCAAGGTCTATATTGAGGCCGGGGTTAAGGTTTATGACTAGGAGTTTTGGCGGAATCGTCGTGCTATCTACAGCTGCTAAACCGCAGTCTGGTGAGTTGCCTGCCAGTTCTCTCGAAGTTGTCTGGGGCTAACCAACGGATGAACTCTGGTCGCAACGCATTCCACTGTGAGTCTGTGATTGAAAACCAAGTAGTGTCATGGCTACAACCTTTGACGACCATGTGATTGCGGAACGTTCCTTCAAAAGTGAAGCCAAAGCGCTTAGCCGCGCTGGGAGGGAAGATTTCGGGCATCACATTTCCATTCCAAGCGTCGGTAGCCCAGGTCGAAGACAGTAGCCGCGCTAAGGAAAAATGCTTCTGTAGCACCGCGCGTCTTTGCCAGGAGTGGGCCACGCATGACGTTACCAAGCTCGATAGAGCCGTTTTTTGTATCAATACGCATGAGTGCTTGCCACCCTTCGGCTCGGCCAGAATCTTGATCTACCACCGCATAGTAGAGAGCTTCTGGTGCACTAATGCACTGGTGGGCCCATGAAGTGAACTCTCTGCGTGAGGCTGGTGCAGCTTGAAACATATATTGAAAGAGCTGTTCCTGTTCTGGTCCGCTGACAGCTGCGTACAAATCATCAATGTGTGACGGTTGTAATGCCTCAAGCCTCACGTATCTTCCAGGTATGACACTGCGACTGGGTCGAGGAACGCCTTGCCAATGGGTAAGGTCAGTCTCTTTCATTCGCGGTCTCCGTCAGGTTCCGAGAGTATGGCTGGCTACGTATCAATTTCGTGGGAGAGATTACATCATGACAAACGTTACAGTCATGTGATCTCTGTTCCGAGTATTAGCAGGGGCACCGCAAAGAATGCCGCCATGGGGTTGTGTTATGCCGATTATCATTTCAAGCACATTTCCCGCTAATATAGTGGAGTTGTTCCAGGGCCTATAGCTCAGTTGGCTAGAGCGCCACGTTTACACCGTGGATGTCGGGGGTTCGAGTCCCTCTGGGCCCACCACTTGGACACCCTTTTGGATACAATCCTTTTCCGGCTGATCGTCCAAACCTGACACCCGGTTTTCCGCGTGGTTCTGCGGTTCTTGGTGTGCGGCTCGAGTGCGTGAGAGCGGGCTGTCGCTTCCGTGATCGCCCTGAAAACGCCTCCGACAGCCCGGTTTCACCCGAACCATGCCTCGCGCCCCGCAAAGTTGAATACAGGGGGTATTCAAATCCTCGCGTGGAAGCGTCAGGGGGTTTCAACTTGGGCGTAGGGGGTTTCAAACCAAGAATCGACACCGGGCGGCTGTTGGTGCCGTGGGGCAACATGGGTGCGTGGAACGCCTTGGCAAGTGGTGGGCCGGCACGTCCTCACGCCGGGTATTGTTCGGCTGTTCTGGGTGCACTCAACTTAAGGGTGAGCGTGGATTGTGGTTGGCTAGCCTGCGTCCTTGTTCGTAGGGGGCATTCGGCTTGCAGGTGTTGCCATTTGCGTGCGGAGCAGAGAAATGAGGGCGTCGCCCGTGACGCCCAGTGCCGTCGCTTTGCTGATAAGGCGGTCCAGATCGTCTGATAGGACCATGAGCGTTTTAGCTTGGGGTGTGATGATTGCGCCGCGTCCGCGCCGTAGGGCGACGATACCTTCGTCTCGTAACTCTTGGTATGCCTTGAGAACGGTGTGGAGGTTGACGTCGAGCTGTTCGGCCAGGTCCCGGGCGCTGGGCAGTCGGTTGCCTGGGCTGAGGTTACCTAAGGACGCTTGTGCGCGGATAGACCCCGCGATCTGCTGGTAGAGCGGTGTTTCTGCGGAGGGGTCGACAACGATTAGCATCGTTTGTCCTCTCAGCGCTGCGTGTCGTTTGCCGTGAGGGCTGAGAGCAATGACGCGGCTGCGGTGGGATCATCGACGGTGATCGCGAGGACTTTCCCGCCAGTTTGGGTGACCTGCAGGGCGGGTCCGCGTCGGGTGATGATGGCCGTGCCGCCCGGGCGTACGCGCCACCCGTAGCCACCCCATTCGGCCAGCGGGCTGATCTTCGTCACGGAGACATCGGCGACTTCGTCCAGTGGGACGTGCCGCGAGGGCCAGCCCAGGTAAGACCGCACGACCAGCCCTTGAGCGCCTACAGAAACTCTGAACGATCCGTACACCAGGAGGGCTGCGACCAGTAAGAGGGACACTCCCAATAGGAGCCACGCCGCTGGCGCCTCGACTGAAGCGGTGAATGCCGCAAGCACAGCCGATCCTGCGGCGAGGGCAGCGACCGGGATGGTGATCCAGGGGGTTGTGACCGCACTTCCCGACCACGCGCCGGTCTGCGAGGGGGCCAGCTTCATCGGCTCAACCTGCACGCCGCCCAAGTTGGTGCTTTGTGTGGCACCGGGCAGCACCGCGTAGACGACCAGTGCCAGAGCGGTTGCCGCAAGGGCCGAGAACAAGAACGTCGGCAGGATCGACGCGCTTTGAGCCGCGTCCACCACGCCGCGCTGCATCTGTTGCGCCCCAACGGCGACGCCGAACAAAAGTAGGGAGACCCACACGGACATGGTCAACGTGAATCGAGCACCCGGCCCATAGGCACCGCTTCTGACATGAAGTGCAACTGGCACTGACAATGCCGCAGACAGGCCCCACGCGGCTAGAACCATAACCAAGTACGTCACGCGGGGCCCAAAACCATCAACCGTCCCGGACGGGCCCCAGTGGACGGCAATCGGGTCAGGCAGGCTTGAGTACCAAAGCGCACTGAGAGTAATGGCGATGATCGCTGCAACTGCAGGAATGCCCACGGCTACAAGCCAGATCCGCCAAGTGGACACTTGTGGCGCTTTATCGGTTGGTGAAGCGTGCATCAGTTGCCTCCATTGTTCTAGTTCTAATAGAACAACTGTAGAGAATGCTTGAGCGATTGGCAAAACGACCCGCCCCGTGGGTACCGAGACGCTGTACCCGGGCTAGGCGTGAGGCTCGTCTTTGAACCGAACCTCTATCGCGCCGTCCGCGCTGACCACGGCTTCGTCGACGAGGGTGTTCCACGCTTCCGGTGTGTAGGCCAGGGGTGGCTGGGTTTGTAGATAGTCGCAGACTTGGTGGGCTTGATGTCTGCGGGTCTCTCGGTTCTTGATGGCCTCGGCGGTCTTGATGCGCTTAGCGTCTGCCTTCTGGTACTTGCGTTCGAGGTCGGCGTAGTCGGCGTCGTATTGGTCGGGGTCAATAGCGGCGTGCGCGCCTTGGGCGATCAGGGTGTTCATGCGGGCGATCAATCCCTCGGCTTGCTCGTCCAGGGCAGCGAGTTCGACGTGGAGTTTGTCGGTGTTGAAGGTGGTGGCTTCTAGGAGCTCCAGTACGTCACCTGCGCCTGATAGTTTTCCAAGTCTTTCTGTGAGTGCTGCTGCGAACGCCCCCTCGATTTGGGTCTCAAGGACGTGGGGTGTGGTGCAGCCGGTCTTGTTGCCTTCGTATTTGTTGTTGCATCGCCAAATGCGACGCGAATACTTGCTGGTTGAGTGCCAGGTTTTCCGTCCGTACCATCCGCCGCATTGTCCGCAGCGGATCTTGGCGGCGAAGGGGTGGTCGCTGCGGACGCTGGGGTTTTTCCGCCGCTCGGTCTCACACTGGACTTGTTCCCCAGCAAGTAGTGACCTTTCGCTGGTTCTGGGTGACAATAGGGTTGTGGTTACGTTGATTGAAGGTTTCTGGTTGGCACTTGGCGTTTTGGTCGGTGTCGTCACGCTGGTGGGTGCCATGAATGGAGTCTTCGTCCGAACCATACTTCGGTCTTTGGAGAAGAAGTTCGCGGCTCAGGGTCGTCGTTTGGAGGAGAAGTTCGCGGCGCAGGATCAGCGATTTGGTGATCTCGACAAGAAGATTGACGCGCAAGGTTCACGTATTGACGAGCTCGAGACGGTAATGAAAGAGGAGTTTAGGGACCTTCGCGCTGAGGTGCGTGAGGGTTTCTCCGCTTCCGTGGAGCGCGACATGGCTCTTAGTGCTCGCGTGGATCGCATTGCAGACCGAGGCGAGCGTCTGGTGGCAGCACGTAGCGTGTAAGCATCATCGCGCACACTACTGGCGCGGTGCGCCCTCCCGTTTCTCGAGGGAGGGGCGTACCCTCCTTTTCTTTCGGACACAGCGGAGCCGCTCGGTTCGTGTGTTCGCGCTCCAGGATTCCCATGTAGGCTGCGGAACCTGGCGTGGTTATGGGGTGGTTCGCCGGAGTGTAGTCCTGGGCATCATGGCGATCCCGAAGAGGCAATCAACGCCGAGCGGCAAGTCTCAGCTCGAGGGCTTGAGCGCGAGCCAGGCGCGCTGCTGCCTGAACTGCCCCCGTCACTACGGCTCTGTCCCCGAGTTTTGATGCCACGATATCTGGGGGCTGGGAGTACGGATCTGTGGGGAGAGCACGTCTCGCTGCCTCAATGATCGGAGTGACACTGGGGCTGATTGCCCCAGCGATGACTACTCGTTCCGGGTCATACGCGCCCGCTACCATGGTGACTATGCGGGCTAAACGGGCAGCGACTTGGTCGACAATTCTCAGAGCATCAGGATCGCCCTCTTTCGCTGATTCGAGGACGATTCGGCCGCTGAGGTCCTCAGGTGAAGGCTTGCGAAGGGCGCTATCTGCAGCAACAGTGCCCTCTTCCAGCGCTTGACGCGCCAGCGCGGTGGCATGCCGACCCAGTCCGGATGTATCGTCGACGCCTTCGACATACTCGAGGGCACCTAGCTCACCGACTGCGCCTCTGGCACCGCGAAGTAAGTTACCGTCGACCACCACCCCGGATCCGAGCCTCGATCCAGCAAGGATCGTTACGAAGTTTCGACACTCCTGCGCCTCGCCCACCGCGCCCTCCGCCAGAGCAGCGAGTGAGGCGTCATTCTCAACTAGGACGATGGGGGCTAAAGACTCCAAGGCGGTTGTGAGGTTGGGGTTGACTCGCTGCCAAAAGCCGGATGCTTGCGCCGGTGATCGACCGTGAACGTCGACAGGAGCGGGAACGCCAACGCAGACGGCAAAGACCTGGGGGTGGTCACGACCAACGCCGGCAACGGCCCGTTCGATCACCTCGGTGACCATGAGGTTGCGAGGGTGCTCGTGCGCTTTTGGCGCGTCGCCCTCACTTCCCGGAAGTAGTCCAGAGTCGGTAGTAGCGACGGCGAGAGTGTCTCCACGCAAGTCTGCGGCGACGGCAGTTAGGTGCGTGTGGCCTGCGTCTACGCCAACCACGACCCCGGCATCGGCACAGAACTCAAACCGTCGCGCAGGACGTCCTTTGCGGTATTCGCCAGCCTCGCGGGCATTGGGCAGTTCGCGCAGTAGTCCGAGGTCGATGAGCGTTTGCATCGCCTCTATCGCGGTGGTTCGTGTCAGCGCTGTGGCTGCCATTACGTCGGTGGCCGTGAACTCGCTCGCATCCCAGGCGTAGTGCAGGACGGCGTCGAGGCTGGCCGGGTGCGAGGGCGGTTCAGAATCCCTCTTTTGATCAGGTATTGACAACATGCCATCCATGAGGTTTATAGTAACACTGCCGGGTTGATTTAGAGAGTAGATTTATGAGCAGGCAATACTAGGACGCACTCGCAGTGCGACTGTAGGGAGACGAGGATGTCAGGACCTAGAAGGACAGGGCGACGCATGATTGCGGCGCTGACGGGAATGGCCTTGGGAGGAGCGCTACTTACTGGCTGCTCATCAGGGCGCGAGGAAATTCGGTTCACTTTCAGCAAACGGGAAGCGATTCCATTCATCACGCAGGTAGTCGACGACTACAACGCTTCGCAGAGTGAGGTGCGGGTAGTGCTGGACACCTCAGGCATAGACGTACTTTCTGCTAGCTTCGTGCGGGGCAACCCGCCGGATATAATGCTCGCCAACTACAATTTCGAAGTTGCGCGGTTCGTCGACCGCTGCGTACTGAGCGACATTGGCGACACATCGGCAGCCACAATCGCGGACCAGGAGACACTTGGCCCGCTGATCGACCAGTACGGTCAGTGCGAAGGTAGAGTGAGTGCGTTGCCGTACTCCGTCATGGTTGCCTCAGTCATCTACAACAAAGAGATTTTCGAGCAACACGAACTGGAAATCCCCAAGACCTGGGACGAACTGATTGCACTATGTGATGAACTAGAGAGCCTGGACATCACTCCCTTCTACGCCACCTTCAAAGACGACTGGACTGTTGGGCAAGGATGGTTCGACTATTCAGTTGGTGGATCCATCGACACGCTGGCGTTCTTTGATGAATTGCGAGCCGAGGGTGCAGATGTCGGCCCGAATTCGGCCGTATCTTTCGAAAAGGACTTTGCGGAACCTCTGGACAAAATGCTGCTCCTCTCTGAGAACTATGTGAACGCAGACGCGGACAGTCGCAGTTATGGCGATGGAAACCTCGCCATGGCACAAGGGAAAGCGGCGATGTACTTGCAAGGTCCCTGGGCCTTCAGTGAGATCGCGAAGTCCGCTCCCGACCTAGAGTTGGGCACCTTTCCGCTCCCTATGACAGAAGACGAGTCAGACTTGGCGGTTCGCGTGAACATCGATTTGGCGGCAATGATTCCAGAGGCGTCGAAGCACAAAGAAGCTGCCCGCGACTTCCTCGAGTACCTGTATCAGCCGGAGATAATTGAGGAATACAACGCGTCACAGTTGGGGTTCACTCCCACCAAGGGCGCACCTGAACCCAGCGATCCTCGAATCCAGGGGATGATTCCCTACTACGAAGACGGCCAGATATATCAGGGAGCTTCCGTTTTGATTCCGAAATCGATCCCTGTATTTAGTTACGCGCAGGCCATGGTTATGGAGGGAAGTGAGGGCGAGTATCTCGAAACCCTCGACAACGATTGGGCTCGACTGGCGTTCCGGCAGCCGAGTGCAGATTAAGGAACTTGAATGATGACCACCACCACATCAACTGTCACCGGGCGCAGTAGCCGGGTTGCTGCGAACTCCCCGAAACCTCCGGCGCAGAAGAAGCGTCGCGTAGAACCAATCTACTATCTGTTCCTACTCCCCACAGTTCTGCTGTTCACTGTGGCGATTACCGTCCCTGGAGTGATGGGGATTTTCTTCAGTTTCACTGATTCCATTGGGATCGGGGAGTGGGACTTCATTGGCCTAACAAACTATATTGCCCTATTCGCCGATCCGGCGATTTTGCAGAGTTATCTCTTTACATTCGGCTTTGCCTTGGTCACGGTAATCGTCGTGAACGTGATCTCGTTGGCTTTGGCGCTGGGCTTAACCTCGCGAATTCGGTTCAAGACTACACTGCGTGCGGTATTCGTGATCCCAATGGTTGTCTCGGGGATCATCATTGCCTACGTCTTCAATTTCTTGTTCTCCAACTCTTTGCCCTCTTTGGGTGGAGCGCTAAACATTTCGTGGCTTGAAACCAGTATTCTCGCTAACCCGAATCTAGCGTGGATTGCGATCGTCATCGTGACTGCGTGGCAGGCCATCCCAGGGACGCTACTCATCTACATCGCTGGCCTTCTTTCAGTTCCAGCGGACGTGTACGAGGCGGCTGATATTGACGGCGCTACCAAATGGCAACGGTTCTCTAGGATCACCGTGCCGTTGGTGGCGGGTTACGTGGTGATCAACGTGATCTTGGGTTTCAAGAACTTCCTCAACGCCTACGACATAATCGTCGGCCTGACAAATGGGGGCCCAGGCACGGCAACCCGTTCAGTCGCAATGACCATCATTCAAGGTTTCAACGGTGGTGACTACGCCTATCAAATGGCGAACGCAACCATCTTCTTCATCGTCGCGATCCTGATCGCGCTTCTTCAACTGTCCGTGAATCGTGGAAGGAACCAACTCTGATGAGTGTTCAACCAGCACTAGAATTTGAAACAGTTGAGACCGAACTCGACCTAAAGGACATGAAGCCCGCAAAACCTCTGCGGGCCAAGAAAGAGGAACGCACCAATTGGTCGGCAACGGTCATCCTGATTCTCTGCACGGTCACGGTAATCCTGCCGCTCTACGTGACAATTTCAATGGCATTCAAGACGAAGAGCCAAGCGGTGGACGGCAACGCATTCTCGCTCCCGGCACCCTTCAGCATCGACGGATTTGTTGAGGCGTGGAACCTAACGAAGTTCCCCGTGGGCGCAGGCATATCCCTGCTGGTCACGGCAGGAACCGTGATTCTGACAATCCTACTGGCCGCATTTGCCTCGTACGCGATTGTCCGCAACTGGGATCGGAAACTCTTTCGGTACTCCTTCTTCTACTTGCTCGCCGCAATGTTCATCCCGTTCCCGGTAGTGGCGCTGCCGCAGATCCAGTTGACTGGATGGGTCGGCCTGGACAACCCGTTCGGTGTGATCATCCTGGCTAGTATGTTCCAGTTGAGCTTCTCCGTCATGCTGTTCACGGCGTTCTTGAGGTCGATCCCTCTGGAACTTGAGGAGGCCTCACGCATGGATGGCGCAACTACGTGGCAGACATTCTGGAAAATCATCTTCCCACTTCTGGGACCCATGAGCGCCACGGTTGGCATCTTCGCGTTCCTCTACGCATGGAATGACTTCATGATGCCCTCCCTGATCATCTCCGATCCGGCCCTGCAAACGCTGCCGGTCCGTCAGAACCTGTTCCAGAACCAATTCGCGAACAACTACAATGTCTCATTTGCCTCGTACCTAATGGCGATGGCCCCCGCAATCATTGCCTACCTATTTAGCCAACGCTGGGTGATGGAAGGCGTCACCCAGGGTGCCGTCAAAGGCTAACCTTCACCTCGGAAAACACAACATTTAGTATCGAAAGGGATACCTAATGGCCATATCAGAGAAGAATGCAGCGGCCTCATCGGCGTTGTCCACGAAAGAAGGTGCGCCGTGGTGGCGTCAGGCTGTGGTGTACCAGATATACCCTCGCAGTTTCGCCGACGGCAATGGTGACGGAATAGGCGACTTGAAGGGAATTCTTTCACGGGTGGACTACCTGGACCGCCTGGGTATCGATGCGGTGTGGCTCAGTCCGTTCTACCCTTCGGCGCTGGCAGACGGTGGATATGACGTCGCTGATTACCGGGATGTTGATCCGCGTCTTGGCTCACTAGAAGACTTTGACGACATGCTTGCCGCACTTCACGCCAGGGGGATCAAGGTCGTGATCGACATAGTCCCGAACCACACTTCGGACCTTCACCACTGGTTCCAGGAAGCGCTGAAGAGCGAACCCGGGTCATCTGCGCGGGGACGTTACATTTTCCGGGAGGGCAAGGGCCCCGATGGCTCTGAGCCGCCGACCGATTGGATCTCAGAATTTGGTGGTCCGGCCTGGACCCGGGTTGCCGATGGGCAGTGGTACTTGCACTCGTTTGCTCCCGAGCAGCCGGACTTAGATTGGAGTAAGCGCGAAGTGCGCGACGAGTTCCTCGATATCTTGAGATTCTGGTCAGACCGTGGGGTCGACGGTTTCCGCATCGATGTAGCGCACGGGTTGGCAAAGGATT
Source organism: Scrofimicrobium canadense (assembly GCF_009696615.1). Taxonomy (GTDB): domain Bacteria; phylum Actinomycetota; class Actinomycetes; order Actinomycetales; family Actinomycetaceae; genus Scrofimicrobium; species Scrofimicrobium canadense. The sequence continues at coordinate 16,050 of NZ_VULO01000015.1, forward strand.
TGACGGAGCCTCTTCCAAACAACGCAGAAATTGCGCTGTTACCCAGGGACAAGGGAGTGCACCCGTTATTTGATCGGGACGAGGTCCAAGAGATTTACGCGGAGTGGCGCGAACTGTTCAATCAGTACGACCCTCCCCGTTCGGCTGTTGCGGAGGCCTGGGTAGAGCCCACGCGCGTGCCTCGCTACGCGAATCAGAATAGTTTGGGGCAGGCGTTCAACTTCGACCTGCTTGAAGCAGACTTCGATGCTCCGAGTTTCCGGCGGATCGTCGACCACCATTTGAAAATGGCTCGCGAGTCGCAGTCGTCTAGCACTTGGGTGCTGTCAAACCACGACGTGGTTCGTCACCCAACGCGCTATGGGTTGCCGAACCCTCCTCGTTCTGGTTGGCGTCCCGATGTGAAGCACGGTTCGCAGTGGCTGCTCTCTGGAGGTGTTAGTCCAGAACTGCAGCGCGACCAGGGGCTAAGGCGCGCTCATGCTGCGACGTTGTTCGCGCTGGGCCTGCCTGGGTCCATGTATATCTATAACGGCGAGGAACTGGGCTTGCATGAGGTCGCTGAGATACCCGAGGAACAACGCCAAGATCCGACGTTCTTCCGCACCAATAAGGCGGAGATCGGGCGCGACGGATGCCGCGTCCCTCTGCCGTGGGTGGCGGAGGCTCCTGGGTTTGGGTTTGGCGAGGGAACGGCAACACCTCACCTGCCTCAACCCGAATGGTTTGCTGAATCGGCAGTGGATGTGGAAGAGGCAGATCCTGACTCAACGCTGCACTTGTACCGCAAGGCCCTGCACCTGCGTAGGGAGCTTCAAGGTGCGGAAGAACTGGAGTGGATCCCGACGGATAACCCGAAGGTTTTGCATTACCGCAGGCCAGGTGGGTGGGAAGTGGTCGCGAACTTCGGGGTGGAGCCGGTTGAAATCGGGGGTGCCCAGGTGTTGCTTGCCAGCCAACCTGTGGTCGAGGGAATGCTGCCGGGCGAGGCAACAGCCTGGCTCAAGGTCGAATAACCGCTAAGCCTCTGGGCAGCGCTCCGGGCCTGACACAGTGCTTTTCATGGCACTCCAATCGGTGCCGTCCGGAGCGCCGCGTTTTCGCCTAACGTTCCCGCTCGGCAGGTCATGCGCTACGGAACAGGTGCGCTCCACCTGGATCGAAGCTAACGTTCCCGCTCGGCAGGCCACGCGAAACAGAAGGCACAGGCTCTACTACGTGAAGCTAGTCGAACCCTTGATCGGGTATAACCCAAAGTGGATAGAGTCAGTCCTCGGGGGCTGTTCGCGAATCGTTCTACCCAGAGGAAGTTGCGTGGGCGGCGCTACCCAGGATTGAGGTCGAGCGCTCAACGTTGGATCATGATGGCACTCACGCCCGCGAAGCCGTGATGTCCGAGCTGGTGCAGCAACGTGCCTCGGGTGCAGATGGGCCCATCGTGGTGATCACGGGTGCGTTCCACACGCTTGCGTTGCTCGAATTCCTCGACGGGGTAGATGAGGCTGCGTGGCTCGGCAAGGCGGACCTGGATGAACTGGCACTTTCCCGTCCCGCCTGGCTGATCCGATTCGATTTCGCCCGTCTCGACTCGTTGCGCGGCTACGGGGAAGGAATGCCTGCACCCGGCTTTTGGCAGCGCGTCTGGAGCGGTCGAGATAAGCCTGCGGACGAGGTCACTATGGGCGTCCTCCTCGACATCGCAGAAGCAATCCGGCGCGGCGGGGAACAACTGAGCACCCCCGACGTCATCGAGGCAGCGGAGCAGGCGTTGCGGTTGGCAGAACTGCGCGGGCGGACGAGGCCCGGGCGCACTGATGTCCTCGACGCAATGTCGGGCTGTTTTGTGCGCGACGAGTCAGGATTTCGCGGTCCCGTTGGTGCGGCGATAACTGAGGTGTTCGGGGGGACCCAACTCGGCGAGGTGCCCCCGGGGCTGGCCTCACCACCGCTCATTGAGGAGGTGCGCGAGCGCGCAAGAAAGCTGCGGCTTGTCATTTCGGATGCCTCAGTCCGGACGGTCTCGCTTGACACCGCCCGAAAACCTGGGCACGTGCGGAGGCGCGAGTTCTTGGCGCAGATGCGTTTGTCCGGGTCTGGCTTTGCTCGCCAGGTGAGTGGCGCGGATCTGGTGGCCGGGACGGATTTAGGACTGATCCACGAAGAGTGGGAGTATGCGTGCCTCAAGGACAGTGTCGACGATGAACACTCAGTGGATTCCACTCTCGCCTGTTTGCAGGCCGTGGCTTGGCTGGTTGCAGACGAGGCTCGCATCTCGCTGACTGGCTATAGCGAGTTATTGTGCTCAATCATCGAGACGGGATTGGCAAATGTGGCCTACCACGTTTCTAGTTTGGGTGGACTGCCCGAAGATGAGGCCGATGAGGCTTGTCAGACCGTCCTGAAGTTGCGCGAACTGCTCGTGTTCTTGGGTTCCTCGTCCAAGTTCGAAATGATCGAGGTCGAAGCACCGATGCGCGAGCTCTCTCGTCTTCGAGACGAGGAGACGTCCTCACAGCTCCACGGGTGCCTGGTCGGGATAGCGCATGAGGACGGTGACCTCGACGTGGCAGGATTGATGCGTGAAGTACGCGCAAATCTTCATCCGGGCGTTGCCGCAGGGCGGCTTTCGGGATTTGTCGGGGGCCTGCTTCGAGCTTCGCCTGGTGCGATTCTTCACTCTGCTGAGTTCCTCGAAACCTTGAATAGTCGGCTCGGCGAACTCGATGAGAACAGTTTTCTCCAAGTTCTACCGGAGTTGAGAAAAGCCATCACATGGCTTCGGCCCACGGAAACGCACGACCTCGCGACGAGGATCGCTGAGTTGGTTGGCACTACTGCGGGTGAACTCGACGTGGTGATGAGGATCGATCCGGCGGACATTACCCGCGCCCGCGCCGTGGAGCTGTCTTTGGTCGAGTCGTTTGTGCGCGATGGAATTGAGGTGCCGCCACTGTGAATGTCACGCGTCGCTGGCGCCTGCTGCTCGGAAGATACGCCGAGGGTGACCTCCCTCTTTCCTCCGAGGACCAAGAAGTAGAGGATGCGCTGTCTTACCTCTACGACCGCGAGTATGAGATGCGTGGTCATCGTCGCGTGAGGCCCGACGGAGGAGGCACCCTCGACCCCTCGCACCCCATGGGTCTGCACTGGCTAAAGCGTTCCCGGGAGATCTTCCCCGCATCGGCACTGGAGCGGATGGAGCGAGATGCCATAGCCGAATACGGGATAAATGAACTGTTGGGTGATCCGCAGGCTGTAGAGACCGTTCACGCGAGCGCCGATCTGGCAGCAGTCCTGCTGCGCACGCGGGGATCTCTGGCTCCAGAGACATCAGATGGCGTTCGCGCATTGATTGCCAAAGTGATTGCCGAAATCATGGAGAGGTTGCGACCCCAGTTCACGACTGCACTTACAGGATCGACTGCTCTGCGCCGACGGTCACACCATGCGTCTCTTCGCAATCTCGATTGGCGGGGAACCATAGCCGCGAACCTGAAGAACGTCGACCCCCAGTCGGGCACAATGCTGGTCAGCGACGTTCGTTTTTTAGCGGGGAAGCGCCGTCGGAATCTGAACTGGCAGGTGACCTTGCTCGTTGATCAATCCCTGTCGATGGCGGATTCGGTGCTCCACAGTGCAATCTCAGCGGCGATTATCGCCGGTTTGCCTGGAATCACTGTGAGACTGTTGTTATTCGACACGTCGGTGGTCGACATGAGTTACCTCGCTGAGGATCCGATTGAAGTCCTTATGACGTCTCAGTTGGGGGGCGGTACAGATATAGCGAAAGCCCTGACTTACGCGGAACGGCAAATCGACCAACCAAGTCGCAGCGTGGTGGTCCTCATAACTGACTTCGATGAGGGCGGCTCAGTCTCGGCTCTTGTGGCAGCAACGAAACGGCTCGCCGAGGCGGGTGTGCGCCTCCTCGGACTAGCATCCCTGGCAGGCGACGCCAGTCCGAGGTATAACCGGCAAGTGGCGGCCCGACTAGCGAATGTCGGTATGGAGATCGCGGCGATGACGCCTGACCATTTCGCGAACTGGCTCGCTGAGGTGACCCAGTGACACCTCTTTTGGGAAGACTCGCAGGTCTAGATGACGAGGCCTTGGTGGCCAAGACGAACAGAGGGATGGTGCGCCGCGCAGGGAAGATCATCGGTACCGTCACGGAGCTGGCAGGGGAGACGAACTCCGTGCAGCTCGCGGTCGGCGATGCCCGGGTGACGGTCTCGTCGGGAGAAGGGCTGAAGGACGCGCGGTGTTCGTGCCCTGTCGCAGGGGTGTGTGTGCATCTTGTCGCTGTGTGCATCTGGGCTCGAGACAAGGTAGAGCCTGTCTACGACGCGGACCCAGCACAGAGGGAGGACCACGCACAGAGGGCGAACCACGCACGCGAGGCGGGTGCGGCTCACAGGGCGGACCCGACCCAGAGGGCGGCCCGCGCTCACGAAGAGCGGCCTGATGTTCAAGCGACCGTACACTCAGTCACGACCAAGCCCGGTCATGTTGCAAACTGGAGGGAAGCAGCAACGGACGTTCGCAGCGCGATCGAGGCCTGTTGGGGACTTGGCAGGGTTCGAGGTGCTGCCGGGGTGCGGCTTCGCCGTGCAAGTGAGCGTGCCCGCCTGGGTGGCCTGCCGTTGCTTGCCCGTCTGGCGGATTCGGCAGTTGACGAGATGGCGCATTTCTTCGAGCACACTGATGATGCCGACGAGGTCCGCTGCGTTTTAGCGTTGGCCGAAGCATGGGTGTTGGCGCGGAGCATCGAGGGAAGTGAGGAACCGCTTCCAGCCTCACTCAGTGGGAGTGTCCCCCGGGTCTCCGAACAAGCGGAAGTCGGAAGGCTTCTGCCGTTGGTGGCCTCCTGGAAAGTGACCACTGGAGGTGCCCGAGTGTTCACGTGGCATGCCCTCGATCTGGACCATTACAGGATTGAGTCTGTCACCACGGGCCGAGCCCCCGGGGCAGATCCGGGCTTTTGCGGCGATGTCGGGGTCTCCCTCTTGTGGAATGAGTCGGCCCGCACACTCACCTCCGGCATCGTTACGCTCCACGGCGCGGAGAGGCGTCCTGACGGAACACTGTCTGCGACCAGTAGAACACGTGTCTCGGTCTCGCCTTTTGGTGATCTGGACTGGGCAATGATCGCCGTTTGGGTGAACCAGCTATCGGATGGTTTTGCTCGCACCGCGTGGGGTTTCAGTGCGGAGCCGCTCAGAGTGATTCGGCCTCGGCACCGCTCTAGCCTTGGTGCGGTCGAACTGGACGAAGTTAGGCAACAGTTGGTTTTGCCGGTCACCGACCGTGATCGATGTCAGCATCGTCTGGTGGTTCCAGCAGACGCACGCGGCTCGGCCGTCCTCGCTGGAGTGGCTTCCTATTCGAAGGTCTTCGCGATTATTGCGGTGGGCAACTTGCCTGAGACAGTGCTAGTGAAAACTAGGGAAGGTGTCCAGCTCGTTCCTCTATCGTTCTTCGAACCCGATTATGGGACGTCTTTGCCTGTGCCTAAGCCCCTTTCCCGGGGACAGAAGCATTCCGCATTCACGCGGCCGGCGGCCCCAGATCCTCTTGTTCGGTTGCTTTCCCATTGTGCAGATCTGGTGACAGTCCTCTACGTGACGGGACAAAAGGAGTTGACCTCAAGGCAGCGTGATTCGCTCGATCAGTGTATTCGGGATGCTGATGATGTCGGTTTGGAAACCCTGGCCGGCGCCCTCCGCAGCACCCGCCGCGCTCCTCGCCCGGTCAGTGTTCTCTGGGCAGCTTTTGTGATTGATCGACTCAAGACTCTGGTTGGTGACGGTTAGGAGTCCTGAAGAAGCGCGTGGCCGTAACTGGCGGATTTCGAACTGTAAAGGACTGTAAAGATTGTAAAAGACCGTAAAAACTGTAAAGCTCTGTAAAGGAGGAGCTTGAGTGTGGTCCGCCCACAGGAGCGTCCTGGAAGGATCTGGTGAGAGGAATGGCAATGGGCATACGTAATCCATTCAAGCCCACGGCAGGTGCATCCGCCGGCGCTCGAAGGTCGTTCTAACCTCATTGATGAGTTCCTAGAGTCAATCGAAGATGGACCTGGCGCACCCGGCCGCCTCACACTCTATTCCGGTCCGCGAGGAATCGGGAAAACGGTGATGCTCAACGCTGTTGGGGATAGCGTTGCTGAACGCATGCAGTGGTTGGTTATCCATGAGACCGCTACACCCGGGTTCACTAGCCGCTTGGCGAAGGCGGCCTCGAACCTTCTCGATCACACGTCGCCTTTGGTGATTAGCGGCATCACGCTTCCTGTTGTAGGGGGCGGAATCCAACTGCGGGAATCCCCAAAACCGGCTGCTCTGCAGCTGAGGGAGGCCTTAACGGGATTATCGGACCAGTGTCGCGAGCGAGGCACAGGTTTGCTGATCACGAGTGATGAGATCCCCCAGGATGATCGTGAGGAAATGGTGCAGTTCGCCGCAGTCGCACAGCACCTAGTAAGGGAAAGTTGTGAGTTCGCGTTGGTTATGGCTGGGGTGCCCAGTGCTGTGGACGGTTTGCTGAACGAGGACGTGACGACATTCATGCGCCGTGCGGAACGCCATGATCTCACGGAGCTGCAAGAAGACGCGGCGTGTCACGCGCTGTCCCGACCGATGACAGATTCTGGCAAAAGGGTCGATCCGGACGCGATGTCTATCGCCGTCAAGGCGACGGAAGGTTATCCGTTCCTGATCCAGTTGATCGGATACCAGGTTTGGCGCAGAGCGCGCGACGGCGTAGTCGACCTGGATGCTGTTCGACAAGGAGTGGGCGCAGCCCAGGAACGGATCGCACAAGCGCGCGGATTGGATACAAGAGCGTGGAGCCGCGAAACCGGTGATTCACAATCAGAACGTTGACGAACCGCTTGAAATCAACGGGAACACGACAAAGTTGCCTGGCTCGCGAGAACCCTGGTTCGTTCAGATGAGCCGCGCGGCGGAGTGCCCTGAAGTCGCCTCACCCGGTTACTGCACCATAACGAAAGGAGTGTATAGGCGCGCGCTAAATCGTGTGCTAGCCGCTAACCGGTTTTCGCCGTCGCTCGGTTCTTGAGTCTCCCGCGCAGCAGTTCCTGGCCATTCGGCCTGGGGGGTGCCCCTATGTTGTTTGTCAAGCGGCTAGGACTATTTCGGGTGGTTCGTAGAGGGTGCCGTCGCGGAGCATAGCGTAGAGGACGCCGAGTCTGCGGTGGGCTAGGGCGATGATGGCTTGGTTGTGGCGTTTTCCTTGGGTGCGTTTGCGGTCGTAGTAGGCGCGACTGACGGGGTCGGTGCGGATTACCGCGAAGGCTGACAGGAACAATGCCCGTTTGAGTCTTTTGTTGCCACTGTGACTGACGCGTTCAGATTTGATCGAGGTACCGGATTGCCTAGTAGTCGGTGCTAGCCCGGCGTAGGAGGCCAGCGCTGCGGCACTGGTGAAGGTTTTCCCAGAGAGTTCAGCGATGATCACTGCGCAGGTCCTGAGCCCTACTCCAGGCATCGAGGTCAGGACCAGGTAAAGAGGGTGGCCCACCACGATTTCTTCAACCTCCCTGGTAACATCAGCGCGTTGTGCGTGGAGATGAATGAGCTGGCGAGCCAGGTGCGGAATGACGATACCCGCAGCATCAGTCCCGGTGACTGTCACGGTCTGCTTGGCCAGGGTGTTCAGGATTTCTTCGGTCCATGCCGAGTGCCTGCGTGCTCCGTGCTTCTTGAGTTTTGCATCGATCCTTGCTCTTCCCGCTTTGTGGAGCTTGTCTGGGGTTGGCCAAGTAATCAGCACTTCCAAAATGGCGTCGTGTTCCAGACGCAGTCCTAGCACTTTCTCCAGGGCGGGGTGGATCTGCGTGAACAAGCCGCGTATCCGGTTCGATACCTGGTTTACCTGACGGGATAGATCAAGATCGAAGCCGGTGAGCATCCCCAAGGTAGCTTCATCAACGTCGGCTGGAGTGAGTTCACGTAGCGTGTGTGGCAGGCTCCTGGCGGCGTCAGCGATGATGAACGCGTCTTTCTCATCGGTTTTCGCATCCCCCGAATACAGGTTGGCGATACGTCGCATCGTGAGTCCCGGCAGGTAAGCCACGGGGATTCCCATGTGCTGGGCCACCGCGACTGCTAGCGCGCCGATTGTTGCGGGCTGGTCCACAACCACTAGCAGAGATCCGTGCTCCTGCAGTCGGGTGTATATGTCGACGAGTTTCGCTTCGTCGTTTGGTAGTGCCTTGTTCCACACTACCTTTTGCTCCGCGGTGACTGCGCAGGCCCAGTGCTCGGTTTTGCCGACATCCAGACCTAAAAAGACGTGCGGTGTTTCTTGAGTGACCATCTTCGCTCCTCTCAACTGCCACTTTTCAATGTAGTCGGTCAGGTCTAGACAGTACGTCTCACATCCACGTTACGACAGGCATCTGGAATCAGTGCCGAGCCCCTCATCAGCGATCACCCACTGCCAATCGTCTCTGGTGGCAACACCCCCGGATCATTGGGTAGACAGGGGCAAGACACCATGCCAGAGCGACTGACCGACAAGCCCCATCATCCCCGACGAAAGGACCCATCAACAAGGTAACGGGTCTAGGAGTCAGCAAGATCCCGCACGAGTTCTGTGCGACGTTTTGATGACCATCTTTGTCGTGCTTCCTCGGCAAAGTAACTCCAGGTGTCCGTGGTATGCAACGCTTCGCGTGCGATAGTTTCAACTTCCTGGGATTGGCGGTCAATCCACCCCACCGTGGCTCGCCGAGGCGTCCACTGATCCAGACGCTCAGTAGCACGCATCTGGGCGGCCAGAACCGTGCCCAGTTCATCAAGATTCTGGTCATTGTTCAGCGCGTCACAAACCGAGAGCAGCCAAACAAGATACCGGTCAACGTTGTCACGACCTATTGAATTGAAATGCTCACCGAGATCCTCAGAAATCTGAATGCATGTGCTCACAAGGCCAGACAGATCGTCATCAGACCACACCAGCAGCTGTTCCTCGTCAAGTGTAATCATTCGCCTAACAAGCGGCGGCAGTTGATCAGGTCGTTCCAACAGATAACCATGAATTTCAGTGTACTGCGCCTCGTCGAACAACGAGTCAAGTTTGGCTTTCGTGGGATGCATGTGCTTCTTGAAGTGAACCAAGAAATCATCCATTGAAACGAAGCGACGGTGCTGGTCTTGTTCTGTAGCTCGCAAGATCGTCGATGTGAGAGAGCCAAGCGCTGAGTAAGGGACTCCGGGAACAGGGGCTTTACCTGTCAACATCCAGCCCATTAGTAGACCCGCTGAATAAACGTCAGTCGCAGGGGAAGTATCATGAGCGTCGATGAACTGCTCCGGTGCAGCCCAGGCTCGGGTACCTGTCAAGGATCCACGAACCGTCAATGGGGCTGTCGTCAAGCCCGGCGCGTTTCGGACGATCCCGAAGTCTGCGACAACCCACCGACCAGGGGCTTCAGTCGACAAGAACAAAATGTTCTCCGGCTTGAGATCGCGATGAACTTGCACCTGGGCATGGAGCGGGCGAAGTGAATCCGCAACGGTCTGAAGGATCGTAAGTGCGTCCTCAGGACGACTTACTGGTACTCGCTCGGAGTTTAGCGTCTTTGAGGCGAGAGGCATCGTGTACCAGGTATAGGTGTCATCGTGATCAAGGATCGGCATGGTGCTCTGCCCTGCCACATCAAGCATCGCTTTAATCTCGCGCTCGAAGCGTCGGTGAACACTGCCTTGGTTATCAGCGACTTTGAGAGCCACTTCCTCACCGGTGGGCGATAGCGCTTTGACCACGCTGACGAAGTCGTGACTTGCGATGTGGTCTATGTAGGTGTATCCCTGTGGGTAGATCAGTGCCATCGCGCACCCCGCCAACTATCTTGTGGAATCACGACACCAGCCCCCCAATCTCTCGCGCCAGGGGTAGTGCTCGGTTGAGCTTGGCAGCAATGCGTTCCTGCTCGCCCACAGGTGGAAGAGGAACGGGTACTACTTTCAGCTTCTCGACTGAGAGTCCAGGTTGTGCTGTTGCGGTGGCGTACTGATTCAAGTTCAGTTGCTCTAATGCAAGAGCTGCCCAAGTGGGAGATGTTCTCCCGAATGTCTCGACTACCACCGCATGCTCCGTCGCAAAGAAGCGCCCCGAAGCCACATTGATATTTCCGCAAAGAGCGCCTTGACGACCGATGAGCGGGTAAGTTCCGTCTCTGTTGTAGTCGGCCACATAACCCCTGAGCCCGTTACCTCCGTAACACGGATACTCTCCAACTTCAGAAATGTCTCCAACGGCGACGTTCTTGCCCGCCTGCATGTTGAACACGTGGCCTAGGCGCGACCAAGCCCAACTACCTGGCAGGGCAAAGGGTTCGTCTGTTTTGTCCACTGGTGGCAGTGGTTTCTGCTTCTTGATTTTGCCCTCCTTCTCGAGTTGTTGGCGTTCGGACCTGATGGTTTCGAGGAGTTCGTCTGCGGTGCCGTCTTCGGGGTGTTGTTTGGTGAGTTTGCCGCTGATGGCGGCTTGGAGGATCGCGCGTTCGATTGCCTTCGCGAACTCGCGGTCTAAATGCTCTCTCTCTCTCTCGAGTTCAGCAAGCTGATCGATGAGCGGCAGAACCTCATCAAGTTTCGCGACAATCCGCTCCTGCTCTGCCAGCGGCGGGAGCGCAAATGGGTGTTTCAACAGGAAATCAACGGTGATCCCCTTGACAGTGACTCCAGAGCCAGTGATTTCTTGACTCTCGTACCAGTACAGAAAGAACTCGTTATCAATCAAGCGATACAGTTCAAAAGCACGCAAATCCTGATTGATTGCAGTCTCAATCAGAGTCATCACTGCCTTGCCTACTGCCATTCTCATGCAAACAATAAGACTTCCCTCGGGAACAACGTTCGTGGATGAGTGATCCACTCCTTCAATGGAGATGCGATCCGTGGTCTTTACAAGGTAACGACCTTTCAAATCCTTCACACTCGCCCACGGGATGTTGCCATTCCAGTACGCAGGCACGTTCTTGGATGGGGTCCCTCCGCCAATATGATCGATCACCAAGTCTCCAAACCGTGCCCACTCCCAATTGGAAGGTATCGGGAATGGCCGATCTTCATCCGTGATGGGCGGAAGGGGCTTCTGCTTCTTGCGTTTCTTCGCTTTGACCAGCGCGTCTCGTTCTGCAGCGATTTGTTCGAGGAGTTCTGTGGCGGTTCCGTCTTCTGGGCGTTGGTCGGTGAGTTTGCCGCTGATGGCGGCTTGGAGGATGGCGGCGCGGAGGCGGTCGGCGATCATTCTGTCACCGCCAGGAGTGCTTCGATTTGGGCGATCTTGGCGTCGATTTGCGCGTCAAGTTCGGCGCGTTTCGCCTTGTACTCAGCGATGGTCTCTTCTGGGCTGAGTACGACTGTGGTTGCTTGTGGGAAGCCGCACAGGTCAAGGTTGTAGCCGCCCTCGATGAGATGCTCGGCGGTGAAACGTTGGGCTTTGGGGTTGCCGTCGGCGTCTTCGATCTCGCGGCGATCCGCCCACCACTCGGCGGCGTCATCCAGGTGTTCTCTCAGCATCGGCCTGGTCTTTGAGAAAGCCTTGTAACCTTCGGGGAGATCTACTCGGTAGTACCAGGTCTCTTTCGTTGCGCCGATGTTGTCGAAGAACAGCAGGTTGGTGGCAATTGAGGTGTAGGGCGAGAACACAGAGCCCGGCAGACGGATGATGGTATGGAGGTTGAATTCCTTGACGAGCCGTTCTTTCAGTGCGAGTTTTGCTCCGTCGTTACCGAAGAGGAACCCGTCCGGTAGTACGACCCCGGCTCGTCCGTTTCGTTTGAGTCTGTAGGTGATGAGCGCGATGAACAAGTCCGCAGTTTCGGATGAGCGGAAGGCTTGTGGGAAGTTCGCCTTCACCGACTCTTGTTCAGTTCCCCCGTAGGGTGGGTTCATGGTGACGACGTCGAATTTCTCGCTGTCTTTGAAGTCGCGTACGTTGCGTTCGAGCGAGTTGCCGTGGATGAACTGCGGCTGGTCGACATCGTGTAACAGCAGGTTGGTCACGCCGAGCAGGTACGGCATTGGTTTCTTCTCGATGCCGTAGACGCTGGAACGGTATGCCTCTCGGTCTTCAACAGACTCGACTTGTTCGTCGAGGTGTTTGAGTGTTGAGGTGAGGAACCCGGCTGTTCCGGCGGCGAAGTCCGCGACGGTTTCACCAAGTTTGGGGTTGATCATTTCGATCATGAAGTCGGTGACCGCGCGCGGTGTGTAGTACTCACCGGAGCTGCCCGCGCTTTGGAGTTCTTTCAGCAGGGTTTCGTAGATCTCGCCGAAGGCGTGCCGGTCTGCATAGTCCTCGAAGTCGATCTCGTCGATCAGGTTGACGAGTTGTCGGATCAGGATCCCGTCCTTCATGTACTGATTCGAGTCCTCGAACACTGCCCGAACCACTGATTGGCTGAGCGGTGTCGATGCGGTGATTGGCAGTGATTTGAGGGCTGGGAAGAGTTCAGTGTTGAGGAATGTCAGGAGTTCTTCACCGGTCTTGGAGCGTCCGTCTTTCCGGTCGGGTGCCCAGGATCGCCAGCGTAGCTGTTCGGGGATGATCGACTCGTAGGCGGGGTTGTGGAACTCCCAGTCGGCTTCTTTCGCGTCGTAGACCTTGAGGAATAACAGCCAGGTGAGTTGGGCGATGCGTTGGGCGTCGCCGTCGACCCCGGCGTCTCCGCGCATGATCTTGCGAGAGGTTGAGATAAACGAGTTCAAGCTCATTGGCTACTTGTGCTCCTTATGCAGCTTCGTAGAGGGCATCTTCGAGTTCACGAATGGCCTGAAGGTAGGCGTCGCGTCCTCCGAAAAGGCGGGCAATCTTCTGCGGCGATCCGTACTGGGTGAACGGGTCAACGCTGAGGATTCTGGTTGTTTCGATTTCAGATATACCGATATCTGCGTACTTATCCAAGAGCGCTTCCAACACTTCGCGGCACGTGTCGGAGTATTTGTGGAGGTAACCGCGCTTCTTGACGTGATCGATACGCTCTTGTTTGGTCAGTGGAGGCTTGTCGAAGGCAACGTGGAGGATCAGGTCGAAATCGTCAACGTCGAAGAACCTACCGTCAGCTTCTTCGCGTATCGCCTCAAGGAAGACGCCACGGCTGCTGAGCTGGCCGATAAGTTCGTCTTTCCGCTCGGCCTGCGACCAAGCGGTAAGAAACGAGTCGAGGCTGGAGTACGTGTTCAGCAATGACCGTTTCGAGAAGTCGCGGATCGATTCGGTCACGAGTTTACCGGTGACGGGATCGACGTACTGGACGCGCTCGTTGAGCAGTTTGACTTCAACACCGCGAACTCGCACCTTGCCTTGCTTTTCAGGGTCTGGGTCGTCGATCCAAGGTGGATCGCAGATGATCACATCATCTGGGCCGAAGTCCTCGATGTCATCTTCAGACCCGGGGTCTTCCACGGTTTCGTCGTCTTCTGGCCATTCGGGTTCGGGGATCTCGCCGTCATCTCCAGGCTCGGGCAAAGGCATGTTTACGGTGCCAGCAGGGTCTCCATCGAAGTCGGGATCGGCGAAGTGTCGGGTGGAGCCACGGAAGTCCATGATCGTGAAGAACTCTTTGCCGTGTTCAGGATCAAGCCTGGTGCCGCGCCCGACGATCTGTTTGAACTCCGTCATTGAGCCAATGTTGGACTCCAAAACGATAAGCTTGACCGTCTTGACGTTAACCCCAGTGGTGAGCAGTTTCGATGTGGTCACCACGGTTGGGTACTGCTCGTTGACATCAGCGAAGTTGTCGAGCTGATCTTTGCCTTCTTTGTCATCTCCGGTGATCTTCATGACGTACCGGTAGTCCTCGATGACCCGTTCAAGGTTCTCGTTCGCGAGGGCTTGGCGCATTCGTTCGGCATGCTCAATGTCGACGCAGAACACGATGGTCTTCGAATCTGTGCCGTACTTCTCCAGCCAGGACGTCACGTACTTGGCGACCATCTGGGTGCGCTCGTCAATTATGAGGTTACGGTCGTAGTCCTTGACGTTGTACTCACGATCCTCGACCTCGTTGCCGTCGACGTCGACCTGTCCCTCGAAGGGTCGCCAGTTCTCCAGGTCGACGTCCAAGCCAACACGGATCACTTTGTACGGGGCGAGGAAGCCATCCTCAATGCCTTGTTTCAAGCTGTAGGTGTAGACGGGTTCGCCGAAGTAGTCGATGTTCGATACTTCCTTGGTTTCTTTCGGCGTTGCCGTCATGCCGATATGGATAGCGCTCGAGAAGTAATCGAGCACCCGCCTCCACAGTGATTCCTCGCGTGCTGATCCACGGTGACACTCGTCAATGATGACCAGGTCAAAGAACTCGGGTTTGAACTGCCGGAATGGCTCCTCGCCTTCCTCACCGGCGAGCTGCTGGTACAGGCTCATGTAGACCTCGTAGGAGGAATCAAGGTGCTTGCCTTTGACCTTGGTGATGCGGCCTGAGAGCGGCTCGAAGTCACCTGTGATGGTCTGATCAATCAACACGTTACGGTCGGCCAAGTACAGTACCCGCTTCACTGTGCCAGCTTTGAGGAGCCGCCAGATGATCTGGAATGCCGTGAACGTCTTACCAGTTCCGGTGGCCATGACCAGGAGTAGACGGCGGTCGCCGTGTGCGATGGCTTCCAGCGTGCGGTCGACGGCTATCTGTTGGTAGTAGCGGGCTTCTTGCGGTTTGAACGGGTCAACATGGTATGGCTCAGCGATCAGTGCCGCACCCTGAGCGTCGAGTCCCTTGCCAACCAGGTAGCGCTGCCACAGCTCTTCTTCGGTTGGGAACTCATCCAAGCCGATCTCTCGCTCAACACCGGTGAAGAAGTCGTGCTCGATGAAACCCTTGCCATTTGACGAGTACGCGAACGGAGCGTCAAGCTTCGCCGCGTACCCGAGCGCTTGTTGAAGGCCTGCCCGGACTGTGTGTTCCATGTCTTTGGCCTCAACAACCGCGAGCGGCTTACGCGACTTCGAGCCGAGCAGTACGTAGTCCGCTTTGCTGATCTCGCCTCGTTTGGTCTTGGTTCCTTGAACAATGACCTGGCCAGGAGCGATGACAAGCTCCATGCGAAGCTGCTCTTTACGCCAACCAGCCGTCTCTGTGATTGCAGGAGTGATGAACCTGAGCTTGACGTCCTCTTCAGTGAGTCGGGACATTGGGCTCCTATCGCGCGGCATTGGAGGGGCGCGGATGGTACCGGGCCTTAACTAGTCATTTTACTATCGGTTTAGTTGGAACGTCTGTTGCGCTGTTCAGCGAGGCGCATGTTTCCTGAGGCCTGCGAACGAGGACGTTCTTTTTGGTGTCACTCAGGGTTCTCTAACGCGTCGGCGGGGAACAATGCGCCGTCCTCTTCGTTCCCGTCTGGTTCGGTTTCCGGCACGCTCTCGCCTTCTTCGCGGATTTCACCGAGGAAGCCGGGGCGGTCTGCGTCCTCTTCCTCGCCGAAGACCAACTCCATGGTGCACTCAACGTCGAAGGTGCTGGTAGGGGTGGCGTCAGTGTTGTTGAGAATGATCAGCTGGCCCTGGTTGCCAGTGTCGATCATGTAGTCAAAAAGGTTGCGCAGCAGGCCGGTGACTGGCCTGCCCTTCCCATCGCGGCTAGTTACCAGGTTGTGGCCGCTCTTCTGGTGTTCCAGACCGAGCGTTGGCGTGTCTATGACAACAATGGTGGGCTTATGGGCGGCGTGCTCGTGGATGTAACGACGCAACGCGAGGAGCGTGACGGTGTTGAAGAACGCCCGGTAGCTCTTCCCGTGTGAGCGTTTGGCTTTGCGGCCCACGCGAATGTCGAAGGTCTCCTTGTCGAAGTAGGCGCGCTCAGCGTCAGCGTATTGAGCTTCAGTGAGGACATGACGCACGTAGGCGGTCATGTCGGTGTAGAAGCTGACTGGAAACTGGTCAGCGGGGTGGAAAGCTACCTTGGGTTCCACGGGGTCGAGCACATCTTCAAGCTCGTCACCCAGTGCCGCCCGGTACTGCTCGAGCATGTCCTTCTCGGCGGCCTTCTCTTGATAGGCACGCAAGGCTGCAATCGTGACTTGGCTTTTCGTTATCTCCGGCATCAGCTGTTGAGAAAGCTGCGTCTCTATTTGTTCCTGCTGCCTGCGCAGTCCAACCAGCGTTTGTTCTTGGCTGTTGATTTTGTCCGCGAGGGTGCTTTGGACTTCGGTGAGGGCTTGCAAATCAGAGATGATCGCGTCGGCTTCGGCCTGGGCGGCTTCCCGCAGGTCGTCATGGTCGTGGTCTTCTAGTTCGCTTCCGCAAAGCGGGCAGTCCGGCGGGGTGGGCATTTCGTCAACGACCTCTTGCACTCCGGCGGCGAAGGTGAGGCGTTTGATGTTGCCAACGTACACGGTTGCGAGGTCGTCGTACCTGGCAGCCGTGAGCTGGTCTGCTGCGAGGTCTTTTTCGCTGTCGCTGATCTTTACAGTCAGCTCTGCCAGGCGCGTTCTTGCATCATTTTGCTTGGTCGAGAGGGTTTCGAGTTCTTTGCTAAGGGCGCGTAGGTGCTCGTCAACGCCGTGTGCTGGCTCATCGTCCAGTTCGTCGGCCAGCTCACCGATGCGCTTCTCGTAGAACGTGATCTGATCATTAATGCGCGGGACGAGGATCCGTTTGCGCAAGCCCTGCTCGGCCGGATCCTCATACTCTGCGATAGTTGAGAGGTCCTGGTCGTAGAACAGGGTCAGAAACGCTGAGAGCGCCGCATGCTTGTTGGTGGTGAAAATGGACTCTTCTGCGGTCACGCGCCCCTCACCTCGGTGGAGAGTGTCCGAGAGGTTTTTCCAGGCTAGTGGGACTACTGAAGGTTTAGTTGAGTCTGTGTCTTATGCTGCCTGTTGGTCAGCTTTTCTCATTATCAGCTCAAATTCGATTGGTGTCATCTTCCCTAACCGACGTTGTCGACGTTTACGGTGATATTTCCCCTCAATCCAGGAAACAATCGCTAGTCTGAGTTGTCGCCTTGAGTTCCAGGATTGTCTATCGAGCACGTTCTTTTGCAGGAGAGCGAAGAGAGACTCCATTGCCGCGTTTGAAGCGCCCTGGGTTTAGTGGAGACTCAGCTCATTTGATTTCAACCAGTTCTTTGGCGCTGGTAACCCCAGCATAGAACTTTTCTTCATACTCGAGCGGAGGCACATCCCCGAGATACCCGTGCAACCGTTTCATGTTGTGCCAGTGCACCCAGCCCAACGTCGCGAGCTCGAGATCATCGATCGTTTTCCACGGCCCCGATTTCGCGGGCCCGCGCACCAGCTCAGCCTTGTAATACCCGTTCACGGTCTCAGCGAGGGCATTGTCATAACTGTCCCCGACAGTTCCGATCGAGGGGGTCGCCCCGATCTCCGCGAGACGTTCTCCATAGCGAATGGAAGTAAACTGGCGGCCCGCATCGCTATGGCATCGCAGCTCCGGGAGGTGCTTCCCACGCGACCAGCGTGCCATCTCGACCGCGTCGAGCACGGTCTCGGTCTTCATGTTCGGCGCGCATCGCCAGCCCACGATCGCGCGGCTGTATGCGTCGATGATGAAGCACACGTAGGCGACGCCCTGCCAGGTCGGTACGAACGTCAAATCGGTCACCCATAGCTGGTTCGGTCCATCCGCCTTGAACACGCGGTTCACGAGATCAGGATGTCTGGGCATTCCCGGGTCAGGCTTCGTGGTCTTCACTCGTTTCTCACGCCGCACGCCCTCGATCTCGAGCACTTTCATCAGCCGGCCGACCTGGTCGCGGCCAATATTGATGCCCTCACGCTGTGCTGCTTTCCAGAGCTTGCGCACCCCGTAGACGGAGTAGTTCGAATCCCAGAGTTCGAGTAGTCTGGGCGCGAGCTCCGCATCTCTGATTTGCCGAGCTGATGCTGGCCTGCCGTTCGCCGCGTAGTACGTCGACGGGGCCACCTACAGTACGCTGCAGATGCGCTCGACCCCGAGTCGTCGGCCGGCGACGATGTCGTCTTTGTTTTGGTTAATGAATCGAACTAGTTCCGGTGTTGGCGGTCGAGCTCCGCCCCGAAGAAAGACGCGGCCCGCTTCAAAATTTCATTCGCGCGCTTGAGTTCACGGTTCTCTTGTTCAAGCTCGCGCATCCGTGCCTGCTCGTCAGTGGTGACTCCGGCTTTCACGCCGCCATCAATGTCGGCCTGGCGGACCCAGGCGCGCACCGACTCGACTCCGTAGCCGAGTTGATCGGCCACGCGCGTGGTCGTGCCTTGGCTCCTCCCGAGCTCGGCGCGGAGGGTGCGCACCATTCGGACGGCTGCCGCTTTCTCTTCAGCGGAGTAGCGGCGTCCCTTGTTCTTGTGTTGGGGCATGGTCCCATTCTCGTTCCATAACTCTGGAGCCTCCACTAAGCCCAGGGCGCTTCAAGTGAAATCGTCGTTGACTGTTGCCCCAAGGTACCGCGGCACTCAGAACATCACGGGTATCAAGGCATTCTTTACCACGACAGGTGTGAATGCCCAGCGATTCGTCAAGTTTCACATGACCACCTTTAGGAACGGGAATTGGGTTGGGCGGATGGCGCAGCTGGTAACGCGAGAAGCTGATGTCGGCAGGCAGGTGAGTGCGTTGGCGAAAGTTAGGAGTTATGGGATACGGACACCTACGGTTATGCGAGCTTCCCGTGATGCTGCTTTATACGTGGGCGCTGCTGGAATAGGAAGCGCGCAACACTATGGCGAGAAGTTCATGAACCTTTTTGCCGGTGACTCTTCATCTGTGAGCGCCAATGATGTGAGGAGCTACTACGATTCAGAGTGACAATGGAATCTCACAACTCGTTTGAAGGCGAGGTTCGATTTCTCCTCCCGTCAGCCTGGCGCGCTATCGATCTTACGGATTCACGGTCACTAAAATCACGCGTTGCTGAGTACATGAATGAGCGGCTAAGAGATCGTGACGTCCCACGCCAAATCAGACGCGATATGCAGCACCGAGTGTTAGATGAATGTCGGCGAGGCGGGGCCGTAGGAGGCAAGTTGTGGGCGACACTGGACATATCTGACGCGAGCGGATCGGTTGCAGCAGAGGTCCCCATCACTCAGGTGCCGGTGAGTGCATCCGCAGCCAAGGACGTGTCTCTCAAGGATGTCTTTGATGGTTTTGATGGGTGGGACAGGATTATCGGTAAGTGCGTGCGTGGATTCCGCCACGTTACTGTCGAAAACACAGATGCTAGCTCTGTGCTGGATCTGAAAGAGCAAACAACAGCACCCATAATCGTTACTCAAATGGTTGTTGTCTATCGCGTGGAGGTTGAAACAGCTGGCCTCTTTCAGTTCACTTTCATCTCGCCGAATCTCCCTCTGATGCCCGTTCTTGTCAAGGTATTCGATGCTATCGTGAAGGCCACTAGCGTTGTAGCGGCACACAAGGGGTGACAGTGGTGAATAGACCTTCCGCAGATTTTCCTTTCTGGTTGATGCCCGTAGTGCTCCTTGGAGCAACGATGGGCGTCATTCGGTTTACGACAAGGGACTACTCCAGGGTAGAGATCGTGACCGGCTTAGGGCTTGCTGTCATCATCGTGATTTTTGTGTTCTGGTGGTATCTGACACGGTGGGGAAGGCTTTTGCGGGCGCTGAGACGCAAGTTTCCTCATGAGCAGAGTTTTCTCACCTGTAGCACAGTCGAGTTGGCGCGGATTTCGAAGCGTAGAGGCTGGAACCTGGAGATGGCGCAAGAAGGTGGCAGTCCCGTCGTCGTTGTTTGCCGGGGCAGTGCGGTTGAGTTATGGACGTCGGTGCGCAAGAATGCTGCTCACGCCACCATCCCGTTGGAGTCTTCGATGACGTGGAAGCCCAAAGAATGCACGGTCTACCGTGAACCGCGCCCCGGGTTTGCACTGGTGGGGCCGCGCGGAGGACTGGAGCTTGCACTATGCCCAGGAAAATATGCGCCGTCACTGAAGAAGCGCGATCTCGTCTCGGAGTCGTCGGAGCTCATTGAGCAACTGGCGGCTCAGACGACCTCTGGTAATACAGCGCAGAGATGCAGGGAAAGCGAACGGAGAGAAGGAAAGATGGCTGAGCTTGAGCTTGTCACGTCGGATGAATGGCATGTGTGGAGCAGAGACGGCGTCTTGCCGCAGATGGAGAATGTTGTCCTTGAGGACCTAGTCGAAACTGACATGTGTGAGAGCCTTCAGGACCCCAATTGTGCTCTCGGAGCAATCTGGACATCGGCTTCCGCTCCAGACACGTGGGGCGGAAGGATGTCGGTATCGATCTATCCCGGTGAGGAGGAGCCATTGCCCTCTGCAGACGAATTGCTGGCGGCCGTTCAAGGAGAGCCGGAGTATCCAGGCGCCAAAGTCCTCAGCAGTCGCGTGTGGTCGGAGCGAATAGCTGTCGGAGACGTCATCGGTCAGCGCTTGGTGGTCCAGCCCGAAGACGGCGACATGGCGCTGGTGGTTCGCGCTACTGTACGGCCTGAGAATGTGAACATGCTGTACGTGCTCGACTTCTTCTCTGACGTCATGGATTCTATCGGAGAATTTGAAGACTCGATTGCCGATGTGGTGAGGAACCTGCGTCAGAGCTGACGCCTCGACAATGTCTTGACCCTCGGAGAGGGCAGTCGTTCGACGTGACGTCAGCGGAGGCGGGGTTTCCCCTCATCACGAGAGAAGAAACCCCGCCTCGGTTGGTGTCTTCAGGTGAGACTCACCTGAGAAACGCCGCTACTTGCACTGGGTGAGATTCGCAACGGCTTTAGTCAACACCGTTTCCCCCCGACCAGAGTAATCCGCTCTGTCGCTGGGTAATGTGCGATCACATTCGTTGTCATGCAATTCGTCTTGGTCAATACCAGGCGTTCGCGAGTGGAGTCGAGCGCTGAGACTGCCACGGCAGTGTCAGCGGCGCTGGATCCACTGGTAACCCACACACGCGACACTTCACTGGCGTTACCCAGCTCACTATCGATTATGTCGTTGACCTTCGCGGCAGTGGCATACCGGTCATCTCCGGCGAGTCGACTGGTGTCGGACACCGCGGACTTGAAGGACCGCTCTGTGGCAGCGCCGACAGCCGACGTACCGCCAATGATGCGAACCTTCGTTGCCCCGACAGCCTTGGCTGCTGCAACTGCAGCCGCATCGCCGGCTGTGGTATTTCCTGAGACAAGGAGAGTGGCACCCTTCAGGCCACTTGCGTATACCGTTCCTGCCAGAGCGTCAGCGAAGTCGCGGCCGGTGGCCACGGTAACAACACCGAGGCTCCCGCCGTTGAGTGCGGCAGTCTCCTTGAGCACCTTGCGCGACGTCTCATAGCGATCCGTACCCGACAGTCGCTTGATTGTGCTGTTGGCGGGAAGCGTGGAGAGAAGCTGTTTCTCTGCCAGAGGGCTCACCGCCTGCGTTCCACCTACGATAGTGATCTGAGAGACGGCCCGCGATGAAAGAATCGCACGCATGTCCCCGGCAACGTAGTTGGAGTTCACCAGCACCAAAGTCGCGTCCTGTGCCTTGGCCAGTGTTGTTGCTGAGACTGCATCGGCAAAAGACATGCCCGTGGCAACCACGACCTTGCCGCCTTGCTCAACTTGCTCAGCAGCGACCTTCGCTGATGTCTCAAATCGAGTGGCCCCAGAGAGGCGATCAACTGTGACCTCAGGTTTGTCAGCGTCAGTCACAGTCACAGTCACTGCTGCAGAGACCGTCGGTGTTCCAGCGGAAGACACGGTGACCGTGGCAGTGCCTGTTTTGGTAGCAGTGATCAGCCCCGTGGGACTGACGAGCACGCCACTACCGGTGACCGACCAGACGACAGTCTTGTTCGTGGCGTCGTCGGGCAAGACCGCAGCAGATAGCTGCACCGAGTCTCCCACCTTCAGGGACAGCTTTCCGTTCACCACACCTGCTCCGCTGATCTGGATTGAATCAACCTCAACAGGGGGAGCGGGAGCTTCGGTAACCGTGATGGTGAAACTGGTCGTGACCTTCGTGTCACTGGTCAACGTCACCGTGACAGTCTTGGTGCCAGCGCTCGCCATGTCCACTGTCCCGAGAGAATACTCGTCGGATTCGAGAGTTCGCTTCGAACCATCGGACATGGTTGCCTCAATGGCGACACCCGAAGCTGAGAATTCTTCCCCGACTGTGTAGCTTGTCTTGGTTGGCAAAGACTTCACTGCAATGGATTCCACAGTGGCATCTTCGCTTGGCTCGTCACCGAATAGCTCAACGATGCTGAGAGCGCGATCCCACACTCGGAGATTGTCGATTTTGCCACCAAAATAGGGATCGTTGTAGAAGGACTTTCCAATGTGCCCTAGAAGCAATAGTTACGGGGCTAATCGATGCCCTGCCATTGCTGCTGGGAGCCGCCTTAGAACTGGTCCTTGGCCTAGCCACTGGGCTGCTGGAGGCAATCCCGGTTTTAGTTGAGGCACTGCCTGCGATTGTGGAGGCGATCATCGGGTTTTTGACCGAGGCGATCCCGCTGATCATCGACGCAGGCATCACACTCCTCACCGCGTTGGTTGAGGCGTTGCCGCAGATTATTACGGCCGTGGTTGCGGCGATCCCAAAAATCGTCTCCTCACTGATCAGCGCCATCATTGGTTCAATCCCGCTGCTCATCGACGCGGGCATCAAGTTACTCATTGCTTTGATTGGGGCGCTCCCACAAATCATCGCCGCCGTGGTCGCGGCGATCCCACAGATCGTTGGTGGCCTAGTCGCGGTGGTCCTGGGTTCCATCCCGCAGCTGGTTTCTGCAGGCGTGGAACTCTTGGTCTCGCTCATCAAGAACCTCCCAACCATCATCATCGAGATCGTTGGAGCCGCCGGACAAATCATCACCGTCCTGGTCACCGCCTTTGGTAACGGGTACCACTGGGGGCACCACGGCTCAACTATCTGCTCAGTTGGACGTAGTGAGGGGGTGCCCGGTAGCCGGGTGGCAGGCCAGCCGACGAGTCGGGGCCGGGTAGCGGGTAAGCCCTTAGAGGGCCAATCCCTAGAGCGGTGGAGCCTGCGGGAGTCCATTGGTTACGTTCCCGAGACCGGGAGCCGGGACCATAACAAGAGTTACCGGAAGGGGACCCCTTCTCCGCCAAGATTCGCTGCGGACAATGCGGGGGATGGTTCGGGCGCAAAACCTGGCACTCCACAAGCAAATACGCGAGACACATCTGGCGATGCAACAACAAATACGAAAGCAACAAAACCCGCTGCGTCACACCTCGCGTCCTTGAGACCCAAATCGAAGAAGCATTCGTAGCAGCCCTCGCAGAACGCATGAGCCAGACTTCCACGACATCCGAGGTGCTCGAGGACCTGGACGCCACGGTCTTCAACACCGAGAAACTCCACGCCGAACTTGCTGTCCTTGATGAGCAAGCCGAGGGTTTGGTTGCCCGCATGAACAACCTGGCACGCGCAGGCGCTAAAACTGCCATCGACCCCGACCGATACGAAGCGAACTATGAGAGCCTCGAAACCAAATACGAAACCATCGACGCAAAACGCCTCCAAGTGGAAGAGCGAATCCGCGACCTCGAGTACCGCAGCCGTCAAGCCCACCAAATCCACGACTGCCTACAAAATCAGCCGCCATTGGCCTACACGCCCGAAGCGTGGAACACCTTGGTCACCGAAGCCAACGTCGATGCAGACGGGACGATTACCATCTGTTTCAAGGATGAACCTAGTTGCTGGTTGCCGTGCACTCTCAGTCGCGAGGGAAGTGGCACTTCCGTGTGCAATTTGTCAGTTAGCGGTGGTGTCTTGGCTTATGGCGTGATTACCGTGCGACTGAGTAGGTCTCGAACTTTTGCCTCGATTGTGTCGCGGATTTCGCGCACTTCTGGATGGGGCCTGCCGGATGGGTCGGGAATTTCCCACTCTTCGTAGTGAGTGCCGGGAAAGACTGGGCAGGTCTCGCCGCATCCCATGGTTATCACCCAGTCCGCCTCTTTAATATCGGCTGGGTCTAGCTTTTTTGGATCCGAGAGTGGGACTAGGTTGATCTCATCGAGGATGTCGGCCACGGCGGGGTGCACTTCAGGGGCGGGCTTGGTCCCAGCAGAAAGTACCCGTATGTTAGGCCCAGCCATGGAGGCCGCTATTGCAGCCGCAATTTGAGAACGGCCCGCGTTTTGTGTGCAGGCGAACAGAATCGTGACAGGACCGTCGGGATCATTTGGCGCACAGCGTTCTAGCGTGTCCATCCGGTTCGTCACGGCTTGGAGAACATTTTGGTCAAAGGTGGCACTGACCGTGTAGTAACTCCACTTGCCTTCTTTGCTGCGCTCAAGAATCCCTGCGTCCACCAGTTTCGTCAGGTGGTGAGAGATCGTTGAACGACTCATGTCGAAGACTTCAGGAAATGAGCACGCGCACACTGGCGCGGGTGAGCACTGGCTGACGAAGGCTGCCAGTTGCAGGCGAGTAGCGTCCCCTAATGCGGCAAATGTGCGGGCCGCAGCCAGTGCCTGATCTCTCTTCATCAACGTGGGTGCTGGACAACAGCTCGGGCCCGTGTTCATGGTCATACCTGAATCGTATCGGACGTTTCGACAAGCATCAAAACGTTCACTAGACTATCGACGTGTCGACGATCATCGAAATGTATGGAGGACTAAATGCGAACTGTTCATGTGTATGACCCAGCCCTGTGCTGTTCATCTGGAGTGTGCGGTGCCGATGTGGACCAGGCCCTTGTGGATTTTGCCGCTGCGGTCAAGCAGGTAGAAGGTGAGGGCGTGCAGGTCCGCCGCCACAATCTGGCTTCTGAACCTGCCGATTTTGCTACCAGCGAGGTGGTCCGAAAGTTCCTGGAGGTCTCGGGAGTCGATGGGCTCCCGGTGGTTGTTGTTGATGATGTTCTCGCCCTTTCTGGCGTGTACCCGACCGTTGAGCAGTTACGGATGTTTGCTGGTGTCGCAGTGGCTCCAACACTCGGCGCCTTACCGATTACTCAAGAGTCCGACGGCTGCTGTTGTGGAGGTACCTGCTGATGGGATTGCCGCGCTCGAACGCCAAGCACCTGTTCTTTACCGGAAAAGGAGGGGTAGGCAAGACAACAGTGGCTTGCGCACTGGCAACACAATTCGCTGACGCAGGCGAGCGAGTCCTATTGATTTCCACCGATCCCGCTTCCAACATTGGACAGGTATTTGGCAAGAAAATCGGTCCGACCCTCACTGACTTGTCTGACTTATTCGCAGGAACCAAATTTGATGCCATTGAGATCGATCCAGACGCGGAGGCCACCGACTATCGTGAATCGATCCTTGGTCCCGTGCGGGGCTTACTCCCCGCAGAGGTGTTAGCAGCCACAGAAGAAACCCTGTCGGGCTCCTGCACCGTTGAGGTCGCTAGCTTCAACCGGTTCACCCAGTTCCTCACCGACCAGGGCATCCAAGATTCGTATGATCGAATCATTTTCGACACCGCCCCGACTGGCCACACTCTGCGCCTTCTTTCTCTACCCGGAGACTGGTCCTCTTTCATTGAAAAAGGCGCTGGTGATGCGTCCTGCCTTGGCCCGATGTCTGGACTGGAGAAAAACCGACAGACATATCAAAGCGCTGTCGAGGCGCTCAGTGATCCGGATGTGACCGACCTGATCCTGGTGGCTCGTGGTCAACGCTCCACATTGGATGAAGCTGAACGCACTGCCGTGGAGCTTTCAGCTCTGGGAATCAATCCAGCCGGCCTAGTGGTCAACGGGCTACTTCCCAAATGGGCAGTCACGGATACTCTGACCGAGAACATTTGGGGCAGGGAACAGAGGCTATTAGCAACACTTACTGACGGTTCTACCTATCCAAACCTTGCCAGCGCAAACATCTATCCCCTCGAATTGCGGGCACGGCCCGTCATGGGAATAGACGGCCTGCGTGGCCTTGACGAACCGGAATCTCCAATCGGGCCAGAGACAGCCCTGGGGAGTGTCGGTGAGGATACTGGAACGGAGCTTGCTAGTCAGACCTTCGCTGAAGGGTTATCACCCCTAGTGGAGGACTTGGCAGCCGGGGAACCCAAGTTGGTCCTTTGCGTGGGCAAAGGGGGCGTAGGTAAAACGACGATAGCTCAGGCTCTCGCCGTTGAACTAGCGAAGGCCGGTAAGCCAGTCCATTTGTCAACCACTGACCCCGCAGCGCACCTGGATCTAGAGCTCGGAGCGAAAATACCCGGACTGACCGTGTCAAGCATAGACCCGGTGCGGGTAGTGGAGGAATACCGCGCCGAGGTGCTCGCAACAAAAGGCGCAGATTTAGATGCCGACGGATATGCACAACTGGAAGAAGACCTGCGAAGTCCATGCACCGAAGAAGTGGCAGTATTTAGAGCGTTCTCCCAGGTGGTGGAAGAGTCCCAAGACCGTTGGATTGTCCTGGATACTGCCCCCACGGGCCACACTTTGTTGCTCTTGGACGCAACGGGGTCCTATCACAAGGAACTTATGCGTCAATCCGGGCAGCAGACCTCTGCCACCACGCTAGTTCGCCTCCAGGACGCCTCAGTCACCAAACCGATCATTGTCACACTGCCCGAGACCACTCCGGTACTTGAAGCCAAATCCCTGGTCGCGGACCTCGAACGCGCCGGAATTACGCCGATGGCGTGGGTTGTTAACCAATCGCTGGACGGCGTCAACACCACCTCCAGATTCCTCCAAAGGCGTGCCGCCGCGAACCACGACATTATCGAAGACCTCAAACGAGAAGTCGACAAGCCGATCATTGAGCTGCCCTACGTCGAAATGGAACTGGCGCAGCATGAACTAGCCTAGTAAGGCTCACTTACCCGCGAGGGCTAACAGACAATCTGGCGACTACCCCGCGCCGTTGGCGCTCCTCTCGACCATCGATCGATGGCTGCCAGCATGGATCGTCGCAGCCATGGCAGCTGGATTGCTGCTGGGGCGCTAGTTCCCGGTATCAGTCTGTGGTTGGCAGGAATGGAAGTGGGCGGTATTTCCGTTCCAATTGCACTGGGATTGCTGGTGATGCTGTACTCAGTCCTGGCGAAAGTGCGCTACGACAAGATTGGCGCCGTAACGGGAGATAAGCGACTCCTAATGTCTTCACTGGTGCTCAACTGGCTGGTCGGACCCTTGTTGATGTTCGCCCTAGCGTGGCTATTACTGCCAGACTTGCCCAGTTCCGAACGGGTGTAGTTTTCGTCGGCCTGGTCCGCTGCATCGCAATGGTGGTGATTTGGAACGACATGGCGCGCGGTGACCGGGAGGCATCCGCTTTGCTAATGGCAATCAACTCAATATTCCAAGTCTTCATGTTTTCCTTACTGGGCTGGTTCTACCTCACCGTCCTGCCCGGATGGCTCGGTTTGCCCACGCAATGGATCGATGCCTCCATGGGGAAGATTGCCGTCAATGTTCTTATCTTCCTTGGAGTCCCCTTGATTGCTGGATTCTTGTTCAGGTGGATTGGGGAAAAACGTAAGGGAAGTGTCTGGTACGAAGAACAGTTCATACTCGCGATCATCCCTTGGGCTCTCAACGGACTGCTGTTCACTATCGTGCTTTTGTTCGCTTTACAAGGGAAGGCGGTAACCACCAACCCTCTCAACGTGGTTCGGATCGCACTGTCCCTACTGGCCTAGTTTGCGATCATGTGGGCCGGGGGAATGATCCTCGGAAGAATGCTGGGCATTGGCTACTCTCGTTCCGTCACGCTTGCATTTACAGCAGCAGGCAACAACTTTGAGCTAGCGATTGCAGTGGCTATCGGAACGTTTGGAGCAACCTCGGGCGAAGCCCTCGCGGGTGTTGTTGGTCCATTGATCGAAGTCCCGGTTCTGGTTGCCCTAGTGTACCTGGCGCTCTGGTTGCGCCCGGGATGACCAAACACGAAAACCCGTGCCGCGAACGAAACAGAGCCGTCGAGAACAGGCGAAACGCACGGGTGGTGAAATACTGCGCGCATGAGCGCGCGTCTGCGAAAGAGCTTCGGAAGGTACGACAACTCAGCAGGGGCAAGCAGCTCAACCGCGCTCCGCACCCCAGGACGGATTCATGGCCACCTGCAACTGAGCGGCACCCACCTAGCTCACTTTTGAACCCACCTGGCGCCAACCTTTTGACGTTGGCCCGAACGTCGGTTTGTATCCAAAAGGGTCGCTAAATAACTGTTTGCACTCTGGTGTTGGTACCAGGGTGCTTTTCAGTATCCGGCGCGGAAGCGTCAGTTTTGGCCTGGTTCTGCGCCATTCTCGTTGTCTGCTGGTTGGCTGCTCGCCCTGGGTGGGGATGTCGTGGTGACTCTGGCGCAGAAACGGGCGTGAGACCCCCTGGGGTTTTCCATCCCTAGTGGGTCTTGAAGGCCGTCGCGCGGAATTGTGCATCCCCGCGCGAAAAAGTATCTGGATCCACGCGCAGGATCCACTAGGACCACTGAATGGATAGAAGCCGTCGTCGGCTGATTCCCTGAACAATCAGCCCTTGTTTTCCGGGCCGTTCTGCGGTTTATGGCGTGCAGCTTGCTTACCCGACAGAACCCCCTCAGGCCGGAAATGACCCAGGACGCGCCCTCGGCGGGCCAATTTCGCCGGACCAGCGCCTCGCGCCCCTCGAAGTTGAATACAGGGTGTATTCAAATTCTTGGCGGGAAGCGCCAGGGGGTTTCAACTTGACCCCAGGGGGTTTCAACTCAGGCCCAGGTGTATTCAACTTGGGTGCAGGTGTATTCAACTTCGGTCCCGGGGGTTTCAGACAACAAGTCACTCCTTGCACGAAAGGGGCGGGTGGCGCAGGACTGAACTGCTCCTGAGCCACCCGGCCTGTTTTGCTGCGTGAAACTAGCGGTTAGTGTTTCGCCGCGTGAGCTCCTTGCTTCTTGCGCGCCAGCACCAGGCCAGCCAGGAGGAGGACACTGGCCAGGGCGGCAATCCCGGTCACCTGCGCACCCGTGGCCGCCAAACCAGCACCACCGCCAGCACCGGCTTCAGTGACCTTCGCGGTCACTGCGGTGGAAGGGGCCTTACCCGGCTCCGTCTGGGTCACCCCCACCACACTGCCAGGCTTCAGCGGCCCGCTCGCACCAAACTCACACGACCACTTCCCATCCGCACCGCGCGATCCCTGAACGACTGCTCATACTTCACTGCCATGAATCCATCCTCTCAAAAAGGACGGAACCAAACCTGGACCGCTACAGTTTTTCGATCCTGTCTCTGTTTGGGGTGGTGCTTTTGGTACCCCTGGGCTTTGTGCTGCTGCGCCCAATTCGGTGAGTATAAAAATGCACCTGCTCCGACGGGCATTGAGCACCGGTGCGAAATGCCCGTCGAAGCAGGTCGACGCACTTATTTACGAGTTACGCAAGAGTGAACTGGATGCGCCACTGCTGCGGTCCACGCTCAAGGTATTCCATGTTGTATTTGCCGGGATGACGCTGCCCCAGTTGTTGCAGGAGGGGGATGGGGTCATGGGTGGTACGAATAATAAGTCCGCGTCCGGGTTGGATTGCTTCCAGTGCGCCGAAAATGGTCGCGTGTCGCACCTCGCCTGGGATCTGCTGCACGTCGAGTTCTGGGAACTCCACGTGGTGATGTCCGCAAGCGCAGCCGCTGTCGCCGGGCTTTTCACTCAGTTCAATGTTCTCCTGAGCCATCGTATTTAATACTCCTAAAAATGGTAGAGCGTGCTCTAGAGCACGCTCTACCATGACACTATTTCGTCAATAACTGAATCCTTGACCTGCAAAGACTGTAATTACGGGAATTTGGGCTCTCCGATACGGTCCCTAGTCGGAAAGAGGGGGGAGGACCGCTTGAGTCGCATCAGTGAGTGCTTCTGGATTCAGCAAAATCGTCCAACGCCGCCCCGAATCAACCACGTTTTGCTTTTTGAACTGGCTCATGACGCGCGAAACAGATTCCGGGGTGGAGCGTGCCAGCCCTGCAAGATCGGCGCGCGACAGGGGAACATTCAAGAGGATGCCCTCAGCGGTTTGCTCACCCAACTTATCTGCCAAACGCAGCAGCGTGGTTGCCACCCGCTGTTTCACAGTATTCGTGGACTGGTCGCCAATATCCTGCTGGGCTCGCCGCAGTCGGCCCGCAACATCGTCCAGAACTTTCAGTGCCACCTTTGGATGCTGTTCGAGGATTTGTCGAAAATCGTGTTGCCCGATCCGCAAAATACAGCAGGGAACAAGGGTGGCGGCCGATTGCAGGTGCGTTGGCTGCCCCAGTGCCCCCATCGCGCCAAATAGATCACCCGGGACCAAAATGTCGGTGAGGGTGGCGGTGCCGTCGGCGGAGACCTGGGATAACTTGACCCGGCCCTCGGCAATCACAAAAAGTTCGTTGGCCTCATCACCGGCATTGTAGATGTGTTCGTTTGGTGCGTATACGCGCGTGTTCATGCGGGTGCTGATTTCACGTAGCTCCGATATGTCAAGCCCCTGGAAGTAGGGGGCCCGCCCTAGAACTCGTAGGCGCACCGGTTCGGGACACTCGTGTGGTAAAACTACTTCGCGAAGGGGGATTGTGCGCCGGCCCTTAGGGGGAACAAAGCTATTGGCGTTAAGAGCAGGATGGTTGAGCTGCCCTTGGTCATCCTGTGTCATCTGCTTTCGCCTCCTCACAATGCCGCACTTAAATATCCTGCACTTAATTGACGCTGATCATTCTGCCAGGCTCAGGCCCCTTTTAGTCTGAGGTTACTCAGGTAAAAGAAATAGAGCCACCCCCAAACTACGGGTGCGGCGTGAAAGGAAGAAAAATGTCTACTACAAACCCCACTCACACAATTTTCCGTTCCGAGGGTTTCAGCTGTCCCTCCTGCGTTGCCAAAATTGAAAAGCAGGTTGGCGACCTTGACGGAGTCTTCGGGGTTGAGGTGAAGTTTGCTTCGGGCCGCGTTGAAGTTGACCACAACCCCCAGGTTGTCACCGCTGACTCAATCGCCTCAATCATCACGAAGGCGGGTTACCCGACCAAGGTCTCCGCGTTCTAAAAGGCAGAGGTTTTAGGAAACGATAGGTGACAGCCGAGAAATCAGAAAGGGACTCAATGAATCTCCTCGTTCGTTTAAGACGCAGCCCGTGGACGATCTCGGCCTGCTCTGGAACCCTGATTGTGATTTCTGCAATCGTTTCTCTCGTGTACGGGGTCAACCCGTTTGGGGCGAACCACCACGGCGCGTTTGATTTCGCCAAACCGGGGCCGCTGCTGGTAGCGGATGCCCTAATGATCGCTGCGGCGCTGGTTGCGGGTGTTCCGATCGCGGTGAAAGCAGTGCGGGCGTTGCTTGTAAAAGTTGTGGCAATCGACCTGCTGGTTACAATCGCCGCGGTTGGGGCACTGGTTATTGGCGAGTACTGGGAGTCGGCAGCCGTGACATTCCTGTTCGCCTTTGGACATGCACTTGAAGTGCGAACCATGAACAAGACGAGGGGAGCCCTGGCCGCCCTCGTTGCGGTGGCACCCGATACCGCAATTGTCATGCGCGATGGCGACCAGGTCGAAATCTCTGCGGGAGCCGTAGCGCTTGGGGAAATTGTGCTGGTAAAAACTGGGGCGAAGACTCCCGTTGACGGCATTGTGGTCGGGGGATCGGGAAGCTTAGATGAAGCCTCGATTA
Organism: Scrofimicrobium canadense; assembly: GCF_009696615.1. Taxonomy (GTDB): domain Bacteria; phylum Actinomycetota; class Actinomycetes; order Actinomycetales; family Actinomycetaceae; genus Scrofimicrobium; species Scrofimicrobium canadense. The sequence goes on from NZ_VULO01000015.1 coordinate 47,636, forward strand.
CCGGTGAGTCACTTCCCGTTGAGAAAACGGTGGGGGATCGGGTGTTTGCGGGATCGATTTCCCGCAGCGGACTTCTTCAAGTCGAGGCAACCGGCGTGGGGGCGGACACCACCCTGGCGCGCATCATCCACCGGGTTGAGGAAGCGCAGGACGCCAAGGCTCCAACACAGTCTTTCATGGAGCGTTTCTCGCGCTGGTACACCCCCGGCATCATTGTCCTTGCACTGGTAGCGGGGCTTTTGACCCGCGATGTGGTTCTTGGGCTCACCCTGCTCGTAATTGGCTGTCCAGGCGCCCTGGTTATTTCAATCCCCGTTGCAGTTGTTGCGGGGATTGGTCGCGGCGCCCGTGACGGCATCTTGATTAAAGGCGGGGAGTACCTCGAAACCAGCGCTAAAATCAACGCTGTCACACTTGATAAAACCGGGACGCTCACGTGGGGTACCCCCCGCCTCACCGACGTGGTGCCCCTGGCCGAAAATACCTCTCGTGAGGATGTGCTCCGCTGGGCAGCCCGCGCCGAAGTTGGCTCTGAGCACCCCCTCGCAAAACCTATTGTTGATGGCGCCGCAGCGGAAGGCTTTGCAGTGAAAGAGCTGCCTGAAGAGGTGGAAGTCATTGCCGGTAAGGGCGTTGTCGCCCTGGTTGATGGACACAGAGTCGCGGTGGGTAATTTGGCGCTTATGAGCGCACTCGTGACATCAGGTTCTGGTTCGGCCAGTGAAGCCGCGTCGGAAAATGCGCAGCTAACATCGACAATGGACTCATTGGCCAAAGCGGGACGCACGCCCATGGCCGTGAGTTTAGATGGAATACCCCTTGGCGTAATCGCCGTGGCGGACCAGATCCGGCCCGACGCCCCCAGAATGGTCAGTTGGCTGCATAGCGTTGGTGTAAGAGACGTTGTCATGCTGACGGGGGATAACGCGAGGGTCGCGCAGGCGGTCGCGGGTCAGGTTGGTCTGGATGAAGTACGCGCAGGGATGCTGCCGGAACAAAAACTCGAAGCGGTCGTGGGGCTACAAGAAAAGGGCTATACCGTGGCGATGGTTGGTGACGGGGTGAACGACGCTCCCGCACTGGCTGCAGCAAACGTTGGAATTGCAATGGGAGCCGCGGGAACAGCCGTCGCGATTGAAACAGCTGATATCGCGCTTATGAACGACGACCTCATGAAGTTACCGCGGGCCATTTCGCTTGCAAAACGCACCGTTTCTGTCATGCGTCAAAATATTGCCATTGCGCTGGTCACCGTCATTGTGCTGCTGACGGGGGTGTTCCTGGGTGAAGTCACCATGGCGCTCGGAATGCTTGTGCACGAAGGGTCCGTGCTGCTAGTCATTGTGAACGCAATGCGACTTATGCGGCCAAAGCGCTTTCGCGAGTAACCTGAAGGGGAGCTTATTGGCTACCTGGAAGGGAAAACTGAAAATGATTGATGAAAAAGCTGCGCTAAACGGCGTGAAAGAAGCCCTTGGGGAAGTCACTGTTGAAGATGTCGCCATCGCATTTCCGGTTGGCACCACGCGGGGTCAGGCCGGGGGATCCCTTGTCGGGGATGCCGGTGGGGCGGCACTCGGAGCTGTTGCTCAGCTGAGTGGTGCTGCATTTGCGGGGAGCACCGTTGGTGGGGGCGGCCTCGGCATGCTGATTGCTCAGCGTCGCATGGAAAAAACTGAACCGGCCGCCTCAATTGTGCTGGCCCTTACCGCGCAGGACCTCTATCTGCTGGGGCGACACAATATCGGCCCCCTGGCATCTTTTCATAACCTCGAGGTAATTCACCAAATCCCCAGAAGCTCGGTTTCCATCGACCTCAGTCCCGCTGGTTTCACCCAGCATCTTTCAATCACTGACGAGGAAGACGGAACGCAATACCTGTACGAGGTGAAGCCGCTTGGGAGCGGAATCAAACAGCTGATAGCCGACCTGGGACAGTAGCTTTTGGCCTAAGGACTGAGCGTTTTGCTCAGGCGGGTTGCGTGGTTCTTGGGGAGCGCCAAAAAAGGATTGCAAGTAAGAGTGCCGCGATGATGAAGATCGCAATGACACCCAGTTCCGCGGTTGCTCCCCACAGCCAGTTGCTGACACTGGAGCCATCTGCGTAAACAGAGAAAACAACCCCGGTGATTAGGGCGTTCCCAATTGCGGTTGTGATGCGCTGCGTCATTTGCTGCAGGCCGTCCGCAGTGCCGCCGTGAGCCGGAGGAACATCTCGCATCGCCTGCGTTTGGTTTGAAGCGCTCATGGTGCCAGCGCCAAAGCCCATCGGGACCAGGGCTACGATCAGCCAGTACACGGACACGTCCGTGGTGGCAACAAGCCAGAAACCAACCCCGAGCACAACGAGGGAACCAACTTCAAGTGACAGTGCGAAAACCTGGAGCCCGCGTGCTGGGCTCCTATGCGGGGAACATGTCCGCTGATGTCCTCACGGTTGGGGCGATGGACACTGGCATTTGGCGACGCCTGATCGTGGTGCCGTTCGAAGCGAAAATCCAGGGCAGTAGCGACGTCAAGAACTATGCGGACCACCTCTACGACCATGCGGGTGGGGCAATCCTCGCCTGGATCATGGAAGGCGCGAGGGTCATCCACGCCGAGGACTACAGGCTCAACCCACCCCGCCAGGTCGTGGAAGCCTCCGAGGCGTACCGGGAGGAAAACGACTGGTTCGCTCAGTTCCTCGAAGACTGCTGCGAGGTTGGCAGCGGCCTGGAGGAACGGGGCGGCCCCCTTTATGCGGCGTACCGGGAGTGGGCGAAACGCACCTCCGGGTGGGCGCGTCCCATGGTCGACTTCAACGCCGTCTGCGAGCAACGCGGATACACCCGACGCCGAACCAAACGCGGGGTGATGGTAAACGGCCTGCAGCTCCGCTCCGAGTTAGACGGCCTAGAAACCGCGTCAAATAGCGGTTCTGAGTTCTAAACAGTGCGAAGGGTGACGAGGGGTGACGGGTCGTTTCGTACTTTTCTTAAGGCATGTTTTTCTGCTCCTTAAGGAAAGTCTTATAGCGGTCGTCACCGGTCGTCACCCTTCAAGAAAATCGTGAGAGGAAAACCGCTGAGGGAACAACACATTGAAGCAGTCTTGAAGGCCCGCATTGAAGCCCTGGGTGGGTTGTGCTGGAAACTAGTCTGCCCGGGAACCACCGGGGTGCCCGACCGGATATGCATGGTGGGCGGGCGCGTCATGTTCGTTGAGGTAAAAGCACCGGGCGAAAAACCACGCCCCATCCAGAACCTGAGGATCCAGCAACTACGCGACCAAGGCTTCCACGTCACCGTCCTAGACAGCCTGGATGGGATTGAGGAGGTGACTGATGCGCTATCAGATCGAATGTGACTGGTGCGGCCTGACGATGGAGCGCACACCGTCAGGAATCAAGAAGCACAACTTTTGTTCACGCAAATGCCAGGGGCATTTCAGCTCAAAGAGCAGGAACCCCGAGCGGTACGGGGAGATGTATGACGTCGAAAAGGCATCCGCCTGGATGGGCGAACTCAACCGGAAGCTGAACCCCACTCGGATGACCGCTAACACGCGGGCCAAACTCCGGGAGGCCCATCTCGGCAGCGGTGAGGGGAAGTCTTACGCGAAGATCTACGGGCGGTACGAGCACCGAGTTGTAGCTGAGGCAGAGCTCGGACGAGCGCTACAGCCCGGCGAAATCGTCCATCACATCGACTGCAACAAGCGAAACAATCACCCGGACAACCTCATGGTCCTGACCCAGTCAGAACACGCTGCTCTCCATGCGTGGCTAAATAAGTTCTTCGGTCTTCCGGGGGTCGGATCATGAGGTACACGGCGCATGACTACCAAGCGCAGGCCTCCGAGTTCATTCTCGATCATAAGGAAGCGGCGATCTTCTTGGGGCTTGGCATGGGCAAGAGCGTCATCTCGCTTACCGCAATCTGGGAGTTGATCCTCGACTACTTCACCGTCGCCCGTGTCCTCGTCATAGCCCCATTGCGGGTCGCCCGCGACACGTGGCCCGCAGAACTGGCGAAATGGGACCACCTGGAAGGCCTCACCATGGCGGTTGCTGTCGGCAGCAAGAAAGAGCGGCTGGAGGCCTTGGCGACTGGTGCGATGGTGACGGTGATCAACCGGGAAAACATCCCTTGGCTGGTTGCCCACTACGGGGATGCTTGGCCCTTCGACATGGTGGTGATTGACGAGTTGTCGTCGTTCAAGAATCCGCGGGCGAAACGGTTCAAAGAACTCACCCGCGTCCGCCCACACCTGAACCGCATCGTGGGACTGACCGGGACGCCTGCAGCGAATGGGTTGATGGATCTCTGGGCACAGTTCCGTGTCCTTGATGGCGGGGAGCGTTTGGGTCGGTACATCACGCACTACCGGAACCGGTGGTTCACCCCGGACAAGCGAGGTGGTATGCAGGTCTTCACCTACAAGCCCAGAGAAGGTGCAGAAGAAGAAATTTACGAGGCGATAGCGGACATGACGGTTTCTATGAAAACCACGGACCACCTGACCTTGCCACCCCTGACCATGGTGACGCAAATGGTGGAAATGTCTGAGGCGGAGGCGCGTAAGTATGAGCGGCTGAAAAAGGACATGGTGCTCACCCTCGAAGACCATGTGATTGATGCGGCCAACGCTGCCGCCCTGCCTGGAAAACTCTTACAACTGGCTTCTGGCGCCATTTGCACAGCAGACGGCAACCATGTCACCGTTCATGACAGGAAGCTCGACGCGCTCGAGGATTTGGTGGAAGCCGCCAACGGTGAGAACTTGTTGGTGGCGTACTGGTTCAAGCATGACCTGAGCCGGATCCGCGAGCGCTTCCCGCATGCCAGGGAGTTGAAAACCAGCCAGGACATTGCTGACTGGAACGCTGGCCGGATCCCGCTGGCATTGATTCACCCCGCAAGCGCCGGACACGGGTTGAACCTGCAAGCAGGCGGTCACCTGCTCGTCTGGTTTTCGCTGACCTGGTCTTTGGAGCTTTACCAACAAGCCAATGCCAGGCTTTTCCGTCAGGGCCAAGACCAGCCAGTCACCATCACCCATCTAGCGGTAAGAGACACGCTCGATGAGGCAGTGCTTGCCGCTTTGGAGGGGAAGGATACCACGCAGGAGCGGCTGATCGATGCCGTGAAGACCCAACTCAGTGAGGAGAAGTAATGCATGTAATGACGAAGTATCTGGACACCCGGAAGGCAGCGATCAACGCCTTGGAAGACTTCGCGTTGATGGAGAACCTGGCGGAACTGCCTGCCGAAGAGATGGGGGAGCAACTTCGCGCCGACCTCGAAGCCCCGGCAAGTCCGCGTTTGGATGGAATGCCAGGGGCGCATGACCCGAAAGCTGGTGAAGCCAGGGTTTGTGCGACCTTGGATAAGATCGACTTCCTTGGCGAACGCAGACGCCAAGCACGTGAGTATCTGGATTGGTTCCTGCCTGCTTGGGCGAGGCTCACTGATGATGAGCGGTTCGTGCTCGAGACTTTCTTCCTTGGAAACGGTAGCCAAGAAGAAGCCGTCGAGAGGATAAGCGACCACTTTTACGTTGAGCGAAGCAGCGCGTACCGACGGAAGAACAGGGCATTAGAACGCTTCGCTAAGGCCCTGTACGGTGCGTGAACCCTCAGGCGTCAAAAGGTGTCCTAGGTGGCAGATGCTTTTTGACATACCCCCGTGAGAGTCTGTAAGTGGTTGAAAAGTAGGAAACCTCGCAAGACCCCAAGAAGCTCCCTGGCTCCGGCTTCTTGGGGCCTTCGCGCACCTGGACGGAGATCGAAATTCATGCCGAGGTATCCCAAGCGCGGCTGCCAAACCTCCGGTTGCCCCAAGCTAACCAACGGCACGTACTGCGAGGCCCATCAACGCGCGGCCGACGAGCGCTACCGGAAGTTTGAGCGCGACCCGCAGATCAACAAGCGCTATGGGTATGCGTGGCGGAAGATCCGTGCGGCCTACGTTGCCGAGCACCCACTCTGTGAGGACTGCGAAGCAGATGGCAGACTCACGCCGGTGCAGGAAGTCCACCACATCCTCCCACTCTCACGCGGCGGCATACCCGACCCAGAGAACCTGCGATCCCTATGCAAGCCGTGCCACTCTAGACAATCCGCGAAAGACGGAGACCGCTGGGATACGCGAGGAAAGGTGTACTCGTACTAAACGCAAGACACGCCAGCGTGCGAGACCGAAATCAAGTCCTCCCCTGGAGGGGTGGGGCGGTCAGGATCTCTACAGGCCCTCCCACACGTCAGCGGGGTGGCCCTCCGTACGCAAAGTTTCCGAATCAAACAAGGTATTGACCCGAACGCCGCCCTGGCGCTCATTCTTTTGACCTCTTACCGGGGTAACACGCACCCGAAGGAGGCGATTTTGTGGCAAAGGACGGCACCAATCGCGGTGGACGCCGCGTCAGAGCAGGGGCGAAGCCCGATGCGCTGAATGACAAGCCCCAAGCAGGCCGCCCGGCAACACGGATGAGCGTTCCTGATCTTGACCCGTTCAACTTTGAGGGCATAGACGTTGGGGACGGTGCGATCCTTGCGGGCGAACCAATGCCAGAGCCTTCCGGCTACCTTTCTGCGGAGCAGCGTGACGGCAAACCGCTGGGCGCGGACCTGGTGTACACCGAGACTTGGGATTGGTTGGACGCACGCGGCTGCACCCAGTTCGTCTCGAAGCGCCTGATTGAGGCTTACGCCCAAGCGTTCGCGAGGTAAGTGCAATGCGAGGAAGCAATCTCCAAGTTCGGACTCCTCGGCAAGCACCCAACCACGGGAGCGGCCATCGCCTCACCCTTCGTTGCCATGTCGCAGTCCTTTGGTAAGCAGGCGAACGTGTACTGGTACGAGATCTACGAGATCGTGCGCGCCACCTGCACCACCGACTACTCCGGCAGTGCCCCGGGCGATGACTTGATGGAGAAACTTCTCCAAGCCCGCAGCTAACCGGTGAGCGCGGGCTGGATTATTTGAGGCCGCGTTTGAAAGCGACAAGTTCACTGGCCGCGCGGGCACCCACGGAGCTTCGCAGCTCAATGATCACCGGCAGCGACTTCTTAGTCACATCCAGGGCGCGAACCTCGTCGAGCAGTGTTGTCGGTAGATCCAGCGATAGTAGTTCCTCGCAGTGGCGGGTGGGAATGTAGCAGGCGACGGTCGCAACGCCCTCGTTGACGCATATCCATGCCACGTTCTTGCGTCCGTCCAAGCACTTTTGGAGCCACCCGCCGTCGCGGTAGAACGCCCACTCCAGTTCCAACCCAGCGGCCTCCAGGTTGCTCATTGTCTGCGCATAGGCGTCGTAAGTGCTGCCAAGTGCTGCTTGCTCGAGCACCGCTGTTGGAGCAACGTCCTTTTCTTTGAACGCGTTAACGCGCGGGGAGTCCATCAACCCAGTGTATAGGGCCACCGCGCCCCTCCCGGACACACGTTCATGTTCCCTCCCTGAATCAAACGAAGGAGCACTCCTAATGCCTAGTGTCCAACTCGTCCAGTCTGTTGCTGACGTCCCTTGCGTCAGGTTCTACGTCTGTAGTACGGTTGACTTACTACAGACGTAGAACGGCTGTAGCTGTACCGTCTCGAGGCTGGCCGCCTCGCAGATGGGTGTCAGAGCCTCGACTCGAAAGGACCAGGACAATCATGAGCACCCGGAAAAGCAAAGTAAGAACACCGGCAGCCTTGGCAGCCACGGCGCTGCTGGTGGTAGGTGGAGCAGTTGGCATAGGGGCCACCGCGAACGCCGCCAACTCGGACACCACCAGTACCTCAAGCACAGCGGCAGCCACGTCATCAACCGGCACCGCTACACAGCGTGCGGATTGCCCCCGACTAGCCGCAGATCCAGACGCAGAGCCTCTGGGCACCGGCTTACAGGACGGCACAGGCCCCCACAGAGGTGCCGGACTGCAAGATGGAAGTGGGTCTCAACGGGGTAATAGGGTAGGCACGGGCACTGGCGCAAGCAAAGGAAATGGCGTCGGTGCAGGTAATGGTGCAGGGTTGCAGGACGGCACTGGACCTCGTCGAGATGGCAGTGGGTCGGGCGCCAACTGCGACGGGACCGGGCCATGCGCCACGAGCACCGACTCTGCGACGGACGCGACGGTAGACACGTCATCGTCCGACACCGCTACACAGCGCGCAAACTGCCCCCGACTGGCCTCAGATCCCGACGCCCAGCCCCTGGGGAACGGACTACAAGACGGCACCGGCCCCCACCACGGCTCTGGCCTGCAAGACGGCACCGGCCCCCACCACGGCTCTGGCCTGCAAGACGGCACCGGCCCCCACCACGGCTCTGGCCTGCAAGACGGCACCGGCCACGGTTCACACAACGGCAACGGCAATGGCAACGGACGCCACCGCTAGAAGAGGGATCGCCAGTTAGGCACTGGCACAGCGTGATACGCGCCGCCACGGTGCCCCTCACGCTGTGCCAACTCTTACCCCGATGTGTGAGGTCCTCTTGTGCGCGAAGCAAGCTCCTTTTCTCTGGCTTCAGGTCAGTCCAGCACGCGCATCGGGGTCGGAATCGACGATGCCCAGGCCCCACTTTGCCCCTCTCTGAGAACCAGTTCTCGTCAGGAGGACCCGTGGTGGGACCCGTGGCGGGACCCGTGCGCGTTGCCGGCACCTTCAGCCGTGTTCCCCTGGAGGGGGTTTCTGGTGTTCCCATGCTGATATTGGTGACGCTGCTGATTTGAAAGGCCCTCGTCCTCGGACACCTGCGTAGGATTCGAAGCTGAATCCGCAGCGTCCTCCCCCTCTGCTCGCGTCGCTGCGTCATCGACCGTCGAGGATCCTGCGGGCGCTTCCTTAGAGACAGAAGAGTCCGGAGCAGGCACAGCCTCCGTATCAACTATGACTGGGCTGGTCACCTCGGGCGTTGTCTGCGAGGGCTCCTGAGCGAACGCCACCGGCACCCCCACCATTGACACAAGCACTACAACGAGAGCCAAGAACCCGGTTCCGATCATGTGTTTCTCGGTTCCCACAGAGGCCTTGACGCGCCCCGCCAGCGCACCTCGGCGCGCCAAAAGCGAGGGCTCTGCCTGTAGTCGAGCCGACCGCCCCGCCACCGACCCCATGGATGCCCGCAGCAGCAGCTGGGCATAGTCGCAACGCTGCGCCTTGTCTGCATCCGCCAACGCACCTTGGTCGCAGGCAACCTCTGCCGCATCAAGTGAGTTCCGCACCGACAAGTGCATTAGCGGATTCCACCATTGGAGCGCCCGGGCGACGCCGAGGAGCAACCGAGTGGTAGTGTCCCGACGCCGCAAATGCTCCAACTCGTGGCGAACAATAAAACGGGAATGGAACGCCACATCCTCGGGCATCAACAGCGTGGGTCGGACGATTCCCATGATCGCTGGCGAAGACAGACCGGGCAGCACTAGCACCGTTGGAAGGCGGCGCAGGTTCATGCGGCCACATTCGACGCGCAACAGAGATAACAGGGCTTCCGTGACAGGTAGCGAGGGTGCGCGCTCAACGCGGGCTTTCAGCGTCCAATGCTGAACCATCATCCGGAGCAGGCTCACGATGACGCCGAGCAGCCAAATGCCAAGCACCAACGCCACCCAGTGGCCCCACGCGGCGGGGGTGTCGGCGGGGGCTGCCGCGCCTGCCACGCGAGCGCTGCTGGTGGTGGCCGAGGAGACCCCCGAATCCGTCGCCCCAACCTGGACGCCGACCACGCGGGAGAGAACAGGGAACGACTGGGGGCGCACCGGGATCAACCACGCGAGCGCAACAACGGTCCAGCAAAGGCTCAAAACATTTCCCTTATAGCGCCCGTTCAGCGCGCGAGTGACACCATGAAGCAGCGTCGTAAGCGCCGCCATCGCGAGAGCCCAAAACGCCAGGTCAGCAACCGTGCTACCCATGCGCATCCCCAACTGCGCTGGCATGTGAAACCCCAAGACCGGTCGCCCGACTTTCGTTCTGAGTGCTCAGCTGGGTCGCCCTTTGCTCCTCAATCCAAGCTGAAAGATCACTGATGTCGCGCTCTGACACCGCACCTTGCTCCGCGAACGCGGCAACCAACCCGCTCAAAGAGAACCCGGCATGTTTGGATGCGAAACTCCGGACTTCCTCATTCATATACTCAGCCCGCCCCACCAGCGGCACGTAGCCAATTTCCCGGCCACCCTGCTGCCTCGAAACGAACCCCCGCTGGGTAAGTCGCGTGAGGAACGTGGAGACAGTCTGAATCTTCCAGCCACGGTGAGCGGCGAGAGAATCCACAATCTCACGCGAAGTCAGGGGTCCTTTAGGACTATCCCACAGCGCCTTCATGACTTCGAGTTCGGCGTCAGGCAGTGTCTCCACGAATCCCTCCTTCTACAACTGTCGTAATCCCATGCTATGGCGCACACGCCAGAAAAGCAACGGCAGCCAAGCCAGACGCGCCAACGCAGATGCAGGCATGCAGCCCGCCCCGCACACACATTCGCATTCCACCCCTGTATAGAGAAGGAGCATCCCCATGCCGATTGTCCGAACTGCTGAGGCCACCTGTGTTGGTCATCCCGACAAGTTGTGTGACTTGATTGCTGACCGCGTCCTTGATGACATCTTGTGGGAGGACAAGTGCGCTCGGGTCGCTGTCGAAGTGCTGGCCGCTGGGCGGGTGATCACGGTTGCCGGAGAGATCACCTCGACCTGCCTTCCCACTATTCGTGAGTCGGTGCGCGCCGCTCTGGTCAAGGCCGGGTACGAGCCGATGTTGTTCCGCATTCGTGTGCGTGTGCGCCGTCAGTCCCCAGATATCAGTGCCGGGGTGACTACGTCGTTGGAGGCGCGGGCGGGTGGATGAGTCGGTGTTTGTGTTGCAGGGTGCTGGCGACCAAGGCACCGTCTACGGCTATGCCACCAACGAAACCGAACAAATGCTGCCGCTGCCGTTGGTGTTGGCGCATGACATTTGTCGTCGCCTTGACCAGGCCCGCAAAGACGGACTGATCAAGGGCATCAAGTCCGACGGCAAAGCCCAAGTCAGCGTCACCTACGACTCCGCCGGGCGCCCGGTGGAAGTGTGTGCGGTGGTGGTGTCTGTGCATCATGACGAAGGCAAAGACTTGGATGAACTGGCCCGGGAGGTGAAGACCCTGGTGATCGCACCGGCCTGCGAGCCACACCTGCCCGTCGCGGAGGACGCACACATTCTGGTCAATCCCTCGGGCAAGTTCACCATTGGTGGGCCGACTGCTGACACGGGTCTGACCGACCGGAAGCTCGCCGTGGACACCTACGGGGGTCTAGCCGCTCATGGTGGTGGCGCGTTCTCCGGTAAGGACGCCTCCAAGGTCGACCGCTCCGCCGCGTATGTGGCGCGCCTGATCGCGAAGACCATCGTGGCTGCGGACCTTGCGGACGAAGCGACGGTCGCGATTTCGTATGCGATTGGAAAGGCTGACCCGGTCGCGTTCAGCGTCGACACAGGGGGCAGTGGTCTCTACGCCGACGCGCTGTTGACCAGGGCTGCGAGAGCCGTGTTCCCGCTTCGCCCCGGCGCGATTGTTGACCTCCTTGACTTGCGGCACTCCGGTTTTGCCCACTACTCGACTTACGGTCACTTCGGTGATGGGGGTGCGTGGGAGCGGGAGTTCAAGTACACGCGCGAGCTATTGAAGGCGGTGAACCATCTTGCAGATCAAAACACTGCCGATTGGTGACCTCACGCCAGCGGACTACAACCCCCGCAAAGAAATGAAGCCCGGGGATCCGGAGTTCGACAAACTCAAGCGGTCCTTGGACGAGTTCGGCTATGCGGAACCTGTGATCTGGAATGAGACCACGGGCCGCGTCGTAGGCGGACACCAGAGAATCAACGCACTCAAAGCCCTCGGCTACGAGAGTGTGGACTGCGTTGTTGTCGAGTTAGACGAGACGCGGGAGAAGGCGCTGAACGTTGCTCTCAACAAGATCAACGGTGAGTGGGACCAAGACAAACTCGCACTCCTAATCGCCGACCTGGACGCCTCCGACTTCGACGCGGAACTAACCGGCTTCGATGATGACGAGATTCAACAGATGATTGGCTCCCTCGATGACAGCGATGTTGAGGATGACGGGTTTGATCTCACCGCCGCGCTGGAAGAGGCGGCGTTTGTGGAGCGCGGCGACATCTGGACCGTTGGACAACATCGCCTCGTCTGCGGCGACGCCACCAAGGAAGTGGACGTTCAAGCGTTGATGGAAGGGAAGAAAGCCAACCTCGTCCTCACCGACCCTCCGTACAACGTGGCCTTCGAATCCAGCGATGGTTTGAAGATCGCTAACGACAAGATGGGCGCGGATTCGTTCTACGATTTCCTCCTCAAAGCCTTCACCCAAATGGCAGCGGCGACGGAGAAGGGCGGCAGCGCTTATGTGTTCCACGCGGACACCGAGGGCGTGAACTTCCGTCGAGCCTTTGTTGACGCGGGCTTCCATTTGTCTGGGTGTTGCGTGTGGGTGAAGAACTCCCTCGTCCTTGGCAGGTCCCCGTACCAGTGGCAGCACGAACCGGTCCTGTTCGGCTGGTTGGGCAAGGGCAAGCACTCCTGGTATGCGGATCGGAAGCAGACCACGGTGTGGAACTTCGACAAGCCGCCCCAAGGGAAACTGCTCCCTCCAAAAACGTCGCTTGACACATATAGAAGCATCACAGATCCCAGGACAGTCCCTTACTTGGAGCAGCAATTGGAGCAGTATCTAGTCTGCGCACAGCCCTAAGAATTATTGCTGACAAGCCTAGTGGTGATGGCTTCTTCTTGTGGTTAATGGTGCGAAACCTACTAGTAGCCTTAGGTTTTGGAAGCCTCCTTGGTCTTGCCGCAGCGCTCAGCGTATTCAGCGGGATTGGAATAGAGACAATTGCATCGTGGATAGGTGCTGAGTCAAGCGGGGCCGTGAATACGGCTACTCGCATTGTCAGTGTCATTGTGATCTTTGTGATCGACACAGCAGCAGTAGCGCTCGTATTCAGGTTGTTGTCGGGAATGAAGACTTCGGCAAAAGCCCTGTGGGTGGGCGCCGCCTATGGTGGCTTTGGACTTATAGTTCTTCAAGAGTTCTCCAGCCTTTTTGTGCGAGGTGCGACGACGAATCCGCTTTTGGCATCCTTCGCAGCTCTCATAGCCTTGCTACTATGGTTCAACTTGTCAGCGCAGGTAATCCTCATCGCTAGTAGTTATATTGTGGTCGCAACTGAGGATGAACAGAATATATTCCCCGTCCGGACTTTGGCGCAATATCGTTTGAGTCGAGCTCAGGATCGCCTAGAAGTAGCCACACTAGAGTTCCAGAACGCACAAAAGGTTGTTCGTGAAGAAATAATCGACGCTCGATAGTCACAACGAAAGATCGCTATGTTGGCGTTGACGAATGGCGGCTCAGTGACGGATGGACTGTCATCACGTCAGCTCTACGAACTAGGATTGAGGTCCTAGAAGCATGTGGGTGCTCTCAGTAGTTGGTTGAGGTAAGAGTCGCGAGAGAACCCAAATACTGTCCAGAAAACACGAGAAAAGAGGCGCTGCAATGCATGATTCAACACGCAAAACTGCTGCCCCAGAAATGCCCGATGCTCTACGCTCTGACGTGAGACTCTTGGGCGAGCTGCTAGGAACTGTTTTGGTTGAAGCTGGCGGACAACAGCTATTTGATGACGTGGAAGACTTAAGAGCCGCAACGATTGAAGCATATGAGGGCAATGAATCATCTCTGGAATATGCGCAGGCCTTGGTTGAATCTTTCTCTGTTAAAAGGGCCTCCGAAGTTGCCAGAGCGTTCACATGTTATTTCCACTTGGTCAATACCGCAGAGGAATACCATCGGGTTCGTTCGCTGAGAAAGCGGGATCACAGTGTTTCAAGCGATGTTCAGGCTGGGCCAAAAACTGTGGCGGAGGCAGTTGTCCAGTTAAATCGAGAAGTAGGGATAGCGGAGGCACAACGAAGACTCGCGGAATTGGAGTTTCGGCCTGTTTTTACTGCCCATCCAACTGAGGCAAGACGCCGCGCAGTTTCATCCGCGATCCGCCGCATTTCTGATCTGTTAGGCCAACTGGATGACCCTCGGGGAGGTGAAATTGAGAAAGACGACTTAAAGGCTCAGTTACTCTCACAGATCAACGTGTTATGGCGTACCGCGCCGATTCGGAGCAAGGACCCGTCGCCTTTAGATGAGGTTCGGACCATCATGGGAATTTTTGACTCGACACTATTCGAACAACTACCTAAAACGTATCGGGCTATCGACATGGCGCTGCAACCAGGGCAGTCAGGTGTTGCTAAACCAATGACGCCAGCATTTGTGAAGTTTGGGTCATGGATTGGCGGTGATAGGGATGGCAACCCCAACGTCACTTCGAGGATAACCCGTGATGCTGCATTGATCGCTGCAGAGCATATTCTCTTAGGGCTGGAAAAACATACAAGAAGACTAGGTCGCGAACTAACGATAGAAGCGGCTCTTACACCTCCATCAGAATTACTGGTAGCGATGCTGATGCGCCAAAGAGACCTCGATGTGGATCGTATGGAGAGCATAGAAAATCGTTCGCCCAATGAACCTCACCGGCAAGCCCTCCTATTCATGGCTGAGCGGCTGAAGGCGACAAGGCTTCGTGACGCGGATTTGGCGTACGGGGATGTCTCTGATTTTTTGGATGACCTATCAACTATCCAACAGTCACTTGATCAGGCCGGGGATGCTCGAAACGCATATGGAGACTTGCAGCATCTGGTGTGGCAGGCAGAATCTTTCGGATTTCACTTGGCTGAACTTGAAGTAAGACAGCACTCACAGGTTCATCGAGAGACTCTGGAGGAAATTGACCGCGTCGGTGATGGGTCAGAGCTGTCTGAACGCAGTAGAGAAGTGCTGGACACCATGAGAGCCATTAGCGCGATCCAACTCCGCTTCGGAGAACGGGCAGCGTCTCGTTACATTGTGTCATTTACCCAGTCAGCAAAGGACCTAGAGTCGGTCTATCGTCTCGCACAGATTGCAACCAATGGGAATCCACCTGATCTGCAGGTTATTCCTCTTTTTGAGACTTTCGATGATCTTCAGAACAGCGTCGCAGTCTTAGAGCAAATGCTTACGATTTCTGAGGTGCAGGACCTTCTTGAAAAACGTGGGCGGCGCCTTGAGGTGATGCTGGGCTATTCTGATTCTTCGAAGGACGTTGGTCCGGTTTCGGCAACACTAGCCCTTTATGATGCGCAAAAACGTATTAGTCAGTGGGCGCGTGATCAGGATATTGCGTTGACATTGTTTCATGGCCGGGGCGGAGCACTTGGGCGAGGTGGGGGACCGGCGCATCGAGCGATTCTCAGTCAGCCACCCTTATCAGTGAATGACCGTTTTAAAGTGACGGAACAGGGTGAAGTGATTTTTGCTCGATACGGTGATCCAACTATTGCGGCTCGTCATATTAATCAGGTGGCTGCCGCAACGCTCATGGCTGGAGCACCATCTATCGAAAAACGCAATGATGAAGCAGCGCAGAAGTTCGCCCCCATGGCACATATGCTCGATAGCGTCTCTCGGCAGCGGTTTCTTGGATTGGTGCAGGCGCGAGGTTTCCCTCAATGGTTTGCTCACATTACTCCACTTGAAGAGATCGGAATGCTTTCCTTGGGCTCTCGACCGGCAAAGCGCGGTCTTTCGGTGGACTCTTTAGAGGACTTGCGCGCCATCCCATGGGTTTTCGCATGGACACAGGCACGCATTAACTTGACGGGGTGGTTTGGGCTCGGATCTGCGCTGGCGGCTATTGGGGACATTGCCTGGTTGCAAGAGGCATACCGTGATTGGCCACTTTTCACCACCATGATTGACAATGTCGAGATGTCTTTGGCGAAAACCGATGAACATATCGCCAGACGATATTTGGCTTTGGGGGACCGTAAAGATTTGGCCCAAAGCGTCATTGAAGAGATGCGGTTGACACGTGAATGGGTATTGAAAGTAACAGGACACTCTCGGCCACTGGAAAGCACATACGTCTTGGGACGGGCAGTGCAGCTACGATCACCGTATGTCGATGCTCTTTCCCTTATTCAGCTAAGAGCTTTAGAGGGATTGCGAACGGGACAAAATACTCCTGAACTGAAGGATCTTCTCCTTCTCACCGTGAGCGGAGTGGCCGCTGGCCTACAGAACACTGGCTGATACAGAGACTGTGCAGCCAAAGGCGACTAGATTGACGTCATCTCACTTGAGGGGTGGGGTGAACTGGAAGGAACTGATGAGGGAATGAAATTATCCGTACTTGATTTGGCACCTGTTGATGAAGGCGTTTCCTATGAAGAGGCCCTCGCGTCTATTGGCAAGTTTGCTCAAGCAGCAGACGCCGGGGGGTTCGAGCGTATTTGGTACGCGGAACATCACAATGCTCCCGGAATCGCCTCGTCTGCCACCGCTGTCTTGATAGAACATGTGGCCAGCAAGACCAAACGAATACGCGTTGGTGCGGGAGGAATAATGCTCCCGAATCATTCCCCATTGGTGATAGCTGAACAGTTTGGGACGTTAGCTGCGCTCCATCCCGGAAGGATCGATCTGGGCTTGGGACGGGCGCCGGGAACCGATATGAAAACTGTCCATGCCCTGCGACGTGATATTCAGGCATCTGAGCGTTTCCCTCAGGATGTCAAAGAGTTAGAAGGCTTTCTCCAAGGGCACCAACCAATACCTGGTATTAGGGCAGTTCCTGCAGCCGAAACTGCCCCACCCCTCTACATTCTTGGATCGTCACTTTTTGGAGCTGACCTTGCTGCAAAACTGGGGCTTCCCTATGCTTTTGCATCCCATTTTGCTCCCGCCGCACTCTATGACGCTTTGAATCATTATCGTGAGAACTTTCAGCCGTCAAATACTTTGGAGGCGCCCTATGCGATTGTTGCTGCGAATGTTATAGCGGCCGAGACCGAAGAGACAGCTGAAGTCATTCGAGCTGAGGTGCTACGTCGCCGCGTTCGACAGTTTCTTTTGAGAGGAAATGCTCAGACCAAAGACCTTGGAGATATCGAGTTGGACAAGATTTTGGCATCTGCGCAGGGACAGCAGATTGTCGACATGATGCGTGTGAGTGCCGTTGGCGACAAGACCATGGTCAGACAACAGCTTCGGGCTATCGCTAGTGACACTGAAGCGGATGAAATCATGGTGGCATTCCAGGGCAGAAACCCGCAAGAACGGCTGACTGCTTTGCATATGGTTGCGCCAGCCGCAGGTCCTGACTTGTGACATATAGTTTTAGGGCGTCGTTACCGCGTCCCCTATCAGTGAAAATGTCGCCATGTAGACCATTAGCGTGTGTGAGAAGATCTTTCACGGTGATTCTTCTGGAGGCGCGATCGTCAGTCACCTGAAAGTCGGGAACAATATCGATTACCCGCGACTCTAAGGTCAAAAGTCCCTCGTCGACCAACATCATGGCCAAGGTCGCTGTCCATACTTTCGTGATTGATCCAATTTGGAAAACTGACTGTGGCAGAACATCGCGACCAGCGACTGCGCTGAGAACTC
>NZ_VULO01000016.1 GCF_009696615.1 Scrofimicrobium canadense
CTTTCAAACTCACCAAAGCCTGAAGAATCAACGTAGGATCAGAGACAGTGAAGGTGTTTCTATTATCTTTTTGGATCACACCTAAAAGTATGAAACACCTTCACACCCCACCAAAGTCCGAAGAGCCGGTATAGAGCGTTCTTCACTGGTGAGTGCTTGGTTTTTACCGATTTGTGCGAAAGAAAACGGTAAAAAGCAGACACTCACAAAAGCACCCACAGACTTGAACGCTTTCTCGCACCGGTTGTGTGGCCAACTCTCACAAAAACCTGGCATCCTATTCGCCCCTGGGGCTTCCCGTACAACAGCCTGGGCGTTCTGGTAGCTGCCGGGGCGGCACACAGCCCCAGGAACAGTATCATGTCCCCGTACGTGGGAAGAGGAGAACCCAAGAGCCACATTTATTATTCACCGGCATGTGAGCTCCTCAGGTGCCTTCCTCCCAGCAGCACCGCAAGTGCATCTCCGATACCACCACGCCAGCAGGCCATATCGTGTCCCCCCACATATTCGCGATAGTGAACGGTGGCCCCAGAACTGCGCAACGCAGAAACCAACGGAGGATGGTACGGCAACAAAACTGGTTCGTACGCTCCTACCTCAAGCCAAATATTCGCATCTGTGCGCGCCTGAGAAGCCCGATCAAGCATGTCACACTGCCATAGCGATGATGACTGCGCAACAGCGTTACCGACACAATCAGGATGGTCTAATGTGATCTTGAGTGCACTGAGCCCACCGAGGCTCTGACCAACAACAACGGTATTGTGGGCGGACGCCGCAATCGGAAGATGTTCCCTCGCCCATGGTAAAAGCTCAGATACGACGTAGGAACTGATGTTCCCGTCGATCGCCAGGTCACGCAGTCTCTGCTCGGTTCCTTGCGAGTCGACAAGCAAGAAATACGGTGGTCTGATGAATCCACTGAGCGCAAGATTGTCTGCAGTGTGAGTGAAGCTATCGGAAGTTCGCCACACGTCACCGTCAAGCATAACAACGCACGACGCCGGATCCGTCTCACCAACCCCCGGAGGCGCGTAGATCCACACGGTACGTCCTGAGATCTCTATTGCTGGGGACATACTGCCACGCACATTATCGGGACTGGGGCTTTCGATCCATTTTTGCACCGGTGCCCGGTCAAGATGTGCAACGGAGGTTGCGCGCCCTCCAAAAGTCATCTCGCTGTCGGGATTCTTGGGGTCGAAGCGCGCCTCTTGACGCAATGCTCGTAGAGCAGTGAAACGATCCCCCCGGGACATTGCTTCGTATTGCTTAGCCCCTAGAGAAACAAAGGCATACGACCCACGCCATGCGCGGTCCAGTATGAATGTTGCTGCCCATAAGCCGCTTTCCGCAACTCGGCACATTTTCCCCTCTGACGGACTATTGGTTACCTTATTGACGTTGACAAGAACGCATTCGGCACTCGGGTCTTCATAGAGGAATGTGACGAGTGCTTGGTCTGGCGACTCGTCCATATCTTCAACCAGGGGAGTGCTCTCTATTGTCTTCCAGAATCGATCGATTGCCCGCGGGTCGTGTTTTGCTCTCTTTTCTAATGCGTCGATCGTGGGGCTGTATGCTCGCGGCGCAGCCGGAAAAGACTCTGGCATGGGTGGTCGACGCGGAATAGTAAATGATGATGACACGTGGTTACTCGCCCATTCCGAGGTGACCGCGCAACGTGTGAGAATGATACTCGGAACGGAAAAGTCCCAGTTCAGCTAAGCGGGGGATCACCTCGTCCACCAAGAGTTGCAAGGAGTTCCACGAGCCGGCTGGCAGTGCTATGAAGCCGTCAGCGCCACCTGCCTCATAGCGGCGCACAATCGCTTCGACGGCGTCACTGGGGGTTCCCACCACACTCCAATGCTTCACATGGCCTGGGGCATAAGAGTCAAAGGATTGCGCGGCCAAATCCTCGGCCTTCTCACGGTTAGAAGCCAAGCACAAACTTAGTCCGGGCAACACCCTCACGGCCGTTGGTTCACGGCCCTCGCGCTCAGCCAATTCTGCGAGTTCCTCTTTGAGTGCCACTCCCGACTCTGTTGTAGCATTCATTGCGAATACAGCATCGGCATATCGCGCCGCACAATGCTTTGACTGCGCAGATCCTCCCGCATGTAAGAGTGGGAGTGGATGGTCGTCGTAGGCGGGAACAGTCAAGGGCCCAGCCACGTCAAAAACTCCGGGCGAACTAATCGGTCTCACAAGCTCCGGTTTCGCGAATATCCCTTGATGCCGGTCAAGAACTATGGCGGAAGCCGGATAGCTGCCCCAGAGCCGTCGTACAGTTTCAACGTAATCTTGAGCATCTTGGTAGAGCTCAACGGAAGTCCGCTGCTCGACTCCCACAAAATTATCTTTCCCGCCCAGCGAGGTGACTACATTCCATCCTGCGCGACCACGACTGATGTGATTGAGGGATTGGGTCTCTCGAGCAACGAAATAAGGTTGTGTAAAGGAAGAAGAGAAGGTGGGAACTAAGCCGATCGAGTGAGTTTCTCTGGCGATGACACTCATCATCACTACCGGGTCAAGTCCTGTAAAGCCGGGCCATGTTACCAGCGGTTCTTTCTTGAGAAGTAGCGCATCGGGTTTGAAAACAAAATCCATATGCGCTTGTTCAGCAAGTTGAGCAGCGCGGATGAAGAGTTCGCCCGATAGAAGGTCTTCGATACCGGAAGAGGGGTCGCGCCACGCACCACCGCGCAACCACGTGGGTGAAAGTGAGAGTCCAATAGTGAGGCCAGTCATTTACGCATCACTTCTCAACGCACCAATGGGAATGACCAAGGGGGTGCCGAATACTGGATCAGGGATTATCCGCGCGTCTAGATCGAATACTCGATGAAGTAGCGATTCGGTCATAATGTCCGAGGGGACGCCCTGTTCGACGATATCGCCGTCTTTCATGACAATAAGGTGATCGGCAAAGCGACACGCTTGGTTCAGATCATGAAGGACCAACGCCATAGTCCTCCCCTCTTCCCGATTGAGACGTCGCACCAGTTCCAGCACCTCAAGCTGATGAGAAATGTCAAGAAATGTTGTGGGCTCATCCAAAAGCATCAGCGGAGAATCTTGGGCCAATAGCAGTGCAATCCACACTCGTTGGCGTTGACCCCCGGAAAGCTCCTCAACAGGCCTTGTAGAAAGGCCAGCAATGCCCGTAGCTTGGAGCGCGCGGGCAACAGCGACCTGGTCATCCTCCGACCACTGCTGCAGCATTTTTTGATGGGGAAAGCGGCCACGCCCAACCAGCTCAGCAACAGTGATTCCAAAAGGAGCAACTGACGATTGCGGCAACAGGCCAAGTTTCCGCGCCAACTCCTTGGGGGCCATGCTACGAATATCCGTTCCGCTGAGGTAGACAGTGCCCTGCGAAGGTTGCAATAGGCGTGAAAGAGCCCGCAACAGTGTAGATTTACCACAAGCGTTCGGCCCGATAATGACACTGACTTTCCCTGAAGGAATCTCGACGTTGAGTGATGAAGAGATGACGCGGGCATCATATGCCAAAGTGAGATCCACGCCGGTGAGAGCAGATGGCCGTTCCTGACTCATGCTGCTTTCGCGGGATGCTGTTGACGCGTGAGCTTCGCGGTTATTCACGTTTTACACCTGCCTAGACCTGGTCAGAAGCCAGATCAAATAAATACCACCGATCACACCGGTGATACGACCTATTGGAACTGTCGCGTTCATCGGCAACAGTTGCGTGACAACATCAGCCATGACGAGCAACAGCGCTCCCATAGCCGCTGAGCTCACCACAGGCACAGCGCTTGAGTGAGTGATACGGCTAGCCAACTGCGGAGCAGCCAGGGCAACAAAGGCGATCGGACCCGCGGCTCCAGTTGCCAACCCCGCTAAGATCACTGCCAAGGCGATGAGAGCCAGCCTGGTGCGCTCAACCGAAATGCCCAACTGACTGGACATGTCATCGCCCATTTCCATCAAGGTTGCCCGCCGTCCCAGTGCGATCACCAGCGGAGCGATCACAACGGTTCCTATCATGATGGTCAACGCCTGAGACCACTTGCGGGCCTCTAGGGATCCGGACATCCAAATATTCGCGGTGATCGCGTTATCCAGGTCCCCCATCACCAACAAGAGATTATTGGCTGCGGAGAGTACCGCCCCCACGCCGATACCCACCAATATCAGTCTGAATCCACCGGTTACACCACCTTTAACCGACAATAGATACACGACTAAAGCTGTCAGAAATCCTCCGATAACGGCACTTGCTGCCACAGCAAGTGCGTCACCTTGGAAAATAATGATTTGGGTGATAGCCCCCGTGGCAGCGCCGGTAGTAAAACCAATCACGTCAGGAGACCCCAAAGCATTGCGCGACACCGATTGAAAGATTGCCCCAGAAATTCCCAAAGCAGCCCCTGCAAAGAGTCCTGTCACAACCCGCGGTAGTCGTAGTGTTTGCACCACCGTTGCGTTCGTCTCTTCAGAAAAATGTCCGCGCAGTGGGTCGATAAGGGCTGCAAACACTTCACCGGCCGGAATCCATAGACTCCCCACCATCATGGCAACGATGCCTAGGAGAACAGCACACGCAAGGAGTATCACGGTTGTCCATGCGGTGCGAGGCCGCACGATGATACTCACGTTTCTCACTTTGACCACTCGGCCCGGCGGTGCTGCAGCATTCCATACCTCGGCATTGATTCCTGCAGGGGCACCATCATCCACACGTATTTGGTGGGTCATAGTTGAATTAACCGTTTTCTTCTTACGAGAAAGACAAAGAAAGGGCCACCGATAAGAGCAACCATGATTCCCACACTTACCTCGGCTGGTGGCGCTATCAGGCGGCCAAGGACGTCTGCCAACACCATGAGAACTGCTGAGATCATTGCAGAATAGGGCAAAACCCATCGGTGATCAACGCCAGCAAGAAGGCGAGCAATGTGTGGGGCTGCCAGACCTAGAAAGGTGATCGGACCAGCGGCTGCAGTGGCGGCACCTGCCAACACAATGATCGACACTCCTGCGATCGCCCAGGTTTTGGTGGGGTTTGCACCCAATGCTCGGGCGGTATCTTCCCCCAAAGCCGTTGAGTCTAGTGAGCGGGCAACTGAAAAAGCTAAAAGCAACCCGACTAAACCTAGAGCCCCTGTGGCAGCTAATACTTCGAAGCCGCGACCAGCAAGAGAGCCAGCGATCCAATTGCGGTATCTGTCATACACCTGCTCCACGCTATTGAGGAGGATGAGCTGGGTGAGTGCAAGCAACACTACAGATAGCGCCGCTCCCGAGAGCACTAATTTGACCGGGTTGGTTCCTTTTCTTACGCCACCAAGAATGTACACAAAAACCCCGGCGATAGCAGCACCCACCATTCCCAACCACATGTATCCCAGGACGTTACTTATCCCCAGAAATGCTATACCGGCGGCGATAGCGGCAGCGGCACCAGCATTAACTCCAAGCAATCCAGGTTCTGCCAGAGGATTGCGGCTTAGAGCCTGCATTACTGCGCCCGCCACGCCTAAACATAGGCCCACAACAACGCCTAAGAGGACCCGCGGGAGTCTGAGTTGCAGTACCAACAAGTGCTCACTATTTGCTGGGTCAAAAGCAGTGAACGCCTCCCAGATTGTCTCCCACGATATTGATCGGGACCCAACTACAATGCCGGCAATGCATAAGAGCATTAAAGCTCCTGACATTAAAGCCAGCCCTAATATCTTGCGCCCGGTGCGCTGCTGGCGCGCTCTTTCGGCTACAGCTCCCACTTCCTCAGCCGGCCGTGTGAGTGGCTGCTTTGAATACCGTAGAGGAGGGACTATCGCAGTGCGTTCTCGTGGGGGAGCAACCTGTGAAGAAGTGGGCATCGATTCGCTAACTACCATATGGCCAAAGTTCTACGTTGTCGTTGTATCTGAGTAGCTGGCGTGTAGTGCGGTCAGCATGCTTTTCGATACATGCCAACCGCACTATAGCCTCGCCTTATCGATTAATCTGTCGTGGCAACAATGGCTTTATTTGCCGAAGTTTTCAAGGACAGATTCGACAATTTCCGTTGCACTGAACTGGTCAATGCGGAATGAGTTCGCTCCCAGTCCATAGACTTGCCCAGCCTTAACTGAGGGAAGGTTGGCAAGTAATGGGTCCTGAGCAAATGCCTGAGCCTTTTCATTGTCTGCAGAGAGAATAAAGGTGGTCTCGGCGGTAAGTTCGCTGAGATTTTCATATGTTGCCCACACGAAATCTTCACGTGCTTGAGGCTGTGTATGCCATTCGCGGTTTGGTTCTTCGATAGTGAACCCCAGTTCTTGAAGGATTCCTGCCTGAGCGGAACCTGGGAGTGCAATGGGGTTGTTTTCGCCCGCGCCATTGAAGGAAACGATATTCGCCTTGCCCTCAGGAACAGTAATCTTTTCCTTGGCATCAGCAACAAGCTGGTCAAACTCTTCAACAGTTTCCGCTGCTTGGTCTTCCAGACCAGTAGCCTCACCCAACTGTGCAGCAAGCGATTGCCACGTCTGGCCACCGTAATCAACAACAATGGTGGGAGCGATATCTTGGAGTTCTTTTACCTGATCAGCCAAAGAATCAGCACCCGCGGCAGATACCACAATAAGATCTGGCTTCTGACCAATCAGCGCTTCTAAATCCACGCTTCCTGCTGACCATAGGTTGGCAACATCGCGCTCTTGGGCAACGTCTGCCCACTGGGCAAAGAATTCTCCATTAGCTGCCGAAGCACTGGCAAGGACCGGAGCGTCAATTGCCAACAGCGTTCCAGTCACGGTAACCGACGTTGAGGCGATGCGTTCTGGCTGCGCGGGAATCTCGGTGGTACTTCCATCAGCATTATCAAACGTGCGAGGCCATTCGCCGTCAGTTCCGGTGGCTTCAGCAGCACTCGATTGTTGGTTTGCATCACTTTGACTGGACTGTTCAGCATTGGACTGCGCGTCGTTTCCGCTTCCGCAAGCGGTCAACATTAACGCGGCACTCGCTGCCAGGCCAACTAGTGTGCCAATTCTTCCGTGCGACCTTAGCGTCGTACTCATTGAGTTCCCTTCTGTGTAGATTGCGCCTCATGAAAAGGGTGTGGTCTGAATTGCCGTCCCCCACATTTCACATGGCACGGTTATGGCCTCCCGCTACTGGCGGCCAATAAGGTAAGGCTACCCTCATTTATTTCTGGATACCAGTAGTAGCCTGCATCAGATTGAACTGCAGCATGAATTTTTATATGCACGAGTCCGACACCAGTTGCGGTAGCTTGCCTATCTGGCATAAAACTGGCGTCGCATGTGACTAAGTACATACCTTCGACATATTGCCCTCATACGTCAGATATTCGTGAAGTACCGTCACTGCTAGCGCCTACTAGAGAGCGATGATAATTCGGAGTAAACTCCGGTTGATATCAGCTGACACACCTTGAGCGGAGCAACAATGGAGTACAGCATACAAGCAGGTGGGACCACCGCATTCGTTCAGGCACACGGCGCAATGGTGACAGCTGAATTTACTGTCAATGGACACACTGTTCGGCCCCTATATCAGGCACCGTGGTCTGACTATGCGCATGACCCTCTACTAGCTCATTTACGCGGAGACTTTCCTTGCGTGCCATTTGGCATTGCACCTTCCTCAACAGTGAGCTTCCCACCACCATGGAACCTTCTTGACCCCGGCACTACGGCTTACGCTCACGGCTATTCATCCGTCGGATTATGGGATGAGATTGAAGAGGGGACGTTTCACCTACAGTATCCGGAAGAGGACACGGTAGAAAGTATTACTCGCACGGTTGCGCCAACAGGTGGGCGCATCGACATTAAAGACCGCATTCATATGCGTCGCGAAGCCAACCTCCCGCTCGGATTGCACCCTATAGTGCGTTTACCAGAGAAGCCAGGGGCAGCTCGACTAAATCTTCCGCCGATGCGGTCAGCGCGAACGTATCCGGTACAACCAGAAGAAACCTCGGTACTAGTCCCCGACACACGTCTCATCGCATTGGATCAAGCTCCAATGTTGGATGGGGGAAGCCTGGACCTCACGCGACTGCCCCTTCGTCAACACACAGAAGAGTTGGTTGGACTTTTTGATGTCACTAAGCCGGTCGTATCTTTAGACAATCTGGATGAGGGGTACAGGGTCACCATCGAGTGGGACAACACCTACCTGAAACACTGCATGTTGTGGATCTCTAACTACGGTCGCGGATACGAGCCGTG
This sequence comes from Scrofimicrobium canadense, assembly GCF_009696615.1. Taxonomy (GTDB): domain Bacteria; phylum Actinomycetota; class Actinomycetes; order Actinomycetales; family Actinomycetaceae; genus Scrofimicrobium; species Scrofimicrobium canadense. Next base: position 8,226 of record NZ_VULO01000016.1, read on the forward strand.
GAACGGAAGAAACCTGTGTCTGGGAATCGAACCGATCACTTCTGCTTTTGATCTAGGACAAGCCATCTCTGCAACATCAAATCCTCTCAGCGCTGAAGGCCTACAGACATCGGTTCCACTGGCGGGTGGCATGTCATACACGCTGAAGCATTCGATCAGTGTGGAAGAGCTCTAGAAGCACCTCAGGTGCTGGATTTTTGCGACCTCGTAGCTTCCATTACAGACACATAACACGCACCTGATGAGGTGGGAGGGATGCTAGAGGCTCACCATCGCATCCAACCGCTCCGAGTCTCCTGTCAGGATCACGTATTCCGTGTTTTTCGTGTGGGAAACCTTCCCCACCTTTTTTCCTTCCAGATTATGGATGCCGATTTTTGCCCCCACGTACCGCCGGTAATCAAAGGACAAAACCCTGGTGTCGCCTCCTCGGGCTTCACACAGTTCAACAAGCTCTTCCAGAGGAAGAAAACCTTCGTCAGAAAAACTCAACATCACTATGTCTGCCTGCACATTGCTAATCACATGAGCTAAAGCTGCAGGCATCTCACGTTTCCGATTGAAAACGCTCTTATTCTCCTCATCGCGAGTATCTGCGCGTTTACACGCGACGCCATAATGTTCAGGCGAGTCCCAACGGACCAGCGTCTCCCATACGTGATAGTTCCCAAAATATCTGTGCTGGTTGTATGGGGGATCCAAATATGCAAGGTCCACATGGGGAAGCTCGTGAACCAACTCAACTGCGTCACCGCGAACGGCCCGACCTGGACCCGGCGTCAATTGGGGAACGCGCAGTTCAAGAGGTTTGAGCGCCCTAGGCGCCCACTGTTTCAAATATGCCATCTGTATCCCAACGGTTGAATCCACGGCATCGGCGGCTTCCAAAAGAGACGTCAACAGAATCGGGCGTAGCGGCGAATCGGAATATAGTTGGTCAATCCCTTCACGAATGGCGTCAATGCGCTGCCCGTTATCGGGATGAAAATACCGGGACGCCTCACAAAACGTCTCCGTAACATAACCTCGACGAGGTGGAAGTGCGCTCAAGCGATCTAGCGCCTCTTGTATCTCCCGCGTATCAACCTGAGTGGCATCAGCCTCCACGTAGCATTGTGCCAGAACCTCAGAATATGTAGCGAGGTCACTAGCGGTTGTGAAAGCGCCTCTGCGACAAAACTCTTGGGCAACTCGGGTTGTTCCTGTGAAGAGGTCCAATGTAGTGCGGGCACCACTTGCCTCCATCAGGTCACCCAATACTGGTACCAGGAGACGCTTGGAGCCAAGATACTTGATCACGCTGGCAATGATGGCACATGCACCTCCCATTGGTGCAATACAGTGTCATAATTCTCAAGCCCTGCCGCTATTTCACACTGTGTTGAGAATTATGACACTGTGTTGCGGGCGAGGGGGACAGCACTTCATCCAAACTGGTAGCATGATTGCTTGGAACAATAAGGTAAATGCTTTGTTGCTCCACCGCATAGCCCTCCTGTCACGGACCGTCCGTGACCGTTTAGACCGTAGGAGGTGGGTATTTATATGCGCGCATATGAACTGATGGTGATTCTCGACCCAAGTGTCGATGAGCGCACCGTCGCCCCTTCAATGGAAAAATTGCTGGCCCAGGTAACTGAAGCTGGTGGCTCCGTTGAAAAGATCGATGTATGGGGTAAGCGCCGACTAGCATACGAAATCCTCAAGAATTCTGAGGGTATCTATGTTGTCATCAACATGACCGCCACCCCTGAGGTAGCTCAGGAAGTGGATCGTCAGCTGACCCTCAATGAGACCGTCCTGCGCACGAAACTGCTGCGCGCGGACTCTAAGTAACCACCGCCAGCCCAGGAGCAATAGCAATGGCGAATGACACGATCATTACAGTTGTCGGCAATTTGACCGCTGACCCAAATCTGCGTTTCACCAATACTGGAACTGCAGTTGTTGATTTCACGGTCGCGTCCACGCCGCGCACATTCGACCGCCAATCAGGCCAGTGGAAGGATGGGGAAACCCTGTTCTTGCGCTGCAGTGCATGGCGTGAATACGCGGAGAATATTGCTGAGTCCTTGGGTAAGGGAATGCGCGTCATCGTGCAAGGCCGCCTGGTGCAACGTTCTTACACTCCACGTGAGGGTGGAGAACAGCGCACAGTGGTCGAACTTCAGGTGGACGAGGTGGGACCAGCACTGCGCTACGCAAAAGCACAGGTGACCCGGACACCTCGTCAAGATGGAGGGAATTACGGTGGCGGAGGCCCGCAAGGTGCCCCACGCCAGCAAGCACCAGCCCAACAAGGCGGACCCGCGCAGGCGGATTATTCGCAAGGTGGCTATGGTGCTCCCACCGGAGGCCAAGAAGGCGATCCATGGGGCGCAGCCCCAGCTGGGTCCAGCTTTGACGACGCACCCCCGTTCTAATACATCAATCTTTCACATCATTTAGGAGACCATCATGGCGAAGCCACAACTTCGCAAGCCGCTTAAGAAAAAGCCCGGCCCAGTAAAAACCATCAAAGTCGGCGCGGTTGACTACAAAGACACCGCTCTTCTTCGCAAGTTCATCTCTGACCGTGGCAAGATTCGCGCCCGCCGCGTCACTGGCGTTTCCGTTCAGGACCAGCGCCGCATTGCCAAGGCCGTGAAGAACGCCCGCGAAATGGCCCTGCTGCCTTACTCCAGCTCAGGCCGCTAAACCCAGGAAGGAAAGACGACATGCGTAAGCTAGTACTAAACCGCGACGTCGAGAACCTGGGTAAAGCCGGGGATGTCGTAGAGGTAAAAGACGGGTACGCCCGTAACTACCTGATTCCTCGCGGCTATGCCGAGGTATGGACCCGTGGAGCACAACGTCACATTGACCAGATCATCGAACAACGGCGCAAGCACGACATTGCCACTGCTGAGGAAGCCATCGCCCTGCGCGATGCCATCCAAAGTGGTGACTCCGTGGTTGTGACTCGCAAGTCCGGAAGTAACGGACGCCTCTTCGGTGCTGTTTCGCCGAAGCTGGTTGCTGAGGCCCTCTCAGCTGCCTTCGGTCGTGTGATCGACCACCGCAAGGTCGACTTGGTTGAGGTCATCAAAACCACTGGTGAATACCCCGTAGTGCTGCGTTTGCACCCAGAGGTAACCGCCACAACTACCGTTCAGGTGGTTGCTGAATAGCATTCAGATGCTCTTGCGGTGAGGATGAGAGACCTTAGAGTTTCTCATCCTCACCGCATTTGTATTTGACCCCGCACCCTCATAAGCATTACCGCTCATGGAACCGTTATCTTTCGCGCAGTCGAACAGCACGCTTAATATGGGACTGATGTTCCTATGGGACTGTCTTTATAAGTGTGATGCTTCTATATGTGATGCTCCTATTGTGTGTCAAGGCGGTTAGGTGTGATGTGGGTCGTGGGTGGTTTAGGCGGTTTGGAGTCCTTGTTGGTAGTTGGCTCGCAGGGTTTTTAGTGGTCGTCGGTCGGTTTCGATGTCGCTGATTCTTGCGGGCCAGGTGTCTAGTGCTTTGGCGGCTTGGGTTTGGCTGATGCCTTGGGCTGTTCGTCTGGCGCGCAGGTCAATACCACGGACAGGTTCTTGGGTGGTTTGGGGTCTGGTGAGGGCCCGGTAGATTTCCCGGCAGAGAGCTCGTTTGAGTTGGCGAAGGGTCTCTTTCTTGGTTTTCCCGCGACCGGTTTGGCGCTCCACGTAGTCTTTGGTGTTTTGATCGGTAGACATGCGGACCAGAGCGATGTGATGCAAGGCTTTGTTACCGCGCCGGTCCCCACCCCTGTTTAGCCGGTGCCGGTTGGTTTTGCCGCTGGAAGCGGGGATGGGGCAGGCTCCGCATAGTTTCGCGAAGGCCGCCTCGGATCGGATTCGTTCGGGATTGTCCCCTCACCCAGCAATTAGATAAACGACACACCAAAGCGCCCCTAGCTGGGGGCAGCTGCGCCTCTGCCTGAAGTGACGATTCGGTTGGCTCTCACTGTCAATCGATATCCTTGCTGTTGCTGCCGCATCATTGGGCGGCGTAATACAATCAGTCAAGTGTCTTGGTGAACCAATCCAAAGCCGATCTACGTAACGGGAAAACATAGGCTGAAGAAAACTCGCCGCTACAGAAAGAACCTGAGGTGCAGGTAGAGTAGTTGAGTGACTGAACGTGAAATACTCACCTGGGAAGATTTTGGCCAAGCATCAAGAGATGTTGCGCTAGAGATTGTCGACTCTGGATGGCATCCAGATTTCATCATCGCGGTTGCTCGTGGGGGCTTGCCACTGGCTGGAGCCTTGGCCTACGCGTTGGACATCAAGCCCGTTGGCGCGCTCAATGTTGAGTTCTACACTGGTGTTGGTAAGACCCTCCCGGCCCCGGTCTTACTTGAACCTGGTATTCGCCTCGATGCCTCACTTGGGCAACGAGCTCTCATTGTCGATGATGTGGCAGATTCGGGTAGGTCGCTTCGCCTGTTATTAAGACTTCTTCGGGATGAGGGAATACCCACCGATCAGGGTCTTGCCACCTTCGATGTGCGGACGGCTGTTCTTTATCACAAGCCGCGTTCAGTCGTGATTCCAGACTATTCGTGGATGCAAACAGAAAAGTGGATCAGCTTCCCCTGGTCTACATTGCCACCAGTCACATGGCCTCAATAGAGACTACAGTAGGTATTGCTAGTCAAAAAAGAGCTATATTGCCGGTCCCTATGTACTACGCTTCAAAGTAATGCATAACCACCTACATCTCCTAGTATCATCAATGTCGGCGCGCGGAAAAGCACTTGAAGTTGGCAAAGAAGTTGTCCGAATATTACGTGGTGCCGGATGGGACGTTACTGTACAGGTCACCAGGTCTTCAGATAGTATCCCTGCTGCCGCACAAAATGCTGATACAAGATTGGTTGGTGCAGTTGGTGGCGACGGCTATATCGCGGCTGTTGCTCAAGGATTGGCAGAAGATCCTGACCGCGTAATGGTCCCATTCCCGGGTGGACGAGGCAACGATTTGTGTCGGTCTCTGGGAATCGGAACAGATTCCTTGACACATGCCAAAACACTTACTCAACCAGACCTAGAAAACCGAATTCGTGCCATCGACGGCATGTGGATTGGCTCGAAGCGACAGCTGGCTTTGGGAGTTGTATCCCTTGGAATCGACGCGACAGCTAACCGCTTTGCCAATCAGTCTAGGTTTCGATCAGGCCCCTTGGCATATTCGTGGGGTGCAATAGCCGCCTTTACCCAGTCGCACCCCAATGAGTTTGTGGTTGACGTTGATGGTGTAGTCTGTGATCTTCCCGGCTGGGTATGTTCGATTTCCAATAGCGGGTGGATCGGTGGGGGAATCAATATCCTTCCCACGTCAGATCCCTATGACGGGGTCCTAGAAGTACTCCAGGTTGCCCCCACATCGAAAGCACGAGCATTGCCTCTATTGGCAAAAGTCCTCGGGGGGCGCAATCTTGATAGTCCTTTGGTGCAAGTAATCTCCGCTCGTGAAGTGCACTTTATGGCACCAACAGGAATTGTTGCAATGGCTGACGGTGACATGGTCGCAAAAGTACCATTCACAGTACGTGTAGCCCCTCAGGTCGTTCGTGTCGTCATATGACTCTGTAATGCGCAGAAGGAGTGGCTAGAAGGAATCTGGTGGCGTGGTCCGAGCCATATTCACAAAGCGCGCCATCTGCCCTTGGAAGGCAACAGGAATCGTCCGCGTTTCACCATTGCGGTGTTTGGCGACAATAATGTCTGCCTCTCCCACCCGCTCATCCTCGTTGTAGTACTCGGGCCGGTGCAACAACATGATGACGTCTGCATCCTGCTCTAGCGAACCCGATTCACGCAAGTCCGCAATCATCGGCTTTTTATCCGTACGCCCCTCAGGACCACGGTTTAGCTGCGCTACAGCAATGACTGGAATCTCAAGTTCCTTTGCCAACAACTTCAACTGTCGTGAAAACTCACTGACTTCCTGCTGTCGAGACTCTACTTTTCGCCCCGAACTCATCAGCTGCAGGTAGTCAATGACGACCAAGCCCAAGTTATATTTTTGTTTGAGACGTCGACATTTTGCGCGAATTTCCATCATCGTCATATTGGGAGAGTCGTCAATAAAAAGCGGTGCTTCAGAGACTTCCCCCACCCGCTTTGACACACGTTCCCAATCTTGTGCGCCCATGTTGCCTGAACGCATCTTCGAGAGAAAAACTCCGGTTTCAGCTGACAACAGACGCATGGCAATTTCAGCGCGAGACATCTCTAGGCTGAAAATCCCAGCAGTGACATTATTGTGTATGGCAGCTGAGCGGCAAAAATCTAAGGCTAACGTTGACTTACCCATGGCGGGACGTCCAGCAACGATGATCATTTGGCCAGCATGAAGTCCTTGGGTCAAATCATCAAGGTCTTTGAATCCGGTCGGAACCCCGCGGAATTCATCTTTATGGCGCTCGATATCAATGAGTTCATCAATGAGCTCTTCAGACATATCGGCAAGCTTCACATAGTCTTCTTTGTCGCGCCTTTCAGCAATCGCGAAAACTTCTGCTTGGGCTTCATCCACAATCATGTCGACTTCACCGCCGTCCTCAGAATATCCGAGCTGAGCAATGCGAGTTCCCGCGGTGACAAGTCGCCTCATGATAGCGCGTTCCCTGACAATGCGCGCATAATATGCAGCATTCGCTGCCGTGGGGACAGTCGCGATCAGTGTATGGAGGTAAGGAGCTCCCCCAACGCGCTGCAGTTCCCCGCGCCGACGCAACTCTCCTGAGACGGTGACGGGGTCAGCTGGTTCTCCGCGCCCGGAAAGATCGATGATGACGTTGTGAATAAGCTCATTGGCTGGTTGATAGTAGTCCGCTGACGTGACAATATCTGCCACTTCGAGAATTGCGTCTTTGGATAGCATCATCGAGCCAAGCACCGAACGCTCAGCTTCTAAGTCCTGTGGTGGCACACGGTCAAATGCGTATTCTGTTGCCTCCACCAAACCTCCTGCACTATGTCCTGTTCGAGGGTATCGGGTGCAATGCTCAAAACCAATTCTTCAATGTGGACAGAGGGGCTATAGCTTGTGTATTAGTTGTGAATTGCCTGTGGATTAAGCGGGGATAGACTGTAGCGCGGTGGGTGAGAATCCGTCACCCCTTGGATAAAAGCGCTGGAAGATGTCCACATATCTGTTCACAGCTTGTGGATAACAATTGAGGATAAAACTGGTGGATAACTCGCAGGGTGCCGCTCACGATGCAGACAAGTCTCAACCTCACACTGAGACTTACTCTACTCGGTCAATATTTGCGCTGGCCATCCCAGCTTTGGGTGCTCTAGTTATCGAGCCAACTCTCACATTTATCGACTCCGTTATGGTTGGTCACCTGGGCGTTTCACAACTAGCTGGCCTCGCCGTCGGTGCAGCAGTTATGAACACCCTTGTGGGTATCTTCGTGTTTTTGGCGTATTCCACAACCGCCTCAACCGCCGCACACATCGGCGGTGGGAATCGCACGCGCGCGTTAGAAACCGGTGTCCACGCAATATGGTTAGCCTTGGGATTAGGAATCGCAGTTCTCATCCTCGTCGAAGTATCAGCCCCGTGGTTAGTAGAACTTTTAGGCGCCGACAGTCAGACGCTAGCCCCCGCAGTTGAATACTTGCGTTTCGGAGCACCCGGCATGGTTGGAATGCTCACTATCCTGGCGGCCACAGGAACGTTACGCGGTATGCTCGATACGAAGACACCACTCTATGTTCTCGCTGGCGGAGCAGTAATCAACGTCAGCGGAAATTTCCTTTTCATTTACGGACTCAACCTCGGTATTATCGGCGCCGGAATCAGTCTTTCTATTACTCAAACTCTCATGGCCTGTGTACTGGTGCTTAAAGTTCTGGCCGAGGCGAAACGCACTGGCGCTAGCCTGCGTCCTCAACGCACCGGAATATGGGACAGCGCCCGCACGGGAATACCACTCTTGTGGCGCACCATCTCGCTTCGCATAGCACTCTTAGCTACTCTTTCAGTGGCAGCAGTTACTGGGGCTACTGCCCTGGCAGCTCACCAAGTAGTCATGTCGATTTGGACTATAGCTTCTTTTGCTCTTGACGCTCTTGCTATCGCTGCGCAGAGCTTAGTGGGCGTCGCAATTGGGGCGGGAAACTTAGAGGAGTTACGGCGCTTGGTGCGTCGACTGACTCTGTGGGGAGTCTGTGGAGGGGTGGGCCTTGGCGTAATTCTGGTCGCCTCCTCCCCCTGGACACCATTGCTTTTTGGTTCTGATCCCTCAATGCATCAGATAGCAAGCGGCGCGCTCCTTGCTGCAGGTCTTTGCCTTCCCATAGGCGCTTTGGTATTTCAGCTTGATGGAATACTCATCGGCGCACAGCAGGGCCCTTACTTGGCAAAAATGGGTGTTCTTACGCTAGTTGGCTATCTTCCGGCTCTCGGGATTCTTTACTGGTGGATTCTTCACCAAGGGACTCTTGACGTGGCCGCACAAAGTACCGTGATGATCTGGCTGTGGATCGCGTTTAGCGGGTGGTTCATGACACTTCGAGCGGGCACCAACTGGATGCGGGCTCGCTCACTGGGCGAGCCTCGAGCCAACTAGGACTACTTCTCTCATTGTGCTGAGCGCTGCTCCCACCACTCCAATAGTCGCCGCGATGCCTCTTTCTCGCCCAACGGGCCTTCCTCCATGCGCAGGCCCAACAAGTATTTGTATGCCTGCCCCACCTCGCGCGAAGGTTTCAAACCAAGAAGTTTCATGATTTGCTCTCCATCGAGATCTGGACGTATCGCTTCCAGGGCTTCCTTTTCTCGCAATGCAGCAATACGAGCCTCTAAATCGTCATATGCAGCGGAAAGAAACTGTGCCTTGCGACGGTTCCGGGTTGTGCAATCAGCCCTTGTCAACCGATGCAGACGTTCCAGTTGGTCACCCGCGTCACTGACATAGCGGCGCACAGCCGCGTCTGTCCACGATTGCTCTCCATATCCGTGGAACCGTAAATGTCCAGCCACGAGGTCTGTTACGGCCTTTGTAGTTTTTTTGTCGAATTTGAGTGCATTCATCCGCTTACGTGTCATCTTCGCTCCCACCACCTCGTGATGATGGAATGATACTTTCCCACCGCCTTCAAAACGACGCGTAGCGGGTTTCCCAACGTCGTGCATCAACGCAGCAAATCGCAAAATAAAGTCAGGTGCTGGCACAGGTCCATCTGCATCGGTCTCAAGATCCATAGCCTGGTCAAGTACAGTCAATGTGTGTCGGTACACATCTTTATGACGGCCGTGCTCGTCAACGGTTTCTCGCAAAGCAGCCAGTTCTGGCAACACATATTCGGCAACACCCGTATAGACCATCAACTCGATTCCTCGGCGAGGCTCTGCGCTGATGATAAGGCGTTCCAGCTCGGCCCGTATCCGCTCTGCCGAGACTATTTCCAGGCGAGGTGCAAGCTCTTCCATCGCCTGCATCACTTCGTAGTCCACATCCATGGACAGTTGTGCAGCGAACCGAGCGGCCCGCATAATGCGCAACGGGTCATCATCAAAGGACTGGAAAGGGGAAACAGGCGTAACAAGGTGTCCACCGGCAAGTGCCTGCAAGCCATCAAAGGGATCGACAAGCACCATAGTTGGTAGGCGCATAGCCATAGCGTTAACGGTGAAGTCTCGTCTCGAGAGATCACCCTCCAAGGTTTTCCCGAAATTGACAGTAGGCTTGCGCGAACTCGGATCATATTCTTCCGTCCGATACGTCGTGATTTCCACCACGAGTTCACCTTGGCGCGCTGCAATAGTTCCAAAGTCCCGTCCCACGTCCCACACAGCATCTGCCCACGGCTTTACTAATCCCATGACATCATGTGGAAGCGCATTCGTAGTCAGATCAAAATCATGCGGTGTAAGACCCAAGAATGCGTCGCGCACAGGCCCTCCCACCAGCGATAACTCGTAGTCTGCTTTTGAGAATGACTGTGCAAGGTCTGTGAGCTGAGATGGCAGTTGAGCAAAGGTCTTGGTCGCGTTGGCCATCATCTGGGGAATAGTCAGTGTTTCCATCACCTCCAAGATTGCCACTAAGTTACGCCGCTTGGGAATTCTATCTGCGCAATGGGGTAAAGCCCGGCAGGTCCACCTAAGCTGTAGTCATGAGTTTTCCCCGTCCGGAGCCGACGCGCCCGCAGCCACCGCAGCGCATCCGCAAGCGCACGCGCGTGCGCAGGGGACTGCCTGTCTCGGAGGAGGTATCAGCGGGGGGCGTATGCGTGAGGATTGATGAGGGGATTGCCTATGTCGCGGTTATCGCCCGGCGAAATCGTTCCGGCTCAATTGAATGGTGTCTACCCAAGGGACACATTGAAGCCGGTGAAACCGCAATTGCAGCAGCAGAAAGAGAAGTTGCCGAGGAAGCGGGCGTAACGGGACGAGCTATTCGCCACCTTTGTTCCATTGACTATTGGTTCTCCAGCCCTCGTACTCGTATTCATAAAACTGTTCACCACTATTTACTGGAATATCTTCATGGCGAGGTGACAGCTGAGCTGGATCCTGACCACGAAGCTGAAGATGCCGCGTGGATCCCGCTGAAGGAAGCGCGACACATTTTGGCCTACCCTAATGAACGACGCGTGATCGAGACGGCATTGAGCTTACTATACCCGGAGGTTCCATGAGGCGCGTCTTCGGTTGGATCCTCGGCATTGCAGTACTTGTATTGGGCTGGTGCATCCCAACGTTCACGGCCAGTGCAGCCGAATCTTCCGATATTGAGATTTCCTCACTCTCCCCAGAAGTATGGACAGGGGGTTCAGATCTCACGATTTCAGTGAAATCGTCACTTCCTGTCGCCCCAGGTTGGGATGTCGAAGTTTTTCTCTATGATTCCTCCCTCACCGATGATGAACATGCCCAGCGATATGTTGCTGGTGAGACATTTCCTGGGTGGAGAGTGCTAGCTGGGAGCCTTAGCCGAGAACAAATCACCACTTCAGATTCGACTAGTTCAGTTCACGTCACCATACCTGCAGACATCATGGCAGACGTGATTCCGGATGGGTCCGGCTTACGCGGCCTCAGCGTGGAACTCACCGGACCTGACGGAGCCTCATGGGTTGCGCGTTCACTTGTGGTGTATAACCTACAGGAAGTTCCTTCCACTCAGATTAATGTGGTGGCATTGGACCCCGAGGACTCCCAGGAGTGGTCCGCGCTTCCTGGAGTTTCCGTCGCTAGCCCCACACCTACCGGTACCGATCTACCATTGCCAATGGAGAATGCTGATTTGTCTTTGCTTGCGGCCACTGGATCAAAGGATTTACTGGATCTGGCACTATCAACACGTTCCCCCTCGGACATACCGGTTGTATTTGCGTCCGAGGCGGGATTCAGCATAGACGCAATATCAGCACTGCCAGAACAAGTGTGGGTAGCACCTCCTTCATGGAGCGCGCCACAAAGCCTGGTGACGCCCACCTCGCGCACAGAGGTGGATGGAGTAAGCCTCTTGGATCAGTGGGATCCGGGAGCTGAGTTGCTCAACATGCCCGAGGGCTCTGATAGCGAAGAGCTTCAGATTAGGCAGCGCCTGCGCGCGTCAGCTCTATGGGTTGGACTGGAAGACCCTGAAGATCAACGTACATTATTCATGGTTGTTAACAAGCCAGATACCGGCACCGCTTTGCACCGAGTGAGGGCTCTACTAGATGGCTCGTGGATAACTCCAGTTTCTTTCCAAGCTGTTCTTGACTCTCCATTGTCAATTGTTGAACGTGGGATACTTCCGTCGATCGGTGACGATGCCTTGGCCGCTGCACACATACTCTCCCCCCTGTCAGAGCATTATTCTCAAGCCCGCTCCGTGGCAGAGGCAACTCCTCTAGGTGTCTCCGCACTGGACGCCTACCTACCGAAGGTTTTGGCTCCAACTGCATATGATTTGAGTCTTGGCGACCGAGAAAAACTGGTATCGGCGGCCCTGCGTGAGCTCCATGCTTTCGTCGATATTATTGACGTTGTTCCTTTAGGAACAGTTAATGTCGTCAACAGTTCGGCAAATTTTCCCGTATCGGTAATGAATAAGGGAGATACCGAAATCTCACTTCGCGTAGCTTTACGGCCCAGCGATCCTCGTCTTCAATCGAAAAAGCCCGCGTATATTCAAGTCCCCGCAAGAGAGCAGGTAGAGGTGCAAATACCTATTACGGCGGTAGGTTATGGAGATGTGGAAGTTGCGGTGGAAGTCGCAACAGCGGCAGGCGTAGTCTTGGATGATTCTGAAGTGGTGAGCGTACGAGTTCGCGCTGATTGGGAGGATACGTGGACAATCATCGCCTTGTCGGTCTTTGGGGCGTTATTCGTATTTGGGCTGGCCCGCACTATTATCAAGCGTCGCAAACCTGTGGGAGATAATCAATGACCGATGCCGCCTCGCCCGATGACGAGGGCATACTTCAACCGAAACAACAGTCTCTACTACGTTCCTCAGCTCTCATGGCCTCAGGAACCCTAGTGTCCCGGTTACTTGGTTTTATTCGCTCTGCCCTTCTCATCGCGGCCTTAGGGAGTACCGCGGGTGCAGCAGCAGCCTTCCAGGTAGCCAACACTCTTCCGAATACGGTATATAACCTGCTTGCCGCCGGTATCCTTGACGCAATTTTGGTTCCACAAATCATTCGGGCACTCAGGCGCCGTGGAGGAAGCGAATACCTCAACAAGCTCATCACCTTAGCTGGCACTATACTTTTCGGAATTACCGTATTGACTATGATCGGAGCACCCCTTCTGATCAGTATTACTAGTGCACAATACGGCGGATCAATCCGCGCGCTGGCGATTACTTTCGCTCTATGGTGCCTACCTCAAATCTTCTTCTACGGGGTATACAACCTCTTTGGAGAAATTCTCAATGCCAGGGGGATTTTCGGCCCGTATATGTGGGCACCGGTAGTGAACAACATCGTGGGTATTGCCGGTTTAGGTGCTTTCTTAATGACGTGGGGTCCTTCAGGTGAGACGCTACCCCCAGAGGGATTCACTTCAGCGCAAATATGGGTTATTGCAGGCTCAGCAACATTAGGCGTTATTGCGCAAGCTTTATGTTTGGTGATACCTCTTCGCGCATCAGGGGTAAAACTACGCCTTGATTTTCACTTTAGAGGTACCGACTTTGGCTCTGCATCAAAGGTTGCGGGATGGACCTTTGCGACTCTCATGGTCAGCCAGTTAGGGGTCCTTTCCACAAGTAATCTCAATGGCGCAGCAGATATGTGGTCTGAGGGTACCGGAGTGGCGGTTGCTGGAACTCCTGCATACAACATGTCGTTCATGATCTATATGGTTCCGCAGTCTTTGATAGCAGTCACATTAGCCACTGCTATCTTTACCCGGCTGGCAAATAATGTTGCAAATCGTAATTTCAAGGCGGTAGCCCAGGACTATCACACCGGCGTTCGTCTGATCACGATGCTTTCTATGTTGGCAGTAGCTGTCCTCATGGCCGGAGCCGTTCCCATGATGCAGATGGTGATGCCCAGCCAGGGCCCTGAGGCTGCGGCTATTTACGCTCCTGTATTGATAGCCCTGCTCTTAGGCGTTCCCTCGACTGGCATAGTCATCATTTCTCAAAGAGTGTTCTTTGCGTTCGAAGATGCCAAGCCCGTATTCCTCATGGGTATCGTGCCGACCGCTCTCCAACTCATCGTTGGATGGACTATTTACTTCACTGCCGATGCCCAATGGTGGACTATCGGCGCAGCAGCGGCTGAAACGGTGTGCCGCGTTGTCCAAGGATTCATTGCGATCATCTGGACGGCGAAGCGTGTTCGCGCCATCAGCGCCGGCCGTTTGATTGCCTCGTATCTTCTCTACTTCTTCGCTTTCGTCGGCTCGGCGGTCTGTGGTCGGCTTTTATTGCGGTTAGTTTCTCCATTCAGTACCAGTTCGGGAACACTGTCACGTTTTTTCGGGGCGTCATGGCGTCTAGTGATGGTCGCTGTCGTAGTCACTGTGATTTTTCTGCTCATTTTGCGCCTCTTAGACCCAGAGGGATCACGCGCTGTCACTGAGCAGATTCGCGACCGGCTGGGTAAGGGGCCAAGCACTCCAGCCAATGAGCCGACGCCAGCGTCTGGCGTTACCGACGAAAATCTCGAAGAGCCTGAAGCCCTCACCTCCCAATTACAGACAATTTCCGACGCTGGAATCAATGCTTACGCAGCTGGAGCTCTTACTCCCCCGCCTTCCTGGGAAGAGATTATGGCTGAAGAGCAAGCTCACCAAACCCTCTCGCGTGCAATGGGAAGTCAGGATCCAACTGCGACCGGAAGTTTCCCCAGGCCCATCACTCCCACACGGGCCCCCCAGACCGAGTACGATGTGAACCAGAGTCCACATGCAAGAGGATCCGCTTTGACACCGACATCTACTCTCCAGTCATCCGATAACCGCTTCAACCCCACCGCCATATCTTTGGTTTTCGGTGCGGTCCTTGTCGTAATCGCATTGATCTTTGCGGTAAGGACACTGGGGGCTCCGGCTGGTGGCTCGCTTCTTGGCGCAATAGAACAGAGCGAATCGCAGCAGTCTCAGCAAAGTGACTCGCAATCTGGCGAAGAGCCAGCACCTCCAGCACCTCCAGAGCCGGAAGCCGGTACGCCAGTTATCTCTACTATCGAAGTCTTCTCCTGGAATGATGATGGTAGCGATCACCCAGAGCTCTCAGGGGCACTCACCGACGGAGATCCAGAGACCCTATGGTATTCACGCTACTACGATGCAAATCAGTTTTCGGAAGACAATACCGTCTCACTGCTCGTAAACTTTACTGAAGAAGCTAAAGTCTCAGAAGTCGTGCTCGATTTCATTGGCGGATCTGGAGAAGGTGAAGTGGTCCTACGCGCCGCCCAAGACGGAAATCCTCGTGCAGGAGATGTTCTAGCGACCGCAGCGATCACTGAACGCACCGTCATTAAACTTCCCGAGCCTGCAACCTTGTCTTCATTGGGTATCAATTTCACACGTATGCCTATTGATGATGAGGGAGTCCCCCGCGCTAAGGTATCTTCACTAACGATCAACTGAAAGAGTGCATATGTCTGATCTTCACCAACTCGTCATTGTCGGTTCAGGACCCGCTGGCTATACGTCTGCTATTTATGCAGCTAGGGCCGGGTTTAAACCAGTGGTTGTTGCGGGAGCAATCGATGCCGGTGGCGCTCTCATGACAACGACACTGGTAGAAAACTTTCCAGGTTTCCCTTCCGGTATTGATGGCCCTGACCTCATGGCGAATCTTCAAGCTCAAGCCGAAGCATTCGGAACTGAGGTGATTTTCGAGGATGCCAATAAGCTGGAATTGGAGGGGTCTATCAAACGTATACACCTCGACAACTCGATCTTAGAAACACAGTCTGTCATTCTTGCTACCGGCTCAGCATACAAACACCTCAATGTTCCTGGCGAGGACCTTCTTTCTGGGCGAGGTGTCTCTTACTGTGCGACATGTGATGGGTTCTTTTTTAAGGAAAAACACCTAGCTGTCATCGGTGGAGGCGACTCGGCAATAGAAGAGGCTACATTTCTTACACGATTTGCTTCGAAAGTGACTATCGTACATCGACGTGACCAGCTTCGTGCGTCCAAAGTCATGCAGGATAGAGCTTTTGCTAACGACAAAATCGATTTTGTGTGGAACTCCATTGTTGAATCCATAGAAGGGTCCGATTCGGTGACGGGCGTGAAACTTCGTGATACCGAGACCGATGAGACTTCGGTTCTTCCAGTAGACGGAGTGTTCGTAGCAATCGGACATCTGCCGCGAACAGACCTCGTTAAGGACCAACTGCAATTGACTCCGGATGGCTATATTTCGGTTGATGAACCCCGGACCGGTACATCGCTTGACGGTGTTTTTGCTTGCGGTGACGTCGTCGATCACATTTATCGTCAAGCAATTACCGCAGCCGGGTCGGGATGTAAGGCTGCTCTGGATGCTGGTCGATGGTTGGAGGAACAAGCCTGATGTGTGCCTGATCCGCCTCCTCAAGAGGTAGTTTTCGGTAACTGATTACTCTAGGCCCACTATGCTTTTAGCATGTGGCGGTGGAACACCTATCTCTTGAATTGTGTGAGCTGAATAGGGCTCCATCGTAATGACAGCCTTTCGCACCCGCACAATGGCAAACCAACTAACTGCGGATCGTAGACGACACCAAGCGATAAGGTACCAACGCCCTCCAGTGGACGCAAAGAGAGTATGGGCTCCATTTCTCAGCGACACAGCAACGGCTATCAATAGCGCGGTTGCCTCAGGCGGCGATCATACTTGCAGGCCATTGGCTTGGGGGCGTGATCCTGAGACAAGGTCATTGAGTGCCTCGCGTGTTCTGGACTGCACGTGATCGCAATGACGCTACCAGGTCGCGATAAAGAGGACCCAAACCGCACAAACGAAACTCTGGAAGAACAGAGTGCCGCCATATAGGCGATGGTCGGCGCCCAAGGCGGAGACATTGTCCTCGTAGCGCACGGCGGTGCTAATGCTCCGGTCAGTGTCATTGTCGATCGACATCCAGAGATAATCAGGTGCGTGATATGGGTGGACTTCGGCCCAGTGTCCTCCGTTCGTGCTTTCGCCCTCGAATTGCCGAAAGTGATTGCAGAGATCCCCTCCCCACTCTCGACATACGTGCTGAACAGGCTAGCCTTGAAGGACTCAGTCCTGACGATTCTCAAAGATTCCCTACCATGACTATCCCCGAACCAGGGCCGTTTGCCCGTGAAACTGTGTGCTTAACCAACCAAGCTCACAGGTGAGTTTCTAAGACCCTGGTGTACTGCTCGATTTCCCAGACACAGGTGATCGAATTCTCTTAGGTAGGGCACCCATGTTCCGCGAAGTATCTATGCTCCAGCATATTTATACTATCGATCTCCCCACGGGACACCGGCCAATGTGGAGCCGCTCCAAGAGAACTAACAAAAGTGATATCCGGGGTCGCACTCCGACTATTTTGAAGCAGTTTTCACCTGGCAAGAGTATTTTCGTTGGGGCGTTCCTATTTCTCCATTTCGTGTCTAACACCCCACAAGTGCCATCTATCGCGCCATAACTTCTAGGATTGGGGCCGAAGATATACTATGGCACGGCGGACCAAATCGATAGTTTTTTACACGTCGTCATATCAATCTTGTGAGATAGGAAGGTGGCATACCAAATGTGCTATCGGTATGCCACCTTCCCCAAATTCACATCTCGTTAAGTGCGACGCTACCATGCCAACAGGGAAGAAGACTTTGTTGAATTACACCAATCGTACGATGTGCGAGTGCACCTGACCGGCGTGGTGTTCTGTGCGCAAGGCGCCAGCAGTCGGCAATAATCACAGACGTAACCCTAACGCTATTGGCTAACAGTACCTGAAAGAATTTCTGTAATTCTTGCTAAATCTTCTTCGTCCGCAAAGGTAATGGTAATTTTCCCCCGTTTCTTTCCTTCAGTGACGGTAACTGAAGTATCCAAACGATCAGCTATCGCATTAGCCACCTGTAATGCGAATGCTGAGGGAGGCTTTCGTTCATTTTGGCCTCTCCGTTTTGCTCCATCGCCATCTTTCATTAGCCGAGCGAGCTCTTCGGTGCCTCTCACCGATATGCCCTCGGTAACAACCCGCTGAGTCAACACTTCCATCTGTTCTGGAGAATCAAGGCTAAGAATTGCCCGAGCATGACCTGCAGAGATTATCCCTGCGGCGACTCGTTGCTGCACGCTCGCAGGCAGTTTCAATAGCCTCAGCGTATTAGCGATTTGCGGACGAGACCTAGCTATCCGATCGGACAATTGTTCCTGTGTACATCCAAAGTCACGTAGAAGTTGTTGATATGCAGCCGCTTCTTCAAGTGGATTCAGTTGGACACGATGAAGGTTTTCTAGGAGGGCATCCCGCAGTAAGTCTTCATCTTCTACTTCCCGAACGATAGCTGGAATCTCATCCAATCCCGCAACTTGTACCGCGCGAAGACGGCGTTCACCCATGACAAGCTCATAACTATCCTGGTCTATGGGGCGTACGACGATTGGTTGTAAGACGCCAACTTCGCGAATAGACGCGGCAAGTTGATCGATGTCCGATTGCTCGAATACTTGCCTAGGTTGTTTTGCATTCGCGACAATCTTCTCGATAGGTAGTGCAACGAATGTTGCCCCAGGAACTTCAACTAACTCTGTTGTTTCACGTGAAACATTCTCGTTTGATGTTTCACGTGAAACATTGCGTTGAGGATTAAGTAACTCTCGGGCTGACCCGCCTTCTAACCCAGAAGCATTTTTACCTAAACGATCCGGAATGAGGACATCTACTGGCTTTTCAGAAGCCGGTGGAATTAGAGCGCCCAGTCCTCGGCCTAGTCCCTTTCGAGGCTTACTCTTTGCCGTCACTTTTCATCTCCTAGGCGCTTTGCTAATTCTAGCGCTGCTTCACGGTACGCCACTGTACCCGTACCTCGAGGATCGTACGCGATTACAGTCTGCCCGTAACTGGGAGCTTCCGAGATGCGAACTGACCTGGGTATTTCAGTATCAAAGACCTGCTGAGGAAAATGTTCGCGCACTTCATGAGCGACCTCAGCGCTCAACCGAGTTCGACCATCAACCATTGTCAATAGTAATGACGCTACAGATAGGCGCGGATTAAGGCTTTCGCGTATACGTTCGACCGTCTGGACCAACAACGACAGTCCTTCTAGTGCGTAATACTCGGTCTGGACCGGAATTAGCACCTGATCAGCAGCCACGAATGCGTTGACAGTAAGAAGGCCCAGTGAAGGTGGACAATCAATAAGAATTATGTCGAACTGACGCCCGTTCCGAATATGATCTTCCACCGCATTTGCTAGAAGATATTCACGCCCTACCCGACCTGCCAGTTCTACTTCGGCACCAGCTAAGTCGATCGTGGCAGGACAGACGAAAAGCCCTTGATGCTCGGGAGATCGGACAATAATGTCTTCTAAGGCTTCCTCACCTACCAGGACATCATAGGTTGAAGGAACGCCTGACACATGTTCTATACCAAGCGCGGTTGAGGCATTTCCTTGCGGGTCCACGTCTATGACGAGAACCTGTAGCCCTCCTGCTGCGAGACCGGCCGCTAGATTAACTGCGGTCGTAGTCTTCCCAACGCCACCCTTTTGATTACTTACCGCGATGACAGTGGTGTTCAATGGACGAGGGAACACAGCGTTATCAAGCTGTGCAAGCCGACTATTGTTTCGTGCTAACTCCGTAGCTAACGGTGTACTAGCTGAATTCGACAATTCTTCACCTCTTCCATGTGTAGTCTAATCGTATCTACCGACGACTAACTTGATACACGCGAACACTCAACGACATAGGTGGATTCCCCATCGAGAACCGACACCACTTCATGTACAGATGCATCCAAATGATAGCGGCGAAGTTCCGTTGCCGCTCTCTCAACTTCTTCGGTCGCCCTCTTTCCTTTGAGTGCGAGTAACCGCCCGTGCGGGGCAATCAACTTCGACGTTAGTCGAATCAGCTTATCGAGACTCGCCACGGCTCGAGCTGTGACTACATCGGCGCGGATTTTTCCTTTAAGATCTTCGGAACGTGCGCACATAATCTCCACGTTATCGAGCCCAATCTCGCTTCGTACCTCGTCGAGCCACTGGCAGCGACGTTCCATCGCCTCGACCAAAAATACTTCTAAGTCGGGGCGAGCGCACGCTATAACAATCCCAGGAAGTCCCGCGCCCGAACCAACATCGAGAACACTACCTTTAGCTGGCAGATATGGAAGAAGTGCCGCACAGTTAACGATATGCCTCGACCAGATACGAGAAACTTCGCGAGGTCCTATGAGCCCTCGTTCCTCTCCCTCTTCAGATAGCATGTGAGCAAAATGCTCAACCGCTGGAAACCCAGTTCTGAAGAGGGAGTGGACAGCTTCCGTTGCTTCTTCACTCACTGGCTTCGACCGGAGCCAAGATAACAACGCATCGTGATGGTTCGACGCCTTCTGACTCAGACACTAGTCCTGCTTCGGCTACCACATCGTGGCACACCTTCCGCTCAAAAGGATTCATCGGGTCAAGCTTTACGTTTTCACCGTGAGCTCTCACGCGTGCGATCGCCTCTTCTGCGACCCCCCGCAGTTCAGCTTTCCGTGAAACCCTATATCCGTCAATATCCAGCATCAGTCGAGTACGTTCACCGGTGGAGTTCTGCACCGCCAGGCGGGTGAGTTCTTGTAGTGCATCAAGTACCTCACCTTCTTCGCCTACTAACCTGGATAAACTAGTACCGGGACGATCTGCGATTACAGCCACCGATGCCCTGTCGTTCTCTACATCTATCTCGATATCGCCTTCCATGTCAGCTATATCTAGCAACTCTTCTAGATAATCTGCAGCAAGGTCGCCTTCTTCTTCAAGCTGTTTAATGCGTTCCTTATCGCTCATAGTTCCTCAGTTCTTACCTTTAGAACCCTTGCCTGGGTTCCCACGCTTTCTTTGTTGAGCTCGCCGTGCTTGACGTCGTTTCTCAATTTCTTCAGGGGTTAGATTAGCGCCCGGCTTAGAGGCCTTCCGTTGCTCCTTTTTCGCAGCACGCGCCTCAGCCTTGGCCTGTTCCTCGACACTACGCCGTTCCAACTCGGCTCTGCGGGCCCGCTGCTCACGCGTCAATTTCTTTGGCTGACGTGCTTGACGAGATGAACTATTCTTTTGCGCGACACGCGCTGCAGCAATACCTTTCATCCACTCTTTGTCAGGCAATGTTTTCCACGGCTCGACAGCTAGATTGCGGTAGATACCTAGTTGATCAGCCGCAGTCCAAGACTCAGGAAAATTCTGGTCCACATGGTCACGTTTGGCCTTTGACTTAACTTCAACCAAAGTCTTCTCTTGTAATTCCAGCAACTCAGGGGAGTCTTTTACTAACTCTGCACTCGCTGACTGATATTGCTCAAAGAAAGGTTTAGCCCACGCCTGGTACTTTTTCTCTCTCTTCTCCACCAATTCTTTGTATGCAGGAGAACCTGGCGTTGGAAGTACTTTGATAACCCACAACTGCTGCGCCCAAGAAAATACAGTTGTTGTCACCATATAGATAAGAAGGGCCATCATGAAGACAAGCCCCGTAAAAACAAACATCGCTGGCATCAGATACATCATCATCTTTTGCGAACGAACCATAGGATTATTCGGATCCGACGCAGCAGGCATGTTCTTTGTCGTCGACATACGCATAGTGAGGAATTGGAAAGTTACCATCACTAGAATTAGGAATACGAAGACAAGTTTGAGTGCACCCGGGGTTGTTGTCAGTGTGTCAAAAAGAGAAACACCCAAGAAGTCTGAATTGTAAATATTTGTGGCAACCTCAGTGTCCAGTGGCCCCAAATTAGGATACAGATAGGTTCCGCTATGAAGCGCGACTACCGCAAAAATGACGCGATAGAGGGCAAAGAGTACCGGCATTTGCACCAGCATCGGTAGACAAGATGAATACGGTGATGTCCCTGCTTTTTTGTACAGAGCCATCATCTCTTCGCTTTGACGCTGCCTCGATGCAACGTCAGTCTTTCCTTTGTACTTGGCTTGAAGCTTTTGTAACTGAGGCTGAATTGCCTGCATGCCTCTAGTCGAGCGTATCTGCTTGATATAGAGAGGAATAATTGCAGCACGAATAAGCAGCGTGAGTATGACGATGGATACTACCCATCCAGCACCGCCCGAACCTAAGCCGATGAATACGACAAAATCGTGAATCTTCATCCAGATCCAGGCAAACGCAACAATAATCCAGTGAAGATACTTATCCACAAAGTCCACTAAGGGAACCTCTCTCCTTAAGGCGCCATTCGCCTTTCATACTTTAGACCGGAAGCTACCAATCGCCCCAATTTGGGAAATCATGGTTCTTCCTCCGACAGATCATAGCCAACCCAGTCCGGCGGGGGGACCCACTTCGGTGCATGCCACATTCCTTTACTCGGGACATGGTCAACACCGCCTTTTGACCAGGGGTTGCAACGAAGTATGCGCCACGTAGCCAAAAGAATCCCCTTCATCGGTCCGTGTCGCTTCAAAGCTTGCACAGCATAGTCCGAACACGTTGGATAATAACGACAACGCCGCGGCAGCCCGGGCGAAATGTACTTCTGGTATAAGACGACCGGATATATAAGCAGTTGGCTTACCCACCCGCTCACTATTTGTCACCAAGTTTCTCTATTGCCCGGCCAAGGAGTTCATCCACTGCCTTCGCCAAACATGTATACGACGCGGATGATGCTCTAGATCGCGCCAGTACCACAACCTTGCTGCCCGATGGCAACCGATCAAGGCGCTCACGCATCAGGTGCCGTAACCGTCTTTTAACTCGGTTGCGATCTACCGCCAATGGAATTTCTCTCTTAGAAATAGTGAAACCTACCAAAGGAGATACGCTAATCGCCGCACCCTCATCGGGTACGGCGATTGCAATAGTCAACAGACCATTTCCACATTTGACGCCACATCGCATGGAGCGGCCAAAATCTTGACCGTCCACCATACGATTTAGGCGACTAAGCACCGCTATCTAGACAGCGATACGGGAACGGCCTTTGCTGCGACGGTTCGCTAAAACCGCGCGGCCCGCACGCGTACGCATGCGCAGACGGAAGCCGTGCACCTTATGGCGACGGCGGTTATTCGGTTGGTATGTACGCTTAGTCACGACAGATCTCCTCGTTCACATATGCCCACAAAGACTATCGGCACATGGTTCAGCGGTCAATGTCATCACCAACGACAACCGATTTCGTCGGATATCCCCAACTGTGCACATATCTGTGGATAAGTAATCCCCACACTTGTGGGTTTTCCACAACGTCGGTGGATAACTAACATGAACAATGCGCAACAGATAAGGGAAAATCCTTGAAATAACAACAGTGTAACTACATCGAAGGATTTCCACAGGTTTAGCCCCAGGGTGGGGATTGAACTCAAAAAGAGGTAAGCTAGGCAAGACTTATCAACATCTAACGTGTGTAAAATCACTGGCAATCACAGGAGCATCCGGAGCATATGGCCGACATTCCTTTGACTGAGGCCTGGCATCAGGCCCTCGATAGTCTGGACCCTTCCTCAGTCGGCCCCGCACACGCGGCTTTTTTGGCGAATACCAAGCCTTTAGGGGATATCGAAGGCACCATTCTTCTCGCTGTTCCCAATGAATTCACCAAAAGTTTCATCGAAAATAGGCTTTCTGGCGAACTCACTGCAGCTCTTCAAAATTTTTTGAGTAGGAATTTACGAATTGCAGTCACCGTTGATTCCTCTCTCGAAGAAGAACCTCAGCCGCAAGCAGTCCCAGAAATACCTCTCGCACAGCCGCCTACGCAATCACCTTCTACTCCCGGTACTTTTTCCATCGACACTGCTGAAACGACACAGCTCAATCCGAAGTATCTCTTCGACACCTATGTCATTGGTCCTTCCAACCGTTTTGCCCACGCTGCAGCTGTTGCCGTAGCGGAAGCTCCTGCCAAAGCCTACAACCCTCTCTTTATCTATGGTGGCTCTGGCCTTGGTAAAACTCACCTACTCCATGCAATCGGCCATTACGCACTTTCTCTCTACCCCCATTTAGGAGTGCGGTACGTTAACTCAGAGGAATTCACCAACGATTTCATCAACGCTATTCGTGAGGATCGCACGGAAGAGTTTCAACGTAAATACCGTCAAGTCGATATTCTTCTCATTGATGACATTCAGTTCATTCAGGGCAAAGAGCAGACCGTCGAAGAATTTTTCCACACCTTCAATACCCTCCACAATGCAAACAAACAGGTAGTGATTACTTCCGACCTGCCTCCCAAACATCTATCGGGATTTGAAGACCGTTTGCGTTCACGTTTTGAGTGGGGTCTCTTAACAGATGTACAACCACCAGATTTGGAAACACGCATTGCCATCTTGCAAAAGAAAGCTGCTGCAGAAAACATTGAAGTCCCCCCGGAAGTACTGGAGTTCATCGCCTCACGAATCTCAGCAAACATTCGTGAGCTTGAAGGATCAATGCTGCGAGTAACTGCCTTCGCAAACCTCACTGGTAACCCCATTGATCTTCAGTTAGCAACGATGGTCCTCAAAGACATCATTTCAGATCCCGAAGACCAAGAGATTACTGCTGCGCTCATCATGGGACAAACTGCCGCCTATTTTGGCGTGACGATGGACCAGCTATGCAGTACTGATCGGTCACGAACAATGGTTGAAGCGCGACAAATTGCCATGTATCTATGCAGGGAACTCACAGACCTTTCCCTTCCCAGGATCGGCGAAACATTCGGTGGGCGCGACCACACCACTGTCATGCACGCGAACAAGAAAATCACGGGCCTTATGGCAGAGCGCAGGGAGACTTTCAATCACGTCACTGAACTGACCAACCGCATAAAAAATAAGGCTCGTGGCAACTAAATTCACAGCACGTGTGAATTCGTTGTGTATAGACGGCGTGTCGCTGGGGATTATGGAGAACTTTTTGTGAACTCGTTTCAGTCACGTTTTTTCAGATTCACAGATCCTCAGCGTTCTTACCCACTCCCTCCACAGGCTGTACCCAATTCAATTCGCACATCGAACTGCGTAAACTCAAAGTATCCACAGTCTCCACACCCCCTACTACTATGACTAACTTATTCATTAGAAGTTTCCTGTGGACCCGCACATCAGTGAAATGTGGGGCTGCAACACACTTACAGCCATCAATGTAGAGTTAGACCCAGAGCGAGAAGGAGTCACCATTGTTTGAGACCTCACATCAGGGAATGAAGATTAAAGCTGCTCGTGACGCGCTATCTGAGGCTGTGCAATGGGCAGTCCGTGCTTTACCTGCACGCCCACCTGTTCCAATCCTCGCCGGAGTGAAGCTATCTGCACATGATGGGATTCTTCAACTCTCAACATTTGATCGTGAAGTTTCAGCGCGAGCAGAAATACCCGTGGATATTGAGTCCAGCGGCGAGGCACTGGTTTCTGGGAAACTTCTTTCTGAAATCACGCGGTCACTGCCAAACAGGGATGTGAGCCTCAATGTTGATGGTTCACATGTGGTTCTTACATGCGGAAACGCAAGTTTTAATCTTTCAACAATGTCGCTGGATGACTACCCAACCTTTCCTCCACTTCCAGAAGAGTTGGGGACTATTGATGCTCAAGAGTTCGCTCGAGCCATTCAGCAAGTTGTGATTGCCGCATCGAAAGATGAAGCAATACCACTTCTTACTGGCATTCAAGTGATGATTGACGGCAACAAAATTACACTTCTTGCCACTGACCGTTATCGTCTGGCACTGCGTGAAGTTGAATGGGAACCTGTTTCTCCTGATCTTCAGTCGATTATCCTCGTCAAATCGAAAGTCCTTGCTGATGTCGCAAAATCGATGGCGGGGGGTGGGAATACTTCTCTTCACCTTAGTGATGGCCAGGAACCGGGAAGATCATCACTCATAGGTTTTAGTGCTGGATCCCGACAGGCAACGTCTGTCCTCATGGATGGTGACTATCCGCCAGTAATGAAACTCTTCCCGGAAGAAACACCTTTGACTTATGCCTGCAATAGGCAAGAGCTTCTTGAAGCTGTACGTCGTGTATCCCTCGTTGCAGAACGTAAGACTTCGATCCGGTTACATTTCACTGACGGTGCACTTCATCTTGAGGCCGGTCAAGGCGATGTTGCTGCAGCGCGCGAATCTGTCGAAATGCATACCGAGTGCGAAGATCTTCTCACAGCATTCAATCCTCAGTATCTTCAGGAAGGATTGGCGGTTACAGATACTGATTTTGTGAACTTTGGTTTTACCGATCCAAAGAAAGCTGCTGTTGTTCAAGGGCAGGTTTCATTAGAAGAACAACCCGACCGGGCTTTCCGTTACCTTCTGATGCCAATACAATATGGTGTTTAGGCTTGTATGTATCAGCGTTAGCACTTGATAACTACCGGTCATACCATACGCTGGTAGTAGAGTTTTCTCCTGGTGTAACGGTATTTCATGGGAGAAATGGTCGAGGTAAAACTAACATTGTCGAGGCCCTTGGGTATCTTTCAACCCTTTCGTCTCACCGAGTTTCCAGTGAGAAAGCACTAGTTAGGCAGGGACAGTCAGCAGCAGTAATTCGTGCCAGGGTCAATGACGGTAGAGAAAATCTTCTTGAAGTCGAATTGGTTTCTGGAGGAGCTAATCGTGCTCGGATAAACCGGGCAATGGTGGCCCCCCGTGAGATTGTCGGGTATTTGCGCACGGTGACATTTGCACCAGAGGACGTTCAAATCATTCGAGGTGATCCTTCAGGACGTAGGCGATTTCTTGATACGGCACTTATGCAGATGAAGCCAGCCTATTCGAGTATGAAACGTGATCTCGACAAGGTTCTGGCTCAAAGGGCAGCAGCATTGAAGAATGCATCGTTTCTTGGCAGTGACATGCTTGATGTCTGGGATGAGTCTCTGGTGGAACTCAGTGCTCAAGTAGCTGCGCACAGAATTTCATTCGTCGCGTCTATGGCTCCGATACTCAGTCAGGCTTATGGTCACGTCGCTGATGACACAAAGACTGCGACCATGGAGTTTCGTTCAAAACTCGGTGAGATTCCTGATACAGTCCCCCATATCGAAGATGGGCACATGCCGGACCTCACTGACATGGTTGACTCCATGCGTCACCTGTACCGCCACAGCATAGAGAACAATCGCGATGAAGAAATAAGAAGGCGACAGAATCTTGTAGGAGCTCACCTTGACGACTTTGATGTATATGTCGATGGGTTACCCGCTAAAGGTTTTGCCAGTCATGGTGAAACCTGGTCATCTGTGTTGGCCCTTCGCCTTGCCCAAGCACAAGTGCTTTCTACAGAGGATGCTCCGCCAATACTCATTCTCGATGATGTCTTTGCCGAGTTGGACTCGCGAAGGCGGCTAGCGTTGGCTTCACGCATGGCAGACTTCGATCAAGTTTTTGTGACGGCAGCTGTTGAGGAGGATCTCCCGCACCTTATGGAGAGTGATCGCATAGAAATCACCTGGAGTGCGGAGGAGGGCAGTCAGATTGGAAAGTGAAGACGATTTTATCTCTCAGACATATCAACGAATGGTTGAGGCTACTGCAGGACAATTTCGATCAACTACCCGCATAACGAGAGTAAGCAAGCGCGATAATCCAGGAAAAGACAACGACTTAGGGTCTGCGAATACTGGCTGGGCACCTCCTCCAGGTTTTCCACGGTCACGAGGCGTTCTTTGGTCACATCCACGTGCTCTCGGTAACGTAATAGGTTCTCTCGCTCAATCGCGTCAATGGCAAGAACCGCTATCGCTGGGAACTGTGATTGCACGTTGGCCTGAAATTGTAGGTCCGCAGGTGGCACGTCATTGTAGTGTGACATCGATAGAAGAAGGTAAACTACACATCCACGCAGATTCGACTGCGTGGTCAAAACAGTTGAGGCTTTTATTACCACAAATCGAGCGTCGGATTGCAGAGACGGTGGGATCAGGGCAATCTCCTCAAGTAGTCATTCATGGACCACAGTCACCCTCGTGGAAGCATGGCATGTATTCAGTGAAGGGTCGAGGACCGCGCGATACCTATGGATGACTGTAAGGTAGGTCACCTCTTTTTTGATCAAAAGTGCAGGTCGACGGCAATCTGAGCTCAGGTTTTGATTGCGAGTTTTTGGTAGAATAGGTGTCTTGGACAGGAGGGCAATCGCATGGCCACAAATGACCACTATGAAGCGTCTGACATTACGGTGTTGGAGGGCTTGGAAGCGGTTAGGAAGCGCCCGGGCATGTATATCGGTTCTACCGGAGAGCGCGGCTTGCACCACCTGGTTTACGAAGTCGTCGACAACTCTGTTGACGAGGCGTTGGCCGGATACTGCGACCATATTGAAGTAACGATTCTGCCCGACGGTGGAGTTCGTGTAGAGGATAATGGTCGTGGTATTCCCGTTGATCTACATCCCTCGGAAGGTAAGCCCACCGTCGAAGTAGTGATGACGATTCTGCACGCAGGTGGAAAATTTGGTGGTGGCGGCTATGCCGTCTCAGGTGGCCTTCACGGGGTCGGTATCTCTGTTGTTAATGCGCTCTCTAAACGCGTCGACACTACCGTCAAACGTCAGGGATACGCGTGGAGAATGTCATTTGCCAATGGCGGACACCCTATTTCCCCGCTCGTCAAAGAAGAAGAAACTGAAGAGACAGGTACTTCACAGACTTTTTGGCCCGACCCAGAAATCTTCGAGACCGTAGATTTTAGTTTCGAGACGCTGCGGCAACGGTTCCAACAAATGGCATTCCTCAATAAAGGACTGCGGATCACTCTTACAGATCAACGCCCGGGGCAAAGTACTGCCGGGGATGAGATCACCGGTGAAAGTCGTGAGGAGCCGGAGGAAGAATTCCGTGCGGTAACGTATTGCTACGAAAATGGGTTGCGGGACTATGTGCAATACCTTGATACTACGAAGCGCGTAACGCCAATCAACGAAGACATTATCTCCATTGAGAACGAAAATGATGAAGGTACATTGTCCCTAGAGTTAGCTATGCGGTGGACCGAGGCATATTCGGAAACTATTCACACATATGCCAACACCATCAACACCACTGAAGGTGGAACTCACGAAGAGGGATTCCGCACTGCTCTTACCACGGTTATCAACAAGTATGCCCGCGAAAAATCTCTTTTGAAAGAAAAAGACGATAACCTCATTGGCGATGACGTGCGTGAAGGACTTACAGCAGTCTTGTCTGTCAAACTCACAGAGCCGCAGTTTGAAGGGCAGACAAAAACGAAGCTAGGTAACACTGAAGCTAGAACGTTTGTGCAAAGTCAAACATATAAACTTCTAGGGGACTGGCTTGATGCTCACCCAGCTGAAGCGCGAGCGATCGTTGGCAAAGGTATGGCCGCTCAACAGGCGCGTGTTGCTGCTCGTAAAGCCCGCGAGGCCACACGTCGGAAGACAGCATTGGACTCAGTGGCAATGCCATCGAAACTCCATGATTGTTCCTCATCAGATGCAGATGTGTGTGAACTATTCATCGTAGAGGGTGACTCTGCTGGAGGTTCGGCGGTAATGGGAAGAAATCCTGATGTTCAGGCTATTCTTCCTTTGCGTGGAAAAATTCTTAATGTGGAAAAGGCGCGCATCGACCGGGCAATGAATTCTGAGACTATTCAAGCCCTCATTGGTGCATTAGGTACCGGTATTGGCGAAGAATTTGATCGTGGAAAACTCCGCTATGGAAAAGTCATTCTTATGGCTGATGCTGACGTTGATGGCCAGCATATTGCGACTCTATTAATGACATTCTTCTTCCGTTATATGAAGCAACTAGTTGAAGAAGGACATATTTACCTGGCCACACCGCCGCTATATCGTATTCGTTGGAGCAATGCGCCACACGAATTCGTCTACTCTGATCAACAACGTGATGAAGCTCTAGCTGAAGGCCTTGAAAAAGGGTGGCGACTGCCAAAGGTCAATCCAATTCAGCGTTACAAAGGCTTAGGCGAAATGAATGATCAAGAGCTATGGGATACAACAATGAATCCCGATGCGCGTCTACTCAAACAAGTAGAAGTTGGCGAGGCTGCCGCTGCTGATGAGACTTTCACAGTTTTGATGGGGGACGATGTTGAAGCGCGTCGTTCCTTTATTCAGCGTAATGCTCAAGACGTCCGCTTCATTGACGCATAGAGGGTAGAAGCAATGAGTGAAGAGAACCCAGATAACGAACTGATTGCGTCTGAGACTGCTGAAGCGGTTGCCGATGCTGCTACTGAGGCCGTTGAAGAAGGAGCCATTGTTGTCGGCGAAGGCCGCGTTGATCCTGTAGATCTTGAGTCGGAAATGCAGCGGTCATACCTTGACTATGCGATGAGCGTGATTGTGGGCCGCGCTCTTCCTGATGTTCGTGATGGACTCAAGCCTGTGCATAGGCGCATCCTTTATGCAATGTATGACGGTGGTTATCGCCCCGATGCTGGATACTACAAATGCATGCGCGTCGTTGGTGATGTTCTGGCGCATTATCACCCCCATGGTGATAGTTCCGTTTACGATGCGCTGGCACGCCTCGTCCAGTGGTGGTCACTTCGTTACCCTTTAGTCGATGGGCAAGGAAACTTCGGTTCACCAGGTAATTTGGGGCCTGCTGCCGCGCGTTACACTGAATGTAAAATGGCACCGTTGGCTGTGGAAATGGTGCGCGGCATTGATGAGCAAACCGTTGATTTCCAAGACAATTATGATGGACGTTCCCAAGAACCCACCGTCTTGCCAGCACGCTTCCCCAACCTCCTGGTCAATGGATCTGAAGGTATTGCCGTTGGTATGGCGACACGCATCCCACCTCACAATCTTCGTGAGGTTACTGAAGGCGTACAGTGGTATCTCGATAATCCGGAGGCCACAAGAGAAGAGCTACTAGAAGCGCTAATGGAGCGCATCAAAGGCCCAGACTTCCCAACCGGTGCGACTATTCTTGGTCGGCGCGGTATTGAACAGGTGTATAGGACTGGACGCGGCGGCATTATTCAACGAGCAATTGTTGACGTCGAAGAGCTCCACGGACGTCAATGTCTTGTCATAAAGAAGCTGCCCTACCAGGTAAACCCCGATAATCTGACAGCTAAGATTGCCGAGTTAACGCGAACCGGTCAAGTCCAAGGGATTGCCGACATTCGCGATGAGACTTCTGGTCGCAATGGGCAGCGACTCATTATCGTCTTGAAACGGGATGCCGTCGCGCAAGTAGTGCTCAATAATCTATATCGACGCACGTCATTACAGGAATCATTCCCGGCTAACATGCTGGCATTGGTTGATGGAGTTCCCAGGACGTTGTCTCTGGATGGTTTTGTCCACTATTGGGTCAAACATCAGATTGATGTTGTTGTTCGCCGCACGCAATTCCGTTTGGCGAAAGCACGCGAACGGCTTCATATTCTTGACGGGTATCTCAAGGCTCTCGATGCTCTTGACGAGGTGATTGCTCTTATTCGGCGTTCACCTACGGTCGATGATGCCCGCACGGGATTAATGCAGCTACTCGCCATTGATGAAATTCAAGCAAATGCAATTTTGGCAATGCAGTTGCGACGTCTGGCAGCACTGGAACGTCAAAAGATTTTAGATGAGCATGCTGAGATCAAAGCGCGAGTACTCGACTTAGAAGACATTTTGGCCACCCCTGGGCGGCAACGGCGGATTATTTCCGAAGAGCTCACGGAGATCACTGACAAATTTGGTGACGATCGACGTACGACCATCGTCCCCTTCGAAGGGGAAATGTCGATGGAAGACCTTGTACCTGAAGAACAAGTAGTCGTCACAATCACGCGTGAAGGATATACAAAGCGGACTAGAGAAGACCAATACCGTGCGCAAAAGCGCGGTGGTAAAGGTGTACGCGGAGCTCAGCTGCGTGGAGATGACGCAGTTAACCACTTCTTCGTCACCTCGACTCATGATTGGCTGCTTTTCTTTACCAATTTGGGTCGCGTCTACCGCGCAAAGGCCTATCAGCTTCCCGAAGGGGCACGTGACGCCAAAGGTCAACATGTGGCAAATATTCTTCCATTCCAACCGGGAGAACAAATCGCACAAGTGATGACCATCCACGACTACAAGCAGGCTGACTATCTTGTCCTTGCGACCAAGTCAGGTTTAGTAAAGAAATCTCGTTTGGCTGACTATGATTCGCCTCGGCAAGCGGGCATCATTGCGATCAACCTGCGCGAAGATGCACATGGCAATCCCGATGAAGTTGTTTCCGCAGCGATTGTTAACGCTGAAGACGACGTCATTTTGGTTTCAAAACAAGGCATGTCTATTCGCTTCCAAGCAAGTGATGAACAACTGCGCCCAATGGGTCGCTCAACTTCAGGTGTCACTGGAATGCGGTTCCGCGACGATGACGAACTCCTCACCATGGAAGTGGTACGTCCCGAAGCTGACCTCCTCATTGTTACGGAGGGTGGCTATGCAAAACGCACGCCATTGTCTGAATATCGTATTCAAGGTCGTGGTGGACTGGGTATCAAGGTGGCAAATCTTGACGAAGAGCGCGGGGCTCTCGTTGGTGCCCTGGTGACAGAAATTGAAGAAGATGTTCTTGTCATTACAGAAAGTGGCAAACTGGTGAGGGTAAGTGCTGGGGATGTTCGCTCCACTGGTCGAAATACCAAAGGTGTGATTTTCGCTAAACCAGATAAAGAAGACCGAGTAATCGCGATAACACGGGACTCGGGCGATGAACAGGAGAACGACGATGAGTGACCAGGAGATCACTACAGTCGAAGTCGATCAACCGCGCCGTGTTGACCTAACCGTCACTCGTGTTGATCCGTGGTCAGTATTGAAGATTGGATTTCTACTAGCAGTAGCAGTGGGAATCATCACAGTCGTTGCAACAATTGTGCTGTGGCATGTCCTTGACGGAATGAATGTTTTCGGCACTATGGAAGATTTTCTTATCAAAATTGGTGCCGAGCAATTCCTCAGCTTGCTGGAGTATGTCCGCCTTCCTCGCGTGATTTCGTATTCCATCATTCTTGGTGTAGCTAACATTGTGATATTTACTGCTTTAGCTACCTTGATGTCCTTGTTGTACAACCTCGTTGCCGTTATGGTGGGCGGAATTCGCGTCACTTTGATGGATGAGTGAGCTATTACCTATTCTCTGTTTTGGTGCAGATACCTCCAGTCAGGTAGGCTAAATCCGCACCCCGGGCCTATAGCTCAGTTGGTTAGAGCGCAGTCCTGATAAGACTGAGGTCGCTGGTTCGAGCCCAGCTAGGCCCACTGCCCACATGCGGTATCGTATCGCTTGTGGCAGATTGTCCGTGTGAGAAGAATGTAGGAGGCGCCGTGAAGAAGCTTTTGACCATCGCCCTT
Organism: Scrofimicrobium canadense; assembly: GCF_009696615.1. GTDB lineage: Bacteria > Actinomycetota > Actinomycetes > Actinomycetales > Actinomycetaceae > Scrofimicrobium > Scrofimicrobium canadense. The sequence continues at coordinate 41,214 of NZ_VULO01000016.1, forward strand.
GTCGGAGCTGCTGTTGCTGGCGTAGCCCTCATTGTGCGTCGTGCGGCGCAAGACATGCGGGAATCGGAAGAACTCTGGGCGCAGATCACCGATGAGGTGGATGCTCAGATTGCTGAGGCAGAAGCTGCGGCTGCTGCTAAGGTTGAAGAGGCTGCTGAGGCAGTCTCCGAATAACTCCATAACGGGGCTGTAGCTCACCTGGTAGAGCGCCGCCTTTGCAAGGCGGAGGTAAGGGGTTCGAGTCCCCTCAGCTCCACAAATACCCTGGTTGAAGTGCGAATATGTGAGATGTGGTTGAAACTGCACCGACAATTGCACCGACATGTTAAAGTTTTCTTATGAGAAGGCGACCTAATGGGGCTCTTCGGACTTTGGTGGGGTGTGAAGGTGTTTCATACTTTTAGGTGTGAAACGAAAAGATAATAGAAACACCTTCACTGTGTCTGATCCTACGTTGATTCTTCAGGCTTTGGTGAGTTTGAAAGATACTCGTGTTCTGGAGTATCGACGTGATCGGGCGGTCCAGTATCTGCGGGTTTGGCAGATAGTGAAAGACCCACTGTGTCCTGGTTGTGGGGGCCGGGCGTGGGTCAAGGACCGCGTTGAAGTCTCTTATATTGATCTGCCGGTCTACGGCAAACCCATGCGACTGGTGTGGCGTAAGCATCGTTTCTGGTGTCCGCGCCTGGACTGCCAGAAAAAATCGTGGGTGGGAACAGATCCTATGACGCTTGCCAGAACCCTAACGGCTACCTCACGTTGAACAGTTTGTGTGCAGCTTGCGCCGAGGTAAGGTCACCAGACCATCGGGAGGAGAGATGCGAGGAATCCTACTGCTGCTGTGCTGAGCATGGTGATTGCGAGGGTGCGGCAGAGACGTTCCGGGGGGCGTTTGTGCAGGTGGAGTCGGTCGGGCCGGCGTTCGGGAACGTATCCGGTGACGGTGGTCGAATCGTGGTTGCGAAGATCATCGCGGGATGTGAGGGGGCGGGTATAGGTGCGTTCCTTCACGTTCCATATCGCGATCCGCTGCTGATCGAGGTCCTCGACGACGGTGACGTTCGTTGGGGTGCGAGGACCGTCGATGGCGGTGATGATGAGCGCTGCGACCAGGAAGGGGATGCCGATGATTGCGCCGATCCAGGACAGCATTTCGCCGATGATGCCGATGGTGTCGAGAATGCTCATCTCTGGGGGTGCTGAGCGTCAGGTGGTCATGCCGTCGAGCCGGTAGCCCATGCCGGGTTCGGTGAGCAGGTGGACGGGGTTGGCCGGGTCTTCTTCGAGTTTGCGGCGGAGTTGGGAGACGTAGAGGCGAAGGTAGCCGGTGTCTTCGGCGTGCTCGGTGCCCCAGATGGTGGTGAGGATGGTTTGGCGGGTGACGAGTTTCCCGGCGTTGCGGATGAGGATGTCGATGAGCTGCCACTCGGTGGGGGTCAGCCGGATTTGACGTTCCCCTTCGGGGGTGTCGCGGGTGACGCTGTGGGCGGCGAGGTCGATGGTGACGCGGCCGAGGTGCACCACGGGCGTGGCGTCTTCTTGGGGAACACGTCGGGTCAGGGCGCGGATGCGAGCGAGGAGTTCTTCGACGGCGAAGGGTTTGGTGATGTAGTCGTCGGCGCCGGCATCGAGGGCTTCGACCTTATCGGCGGCGCCGGCGCGGCCGGACACGACGAGGATAGGCGCCTGGGACCAGCCGCGGATTCCATGGATGACTTCGATGCCATCGAGTTCAGGCATGCCCAGGTCGATCAGGAAGATGTCCGGGTGGTGGTCGATGGCAGCAGCGATCGCCTGGGCACCGTCAGCTGCGGTGAAGATCTCATACCCTTTGGCCGTGAGGGTGATGCGCAGGGCGCGAAGGATCTGGGGGTCGTCGTCGGCGATGAGGATTTTCATGATGGCTCCTTGCTCGTGCGGATCGTAGGGAGGGAGATGACCATGGTGAGTCCGCCACCAGGGGTGTCTTCGGGGGTGAGGGTGCCGTGCATGGCTTCGATGAAACCGCGCGAGAGGGCAAGGCCCAGGCCCAGGCCGGTGGTGTTGTCGGTGTCGCCGAGGCGTTGGAAGGGCAGGAAGATGTCGTCCAGTTTCTCAGGCGGGATGCCGGGGCCGTGGTCGATGATGCGGATTTCGAGCCGGTCTGCGAAGGTGCTGGTGCTGACCTGGATGGGGGTGCCGGCCGGGCTGTAGCGGTGCGCATTGGTGAGGAGGTTGACGAGCACGCGTTGGAGCAGGACAGGGTCGGCGTGCGCGACCGCGTCACCGTGATTGAGCGCGAGGGTGACGTCGGTGGGGCCGAGGTGGAGTTCGTCGAGGGCGGGCGCGATGGTCTCGGCGGGATCGGTCGGGATCTCCGCGATGGTGAGCACGCCCGCCTGAAGCCTGCTGACGTCGAGGAGGTCGGTGACCAGGGTTGCGAGTGCCCCGAGGCTCTCCTCGGCGGTGTCGAGCAGTTCCCTCTTCTGCGCGGACGCCAGGTCGGGTCCTGCCGCTTTGAGCCCACCGACCGCAGCGGAGGCAGCCGCGAGCGGGCGACGCAGATCGTGGCTGAGCGCCGAGAGGAGCGCGCCGCGCACTCGGTCGGATGCGGCGATCGGCTCGATCTGTTTCGCCGTCTGGGTGAGGTGCTCGTGTTCGAGGGTCGCGGCGAGTTGCGCGGTGACGACGGCGAGGAGGCGTTGCTCGGACGCGGCAAGGTCCGGGCCGTGCAGTTCCAGGGTGGTGTCGTCGGTGATCCGGATGCTGGCGTGATGGTTGTCGGGCAGCGGTTCCCCGGACCGGGCGAGGACGTCTTCGCCGCGCATGAGCCGCACGCCGGGGAGTTGGAAGGCTTCGCGGGTGCGGTCGATGAGTGCTTGGATCGCGTTGTCTCCGCGCAGGACGCTGCCGGCGATTGTCTGGATGAGTTCGGATTCGGCGGCGGAGCGTCTGGCGGCTCGGGTGTTGCGGGCGGCCCGGTCAACGACGAAGCTCACCAGGCTCGCGATGAGGACGCACAGGACCAGGGACAGTAGATGGTGCGGCTGGTGGATGTCGATCGTGTACAGCGGTTCGATGAACAGGAAATCGAGCGTGATGCCTGACAGGACGGCGGCGAACAGGGCTGGCCAGATGCCGCCGACGAGCGCGACGATGACGATGAGGAGCTGGTAGCTGAGGACGTCGGTGGTGATCGAGTCTTCGCTGCGGAACAGGCTCAGAAGACCGGTGAGCGCGGGCCCGCCCAGGAGTGCGACGACGAAGCCGAGGATGCGTCGTTTGCGGGTGAGCGCTCCGGTGAGTGGGGGCAGGGTGAAGCGTTTGCCGGCGGCGGCGTGGTTGACCATGTGCACGTCGATGTCGCCGGATTCACGGACGACGGTCGCGCCGATCCCGGGTCCGGTGAACGCGGCGGTGACGCGTCCGCGGCGGCTGGCGCCGAGAACGAGCTGGGTGGCGTTGACCGAGCGGGCGAACTCCACCAGCGCGGTGGGGATGTCTTCCCCGATGACCTGATGGTAGGTGCCGTTGAGTTTTTCGACGAGCGCACGCTGCTCGGCAAGGGTCGCCGGGTTCCCGGTGCGGAGTCCGTCTTGACTGGTGATGTGCACGGCGATGAGCTCGCCGCCGGCGGAGCGGGCCGCGATCCGCGCGCCGCGGCGCAGCAGCGTCTCGCCTTCGGGGCCGCCGGTGAGGGCGACGACGACGCGTTCGCGGGCTTCCCAGGTGCTGTCGATGCCGTGGTCTTTGCGGTATCCCTTCAGCGCCTGATCGACTTCGTCTGCGAGCCAGATGAGGGCGAGTTCGCGTAGCGCGGTGAGGTTCCCGAGGCGGAAGTAGTTGGACAGGGCTGCGTCGATGCGTTCGGCCGGGTACACGAATCCGCCGCTGAGCCGGTCGCGGAGCGCTTGCGGTGCGAGGTCGACGACCTCGATCTGTTCCGCGCCGCGGAGGAAGCTGTCGGGGACGGTCTCTCGCTGGGGGACGCCGGTGATCTGTTCGACGACGTCGTTGAGGGATTCGATGTGCTGGATGTTGAGGGTGGAGATGACGTCGATGCCTGCGACGAGGAGTTCTTCGACGTCTTGCCAGCGTTTGTCGTTCTTCGAGCCGGGCGCGTTGGTGTGCGCGAGCTCGTCGACGAGCGCGATCTCGGGGCGGCGGTCCAGCACCGCCTGCAGGTCCATCTCCTCGAGCGTGACCCCGCGATATTCGATGCGTGTGCGCGGGACGGCTGGGATTCCCGCGGTCATCGCCGCCGTCGCGGCGCGGCCGTGGGTTTCCACGATCCCGACGACGACATCTTTCCCGTTCCCGAGGAGGCGTCGCCCTTCTTCCAGCATGGTGAAGGTCTTGCCGACGCCGGGGGCAGCGCCGAGCAACACCCGAAGCTGCCCCCGTTTCGGCATGATCAGTCCTCCAACTCGTCCAGGGCGAGGTTCAGTTCCAGAACGTTCACCCTCGATTCTCCCAAATACCCGAAATCTGGGCCCTGGGTGTGTGCCGCGACGAGTTCCCGTACCTGCTCGGCGGGGATCCCGCGTGCGTCGGCGACCCGGTCGATCTGGATCCTAGCGTAGGCGGGGCTGATGTGCGGGTCCAGTCCCGACGAGGACGCGGTGACCGCATCCACGGGGACTTCGGCCTCGGTGACGCCGTTTAACTCCGCAACCTGGGCTTTGAGTTCGGTGATCGCGGCGATCAGGTCCTCGTTCTCCGGCCCGTAGTTCGACCCAGAGGAGTCGCCGCCGTCGTACCCGTCGCCGGCGGCGGAGGGCCGCGGCTGGAAGTACTCCGGCAGCGGGTTGCCGTCCGCGTCGGTGAAGGACTGGCCGATCAGCGACGACCCGACTGGGTCGCCGTCCTGGTTGGTGATGATCGACCCGTTGGCTTGGGCGGGCAGGGCGACCTGCCCGATGCCGGTGATCAGCAGGGTGTAGCCGACACCGAGGGCGAGGGTCAGGAGCGCCATGGCGCGGATGGCGACCCAGATGGTGCGCCCGATTCCACGAGCTTGTGTGGTCATGATGTGCTCTTCTTTCCGAAGGTGTGTCAGAAGCCGGGGATGAGGCGGACGAGCAGGTCGATCAGCCAGATCCCGACGAACGGGGTGATTACGCCGCCCAGCCCGTAGATGGCGAGGTTGCGGCCGAGGATGCTGGACGCGTTCCCGGGCCGGTACTTCACTCCGCGCAAGGCGAGCGGGATGAGGAACACGATCACGATCGCGTTGAAGATGATCGCCGACAGCACCGCCGAGGCCGGCGAGTGCAGGCCCATGATGTTCAACGCGGCGAGCTGCGGGAACACGCCCATGAACATGGCGGGGATGATCGCGAAGTACTTCGCGATGTCGTTCGCGATCGAGAACGTCGTCAACGCTCCCCGGGTGATCAGCAGCTGCTTCCCGATCTGCACCACGTCGATGAGCTTGGACGGGTCGGAATCGAGGTCGACCATGTTCCCCGCCTCTTTCGCCGCCGACGTGCCGGAGTTCATCGCGACCCCGACATCGGCCTGCGCGAGCGCGGGTGCGTCGTTGGTGCCGTCACCGGTCATCGCGACCATATTCCCGCCCTCCTGCTCCTTGCGGATGTAGGCGAGCTTGTCCTCCGGGGTGGCTTCGGCGAGGAAATCGTCCACACCGGCTTCCTTCGCGATGGCGGCCGCGGTGAGCGGGTTGTCGCCGGTGATCATCACCGTGCGGATGCCCATCGCCCGCATCTCGGCGAACTTCGCCGGCAGCCCCTCCTTGACGACGTCCTTGAGGTGCACGACCCCGAGCAGGTGCCCCGCACCGGTCGCGTCCTTGGTTGCGACGACGAGCGGGGTGCCTCCGGACTGGGAGATGCGCTCGACGTACTCGTCGAGTTCCGCGACCAGCGACGACGGCAACCGTTCACCGCCCTCTTCCAGCCAGGCCATCACGGCAGAGCCGGCGCCCTTACGGATCCGGGTACCATCGGGCAGGTCCAGGCCCGACATGCGCGTCTGCGCCGTGAACGGGACGATCTCCCCGGTCGTGTTCCGGTCGAACTCTCCGTGCTCCTGCTCGGCGAGCTCCATGATCGACACGCCCTCCGGGGTCGGGTCAGCCAGCGACGACAGCGCGGCGGCCCGGACCAGCTCCTGCTCCCGCACCCCACCCAGGCGGACGAACGCGCTGGCGCGCCGGTTGCCGTAGGTGATGGTGCCGGTCTTGTCCAGCAGCAGCGTCGTCACATCGCCCGCGGCTTCGACCGCGCGCCCGGACATGGCCAGCACGTTGCGCTGCACGAGCCGGTCCATCCCGGCGATACCGATCGCCGACAACAGCGCCCCAATCGTCGTCGGGATCAGGCACACCAGCAGCGCGACCAACACGGTGACGCTCACGGGGGCGGCCGCGTAGGACGCGATCGGGTTCAGGGTGAGCGCGACGACGACGAAGATGATCGACAGGGACGCGAGCAGGATGTTCAACGCGATCTCGTTCGGCGTCTTCTGCCGTGCCGCGCCCTCGACGAGAGAGATCATCCGGTCCACGAACGTCTCACCCGGCTTGGAGGTGATGCGCACCACGATCCGGTCCGACAGCACCCGGGTGCCGCCGGTGACTGCGGAACGGTCGCCGCCGGACTCGCGGACCACCGGGGCGGATTCGCCCGTGATGGCCGACTCGTCTACCGACGCGATGCCCCACACGATGTCCCCGTCGCCGGGGATCAGCTCGCCCGCGGTCACAACCACCACATCGCCCACCGTGAGGTCGGAGGATGACACCTGCGTGATCGCGGCCCGCTCCGCAGCAGCGTCGGCCTTCGCGTCGTAGCTGCTAACGCGGTTGGCCATGGTGCTGGTGCGGGTCTTGCGGAGCGTTTCCGCCTGTGCTTTGCCGCGACCTTCGGCGACGGACTCGGCGAGGTTCGCGAACAGCACGGTCAGCCACAGCCACACCGCGATCGCCCAGGTGAACGACCACGGCACGACCGTGCCGCCGGAATCGGCGGGTCCGCCGATGAACGGCTCCGTGACGGCGAGGACCGTGGTGAGCGCGGCGCCGACCCAGACGAGGAACATGACGGGGTTGCGCCACTGCTCTTTGGGGTTGAGTTTGCGGAACGCGCCGGGCAGGGCTGTCCGGACCTGTTCCCAGGTGAACCCGCCCTTCCGGGTGGGGGTGCCCGCCGTTTTCGGGCGGGGTTCGGTGATGGTGGACATTGTTTACATCAGCCCTTCTGCTAGCGGACCTAGCGCGAGAACGGGGAAGAAGGCCAGTGCGGTCACCAGGATCGTGACCACGGTCAGCAGCCCGATGAACATCGGACGGTACGTGGGGAGGGTGCCGGAGGTGGTCGGAACCTTGTCCTGAGCGGCTAGAGAGCCCGCCAGGGCGAGGACGAACACGATCGGCACGAACCGTCCCAGCAAGATCGCGAGCCCCAGTGTGGTGTTCAGCCACGGCGTGTTCGCGGTGAGACCGGCGAACGCGGAACCGTTGTTGTTCGCTGCGGACGTGAACGCGTACAGCACCTCGGACACGCCGTGGATGCCGGAGTTCCAGATCGACGTGTTCTCCACCTCTTCCCGGATACCGGGGATCGCGAAGCTCAGCGCCGTTCCGGCCAGCACCAGGGTGGGCATGACGAGGATGTAGAGCGCGGCGAGCTTGATCTCGCGCGGGCCGATCTTCTTGCCCAGGTACTCCGGCGTGCGTCCGATCAGCAGACCCGAGATGAACACGGCGATGACCGCGAGGACCAGGATCGCGTAGAGCCCGGAGCCGACGCCACCAGGGGTGACTTCACCGAGCATCATGTTCAGCATTGGCATCATCCCGCCCAGCGCGGTGTACGAGTCGTGCATCGAGTTCACCGCGCCGGTGGAGGTGCCGGTGCTGGTGGTGGCGAACAGGGTCGATCCGATGATCCCGAACCGCTGCTCCTTGCCTTCCATCGCGCCGCCGGCAAGGCCGGGGGCGGTGCCCATGCCGGCCGATTCCAGGGCGGTGAGGATGCTGAACGACGCCACGTACAGGATCGCCATCACGGAGACGATCGCGTAACCCTGACGGTTATCACCCACCATCCGCCCGAAGGTGCGGGGCAGGGAGAATGGGATGACGAGCATCAGCAGCACCTGGAACACGTTCGTCCACGCGGTGGGGTTCTCGAACGGGTGAGACGAGTTCGCGTTGAAGAACCCGCCGCCGTTGGTACCGAGCAGCTTGATGACCTCCTGCGACGCCGTCGGCCCGCCGGGGATCGTCTGTGTGGCGCCGGTGATCGTGGTGACGGTGGTGAGCCCGTTGAAGTTCTGGATCACTCCGCCGATCATCAGCACGATCGCACCGACCACGGCGATCGGCAGCAGAATGCGCAACGTGCCGCGGATCAGGTCGACCCAGAAGTTCCCGATCGTGCCTGAGCGCCGGTAGGCGAAACCGCGCACCAGAGCGATCGCGACCGCGATACCGACTGCGGCGGACACGAAGTTCTGCACCGCGAGACCGGCGGACTGGACGGTGTAGCCGACGGTGAGCTCCGGCGAGTACGACTGCCAGTTCGTGTTGCCGACGAACGATGCCGCGGTGTTGAACGACAGATCCTCCGAGGGAGCCGTCAGGCCCAGCGAGTACGGCAGCCACTGTTGGAGGCGTTGCAGGCCGTAGACGATCAGCAGGCCGATCGCGGAGAACGCGAGCACGCTGCGCAGGTAGGCCTGCCAGGTCTGCTCGGTCTTGGAATCGACGCCGATGATCTTGTAGATCCCGCGTTCGACTTTCCAGTCCTTGCGGGACGTGTAGACCCAGGCCATGTAGTCACCGAACGGGCGGTACAGGATGCCCAGGATGATGGCGACGGTGGCGAGGGCGAGAAGCGCGTACACCCAGGTCATCAGAAGCGCTCCGGTTTCACGAGAGCGAACACGAGATACACGATCGCCGCGACCCCGAGACCGGCGGCGAGAAATTCAAAGACGATCACAGCTTCTCCACCGCCTTCCCCAGCAGCCCGATGACGACGAACAAGGCGATCACGCCGAGCGCGTAGACGATGTCAAGCACAACAATCTCCATTCGGATAACAAGCGACAGCAGGACCACTAGCCGCGCAACCCGAAACAGCGGGTGCAACTCACGATTAAACACCCGCCCACACCCCCGAAAGAAGCGTCCTAACAGAACCCATACGAGGATCGGGCGGACTCTAACGGGCCGCTAACACCACAGGCCCGCAGAGCGCGCCGACGGCACGGACGCGAGTGGCCGCGCCCTCTGCGTGGTGCTGTTAGCGGCAGGCCGAGAAGGCGCATGAGTTCCGTGAGGGGCTGTTCCCTGCCCGGTGGTTGCCGCGTAGAAGTGGAGGCATGACCCTCACCGCCATCCTCCCCACCCTCAGACGCAGCATCCCTGACCCTCTCCAACCCCGACGTTGGCTCGAGCACACCGTCCCCACGGTTTCGGATGTCGTGATCGGCGGAGTGTCCCTGAGGCGACTGGTGGACATCGCCGGCACCCCGGCACTACTCACCGGGGACCTGCCGCACCCGAAACCGGCCCAGGCGCACGCCCAGGGGATCGGCAACGACGTCACCGTCCTGGTCTTCCAGGTCACCCTCCGTGTCGACACCGACACCGATAAACGCGTCGCCCTCACTGACTGCGGATTCGACCGGGTGGCCCCCTACTGGGACGAGTGCCGGCTCATCGGCCGCACGTCGACGGCGAAGAACACCACCATCGAACTCATCCCCGGCGAAATCGGGTCTGCGCCGTGGCCGTACCCGATCGTCACCCTTCCCGCAGACCTGCGCCCCCGGTGACCTCCTCGCCGTCCCCTGCGAAGGCACGATCGCACTCGGGCAGATCACCAGCCACCCCACCCGCATCCAGCCGGGCAGTGACGACGAGGAGTGGCAAGGCAGGTGCCTCAAATAATGGACACCATCCGACACGCCACCCGCTCGTCCCCGGCAGGCCCGCAGTCTGGGAAGGCTCGTTTGCTCCTCTACGGCGACTCGCTCGGCAGCCTCGCCTATCTTGCCATGCCCGTTCCTTACGATCACGACGCACTCGACGACCGGAGGGCGCGAACCATGATCGTGGGTATCCGCGTGCCCGACACGAACCACCCTCGGCAAGCGCTCCGGAGTCAGCTCCGGGCAGCGCATGACATCCTCACGAAGCCGCTGCGCACGCACCCCCTGGTGCGGCACATCTTCTACATCGTCGAAGTCCCGTCTGACTCACCGACCCCTGACCGCGCCGTCAACGCATTGTCCGCAGCGATCTGCGCACACCACGCTGAGATCGAAATGCGCCACGGCCGCGACATCTGCATCACCGGAATCGTCACCACCCCTCACACCGACCCCGCAGCACTCGCCGAGCGCGTACACCAAAGGATCACCACCACACCCTTCGAGAGCTACTACGCGACCTCCTGGGACCAAATCGCACACAGATCCATTGCCGCCGCCGCAGAAGCACTTCTCTAGCGTCGCCGAATCCCTACCCGTGGGCTCATCGATGGTCACGGGCGCCAGCTCCCAGCGCGAATCCGCGTGCTTACTTATCTCGCGCGGGAGACAGTGCATGCGTCTCCTCGTAGACGGCCATCCACACGCGGTCGTACACGCTTCGCGTGATCCTCCCGTGACGAAGATCCTCTGTTGCGCGCTCCATCAGCAACGACAGCGTCGTGATCATCTCTTCACGATCCTCATCATCACGACGAGGCCAGAACACGAATCGGCTCGACCACGCCATTGCCACCCGTCCACGAAGCGGACGTGCCTTCCACCAAAGGAACACTCCGGCCGACACCCCCACCAGCACGATCCCGACCGCCGACGCTTCAGGAGACGCGCCAACCGCGATAAGCACAAGCCACAGCAGCAGACCCATGCTCAGGGCCGCCGGCACGAAAGCACTCGCCAACCGTGCCCAGAACCGTTCACGCTCCGACGACACGGGCGAATAAACGATGAGCCGGGACGTTCCTACCCCGTGACGCGCAACAGCGTGATAAACGGCTCCCCAGCGCATGGGTCGCGGCAACCGGGAACCGCTGGGCTGTGGCGACCGGCCAGCTGTGGGACTTACGAGAGACATGCACTAATGCTTGTCCGCTTATGAGATCATCGCGAGAGAGCCATACGGAGCCCATGCAACAAACCCGCAGATCACCACCACCTGCTAACGCATTTCCAACACCCACGCACTCCACATTTCGGGAGTGTCAGGAAAACGGTGGATCTGGGACTGGCCTGACCGAAAGGAAGGGCAATGAGTCAGGCTATCGAGATGATCGATCCTGTGACGGGAGAGATCATCGATCAGCAACAGATCGCCGAGCAGCTGCTTGCGCAGGCGAAGGAACAGGGCGTCAGCCTCGTCGGGCCGGGAGGCCTGCTCGGCGGGTTGACGAAGACGGTGCTCGAGACTGCGCTCGAGGCGGAAATGACCGAGCACCTCGGCTACGAGAAGCACACGGTCAGCGAGAGCGAGAACGCCCGTAACGGGACCCGGTCCAAGACGGTGCTGACCGAGATCGGCGCCGTCGAGATCGACGTCCCCAGGGACCGTGACGGGTCGTTCCAGCCCAAGATCGTCCTCTCGCTCACCGCCCGGGGGCTGACCACGGGTGAGGTCGCCGCGCACTTCGACGACGTCTATGGTGCCAGTGTCAGCAAGGACACGATCTCGAAGATCACCGACAAGGTCATCGAGGAGATGACCGAGTGGCAGAACCGTCCGCTGGATCGGGTGTACCCCGTCGTGTTCATCGACGCGATCGTGGTGAAGGTCCGGGACGGGCAGGTCCGCAACAAGCCGTTCTACGTCGCCATCGGCGTCACCACGACCGGGGAACGCGACATCCTCGGGATCTGGGCCGGCGACGGCGGCGAGGGCGCGAAGTTCTGGCTCGGCGTGCTCGCAGAGATCAAGAACCGCGGCATCGAGGACGTCTGCATCGTGGTCTGTGACGGACTCAAGGGGCTGCCCGAGTCGATCAACACGACGTGGGAGTTCGCGACGGTGCAGACCTTATCTATGCACAATGGGGGTGACCAGGGTTCCTGGTTAGCCACCTGCGCCGTGGTGGGTAGGACCTATGCAGACGTGTTACTTGAGAGGTCCTCATGCAGACCCGTCCGCTCATCACGGG
>NZ_VULO01000017.1 GCF_009696615.1 Scrofimicrobium canadense
CTTTCAAACTCACCAAAGCCTGAAGAATCAACGTAGGATCAGAGACAGTGAAGGTGTTTCTATTATCTTTTTGGATCACACCTAAAAGTATGAAACACCTTCACACCCCACCAAAGTCCGAAGAGCCACTAAACCACCATCCCAGCGAGAAATATCAAACTGCCACGGGAATTAGAACACCGTGATGGGCAGCTGGAAGGCTGAAAAAGCCAAACGCAAGATCATTCCGGCACCAAAAAGGACAAGGAATCCACCTGAAAGTGCGGAAATCCATGGAAGAACTCGTTTCAAGAAACGAAGTGCCTGATGTGATCCAAAGACTACCGCTGCAAAGATGTCCCAGAGAAGAAGAACAGAAAACATCCATACTCCATAGACCACAAGAGCTGTGGTGTCATCACTGTGTATAGCGGCAGCCAAGCTCATATAGAACAGCGCATTTTTCGGGTTCAATAGGCCGGATATGAATCCCAGGCCAAAGTTGCGAAGCCACGTTACGCTCCCGACAACTGGTTCTTCGTCGACAAATACAGTTGCCCGTGACCGAAGGAAGACTCCCCCAATAAATATGAGGAAACCTCCGCCAGCAAGTTGAATGAGATTGAGGACCATTGGATGCGATATCAATGATAGGCCCGAAAAAGCTACCACTATGAAGAAACCGTTGGCGCAGGCAATCCCCAAGCACACACCCGTGGCATTTCGCCAACCACCTGTCATAGCGGTGCGAACAATAAGAAAAAAACGACCCCCGGAATGAGTAGCGCTAGAAAATGGGCGACTGCCACCGCGACAAACTGTTCCATGCGCTCCCCGATGTGTACTGGACTCTATTCCAGTCTTTCTCTAGGACGCTTCTAGGTCTTGTACGTTATTGCAGTTGACTTCAATATCTGCCAGGTGATGCGGCAACGTAAGCACGGAATACGCGGTGGAAGTGACTCTGATCAGTAAATCCAAGTACATGCGCGATCTGAGCAATTGGTTGCCCCTCGCTCAATAAATGGCGTGCCTCGATGATGCGGGCATTATGTCTCCACGCGACAGGCGTGAGGCCTGTTGCCTTTCTCATGGCACGTACCAACTGATACTTTGACATATGTACTTCTTCGGCCAGTTCGTTAAGTGGCGGCATCGATGCATCATCTTTCAACCTGACCAGCACTGGCTCCAACTTTTGCGCAAGTTTCACATCAACTGTGTTTTTGGCCAAGATCGCGGGAGTAATCCTGCCCATCGCCTGCAATAGTTTATTCGCGTGCTCTTCAATGGCACTCTTGGATGTGTCCTCAAAAATAGCGCGGCTGAAAGCATGCACCAAGTCAGGCAGTGCTGAGTCCCGCAGAAGGCGTATGCCTGAGAATATGTCGTTCCCCATTCCCTCAGCAATGCGCAAATACGCCCACTGCTGGTTGGTGTGGATCATATGGTAGAGCCATGGCCCTTTTCAGGGTTGCAGGCATGCACATGGCCAGCCGGTATAACTACGACGTCCCCAGATTCGAGACCGATCGGACCATCAAGGGCACCTGTAAGGGTCGATCTGCCTTCTTGTATCAACCCAATTGAAAAAGTGTCATGAAAGTGCAGACGATAACAAGAGTTTCCTCGACATGAGCGCCTGGCTTCCAAACCAGAAACATGACTACTTCGCCCAAACTCTAACAAGGCCATCCTCTCATTTCATTTAGCCGGTTCTGGTCACAACTACGATACGACAGTTGATGCGGAAGAGACTCCCCCTGTCTTCAGGACACTGACAAGTCGCCCAGGCATTGCTCGGGGTGCTATTTTTTTTAGAATCGGTGTCGCACGCATCCTTACCTTCGATGCGTAAGCTATCGTTGTGAGCCAATGGAGGCACGGTGCCGCTAAACTACCTTTTGTGCGTCCGAAAACGAAAGTGATGATGTGTCAAAACACGTAACAATTCGAACGGTAGCTAGACTTGCGGGAACCTCACCCTCAACAGTGTCGGCAGCATTTAACCCGGGATCGCGAATTTCACCTATCACGAGGGAAAAAATAATCAATGCAGCCGACCAGTTGGGCTGGCGCCCTGACCGTAGAGCATCCGCTTTGCGCAAGAACACAAATTCAGTCATCGGGATGATCTATGAGGTTAGTCGTCCTTTTCAATCATCTTTGGTTGATTCCGTCTATGCCGCAGCAGCAAAGCATGACCTCGAGGTCGTTTTGGCGGGCGGCACCGAACATCACAGCGAACTGGCTTGTTTGCGGCTTCTTCTAGCCGAAAGATGCCGGGGGCTGATAGTCACGGGATCCTCTTTGGCTAATCGGTATCTTGAGGAGGCTGGCCGGATAATTCCGACGCTAACGCTTGCACGATATTCCAGTGCACACAATGTTGATTCTGTTTATTCTGACCCCGTCGAGGGGGAACGAATGGCAGTCCAGCATCTGTACGAACTAGGGCATAGACATATATTCCATATCGGGGGCGTCAAAAGGTCTATGGCACCTGAGCGTGAGAAAGGCTATCTCAGTGCAATGTCAGATTCTGGATTGATTGACCTGGCCCATGTCTTGCAGTGCGGTGATGACACTGAGGCTGGTGTTCGTGGCGCCGATTTACTAACAACCGGCGACCATCTTCCCACGGCTGTTACTTGCTACAACGATGCTGTAGCTTCAGGCGTGATACTACGGCTACGCCAATATGGTTTTAGAATTCCTCAAGATATATCGGTGGTTGGATACAACGATCTAACGATTGCAGCAAATCCAGCATTTTCTCTCACGACAATCCGTCAAGACGGATACTTATTAGCTGATAAGGCTTTGGAATTGTTGGCCGCGAGACTGTCTTCCGATCCATTAGCACCATCAAAGGAGAAAACCGAAATCGCAGTGGAATCGCATCTGGTGGTTAGGTCCTCGACTGGTCCGGTACCTGAAAAATAGGTGTTGTTGTATCGATTCGACATAGTGCTGGATCGATACAACATGTCAACGCTCTTCCTTAGCTCGCGTCCTCGTGCCAATCTACCGAGTAGCGATTGATAGCTTTTTGAGTTGTCTCTCCTCTCCCGATTCGGCCGCGCCGAAGTCGACGCGCGCTTTCTAGAAAAGGATAACGATGAAGAATCCGTTCAGATGGTTCCTTACAGGACCGGACAAACCTCGTATCACCGACCCCCAAGTTGTACGCAAGCAATTCCTTAAACGGCGCTATTCAGGCGTCATCGCAATGACCATTGGATACGCGATGTATTACGTTATGCGTCTGCCGCTATCCGTTGCGAAACAACCCCTTCTTGAAGCGGGGCTCACAGCACCTCAACTGGGAGTCATAGGTGCAGGACTCACTATTGCGGTTGCTCTTGGCAAGTTCACCAATGGTTTTATCGGCGACCACGCAAATATCAAAAAGATCATCCCTCTAGGGCTCCTGGGTGCAGCCATTGTCAATGTTGTCCTGGGACTCGCTCCTGTCTATTACGGACTGTTTGTGGTGATGTGGGTTCTTAACGGCTGTTTCCAATCAATGGGGTCTGCTCCTGCCACAGTATCCCTTTCACAATGGTTTCCAAAGAAACAGTTAGCTACGTGGTATGGGTTTTTCGGCATTGCCCATTATTTGGGGGAGGGACTCACATACGTCGGTACAGCGTTCATCGTTGCAGCCTTGGGCTGGAGACAGGCTTTTCTTATTCCCGGCGTCATTTGTATCGTGTTATCCGCAGTGGTCTTCTATTTCATGAATGATCGTCCTCAAACTTATGGATTGCCATCAGCCGATGAATTCGCGGGTGAAACAGCTTTAGCGAAGATCGAAGAAAAAACGTCAACCAAAGAAGCTCAAATCGAGGCTGCAAAGAACCCGTTTGTTTGGTTTGCCGCATTTAGCGCGATTTTCCTAGGGATCACTCGCTATTCTGTAGCCTCTTGGGGTGTGATCTTTCTTCAGGAGCAAGGCGGCTATGAGATCGTTACTGCAGGGTCAACCTTGGGCATTGTTGCAGTTATGGGCGGTGTCGGCTCTGTATTATCCGGCATTATCTCCGACAAAATCTTCAAGTCTCGACACGCAATTACTTCAATTGTCTTTGGGATTGTCATGATCCTTGGCATTCTTGGCATCGTCACCCTCTACGAGAATCGTATGCTTTGTATGGTTTCAGCGGCAGTGTATGGATTTGCTCTTGGCATCGAATTATCCTTTTTGGGAGGCATGCTGGCAGTTTCACTGGTTTCCCAAAAGGCCACGGGAGCAGCCATGGGCATGGTCGGCCTGTTGGCATACTTTGGCGCTACAGCCCAAGAAATTATCAATGGTTGGATGATGGGTCATTTCAGTACCACGGTAGATGGTGTCACTACTTACCATTTTGAGTCGATCATAATCTTCTGGGTCGCGTCTACAATCCTGATGGTCGTCTTCGTCTTCCCGGTTCTTTATGGCCAGATACGACAAGAAAAAAGACTACGACAAGAAGAACTTGAACTGAAAAAGGTCAATACATCTGATTCGATAGAAACCCTTTGAGGACTGAATCCATGCACGTTTTCCCTTACCTATTGGCACCAACTGCCCATTCAGTTTCTATTGCATGGGAAGCACCTGCCGGTATCGTCTTTTCTGTTCGAATTCGTCCGGCAGGTCAAGAAGAGCAGACTGTTGCCCTCTCTCCAGATGACAATATCTGCACGCCAGTCACACAGTTTTCTTCTCTCTTAGGCGAACCGGATGGAGTATATTGGATTGACATTGAGGAGCTTTGCCCAGACACACTATACGATTACTTTATCTGCAACGGACACGAAATCGTAGGGTCTGGTTCGTTTCGTACTCCCAGTCAGTCAAAAGTATCGTCGCGTTACCTGCTTATGAGTGATTCGCATGCTTTCAACCTGCGTGAAGAAATGGCAAAAGTTACGTTTGCAGGTCAGTATGATGCGGTCTTTCACCTAGGAGATATGCCAAGTGGGACTGGCTACCAAAAGGAACAGTACAGCAGGGGATGGTTTGAAGCGTTCGCTGAGCCTCTAGCAAGAATCCCCTTCATATATGCTCCAGGGAACCATGATGACGGTCCCCACTTCGACACGTATTTTTCCCACCAATCTCACCTCTGGAACCGAGATTCCAAAGGGAGGTCTTTTTCCTTCACAGATACTGCTGGTATTCACTTTGTCGTGGTAGATAGTAACCCATGGGGACTCACCGAAATGAATGCCGTCAACTCTGGGATTCCGCTTGATGATGCAGCACAAAGACGTATAGATGAAATTGAACAGTGGCTAGTCCAGGATTTACAAAGTGAGGAAGCGGTTAATGCACACTGGCGGGTTGTCCTCCTCCACCACCCCTATACAGATCCGCTGACGAATAGACGGCTTTGTAACATAGTGGAAAGATTTGCCGTCGACCTTGTGCTTTCAGGCCATCTCCACGAATACCACAAAGCTGTACCTATTGAAGGAAAAGTCAATCCGAAACCCGTGTATCTCACACTGCCCAGCTGCCAAGATCCTGCAGAGGGCTTTCAGCGCGGCAGCATCAAGGGGAGACTGATGGAGGAATTCCCCGAAATGCTTGCAACTGGAAACGGCAACTACGCAGAGCTCGACGCAGACCAGGAAACACTTCAGATACGTATCTTCGGATTTAATGGTGAAGGCACTCAACACCTCATCGATAAAGTCATCCTCTCTAGAGAGCTCG
Source organism: Scrofimicrobium canadense (assembly GCF_009696615.1). Lineage (GTDB taxonomy): Bacteria > Actinomycetota > Actinomycetes > Actinomycetales > Actinomycetaceae > Scrofimicrobium > Scrofimicrobium canadense. The sequence continues at coordinate 5,690 of NZ_VULO01000017.1, forward strand.
GGGACGACTGTATTCGCTATGTCGCTCCAGAGTTTTCACTTCACGAGGGGATCGTGACTATAAGAGCAATAGCACATAACTCCGGCACCGGATTGGGAATTATTAGACCAGTCGTCGTCGATAATGGAGCACTCCACACTATTCCTCTTCTTGGGGATCTTGGAGCGCCAGGGTCCTTGGCCTACCTCGATCCAGGTGAGTCACTCTCTATTACTTTCACCTATTCCCCTAAAACACCCGGAAGCCACTGTCTGGAGTTCGCCGGGTCCGAATATACGATAGACATTGCGGAGGTTGACTCGGTCACGTGTGGGAACATCTCCGTGGAACTCTCACGAGACGATTCACTTATCACCGTGACATCTGATCTTGTAAATCAATCTGAAAAACTAAGGCTTGTCACACTTGCTTTGTACTGGGATGGCGTGAGAGTTTCGAGCCAAGATCTCGATATTTCTCCCGCAAGTTGTGTAGGACTCCAGATTCCTTACTACTTCAAAGAGGGGGGCAGCCATGTTCTCTCAATCAGACTCAACGACGTTGTCGTGTATGAAAAGGTGTACGAATGTGGAGGAGGAATCACAGTAGTACCAAGAATTCGGGATAAAAGCCTGTGGGGCAATGATGGCCTCATCAGAGGAACACCCCGTCTTTGCGCACATGAAGGCCAACCTTATCTGGAGCTTGTCGACGAAGGAGACTATATCGAAATACCGCCATCACCTTCGCTGCAATGTGGGCAATCTTTTTCTGCCTTGATTCGGGCAAAAATGGATCGCCTGGCGACTTCCGAGGAAATGGCGCACAATCCTTTGCTTGTTCGAGGTCTCTCCGTCGGATGGGGAGCTACCTATCACCTTCGCATGGTTGTCGACCGTAATGGCACAATGAAATGGGGAACCTGCTACGGCCCCAATGAATATGGGTGGGCTGGTGGCAACGCTAGCTTGAAGCAATGGGCAAACTATGCATTTCAGTTTGGAGTACGCGATGGCGGCATTAGTCGTATCGACACACAAACTGTTGCAAGCGTGCCTCCGGTTGGTGACTCAGTAGCTCTCAACGACTATTCCTCATTGCCGTTATTCGTTGGTTACTCTTTCATTGGACACGTCATTGAAGATATTGGCCGCCCCAAATATTTCACCCATTTTCCTGGCAGTATTTCTCGCGTCGTATACGCGGATACCTATACAGATGATCTGGAAATAGCAACCAGTTCTGATTGGCAAGCCAGCACTTCACCCAATATCAGAGTTAACCTTGACTTTGGCGCCATAGAAACTGAGGGAATTTACACCTCGCAATGGCGTCAAGTCCGCAATTACAAGCGTGATTTTTTCCGTGATGCGGATACATGGAGCCTTGATGCACTCAAAGTATCTGCACAAATCCCCCCTCAGTGCCGGACACAAGTTCGTATTGAGGTCTCTAATAACCAGAAAACTGTTGACGCTTTTTATGAGGTCTATCTAGATGACGGCACCAAGACATACAATCTGCCAACAAACCTCCAAGGAGAATTCTTTCGAATCGTGTGCACATTGACCGGCACTGCTACACTCGGCGAAAGAATACGGATCCCACGAATAGACGTCTGCACATTACTGTGTCACCGAGAGGGCCTTAGCGGAACCGTCACATGGTCAACCCAAGAAGACTGGCAGGCAGGCTCATTTGACGGCGCGATCGGAATCGAGCCCATGGATCGGCTTACTATTTTTGAAGAATATACTGACCCTATCCATGGGTAACTTCCCTCAAGTAGTAACAGGACAAGCAAGACATATCAAGTTGTCCTAATCCTCACACATTAATACGACGGGAATTGAGCCGCTCTTATGTCGACGTAATCCACGCTAACTGGCTATCAGAAAACGTACACCAGCTTCTTCGAAGCTCTTGATGTTTTGAGCTGAAATGCCTGCATCGGTCACAACGAGGTCAATCTCCCCTACTGTCGCGAACCGAGCAAACTGCTAGCAGTCGGGCGAGACGTCTTCCCTCACTATAAATCGGCAATTAGGATAATCGTGGTTGCAGGCAGAACATAGTTACGCCTGCAACCACGTGAGTACAGCCCGCACTCGCCGATTTTCCTCCCCCGGCGTCATACCAAGTTTGAGGAAAACGTTAGCCACGTGCTTTGCCACTGCCGCAAGCCATACTTCTTTTCAGCATTTTTGGCGTGGTTGCAGTTGTTGGGGATGTAATATGGGGTGTGGTCGGCGACCGCATCGGCTGGCGCAATACGATGCAATGGTTTGCCACACCAATATGCACTGCTTCCCTCATCTGCCTCTACGTGATACCCAACGTCTTCGGGGCCAACTTCTGGTTGATTGCTTTGGGAATGGCTGGATAGGTATCGGCCTGTCAGCCCACGTACCATCTACCCCGCTGGTCGTAGCTTTTTCTCACAATGAAACTGGAAATGCACTCGCAGTGCTCAATCTTGGCGCTGGACTTGGGTCATTCGTTGGACCCGCTATCGTCACCGCTCTCGTTGGTACGGTTGGACCGGCTGGAGTGATGTTCGCACTAGCAGGACTCTATGTCATTTCCTTCTTCCTTCTCTTTTTCCTCAAACTGCCCGGTAACGCCCGAGTCCTCCATTCACAGCCAGCAGACAACGCGCCCGCTTCCGCTATTGCCCATTCATAGAAAGTAGACAGATAATCATGAAATCCGCATACGACCGTTCAACCATCACACCTGGGATTGTCCACTTCGGAGTAGGCAACTTCCATCGAGCTCACCAGGCGGTGTACCTCGACCAGCTGATGCGTCAAGGAAAGGCCCTTGACTGGGGGATTTGCGGAGTCGGTGTCATGCCGGGTGACAGCGCCATGAGGGATGCCTTACTTGGACAAGACTGCCTTTACACTGTGACTCTCAAATATCCCGATGGCACATCTGAGACCTCCACTATCGGTTCTATCGTCGACTACGTCTTCGCCACTGAAGACCGCCAGACAGTCCTAGAGATAATGGCCTCTCCAAAAACCCGCATAGTGTCGTTGACAGGATCACCCCGGTAACAACCCCAGAAGACATCGCTCTAGTACGTGAAACAACGGGAATAGACGATGCTTGGCCAGTGACCTGTGAACCGTTCATCCAGTGGGTCATTGAAGACGATTTCCCCTTAGGCCGCCCTCCTCTTGAAGAAGTTGGCGTCCAACTAGTTGATGACGTTGTCCCCTATGAACTCATGAAGCTGCGACTGCTCAATGCCTCTCATCAGTCTCTAGCGCACTGGGGGCGTCTCCTGGGATACACCTTTGCCCATGAGGCCGCCAGCGATCCTGACATCGAGCACTTCACCAGGGAGTTCCTCACCCGTGAGGCCCTCACTACATTGCCAGAGGTCCCCGGCATTGATGTGACCAACTATATTGACATTCTTTTCGAGCGCTTCACCAATAGTGCAATTGCCGATACCTTGGCACGCCTGGCATTCGACGCATCTGACAGAATGCCAAAGTTTGTCATACCTACCGCAATTGATCGCGCCCATGCCGGGGATTCATCACCGTTGGCCGCCGGAATGTGTGCAGCGTGGGCGTTGGGCATGGAGGGCTCAATGGTGCAGCTGGACATCCAGGACAGCCACTGGCCGACACTCAAGAAGCTGGTGTCTCATGACGGCGGCGGCAACGCTGAAGGCCTCTTATCAGATGTGGCAGTATTGGGGCCGCTCACTGAAAACAACCACTTCAGACAAGACTATTGCGCAGCTCTTGGCCTCATTCGTACTCAGGGCGCGCGCGCAGCGATAAAGGCTCTTTCTGCATTTGCATAGCGCAATCGCCTTCTCCATGGCAGATTATCCTCCAGGAGGTCACCATGACGAAAAAGATTGCTGTTGTATTCAATCCTTCCAAAGTCGATACGCAAGAGATACACAGCGCGGTGTCTCAGGCAGCTAGAACATTGCCTGGGACACCAGAAGTAGTGTGGTTTGAGACCAGCGTTGAGGATGAAGGCCAGGGAGTAACTCAGCAAGCACTTGATGCTAAGGCTGATCTAGTTCTCGCTGCGGGTGGGGATGGGACTGTCCGTGCAGTAACAGAAGCCATGACTCATGCAGTTGGGGATACGACACTGGGCATCATTCCTTTAGGAACTGGGAATCTCCTCGCCCGAAATCTTGGTATTCCGCTCAATGATATATCGGCGGCGTTTTTGGTCGCTGCTCAAGGCACCCCCACTGCCATGGATGTCGGAGAACTGACCTACCGCACACCTGAGGGAGAGAAGACTTCGGTTTTCACTGTCATGTGCGGCTTTGGCCTTGATGCTCAAATCATGGATAACGTTGACGAGGATGCCAAAGAAAAGGTCGGATGGCTCGCCTACCTGGGCGCAGCCCAGGATGCATTGTCAGGAAATGATCAAGCCAATGTGAAGTTGAGTGTTGACGATGGTCCTGACGAGGCGACTAGCGGCCACACCATGCTGATCGGGAACTGTGGTCAACTGCAAGGAGGAGTTGCCGTCTTACCTGATGCCGATCCCTTCGATGGAAAACTAGACCTGCTACTCATTTCAGGAGGATCTGTGGGGGCATGGGCTGACACCGCCAAAACTATGCTCTGGGATAAAGGAATCAAACGAGTATTCACAGATGACGATGGTGAAATCGAAGATGTTGAGGGCAATCATACTCGGGTCCTACAGATTGACAAGGTTCGGGTCGGCTTCGACTCACCGCAGGTGATTGAACTCGATGGTGACCCGCTCACTGATGTTAGTGACTTCACTGCCTCAGTTATCCCGGGTGGAGTGCACGTGAGCAAATAAGTGGATAGATGGTCACTTTGACCCATTCGCGTACGTGTATCATTAGAGAACGTGGCAGAACAAGGCAGCGGTTTTGACCGCGAAAAGTATATTTCTCTTCAGACCGAACATATCGAGGCACGTAGGCGCCAGTTTGGCGGCAAACTCTATTTAGAGTTTGGTGGGAAGCTCTTTGACGACATGCACGCCTCACGGGTCTTGCCTGGCTTCTTGCCTGACAACAAAATCCTCATGCTAGAGGCCATGAAAGATGAGGCTGAGGTAGTAGTCGTAGTCTCAGCCAAAGATATTGCCAGCCGCAAAGTGCGTGGCGACTTAGGTATCCCCTACGATGTTGATGTTTTGCGCCTTATTGACGAATTCAGGTCCTATGGGCTGTTCGTCAGCTCTGTCGTCATTTCCCAAATCACGGGGGATGACCGCGGGGCAAAAGAGTTCAGGCGAAAGTTACAACGTTTAGGACTCAAGGTGTACCGCCATTATTCAATAGACGGGTACCCTCACGATATCCCCCACATTATCGGGGAACACGGCTACGGAAAAAATGAATATATCGAAACATCCCGCGATCTGGTTGTGGTGACGGCTCCTGGTCCTGGAAGCGGCAAAATGGCCACGTGTCTTTCACAGCTCTATCACGACAATGTGCGGGGTATTTCCTCTGGCTACGCCAAGTTTGAAACATTCCCCATTTGGAATCTCCCCCTTGACCATCCTGTCAACGTCGCCTATGAGGCTGCCACTGCTGACCTCGATGACGTCAATATGATTGATCCCTACCATTTGGCTGCCTACGGTGAACAGGCAATCAATTACAACCGGGACGTAGAAATCTTTCCAGTTCTCAACGTTCTTTTTGAGAGAATCCTCGGTGAGTCTCCCTACAAGTCACCCACCGACATGGGTGTCAACATGGCTGGATACTGTATTTCGAACGATGAGGTTTGCCGTCAAGCGTCAAAACAAGAAATCATCCGCCGCTACTTCAAAGCCCGGGTGGATGAGGTGGCTCAAAGCGTCGAGCCTGTCGTATCTGATCGCATCGCATTACTTATGGGACAGATGGGTATCACCGTTCACGACCGCCCTGTAGTCGATCCAGCATGTGATCTTGCTAAGACCACCAAAGGACCTGCGGCGGCCATGGAACTACCCGATGGCAGCATTGTCCTTGGCAAGACCTCGGCACTATTGGGTAGCAGTTCAGCGTTACTTCTCAATGCGCTAAAGAAACTGGCTAATATTGACCCAGAAATCGACCTCCTAGCTGCGGCAACAATCAAGCCTATCCAAGAGCTCAAGACCAAACATTTGGGCAGTAAGAACCCTCGCCTCCATACGGACGAGGTGCTCATTGCGCTGGCCGTTGCAGCAACCACCGATCCCCATGCCCAGTTGGCGATGGATCAACTGCCACATTTGCGAGGTTTAGACGTTCACACATCGGTCATTCTCGGATCTGTCGACGAGGGGATCTTCCGTAGTCTGGGGGTACAGGTAACCAGCGAACCTGTGTTCCAGTCAAAGAAGCTTTACCGCAAGCGCTAGTTGCCTAGTGCTTCTCTCACGCGTTGGGCCATGATAGGCGCCATGGTCTGTGAGTAGGCTTTCGTGAGATGGTTGTCGTCAAGATAGATATGCACATTGCCCATGATTGTCGGACATGTACCTTCGATGCATAGCAGGTCCGTGGCATCAAATACGTGGACGTTCGGCCCTTCAAGCTCTAAAGCCGGATTTGTGGCGGCCAGGTATTGGTTTTGGTCCAATAGGCACCCACCCATCAGTTGGTCGGCTGGCCGTTCGGCGGAACACTCGTATAGGTTTTCTTCCGACCTTAGGTTGTCACGAAAGGCCAATACGGTAATCCCCCTGTCCGTGAGGTGCTGGATGAGATCTTCGATACCGGGGAGCAGCTCCTCTTCAGGTGAATCTGCACTCACACGAGTAGCAACTAGAGCAACATAGTCAGGTGAAGCCGCCTCAATATAGTCAATTATTCCGCGATTACGCTTATCACACCAGTTTTCGTCGCCTCTCGGCATTGTGGTGCTGCACCCTCCTGTAAGAATTGCCTCAGCACTCAGCTCATCATCTGTATCAGCCATCTCACTAAAAACAGGTAGCAGGTTTTGCTCCGCATGGGAGTCCCCCACTATGAGAACATGTTTTTCACTCCCCTGACCGTATTTGGTGCATGACTGCCCTTTTGCCGGTTCTGGGAATACCTGCTGATATAGGGGGTTGCATCCATCAGGATAGGACAGCCATTCTTCCCCTAGGGACAGGGGCCCTGGGATCGGAGTTTGCTCGTATCGGTTAAGCTGAACTGATCCAATCGCTGCGGCGCCCGGGTGGTCTACCGAACTCACTGAATCTGCAAAATCGTTGGCCTGTTTTTCTAGGATGATGTGGGCAGCTCCGATTGGGAGGAGGCCAACTATCAAACTTAAGACGACGACCGTCCACTTATTTCGCATAGCCCGGTTGGCCCACTTCCATGAACGAAGAGGGTCGTCAAGGAAACGTGTCACCAGGTAGCCAATGCCTAGTGACAATGCGATCAGTGAGAGCCCCGATTTGACACTCAGCCGGTCATATCCCATGAAAGTCAGGTAGAAGATAAACAGCGGCCAATGAACCAAGTAGACTGCGTACGAAATATTACCCAGCCATACAAGCGGCTTCCATGCGAGAGTTCGTCCAGTCCCTCTCTTATCTTCTTCGCTTGAGAACAGCAAGATCAGGCTAACGGCCCCCATCGGGAAGAATGCCATCGGCCCGGGATACGTTCCGATGGGGATAAGACAGAACGCTATCAGGACCGCGAAACCTGCCCATGCAAGGAATTGTGCGACGCCACGAGGGAGTCGAATGTACGGTGCTAGCGCCGCAATCATTGATCCGAACGCGAACTCCCAAATCCGAGCCCTCGTATCAAAATAGATGCTTCCGTCGCTGGGAGCCAGCAATAGTAACCATGCCAAGGACATTACGGTAACCAGGCCAAAAGCTGTCGCGACGGTGGCCCGGATAGGAATCTTGACTGCCTTAGCAAGGAGAACGCATAGAGTCATGATCACTGGCCATGCCAGGAACATTTGTCCTTGCATTGACATGGACCATAAGTGCTGAAAAGGGCTTTGAAGTGAGTGGTCTGCAGCGTAGTAGTCAGCTGCGACTTCCACCAAGCGCCAGTTTTCCCAATAGGTTTGCGAGGCGAAAGCCTGGGTGACCATTTCCTTCCAGCGTGTGGCAGGAAACAGAAAGAATACTGCACCAAGAGTTGTGAGAACTATTAGCGTGAGGGGCGGCAGCAGACGTTTGAATGTGTGAGCCCATCGCTCTAGGAAATTGGGCATGGTGCCACGTTCACTGCGCCGCACAAAAGATGAGGTCATCAAGAATGCTGAAATCATGATGAATGAATCGACACCAATCGGAGATCCAATGGTCCACGCGTGATAAAAGAGCACCTGGAGCATACAGACTGCTCGCAGACCCTGTATGTCAAGGCGTCTACGAATAGCTGGCGAAGTAGCCGTGAAGCCGATTGGTCCTGTAGTGCCTTTGGCGGGCACCGCAGCGGTTACGTCTGACACTTACGTGCTACTCCTCATCTCGACGACACCAATTCTTCCGGCATTATGTCTTTGTTACGTCCTATTGAGCGTGTAGCAGACTACCGGAGAATGACTAGGGAGTGAAATCCTAGCTTTCCGCATTAGCAATAAGAGACGTACGCTGAAGTAAGGATCTATTTAAATAAACTACAAAGGAATATCGATGGATAATCGGAATACAGCCACTGACAATGAGACGACAAACACACATCTCAATATAACGGTGGTAGGCGCCGGCATCATGGGCAGCGGTATAGCCACATCACTGTTACGCAGTGGCATCAAAACAACTGTGTGGAATAGGACCATTGAAAAGGCAGAGCATTTAGCTGCTTTAGGTGCCCGTGTTGAACCTGACCCGAGGAAGGCAATTGCGGGCGCTGACGCCATCTTTGTCGTTCTCTTTGATGGCGACTCTGTCATGGGTTTTCTGGAGTCCACACATGATGCCGCAAGATCTGACGCCCTCTGGGTTCAAACTGCCACCATTGGTGTGGACGCCACAAAACGCGTTGCCACCTTCGCTGAGGAAAAACACATCAATCTGGTGGAAACACTCATGATGGGGTCGAAACTGCAAGCTGAAGAGGGTTCTCTCATCCTTCTTGGTGGCGGGGAAAAAGCATACTTTGAAAAACTGGCACCTGTGTGGCATGCAATCAGCAAGAAGCTTGTGTACTGTGGCGAAAAGGTAGGTGACGGAACCGTCGTGAAACTTGCGTGTAACTCATGGGTCGCGACAATTACTTCAGCCGCTGCTCAGGCCATCGCTCTTTGTCAAGCCTACGGTTTAGACGCACAGTTGTTCCTCGATTCCATTGAAGGTGCCACCTCCGACTCTCCCTACGCACATATCAAGGGAGAAAAGATCCTCACTGACGAATTCTCTGCACAGTTTTCATTAGCTGCTGTGTGTAAAGACTTGGGACTAATCAATCAAGCGGCAGAAACAGCTGGGGTTGGCACCGCCATTATCGATGCCGTTGAGTCAACATACCAAAAAGCTCTAGCAGAAGGCCACGAAAACGAAGACTTAAGCTCGGTATATTTTGCCCTCAAATCACGCAAGGGAGACCATTAGAGAGCGCGCAAGGCTTCGACCGCTTTATCAGCTGGCCCATCGAAGACCAGAGAACCTTTTTGGAGCACTACCCCGCGGTCGCAAAGATCAGCAATCATGTCTAGGTCATGGCTAACGATAACCAACGAACGTCCCTCTTCTTGCAGTTGTCTAATTCGGGCAAGACATTTCTTTTGGAATGGCTCATCCCCCACTGCCAGAATTTCGTCGACCAGGAACACTTCTGGGTCTGTGTACACTGCAACAGCGAAAGCTAGTCGCAAGAACATTCCCGAAGAGTAAAACTTGACTTCCTGGTCGATGAAGTCTCGTATCTCCGAAAAATCGACGATCTCTTCAAATACCGCATCAATCTCAGACTTTTCCATGCCTAGGATTGCGGCGTTGAGGTAGACATTTTCGCGTCCAGTAAGGTCCGGGTGGAATCCTGCTCCGACCTCGATCAGCCCAGCAACTTTGCCTTTAGTACCGATAAAACCCTTGTCCGGAACCATTACGCCAGAGATCAGCTTGAGCATTGTTGACTTGCCTGAGCCATTGAAGCCAATCAGGCCAACAGATTCTCCACGGCCCACTTGGAAACTGACCGAGTCAAGAGCACGAAACTGGTCGCTAATGTCTTTACGGCGTCCCGTAAGAGCCCACACCAACGACTCTTTCATCGAGTGAGTTCGGCGGATGGTGAATTCTTTCGTAACTTCGTCAACTACGATTACTGGGTCCACGATCTTAGAGCTCCTGAGCAAATCGACGTTCGGCGCGGCGGAAAACCCAGTCGCCCACGAAAAGAACGATGAATGAAATGACGAAAGCTAAGGCAACCCACAGGTAAGCATTAGGGGGGAAGGAACCCGCCTGAGCGGCATTCATTTCTCCAATCTCAGCTGGGGAGAAGTTTGCGAAACCAGCTTGCCCATGCACCAGAATCTCTTCGGGAGAGATCGTCGGCTGCCAAAAGCCGTAGTGGAAGAGTTCTACTGCCACCGTCATGGGGTTAAGTTGGTAGATAGTCCATATCCATGTCAGACCGTGGTCGACGAACACCTTGTAGACCATGGTCCAGCTGTATAGAATCGGGGAAATCCACGTAGCCATCATGAGAATTAGTTCGACGAAGTTTTCCGCATCACGGAAAAATACGTTTGCGGCGGCAAACATAAGTCCGACACCGAGTGCAAAGACAGTCACGATGATAACCGCCAGAACGATTGCTGCAAGGTTCATGAGTCCAGGTCGCCATCCAAAGATCAGCGCAGCAACCAGTAAGACAACAAGCTGGGGTCCTAGGTGAACTAATGCCACCCAGATGGAGGACACCGGGAAAAGTTGGCGTGGCAGATAGATTTTTTTCACCAAAGCAGCATTTACCACAACCGAACGCGTAGCGTTAGAGAAGGCTTCAGTAAAATAGTTGATCAGAACGACACCCGCAAACATGTAGAGGACGAAATGCGAAATATTTCGTTCCATCCCCATAAACAAGCCTACGGCTACATAGAAGACCGCAAATTGTGTGAGTGGTTTCGCGTAGGACCAGAGCATCCCTAATACAGAACCTCGGTAGCGTACGCGGAGTTCCTTGTGGACCAAAAGGGACTCAAGATAATTGCGGCGAAATACTTCTAGCAGCCCGCTAGAGCGTCCTGGAGTGTCAAATTGTGTTTTATCTATACTCATTATTTTTCGAAGACATCTGCCAGTTCGTTATTGACCATCCGCATCGCTGACGCGATAGCCATGTGCATATCAAGATATTGATATGTCCCAAGGCGTCCCCCGAAAAACACCTGAGGTTCATCTTTGGCAGCCTGTCGATACGCTAGCAGTCTCTCACGGTCAGCTGGTGTGTTGATCGGGTAATAAGGCTCATCATCATGCCCCGCAAAGCGAGAAAATTCTTTGAAAATTACTGTCTTCTCGTTTTGGTAGTCACGTTCAGGGTGAAAATGCCTGAACTCAATAATCCGAGTATATGGAACATCCAGATCCCCGTAATTCATCACTGAAGTTCCTTGGAAATCACCGGTATCCGCAACTTCACGCTCAAAATCGACTGTGCGCCACGACAAGTCGCCTTCTGAATAGTCAAAATAGCGGTCTACCGGGCCCGTGTACACCACAGGAATCTTCCCCACAACCGCTGACTTCCCTAACGGATTCTCAGGATCAAAAAAATCTGAATCGAGATAGATATCAATCAGATCGCTCTCAACCATGCGCTCCATAAAGGCGGTATACCCGTCTTTGGGAAGCCCTTCATACTTATCGTTGAAATACCGATTATTGTACGTAAAACGTACTGGGAGCCGAGAAATAATCGAAGCTGAAAGCTCCTTAGGATCCGTCTGCCACTGTTTAGCTGTATAGTTCTTGAAAAATGCCTCAAAAAGCGGACGCCCCACCAAGGAAATACCTTTAGTCTCAAAATCACGCTCTGCATCCTCAGGGGCAACCTCAGCAGACTGCTCAGCAACCAGAGCACGCGCCTCATCTGGACTCATCGACGCAGAAAAGAACTGATTGATGGTCCCCATATTCACAGGCATCGGATATACAACACCCCGAACAGTCGTATATACCGTATGGACATAGTCAGTGAACTCAGTAAACCTATTCACATACTCCCACACACGCTCATTACTGGTATGGAAAAGATGCGCGCCATACTTATGAACTTCAATGCCAGTATCTGGATCAATCTCAGAATACGCATTCCCACCAATATGAGAACGCCTTTCCACGATAGCCACACGCAAACCCCACTGGCGAGCCGCATGCTCAGCAACAGTAAGGCCAAAAAGCCCGGCACCGACAACTACAAGATCATATTTGTCATTCATCCCGCCCAGTGTACCCCGGACAGCGCCCGCACAGTTCGCATATGATAGAGCAATGGCCAAACCCACAGCTGAGGCTTTCCCTGTTGCAATTGCTGCAGTGACCTATAAACGCCCCGAACTTCTTGCTCTGCTCCTTCAATCAATCGTAGAGATGGAGCTCAAACCGGAATACGTAATTATCGTTGACAATGCTTCCGGAGACAACACACCTGAGGTGGTGGAGGGATTTCGCGAACTTTTGGGCACGAACACGCGCGGGGAAGAACGTCTCATATATTCGCTTCAGGAAGAGAACACCGGCGGTTCTGGTGGATTCTCCGTGGGAACACAACTCGCCTACGACACTGGGGCAGAGTGGATATGGCTCATGGACGATGACGTTGCAGTTGAACCTGACGCACTCCTCAAACTTTACCCCTGGACCAGGCGCTTCGACGTTGTTCAAGGCAGACGCTACAATTTTGATGGCGCGCCGTTCTACTGGCAATACGACTTCAACACCGCATTGGGAGCCCCGAACCCGATAGCTAAAGAACATTTCAAAGACGGATACATGCCGATGAACACGCTCTGTTTTGAAGGTGGCATGTTCCGCCGCTCTATTCCAGAGCAAATAGGTATTCCAGACCCACGTTTCTTCATTTACTGGGACGACGCCGTTTACGGCTATCTCGCATCAAAAGTCACAAATTGTGCAGTTGTGGATGAGTTCATCATGCGCCGCACTAGAACTCTCAAACACTTAGACCTCAAGGTGCGGCGCCTCAATGGAACATCAGATATGGTGCGCTACTACATCATGAGAAACCGTGGCTATATGGCCAAGTATTTTGCGCTGCACGGCGATTTCAAGCCTTTCTGGTTCGCCGCGGGAACTGCTTTAACATTCGCAAAGGAAATAATCCGCATTGCTACAGTGGATAAGACGTGGAAGACCGGAATGTCTGCGTTGTGGCGAGGCATGAAAGACGCCCGCGTGATCAAACGCGATACCACGTGGAAGCCCATGCAGCCACTCGTTGGTAGTAAATCTGACAGGCATTGATATACGACGCAGCTATTGTCTGCAGGGTTGTTTGATAGCGGATTGAGTCACGAGTAATCTCAACACCATGTCCTCTGGATTGTCCTCCGATTTGGCTGCCCAATCGCGCCTAGCCAGTAGTAAGCGTCCCCGCCGATATACTCCAGCGCATAAGAAGCAACAGAGCAGTCGCCTTCCACGCTTTCTCTTCAACATAGCGGTTGTAGCTGGCACTACACTCGGCGCTCTCTTAATAGGCGCTTCCGAATGGATATGGGGCGAGTTTGGACCCATCACAGTCCCGCAGGCACTCGACAATCTCTCGGGTGGTGGTGAAGGCGTTCCAGCTTCATTCTATTGGTCGATAGCGAAACTGGTCATTGCACCGACCGTGGCAGCATTCGGCATTGCAATCACCCTGCTTTTCGTTGCCGCTTCTTTAAAGAAAAATGGAAAGCAGTTCTGGTATCGGTTTGTGAGCGCGCAACTCACTGTTGCCTGCGTTGTCGTGGCAGCAACCGGTGTCATATTCATTGACCAGTCGTTAAGTATCCGCAAGTGGCTTTTCCATCAACCGATGGACGCGGATATTGCCGATTACTATGTCCAACCCGAAATACTCCAAGCAGTGGCAGGGGACAAAAACCTTGTCCTCATATTCTTGGAATCAATGGATGACGCTTTCGGTGATGAAACCATTGTTGAAGGAAATGCACTCGAAGCATTACAGAACGCCACCACAGACTGGGCCCGCATAGACAATTTCACTCAATATGCTGGTGGCGGTTGGAGCCAAGCTGGCATGGTTTCTTCCCTGTGTGGTGTGCCAATCCGAGCTGCAGGTGAAGAATCGGCGGAAAACGACTGGGATATTGCCGCCGGTGACGGCGCCTACATGCCAGGAGTGACGTGCCTTTCAGACCTACTTGCAGATGCCGGATACACCCAGGTGTTTATGTCCGGCGGTGATTTGGCATTCGCTAATTCACGCAATTTCCTTCAGAGCCACGGTTTCGACAAGATACTCGAATTGCGCGATTGGGAACAACGCGGAGAGACCCAAATTACAGGCTGGGGATTGTCGGACCAGCGTCTCTTTCACTACGTTGAGGAAGAACTGCTATCCCTGCGTGATAATTCGCAGCCGTTCATGTTGTCTTTTGCTACTTTAGACAATCATCGCCCAGCCCCGCATTTTCCCTATTGTCCTGATACTTACTCTGACGAAACTCTTTCTGCCATTAAGTGTCAGTCAGACATGTTGGCTGAAATGCTGACCTTCATGAAGAATGAGGGGCTTCTAGAGAACACTGTCGTTGCAATGGTTGCGGACCATAGGATTCTTCAGGCCTATCCCATCGCAAGCTACCGCTCCACGCTAGATATCGACCCCGACTCGGTCCCGCTCTTCAATAGGTTTTACAGTCCCAGTGGTGAGCTAGCTTTTGCTCGCGACCAAGGTTCCCAATTGGATCTTTTCCCTACTCTTTATGAAATGTTAGGTGGGAAGCTACAAGATGGTCGCGCGGGACTTGGAGTATCTTTCTTCACTCCAGAAGAGGCAGTGCGTCGCCAAAAGACACTGCTTCCGCTTTCTTGGGAAGAACAGCGAGACGTACTGGATTCAGAATCTCACGAATGGGTTGAAGAAATCTGGACCACACCCAGCGATTAGCTATCGCCATCTACTGAAGCAGCAGCTTTCTCTTCAAGACCCCACATGCGCTCATAGAATCCTGGAGAAGGAGATCCCAGCAGTTCGGCAAGTTGTGCATCACTCATAGGTAAGACGGTTCCGATTGTGCGGGCGTCGCCGTCAGGGACGAAAAGAGACACGCCTACCCCACCGCGGCCATCAGCTATTTCTGCACCCAAGAGTTCAAGGAAGGTTGGGAACATGTCTATTTGGTGTGCACTATCCCGCGCAAACGCGACGGAACCTTGAGGGCTCCAGAAACGATTGAATACAGGAACAATATCTGCCTGGTTGTCAGGGAGCTGCTCGCGGTATTGCGCTACATCATAAGACGGTAATACCTGGTGGTCCCCAATAACAACAACGACTGAGTCATTCATGAAACCGTTCTCATTGAGGAATTTAATGTAGTCCGCAGCGAGATCCGACTGGCAACCAACTGCGTCAAGGAAAGGATCTATCCCAGTGCGGGGACAGTATTCTGCCTCGTAGACTGGAGCATGGTTATCAACAGTGAGCATAGACAGGACAAAAGGCTCACCGCTGGCACGCAATGCCAAGGCTTCTTCTCTAGCCCGCGCGAATAGTCGCCTATCGGAAAGCCCCCATGCGGAAAACTCTGTCTCTCCCTGTTCCCTCCAGTAGTTCCGGTCCTTTACTTCATCGAATCCATGGGTACGCAAAAAAGATCCTTTTCCAGCAAATGCCTGGTCTGCTCCAGAGAGGAAAACCTGCCTATACCCTGCCTCATCCAAATAGTCGCCCAGGCATTTTGCTCCGGGAAGGAACTCTGGCAAATCGTCTGACTCATCGTTACTAAGGGCTACACCTTCCGGCGGACGAATAGGGATACCGCATTGTGTTGCCACGATTCCTGCCATTGTCCATCCACCCAACGCCGGATTCTGGGTGTATCGACCAATCTGACCCCACCCATCAGTGGCATCTTGCAAGGACTCAAGAGCATTAGTCCCTACTAGAGTTTCATCACCGAACGCATCATCCATAGATTCTAAATAAATAAGAATAAGGTTTTTGTCGCCAGGTATCGGTTGATCAAGCTTAGGCTCCGCATAATAGTCAGCTAATGATTCAGCTTGTGGGTCTCCAAAGAAAAAAGCGCTGAACCCAATGGACCGATCCAAAGTCAGGTATCCGGCCCCGAGGCTGACTACTGCCGTCAACGCAGCAACCGTCATAATAGGTCCGCGTTTTGCACCTCGTTTGGCCCCTCGAACTAAGGAAAATCCCGCAACCAAACAGAGGATTGCCACAACGATTAGAGGAATGATGACACCACGTGTAATGAACTCTTCGACTAACCCGGGGGCAACTTCGGCTTCTCCTCCACCAAATCCGGGAAGATTCATCAACATCTGCGGGAATGAAATCGCACCAAACTGGTGAATTACCTGGAATGCGGAACCGATCATCACGGCTCCAACAGCAACTGCCAGAATTATTATGCTGTATCCGAAAACGCGAGCAACACCTCGAAAACTGTGCTTATGAGGTTTGCTTCGGCCCTCCGAAATCATGGATAGTTACCTCGTATCTGGTAGTCAACTGTTCATTTTGCGCTTCCGTAAGGTTACGCGAATATTAACCATCAGACAACGTGAAGTTAACGGCACTACCGTGCGGCGGCATTATTGTTTTGGTTTTATCAACGGAGGGTTAAAGAATGCACCTTCCAGTACCCTTTTAGTCATCCGTGCCCGAAGCATTATGGGTACTCGCCCACGGCGCATTTGTCGCTGCATATTGGCTATAAACAGCAGATACGATGCAACACCTTTGCTGTTAATGGTGGCTGAAGCTTCGTTTCTGATGCCATATGCGAACTTCCACGCGTTTTTCTCATCAATCATGGTGAAGTTAACACCTTTGTTGTCTCCCATGTCATGGATCATGGCAGAATCCATAACCTGCACCCCAGGACAGTCGCGGGTAATACGTGACGTATATTCAGCGTCGTCAAACCAGATGAAGTACTCCTTATACGGGTAGCCAAATTCCTTCACTGTACTGCGTGGAATGAGGACTGAAACAAATGAGCAACGGGAAACCATTACTGCGTTTATTCCCTTGACCAGGAGCCTACCCCAGTCCCAGGTGGGAACTGGATTGTTCATCTCACATATGTTGCCGTCAATATACTCAACTACAGAACATGCGAAAGGAACCTGACCGCCCAGCTCTTCGTTGGACTGTACAAATCCACGTTCCAAGTTTCCTAATGCGTCTGGCTTCGCATATGCGTCATCATCCATGATCCACAGATAGTCCGCACCGCTTTCGTAGCCCGCTTTCATTCCGAGGAAGAAGCCCCCGGCACCCCCAGTGTTAACTGACGGTGACAGTACTAGAAATGGGATGGAACACTCATATGACTCTAGAAACTCTGCAGTTCCATCGTTAGAAGCATTGTCCACCACGATAATCTGATCAGGCTTGCGAGTCTGGTCGACAAGAGTGTCCAGAACCTTCTTGAGTTTTTCTAGGCGGTTGTATGTTACGACGACCGCCGCGATCGTCTCAGCCATGGTGATCACTCCCTGTCTCTTTGATTCGCTTCACCGTCGTGCGCATCCAGTCGGCTGCACTCTGCAAAGCAGAAAACTCTTCGACCGCATGCACTTCAGCTTCCCATAGCCTACGGCGTTTTCTATCATCTGCCATGAGCGCCCCTACCAACGGCACTGCTTTTCGTACCATGGCTCGTCCCCGCCGTGGCAATAGGGCCTGTTTCGGTATGAGGGTCCGCTGGGAACCAACATCTGCGGAGATAACTGGCACTCCTGCCGCAACAGCTTCAAGAGTAGTGAGTGTAAGTCCCTCGTTCCCTGAAGTAAGTAGCAGCAAATCGGAATCAGCCAAAGTCTGAGAGACTGGCACATCTTCATGGCGTCTCTCAATGACCCTGCCCAAACCAAGTGTTGCGGTGCGCTTATCAACCATTGATTCCAGTTCACCGTCACCCTGCAAGATGAAGCGAATATTGGGATACCTACGATACAGTGCAGCCGCCAGAGACAGGAATACATCAGGCCGTTTTTGACGGGCCAGTCGGCCGATGAAGGCAATCGTAAATTCTCTATCGTCGGGCCGTTCTCGGTAGCCAAGCTCCGTATCGGTAGTCAGCCCAATCAAAGGAGCCAAGGTGATCTTAGAAGGATTGATTTCACGATATTCAATAAGCCAGTCAACCAGTTGAGGTGAGATAACGTGGTGTTCGTCAATATAGTCATCAAAGAGGGCTCCGGTGCCAGGATAGCCCCCCTTCGCATATTCAACGATGTGTAGCGAATCGGAAATGTACACGCCAGGAATATGCTGACGTATCCATGGCAACCTCTCATATAGCCAACCACAATGGTGCACAAAGACAGAAGAGATGTTGAATACCTGCGACAAAACCGCTAATAGAGGCTCGCCTCCCGGATCCACCTGCAGAGGGAAATCGAGAGGCAAAAGAATACATCCGTCAAGCTCTGGGCGGGTGATCCAGTTGTGATGGGATTGCTGATCAGTAATTACTATAGGCAGTAATCCAGCTTCGCGTGCGATTTGTATTGCCTCGATCGCCCATCGTTCAGCTCCGCCCGATTGGAGCCAATGGAGACCGAATAGAGCCGCTCTAGGACCGTTGTGGGAACGAGGAGGAACCGGCTTCCAGGTTTCCGCTCCCTCCTTTTCAACTAGCGCTTCGATGACGTCAGCCATTCCATAGCGTTCGACGTATTGTTTCGCGCGGGACTCCTTGAGTGCCCATCCAGCAACCCTTGCTTCATCCAGAAATTGCGGTGTCTTGTCTTCTAGAAAGTCATAGACGCGGTGTATCAGTCGCTTTTCTGGCCGCTGCCGTTGCACAGAATCGTTCGTTACAGTCGGGGTTAGCCGAATGTACCTATGATTGGAATCCTCCAAAGGCCGCAATGTTTTATCTAGGGACTCTGTAGGCTTCCTTGCTTCCACTAGTGAGCGCGCAGTCACCTGTCCCAGGTTCTCAGCATCTGCGCAGTAATCTTCAGTGAAGGTCTCGGTACTGGTCAACACTGGGAATTGTTCTGAACTGCCCATATAGAAGGCATAAGTTATTGTCTGCCCCGGATTAAGTAGGCTATGGTAGCTGATTGCAGCTTCAGCGAGCTTTCTTTCTCTAGCGTCTAACTCTTCCCACCAGTGGGGAACGTTCGAAGCTATCTTGTACAGACGCATACTCACCTAATCTGTCCTCATATTGCGGTTTTCTCTATCGACATGCCGTAATTTCATAAAGCGTAGCTGTCCCACCGTGGTCAATCGGCGTGAGCCCATCGATACTATCAATATCGTTGAGACCAGAATACGCCATCGCATTATCAGGGTTTAATTCGTAACGAATCGGATCAGAATACACATAGTCGATGCCGTTTCGAACTAGCGCGTCGCACACACGAGGATCAGAACCAAGCATGTCGAAGTCATTTGCAAGAAGATTGGTATCGTCGCTGCGGCTTCCTTGGAAATGAGGAAATACAACCGAAATGTCTCCAACGGCATACGCTAATGCAGCCCCGCTATGGGGTGTGCCCAGAATAACTGCATCATCAGGCAGCTCGTTCGACAAGCGCCGCAGCATATCTAGCTCCTCATCGCTGACCAGCGCATTGAGGCCAGTTTTTCCCGAATAGCGATAGTTGATATCTAGCTGAGAACTTGCATTACGGATTGATAAGCCAGCAGTTCCACAGACAATTATGAAGATAAGTACGCCGACCGTCACGGGTGGCAGCCAGGTAGAACTCATACGTTTAGATTTTTCCAACGACACGAAAGCCTTTGCGGCTAACTCCCCCCAACCAAGTGCAGCTAAAGGAACCGCAATAAGAGGTACCGCGGCCCCAATTCGTACAGGATCTGAATACCAAAGCGCACCTATTGCGGTTCCTGGCAAGGCTCCCGTCGATACCGCCAAGTAAAGATATGTGACACTGCCCCAAGCTGGAATCATCCATATGCGTGAAGTCTTAGTCGCGCAGAAAATGAGGCCTACACACAATCCAATGAACAACACATAGTTTGGATTACTGTTGCCATATCCTTGAGTGCCCAGTTGGGAATCAGAAAGGACTCCCCAAATCTCCCCTGGTAAATATGCGGTTGGCGGACGCCATGTCCATGATGCAACACTTCGCCCTAGATCACTAAACCATAGAGCGCCTACTCCGCCGACAGTTCCCAAAAGCACTCCCCATAGTGCGATCTGGGCACCCACTGTTGCGCGCACCTGGCCTACCATCACGACAATAACCAGGTAGAGAATCCTCCAAATGCCCAGCATTACCAGCACCAGCAGGCCTTGAGGGTGTCCGATTGCCACCCCTGCAACAGATAACAACGCCAATACTAGGCCGCCCCCGTCAAGGGAGAGATTCTTTCCTTTCAGTAGCCATATGAGTTGCGCGAGAACTAATGGAACTAATGCGTATGCGTAGAGCAGAGGCCACAGCGTTCCGTAAGAGGCAACCCGTTCTGGGAAGGCTATGGACGCTCCCGCAAGCAACGCCGCCGCCAGTGGCGCAAAGCGGAGTGAAGGTGCAATCGCATAGGTAAGCAGCGCGGCTCCCAGGGGCCAAACGATCGCCATAATGAGGATGGCTACAACGTTCGTTGCAACTACGACATCACCACACACACTTGCAACAAGTGCTACGAAGTCATGCCAACCAGCCGGGTAGAACGCAGGGGACCCATCACTGTTGGCAGCGGCACCAAGAGTGAGAGTAGATCCCAACCCCGTGTCGACAATATGCCGGACCGCATTCAGGTGGAATACAGCATCCCAGGTTTGGGCGGGTCGAAAAGGCGACTTCATTGCATAAGCGCTGGCACCGATGGTAACAATCGCACTGAGGGTAACACCAATAGCAATAGTCTTAACCGGCACCTTTACATGCCCACCGTGTTCGGTAACGCTAAATGAGTGAGGCAGCAGACGCCGGATCCCCCATCCGGAAACAAACCATATTCCAGACCACACAATAAGCGCCCACACACTCCAGGGCAGGTGAACAAATTCTGCCGCGATTGCGCCGGAACCCATGAGGAATGCGGATATCGGGAATATCGCAACAGCCAGGCCAAAACCGCGAGCCCCCCAGGCCCATGAAACGGCCAATCCAGGTGCGGTTAAAATACACGCTGCGACCAAAAACGGAATGATCGCGTGTAGCCACACCTGGAATAGCTCAACCATTATTATCCGACCTGGTGAGGCTACTCGCCGATCACCATGCGTGGAGTACCCGCCCATAGAACTGGATCGGTGACGCGCCGACCGTCAAATAGGAGCTTCACACCCGGGAAGTCAGTCGGCTGTACTTTTGAGTATTCTTTGTGGTCAGCTTGGACGATAACGGCATCTACAGCATCACCTAGGTGGTACGGATTCCATCCGAACGACTCTATCTCTTGGTCCGAATACATGGGGTCGTGCACTAGTACGTTTGCTCCGGCTTGTTTCAGCTCATCAACCGTGGCAAACACTCCTGAGAATGCGGTCTCTTTAACGCCGCCTCGGTATGATGCGCCAAGTACCGCCACGGTTGCCCCCTGCAGAGAACCCAAGGTGTCTTTCACGCGATTCACTACGTAGCCTGGCATTCCCGCATTAAATGTACGAGCCGTGCGAACCACTGTGGCATCAGGATCAGTCGACAAATAGAGTCGAGGATAAACGGGGATGCAGTGCCCACCTACCGCGATACCGGGCCTGTGAATGTGGCTATACGGCTGTGAATTGCAAGCATCAATCACCTTGTTGACGTCGATGCCGATCTTGTCTGCATATACGGCAAACTGGTTGGCTAAACCAATATTCACATCCCTATACGTAGTTTCGGCTAGCTTTGCCATTTCTGCAGCCTCGGCACTACCCATGTCCCATACCCCGTTGGGACGAGGGAGGTCTGGACGGTCATCAAATTGCAGCACATCCTTGTAGAAGGCAATGCCTGCTTCAGTACCAGCCTGAGAGAGCCCTCCGACCAGTTTTGGATACTTTCTGAGGTCAGCAAAGACTCTTCCAGTGAGTACCCGTTCGGGCGAGAACACCAGGTGGAAGTCTTTGCCCTCTTCGAGGCCTGAGATTTCTTCCAGCATCGGCTTCCACCGCCCACGGGTAGTGCCAACTGGCAGTGTGGTCTCATATGAGACCAGAGTATTGGGGGTGAGATGCTCAGCCAAAGACTCTGTCGCCGCATCCATCCACGCAAAATCCGGTTCCCACGTTTCGTCATTGACGAAGAGTGGGACTACAAGGACGACGGCATCTGCATCAGGGATTGCCTCAGAGTAATCTGTGGTGGCACGAAGCCTTCCAGCAGGTACCAGTTTGGAGAGTTTTTCTTGGAGATACGCCTCACCAGGGAATGGTTCGATCGCTTTATTTATCAAGTTAACTGTTTCTTGATTCACATCCACGCCGACAACTTCGTGGCCAGCATCAGCGAACTGGACTGCCAGCGGCAGTCCGATCTTTCCCATAGCTACTACTGCAATGCGCATATCACGTTCCGTTCCTTGAGTGGGCGCAAATTTGCGTCCACTCGATCTTGCCAGACTCTAGGCTACTGCGACAATTCTCCCAAGCGGGTGAAAAACTGACTATTTATCGTTATCAATCCTGTTTGCTAAAACATCAATTTTCCATGACAGTTCGTCAATGCGCCGCATTACCGTTGAAGCTGCACGATAGGAAGGAATAAACCTCCACATAGCATCTTTGGCCCGGTGCCGCACTTTACGCATTATTTTGCCTGGCAGTGTACGCACGCGGCGAACCTCACGAGCATTTTCGGCTGGCATGGAGGCAATAAGTCTCTCTAACCCAGAAGAGTCTAGCTCAGACAGTTCCTTCCAATTCCACGCAATGAACTCTCCAGCGCGTCTCCATAGCTCACGATGGGTATACCACGGAGAATTGGCAGCTGCAAAATGCATTGATGTCCGCAAGAACCATAGATAGTACTGCCCAAACCTTTCTTTGAGCTCACCTGTGTCGAGCCATTCAAGCAGGCGAAATGCGATGTCCATATGGTCCTCACCACGGGCTGCACCGGTGAAGGTCAAGTTCATGGTGCTACCGACATGGCGTCGATAGTTATACACGTGTTCTTCAGGATTCAGATATACAGCCTTTTGAGTATTAATGCCGTAGGCTGAGACAAAATATGCGTCCTCATACCGCAGATCGTCTGGAAAGCGTAGCCCCAAGTTTTCGACCAACTCACGTCGAAATGCTTTATTGCATACCGATGCGTCTGTCTTCTCCAGAAGGTCGCTGGTCATTTCAAAAGTGCCTGACATGCGAACTCGGTAATAGCTCTCATCGATTGCGCGTCCAGCCGCAGTACGGCTGCCTTTTTCGTAGGCGGGACGAATTGATCCCACAGTGAGGTCAACCCCGTTGTCCTCTAACGCCTCAACGAGACGTTCCACTGCGTCAGGCTCAAAAAAGTCATCGGAATCTGAAAACATGATGACGTCCGCGCAGGCTCTTTCCAGTCCGATATTGCGCGCCGCACCCTGACCACGATTCTCCTGGGTGAATAACCGTAACCGTGGTTCGGTACGGAAATGCTCTTCAAGTATCTCAACGGATCCGTCAACCGAGCCGTCATCGACAACGATGAGGTCGACTTCGGGGACTGTCTGCTCCAAAATGGAGTCCACACATTGAGCAATATACTTTTCGGAGTTATGGACCGGCACAATCACCGTAGCTTTTGCTCGGTCTTGGGCAGCGCGGCGCTGCTTCACCATGTCTGGGGTTTCGATAAGTTCAAAAATTCCTCGCCGTTGGTTTGCATCTGCAATACCTAGGTCAAGACTTCCCGACTCCCATGCATTCCTAAACTCCAGCGATGCCTGCTCAATGAAGGGGCCCGCAACATCTGCCGCAAGGCGCTCAATATTCCAATCGTAGGCACCCCATTTAGCAATGTAGAAAAACGGTTTGAATTTTTCAAACAAGGAATGTTCACGCAGGTATGTCTCAATCGAAGAATACTCATCTGAGACACACATGGCTTTTCCTGGACTTGTTACCGAAGAAGCTTCATTGTCCATCCGATAGTGAAGATATGCGTCATCGGTAAAAATCACGCGGCGCGCAGTGGCCCACACTTTAAATCCGAATCCAGTGTCTTGATAGGACGCTCCTGGAGTCGGTAGGAACTTAATATCGTTCGCTTCTAAGAAGTCTCTGCGGTAGATACCCGACCAGATTGCCGGGCGTTCGAAAAGAATATGCGGTTCAGCCGCCACGTCAATTAACCGGCCGACCTGTTCAGGGTGTACTAGTCGGACAATTTTATTGGTAAGTCTGCGTTTTTTAGGATCTGTGTAGTGAGAATAAAAGTTGCTCTTTGCGACGTCCGCAGCATTTTTGGTTGCCAAAGTATAAAGCTTTTCGAACATGTCGGGTTCAGCCCAGTCGTCTGATTCGACTATCCCGATATACTCACCCGTTGCTGCCGCAAGTCCCCGATTCATTGAGTCGCCATAACCGGAGTTCGGCTTATCTATGACTACAATGCGGGAATCGAAAGCCGCATACTCGTTAATGATACTCAATGAGGAGTCCGTTGACCCATCATTTATGCAGATGATTTCGATGTCTTTCAACGTTTGTTGGACTACTGAGTCGAGGCACTCGTGGAGGAAGCGTTCGACGTTATAGATCGGGACCAGCACCGAGATCTTTGGCACAGGAGCTCCTTTCAAGCGGGTAACTCACGCAATGCTAACATCGCTGGAGTTGTTCCCAACACTAAACAACATCAAAGGTATCGATAGTCAACTAATCAGCTAAGCGCAACTCTCTAACCTTGATGGCTAAACGCTTGCACACCCATTACGGCGAACTCAAGACTTCCGGAGGCAACGGGCCTTCAAGTATGAGGCCAATCTCGTCGACGTCTTTCCCAACTATCGTATGCGCACTATTGGTAGATGAATCAGAGTTCAGTAACGATACCCCTAATCCAGCCCTTCCATCTTTGACAGTGGCACCTACCAATTCTAGGAGCGTTGGATACATATGGAGTTGGTTGTCTTTTTCTCGTACTATTTCGATCGGATTGGGACTGTATATGCGGTTGAATAAAGGGATGTTTCTCTGATCGTCGTTGTCCATTTTTAGGGTGTACTGCGAGACTGGGTGAAACTGAGCATGCATCGAATGATCAGCCATGATAACCACTACAGTATCTTCCATGAAACCGTTATTTTTCATGAAATCTAAGAAATCGGCAACGATATCGGATTGACACCGAACGGTTGAAATAGTCAAGTCTTCTGATGTCGTAGGACAGTATTCCCACTGATATATAGGATCATGGTTATCAAGCGTCAATAGTTCGAGGTTAAATGGCCGACCGGATTCACGTAAATCCACAATCTTTTCTTTTGCACGCTCAAACAACCTTTGATCAGAAAGACCCCAGAAATCTCTAGTCTCGACGTCCTCACCTAGTTGCGCCCAGTAGTCTTTCATCAGCACTTCGTCGTACCCGTGGGATTTGAGAAACAAGCCTTTGTCTTCAAACTCTGCGTCAGCACCTCCCATCCAGACATTTGTATATCCGGCGTTTGAGAGGATGTCGCCCAGACATACCGCATTGCCAAAGAACGTTGTTTCAGACTCGGGAGGGCGCTTCGGAAGTCCACATTGAGTACTGACAATCCCTGGCATTGTCCATCCCCCACTGGGGTAATGACTGAGTCTTTCTATTGTCTCCCACCCGTCGGTTGCTTCTTTTAGCGTAGTGAGTGCATCTTCACCGATGAGATCCTTATTCCCAAAAGCATCGTCCATAGATTCCAGGTAGATGACGACCAGATTCAAATCTCCCGAAGGAAGCTGCGCAACCTCCGGCTTCACATAATAGTCAGCCATAGAGTACTCACCGTTCAGAGTTCGTAGATACCCTTGAAGATTCACAGTCGAAGCCATCTGCCAACATCCGACTACCAATATCGACATAGAAATGACACCATAGGCTATTCCTGCTGTCCTTTCTAATTTGACGGCATTTTTTCTTCTGGAAAGCCGCCGAACAAGAAGAGTGACAAACGTAACGCATCCAGTGAGCCCTACTGATGCCAAAATCACACGGAAAGCAAACGACCTCACATATCCCTTGGGGATTTCGGCTACATCAGCATTCCCGGGTACGAATGTCAGCATTTGACGTACTGAAATCGCACCAAAGCGGCTTTCAATCCACGATGACGCAGTGAAAAGCAACAAACCTAGTAGGAGCAACAAACCGCCGACTCCCCACACAGCGAATTTGAAGAAACGCTTCTTTTGCTTAGGTGCAGGTGCTTCGACTATCGGTCTCGGGGTAGGGCAAGCTCCCACCTTGATCGTGTGCAGTAGGTTCGCTGATAGCATCCATATGACAGTAATATTAACTGCCGGTACTCAAAACAAAAAAGTGTCACGCAGAGTAAGTGACTCTCTGCCGCCCACGGGGACGCGCCATTCAGATAGTTCCTATACTTTCATCCGGTAGCACTCTTATGGCATCACTATCATCGAACTGGACACCGACCGGAGTTTTCTATGACCTGGATTTCATTCGCAGCAGCTTTTCTTGCGGTAATAGTTGTGTTAGCTGCTACCGGCCCTCTACTCACTTATACCTGGGGTGTGAGAGGCTACCCGATTGTCCTGTGGGGGATTCCGCTCTCAATTACTTTCATTTCAGTTTCAGCAGTTGTCTTTCAAACACTGGGGATCCGTTGGAATGCAATTTCCGTGGGGGTTCTGCTGGTATCTGTTTCATTGGGCGGTTTCCTTCTCAGAGGTAGATACAAAAGCCCAAGATCTACCAAAAAATGGAAAACTCCCTTTCTTTGGTTGACAATAGGAACAGCGCTAGGGACAGCCTCCGTTGCAGCTAGAACAATATCTGCATTGAGCCACCCCAGCTTGGTCTCACAAACATATGATGTTCCACATCATGTGAACTTAGCTTGGTCCATACTCAGCACCGGGCAGGGGTCGTCACTATCTCGGAACCTAGTGGGATCTACTTCTGGTAACAGTTTCTATCCAAGCGCCTGGCACGACTTGGTTGCTCTCGTCGCCCAGGTATCCGGCAGCTCTATTCCGACCGCGACCAATGCAACAATGGTTGTGGTGGCTTCATTGATATGGAGTCTTGGAATAGGACTCTTTCTGTGGACATTGACCGGTCTGCCAACGGCGGCATTTACGGGTGCAGCTTTGGCAGGGATACTACCGCAGTTCCCCGCCCATTTCTTGTGGTACGTGCTGTATCCGAATCTATTGGGTTTTGTGCTTGTGCCCTACCTTTTGGGAATGTCAGCACAGATACTAAGCCAACCTAGGAAACAGAAATACCTTCCTGCTTTGTTACTAGTTCTCTCCCTTCCCGGGATAACCCTCGCTCACCCTAACGCCCTTTTCGCTTTCGCCGTCATCTCTGCTCCATTATTCATTTATGGCATCGGCCTGTGGGTTTACCGCATAAAGACACCCAACTCGAAGTATCCCCGCACATGGGCTGCCGCTGCGTCGTTAGCAACTGTAATTGTCCTACTAATAGTGAACCAAGCAAGTATGCGGGTTCGTTCCATAGCTGCTCTTCGCACGAAACCTCATTGGGACGCTCTTGGAGGAAAGAAAGAGGCCTTATGGGCGGCACTATCCGGCCGCGCAGGCTGGGTTCAAACACCTTATGTAGATTGGCAGTCAATCACTGTTGGCCCTATTCCCTTTTTACTTGGAGCTCTTTGTATTGTCGGTTGCCTGTATTGTTTCAAGTTACCAGCAGCTCGATGGCTTCCTTTTTCATACGCCACAGTTATCGCACTATTCGTTGTAGCGCTCGGAGTGAACGGACCTTGGAGACCGTACCTCATCGGAATATGGTATTCAGATACTGACCGCATAGTCGCACTTGTAGGGTTAGTTGCTGCTCCATTAGCCGCACTAGGCGCATTTACCATTACTGAACTAATCGTCAAATACCTGCACCCCCCACTTACAGCCACCTCCGTGGGATTACTAGTAACCTGCTCGATTCTCGTAGCAGCACAATTCAATCCACTGCTACGCGCAAGCTATACAATGGTCGCACTCAACCACAGTTTTTCAAGCAACGATGCGATGCTCTCGCGCGATGACTTCGATTTACTTGAAGAAGTAGAAGATATCGTGGACCCCGATGAAGTACTCATCGGCGACCCTTGGGATGGATCAGTATTCTCTCCGGCATACACCAATAGAATCTTCGCTTTCCCCAGCCTCAATACATCCGAGGGCGACGACACAACCTACTTCATTGAAAACCTTAGCAACGCGCTCACCGACCCTGAAGTCTGCCAAATTGCCAACGATCACAACTATCGTTTTATTCTTAGTCTGGGTAATGATCGAGGGGAACATAATGGCCCATATGGGGACCCCAAAACTTTTTCTCCAGTCCACGATCTTTACGACCCCAAAATAGGCACTGTGATAGCCGCTTCGGGCAAATCGCAGCTGATTGAAATCACAGCCTGTAAAGATGCACAATAATTGCAGTGGGGTTTATCTTCTTCCCAATAGCTGCCGCAGAGAGTCGCTTATTCGTGCCACTTTGCTCACATATCTCCACCTGCGAGAATCTGTTATGGCGGTTAATTCATCTTGTAGGCTCTCAATTTGCCCTTGAAGTAAAACATTATCCGACCATGCTTGACGCAGCTGTTCTTCAGCGTCAGCTAGCCTAGTCGACTCTTTACGCAATCCGGACGCAAGGGTGTTCGCCTCATACTGGCTCTGGAAGCGCTGCTGGGCGACTAATAATGCGGATGATGCTGCATGAAGCACTCTCGCTTCGGGAGGCTCAAGGCTTCTTTCGGTCAGGGATTGCAGTATGTCAAGGAAAACACTGGAAATAGTATAGATGGTCCGAAAATCTGTGAGTCGTTCGCGCTGATATTTCGCGGCCTCACAGTATCTACCAATAATGTCTTCAAATAGTTCAGAAGCTGACCGCGATTCACTGTCGCGGCCCGAAAAATGAGAGTATGCCGCGTCCTCATAGTTGTCAGCGTTGAGGTATCCGGGACCTCCGAAATGGTCATAGATATACACCGGCGTCCCCGACACGAGACAATACTGCACCGTCTTACCTATGGTGACTACCAGATCGTATTCGGAGATAACCTCTGGTGTCACCAAGCGGTATTCATCGCCGCTCTCACCAAAAAACACCACCTGACACCCAGAATCTTCCAGAATCCTCATTGCATCGACAACCTCTATGGGCGGATGGTTTGAGACCACCAGGGCTCGCTGTGGCGCTTCTCCAGAAGCCCTAGCTTCTATTTGGGCAAAAGCATCTGGAGCAGGATTACAGTAGAAGCCCCCAGCGTAACCAGACGAGAAATACGGAGCTTGGGCGTCCTTCACCCGCTGTGAGATGAAAAGTGAAAGGGAGGCAATAGATTCCTCAATACCGAAGACAAATGGTCTTTCGTCGGCACACTCAGCTAGTGAAGACATATGCAGATAGATGAACATAGGAAGTTCTTTGGCACCAGGCAGCTCTTCAAGAACCTCTTGTGGGAGGACCTGGCTGTGTACCCATACGTAATCAAAATCCTCTACGCTAACCGAGCGCATCCGCGGTGTTAGCACATCGATACCGCTATCAGCAAAAAGATCACGGGCAGGACTGTCTAAAACCCATGTGAATACCGTGACCTGAGCACCAGATTCTTGTAAATACTTCGACAGTTCAAAAGTCGCCACCGTTGACCCGTTGATCCATGCCACCGTTGGCTGAGTGATGAGGAACCGCTTACCTGCTAGCATTCTTCAACTCTACCTTTTCTCGGCTATGTCCGGCCTCTTAGAGCTCTAAAGATGATACCTAGACCCTTTTTACACACACTCACCACAAGTGAGTTGTTGGCGCCAAGCGTGTGCAGCATGGAGGCTGACAAATCCGCACAGCAGTCCTGACTATAGAAGGATGTCTTTCATCTTCTCAGAGCATCCCTGACAGCACCAAGAACCCCATCGCCCGTTCTCGAAAGCGACCTGTTTTCAATAACCCAAGCTCGTAAAAAATTGGGGCTATACACGTCCCCTGTACGGAGCAACTCTGTCATTGCATCAAGA
Source organism: Scrofimicrobium canadense (assembly GCF_009696615.1). Lineage (GTDB taxonomy): Bacteria > Actinomycetota > Actinomycetes > Actinomycetales > Actinomycetaceae > Scrofimicrobium > Scrofimicrobium canadense. The sequence continues at coordinate 35,953 of NZ_VULO01000017.1, forward strand.
ATTTCACCCATTTCATATTGGGTGGCAATACCTAGCTTTTCGTTTGTGATGTCATCGGATGCCTGCCCAGGACCAGCAAAAATAACTGGCGTCCCGCAAGCTAACGCCGCCAAGATTTTCGTTGGATACGGCGTATCTGTGGCGTGCAAGGGAGCTATAGACACCAGCGCCGCTATGGCACTCGAAAGTAATGGAGCCACCTCCCGTGGCTGCAGCATATCCATCACTAGCACCCTGGGAGCCATATCAGAGTATTGGTCGTTGATCTGTTGGGCCCGTCGACGTATCTCCGCCCAATCCGAGCCTCCCCCTACGAAAAGAAGCTGCGTTTGCGGTCTGGTTTCTAGAAGTCTTTCAAAAGCATCCAGGAATATAGTGGCTCCCTGGAACTCAGATGCTGTACCCGCATAAATAAAATAGGGGTCTTCAAGCCCCAAGTCCTGACTACCTCCGGGACGATAGACATCTGTATCGATACCATTGGGAACCAGAAATACTTGTTTGGCCCCCATTTTCCTGACTTGTCTTTCGACTCCTTCAGTTACGGCGATTACTCCCTTGGCACCACTAATAGCGAAGGACTCAGCCTTTTCCAAGAGCTTCACCACGAGTCCTGGGGCGCCCATCGATTTCGCACCAGAAGACCAAGTGTCAGCGGCGTACCACATATAGGGAGTGCGTCGAATAGTTGCAGCTGCGCGCGCGGCCAAGCCTGTCGTTGGCGGCGGTTCAACCATGATGAGATCAGCGCGCTTCGCTGCAAGTAATCGAAAGAATAACGGTATATCAAAAGAGAGATACGGAAAGTAGCCTCGTAAGTTTCCGTCTTTATCGCGAAGGGTGGGCCAGCGCTTCACAACAATGTCATTGTCACGATCTCCTCCATCCGTATGGGGATACTTCGATGTAAGTACCTCGACCTCAAACCCGGCTTTAACAAGCGCCTTTTCTACTGCCGCCCAACGTTGAGACGCTGCTGTGGGCTCGGGCAGGTGTACTCTAGTCGCAATGAGGATGCGCCGCTTCTTCTGACTCACGACTGGCGGCTTCCTTCTTTTTCGAGCAAGACCTCAGCTACTCGCGTTGCTGCCTGACCTTCTCCGTAAGGTGTGGCCTGCGTTGGCATTGGATTCAAATTCTTTACAGCAGTCTGAATGTCGTGTCCAGGAGCAGCCAACACATTCCAGCCCAGTTCCACGGTCTCTACCCACTCCGTTTCGGTCCGGACAGTGATGCAGGGGGTTCGAAGGAGGAAAGCCTCCTTTTGAAGGCCTCCAGAATCTGTAATAACAGCTTTTGCACCCATAGCAGCTCTCACTAGTTGAGGGTAAGGCAACGGATCGCACCACCGGAGGGTACCCACGTCCTGGTACAGATTCCATTCTTTGGCTTTCGACTGCAACCGAGGATGCGCTAAAAGGAATACCGGATCATCCAAGGCAGCCAAAGAGTCAACTAACGCAGCCAACCGTTCAGGAGTGTCAGTGTTCTGGGGCCTGTGAATAGTCGCTATGTAATAAGGGTGGTCACCCATCGCAGCTATGGGCAGCGCCCGGTCCTTGACTTGATCACGTACGTGGAATAGCACATCGGTCATGACGTCGCCAACAAGAACCGACCTACGGCTGAGTCCTTCATCCGCCAAGTGCTTCATCGCAACATCGGTTGGTGCCAAAAGAAGATCAGCTGAATGGTCAGTCAGCACACGATTGTGTTCCTCAGGCATTGCCCTGTTGAAGGATCGAAGACCAGCTTCGAGGTGAGCGATAGGGACTTGCAGTTTTGCTGCAGCGAGCGCAGCAGCCAAAGTTGAATTCGTGTCTCCATAGACTAAGACCCAAGAAGGCGCGTTATCTTGGGTGACTTTCTCAAGTTCTATAAGCATTTGCCCTGTTTGTTGCCCATGCGGACCCGAGCCGACCGACAAATGAACGTCAGGACGCGGAATCGCCAACTCAGAGAAGAACGAATCAGACATCAGAGGATCATAATGTTGACCGGTATGCACGATGACGTGCTCGATACCTTCTTCTTTAAAAGCTCTCGATATCGGAGCCAGCTTTACAAACTGAGGGCGCGCACCCACCACAGACATTACTTTCACGGTGTTCAGTCTAAATGGCAGCGTAGATGGCACCAAACGCTAAATAACCAAATATTCTGTTACAACTGTGCAGAATGTGACTACTGATGCTAATGTGGCAGTGATTGTCCCCTGTTTGGAGCAAACTGGCATGAATACAGTGAAAAAGTCAGCATCTTTTGCGTTAGTCAGCACACTGGCGCTGACCGGCATCTTTGCCGCAACTATGCCCGCAGCAATAGCGGACGATGATGTCTACGAAGAAGCTGCCGGGGCAGTAACCGCCTCAGACATACCCATGGTCGAAACCACCCTGGACCCTGCGTATACCGAAAGCTCGGCTGTACTCCAGACTGAAGGCGACCGGCAACAAGCCGAAGCTGTAGAGAACTCTGCAGAGGGAGACCAAGAACAGACGACCGACTACATTGCAAGAGCTGATTTGGTCTCGACCATCGCTATTATTGGTGTCACCTGGAATCCTGATGGCCCCCAACCGGCAAAAGTTTCTCTACGAACTCTTGAAAACGGCTTGTGGTCGGAATGGAGTGAACTTGAACTTGCACAAGAACAGGACAGCGACGCTCCGCCAACTGGAACCGAACCATTCATTGCAGCAAACTCGAGTGCCGTCGAAGTAGTCGCCAACACTGAAGATGGCAATCCAATTGACAGCATTACCGTCACAGTTGTTGACCCAGAGGGCAATCAAGAAATAGCAAACTCTTTGGAGAACCTTCCACCATCGGAAGACACTGAGACTACCGAAGACGATGAAATCGCAGAACCAGAGGTTGTCGACGAAACCACTCCTGAAGAAGATGTCGACAAATCAGAAGATGAAACAACTACAGAGGACTTCGAAGGCCTCACTGACCCAGACGAGGACTCACTTCCAGAGCCTTCACAAGAAGGTGCTGACTCAAATACTGACCAGCTAGATGATCTCGATGGTGCCGTCGAAGGTGATCCGGCGTGGCTCGCAGCGACAGCGGCACCTAGTGCGCTCACGACTGCCCTCAACCCGGCAGGCACTCAATTCGACACAGGAAAAAATGGTCTCGTTATCAACACGCGCAAGGCGTGGAACCCCAATCCTGCATATCTTTCGGGGAATCCAGTTCCTATCACCATCCAAGGCGCGGTTATTCACCACACCGCTGGAGGGAACAACTACAGCAAAGCTGACGTTCCCGGCATTCTGAGGGGAATCTACTACTACCATGCGGTCACACTGGACTGGGGAGATATCGGATACAACCTCCTCGTCGACAAATTTGGCGGCGTGTGGGAAGGCCGCACAGGTGGTCTCACGAAAGCTATCAAAGGTGCTCAGGCCTACGGTGCAAACTCCCAGACCTTCGGCATCTCCGTTCTAGGTGATTTCTCCAACGCCGCACCACCTGCAGTCGCTCAAGACGCTGTGGCAAAAGCAGTTGCATGGAAACTGGGGGTTCATGGAATCACTACAGCAACAGGTCAGATTAAAGTTGACGGCTATGATTTCAAAGGTCGTATGGTTCCCCGCGTGTCGGGACACCGAGACATCGGGGGCACTGCGTGCCCTGGACAGGCGTTCTATAATCAGCTTCCCGCATTGAGGACAAAGATCGCCAACTACATGAAGCCGTCGACCCCGACACCAACCCCCTCACCTAGTGCAACACCCGGCTGGAATGCTGGCAACATTATTTCGGACGCGGTCTTTTACAATGCTGGCGCAATGACTGAAGCACAAATCAAGACTTTCATCGAAAAGGAAGGTGCTTCTTGTAAGTCAGGGTCGGGGAAGAACTGCCTCAAAGACAAAAAATTCCCCTCGGCTAATCTCAAGACCTTGCGGGGAGCATGCAAGCCTCTCAACTTGAGTGGTAACCAGGCTCCATGGACGATTATTGCTAAGACCGCGTCTGCCTGCGGATTGAACCCGCAAGTGATCTTATCGACTATTCAAAAAGAGTCCTCTGCTATTACCCAGCCGCTCACAGATGATCAGTGGACGCGAGCCATGGGTTCAGGCTGTCCTACCGGTCAAAGCTGCGATTCAGCCCAGGCGGGGTTCATGAAACAGGTCTATTACGGGGCAGACAAGTTAGCTTCCTATAAGTTGACGCCTGATTCTTGGCCGTATTTGAAAGCCGTGAAGAACGGGGCTTCGGTCTCGATTCCCTATAATCCCGACAAGTCCTGCGGAGCACAGACAGTCAAAATAAGTAACTACGCCACCGCGTCTCTATACACCTATACTCCTTACGTTCCTAATAAAGCAGCACTAGATGCTTATCCTGGAACCGCTTCTTGTGGTTCCTATGGCAACCGCAACTTCTACATGAACATGAAGAAATGGTTCAATGGTGGTACCGCGCCTGGGAATAACGGTACTTCTCCCGGGGGTACATCTCCTACGAAACCTCAACCCCCAGCACCCACGGTAACGTGGAAAGATCGTAAGCAAATCGGATGGGGATGGAGCTCTAGCAAACCCATATTCGCAGGCAATATCGATCGCGACAACTATCCCGATCTCATGATCATCGATTCTCAGGGCAACTTAGGCTCTTTCAAAGGCCAATCTGGAGAGAGGTTCGGCAGTCGCCAACCAGTTGGATGGGGATGGAAAGGATGGGATTGGGTACAAGGCGGCATTGACTGGGATGGCGACGGAAAAATGGACCTAGTCGCTAGAAACAAGAGTACTGGCGGCTTGTATTTATATTCCGGCAACGGAAACGGGAATTTTAAAGCAAGTCGACAGATCGGACAGGGGTGGAACGTTGCTACCCAAATGGCGTTAGTCCGAACTTCACGTGGTCCAGCAATCTATGCAGTCATTGGCGGGGAACTCTTCTCCTACCCAGGAAATGGTAAGGGTGGTTTCAATTCCAGGGTCTCAATGGGAAAAGGGTGGGGTAACACAACCATGATCGTGGGAGTTGGCGATTGGACAGGTGACAGTATCCCCGATGTCGTAATGCGACGCGGCGACGGAACGCTTCACCTCTACCCCGGCACATCGAATGGACTACTCGGAACGTCTAAAGTGATAGGCCAAGGATGGAATGTCATGAGCTACGTCGGTAGCGCGAATCAGTATTCTCCCAAACAGCCTCTATGGGCTATCGATAG
>NZ_VULO01000018.1 GCF_009696615.1 Scrofimicrobium canadense
TTGTGTTATTCCCAGGAAACAAGGGTGAAACCCGGTACTTCATCCCAACCATCCAGGCCCTTGTAGCTCGTCATGGCAGCGAGCTGAAGGACTTGGTGGTCGTAGCGGATGCGGGGATCCTATCTGCCGCCAACTGCGCCGCTTTAGAAGACCTCGGCCTGTATTTCATCGTTGGATCGAAAAGCTCTTCCGCGAGACAAGACCTCCTGCAAGCACTGCCCAAAGACCAGGTGCCTAGTGAGTTCATGGACGGCCAGATTTTCGAGACCACGCGCGTCATGACCCATCAACGTCAGGAAGCGGTCCGACGCGTGGTCTACCAGTACCGGGAGAAACGAGCCGCACGCGACCGCAAGGTTCTAGCTGACCTGCGGGACTACGCCCTGAAAGTTCAAAGCCAGCCCTCCCGCCTGGCCAAAGCCAAGTTCGTTACCGTCACCGGCAAAACCACGCGATTCAACGAGTCTCTTTACGACCAAGCGGTCGCGCGGGTAGGGCTGAAAGGGTACGTCACGAACCTTCCCGAGTCCTTTCCTGGCTCTGAGATCGTTGCATGGTACGCGGATCTTTTCCAGATCGAACGCTCTTTCAGGATGGCGAAAAGCGATCTCGCAGGAAGGCCTTTCCATCACTACACGGCCAACGCAATTCAGGCCCACCTGGTCATCGTGTTCACAGCCCTTGCGGTCGCCCGCTACCTCCAAACGGCGACAGGCACGAGCATCAAGCAGATCCTCAAAGACCTCAAACCCTTATGCGATGTCACAATCGAGATCGCCGGGACCCAGCAAACGCTACCCAGCCATATCCCCGAAGAGTTCCGCCACTACCTCAAGACCGAACCGGGGCACTAGCCGCGTCAGAAGTCAGGAGCCGCACCGCAACCTTGACATCACGCTTCGAAATGTCCATACCACAGACTCTTTCATGAACAATATCCATAAATCTTCATCCTTTCCCCTCACCATCGACACACACCGGAACGGGGCACGGCCGGGAGGAAGGGAAAACTACGAAGAATCTAATACACGTGCTCTAGGGCAACAATCCACCGTCCCTCACGGAATCCTCCAGATCAAGCTACTAAACGGGCTGCAAACACCAAGTCTTTCCGACCTTGACAGCCATACCCACCCCACCATGATGCCAAAGACAGGCCCTCAACAGAAGCCATCAGAAACCAAGCAGGCACCCAACCCAGCCACCACAAGATTTTCCAACACCACCAGGCGGGAAAAGCCGCCCCGAAGCTACTAAATGAAAAACGCCAGTTACTGTAATGCTTGGGAGTGGCTGATCTGGGATTGGCTGGCAGGATAGGTTTCAACCCTTGGGGCGTGGCTCAGCCAGTTATTAACCGGCAGCCGCCCGGCAACGACACTGCTGGTGGCTATTGTGTTCTTAGTGTGATTTGTCCGCTCCAGGGGCCCCGACTGGCCTGACCTGTTCATCGTGGCTTGATTGAGAGGCATGTCCAACCTGTCTGGGTTGTGACTCATTACAGTATTGCCCTGTGAGCACACGCATTTTCCAGACTAGAAGCAATGACGCATCCTGCGCTCTGGTTGAAAAATGGAAGGAAACACCACGCTCATGAGAATTGCCCGCACACTTACCAGTACGTGGTGGGAGTAGACACCCACGCGCGTTCCCACACACTCGCAATAATTGACGCCGCTACCGCCGCTAAAATCGATGTTGCACACTTCCCCTCTACTCCGGCAGGTTCTGCTAGGTGTATCTCTTGGATGACCAGGCGCACTAAGACCAAAATTGTGCAAGTCTTGATATCCATGGAAGGAACCAACTCTTATGGCAGTGGGCTAAGAGAATCTATGGAGAACTCTGGCTTCCAGGTGGTAGAAGCCCCGCTGCTGCAGATTCGAGGAAAGAAACGCGCAGCGAAGAGCGACACACTTGACGCGGTGCAGATCGCGATCCGAACCCTACCGATACCAATAGACCGTTTGACTGTCCCTCGTAATGGGGACGAGCGCCAAGCGCTACGAATCCTCCTGGGGACAAGATCACAGATGACCCGTTTATCAACGGCAACGATCAACGCTCTGACCGCTCTGGCACGCACCAACAACCTTGGCGTGGATGCTCGAAGGCCCTTGTCAAAGAAACAGATCCGCCAAATCAGCGCCTGGAGAACCCGCGATGCTGACTCGTTATCGCAAAGAATTGCCCGGGACGAAGCAAAACGACTTGCCACCAGGATCACCAGTTTGTGGGAAGAAACGAAAGACAACCTCATGGCTCTTGATACCTTGACTACCTCCATGAGTCCTGCCCTCAGAGCAATGAAAGGTATCGGTCCAGTCAGTGCCGCACAATTCCTTATCAGCTGGTCCCACCCAGGACGCATTCATAGCGAAGCCGCGTTCGCGTCCCTTGCCGGAGCCAGCCCCATCCCAGCATCCTCAGGAAACACCCAAAAGCATCGCCTCAACCGAGGAGGGGATCGCCAACTCAATCAAGCACTCCATACTGTGATCTTGGTAAGGATACGAACCGACCCCGACACCAAGACATACGTCGAAAAGCGCACCCAGGAAGGCAAAAACAAACGCGAAACCATGCGCTGCCTGAAACGCTACCTAGCCCGCAAAATCCACCGCACCCTCACCAAAGAACAAGCCGCCCCAAGGGAAACTGCTCCCTCCAAAAACGTCGCTTGACACATATAGAAGCATCACAGATAACGTTATAGTCCCCTGCCGGACACACGAAGAGCTAGTGGAAGCCCTTGGCTTGGCTTTGGGGCAAGCCTGGGATGATGATCTTGAGCCGTTCCGGTATGCGGGTGCAGGGGCCCCTGTGCGCTGGCTGCACCGCGTAGGCTGATAGTGATGATGCTGAGGCAGGGGCCGCTGGTAGCCCCCGTCGAGGAGCCGAACAGGGAGCGTGACCGGCCTCCGCGGCAATCCAAACTCGAAGAAGACAAATAGGAACTATGGCTTAGGGGAGTGGTTTGGGAACCATAGGTGATCGACTAGGCGCGGACCTGCAGGCACTATTCGGTGGGGAAGGGGAAGCCTCACCGGACAGTGCCGACAGCCCGTCGGACAAAGCCGATGGCCCAGTGGATGACGCCACCGAACGGACCGTCGACCCGGCGGCTGCCGAGGCGGACGGTGAAAGCGTCCTCGCGCAGACTTCAGAAGAAGAAACCCGCACGGCCAGCTCACCCGAAGAGACAGTGTTCGTCACCATCGCCGAACTCAGTGGGATTGACCGCGCCGCACTGACCGCTGAGACAGGGCTGGTCGACATAGCGGTTGATGGCTTGGCCCTGTGGGCGGTGGTAGCGGAATTAGAACGCAGCGTTGGTGACCGTTTCTTGGACGAGGACGTCCGCCAGTGGCAGACCGTGGGCGAAATGGTTGAGGCGGGGCAGCGGGCGGCCCGCTAGGTGCTTTCCTGTCGACGCGCGAGCCTCCTGCGAAGTTTCGTCGAAATGTTGACCAAATTACACTGATGCCCTAATATGTGACAGTACGCACACACTCAGTCGATGTCTCTTGGAGTTGCACACGATTTGACCGGTCAAGTAGTCGGTTTGGTAGCTGATTCTTGACTTTGATGGCGGTTCTTGCTCGGGCGATGTTCTTCTTGCACTGGCGTCGACGCCTCTAGTAACGGGAGTAACGTTGAAACGAAGAAGTTGGACGGCGCGAGCTGGCGGGCTCGCGGCGATAGCATTGGCGGCGGGACTCAGCGTTCCCGCCTTGGCACCCGCGGCGCTCGCATCACCCACGGGCGAGGCCCCATTCGTAGTGGGTGCCCGGCAGCTGAGCAACGGTGGTGGCTCGGCGGGCACTCTAGATCTCACGCAGGTCGGGAACCTGGATTGGGTCCACATCACAGGAGCGCAAACGAACCGCAAAGATATCGCGGATCCGATCATATCGGTGGAGGACCTAAACACCGAGCGCGCCACAGGAACACTCGGTGACAGTCCTTACACCTACGTGTGGACCGACGGTGCCCCGACTGAGGTGGGCAGCGGGACCACTCGGGGCGGCGTCTTTTTTCATAACCCGACCGAGGGTGCTCCCGGAGGATACCGCATCGAAGTCCCTGCATCTGATTCTCTACGCGAACTCAGGGTTATCGGAGGGATTTGGAATGCAACCGGTGAGCTGACCATTCAGAGCGGGCCGGATGCGGAACCGTCCTACAGGGAGCTTCTGACCGCGGGCGGCTCTCCGATCGTCAGAGACTACACCGTCCTGATCTCGCCGGGCGAAGGTCTCGTCTTCACATCCAACGCGGCGACAGGTGCGACGATAGACGGAAACGTGTCTCTCGCAGCTGTTGCATTATCAGAAATAGGAGCCGATGACGGTGAGTTCGGTATTACCGCGTTCGACGCACCCCCCACAATCAATCTGACCGAGCTTGGCGCGATCGACTGGCTTCACCTAGATGGCATGAGCACGGACCGCAAAATAGACGGTGGTGAGACGATCACAATCTCAAACCGTTCGCCCCTTCCGATTGACCCAATTGCGGCGGCAGACCACCCTGTTGCTTTCTCGTGGTCGGATGGAACCCCCACGGAATCCGCATACGACGTCCGTACGGGTGGCGTGTTCTCGGTACGGGGGACTAACGACGGTGACCCTCGAGGGTTCGACCTAGGCTTCACTGCTTCGAACGAGACACGAACCGTGAATTTTGTGGCCAGCTCATGGAATGCAGACGTAGAGCTGAGTCTGTTCTTAGACGGATCAGACACAGCAGCCGATGTGGACTACAGCCTCAAATCCCGAAACAACGTGTCGACTGCCAAGCTGTTCGTTGTCGAACTGCCAGCCGGCCTGTCCGCGCGACTGGAAGGCCAGATCGTCACTGCCAACCACGATTATGCGAACGTTGCTCTAGCAGGCATCGCTGTGTCCGGTCCTGATGCCTCGGACTCGCGAGCAGAACTTGAGAGCCTACTGGACGACGCTAAGAACATAACGCCACTTGAAGCCTCTGAGCAGATGTATGCGCAGTTAGCTGCGGCAGTGAACCAGACTGAGACGCTGCTGGCCGGTGACCCCTCAAGCGCTCAGATTGAAGCCCAGTTGCGCGTGCTGCAATTAGCATACGACGCTGCACTGGGATCCGCTCCCTACGCGTTCACAACTAGCCCTGGTCTGACATCGTCGTTCGGTTGGGAGGGCGACCGCCACGCTCCCATCACATTTATTGATGGGTCGTACAAGCTGCGGGACCGCGGTAATTTGATGGTGACCTTTGGCGTCCCTGGCATCCCCGGGGAGATCGACTGGTATAACGCTGAGGGATACTTGCCCGCATTCGTTTCGGAGTTCAGCAAAGCAGGAATGGACTTCAAACACATCAACTTTGCCAGTGAAGCGACCATCGATGGGAACCACTTCGAGATTGAGTACTCGCGACAGGTCGTAACCAATAACAATGACACCGAAATGAAGCTGCCCGTAGTTTCTGCCGAGCTGGTTCCTCTAAACGCCGCGGCCGAAGCTAGCGCCATCCCGGCGGGGGCTACGTTCACTCGTGATTGGGCTATTGCGGGCGATCGCTTCAACGGGACGTACGCGTGGCCATCTGCTGAACAGATCAAGGCCCAAGGCACGTGGGATGACAATTATCAGCACATGGCAGATCACTGGAACACGCGGCTCGAACCACTCGCGGCCATCAACGAATTGCCAAGCATGGCTAACGAAGATCTCATCAACGCCTACAAGGCAGGGTTCATCTACACGCACATAATTCGCGATGACATTGAAGGCAAAAAGCAGCTGCATGTGGGTGAGAACGGGTACGACGAGCTCTTCGATCACGACACCATCGGAATCGTGGCTGCGCTGTTCACCATCGGAGACTTCACCTACGCTCAAGACTATCTAGAGACTCTTCCAGCGCACCTACAGTATGACGATGCAAAGTGGAAGTACTCCTGGCCGTTTGCGCTCTACTTGCAGCGTGCTGGTGACGATGAGGATGCCGAGGCCTTTGTGCGTGAGAGGTTCGAAGTCATCAAGGCGAACACACACAAAATCGAAACGGATCGGCAACTAAGTCCCGATGGATTCAACATCATGAAGGAAACCTCCGCGATTGACTCTAGGGGATTGTGGACGATTGACAATTGGTCGGCTCTGGCTGGTCTGTCAACATACGCCTACATCGCCGACAGGCTTGGCGAAGTGGAAGAGGTTGATTGGGCGACAGAACAGTACGACAGCTTGATGGCAGCGGCCAACGGCCAGCTTGAAAAGACAGTTACTGACAACGATCTTTCGTACATTCCGATGTCGATGGTTGAGGCTAACGAAGATGGTCCTCGGAGTGATCCTCGCGATGCGAACTGGGCTTCAATGTTCTTGTTTGGGCGTTGGGGTTGGGATGGCTACCTGTTTGGCGCTGAACAATCAGGCCTGATGGTGGACTGGATCGACCAGACGTATGGCTACGGAGCTGATCGTCGCGTGGATGCTGGCGCGTCGGATAACCCCTACAACTTCGGCGGTTACCCACACGGATACTTCTCCAGTGCCTACAACGCCGGCTATGGCAGCACAGCGCTGCGTGGTGAGGCCTATCGCGACGCGGGCATCCGCGGATACGAGTTCATGATTAATGAATCTCAGAGCTCCCCCTTTGGTTGGTGGGAAGGGATCGGCTACCCGAATGAGAACTCCCCGTGGTCCAGAGAGCATGCAGCAGGTGGTGGTGGATCCAACCAGCACATGTGGGGACAGTCCACGGCAACGAAGGTCCTGTTCGACTCGCTGTTTGCACTCAAATCTGATGGGACCGCCATTATCGGCCGGGGCGTTCCCGTGGAGTGGGTCGCCGACGGGGAGGCGATCGACGTCAGTAATTACCCTGTTAACGATGGGGGCCGCGTCGGCTACAAACTCAGTACGAGCGGCGACGAGATTCACGTCGACTTCTTCGGAGACACTGACAAGCTGGAGAACTTCTCCATTGAACTGATGGTTCTTCGTGACAACATTGCCTCGGTGAACGTCGCTGGTGCTGAAATCGACAGGGAAGCTGGCATTGTGGGCGTTCCGAGCTCAACCGAATCTGTTGTAATCACGATGGGCGAGGAGCCGGTACCACCCCCAGAACTGACTGAGGTGACTGCGGAAGCGCCAACTAGGGACGGCAACAGAGTGACGATCCCAGTCGTTGAGGGCGTTGTTTACGCCGATGCCGACGGTAACGCTTATGGGCGTGAGGTCGACATCCCCGAAGGTGGTTCGTTGAAGGTATTTGCGAGCGCCGCCGACGGCTACAAACTGGCAGATGGCGACACCACCTGGGAATTCGCACATGATCCGTCTAGCCCTGTCGACCCTGAGGGTTCTCAGAGCGGCCCACAAAGCGGGAGCACCGCACCTGCGGGCGCAGCAGCCAACAGCGATGACTTGGCAACCACTGGGTTTGGCAGCACCATGGTTGCCATCATGGCCGCGTTGTTGCTGGGAATCGGCGCCGTTACCATCCGAAGGTCGGCACTGATGCGCTGATGAAGTTGCGGGTGCGATCTTTCGGTAAGGCGCTGTCCCATAGCCGGAGGGTCGTGCCCGCTAGAAGCGGCTGACATCAAGAGCTAAGACGGGTGCAAGCGTGACAGGACGTCACACGTGCGCCCGTCTTGCGTTCAAGCAAGCTGATCGCGCGGGCCTGTGGGGGCCGACGTTATGGGCCTGGCGTTTCGGCCAGGTCACGCAGCACCGGAACATGAGACAACCCGTCCTCGCCAAAGAAACAAATAAGGCGGAGCGGTTTTGAACGGGCTGTTGCCCTTGGGGGACGGTCCTTCGAGGGGATATTTGGAATGGTGCCCGGGGATGCAAATGGCTGGCGGTTTTCTCGGTTTGTGGGACGGCGACACTCGAGGTCGGATTGGCCGAGCACGGGCGGGAGGGAGAGCGAAATCCACCGGACAGCAAGGAAAAACCTGACATTAGGACACGGTTTGGTAACGGAACTCACCGTGATTTGACCGGTCTAACGCCGAGATATAGACTTTGTTGTAAGTCACCAATCCCTGTGGGGTTAAAATCTAGTTGATTTTGACCGTTCAAGAGGTTGGGTTGTTCCGTACTTTTAGCCCTGCGTTCAGGTAGCGGTCAGGTGACTGGCCACGGTGGGGCGACAGAGACGGCAACAACAGTGTGACTAGGGCGAAACCACCTGCAGACACAGATAGGAGATTTCAGTGAGGAAATCATTGATAACCGCAGCCGCCTTGGCACTCGCTTTGAGTGTGAGCGCGTGCTCGTCCGGCGGGGGAACCGAAGAATCCGCCGATGCCAAGACCGATACGGAGACCGAAGCTGACGCCGACACTGGTGAGGGGCGAGGTCCCATTACTTACGCACAGGGCAAGGATACTTCCGGCGCCCTCCAAGCCATCATCGACGACTTTAACGCCGATCACCCCGGGGAAGAGGTAACGTTCGTCGAGTTACCTGAGTCCGCCGACGACCAGCGCACGGCCCTAGTCCAAGATTTCCAAGCTGGGGCTGGCACATATGATGTAGCTGGACTCGACGTGATCTGGACCGCGGAGTTCGCCGCGCGTGACTGGCTCTTGCCTCTGGATGACGTAGATACCAATGGCCTTTTCCAGTCGACGGTTGATTCGGGTACCTACGAGGGGACCCTTTTTGCTGCGCCCTACAAGACCAATGCTTCCCTCTTGTTCTACAGGAGCGACCTGCTCGATGAAGCCCCAACGACTTGGGACGAACTCATCAAAGACTGTGAAGTCGCCGTTGAAAACGACATGAAGTGCTACGCCACACAGCTGGCGCAGTACGAAGGTCTGACGGTCGCTTTCTCCGAGGTTGTCAACTCTGCCGGGGGCGCCATTCTTGACGCCGAGGGCAACGTCGACATCGACACTCCACAGGCTGACGAGGGCGTTTCGTTTCTCTCTAACGGCCTGAAGGAAGGCTACATTCCCGAGGAAGTTATGACGTTCATGGAGGAAGAGTCACGGCGCGCCTTCCAATCCGGTGATTACCTATTCCTGCGCAACTGGCCCTACGTTTACAACCTGGCTGAGGAAGAAGGCGAAGACTCCCAGATTCAGGGCAAATTTGAAGTTGCTTTGATCCCGGGTGCCTCGGGCGTTGGTGCCTCCACCCTGGGCGGCTACAACATCGGCGTTTCGAAAGTGACGCCTTACCCCGCGACTGCGCAAGACTTCATTAACTACATGCTCAGCGAACCCGTCCAGAAGCGCATCATTCAAGAAACCGGTGAGCCCCCAGTTCGTGAGTCCCTGTACTCAGATGAAGAACTCGTGAAAGAAATCCCTTACTTCGAGATGCTTGGCCAGGCAATTGAGCACGCTGTCGCACGCCCTCAGGCCGTAGCGTACTCGGAGTTCAGTCAGGCGCTGTCCGAGAACTTCTACAAGGACCTGCAGGCTGGCACTGACCCGGCAGTATTCCTTCCTGAACTGCAGAGCACACTGCAGAAGGTAGTTGAGACCAACTAGCCGTCCGCGATAGCAGACCAGGAATAGCAGACAAACAAGGTGGTGGTGTCCAATGACGGTACAGACGGCTCTCCGAGAATATTTTGAAGATCTCGAATCACCGAATGAACAGTCAGGCACCACCCACCTGCTCGATGACTGGCATGTCACCCAAACCCACTGGGACCTTGGCACGAACCGTGCGTGGGAGGGCCTGCTGACGCAAGGCAACGGTTACCTACACCTGCGAGCCAGCTTCGAGGAGGGCCTCCTCGACCATCCACAGAATGTGGAATACGAAAGAAAAATGGAGTCAGTGACCGTTGAGGTGGCTGCTCACCAAACCACCAGACAGGGTGTCTACATCCCCGCGATTACAGGGGAACACCCCGCGGTGCGGGAGACCGTACTGAATCTTCCGTGGTTCGCAGACATCAGGATTAGTGCCGACGGAGAACAGTTTGACATGGCACACTCGGACGTGTCGGAGTTTTCCCGAACGCTCGACTGGCGAACCGGCATGTTAACGCGTCGAGTGCGGTGGACCACTAGGTCCGGAGCGGTTATCGATCTGGTCTGGGAACGTTTCGCCAGCCAAGACAATCGTCACCTGTTCGCTCAGCGTCTTCACACCGAAGTTCGTCGAGGGCATCCTCGGATCTGCTGGCAAAGCGCAATCAGCGCGGACGTTGTGACGAATGGACACAGGCATTTCCCGGCCATCTCCACAGGAGCTTCGAACGACGCTATCGAGTGCACGGTCATCACAGACAAGGGCGACGAAGTGTCCATGGTTTCGCGAGTGGTGTGCCAAACACCGCAGGAAGCGTCCTCCACCCACTTTGTCACCGACACTGAAGCGGAAATCGCTTGGGAAGCGGTGCTTACGGAAGGGCAGTCTGGGACGCTGCACAAATACACCGCGTTGACGACCAGCCGCGATGGGACGATAGACCCCTCACTGAGTGAGGACTCCTTAAAAAGGGCGTACGACGCAGCGCGTGACGCGGCAGATGCCGGATGGGACCGGCTTTTGGCGGCCTCGGCCAAAAGAAGCAGCGCAGCGTGGGAAGTGGGCGACCGCGCCGACCAGACCTCACTTGTCGACGTGCCGCATCTCCGTTGGGCCACCTACCATCTTCTGCGCTGCACTCCTGCATTCCAAGGAATAACCCAGGTTTGTCCGAAAGGCTTTGCAGGAGAGGCCTACTATGGTCGGTATTTTTGGGACACTGAAATCTTTCTTTTCCCGTTCTACTTGCTAACTAATCCGCTGGCAGCTCGCGGGCTGCTGGAATACAGATACAACACGTTAGACGGCGCTAGACGAAATGCGCGGGAGTACAACTGTCGCGGTGCCAAATACCCGTGGCAATCGGGCACGGACGGCGACGAGCAGTGCCCCCTGTGGGAGTACGCCGACCTGGAACTGCACGTGACTGCGGATATCGCCTACGCTTTAGCGCAATATGTCAACAAGACTAACGACATAGATTTCATGTGGGACCGCGGGGTCGAAATTTTGCTTGAGACTTCGCGATACTGGTCTGACCGAGTTGATTGGGACAGCCAAGGAGTGCCCCACCTCATCAACGTCATGGGGCCCGACGAATACTCGCCGATGACCCGCGACAACGCTTACACAAACCGGCTGGTGCGGTTCAACCTAGATCAGGCGATCAGGTGGGCTGGGCGCATGGAGCGCGAAGCACCGGAAACTTGGTCTGAGCTGACGGAACGTCTAGGTTTCCGACGAGAAGAGTTGGAAGGATTCGCGAAGATATCCGATAGGCTCCCGGTTCCCTACGACCCAGAGCGCAAACTGATCCTGCAGTCAGCAGACTTTGAGGACTACGCGGTAATAGACATTGACGGCATCTGGCAGGACCGCACGAAACCGTTTGGTTTCTACGCAACCCACGAGACGCTGTACAGGTCCCGCTGCCTAAAACAGGCAGACGTAGTTATCCTATTGACACTGTTTCCCGAAGAGTTCGATGACGAGCAAGTTGAGTCAGCATATGAGTACTACAAGCCATACACCGTCCATGACTCGTCACTTTCACCGGCCGCTCACGTACAGGTCGCTCAACGATTAGGGAAAGCCGAGGACATAAAGGAGTTCGTGGAGAAAATGATCGCAGTTGACTTTGACTTGAGCCGTGGAGGCGCTGCGGATGGCATGCACATCGCCAACTGCGCCTGCATCTGGCAGTTAGCAGATGCGGAAACCCCATCATGATAAACAAGCCGAAACAGAATAAGTCGAGAGTTTCGAGAGTTGAGGCACGTACGGCATATTCCCTAGTTACCCCCACTTTGATCGTTCTCTTGGCGGTCATCGGGTATCCAGTCGTTCGTGCCATCGTTCGCTCTTTCTACTCTGACCCCATCGCCGCCACCCCAGAGTTTATTGGCTTTGGCAACTATTCCAACGTGCTCTTTGGTGACCTCTCAGAATCCTTTTGGGAGGCGACATCCAACACCCTATTCTTCACGGTCACTACCGTGATCCTAGAAGTCATCATTGGGATGGCAATGGCCCTAGTTATGAATTTGGGGTTCAGGGGACGCGGCATTGTGCGTGCGGCCATCCTGGTTCCCTGGGCCATTCCCACGGCCGTTGTAGCGGTCATGTGGCGCTGGGTGTTCAACGTTGACGGGATAGCGAATCACCTGATCGGCAAACAAATCCTGTGGACGGGAGCTGAGTGGCCCGCAAAATCCGCAATCATCATGGCCGATGTGTGGAAGACGGCGCCATTCATCGCGCTGCTCACCCTCGCCGGACTCCAAGCTATTTCGACTGAGGTTTACGAGGCAGCGAAAGTTGACGGGGCTGGCCCTATACGCAGGTTCTTCTCGATCACATTGCCACTGGTGAGACCAGCCCTAGTTGTAGCAGTCCTGTTCCGCATGCTAGACGCGCTTCGCATGTACGACCTACCTCAGATTCTGACGCACGGAGCGAACAACACGAACACCCTGTCAATGCTGGTCGTGCGCCAATCGATCGGCGCACTGAAGGCGGGACAGGGGTCAGCCCTCTCTACCCTGACGTTCATCATCATCTTTGTGATCGCTTTTCTCTACATCCGTCTGCTCGGCGCAGACGTGATGGCCGGACGTGACGGGAGGACATCCTGATGCCTCGACTCGCTTCCCGCACGCTCCGCATGACTGGGACGGTCATTGGCCTCCTAGTGCTCCTAGTGTTTTGTCTAGCGCCCTTCTACTGGATGATTGTTTCGGCACTGAAGCCACCGACGGCCATCTTCAACAATGAAATTTGGCCCACATCCATGTCGTGGGACTCGCTGGTCGCCGTCTTCAGCAAGAAGAACAATTTTGGTCAGTCCCTCATAAACTCGATAATCGTCGCTGGGACAACAACGGTCTTTGCAATGCTAGTTGGCATATTCTCCGCATACGCGATTGTCCGAATGAGGTTCAGAGGACGAACGTTCGTTCTGGCCCTAGTCCTAGCGGCATCGATGTTCCCGGGGGTCGCTATCCTGACGCCGTTGTACGAGCTGTTTGCGAATTGGGGGTGGATCAACACCTACCAAGCGATGATCATCCCGGACATGTCGTTCGCGCTGCCGCTTGGCATTTGGACGTTGACAACATTTTTCAAAGAGATGCCTTGGGACCTAGAGCAAGCAGCGCAGATCGATGGCTGCACGCCAGCGCAAGCATTCGTGAAGATCATTATCCCGCTGGCTGCGCCCGGGGTCTTTACAACTGCGATCATGGTCTTCATTACCTCTTGGAACGAGTACCTGATCGCCTCAAACGTGGCAATCAGTGCCGACGTTAGCCCAGTGACCGTCGCAATCGCTAAGTTCACGGGCGAATCGTCGTTCCAGCAACCATTTGGTACCCAAATGGCCGCGGGGGTCGTGGCGACTATTCCGCTTGTTATAGTTGTACTAATCTTCCAACGGTGGATCATCGCTGGCCTTACATCAGGCGGCCTGAAGTGATCGGAGTGAAGAATTAAGGACGTCTCTACCGCCAAGAATGGCTTTGGGCGTGCCACAATCCGAACGGTTGCGCAAGCTGCGGGGGTGTCACGCCAGACAGTCTCAAACGTGCTGAACTCTCCGGAGCGCGTGAGTCAAGATCTGCAGGAGGCTGTCCACAGGGCCATCGAAGAAACTGGCTATAGACCTTCCAGCATGGCCCGCTCCCTGGCGCTGCAACGTACAGGCCTCATTGCCTTCCGTGTCGGCGACGGGATGCGGAATGAAGCTTCGCTGCTGGACCCGTTCATGCGGGAGGTGGCGAGGGTAGGCGCTCGACGAGACTACCGGCTGGTGCTGAATGCGGTTGCGGATGACGACTCATCACAGATCGAGAGCTACCGTGCGCTCATGGCCAGTAACTCAGTGGACGGTGTGATCATCGTCGAAACGCACCCGGACGATAAGAGAGCACAGTGGCTAACCGAGAACGGTGTTCCATTCGTGGCGTTTGGGCGTCCCTGGGGTGAAACGTCCTCTGAACATTCTTGGGTGGATGTGGATGCTCGGCTTGGCATCCGCCAGGCAGTTGAGCACCTACACGCGAATGGTCACGAGCGAATTGGCTACCTTGGGTCGCCACCCGATGGAGGTCGCCGTGAAGACCGACGCGATGCTTGGCGCGACGCGATGCTGGAGGTTTCCGGCAGAGTCACGGTCGACGACGTCGAGGCTCTGTACTTCGAAACCGATCTACCTGCCGATGACAAAAAGTTAGACGACTTTCTCCGGAGCACGGAAGCGACAGCCGTCATTGGCCAAGACGACAGGTTTGCATCACAAGCAGTGCGGTCAGCCGTCCGAATTGGACTGAAACCCGGAAAGGATTTTGCTGCTGTAGGGTTCGACGATTCCTTGATTGCGACGGACGCTCAGCCTCCGATATCTTCCATCGCACAGCCGCTAACCGAAGCAGCCACGTTGGTCTGGGATGCTTTGCTCTCCCAAATAGGAGGGGACGAAGAAGCTCCACTACAAGTGCTGATACCACCGAAGCTGGTCGTGCGCGGGTCTTCGGATTTTAAACTGAATCAAAGTGGCACCTGAGAACACGCCGGGCACCCTGCTAAGCAATGAGTCCGGCTTAGCCCAACTTGTGTTTTTGCCTGATCCTTTGGCTGTGTGTCCGCTCTGCAGCTAGCGAGGTGTGGTTGGGGCCGGTGGCACCAACCACCATGGCCACTAAAACGGAACTTCAAGTGGCAACGAACGAAACGTCGCAGAACCCGGGTTTGGTCGCTTTTGGGTGCCTTTACTCTTCGGGTGGGTGATTGGCGTGTTTTCGTGGGGCGGTTTCGTGAAGAGAGCGGTGGGGCTCATGGAAGGCGTACCGCCCGTATCTGTCATGCCGCAGGCCACTTGAGGAAGAAAAGGGCACGCAGAGCGGTCAGGAAAGCGGCGGGACACAGTCCGGCCGCGAATACTCTGGTGGCCAGACGTCAATCGTGACCTTGCCGCCCACATGCGCCTACGTCCTTCGTGCCAAGTGACCGCAGTAGCTTGAAGTGACCCCAGTGGTCCTTCCGGTTGCGGATTCCCTCTGCTGAGGTCACTTGGTGTGTTGGTGGCCTCTGACTTCTCAGTCTGAAGTCGAACGAGCGGCCTCACGGGTCAGGCTTGCCTGCCGCCGGCATAATGAGAACTTCCTAGGTGCCGGCAACGGCGCGGCAGGCGCGGGCACAACCGAGCTTCGCAGACGCCCTCGTCAAACCAGGACACTAAAACGGCACGAGACAAGGCAAGGGCCGCTGATGGCAGCCACCATTGCCAGTAAGATTGAACCGTGAGTGACAACAAACAGAATGCCGCAGGGCAGAACGCCGCAGAACAGATCTTTGCTGGATTCGATGGCTCCTACGAGGCGCTAGCTAGCTACGCCCTCGCGCAAATCTACCGGCGCTGGGCCGCTGGCCACGAGGACGCGCCCCAAGCGGACTCTGAATCCATTCTGAGAGACGGCCGAGAACAACTGGCCAGCCTGTGGTTGTCCCTACGCGAAGACGATACCCTTCGCGTCGACCAGATTGTCGCTGAAGCCAGTCAAAACAAGTTGGATCTGAGTGCTGTTTTTTCAGAAGTGTTAGCACGCAGAGGGCACCTAGTTTCTCGGGCAGCTGCGCTCAGCGCGTCTAACCGAGCCCTGAACACCCTGGTCGCAAAGGTCGTGGGGCACGTCGACAGTGTCCTAGAAACTAGCCGACCAGATTGGATACATTTCAGCGCGGACTTTGCGCTTGTGGCCTGACTGGTTCAAAACGGGGTGCGCTGGTTCAGGCATCGCATACCGTGCGACTGGTCTTGGAACGTGTCACCTGGTCCAACGAGGAAGAATAGTGCCACAGGGAAGAAGGGCCAGCACACGCGAAGGAGATTGTGATGGTTGCGAAGAAGGCGGCTGTTTGTATCACCCCGGCGCCAGCTTGGGTTCCCGATCCGTATGGCCGATACGACCATGATCACGACCTAGCTGAGGTCGACTACTACTGGGCGGGCGTTCGTGGACGCGCATACTACGGATCGGCCTACGCTGATCTTAGGACCTGGGGCAAAAAGTATCCCAACGAAGTACGGAGATTCCGGTTTCAAATTGCTTGCGAGCCGGACAATCCGCATGACGGTACAGCGGTTAAGTTGATGATCGATGGCCGTCTTGCCGGATACGTCGCAGCACACCTAAACGGCAACATTTTTGACATCGTGCACTACCTCAACGCGACGGGCTCCCCATGCGAAGCGTTCGGGGAATACTCCTGGATGGATCCCGACAACGATGGAGATTACGAGGAGGGTGCATGGGTTGCTCTGCCCACATTTAGATGGCGGGATCAGCTCATCGATCAGCAAGCCATATTCGACCAGTTCCGGGAACGCTTGTGGGATCGAGCACCGGAGGATCTACGCGAACAGATCGAGAAGAATGGCTTCCATTTTGACGACCAGACTCTCAGCTGGTTCGTCGACCACCGCTCTCAGGCGCCGCTGGTGCCTCTCCCTAGCCGTGCGGATTCCGAGTATGTCACCCCTGCTACACAGCAGTGCCTACATGACCTTAGGCATGAGCGCAACGAACGACGTGTGCGAGAGCGTATCGAAAGGAGGCTTGCAGAAGACGCTGCTCGCGAATCACGACGCGCCGAGAAACGCCGCGAACGGGAGGAACGTGAAGCCAAGGCTCGAGAACTCTTAGTCCAAGGCTATTCGAAGACGAGAGTTCAAAAGGAAACACGCCTTAGTTGGGAACGCATCAGTGAGTTCCACGCCGCGCTAGGAATCGAGTCCGTGAATGAGGGACACAATCAATCTAATTCTGAAGCGCGCCAGCGAAGGACCGCCCTCGCTTTCGAAGCGTTGGCTCTACAGGAACAGGGATCGACGAGAAGGGACATAGCGAGTGTCCAAGGCTGTTCTGTCGAGACAGTGAAACTCAGGTTGCGTGACGCTCGGTTTTGGAGGACGCCTGAGCAAGACGGTGATCGCCTAGAAAACGCGAGGAAGGCGTCAAGCAAGGATGACGCGGGACTTGCGTCTCTTTCTGATGGTGCGCGCAAGACGGCTCGGCGCGACGTGGCAGTCCTGCGGGAGATGCACCCTCATCTACTTGGATGAGGGACGTTGTATTGATTTACGGGTTCCATTCCTGAGGATTATGGTGATTGTGCCCTCCGCGCCGACTTCTGCGTGGTCGGTGAGGGTGTGCCAGAGGTATGGGGTGAACTTGATCTGGTCGCGGTCTAGTTCTGCGACGCTCGTTTTGTAGTGCTGGTAGGCGGCGACACGGTTTTGTCGGTCGGTGATTTCTGCCAGGAGCGTCTCGTGCTGCTCTAGTAGCGTCATGTGTTCGGCGGAGAGTTTGTCGAACCGCTGTTGGTAGTCTGCCTGGTTTTGGGGGACGCGGGCGTTGGTGGCGATGAGTTTTTCGATGGCGTCAGCGACTGTGGCGGCTTGGGTGCTGAGTTGGTCGGCTTCTAGGCGTAGGTCGGTGGTGTCGAGTTCGGCGAGCAGTTCAGCTTCGAGCAGGTCCTCTCCCTGGCCGCGGCTGGCGAGCATCTGCCGAACAGCGTCGAGGAAGGCGTCTTGGATTTGTTGGTCGGTGAGGTGTGGTGTGGCGCAGGGGGTGTCGCCGTCGTATTTGTGGTTGCATCGCCAGATGCGTTTTTCGTATTTGGATCCGGCGTGCCAGGTTTTGGATCCGTACCAGGAGCCGCATTGTCCGCATTTGATTTTGCCGGAGAAGGTGCGCTGGCGAGAGGCGGAGCGGCGTCCGTTCTTCGTGGCGGCTAGTTCGGCTTGGACGAAAGTCCCACACTGCGGGGTTGATGATCGCTTCGTGGTTGCCGCTCACGTAGTACTGGGGTACTTCTCCCTGGTTAGTGACTTGTTTTTTGGTGAGGAAGTCAGCGACGTAGGACTTTTGCAGGAGCGCATCGCCTTTATATTTCTCGTTTGTGAGGATGCTGCGTACTGTTGCAATGGACCATTTGTCGCGTCCTGCTGGTGTCTGGTGGCCTTCGTCGGTGAGTTTGTGGGCGATCGCGGTCAGGGACATTCCTTCAAGGAAAAGGGAGTAGATGAGGCGGATCGTGACGGCTTGTTCCTCGTTGACCACGAGGTTGCCGTCTTCGCCTTTGTCGTAGCCGAGGAAGTGGGAAAAACCTAGGGTGACTTTCCCGTCTGCGAAGCGTTTACGGTGACCCCAGGTGACGTTCTCGCTGATTGAGCGGGCTTCTTCTTGGGCGAGGCTGCTCATGATGGTGATGAGGAGTTCACCTTTGGCGTCGAAGGTCCAGATGTTTTCTTTCTTGAAGTACACCTCAACCCCATGGTCTTTGAGGGTGCGCACGGTGGTGAGGCTGTCGACGGTGTTGCGGGCGAAGCGGGAGACGCTTTTGGTGATGATGAGGTCAATCTTTCCGGCCAGTGCGTCAGCGATCATGGACTGGAAGCCGACGCGTTTCTTGGCGGAGGTGCCGGTGATTCCTTCGTCGGTGTACATGCCGGCGAACTGCCAGCCGCCGTGGTCGTTGATGTAGTGGGTGTAGTAGTCGACTTGGGCTTGGTAGGAGGTGACTTGGTCTTCGTGGTCGGTGGACACGCGCGCGTATCCGGCGACTCGACGAGCGGTGGTTTGAGTCAGTGGGGTTCCGGTGTGGAGGCGTTTGGTTGCGGGGATCGCGGTTACTTTGCGTGCCATCAGCGTTCCTCTCGCTCTGCGCGTAGACGCTTGGCTTCTGCGGCGCTGACGGCTCGAAAGTGTGCGAGTGCTTCTGGTGGTGTTTTGACTTTGCGGGCGTCTTTGGCTCCAGTCCTTTTGGCTTCAGCCCATCTGGCTTTGACCAGTTGTGACCATGCTTCTTTTTTCGCTGGTGTCCATGCATCTCGTTTCAGGTTCGCTTTCCACTGCCTGTTGGTTCTGGTGCCGTTAGTGAAGTGGATTGTGTAGTTGTCGGGCGCGGTCACGTCAATGTGATGGATCCGGGCGTTGAACACGGCCTCGTCGAACTTCGGGATACCCAAGGTTTCGGCGAGGAATGATTTGAACGCGCTTTCTGAGATCGTCCGCGTACCGCACTTGGTTTTCTTCCCCTCCCTGCGCCTGGCACAAATCCAGTACGAGGTGGAAATGTCTCGGTCGCTTTTGCGTTTGCGGCTGGCGTGAGCGAAAGAGCAGTCACATGCTGTGCACCTGATCCGCGACGTGAGAACGGTGGTTGGGATCGACCAGTTCGCGAGTGCTCCTGCCTCACGGCGGCGTGCCCGCTCGACTTGCACGGCTTCGAAAGTTTCCTTGTCAATGATCGCGGGGATCGTATCTTCGACCCGGTACATGGGTTCTTCACCCTGGTTGTGCTTAGTGTGTTCCCCAAGCGTCGTCGAATGGAACCTTCCCAGAGTGAGGGTGTCGGTGTAGGCCTCGCGGGAGAGCCATTCCCTGGGCACTTCGGGCGAGAACGGTTTTCCTTCCCGCGTGTAGACACCTTCGCTGGTTAGGTCGGCAACGAATCGTTCCATGGAGACTTTATCCAAGAACGCAGCAAACGCGCGGCGAATGATTTCGGCCTCAGATTCGATGATTTGCACGTCGGTCGCGTCGGCGGAGTCGGTGTACCCGTACATGTGGAACCCGTTAGCCAGTCCTTGTTCGAACTGTTTACGTACCCGCCATTTCACGTTGGCTGAGATTTGTTCGGATTCCGCTTGGGCGAAAGAGGCCAGGAGGGTGAGCATGAACTCCCCATCAGCGGTGGCGGTAGAGATGTTCTCTTTCTCGAACCGCACTTCAACGCCCAGGCTGTTCAGCTCACGCACTACTTCGAGCAGATCTACGGTGTTGCGGGCAAAGCGGGAGATGCTTTTCGTCAAGATCAAGTCGATGTTGCCTTGACGCGCGGAGGCGAGCATGGCTTGGAACTGTGGACGGTTCGTGGTGGTCCCCGATATACCAGAGTCAGCGTAGACGCCAGCGTATTCCCAGCCGGGCGTGGATTGGATCAACTGGGAGTAATGGGAGACCTGCAAGGACAGCGACTTGGGGCTGCGCTCAGTTTCCATCGAGATGCGAGCGTAGGCGGCGACGCGCAGCACGCTCTTTGTTCGCTGTGGTGGTGTGATCCTCCTGATTTCACTCAACTGGCTCCTCCTACAGGCACTGATGAGCGCGGCGCGCGCCGGTGGGATTGACCTGATCCTCACCAAGAGCATCTCCCGGTTCGCCCGCAACACAGTGATCTTGCTGGAAACGGTGCGCGAACTGAAAGACCTCGGTGTCGAGGTCCGGTTCGAGCGAGAACAGATCAGTAGCCTGACCGGTGACGGAGAGCTGATGCTCTCGATCCTTGCGTCCTTCGCTCAGGAAGAAGCCTGGTCCACCTCAGCGAATGTGAAGTGGGGGATCAGGAAGAACTTCGAACGTGGTATCACCAACCAGATGTGCGTCTACGGGTACACCTGGACAGGTAGCGAGTTCCTCATCAACGAGGTGCAGGCCGAAGCGGTGCGCTTCATTTACAAGCGGTTCCTGGAAGGCGCTATCTACGCCGATATCATCCGCGAATGCGAAGCAGCCGGCTATGAGGCGTACTGGGGTGGCATGTTCACGACAGCCGCATTGAAGATGATCCTTCGGCAAGAGCGCTACACGGGCAACACGCTGCTGGGGAAGAGCTTCAATCCCTACCCGGGTCACCACGGAATGAAGAACACGGGGCAGGCTCCCATGTACTTCGCGGAGGGCACCAATCCCCAGATCATCGACCAGGAGACTTTCGATGCCGCCCAGACCGCCCTCGCCAAGCGGACAGCCGCGAACGCGCATCCCAGGTCACCGCGCACCGTGTTTTCTGGACACATCTGGTGCGGACCATGTCAGGTCAGAGCCAACCGTGCGGTTGCCCGCTGGCAGGGTAAGAAGATGCCGCTATGGCAGTGCCCACTGCGCGGTAGAGGCAAGCCTGCGGTCTGCATGGGTGGCTCGGTGCCCGAACCGAGGCTTGAGGAAATCACCTGCCTGATCGCCAGCAAACCCGAGTTCACCACTGGTCTGTTCGAGCAGACAGTCGTGAAGGTCGTGATCTGGTCACCGACCAAGGTCCGTTTCCACCTGCGCGGCGGCAAGGTGTTCGAGGTCGAGTTCACCAAGGGCAGGTACGCGAAACCGCTCACCGCAGAGGACTTGATGGAGGTGAAGCCGTGAGTATCAAAGTCACGCCGATCCCCGCGAAGAAGCCCATCATCTCTGGGGCAACAGCATCTGGGACCGCTACGCGGCGGGTTGCCGCCTACGCCAGGGTTTCGACCGCGAACGAAGAACAGGCCACTTCGTATGTGGCGCAGGTCGATTACTACACGCAGCTCATCAACTCGCGCGCTGACTGGAAGCTCGTGGAGATCTACACCGATGAGGGAATCACGGGCACCAGCACCAAGCACCGCGCCGGGTTCCAGAAAATGGTGGCCGACGCGCTGGCCGGGGAGATCGACCTAATCGTCACCAAGTCGGTGTCCAGGTTCGCCCGCAACACCGTCGACAGCTTGACCACCGTTCGCTCTCTGAAAGAAGCAGGGGTGGAGATCTACTTCGAGAAAGAGAACATCTGGACCCTGGACGCCAAAGGCGAACTGCTGATCACCATCATGTCCAGCCTCGCGCAAGAAGAGTCGCGCTCCATCTCAGAGAACGTGCGTTGGGGCGTGAGGAAACGCTTCGCGGACGGACAAGTCACCGTCCCGTACCCGAACTTCCTGGGCTACCAGCGCGGCAGTGATGGCAGACCCCAGATCGTGGAAGATGAAGCGAAACTGGTGCGCCGCATCTACCGGATGTTCCTAGCGGGCCAGAGCTTCGGGAGAATCGCGGACACCCTCACCGCTGAGCGCATTCCCAGCCCCGGCAAACCAAACAACCGGTGGTATCTCCAGACGGTCGCGTCAATCCTGCAAAACGAGAAATACCGGGGTGACGCGCTCCTGCAGAAGACCTACATTCAAGACTTCCTGACCAAGAAGCAAGTCAAGAACCAAGGTGAGGTTGCCCAGTACTACGTCACCGGGTCACACGAAGCGATCATCGACCCGGAAACGTTCGACCTGGTCCAACATGAAATACGCACCCGGAAGGGCCGGCGCACGCACTACCCGTTCACCCAGAAACTCCAATGTGAGGTGTGCGGGGCCTGGTACGGCTCGAAAGTGTGGCACTCAAACGACCCCTACCGAGCCGTGATCTGGCAATGCAACAACAAATACAAGGTCGAGCACCCCAAACCGATGCCACACCCCACCAGCCCCGAAATCGAGACGCTCTTCCTCGATGCCCTCAACAACTACCTCGCAGGGCACAAGCAGATCGCCGCGAACATCGAGGCCGCGATCCTCAAGGTAATGGACACCAGCGCACTTGAAGCCGAGCAGGCCGACCTCGCCGTCCGCATGGAGGGCTTAGCCGCGCTCATGACCAAAGCCGTGGAAGACAACTCCCGCCGCTCTCAGAACCAGGAGGACTACCAGCAGCGGTTCAGCAGTTTGGAAAAAGACCACGCAGCAGCCTCCGCAAGGTACCAGGCCGTCGTCGCAGAGATCGAGTCCAAGCAAGGCCGGGCCGCGCAAATGCGACACCACCTGAACACGCTCAACGCCGTCAACCCACCCGTGGTCGAGTTCGACGAACGCCTCTGGCACGTCCTAATCGACCACGCCACCATCAACCCAAACGGTGACATCACCTTCCTCTTCAAATGGGACAGCTGCCAATGAGCGGCTACGACGCCGCGAAGTAGAATGACCGTTAGAGGGGGCCCAGTGCTGTGCGCACAGGGCTACCCCTCGTTCAGTCACCGGAGGTTCGATGGAGTTCGCGTCCCTGATCCGAGAGGCGCTTAGCGTGCTTTCCGCGCGGAGACCCTTATTCCATTCTGAAGCTGACCTCCAACACGAACTAGCCCTGCAGATCGTTCGCCTGGACCCCGACGTTGAGGTCCGCCTGGAGCGCCCCATTCGCTTACCAGGCGCGCGGCCAATAAACCTGGACGTAATGCTCCAACGCGGGGACCAGCAATACGCATTGGAACTGAAATACGTCACCGCCAAACTGGACGTTACCGTCGGCAGCGAAGAGTTCCTGCTGAAATCCCAAGCCGCTCAAGACCTGCGCCGCTACGACATCCTCAAAGACATCACCCGCGTAGAGCAACTGGTTGAGGCGGGAATCGTCCTTGGCGGCATGTCAGTGACCATCACCAATGACCGCAGCCTCTGGCAAGAAACGCGCAGGATGGAAACCGTCGACCAAGCCTTCCGTCTGCACCACGGGCGAACCGTCACCGGCAACCTCAACTGGGCCGAGACCGCCGCCGCAGGCACCGTTCGTGGAAGAGAAGCCACGCTGAACTTAACGGGTTCGTACACACTGGACTGGGTGGAATACTCAGAAATCCCGGCACCCAGAAACGGTGAATTCCGGATGCTCATCGTGGAGATCGGCCCGGCTAGTTGCTGATGCTCGACAAATCTGCAAGCAGTGTTTTTGGTTAGTCCATTCTTGTCAGGGCAGAATAGACAGGTAGTGGTAGTTCGGGCGGTTCGGCACGAGGGGAGCGAACACCATGCCTTCTGACGGGTTTTAGGCGACATTAATAGTAGCCGTTGTAGGATCCGGAGCACTCTCAGCCCTCGTCACAGAGCTGCTGCACCGAACGCGTGCAGACAGGCAGCTCGACAGCGCACGTGCGTTGAAGGACCAGGTGGATATTCTCCGTGAGCTCGAAAAGGCCCCGGATCAACCGGATGCGACGGGCACCGGATTAGCGCTTGTGATCCGGCTGGGCCTCCGAAAGCAGATCATGAACCAACTTGTCCCTCCCTTCGGGACGCTACACCTCGTGTTCGGTATAGCAGTGTCCCTGGTTGTCGCAGCTTCCGGCATTTTGCTTTGCCTATTGGGCGACACGGCGAGCGGAAAAGGGTCTGGGGTCGTGATGATCATCTTGGGGGTGGCCTTGCTTGCCCTAACCGTGATCGTGGCGGTTGGTACGGCGGGTGTGCAGAATAAGGCGGATAAGTACATGGACGCCTTGGACGGGCAGTCCGGTGGCGGGTCAAAGCCTGGCAAGGGCCGGTTCAACCTTGTTGAAAGAATTGCGGTGGACGGCTCGGTGCGAAGTGTCTTGCGCAGCCTTGAGCTTTTGCCCGTCGACGGCAAAGGAGGCGGGAATGCCCAATTTGCTGGAGATACAAACGTCGGGGCCCCTCCTGGCGGAGATACAAACGATGGCACCGCTTCTGGGGAAGTGCCAGCGGCCACTGAAAAGCTCACGCCGCAGCCGGTACAAGGTGGCGACCGCCCTGGTGCAGCGGAATGATGCTTCATTGGCAGGCCAGAGAGCCGGATAGGCTGATCAGCTAAAATCGATTGATGACTGTCCACAGCGTTGCAACCACCACTTGAACCCGCCCAGTACACGTCCTTGCGTTACACCGAGACCATGGAGCTAGAAGGGCTACGCCCCTCCGTCGGCACGATTGGCGACGCCTACGACAACGCCCAGGCCGAATCAGTCATGGGCCTGTTCAAGAACGAAGCGGTACGCAAGGACAGTCCCTTCAGGGTTGGCCCCTTGAAAACAGTGGCAGACGTGGAAGACCTGACACTGGAATGGGCCACTTGGTACAACCAAGACCGCCTGACTTCTGACGCGGCTAGTGCCCCGGTTCGGTCTTGAGGTAGTGGCGGAACTCTTCGGGGATATGGCTGGGTAGCGTTTGCTGGGTCCCGGCGATCTCGATTGTGACATCGCATAAGGGTTTG
>NZ_VULO01000019.1 GCF_009696615.1 Scrofimicrobium canadense
GGATTCGGCTTCACCAACTTCAACAACTACAAAACCAGAGTCCTCCTCTACGCCGGCAAACCCCACTGGAAAACACTCGACTCAATCACCATCCCCTAACCCACACCCCACCAAAGTCCGAAGAGCCCCTTTAGCCAAAGTTTTAGCCAAGACTCTGCGGTACGCCCGCACGGTCCACTTAGGCACCTCTAGTTCATGGGCGATCCCACCCGTACTGTATCGGCACTTCATTTCTGCCAGCTTGAAATCGGCAGGATTGATGGCTCTTCGGGTTTTGGTGGGGTGTGGGTTAGGTGATGCTTCTAAGTCCCGCACCCGCCGGTAAAGCGGGATTTAAAATCGAAAGGCCAGAGGATCGATACCCTCGACTAGTCGGTGCCTTGTTGTAGTGAGTCAGGACAGTCTTCTTCCCACGTACGGGGTCATGATACTGTTCCCGGGGCCGCATGCCGCCCCGGCAGCTACCATAACGCCCAGGCTATTGCATAGCGACCGATTGGTAGGGCGTAAGTCCCCACGCAGCTGGTGTAAGGAAGTGCTTTAGTCGGAGACATTCTTGCTAGTGTCTGTTTTTTACGGTCTCGCCTCGTACAAATCGGTAAGATTCAAACACTCACCAGTTAGGGACACCCTACATAAGCGCGATACTGACCATATGACGTCCGAACGGATTTCGACACATTACGGGTCGCTGTGAAGAAGGTTTATTCGGTTGAACGGAAGCAATTGACGGTTGCTCGGTATCCGGTTAATCTCACAGCGCAAACCTAGCCTCAAACACCAACCACACACCGCCGAAGTCCGCAAAGCCGCCTTTGCCCAAGTGTCGGGTGTTGGCTGTGTTGAGAAAGGTTGAAATATATCGACGATGGATATAAACTTATATCAATCATCGATATAGGAGTGGCAGTGGCACGCACCAGTCCTTATGACACTGGCGAGTTGACCGATGTCATGCTCATCGTGCTGCTATGCACCCAACAGCCCACCCATGGCTATTCACTGATGACCAAGGCTTCGCGAATTACTGATGGCAGCATGACATTGGGTCCGGCAACCATCTACACGACTTTAGCTCGGATGCTCGAAGTTGGATGGATTGAAGAAATCCCTGCGACTCAATCGAGCGATCACAAGCCCTCAGAGAAAGACCGTCGAGAATACCTCATCACTCCATTAGGGCAAGAAATCCTCCACAACGACATTGAGCGCCGCCGACAGCTACTTGCCGCCGCGGATGCGTTTACCGCAAACTTCGCCCTCGGCTCTCAGAAGAAAGGCTAATCGTGACTGTTAGATACCGGCTATCCAACAGCCTTGGGATCACGCCTGAAAAGGACATGGCCATGCTTGCCGAGCAGGCTCGCAAAGGCTGGAAAGTTAGGAATTTGAACCTCCTGGGGTTCTATCGCTTTGAGCCCGCCGAGCCGGAAGAGGTGGTCTTCGATTCCACCACCGTACCCAACCCACCGGCAGATTACTCGGAGTTCTTTGAAGCGGCCGGATGGAAACCAGTAATCGTAAACAGGGACTTCCAGGTTTTCAAAACGCAACCCGGAGCAGATCCGATATTCACCGATGGTTCCCGCTCTTACTGGCTGAACCGCCAAACCAGAGCATTCGGCATCATCTGCATCATTCTTTTCACCTTGCTAGCCATAATGGGCTACTTGGCCCACCACTTCCAGCTAGGACCCTGGGGAATCCCTCTCTGGTTCCCATTCCTGCTGGCAATGATCGTGATGGTGCCTGTTTGGTTCACTGCCTGTCGCGGAGCTGCCCTAGCAACACTCCAAACAGAAGGCGTTCGGTCAGCTTGCACGCTGACGCAACAAGACGATTGTTGGGCTTGCTGTAGGACCTGAGTCAGCGCCTTTCGCGGTCAACTAATCCTAGCGGAATCCCCAGCCATAAATGAGTTATTCCGAAAGCGGAAGCAATCATTTCTGATTCCAATTTCCCGAAGCATGGAACTCGGATGAGATAGAAGTTTGTTTCGGATGCCCCTATCCGTCTTGAAGACACATCCATCAAGCCCGGTAGACAATAAGAACATGGATGCGGCATCAGTATTCTGCCTGGTCAGACTTCTCCACATTACACAGTTATAAATCCCAACCCTTAGGACAATATTCACAGGATAGAGCATTTACTACAGGGGTTTTTGTAACAACCTCCTGGTGCACCATCCCTGACTTGCCCAGCGCAGTGCACTGAGCCGCTATCCACGACAAATCCGTCATTGGCTGCACCGTATTCACTCAAAATGTATTTGGGCCGGGTATTACACAAGGCGACTGTAGACCAACGATCAGCAACCAGCCTTGCAATCCGTGAAAGCCCTGATTTGTCTGAGTTAATGGAACAAGATTCTTGTATCGGCTTTCGCATTTGCTTCTTCTAAGGATTTTTTGTTTTCGATATAGAAGATGTACCCATCAATCGCATATTGCTTTTGACCAAAAACGAAAGTCCAAAGAACCAGCCTCAGCTACAGCCGTCACCTCTCGACCTTCACCCGCACCAGTCCCCCATCAGGGAGATAACGCATTAGCTTCCTATAGGATGAACGTCATCATACCTATTAACTTATGCCGGGAGGCATTGTGCTGAGCCAAAATGACACGTGTCAAAAACCTAGGCGCGACACCACTATTGCGGGCATTCCCGCGACAACGTGGGGCTCACCGTCACCTTCTGTCATTGTCGCGATCCATGGCTATTTTTCGTCAAGAGTTGACCCGGTAGTCCAGGTGCTCGCTGAAAGTGCTCCGTGCCAAGTTGTGAGTTTCGATTTGCCAGGCCATGGTTCCAGACACCCAGTCTCCGGACCGCAGAGCTGGCCCGAGGATGCCTTACGCGACGTCAACACAATTCTTGATTGGGCACACGAATTCTGGAGCGACGTTTCGATTTTTGCGGTGAGTATTGGAGCATATTTGAGTCTGTTAGCCAGCGCTGATCGCCCTCTACGACATGCGTGGTTTCTGGCACCATTGACTGACTTGCAGACAATGATAAGAAGTTCCCTAGAGGCTGCTGGTGTATCTGAAAAGCAACTTGAACGTGAAGGCGTGG
Source organism: Scrofimicrobium canadense (assembly GCF_009696615.1). Lineage (GTDB taxonomy): Bacteria > Actinomycetota > Actinomycetes > Actinomycetales > Actinomycetaceae > Scrofimicrobium > Scrofimicrobium canadense. The sequence continues at coordinate 3,079 of NZ_VULO01000019.1, forward strand.
TCATTGCACCAAGTGGAGAACGATTAACCTGGGCCTACTTTTCTTTTGCCACCAGGCATGTCCCGTCACACTGGCCTCACCCAACGGATATCCTCCACGCTGCTTCCGACCAGACCGTACCGATTGAGCAGTCTATTGCTTTCGCAGATCACTTTGGAGCGCACCTCACAGTACTACCCGATGTCGAACACTGGTTCCATACCCCTGAGCAACTCCGTCAGCTAGACACATGGTTGCGAGATACCAATGACTCCGCGATCTCTACGCATTCGCCAAACGGTAATATTGGACGGCTACATGGAAGCCTCAACACCTAACGTTAGTCTCCAACAACTCAGGCCACTGATCGAAACGATACTTATTCAACGATTCTTCCCCATATCCGTGAAGCCGCCGGTAGAGTTGGCACCATTTTGCGTCACTGCCTTCATACCAATACCAAGGACTGCACAAAGTTAGGTAAAAATATGGAGCATCAAGTGGCCAGTCAGAATTAGCATCGTCTTCGACGTCCCAATCAATGCCTTTGTCGGTGCCAACAAGTAACGCCCATCCACTTGCGTTCTCCACCTTCACACAAACCCGTCCTTCTTCAGCACTTCCCTTACAGGGTTCGTCCTCGCCTTTTTCAGCAACAACAGGCGTCCAACCATAGCTGGCTAACAGTTTAGTTATTTCAGAATTCGCTAGCTCACGTGCTGTGTCAGCCGCGGCTGGATCCGAGTCATCAAACACCGCAGTATACTTATCGGGAGCATAGTTCTCCCACGTCACATAGACTTGATATCTCGAATTCGAAGAGTATTCATACTTTGGTGTAATCGCCTGGGCAGTAGTATCTCTCCACCCATTCTTAGCGATTCCCTCACGAATCGGAACCAACATTCTCTGCGCTTCATTCCAACGGGATTCCTGCAGTTGCCGGGTTTCATCTGACGAGAGCCAAAAGACATCAATCTCGCGGTTGCCACCCGCATCGGTACTTCCGTGCATTCGCCCGTATTCCATCCACCATGCCGGAGCAGCAGCTAACACTGGCGTGCCGATCAACGCACATATCACCCCAATTACTGCTGCACGATTTGCCCGCGATTGCGCCATGAGGTCTTCGTTGGAAGAGATTTCCGGCGGAGCTCCAGGATGCGATACTGCGGCGCAAATCAGCGCTCCAAAGTACGATATACCAACACATAACGCGGAAAACCGGAAAAAATCAGCACCTAGTTCTTTCGATACACGAAACCCCTGCAGCAGCATTGAATCACTGCGGCTACTACTGCTCTCAGCCGAAGGAAGCGCGATAATCGTCATGGTCAAGGCCATCCAGAACGCGGTCATCATCGCAATAACTGGTGCAGGGGTAGCGCCATAACCGCGACTTTTCAGAAGGTAATGGGGAAGCACAGTGAAGAGGGCTACCGAGGGGACAATTATTGGGGAACCGAACCACAGCACTAGGGTCTCAGAGCTACCCGTGCCAGAAAACGTCTTCACAAAAATCAAGCCGATAGGCACCAGCCACGCCAACACACGCCACACAGACCAAAATCCTTGTTGCATCGCTAAGAGTCCTAACCGTCAAGGCACCATCGCAGCACTAACACCATCCCAAAGCTATCCGTAAAACGTCCTGCCCGTCAACGTGCGCAAACTTCATCATCAATGCATGCCATATAAGAAGTCACCTGCGCAGTTATCAACTGTAGGAAGTAGGAACCCGCCAGAAGGTTCAGAAACAGCCGCGAGAGGAGACAGAATTCAGTTCATCTCACTCTATTCTTGCCCTCCAGAATACTTCACAATAATGTCCGTAGTACTGAGGAACAACCTCGCGGAAGCGTTGCAGGAGTGGTTCTAGTTCACTGCGGTTTTGCTCAACAGAACGTTCTTGCATATCCCACTGCACGTTGTAGTAATTCTCGGACCAGCCAGATGATCTACAGTATTTCGCATCGTGGGTGACGTACTCAATTTCCTCAGAACTCGCGGAAAGATCGGCGAGGGACTCAACATCCCACCGTTCCAAAAGAGAATGAGGCATACGTGAGTCAGTAGACCAGGGTTCTTCAGGCAGGTCAGCGATGCCGTGGGGCTCCATACATTCCCGCCACGCAGCAGTCGACTTATCGAGTTGAGCCTGAGTCGCCTCGTCAGGAAACCACCACCCGCGCTCCATTTTCTCGACAAGGAAAATCCGGGGCTTCCACTCCGGCAGCTAGTTGTTCTTCGATGCATCTATCGACCTCTGCGCTTCGCGCCTCCTCCTCAGGAGTAAGCGGAACATTATGGGTAGGCACCTCACGTTCAGCCTTTCCATGCAGTTCTGATATGTATTCTGATATTCCTCGTCATTAGCCACGATTTTTTGGTGTCTCCCTCTGTAACAATGTCTTGAGGGTTAGGCGCCCACCGATAGCCATATTTTGCGGCCAAGCCCTCGTTGAACTTGTGAAGTCCCAGCAATGAACCGGTACCTTCAATCACATCTTCCGGCGTGGGAGCCGAATAGCCGTGATTAATTCTCTCATCTGTATACCCAGCATGATGCAGCCAGTCCATGATGATAGCTTGCCCCGCTCGCAACTCAAGCTCCCAGACAGGATTCCCCCAGTACATATCAAATGGAAGCATGCCTCGCGGTTCATTTCTTACCGGCTCAACTAGCTCATATGTTTTTGGAATCAACTATGCAGAAGTAGACTCGCTAAGAGCTGACCGCGGCGCTCCTGACTGAGGTGACAAACGTCTCCGTGTCACGCCGCTTCTTTTGGCATTTGAGAGGCCTATTCTTAGCTGATTCACAGAAAGTGACAGGTTGTTGCTGGTAGAGGCGCTGCGGAGTCCTTGAGTTCCAGCAATCCCAGCAAAAAGTGTGCTTCTATGCTTTAGTGAGCTGATTCACTCGACCCTTGGTAATCCCCATGAGTCTCGCAATGTCTTGCATCGTCATCCCTTGAGCACGCAGAAGTGCAACAGCAGAACGCTGGGCCACTCTAGCAGCCGCTGCTGCTTCTTCTGCAGCTGCTTGCGCAGTACGGACAGCGTCAACAGTTTCCTGAGTGTCACCCACAGCAGTAAGTACAACATTTGCCGAAGCCAATTCCTCGTCTTCGAGTTCTTCAGCCCATAGTGACACTAATTCGCGGACCATCAGCTCGGCTTGCTTGAGCGTACGTCCCTGCGTTGCACGCTGCCTACCCGCGATTGGAACAGTTACAACCCACCACCCGTCATCACGGACCGCGCGGGCCTCAATAGTTGTCACTTCTCCACATCCTTCATAATAGATTTTGCCGTCATTTCTTTGATCTCTCTATGCCTGGGCACTACGGTGAATGATTCGCCGATCCATACCCTGGTGTGATTTCCACCCTCACGGACCACCATGCGTTCACCGCGTGCTTTCGCTATTGCCTCAAGTCTTTTCATCAAAACAACCCGTTTCATTAACAAAGTATAGTGGACCTATCCGACATGGGTATAACTGCACTATACACTCGTCGGCTGCCGGGGCGATGTGGCAGGTGCCTGGGCGGCATACAGCTCCGTGTACAGTTTTATGACCCCGTACGTGGGAGGGGAGGACAACACAAACCCTCGGGCTACCACCACCCAGGATTCTCTTCTCCGCAGCTTCACAAGCGGGGATCAACCGGCTCTGACTCCAAAGCTAGAACTGAAAACACCGCCTCATGAATCCTCCATAGAGGTTCTTTCTTGACGAGGCGATCTATCGCTTCAAGTCCCAGAGCGTATTCGCGCAAAGCCAAGCTTCGCTTCTTTGAAAGGTTGCGGTTTTTGAGGCGCGAAAGGTTCTTTTCTGCCAAATAATCCGGGCCGTAGATGAGACGAAGGTATTCGCGTCCGCGCACTTTCAATCCCGGTTGAACTAGCCGGTTTTTCTCATCCCGTGCCAGATTCACAAGTGGCTTCACCACCATTCCTTCACCCCCGGCCTCCGTGAGAGCCATCCACCATGAGACACCAGCTTCCACTGATTCGCCATCACCTACACAAACTACTTTCCGCCGTGTTTTCCGAACCAGTTGAGGGTCCACCTCCGCCAGCCGGTCAGCAACATCTAGATGCCAGAGGTGGTCGCGATCACTAAAATTGGCTCCCTCAGCGGCCAGAAGCTGGAACGGGGCTATCTGCACACCTTCTAGACCCTCTGTTGGCCACACATAGTGTCGCCAGGCACGATTGTATCCATCGATTGCTTCGCTCTGGTCTTGCACACGGCCCAAAAGCTCCCCGACGTCTAATCCTCGATCAGCTGCAGACATGAGGGCGGCTTTCGTGGCTGCAATACTCGCTTTTCCCGCAATTCCGGGTGCCGCAAAACAGTCGCGAACCAGCGAGTCAGCCTTGAGCGACCACGGAAGTAGCTCTGCATCAAACAACAACCAGTCGGATTGAAACTCATTGAACAATCCGGCCTGCTGGGCTGCTGCGGTCATTCTGGACAGAAATTCCTTTTCCAAAGCAGGTTCAAAGAAAGCACGTCCCGTCCGTGTGTACACGGCTGCCCTGTCAGGTGAGAGCATGACAACCGCCCGCGATCCCATATGCTTTTCTTCGCAGACAACTTGATCGATCCCAGAGTCCTTGAAATAAGTAAATGCTTCTAACGGATGCTCCAAATAGTCAGGCAATGACGAGGTGGCAACTGGGGACATCGTGGGGGGAAGGTAGGGCACATATTCCGGGTGAATCGCGAAGCGACTCATCACTTCTAACGCACCGCCCGCAAGCTCTGCAAGGATTTTGATGCGGCCCATCTGTCCTGTCTCAACATAACGCGTCCCTACAACATCAGATAGACGAAGTTCCTGGTCAGGTCGCTCTGAAGTCGAAGCTAAAGGCCGGATAGGCTCACAGTAGGTTTCATGAGCATCGACTTGTTCTATTTCCCGCTCTGGATAGCGAAAAGCCGTAAGTTTGCCGCCAAACACACACCCTGTGTCGACACAAAGCGTGTTGTTTACCCAGTTCAATGTCGATGTTGGCGTGTGACCATATATGACCGTTGCCTTCCCACGGTAGTCTTCGGCCCATGGGTACCTCACGGGCAAGCCAAACTCATCCGTCTCACCCGTCGTGTCTCCATAGAGAGCAAAGGAACGCACCCGCGTTGAGGCTCGCCCATGATAGGCCTGCGGTAGTCCAGCATGTGCGATAACTAGTTTCCCCTCGTCCAGAACAAGATGCGAGATAAGGCTGTAACACCAGTCACGCACCTGCTGGCGAAATTGAGGCGGCTCTTTTTCTAACTTCGTAAGCGTCTGGTCAAGGCCGTGAGTAGCCTGAATGTTTGCCCCATCCAAGGCACGGATAAGCCTAGCCTCATGGTTTCCTGGCACCGCAAGCGCGTGACCGTTTCCAGTAATACCCATTGCTAAGCGCAACACACCGACTGTGTCAGGGCCTCGATCCACCAAGTCACCAACAAACACCACGGTTCGGCCATCAGGATGGACCGCATCGATTGGCTGTTTATCAGTATTTCGTACTATACGGTAGCCCAGTTTTTCTAGCAGTTCTACCAGTTCAGGTAGGCATCCATGCACGTCACCGATTACGTCAAACGGTCCGCGGAGGTCTTTCTTGTTGTTGTAGAGACGGTCACGGACGATCTCTGCTTGTTCGGCTTCTTCCGGGGATTTCAGAACGTGAACAACACGGAAGCCTTCTTTGTGGAGCTTTTTCAGTGCTTTGCGAAGTTGTCCGTGCTGTCGGTTGATCGGTCCTGCACCGAATGCGCGGTCCGGGCGTTGTTGGTTCCTTGAGATAGCGATTTCTGGCTCTATATCAAGAACTATTGCTACTGGCAGTACATCGTGTTCTTTTGCCAGCTCAACAATTTCTTTTCGAGCCTCTCTGGTGGTGTTGGTGGCATCGACAACCGTCAATAGTCCCCGCTTCAGGCGCGTTGCGACAATGGAGTGGAGAATCGCAAAAGCGTCGGAGGTAGCTGTTTGGTCGTTAGGATTTCCAGAGACCAGACCCCTACAGAAGTCAGAGCTGACAGCTTCAAAAGGTGCAAATTTTTCCGTGGCGAATGTTGATTTCCCTGATCCTGAAACACCCATGAGGGCAACTAGACACAGTTCAGGGGTGTGAAGTGCAGTCACGCTGCGCCCCCTTCCTGGCGAGAAAATAGGGCAAGCTGAGTGGGGGAACCTGTCTCTGTCTTAGATTCTCCGATACCCCTAAAATCCACCGCATATCCATGGTGGATACCGACGCCGCGAGCCCAATCTTCGAACTCTGTCCTGGACCACTCAAACCGGTGATCGGGGTGACGCAGGTCGCCAGGCTTCAAACCGTAGTGCACGTTGTAGTCGCGATTCGGTGTCGTGACAATAACGGTTTGGGGGTGCGCATGGTGGAAGATATTTGTTTCCATCGAGTCGAGGCGCTGCGGGTCAATATGTTCAATGACTTCGGCCAAAACAATGGCATCAAATCCTGTCAACTCATCATCGCGATAGGTTACCGATGATTGACGCAATGTAACTCGCCTACGCTGTTGTTCAGGAAGCCGATCCACGTTGAGCCGCTTTTCAGCACGTTCCAGCTCAGTAGGCGAAACGTCTATTCCCATGATTCGAGTAAAGCTGGGGTCATCGAGCAATGCGCGAATGTAAAAGCCCTCCCCACACCCAGCATCCACAACAGTGCGCGCGTTGACCTCCCGCAAGATGTCCAGCACCGCATCTCGCCTTTGCTGTCGCAATGAACGTGGAGTGTCTTCGGCGTGTATCCGGCTAGGCAACTCAGCATTGTTTTTATCTGTGTCTTCTTGTTCTGACCAGCGTTCCATAAGGTCGTTGGCCCATTCGCGTCTGGCTAGGTAACGTGTGGCAATGAGGTTGCGTTCTGGGTGATTTCCCAGCCACCCCTCTCCACTTCTGACTAGCTTGTCGAGTTCTTCCGAGCTGGCAAAATAGTGCCTGGTTCCATCGAGAACTGGCAACAGGACGTAGAGATGGTTGAGCGCCTCGGATAGTTGATGATCACCGCTGAGGGTGACATTCACGTAGGGAGAGTCACCCCACTCGGAGGGCCCGTAAGGTTTGACATCCGCAGCTACTTTCCATCCCAATGGGCCAAATAGGCGTTTGACTAGTTCGGGTCCGCCAGGATCATTGTGACCAGCGCGCGCGGGCACCGCCGGTATGCGGATCTCCAACGGAAGCAAACGCTTGGCAAGATCCGGCTTTACCTGACATTTTCCTTTGAGTGCGGACCCCAAAACCCGCGCGATTGCTGTTGAGAGCATGGAACCGGCAGCATAGGGCCGGTCATTCACGTACCCGGTTATGCTTGATTGATGTCCGCCCTTAGTGCGGGCTAACGCGATCGGATCAACATCTACTTGCAATGCGAATGTGCAACGATTCGGTGTTGCTTCCGGATAGTACGTGTGGGCCTGACCAAAAGGCAGAGTGAACTTTTGGACACGATCTGGATGCTTGTGCAGCAAGAATCCGATGTCGGTTGCCAAAGGTTCAGTACACGTCAATGTGAAGAGCATTCCCTCATTATCCTCCACTTATCGAAGTAGTAGGCCCTTTACTCCCAACTGACGGCAGACGACGTGCCTGAGGAACAACCAACTAAGGTCTGCGATCGAAGTGCTATAGCTTAGAAATGATCCCCGGCTTTATGCGGGCCGCCTTGTTCCCACGTACAGGGTCATAAAACTGTTCACTGGGCTGCATGCAGCCCTGGCACCTACCACATCGCCCAGGATGCGGGAAACGGCCGCGCTCGAAAGCCCCACGCAGTCTGTATAGCTCGCAAAAGAATGGAAATTCCTTCACATCCCACCAAACTCCTTAGAGTCAACAAACAGGCCATTTTTGGGAGAAAGCGAGGTGACGACTTTTTCAGTTATCCCACGGATAGGATCGTTCTTGGTCGATCTCAGCCTCATTACCCAAGGATCCCAGAGGCGCGCCGCCGCCTCGTAAACATATCCACTTCAACGGGGTAGAACTATCTGACAAGCAGCGCAGGGCACGCCACACATCGGGTCCAACACGGACAACCGTGCCTGCTTTTACCGGAATAACGTCTTCGTCTAACGCGAGTTCCCCGTCGCCTTCAAGGAATACGTAGATCTCTTCCACTGCGCGGTGGGTATGCCAAAGGGGGGAGCTCTGCCCTGGTTCGGTGCTGTTCACCGAGAGCCCTATAAATTCCGCGCCCAGTGCTTCTTCGAGAAATACTTTGCCAGGAGCAACTCCATTGAGGCTGTTCCACTCATCGATTGGGCCGACCTGAGAAATCTTGTATGCAGTCATAAGACCAGTGTATCTAGCTAGCGTCGTTACTCGCGGAATACTGTATAGTCTCTCCCCCTTCCGCTAGCTAAAACTCCCGCCTCAAGCACTATCACTGCGGTCTGAAACATGCCGCTTCCCAAGGCTACCTCTTCCCTCCACCTCCCAATCGTGTCCTCGTTGGTAGAGTATTAGAGTATTGATTTCTCACAAATATAGGGACTCTATAACATGGCAAGCCGAGGGCGCGGAAGTATCGAGGGCCAAAAGCTGCGGCGCAACAGGATTGCACGCATTGCAGTGGCCGAAGGCGTAATTTCGGTGGCCCATTTGGCTGACGAGTTTGGCGTTTCGCCGATGACTGTCTATCGGGATGTTGCAGCTCTTGAGGAACTGGGGCTGGTCACTCTCGTAAAAGGGAATGTCCATGCAAGCATTTCAAGTCGGAGCGAAGCCTCCGCAGATTTCCGGTTAACGCAAAATCGAGAGGCAAAGGAGGCAATCGCTCGTGAAGCTGCCGCCTTGGTACCGATCGGAGCATCGATAATAGTCGACGACTCCACCAGCTGCCTTTATGTACTCGACAAGCTTCTAGAACAAGGCCCTTACTACGTGATAACCAATTCGATGTTGGTTGCAAAAAAGGTTGCCGCTAGCACGGAGTCTCGTTTGCAGGTATTAGGCGGTGAGTACGAAAGATGGGCCGATTCTCTCACCGGAACTCCCGTATACTCAATGATTGAATCTCTCAGCGTCGACTTTTGTTTCCTCTCCTGCTCAGGTATCTTCCGTGACGCCTGTTATCATCCATACCTTTCCATTGCAGGCATCAAATCAGCAATGATGCACGTTGCTGAAACAAAGATGTTACTAGTAGATCACACAAAATTTGAACGGCGGAGTACTCATAAATTTGCCAACCTTTCAGATTTTGATGTTGTTGTCACTGACAGTGATACTTCTCTTGAAATTCAAGCCACACTCAAAGAGTCTGTGAAGAAACTGCACGTAGCTTCGTAGTTGCAGCCGTCTGGCGATCCACAATCACACTCACGCACTGCATAATCGTGCGCAGCAAACCATCCACGGTGACACTTTTGCGCTTCTTGTTCTCGCTGTTCACAAACTTCACACGATTAACACATTTTATGTTACTATTCTTGTCATTACGTGAAACATACTTACTTTTCACACAGAATGCGAGGACGCAATGGGAAACAGTTACCGTATAGTCGTAGGCGCTGACTCAGCGGGTGTCGACTACAAAGAGATTCTTAAATCAGATCTGAGTAAAGATGCTCGCGTGCAGGAAGTGATTGACGTCGGTTTAGCACCTGGAGAGGACGTCGACTATCCGCACGTCGCAGTCAAAGCAGCCCGACTAGTAGCAAGTGGCAAGGCCGACCGCGCACTTCTCATTTGCGGAACAGGAATGGGCGTCGCGATTGCCGCCAACAAGGTTCCTGGAATCCGAGCTTCAGTTGCTCATGATTCCTTTTCAGTTGAACGCCTCGTCCTATCAAATAACGCACAAATCCTCACTATGGGACAACGAGTCATCGGTATTGAACTTGCCCGGAGACTAGTCAAGGAATGGCTCAGCTACACATTCGATCCAAACTCTGCCTCGGCACCAAAAGTCGAAGCGATAACGATGTACGAAGAACAGCAATGACGCTTATGGGGAAACCATAAGAAATGGTGAGGCGTTGATGATGACGCCACTCCCCCACTTCAACAACGAAAGGAACATAATGACACCAGATGGCGTTATCCAGTTCTTGGGGAATATGGATGCACTATGGCTCATGATGGCTCTAGCTGGAGGAGCCTTTGGCGCAATGATAGGCGCAAACTACGCTTTCGCTTTCACCGGAGTCTCGATCATGTTGGGGCTAGGAGTCCTTGCTGGAACAGGCAACTCCGTAGTCCTCGACTATGTAGCCTTCGGACCAGCATTTGGTCCTCATGTTGCATTCGCAGGTGGAGCCGCCGCGGCCGCATATGCGGGGAGTAAAAAGTTGTTGGCGGGTGGCGGTAAAGACGTCAACACGCCGTTGGCTGGCTTAGGGAAACCCGATGTTCTGATAGTCGGAGCTCTATTTGGAGCTGGCGGATACGTCGTCGAACGACTCATTCAGCTCATTCCCTGGTTTGGTTCACACACAGATACCGTCGCATTGACTGTCACCATTTCAGCGATCGTGGCCCGAGTGCTCTTTGGTAAGACCCCTATTTTCCACCGGCCGACCAAGCCAGAGGGAGATTCCCGGTGGCTTTCCTGGCAAGAGACTCCCGGTCAGATAGCAACAGTAGGTGTACTAGCTTCAGCTTTTGCTGCTGGTATCGCCATGATGGTCGGCACCTACATCCTTCCTCTAGCATCAGCCGACGAGAGTTGGGCGCGAATGTTAGACAACTCCCATGTACTGCCTTTTGCTATTTCAGCTATTACTATCTTCTTTGTTGCTGGCGGCCTCAAAATGCCTGTCACACACCACATCACCATCACTGCCGCATTTTCTGCGATGCTGTTTTGGAAAGTGAGTGGCAACGGATTTGTTGGAGCCCTCGCGGGAATTCTCTTTGGAACCATAGCCGCCTTTGGCGCTGAACTGTGGGCAAAGCTGACCTACTACCACGGCGATACACATATTGATCCTCCAGCAGGAATAATCTGGGTGATGAACACTTTCGCAGTAATTTGTTCGTTGCCCTTCGCATAAGTCCAGAAAAGGAAAACTCATGCACAATCGGGCTCTTCATGACTGGCCAACTGAACTCTACGATGCCTACATCTTCGACATGGACGGCACCATTTACCTGGGAGACCAGCTACTTCCTGGTGCACAACGCATGATTGAAGAGCTACGCCACCAAAATCGTATCGTTCGCTTCCTTTCCAATAACCCAACGAAGGATCCTGAACAATACGTTGAAAAACTCAAGAAACTTGGGATTGAAGTAGACGAATCTGATATTGCCAATACGGTTGTGACCACAGTTGGCTGGTTGAAACACCACTATCCGGAGGCAGTAGTCTTCCCAATCGCCGAGCAGCCGCTCATCAATGCTCTACATAAAGCCGGAATACGTATCAGTGATGATCCAACAAAAATCGATATTGTCATTGCCTCTTACGACCGAACTTTCGACTATCGGAAACTGCAGATTGCTTTCGACGCAATTTGGTTCGAAAAGAGAGCATTTCTCATTGCCACCAATCCCGATCGATTTTGCCCCTTCCCAGGCGGGAGAGGTGAGCCTGACTGCGCCGCCATCATCGCGGCGATTGAAGCATGCACAGGCACGACCTGCCGCGAAGTAATAGGCAAGCCCAATCCAATCATGCTCGAAGAGGCATTAGGAGACACCAAAGCTGAGAAAGTCATCATGGTAGGCGACCGTCTTAGCACTGACATTGCTATGGCGGGAGCCTGCCAGATCGACTCAGCGATGCCTCTGACAGGAGAGTCAACTGTTTCCGACGTCGAAGCAGTACCTGAGGCACTGCGCCCCACTTACGTTCTCGATCGTGTGGACCGTCTCATTCCTCAATACCTATGGGAACAGCACAACTGGTCTGAAGAACGCGACCATACACAGAACTAATCACGTACACACTCAAAGGAGAGACGATTTATGGTAACACCAGGTTATGAAGGGCCATTTCTTCTGGGAATAGACTTCGGAACCGAATCATGCAGGGCCGCCATTTTTGATCTACGAGGTGTCCCTATCGGCTTCGCAGCCACCCCTTATACCACTTCACTTCCTAAACCAGGCTGGGCCGAACAATCACCTGCTGATTGGTGGGATGCACTTGTCGCATCCGTTCGACGCGTGCTTAACGAAACGGGTATACCTGCCCGACATATTGCTGCCATGTCATCAGATGCCACAACCATGACTGTAGTGGCAATGGATAAGACAGGCAACGAGCTTCGACCTGCAATTATGTGGATGGATGTCCGAGCCACCAAGCAATCTGCCCGCGCAGAAACAATTAATCACTGGGCTCGCGACTACAACGGTGGCGGGACTATGCCAGCAACCGCGGAATGGTACCCGTTTAAGGCAGCATGGCTGCGAGAAAACGAACCTGACATCTACCGCGAAACGCACCGTTTGGTCGACGCTCCTGACTGGGTCACTTACAAACTCACTGGTGAATGGACCGTAAACATCAATTCTGCCGCAGAACGGATGTATTACAACCGGGACCGCGGGGGGTGGCCTGTCGAGTTCTACGATCACATTGGTTGTGGCGACGTCCTGGAGAAACTTCCAGAAAACGTTGTGGACCTAGGAACTCCGGTCGGGGGCCTTCTACCAAGCGTTGCCCACGAATTAGGTCTTATTCCAGGAATTCCAGTAGCCCAAGGGTGCGCCGACGCATGGGCTGGTCAGATTGGACTGGGAGTGGTCCAACCAGGCAAAACTGCAGTCATCACCGGCTCATCCCACGTCATTTCAGGCCAATCAGCCAACCCACTATACGGCCCCGGATTTTTCGGAGGATTTACCGATTCGGTAGTTCGCGGACAATACACTGTTGAAGGGGGTCTGGTCTCTTCAGGGTCAGTTCTCAAATGGTTTAAAGATAATTTCGCACGCGATGTTGTGCAGGCAGCGGAACGGCTAGGACTTAACCCATACCGCATTCTTGATGAGCGCGCCGCTCAGATCCCCGTGGGATCTGATGGGCTAATCATCAACGAATACTTCCAGGGGAATCGGACTCCGTACACGGATTCAAAAGCGCGAGGATACATCGGCGGACTCACTTTAGGGACGACACCGGAACACATGTATCGTGCTATCCAAGAGGCCGTTTGCTACGGCGTTGCCCACAATCTACGTACTTTCAAGAAAGCAGGATTTGAGGCGACCGAGCTTGTAGCTTGCGGAGGTGCAACAAACTCACGCGATTGGATGCAGATGCATGCCGACGTCACAGGTCTGCCTGTTACGCTCACCGAAGTTGGCGATGCTGTTGTTCTTGGGTCATGCATGTTAGCAGCTGTGGGAGGACAGCAATATGCTTCGATCGAGGATGCAGCACGCAACATGGTTCATGAAAAGGAACGCATTGAGCCTCGCCCAGAAGTCCATGAAGAGTATCGGTTCTATCTGCAGCAATACATCGACCAATATCCACAAGTCCAAGAGCTGTCACATCGAATGGTTGACCACTTGGTGTGAAGTCACTGTAACCAAGAATTAGATATCAAGAGAGAAGAAAGCACATGTCATCAGAGCTAATTGCGCAGGCACTCAACACGGCAACAGAGACTCAAGAGATTATCTTTGGCGAGCACGTGGTCGACCAAACGGGCGAAGTCTTTTCTCGCTTGTTTCCAGGAGCGCGCGCAATAATTGTCGCTGATGACAATACTTACAAAGTTGCTGGGGAAGCCGTAACCTCGTCTCTGGCTAAGGCCGGAGTGACAATGGTGGATCCATACGTCTTCCCCGGCACGCCAACCCTCTATGCGGGGTATGACAATGTCGAGGTACTTCGAGAATATCTGCGCCGGCTTGACAACGTCATTGTCTGCTCCATCGCGGCCGGTACTCTCAACGACATTGCCAAACTGGCATCAGGTGAACTGGGTCGCAAGTACATGAACGTGTGTACGGCCGCGTCAGTTGATGGATACGCCTCGTTCGGTGCATCAATCTCCAAAGACGGATTCAAGATCACCCGCGAATGTCCCGCACCGGCAGGCTTGATTGTTGACACGGAGATTATGGCCAAGGCCCCCGAACGACTCACTGCCACCGGCTATGGAGATTTGATCGAAAAGATTCCCGCTGGCGCAGACTGGATTCTTGCAGATCTCTTAGGCATCGAAGCCATTGATCCGTATGTGTGGACTTTGGTGCAAAATCCTCTCGGCCAAGCTCTCGATAGTCCTGAGCACATTGCCACAAAAGACGTAGCGGCAATCGGAGCATTAGCGGAGAGTAACGTCATGTCTGGCCTGGCAATGCAAGCCATGCAGTCATCTCGCCCCGCGTCAGGAGCCGGACACCAATTCTCCCACGTGTGGGAGATGCAAGGACACGGCCTCGACTGGGAGCCACCTCTTTCTCACGGATTCAAAGTCGGAGTGGGCACTGTTGCCTCGTGTGCATTGTGGGAAGAAGCCCTTGCAATCGACATGAATGAACTGGATATAGACGCGATAGTTGCTTCTGCTCCCTCCGATGAGGAAGTTGAAATACGGGTGCGCGAGGCGTTGGAGCCCAGGATCGCAGAAGAAGCTGTGAAGCACTCAATTGCGAAAAACCTACACGGAGACGAACTACGCAATCGCCTCATCACCATCCAAAAGATGTGGCCTCGCATCACCGAGCAAGCTCGCGCGCAGCTCATCACTCCAGAAGACGCCGCGCAACGGCTGGATATTGTCGGTGCCCCCTCACACCCCTCAGAAATCAAGATTGATTGGGACCGATTTAGGAAGACCCACTTCCAAGCTCAAATGATTCGTCCGCGATACACGATTCTTGATCTTTTAGCTGATACGGGGCTGCTGGAGCAAACGGTCGATAGGCTCTTCTCCCCAGAAGGCTATTGGGGAAAGCGTGGCCAATAAACTGTAAAAAAACTGGGATTCCAAAGGAGGAATCATGGGGAAAAACCATGCAAATATTGAGGACATTCCACTGGTTATTGGAATTGACTTTGGAACATTGTCAGCTCGTGCGGTGATAGTCCGTTCAGACAATGGGGCGGTATTGGGCGAGGCAGTAAGTGAGTACCGTCATGGAGTGATGGATGGTCAGCTCACGGCTGCAGACGGGCAAGAACTGCCTCCTGACTATGCGTTGCAGGTTCCCTCTGACTATCTTGCCTCATTGGTTGAGTCAGTGACGGGCGCCGTGAAAGATAGCGGTGTTGATGCCCAGCAAATCGTTGGCATGGGACTGGACTGCACCTCGTCAACAGTAGTTGTCACCGATGGGGAGGGAAAACCGCTGTGTGAGGACCCTGCATTCACACATGAGCCTCATGCGTACATCAAACTGTGGAAGCATCACGGAGGTAACGAACAGGCTGCCAGAATAGTCCAGTTGGCGAAGGAAAGAAATGAGCCCTGGCTGAAGAGATTCGGGGGAACGCTCTCGTCAGAAATGCTGCTTCCAAAAGCACTTGAGACACTAGAAAAAGCGCCCGAAGTGTATTACGCAGCTGAGGAAATACTCGACGTCCTGGACTGGCTGACGTGGCAGCTCACTGGCAGGCTAGCGTATTCCGCAAGCGATTCGGGGTATAAGCGCATCTACTACGATGGCGTGTATCCTTCCCACGAGTTCTTAGGGCAGCTCAATCCAGATTTTGCCGATGTCTATAGTTCGAAAATGAGTCATGAAGTGCTCGATTTGGGGCAAAGTGTAGGTGGTCTGACTAAGGACTTTTCTCAGAAACTGGGGTTGCCCGAAGGCATTGCTGTAGCGGTAGGAAATATTGACGCTCATGTTCACGCTGCTTCCGTAGGAGCGGTCGAGCCAGGTCAGCTGACGGGGATAATCGGAACTTCCACATGTTGGGTTCTACCAGCGCAGACTCTTGAGCTGGTTCCGGGCGTGTTCGGGGTCGTCGATGGAGGTATTAGCGACGGGACGTGGGGCTATGAAGCTGGGCAAAGCGCCGTCGGAGATATGTTCGCATGGTTTGTTGATAACTGTGTACCAGAGAAATACCGCCAAGAAGCACGATCACGTGGCATCAGTGTTCACGATTTACTGACGGAAAAAGCGTCAGTTCAAGAAGTGGGTGAGCATGGTCTTATTGCCTTGGACTGGTGGAATGGCAACCGGTCTATCCTTGTCGATGCTGATTTGACTGGGCTGATGATCGGCCAGACTCTAGCAACTAAGCCCGAAGACCAGTACCGCGCGCTTCTGGAAGCCACGGCTTTTGGTGCGCGCGTCATCATCGAGAACTTCGAAAACCATGGTGTACCAGTTAAGGAAATACGGATTGCGGGGGGATTACTGAAGAATCCCCTCCTCATGCAAATGTATGCGGATATTACCCGACGCCCGCTGGCAATCGCCACCGTGGAGAATGCTGGCGCGCACGGCTCTGCTGTTTTCGCTGCAATCGCTGCTGGCATTTACCCTGATTTGCGCTCTGCTTGCGAGCACATGAGTGAAATCCACCATGATGCATACTTACCGCGGGAAGAAGTATCTCACCAGTACGACCAGCTATTTGCCCTCTACCAGGAACTCTACGACTATTTTGGTCGAGGCAGCGAAGCAATGCATCAGCTGAAAAGGCTAAGAAGAGAGGCCCGCATTCGAAGTGTAGGGCACGGCAATATCCCCAGTAAATAGCGTCGTCGACTCACGGATGGTTTAGCCTTCTCACGAGGCTAGGCCATCATCTCGGTTATGAATAGGGCAGAAGTGTCCTCAAGCATCCCTGGGAGCTAGTTGCGCTAAAGGCCGCGGCTGGTAGGTGAATCCTCATAGGACTGTGGGACTGACTTCCCGTCGACAACTGCAATAGACTCGTGTCCTTCGACCACATCGGTATTTTGAGCGGCGACTGCTTTCCAACCCTGACCGGTCTTTTCCATGACGAATATAAAGATTCCAAAGCGAGGGTCGGTCGTGTCACCCGTAGCAGAGTCCTGATTGATTACACGCCACCGACCGTGAACAACGGCTGCTTCCTCGCCTATCATCCGGACTTTTTCCTCCACAAATTCCAGATGAGAGTTCCCAAAAATCTTCTCGAATCCAAAAGCGTGAGCCATAGCAATTCGTTTCGGAGTGTGCCACCACAGGCCGGTGACATTCACAAACTCAGGATCGGGAACAAACAGGTCGGCAATCGCTTGAGCATCACGCCTCTCCCAGGCACCCGCAAATCGCGTCAATACTTCTCCGGGAGTAGACATGGGCAAAGTCTGTTCATTAGCCATGAATCTATAGTAGCCAGCACAAAAAGTTGTAGTAGGTTTCCTCGGCTAACAAAAGATGTCAAAGTCCCAACCTGTCAATCCATTCCTCAGACCTGACTTCTGACATGGGGTCCTGAGACGGCGTTTTGGGTTGTTGGTTTTGGCTTGTTTACGCGGTTTGGGTGTCTGGGTTGGGGCACTAGGGGCCTTGTTAGAATGGGGTTGTGGCTTACATTC
>NZ_VULO01000002.1 GCF_009696615.1 Scrofimicrobium canadense
TTCAAGGCTTCCAGAGCCACTTTCGTTTTGAACTGGGCTGAGTGATTCCGACGCTTACGTTTAGGTGCCACAAGAACTGCTCTCCTTCAAGCTCTACAGAGCCATTATGCGGCAAGCACCCCACCTATAACACTGCCCAAAAAACAGGGTCCACTTCTATACTCGATTACAGAGAAAACGAGGAGGACGCCATGACAGAAACTAGACTGTGGGCTTGCCACATCTAGTTCCAATATCCTTCAACTGGAAAGCGGGCTTCATCTTCTAATAGAGGGCCACAGACGACTACCTCATGTCCACCTTTGGCGAAGACGCTTCGACAAGGAAGGCTGAGCACCAAAGGGCTTTGAGGACCACCTGCCAGGGATATTAAGGTATCTCCACTAAGGGCAAAAACTACTCGGCCAATACCAGACCAGAAGATTGCACCACTACACATGGCGCAAGGCTCACAACTTGCATAGAGGGTTGCCCCGCGAAGGTCTATCCCTGGTTTCCACACATCACGTACCGCATTCATTTCCGCGTGCGAGGTAATGTCGGCACTGCTGTCAATTGAATTGTAAGCCTTGGTTAGAACAGATCCAGCACTATCGGTGATGAGAGCTCCGAAAGGCTCGTCACCGCGTGATCGTGCCTGAGTAGCTAAATCAATGGCTTGGCGTAGGAAATCTATATCGCGCGTGTCCATTGCTTCAGTGTAGAGGCAATAGCTTCCTCCTTACGCCTATCACAGTGTCATAATTGCCGTGGCAGAGACAAATATGGCACCGGGACA
This sequence comes from Scrofimicrobium canadense, assembly GCF_009696615.1. Taxonomy (GTDB): domain Bacteria; phylum Actinomycetota; class Actinomycetes; order Actinomycetales; family Actinomycetaceae; genus Scrofimicrobium; species Scrofimicrobium canadense. The sequence continues at coordinate 779 of NZ_VULO01000002.1, forward strand.
CTGTTTTGCTTGGGGGGATAGAGCTTGTTTCTTTGCTTGGGGGGATAGAGCTTGTTTCTTTGCTTGGGGGGATAGAAACTACTTCAACTCTGAGACTATGACTGATGTGGCTTCGGCAATTGATTCCCACGAGCTACCTTCGGTATATATTGCCAACGCGAAGGCCCCTGAAGGCAGCTCAATTATCCCAACATCGTGCAGGTCTGCTTCAAGGAATCCAACTTTATCCGCAACGACGGTGCCCGCGGGGACACCCGCTGGTATGCCGTCGCGAAACTCTTGGCTCACCATGTCCTCAAATAGGCGAGTTCTGCCGTCAGATCCAAAAAGCTCACCCCGATATGCTTGCGCCAAAAAAACTGCCATGTCATTGGTGGTGCTAGAGAAAACACCCCAATCAAGTTGAGTGTGAGTGGCGCCAATCTCGGCTGCCCTCTGGGTGAGAGCGTCGGGAGGAATCTCATCAAGCCACGCCTCGGGGCAGTCATTGTCTGAATAGATAATCATAGCGTCAAAGCATTCACCCAGACTTGTTCCTAGGAACCAGTCCTCCCAGGCCCATTGCCCCTGTTCTACTGCTCTGATCATCGAATCTGCGATGAATAATTTGTACGTACTGGCTGGGTGAAAACCAATATCACCATTCCACTGCAGCAACGCCTCGTCAGAAGTGACGTTAATGAGTGTGACGGCCGCTTCTGCCTCGAAAAAGATTTCTTCTAATTCGTCAGTTACAGCAGAAGCATCAAAAACTGGGGCGGGTTTGGAAGGTTTCTTTGCTGGTTGTTCTCTCTGTCGGGCTGGTGCGCTTTCTTGGACGATAGGCAGAACTGGCTGCGCTGATGAAGTCTCTTCCTCAACTGTTGGAACACTTACCAGCACAGTCGTGAGCAATACGATGCATCCAATGCATAGGAGAGCTGCGAGAAATGTTCTGGATGCCTGCGGCATCGTGTGCTTTCGAACTGCGCGTGCGGGGTTCACTGAAAAGTCCCGTTTAGAACTGGTTAGAGCATATGAGCATGACATTAGAGTACCGTTCTTTGAAAGACCTGGCATCTCTGCACTTGAACATCGTGGTCATGCCAGATGAAGAGATTTCATGAAGAATAGAAGACACACGATGGTGTTGTGAGGGGAGACGAAATGTGTCGATGGATGGCCTATGTGGGAGAGAAGATTCCGCTAGAGATATTACTGAGTTTGCCTAACCACTCGCTTATACATCAAAGTTTGAACGCTCGACAGCTGGCTCTTCCTAGTTACAAATATGCTCGGCAGTTCCGTAACCACGATTTTCCCACCCAAGGTGAGGGATTCGGAATGGCATGGATCAGACGCGATGGTACCGTCGGAAGATACCGAGACACTCAGCCTGCGTGGGATTCCCAAAATTTTCCTGAGTTGGCAGCACAAATTGAAAGCTCATGTTTTCTCAGCCACGTGAGGGCGGCGCCAGGTGGCTCAGTTGCCGCTGACAATAATCATCCCTTCGTTCATGATGGATGGATGTTCCAGCATAACGGTGGGATAGGGGGTTTCGAGGCACTAAAAAGAGAACTGACATTTGACGTGGCGCCAGCACTCTATCCGTTTATTAGAGGGAATACTGATAGTGAAGTCTGCTTCTATCTGGCGCTCACATATGGTTTAGCGTCTGACCCGGTAAAAGCAATGCATCGCATGCGCGAACGGGTCGAGCAGGCTCGCATGAAATATCAGGTTGGGCAGCCTTTCGAAGGCTCTTTCGCCGCTTCAGATGGAGAAGTACTAGTAGCAATGCGCACAGTGAGCACGCAGGGATTGCTGCAGATCTATTCTGATGCGCAGGCACCATCACTTTATTGGGCAGAGGGGCCGGTTCATATCCGGATGGATGACGGAAACAGTGAAGAGTTGCCCGCTGGTTCCTTCACCGTGGTCTCTGAGCCTCCAGAACTTCACTACGCGCCTCGCACATGGCATCAATTTCCAGATCAGAGTATCGGCATATTTCAGCGAGGCCAACGTCCGCTTTTCTATTCGTTTGAAATGCTATCCCACTCATAGCTAACGCGATTGGGAAAAGACGATGACAATCGTGATTCCAGCGATGACGGCTCCAACTATGCCCAATCCGAGGTAGCCGATCGTAGCCAGCATGACGCCTGCTAGTGCTCCGCCAAACCCGCCGGCAACGCCCATCAGAGCATCCGAAGCTCCTTGAGTTGCAACGCGGATTGGACCTGGGACAGCATCGTTGAGAAGGGTGGAGGCTGCCACGGTGCTGGCTGACCATCCCAAGCCCAAGAGAATCAAAGCAACGATAGACGTGGGAACGGACGAATAAGAAAATGCGGCAGTGACTGCCGAAACAAGAATAGCGAATATGCCTAACAACATCATTGGTTGTGGTCCAAGTTTGTCTGACAGTAGCCCCATAACGGGCGAGAGAGCATACATTCCAGCAATATGGAGGCTCACAGTTAGTCCGACAACTTCGATTGAAGCACCATGGGTATCCATATGGACGGGAGTCATTGACATGATCGCCACCATGATTGCTTGACTTGAGATAATGGTTGCGAGTGCGACGCGTGCTTTTTTGTATTCCCACAGTGCTTTGACTCCCTCAAAAAACCGGCTGCGGGGAGAATTGTCTTGCGTGCTTCCTAGTTTGCATGAAAGGAGGTATGGGTCGGGGCGAAGCCCCACAGTAAGGACCGCCATCGCAGCAACCATACCAATCGCAGAGAACACGAAGATCCCAGAGAGGGCGGGGATTCCTAACCACGCACCAACGAGCTTCCCAGGTCCTGTCATATTGGGGCCTGCTATGGCTCCCACTGTGCTCATCCACATTATTAGGGACAGATCTCTGCCACGATGCTGAGGTAGTGCAAGATCAGTTGCTGCAAAGCGTGCCTGTAAGTTCACAGCGGCACCAAATCCAATCATGCAGCCGCTCAGAAGAAGTAAGGGGAAGAATGATAAGAGTGCAGAAACGATGACAAGGACCGATCCTAATGCGGCAATTGCCAGTCCTGTTGATAGAGAGAAACGTCTACCTTTTGAAAATGCCAGGCGTGACAGTGCTGCAGAGGCGAATGCTCCTCCAAGAGTGCTGGCCGTGGTGATGGAGCCTGCCCATGCGGGCGATCCTGTCATCTCTACTGCAAGGAGCGATCCCGTGGACACAACCGCGCCGGCGCCGAAGCCCGAAAAAATTTGTGCCGTGGAAAGAATCCACAAGGTACGTCTTTGAGTTGAGGCTATAGATGATGTTTGATTGGGGCAACTCTTCACAGCCTCACAATAGTTGGTAAGTGCTATTTGCCGTAGTCACGCTCATGAAGATCGTCGTAAAATTGACACGAGGACGTAACGGAGAAAGGACGGCACTCATTATGCGTGCAACGATAATCCACGGAAGGCACGATGTGCGGCTGGAAGAAGTTGCCGATCCCTCAATTGTTGCTGACACCGATGCGATTGTCCGGGTGGTTCGAAGCTGCGTCTGTGGATCAGACCTTCATCGATACCGGGGTACTATTTCGATTGACCGTCCCAAACCTATCGGACATGAATTCGTTGGTGTCGTGGAAGAAGCGGGCAGAGAAGTCAAGAATGTGAAGCCTGGTGACTTTGTCATTGCGCCCTTTTATATTTGCTGTGGCACTTGCGTGAATTGTCGAAGTGGGTGGACTGTAAATTGCTTGAATGTAGGTTGGTGGGGTGGTGGCAGCGACGGGAACAATTCAGAAAATGCCGGCCAGGCTGAAATCGTGCGGGTTCCTCAAGCTGACGGAACGTTGTTTGTTGTTGATGGGGGAATGCCTGCCGAAGAGCTGCTTCCTGGGTTGCTTTCTCTGAGTGATGTGATGTGTACTGGTCATCATGCAGCGGTATCAGCAGGGGTGAAACAAGGAAGCACGGTTGCTGTCGTAGGTGATGGGGCAGTGGGATTGTGTGGAATTATTGCAGCTAAGCGTTTGGGTGCCTCGCGTATTGTTGCGATGTCACGCCATGCTGATCGGCAAGAGCTTGCTGTAGAGTTCGGTGCCACAGACATCATTGCAGAACGTGGGGAAGAGGGAATCGCGAAGCTGAAAGCGCTCTTTTCTGGTATCGGCCCGGATGCGGTATTAGAGTGTGTGGGCTCACAAGAATCTATGGATCAAGCACTTGCTTCAGCTAGGCCTGGAGGACAGGTAGGGTTTGTGGGTGTTCCTGCAGGTGGAAGCATTATTGCTGTTCGGACGCTTTTTGACTCCAATGTCGGTGTGCGAGGCGGGGTTGCGACAGTCCGGGACTATATTGGTGAGTTACTGCCGGACGTTCTCAATGAGACTATTCAGCCTGGAAAGGTGTTCACCGAGGCGATGCCGTTGGATCAGGTGGCAGAAGCGTATGCGGCGATGGATGAGCGCCGTACCATCAAAGCAATGCTGATCCCATGATCAGAAGGATTTTCGAAGCGCCGAAGGTTAGCGAGGAAATACCAACACGTATAGTCCGCTATGGGCTGGGACGGCTTTGACCTGGACAGTTGAGCACGGAACGGTCTGCATTATGCCACTGAATATGTGGGACTATGGTCCTGTATTATTGGTATGTCTGGCGGGCGGAGCACTCACATGCCATCGGGGACGAAAAATTTGGACGCTCGAAGATTGAAGACAGCTGAGCAGTGGTTAGCTGAGGTAACCCCTCGGGTCGAGGATCCCCGTGTTCATTTTGGAAGTGCAATGGGGTGGTTGTTTGATTGTGTCTCTTGTTCGAAGGCTTCGTTTGGGGTGTGTTAGCCGAGGCATTTTCGGGGCTGGTGGTTGATTTCGTTGATGATCTCGTGGAGTTCTTGTTCGTTGATCGTGTCGAACCGGGTCCCTTTGGGCAGGTAACGGCGGATGTGACCGTTGAAGTGCTCGTTTGTTCCGCGTTGCCAGGATGAGTATGGATCAGCGAAGAAAGTCTTGATACCAGTTTTATGCAGACCCGCATGGTCGGTGAACTCCTTCCCGTTATCTGTCGTCACACTCGTCCTGGCCCCTATTGGCAGAGCAGTGAAAATGCAGAGTTGCGCGGCCAGGGTCTCTTTCGCCCCACACTTTGGCAGCAAAGTCGCAGTTAGGTAGCGAGTCTTCCTCTCGACCTCGGTATGAATTGCCCCACTATGATCGCCCCCGATCATTGAGTCCCCTTCCCAGTGGCCAAACTCGAGGCGATCCTCGACTTCACCTGGCCGATCGTGAATGCTCACACGGTCTGGAATGCAGGACTGTCGGTGTACTTTACGGCCCGAGCGTTTCCGTCTCTTTTCATTGCCCCTAGGGAGGTATTGAACTAGCTCACGCCACTTCTGTGCCTTGGAATACACCCACTGGTAGATGCTCTCAGCACAGATCCGCATCCGTGTATCTTCTGGATACAGCAGGCGAAGGCGCCCAGCGATCATTTTTGGGGTCCAGCCCCGGCGGAGGGCTTGAACCACCCAGTCCACTAGGGGGTCATGGGTCATGCGCCACGGCCGGTGAGATTGCTTTAACGCCTGTGCTGCCTTGTCTTGGGCGATGCTGGCCCGATATTGCCACTGGGTGCACGGACCGCATTTCAGGGCCGCTGTGCGGTAGGGCACGTAAGCCTGGGACGTGGAGGAAGGCTTTCCACCCATTACGCTGCACCTCCCGGCTGATCGTTGAGGGCGAGCGTCCCAAACACGCCGCCACATAGCGAACAGATTTTCCCTGATCAATGCACCAGTCCGACCGCAAAGTAAAGGGTCATAGCAATGCTAGCTATACCGAGAAAGCGCCCCATTATGTGGTCTCTGCTTTTGCTTAAAATGACAGCCGAGAAACAGACTGCCGGAACGCCAAAAGTTATGAGTGTATTGACAAGAATGTTTGTTGTTGGTGTTGAAAATCTATCTGGTTTGCCAGATATGTCCCAGTGAGTTGTCACCAGGCCGGGCAATGATGGAAGCATTCATAATTGTATGAGTAATGCTGTGAGGGCAATCGCGAAAGGAATTCCCACTAGTGTTGTGACCAGCGCCTGCGTTGAAACACCGGTCGGTTCTCTAGAGTCCACGGTAGGCCTCCTTGAAGAGCGAAGCGACAGCTTCTGCGGAGAGACCAAGGGTATGCGCGCGTTCTGCTAAAGACTGTGTTTCCCGGTGAATCTCGTTGATAGCTTCAGCTTGTGAGCTAATAACGGCACCGCTGCCCCGACGCATAGTAACTAGTCCTTGTTCTCGCAGAACTTGGTAGGCATGGAGTACCGTGTGGAGGTTAATATCTAAAGCTAGTGCCAACTGCTTGGCACTGGGAAGCCGGTCCCCAGCGTGTATCTTTCCAGCACTGATTTGAGTTTGCACTGCCGATGCGATCTGTTCGAACAATGGAGTATTCGAAGTAGGGTCGACACTGATAATCATATAGGCATTCTATCATCAGTAGAATACTTAATGGTATTGTTACAAGCACTTGTCAACTAGGCCAGTATCCATAACCAATGTGCTTATAGGACTTCCTTGTGCACAACGGACGTTTTCTCTAAACAAGAGCGCTAGTAATAGCTGCTTCCACTGTTGAGTGAGTGAAGGTAAATCCCGTTGCGTTGAGCACCGTGGGTTGTACGTTAGCATCGCTAAGCAACAGTGATTGAGCGGCTAGTTTTCCCAAGACTGTCAAAAGCATCCATGATGGTACCGGCAACCAAAATGGCCGACGAAGATGGCGAGCTAAAGATCGACCAATGTCGTTTGCGCTGGCAGCTACGGGACCATTGAGGTTCACCGGACCTTCTATTTCATGGTGAATTGTGTGGACTATTGCGCGTACCTCGTCTTCTAAAGAAATCCACGGCCAGATTTGTGTTCCTTTTCCCAGCGGACCAGCCACGCCCATACGAGTCAGGGGAATGAGTGGTTTGAGAAGTGCCGCACGGTCAATAACTGATGCCGTACGCAAAAGTACCGTGCGAGAGCCCCTTGCTTTACGAGCCTCTTGCTCCCACCTGACACATACTCGCGCCAAGAATGTGTTACCAGGAAGTGAGGATTCTGTAAGAATTCTGCCCGGTGCGTTCCCATAGAAGCCAACAGCTGAGCCGGAAATAAAAGCGGGTGGATCATCGCGAAGCTGGCTAAGTGCCTCTACTAGAGTCCGTGTCGAGTCGACTCGTGAGCGAAGAATCTGTTTCCGGTACTGTGCAGTCCAAGGAAGTTTGGCAATACTGGCGCCATTGAGAGAGACAACGGCGCGCGATCCCTCAAGTATTTCGGGATCTAACCTTTCGCCAGGTTGCCATTGCACCTCACCTTCGTGTAGAGGAACGCGCCGCACTAGTCTTCGCACGCCAAATCCTTGTGCCTCCAAGTAGTCGATAAGTGCGGATCCGATGAGCCCTGATCCACCTGCTATAACTACCTGCTCAGACATGCCGGTTCCTTCTCTCTTTCTGTCACCGTACCGTGACCGCGAAGGCTGCGCGAAATGAAGTGCTCTGGCGCAGGAGTTATCCGCAAGGCTGAACCTCGTGAGATATTTACTCAGTTAGTGGCTGTCTCTGCGATGCCACGTCCCGGCTAAGTCGTCACCGCGCCACCATGAATATGGTTCTGCAGCGGCTCGAATAGCTGAATCAAACCAGTATGTTGTGTCGGGATTCCAGCCGGCAATTACGCTGGCATGGTTCCCAATGGGCAAGGCTTTGCCAGCGCATGACAGATAAGCCTCAACAGTTAGATGTACGCCCGCGTAATCAGCGGCAACCTGTTTCCAGTTGGGCATCACCCATGATAAATCCTGACCAGTAGTGGGTACCCAGACTGCCCGTCGACTAGTGGCAACCTCAAGAGGATACGTCTGGCATAGATATTTCCAGTCCTGTTCGGATCGAATCTCGAAGACTTTGTCTTCATATGCGCCAACGTTAAGCCGGTATGCACGTGCTTCCGAGAGACACCGGCCATCTTCTTCGCAATAGAGGCCAAGAGGAGCATCAAGGATTGAACGCGAAGACTGGTGTAGCAAAAAAGGGGGAGTGGAGTGCCATTCACCGCCGGGAAGCTGATCTACAGGAAGGGAAAGATCAGGTTTATGGGTAGTTTCCCACTGCTGCATGCTTTGTTCCCATTGCTTGAGAACCTGGCTAGAAACCGATGATGGTTCTCCGCTGACCTCTTGACCGTCTTCAACCCAACGGACTTCCCATTGGTCGTTGTAGTCAACTGGGTTTGACCACCATGCGATCGCCTTACTGTCGCAAATGTGGGAGGCAATGCGTTCCAGTGGTGCATACATGTCAGAGTCTGCTAGGCAGATGTCCGTTTCGTCGGGTTCTTGCCAATACACGGCGTGTGCAACCGAATCGGCTAATGCGCCTAGAGCCCGGGTGGAAGTCACGGGAGCCAACGGAACCTGGTTCATGGCACTTATCACTGCTTCGACAGAGGCCGATTTTTGGTGACTTTTGATGGAGGAATAGGGGTCTTTATCGTTGCTTGTGTCCGAAAGAATGAAACTACTGGCGGGGGCATTCTTGGCGGAAAACCAAAACATTGCCTCGTGTAGTGCATGCGTGCCATCATCATCGTTCTGTTCGCTGATGATGGCAAACTCAAAGAGAAGACGACGTCCCCGGGGGCCTTCCAGCAGCGTCTTAGCTGTGATCATTCCACAAGTGTAGATGGGTGCGAGGAACCGTGTCCATGCTCTGTGTGTTTTTGCTGTACTAGATGAATCGTGCAGCAGCCAGGCCCCGAACTGGGCAAGACTTCAGTGCCAAGATAGCCGCGAGAAAGAGTTCGCACAATCTCATCGGTCATTCCCTGATGTATCGCGCAGACCAGCCCAGACGAACTGTTATTTCTTTTACGAAATGGGCAACGTTGAAGCTTGATGATGGACGCATCCTCACCAGGGCGTGCCTCAAAGCCAAGGCGTGAAAGAAAGAGTCGAATTTTTGCGGTGTGGACTGCTAGGTTGTGTGTTACCGCAGTATGTGCGTCAATCGTGCTGTGATCAGGAATCTCGGGTGCTCCAAGCATTTCTTTCGCCCATAGCCGTCCTATTTTTTCGGCTGATTGGGTGGGATTCTCTGAGGTAGCACACACATACTTAGTTACCGCCGCAGAAAAGTTTCCGAATTCCTGGAGAACCACGTCGGGGTCTGTGGACACCGTTGCTTGGTATAGCCAATACGGGCGGCCGCGCCCTTCCGTAGAAGAACGTTGCCGACTCACTAGCCCTTTCTCTTGCAGGGCTGTGAGCGCCTCGCGCGCAGTATTATTGTGCAGGTCCAGTGACTCGGCAATATCGTCGACCCGAAGAGGATCAGCGGAAGCGGCCAGGGTTCGTAGAATCTGGTGCTGAGTAATAGTCAGTTTCGACATGAGAGAAAAAGTCTCAGCGATAGGAGCGGTTGACGGTTCAGTAGTCGTGGTAGCCCCCTTGTGTCTCACCTGGTCATGTCCTCAGGTATACGGCAGATCAAGATCCTATGGTACGCCAATGGGTCGCTCCAGGTATTCTGACAAAAGAGCGATGTCCCAGGGCAAGGAGAGCTAGGTGGGCAACGAAGAGGAATATTTCCGCGATAACGAGGCAAACTGGGACGAACGTACGCGAATCCACGTTGTCTCCCGCGATTATGACGTTGAGGGCTTTGTGTCAGATCCGACACGCTTGTCTTCGGTAGTGCAGTCTGATCGTCCGCGTCTTGGAAGTCTTGCTGGGCAGGATGTTGTCCACTTGCAATGCCACATTGGTTTAGATACTTTGTCGTTGGCGCGCCTGGGAGCGCGTACAGTTACGGGCGTTGATATATCTGGAGAATCTATCAAAGCCGCCGAAGACATAGCTACACGCAGCGGCATCGATGCGACTTTCGTCAAGGCTAACGTGTATGACAGCCTCGAAGTACTTGATGTTGATCGCACCCAGGGAGCGTTCGATGTGGTGTATACCGGCGTGGGTGCTTTGTGGTGGCTTTCAGATATCGACCGCTGGGCGGCGGTGGTGGCCGGATTGCTGCGCCCCGGTGGCACTCTAGTCTTGCGTGAAGATCATCCGCTTTCCATGTCGCTTGGGGATGACCTCAATAATGGCTTGCTGATTGAATACCCGTATTTCGAACAGGCAGATCCATTCACAGATAGTGAGGATGCCACCTATACCGATGTCGCTGAAGGTGCGCCTGCGATTCTCAATCGGGTGAATCACGGGTGGAATCATTCTTTGGGAGAGATTATGGGGGCCCTTATGCGTCAGGGCCTCGTCATCACGGAATTTGCTGAGCTTGAAACTGTTGCCTGGCAAAGATTCCCCCGTGGAATGGAACGCGATGGAGACGCATACCGTCTGAATCCGGACTTTCCTCCAATACCGCTTACCTACACGCTGACCGCAAGACGGCAAGAGATAGACCAAACCGGTGCTCGCGGATTGCTACGCGGTAAAAAACGTAATGCGCTGAGACTTGCGGATGTCGACAGTGAGTATCGATCAGCTGCATTGATCGCCCCTCACGTTGATATCACTAATCCGTTGGTGCGACGTGTTTCCCGAAGTGCTCCACGTCTCTTACCTACGCCCAAAATCCCAGGTGTTACGATTTCTCAGATTCATGAAGAACCCCTACTGCGCCTGTACGTGCCGCAGAAGCCTAGCGGTGCGGCCCTGCTGTGGATTCATGGAGGTGGCATGGTGATGGGTGCCCCCCAACAAGATGATCTTCTGTGTGGAAGTCTTGCCGACACTATCGGGCTGACCGTTGTGTCGGTTGATTATCGTTTGGCGCCGGAACATCCGTTCCCCATCCCTCAAGATGATGTTTTGGAAGCATGGACATGGTTAGGTGATCATGCCGGTGATTTCGGTGTGGATCGCGGGCGTCTGGCCGTGGCTGGTGCCAGTGCGGGTGGGGGACTGGCGGCCTCTCTGGTCAACAGGCTTCGAGGACTGCCGGGACCTCACCCCGTTGCGCAATGGCTTCTCTATCCGATGCTTGATGATAGAACTGCTGCCAATGAGCATTTGGACGAGGTGGATCACTTCGTGTGGAATAACGTGGACAACCGTCATGGGTGGGGAGCGCTACTGGGAGGCAATGAACTGATCGGATCTGCTGATGTTTCTGCTCTTGCCGCCCCAGCTCGAGAAATAGATCTATCGGGAGTTCCGCCAACGTGGATAGGGGTAGGCAATATTGACTTGTTTTATCAAGAAGACCTCGACTATGCGGCGCGTCTGCGTCAGTCTGGAGTTCCCGTGACGTTTTCTGTCATGGAAGGTGCTCCGCATACGTTTAATACTCTGGGATCTGATGGGCCAAAAACGAAGAAATTTATGGAAGAGGCGTGTCGCTGGCTCGATGAAAATACGCAATAGAACGCAGTACTGGGGGTTTTAATTCGGTTGGAATCGAGAGCTATTCTTGTGTCCCTCGTAGTGTCTACTTTCCTCTATCGTGCCCGCAGAAGATGAGACAGTAACACTGGGTATTACCAGGATTCTGCGGCTTCTCGGGAGAGAAAGAAACCATGGAAGCTATGGGTGTCCCAGCATGTCAATCCGACCTCTCTGGATGCGCATGCGATGGAACCCACCTGGTACTTCTTCCCGTAATCCATAATTGTCACAGGGCCCGGTGATATGCCCTCATCTTCAAGTTCCTTTTGCCATCCCCGCACGTCACTTTGACATGTCACGAGGACACTTCCGTTCTTGATACCGTATCCGTTGCACGCCCCAACTCCTCGCTCAGGCATGGGATCAGGAAGGTTAGGCCACGAATGTTCCAACACATTGCAGGCTAGTGAATCGCCGTCCGTTCCTACGGTGCAGCCAATATTTGCTGAAGGCATACGCGAAAGATTTTCTAACGGAAGCGCATCTTCGGGCATACCACTGCATATCAGTGTGCTCTCAAGGTGAGAGGGCACACTGATGCTGTGAGGGCACGGTGATACCTCAGGTGACTGTTCAGACCCAGGAATGCTGGGAGGCGCCGCATCTGGGGGCGTGGCAGATACCTGAGATTGTGGTTCGGTCGTTACTGTCTCGTTATCGGTGCTGCTCAGAAGTCGTAAAGCTATGACCATGCCAGCGACAATGATGATGGCAACTGCGGAAGTAATTCCTAGCCAAATCCACTGAGACTGACTGGTACGAGGTTGCATAACCGGTCAGATCACTGTTGGTTTGCAATGTCTATTTCTGCAGGATCATCAATATCGATTCCCCACACTTGTGCGTAGAAAGAGAGCTCAACACGGCGCGCACGAATAATTGATTCAGGGCGGACAAAGCCGTGTCCCTCGCCTTCAAACGTCACTAGTGCCACCTCTTTGCCTGCCGAGGCCAGCTCGTCAAAAATATGTTGCGTTTGCGATAGCGGCACTATGGGGTCGTTGGTACCCTGCAAAAGTAAGACAGGAACGTTGATGTTATGCACGTGGAAGAGCGGAGAACGCTCGGTCCAAATCTCATCGGAGCTGTCAGCTGTCTGCAACAGGCGTTCCAAGTAATGCGAGCGGAACTTCGACGCAAGAGAAGCGACAACTCTTAAGTCAGACATTCCATACAGGGCAGTTCCGGCAGAGAATATATCTGTTGTTGCCAACGCAGAAAGAGCTGTGAATCCGCCTGATGAAGCACCACGAATAGCTACTCGATCGAGGTCAATTGCGCCTTCTTTACCAAGCCATACGACTCCGTCCGCGCAGTCTGTGACGTCAAGAATTCCTAGCTTTCCGTTGAGAGCTTCACGGTAGTCTCGTCCGAAGCCAGTGGAACCACGATGGTTCACGTCCAAGACAGCGAAGCCGCGGCTGGTCCAGAACTGGATCTCGATATTGAGACCAGGATGCGCGGCACCTGTTGGGCCACCGTGGACGGTAACGATAAGAGGAGGCCGTGACCCCTCAGGACCTTGGAAGGCTGGATTCGAAGGCGGGTAGAAGAATCCGTGCGACACGGCACCATCACGTGTTGGCCAGCTCACCGCATTAGCAATGGAAATCACTTCGGGGTCTAGCTCGAGGTCCGTAGAAGGTCGGACAGCCTTCACTGAAGACCCTTCGACAGTGACAATTGCAGGCGCATCGTGCGCTGTCTGTGCCAGATAGACGACGCGTCCTTCAGAAGCAGTGACGTTGCCAACAGGCCACCAGCCTGTGTCCCATTCTTCAAGGAGACCATTGTCCAAGCGGACAGTTCCTATGTGCCAACGTCCCTGGTCTGCCCAAGAGCAAATGAGATTTTCTCGATCAAGATTGTCGTAGGAGTGGAGTCCCAACTGCCAATGAGGCTGTGAGAAAGCTTGCGATGCTGGATGGAGGGCTCGTGTTCGCAAGCGAGTTGCCCAAGCATCATGAGGCTCACCATTGCGCCATTCAAATCCTTCGGTGCGATAGAGATTCGCCCATCCTGTGGAGTCGTCTACATGGACGAGGTCACCGTCAAAAGTCCAGCGAGGTTCGTATACGCACACATCAGGTTTATCTACCAGAACAATAGAATGGTCAAGGTAGCCATCGAAGTCTAGTGCGCCGACGTGAAGAGCGGAATGCGTCCATGGCATCTCGGGGTGGTTCCAGCTCAACCAAGCAAGTTTAGTTCCATCTGGGGAAAGAGTGGGGGCGGCGACGAAATCGGTTCCTTCGAAAACCGTAATAATTCGCGATCCCTCACGTGCAGCGGACCCATCAATAGGAATAGCGACTAGCGTATTGGTGACATTATCTGGATCGGTGTGGTCTTCACATACGGCGTAGACCAGGCCACGGACCTCATCGATTTCAAAGTCGCCATAGCGTCGCTTATCCATGGGCGTGAGGGGGATGAGCTCCGCTCGCGGATCATCCAAACTAAAACGATAGACACGATCATCGATACCATCGGACACAATAAGGAGTCCATGCTTGACTGCATAGGCCCGGCCACCGTATTCATGAACGCGTGTGGCCACATGCACAAGGCGAGACCCCTCAAGGAGCGGCAGAACCTCTGTTGTGTGTCCCAGAGCAGATCTGCGCAAAAGTACGTTTCGTTGCTCACGCTTGGGGTGACTTTCAACCCAATAGATGTCCGGTCCGTCCACGCGCAATTGCGAGAGTGCCACAAAGCGTGATGTGAACATCTCTGGTGTGATCGGGGAATTCCATGTCCCGTAGGGGGCAACGCGGGGGTTCATCCGAGCCTCTTCCTTCTGACGTCGACGGCACAGCTATTCTACTGGGGAGCCGAGCCTTAGATACACTTCAAGCATGCAAGATGCTGTCTCAAGAATCTACCCACTGCTGGAAAGGGTGCACCAGCCGGCTGATTTATCCCGTTTTACCCCAGCTGAAACTGTTGCATTGAGCCAGGAAATCCGTCAATTCCTGATCGAAGCAGTGTCGAAGACCGGTGGTCACCTCGGCCCCAATTTGGGTGTGGTGGAACTCACTATTGCACTTCATCGGGTCTATGAGTCGCCACGAGACACCATCATTTGGGATACAGGGCATCAAGCATATGTGCATAAGCTCTTAACCGGTCGCAAGGACTTTCGGGACTTGAGGCAAGAAGGAGGCCTTTCTGGGTATCCGTCGCGAGCAGAATCAGCTCACGACGTCGTTGAGAACTCGCATGCATCCACTGCACTGTCATGGGCTGATGGTGTATCGCGAGAGAAAGTGCGAAGCGGACTGCCGGGCGAAGTCGTAGCAGTTATTGGTGATGGAGCCTTGACTGGTGGCATGGCGTGGGAAGCTCTCAACAATATCGCCTCCGACAAAGAACGTCCTCTCACCGTGGTTGTCAATGACAACGGGCGATCTTACGACCCAACAGTGGGAGGAATGGCCCACCATCTCTCATTGCTAAGGACCTCTGAAGGATATGAACGAGCCTTGGCGTGGGGAAAAAGAACGCTCATGAGTATGGGAGAACCCGGACGTACAGCCTACGATGCACTCCACGGAATGAAGGCCGGACTCAAAGATTTCCTCTTACCGCAGGCAATGTTCGGCGAGTTGGGCTTCAAATATATCGGGCCTATTGACGGTCACGACATTGTCGCATTGGAATTTGCTTTGGAGCGGGCTAAGGCTTACCCCGAACCTGTCATAGTCCATGTAATGACGGAAAAAGGGCGAGGATACGTACCAGCTGAGGACGACGAAGCTGACCATTTCCACGCGGTTGGCAAAATCCACCCTGAAACAGGTTTACCGGTAGCGCCTGAACGCTTTGGATGGACAAGTGTGTTTGCCGAGGAGATCGTGCAGCTTGCCGAAAAGGATCCACGCATTGTCGCTATCAGTGCAGCGATGAAAGAACCGGTTGGACTTCGTCCTTTGAGTCTGCGCTTTCCTGACCGAGTAGTTGATGTAGGTATCGCTGAACAACACGCCGTTACGATGGCTGCTGGCATGGCTTTTGCAGGAGCGCATCCTGTATTTGCTGTCTACGCAACGTTTCTCAACCGAGCTTTTGACCAGCTTGTGATGGATGTGGCGCTTCATGACGCACCGGTAACTTTTGTTCTAGATCGCGCTGGCATAACTGGTAACGACGGCGCTAGCCACAATGGAATGTGGGACTTATCATTGGCGTCGATGGTTCCAGGTCTTCGGGTTGCAGCCCCAAGAGATGCTGCGCGCTTGAGAGAACTGCTTGAAGAGGCCGTTGAGTGGAACGAGGGTCCTTCACTGGTGCGATATCCCAAAGGGGCAATACCAAAGGATATAGAAGCTGTCGAGTGTCATAACGGCATTGATTTTCTTGTCAAAGTAGATGATGCGAAGACCGTCATAGTTTCGGTTGGACCTATGGCTCACAATGCAGCTAAAGCTGCGCAGGCTATTGGCGGGGTAGACGTCATTGATCCTCAATGGGTACTTCCTGTCGGCGAGAACCTCATCGATATCTGCTCTGGGTATAGCCGGGTCATTGTGATTGAAGACGGAGTGGTAACCGGGGGGGTAGGGGCCCAAGTGGCGCGACTGCTTGATGTGCCTGTGGAGGTCCTAGGGATTCCAGATTCTTTCCTCGCTCAGGCTAATCGCGACGACATTCTCCACCGACTCGGTTTGGACGTTGAAGGTTTAGTAAAAACAATCAGGAGATGAGGACATAGGTCCCTATTTTGATAGTGGTAGCCAACGGTGAGAACACAAATGTGCAGGTGACAATTTGCTCTGTGATTGGTTGCATTATGGCAAACCTGGGCCGGAGGTCCCCCGGAGCGTAGCCTGGACTCATAGCGGGAAACACCCGCGACAAGTAATTTTGAGGGTAGGAGACAGAGTGGCTACCTCCACTGAAACGCAATCCGCCGAAGCAAGTGTAGCGTGGCGCGGGTTTACTCCCGGAGAATGGGAAAAAACCATCAGCGTACGGGACTTCGTTCAGACTAACTACACGCCATATACCGGCGATGCCTCGTTCCTTGAAGGGCCTACAGAGCGAACTGAACGTGTGTGGCAAACCTTGTCGGAGATGTTCCCAGAAGAGCGTGAAAAGGGTGTCTACGACATCGATACCCATACTCCAGGACGCATCGATTCACATGATCCCGGTTACATTAGCGACGACGACAATGTGATTGTCGGATTGCAGACAGATGCACCTCTCAAGAGGGCCATGATCCCCAATGGCGGCTGGCGCATGGTTGAGGGAGCCCTCAAGACATACGGTTACGAAGTTGATCCCGTCATCAAAGAGATCTTCACCGTATATCGCAAGACTCACAACCAAGGTGTTTTCGATGTCTATCCCAAGAATGTGCGTCTTGCACGTCACTCACACATTGTGACTGGTCTGCCTGATGCTTACGGTCGTGGGCGGATCATAGGTGACTACCGGCGGGTAGCTTTGTACGGTGTTGATCGCCTCATAGAGGCGAAAAAAGCCGACAAAGTAGCTTTAGAGAATGAGTTCTCCACGGACAAGGTTATCCAGTTGCGTGAAGAAATTGCTGAGCAGATTCGGGCGCTACAGGAACTCAAAGCAATGGCCGCCTCGTACGGCTATGACATTTCACAGCCAGCTTCTAACGCTAAAGAAGCTGTGCAGTGGCTTTACTTTGGATACCTTGCCGCAGTTAAGGAACAAAACGGCGCAGCAATGAGTCTGGGCCGGACCTCGACCTTCTTGGATATCTACTTCCAGCGTGATCTTGAACAGGGACTCATCACGGAAAAAGAAGCACAAGAAATTATTGATGATTTTGTCATCAAACTGCGTATTGTTCGCTTCCTACGCACACCGGAATATGATCAGCTCTTCTCGGGTGACCCAACGTGGGTGACAGAGACAATCGGCGGTACCGGATGTGACGGGCGAACCTTGGTTACCAAGAACTCTTTCCGGATGTTGCAGACCCTCTACAACTTGGGTCCAGCACCTGAACCAAACCTCACTGTACTGTGGTCAGAGCAGCTACCAGAAGGTTTCAAAGAGTTCTGTGCAAAAACCTCCATTGACACTTCAGCGATCCAGTATGAATCTGATTCGTTGATTCGTAACTCCTGGGGCGATGACGCTGGCATTGCATGCTGCGTCTCTGCGATGGAAATCGGCAAGCAGATGCAGTTCTTTGGCGCGCGGGTCAACCTCGCAAAAGCACTGCTGTACGCCATCAATGGCGGTCGTGATGAAAACACAGGAGAGCAAATTGCCCCTCCCACACCGGTAGTTGAAGGCGAAGTCCTTGACTATGATGATGTTCGGGCGAAGTTTGATGTCCTCATGGATTGGCTTGCACAGACTTATGTGGATGCATTGAACTGCATCCATTACATGCATGACAAGTACGCCTATGAGCGTATAGAGATGGCATTGCATGATTCAGAAATCTTGCGCACCATGGCTTGTGGCATTGCCGGTCTTTCGGTTGCCGCGGACTCTCTTTCTGCCATCAAATACGCCAAGGTTGTTCCGGTTCGCGATGATAACGGCTTGGTTACTGACTATCTGATTGAGGGAGACTTCCCGAAGTTTGGTAATGACGACGATCGCGTGGATTCGATTGCGGTTGAACTGGTTGAGTCTTTCATGGAGAAGGTCCGTAAATTCCCGACCTACCGTGACTCGGTCCATACCCAGTCGGTACTGACCATCACCTCAAATGTGGTGTACGGAAAGCACACTGGTAACACTCCTGATGGTCGTCGCAAGGGTGAGCCTTTTGCCCCTGGTGCCAACCCGATGAACGGACGAGATACTCACGGGATGCTAGCTTCGGCGTTGTCGGTTGCCAAGATTCCTTATGAGCACGCCCAAGATGGTATTTCACTTACCAATACGGTTGTGCCTTCAGGATTGGGCCGTACCGATAACGAACAAACCACCAACTTGGTGGGTCTGCTCGACTCTTATATGGGTGAAGAGGGCTACCATATGAACGTCAACGTGCTTAACCGTGAAACCCTCTATGACGCAATGGAACACCCTGAGAAGTATCCTCAGCTGACCATTCGTGTTTCGGGCTATGCTGTGAACTTCGTGCGTCTTACGAAAGAACAGCAGATGGACGTTATCTCACGGACATTCCACGATCGCGTGTGACTAGTAACCCAAACGTAGACGGCGTGAGTGGGGAATATGCCCCCGCTCGCGCCGACCACGATACAGCTCGTCTTCCCGGCGCAGGATTAGCTGGGATTGATGCTGCGACAGAATTAGAGCGTGCTGAGCAAGCTCGTGCGCTGCACATGGGTGAGCTCGCATCTGTTCATTCGTGGGAGTTGGTGACTGCAGTAGACGGCCCAGGCACCCGCATGACAGTATTCTTTTCAGGTTGTCCGCTCAGGTGCCTTTACTGTCACAACCCAGACACAATGGAAATGCGCCGGGGGCAGATGGTCCCCACCTCGGAGCTCATTGATCGAATGCTGCGATACCAGCGTATTTTTGAACGCACCAGCGGTGGAATCACACTTTCGGGTGGAGAACCCCTGATGCAACCGCGCGTCATCGACCGTATGCTCACCGCTGCTAAAGCCGTGGGAATTCATACGGCTATCGACACCTCCGGTAACCTGGGCTGGCGCTGCACAGACGCAATGCTTGAGAAGCTTGACCTATGTCTATTGGACATCAAATCCGGTGATGAAGAAACATATCATCGGGTCACGGGCCGCGATTTGGCTCCTACCCTTGATTTTGCGCAGCGTTTGGAAGCTGCTCAGGTAGATGTCTGGGTGCGCTTCGTTCTAGTGCCTGGACTCACGGACTTCCCGGATAACATCGATCGGGTTGCAGACCTAGCTGCTGGCATCGCAACATGTCGGCGGGTAGAGGTTCTACCGTTCCATCAGATGGGTCGGGACAAGTGGGAAACCCTAGGCATGAACTATCAACTGGCCGATGTGGAGCCTCCTAGCGCAGAACAGACAGAAGCCGCACGTGCGATTTTTCGGCACCGCGGACTCGTTGTCCATTAGCCTTCTATCGCGACAAGTTCTGGCAAGACCTGTTCAATCTGCCATGGGCGAGCATCCGCAAGAACGAGTGTTTCTTCAGTATTTCTGGGCTCATCCCATGCAAGTATCCGTTGAACCCGCGGCTCCAGAACAATTTCTGGAGCCAATTTCAATGAATCGGCAACCTTCGTTACAGCTTCCCGTACCTTCTGGAGGCGTTCAAAGGCTTTAGGGTCCTGCCGTTTCCAAAAACGTGCTGGCGGAGGCCCCTCCCTATGCGTGTCTAGCGTAGGTCGTTCCTCGCGAGGCAACTCTTGAGCCCTGCGGATAGCGGTCCACCACCGGTCGGTGTGAGCCCGCGCACGCGGCCTCCGGAATTCCTCAATGTTCTGCATCTTTCTGCGGGTTCCCGGGTTTGTAAGAGCCGCTGCAATAATGCCTGCTGAGGACAATAACCGCGAGGGAGCAATATCTAACTCTTCTGCAAGGATCTCGCGGGTATTCCAGAGTTCTTGCACGATAGCCAGCTGTTCGGGCTTCTTTGCGCGGGACACACCTTTGAGGTTTTGCCAAATATTCGCCTTAGGCACGTTGGGATGCGTAAGTAGATAGCCGAACTCTTGCTCGGCCCAGTCAAGGCGTCCCAAAGCCTCCAAACGAGCGAGGAGTGCCTCACGAAGCTGGGGAAGCAGCTCTACGTCGAGGGCCGCGTAACGCAACCAGTCGGTAGGAAGCGGGCGTAGAGACCAGTCTTCGTTTTGATGCGACTTATCCAAGCTCACCCCTAAGACGGCTTCGCAGACACCGCGTAGTGAAAAACTCTCAACGCCAGTAAGCCGAGCGGCTAACTCGGTGTCGAATAGTGATGGGGGTACCATTCCTAGCTCTGCCAGCGGGAGTAGGTCTCCGCCGGGAGCATGAAATATCCATGGAGAGTCGAGGACATCGGCGAGCGGGCGCAGATCGGATAGCGCCTCAGAATCGATAAGAAAGATTCCCGCTCCCGGCCTCTTGATCTGGACGAGGCGGGCTGAACCATCGTAACGAAAGCCCTGAGCGCGCTCGGTATCGATAGCAACTGGTGTCGTAAGAGAAGACATGGCCTCGATTGCGCCCGCAAGCCCCTCCGGCGTGTCGATAATACTGGGAACTCCAGAAGCCGGTTGGCGCAATACTGGAAGCGATTTCTGTACGGTTTCTTCAGTCACCACGAACCTCTAGTCCAAACGGATGATCCTCACCGCAGCCTGCGGTAAGAAGAATAAAATTCGCCCATGCTTCATAGTGGTTGCCGATTTGTGACTGGGGCGTCCATGAGCAACGTAACTCAATATTGAGTGCCGACGCGCGCAATTCAAGACCGCCAAAGGACTGCGACAGTTCCCGGGTTACAGTACCCAGTGGTGATTCGTAGTGCGCCCCTGCCTCGTCCAAAGAAGTGAGAAAATCTGCCCACGTCATATCGACTAACACTGGATCTGCACTCATTTCTTGGTCGATCTGAGTGCGCACATGGCCCACGAGGCGCAAGTCACCGCCCCAATTGTCTGTTTGCTCGGGGTCATAAAGTAGGACAAAAGTTGAATGAGCCAGCGGATGATCTCCCTGTTCAGCCTCAGTTGTGAGGTTGATCGCGGCAGCATATGGGGCCAGGCGCCCCGGCGCGGGGACTTCTTTCACCAGAAGTCCATCAGGCAGGTTTGCGTCACGAATCGACAACAGTGCGTTGACGAAATCGTGCGGTGGCTCATGAATAGTCACTTGACCAGACTAGGTGCACTTTGAGCAATCGTTGGAATTCCACGCCGAATAGAGTCTTATCTCATTCGTGTGATAACTGCCGCAGAATCGGAATTGTTGAAGGCCACCTTGACCTGATAAAGTCTTATCTGTTCGCCGGTAACCCCGGCAAACGCGCGGATGTGGCTCAGTTGGTAGAGCATCACCTTGCCAAGGTGAGGGTCGCGGGTTCGAGTCCCGTCATCCGCTCGGGCCGTTGGCGCAGCGGTAGCGCGCTTCCCTGACACGGAAGAGGTCACTGGTTCGATCCCAGTACGGCCCACGATATAACTCAATATGACTTAGCCAAACACGCGGATGTGGCTCAGTTGGTAGAGCATCACCTTGCCAAGGTGAGGGTCGCGGGTTCGAGTCCCGTCATCCGCTCTGCTCCGCGGGTGGTCAACCCAATGGAATGATGCGATCCAGTGTGGAGATTTGGTGGGTTGGCCGAGAGGCGAGGCAGCGGCCTGCAAAGCCGTATACACGGGTTCGAATCCCGTACCCACCTCGGGCGATTGGCGCAGGGGTAGCGCGCTTCCTTCACACGGAAGAGGTCACTGGTTCGATCCCAGTATCGCCCACCATTGAAATAGCAACGAAAACTCGGCCCCAGCGGTCGGGTCTTTTTTTGTACTAAGTCAGCCATTCAGTCAGCCATTCGCACTTTTATGGCTCTTCGGACTTTGGTGGTTCTTGGGAGTTTGGTGGGGTGTGGGTTAGGTGATGGTGATTGAGTCGAGTGTTTTCCGGTGGGGTTTGCTGGTGTAGAGGAGGACTCTGGTTTTGTAGTTGTTGAAGTTGGTGAAGCCAAATCCGATGCGTTTGAAGCGGCCCAGGTTTCGTTCCGCGGTGACGTGGTCGCGCTCTGATTCCATATGTGGGAAAAAGCTGGCCACCCGTGGCATGCGAATGCTCGCAAACTCGGTGGGTCGGGTAGCCGCTGCCTGCAAGTATGCGGGAGTGAACGTGAGAATCCAGCACTGACGCGAAACAAATGGCAATGTATCGATACAACATAACGGTGCACTATGGAGCAAATGATGTGGGTAAGCGGGGATGACGGGATATTATCGTCATAGGCGGGCATTATGCCTACCTGTTGCGCGAACGCGGGGGTTTGCCAAGTACCGAAATGTTGTGATCAGTTTTCGAGGGTGAAGCGTCGGATGTGAGCGGTCAAGAATACTTACATCAATAGGTAGGAGCAGTAATGGCGAATGAAACTGAGAGAAACGTGGAATTCAACCGCAATCTCACGTCGTCAATTCCTTTTGCGGTGATCAATATTCTATTGCTCCTATGGGCATGGTCAGCAACGTTATCTCATGACACTGTGGTGCGCCCAGCGACTGTCGTGTGTGGAGGTGCACTCACGATTTCGCTGGGGACCCTTATTTTGAGCAGATTCGTGCAATCGAGACAAGTTTTCGTTCCCATCTATCGACTTGACTGTGTTCTGTGTGTTGTGGCACTGGCGTTCGCACTCGGCTTCCTCTGGGCTATTAGTAGCGTTGACGGACTAGCCCCCCTTGGATACGAGCAATTGAGACTCCTCATAGGCGCCTGTATTGCATGCTTGATTTTCGGCGTAGGTTTTATCGTGAGAATCCACAGAATGCAGAGTGGGAGTTCTGAGGAAAAACCAGTGAGCGTCGGCATTGCCACCGAATAGTCTAAGTCAGCTCAGCGCGCGATAAGGGGTGGCAATATCGCCGCCGCACTGCCATATGTGAGGCGAAATGTTGCTATCTAGTAGACATGCTATGGTAACGATTGTGTTGTGACACGGGGTGCTGCTTCCCTATGGAGTGGCTGAGATAAAACCCGAAAAACCTGATGCAGATAATGCTGACGAAGGGATGTCGTACCTGATGGCTACGTTTACTGATGAGTTGTGGGACGCCTCAGAATCACTGAGACACCAAATCTATAACTTGGAGTTTCTTACATTACTGGGCAATGGAACTCTCCCTCTTGAAGACTTCTATTTCTATATGTATCAAGATTCGATATATTTGGCGAACTATTCTAAAGCACTAGCTTTGGTTGCCACGCATGCTGACAATTCCGATGCAGGGGCGTTTTGGGCACGAGCCGCCAGTGACGCTGCCGCGGAAGAAATACTTTTACACCAAAGCGTTTTGGAAAGTGACATCGAGCGGATTCCCCAGCGTGATCGAGAACCTTCTCCGACATGTTTAGCCTATTTTTCTTACTTGGTTGCCACTGCAGCGACAACCTCGTATCCCATCGGTGCCGCTGCCGTATTGCCGTGTTTTTGGATATATGCAGACGTATCCAGCCGGATTGCAGATTCAGCGAAGAAAGTGCTATCCGCAAACCCCTCGCATCCTTATTCGCAGTGGGTCGCCGAGTATGACGGGATCGCCTTTCAAGAAAGCGCCGAAAAAGCAAAAGAGTTTGTCAACGCTGCTGCACGCGAGGCTGACCAGAAAACGAAGAAAGAGATGACTACTGCTTTTCTACGTGCCACCCGTTATGAGTTGTTGTTTTGGCAAACGGCTTTTGACAGGCATCCATGGCCGTCGGGGACAGAAATCTTCTGAGAGGATTTCCGCATTCTTCTGGTGCCACCTTCTGCTGTACGAAAGCCCGACGCATCGAGGTGCCAGCTCCCCGCAGGTCGGCCTCCTTGATAGACTTCCCCAAGTGAAGAGAAAAGAACTGCTGCCAGTGATCCTCGGTGGCGACGCCGGAGCGTATGCTTTGGCCCTCGAGTTTTATGAAGCGTTCAACGTGAAGTCTATTTTCGTATCGAATGCACCCGCAGAGATCATTACACGTTCTTCACTCGCATCGGTTGAGCATATTCCAGCAGGCATCAATGATGAAGAGCTTCTTGCTGTGCTACAGGGTATAGCAGCGCTTCACACCGATAGTCAGTTGGTGTTGCTAGCTAACACAGATGCCAGAGCGTCCTTTGCTGCCGCGTTTCGAGAGCAGCTTGAGCCCGACTATGTGGTTCCCTTTCCTTCGCAGGATGCAATGAATAAGTTGTGCAGAAAAGACTCATTTGCGCAGGTGTGTTCGGAACACGGGGCACTCACACCTCCCACGGTCGTTGTGGATCTCAGTGGCAGCGATGTCCCTGAGATTCCTTTTGGTTTCCCTGTCGTTGCCAAGGCTGCGTCTGGAGATGAATATGACAGGTTGACGTTAGAGGGCAAAAAGAAGATCTGGTTTATTGACACTCCAGAAGAACTATCGTCTTTATGGCAACGTTTGCGCACGGCGGGGTTCCAAGGAAAATTTCTGGTCCAAGAGACTATTCCTGGTCCTGACTCACAAATGGTGTCGCTCACTCTTTACGTAGATTCTCATGGCACGGCTACGATGCTGGCTGGTGCGCGGGTTCTCTTGGAAGATCACTCGCCGACGATGGTGGGGAATCCCGTGGCGATGATTACGCGCAAGTTCCCCGATTTGTGGGAACAGGCGCAGGCTATTTTGGCTGCCGCAAACTATCGCGGGTTCGCCAATTTTGATCTCAAGATTGACCCGCGCGATGGCAAGGTTTATTTTTTCGAGGTGAACCCCCGCATCGGACGCAATTCGTACTATGTTGCTGCAGCCGGGGTGAATCCGATGCAGGTGATGGTTGAAGACCTCGTCGACGGAGAACAACTGAACGTACAGATTGCTTCACATGAAGTGCTCTACTCGTTGGTGCCGATGTCACTCATCAGGCGATACGTTGATGATGCAGAGTTGGTTGCTGTGGCAAAGCGCCTAGCAGATGATGGAAAGATGGTGAGTCCGCTGGAAGCGCCTCATGAGAAGAACATGCGACGCAAGATCGTGGTTGCACTCCAAAAAATGAACTATCACCGGAAGTTCGCCGCGTATTTCCCTAGGAGTAGTGATGCTTGAGATTCGCCCAGCATCCGCTGAAGACATTCGAGTAGCCACATCGGGGGGCAGTGCACTGCCACTAGAGCAGTCATCGGTGTGGCAGAAGTTTTCCACTGCTGATGGACATCCCCTTGCAGGGCGTTTTATCTGGGAGGAAGACGGCAAAGTTATTGCAGTTGCCAGCTTCTATCGTCACTCGTTGCGAGGTTTCCCGTTCTTATGGGCGAAACGTGGACCAGTCTGGCTCAAGGAGGCAACTCCCGAACGCGAAAAAGAGCTGAGAGACTCGTTGCGAGTGTACTTGCGCAAGAGCGACCCCACAATTGTTTTTGTACGAATGCACGCTACCTACGCTGCCCAGGATATGACTGACCCAATGCGCGTGATTGGTTATGATCGCACGGTTGTTATTGATGGTGCGCGAGGCGACCGAGATGCAGCATTGGCGATTATGCCCAAGGACGGTCGGCGCACGGTCACGCGAGCTCGTAAGAAGATGGAACAAATGGGCGGCACGATCCAACAGGAGTTTCCCTCTAGCACAGAGTTCGCCGAGTACTACAGCATGTTAGAAGAGACAGCGGCGCGCGATGGGTTCACACCGCATCCTCGGCAGCACTATTGGAACTTCTTAGACTGTCTGGGGGAAAACGCTCGGTTGTACTCCGCCCGTGTTGACGGTGAGCTTGCGGCCTGGGACCTTGTAGGGGTTAATGGCGCTGAAGGAACCGCATTCTATGGCGCTTCTTCGCAACTCTCACGCCAAGCCCAGGCGGTCCCGGCTCTCGATTTCGAGATTGCTTGTCTTCTGGGTGAGGAGGGGCTTAGAGGGCTTGACCTCATGGGTATTCACTCACCTCGCACACCAGAGCTGTTTGCAGTCGGTAAATATAAGAGCAAATTTGCTGCTTCTCCCGAGGATGTTCCAGGACTGTGGGATGTGCCGGTACGAACCTTGCAATATCGCGCGCTCAAGACCGCATATAAACTTCGCGCATCAGTGAAACGTTCGTCCACTGAGGCTCAATGAGGGAACTAAGATAGTTGTGGACCTAGCTGTGGGCTAGGTAGAGAATAATAAGGAGCAAAACATGTCTGTAGTGCACGTGACCATTGACGGAACCCCTCAAGAGGTACCGGCAGGCACTACAGGGACGCAATGGTTCCAGGACCGGCGCGACATCGTTGCCATGAAGATTGACGGTGAGCCACGTGATCTCTTCTTTGAAATACCTGATGGCAGTGTTATCGAGTCGATTACGCTTGAAAGCCCCGATGGTCTGAATATTCTGCGACACAGTGCCGCGCACGTCTTAGCTCAAGCCGTTCAGGAGGTGAACCCGGATGTTGACCTCGGTATTGGGCCCCCGATCACGGACGGTTTCTACTATGACTTTGGTGTTGAGCAGCCGTTCACCCCTGAAGATCTGAAGTCTTTAGAAAAAGCAATGGCGAAGATCGTCAAAGAAGGACAAACGTTCCGTCGCCGCGTGGTGACCGAAGAAGAAGCGCGTCAAGAACTTGCAGACCAGCCTTACAAACTAGAACTCATCGAAACTAAATCGGGTTCGTCTGACGATGATGGTTCATCGGTAGAAGTGGGTTCAGGAGAACTCACCATATATGACAATGTTCGTAAGAACGGTGAAGTTGCATGGAAAGACCTCTGTCGTGGTCCACATTTACCCTCAACCAAGCTGATTGGTAACGGTTTTGGTCTCACTCGCTCGGCAGCAGCCTATTGGCGTGGGTCGGAAAAGAATCCGCAGCTCCAACGTATTTACGGCACCGCATGGCCCACAAAAGCAGAATTAAAGGAATACCGGGACCGCATCGCAGAAGCTGAGCGTCGCGATCACCGGAAACTGGGGAATGAACTTGACCTTTTTTCATTCCCTGATGACATTGGATCGGGTTTAGCCGTATTCCACCCCAAGGGTGGTGCGGTGCGTATGGAGATGGAAGACTATCTTCGTAGACAGCACGCCGCTGGCGGGTATGAATTCGTTTATACCCCTCATATTACAAAAGGCGATCTTTTTGAACGCTCCGGCCACCTGGGCTGGTATAAAGACGGAATGTTCCCGCCGTTGCAGGTGGATGCGACCTACAATGAAGAAACTGGAGAGATCGAAAAGCCCGGGGCCGATTACTATCTCAAGCCCATGAACTGTCCCATGCACTCACTCATTTTTTCGTCTAGGGGACGCTCATACAGGGACCTTCCTTTGAGACTCTTCGAGTTCGGTACCGTGTACCGCTACGAAAAATCAGGTGTTGTTCATGGACTTACGAGGGCTCGTGGATTCACTCAGGACGATGCGCATATTTATACGACTCGCGAACAAATGCGGGAAGAAATTGCTTCCGTTTTGACATTCATTTTGCAGTTGCTGCGCGACTACGGATTAGATGACTTCTATTTGGAGCTTTCAACGAAGAACCCTGAGAAATTTGTGGGTGATGATGAGCTCTGGACTGAGGCAACCGATACCCTACGTGAGGTTGCCGAAGAATCAGGGTTAGAACTAGTTGATGATCCGGGCGGCGCAGCATTCTATGGTCCGAAGATTTCGGTCCAGGCTCGTGATGCGCTAGGACGTACATGGCAGATGTCGACAATCCAACTGGATTTCAACACCCCAGAGCGGCTTGACTTGGAATATACCGACCGCGACGGTGAGCGCAAGCGACCAGTGATGATTCACCGGGCACTATTTGGTTCAATAGAGCGATTTTTCGCGGTGCTGGTTGAACATTATGGTGGGGCTTTCCCTGCGTGGTTGGCCCCGGTACAGGTGCGTTGCATCCCTGTCGCTGATGCTTTTGATGGTTATCTTGATGAGGTTGCCGCACAACTGCGCGCTGCCGGTGTTCGCGTGGAAGTCGATAAGAGTGATGACCGCTTCGGAAAAAAGATTCGCAACGCATCAAAGGAAAAGGTTCCATTCGTTCTCATTGCCGGAGGGGAAGACGTGGAAAAGAACGCCGTTTCTTTCCGTTTCCGCGATGGCTCACAGGAAAACGGTGTCCCGAAAGAGGAAGCGATTTCCCGTATCATCGCCCATATCCAAGCCCGCCGCAATGATGATGAGGTCTAGAGTCCATGCATGTGGAAGCCTCAGGGGAGTTGCCCGGTGATCCAGATGGCCTAGAACGGCTATGGACTCCTCACCGGATGGCATATATCGACGGTGAGGAACGTCCATCTGACGACTCAGCCCTGCAATGTCCTTTCTGCGCGGCTCCCGGCAAGACGGATGCTGAGGGGTTGATCGTGCACCGCGGGACTACTGCTTTCGTTGTGATGAATCTGTTCCCGTATAACTCAGGGCATGTCTTAGTGTGCCCCTATCGCCACGTCGCCGATTACACAGATCTAACTGAGGACGAGAGAGTAGAAGTCGGGGCTCTTACTGCACAGACGATGCGTGTGATCCGCGACGTTTTGGTTCCGCAGGGCTTCAATTTAGGAATGAACCAGGGAAGTGTTGCCGGAGCTGGCATCGCTGCCCACCTTCACCAGCACGTAGTACCTCGCTGGGGTGGGGATGCCAATTTCTTCCCCATCGTTGCGCAGACGAAGGCGCTTCCGGAGCTCTTGGAGAACACAAGGCAGCGTCTGGCGGCAGCGTTTGGGGGAATCAATGCTGGGTAATCACGGTCGCGGCGTTGCTAAGACGATCTTTACTCCTTTTGCGAAACTGTTGGCAAAGCTGCACGTGACTCCGAATATGGTGACGTTGGCATCATCATTACTTATCGCGATCATTTCTGTAACTGTGTTGGCGACTGGTCATCTTTTTTGGGGAGGCATCGTCTTAGGGGTCATTCTCTTCGCTGATTCGGTAGACGGGACATTGGCGCGAATGACGGGAGCATCCTCACAATTTGGAGCCTTCCTCGATTCGACCATGGACCGAATTACTGACGGAATCGTCTTCGGATGCCTACTGTGGTGGGCCATCTGGGGGCTTCCAGATGGTGCCATACGATCCACTTCGATTGCTGCTGGAATCGTATGCATGACGGCGATCGGAGTTGTGCCTTACGTGAGAGCGAAGGCTGAAGCCGAGGGGGTCGTGGCCAAAATAGGGATTGCTGAACGCACAGACCGACTGGTTATTGCCCTCGTCAGTGCGGGTTTTAGTGAACTTTCATGGTGCCCAGATTGGCTCTACGCCGTGGGGTTGGTGTGGGTGGCGTTTGCCTCAACCGTGACTGTCGTACAGAGGATATGGGTGACCTGGACCGGTTTGAAAGAAGCAACTGAATGAATCGAGAAACACTGTTCCGCTGGGCCTGGATGTTTGCTCCGAAGGTACCGCAGTCGATTCTCATGGGCTTAGCTCATATTGCGGCTGATGCGGTGAGTTTCGTCAACCCTGGTAGCGTTCGCCAACTGCGACGCAACTACCAGCACCTCTTGAACCGAAAGGTCACCTCTGCTGAAGTACGGGCGGGGGTACGCTCCTATTTTCGCTGCTATGCTCAACAGTTTTCGCTCCCA
Source organism: Scrofimicrobium canadense (assembly GCF_009696615.1). Classification (GTDB taxonomy): domain Bacteria; phylum Actinomycetota; class Actinomycetes; order Actinomycetales; family Actinomycetaceae; genus Scrofimicrobium; species Scrofimicrobium canadense. Next base: position 30,340 of record NZ_VULO01000002.1, read on the forward strand.
GGATGGTCGACAGACTACCTAGTAAAAATGCTTGAGTACCCCAAGGCTCAAGAGCTTCGTGCGTTGATGAATGATGGTCCAGTTATCCTCGCTCTGACGCATAGCGCGAACTGGGACATTGCCGGAGCGTGGTATGCGCAAGGATATGCCCCGATTATTACGGTGGCCGAGAAACTTGAGCCAGAAAGCCTCTTCAAAGATTTCGTGGAATTTCGGGAAAGCCTCGGGATGGAGATTTTAGGTGCAGCACCAGGGGAACATATTTTTGACACTCTTGTTGACCTGACACGTGGAAGAACCGCGCTGGTGCCGTTGCTCGCCGATCGAGATATCACCGGCCGCGGTATTGAGGTGCAACTAGGTGCGGCACGCGCGCTCGTTGCAGCCGGCCCCGCAGCATTGGCGTTGCGCCTTGATCGCCCCCTTATAGCTGGCCACATGACATATAAGAAAGAAAATGGTGCGTGGAGAGTTCATGCGCATTTTACAGATCCGATTGAGCCTCCAGAACCCCGCGTGGGTGAGACTCGGGTAGAAGCGTATACGCGAGAATGGGTGAAAGCTATCGAACCGGCGATGATGGAGGGATTCATTGACTGGCATATGATGCAGAAACTTTTTATTGCAGACCTTGACCCAGAACGCTTGCGTAGAGCTCGAGAAAGGGCGCAGTAATGAAGATTGGATTAGTATGCCCATACTCATTTGAAGCTCCCGGAGGAGTGCAAGCGCATATCCTCGACCTTTCTCAACAACTCATTTCTAAAGGACACTCGGTGTCGATCTTGGCGCCGGGCTCTTTCGAGGACGCTCCGGAATGGTTTGTTTCTGTGGGCGAGGCGGTACCAGTGCGCTTCAATGGTTCGGTTGCACGGCTCTCTTTTGGACCCCACATTGGGGTGCGCACCAGAGCTTGGCTGGAGGACGGACACTTCGATGTCGTTCATATTCACGAGCCAGGCAGTCCTTCCGTTGGCCTCCATGCACTTATGAATGCTGAAGTGCCGATTGTGGCAACGTTTCATGCAGCATTGGACCGTTCATTGTTACGTAAAGCAACCTCGGGATTAGTGCAGCCGTTTTTTGAGAGAATTTCTGCTCGCATTGCAGTTTCCGAAGAGGCACGTCGAACTCTTATGGAACACCATGATGTTGATGCTGTGGTCATCCCTAATGGTATTTTTTGTCGACCTTTTGTTACGGCGCAGGCTTCTCCTCAGTGGGGTGGAAGTGCTGAAGCTCCAACTGTCGTATTCTTGGGCCGACTCGACGAGCCACGTAAAGGACTAGAGGTTTTGGCTGGTGCTATTGGGGATGTTGTAGACCACATTCCAGGCGTGCGGTTTCTTATAGCTGGAAGAGGCGAAGCGCAAGCATTGGCAGCTGTTCGAGACCAGTACCCTCAAGCCATAGAACTACTAGGCGAAATAAGCGACGCTGAGAAAGCAACACTTTTGTCTTCGGCCGACGTTTATGTGGCTCCCCACACCGGCGGTGAGTCTTTCGGTATCGTCTTGGTCGAGGCGATGGCAGCGGGTGCTGCAGTGGTTGCCTCAGATATTCCTGCTTTCTCCGCAGTTCTCAACGACGGACGATTGGGACGGCTCTTTCGCACGGCAGACAGTTCACATCTGGCTCAGGTGTTGGTCGACGAGCTCAGAAATCCGAATGAGGAACGCACTCGGCTGGCGCAAGAGGAATCCTGGCGCTATGACTGGAGCACTGTCGCAGAACAAATACTTGCCGTGTACCAGGTTGCTACGCGAACGACGGAGCCAGTGGAAACGGGCACGTTGTGGGAAAGACTTAGTGGTCGGCAGCGGGGACATCTGTGATGGCGTGGTGGATATGGCTACTGTTGGTACTTTTATTAGCGGCAATTGTCTTTTTTGTTTACTATTTGTGGTCACTTGCTCGAAGGCTTGATCGGTTACATCGGCGAGTACTACAGGGAATGCTTCGCGTTGACCGTGCTCTTGTGCGCCGCGCATCAGATGCATTACAACTCGCGGATTCAGGATTGCTTCCGCCCGAGGTAGCAGCTGAACTGAGGAGAGCTGCTAGAGAAGCGTTACTGAGTGCGGAACTAGTCGATGATGGGACGGAACGTTCCATTGATTCCCGCTATGCATGTGAGACACACTTAACTCATGTCATCGGTCGCATCGTGCCCGAGTTCTCTGGGAAACTGCGCAGCGATCCTTTTGGCAGCCAGCTCCTCGAAGGATTGTCTGCTAGCGGATATCGAGTGCATGTGACCCGATCATTGGTGAACCAGGATGTCGCACAAGTGCGCGATTTTCGGGCCAGGCCCATTTGCCGAGTATTTCACTTGGCGGGGCGAGCTGCCCTCCCAGACTTTGTGGAATTTGATGATGAAAACTGAAAACCCGAATCCCGGTGAAAAATACCGACTAGGACAACAAGCGCACATGCGCCGAGCTGAAGGTATCAATACTCTTGGGCCAGCACCCACTGAAGAGGTGCACACACAACGCATCTGGCTGGGATGGGGGATAGTGCAGTGGGTTATCGCTATCTTGGCAATTGCCGCTTTTGCAGCCATGGTCGTCTTCGCAAGTGGTCCCTCATCCATCGCCACAACTGGGACTCTCGCTCTTGTGGCACTTGTGCCTTTGGTGGGCGTAACACTGGTGCTGACATGGATCGATAGGTGGGCACCCCTGTCGTGGGGACATAAGGTAATGGGTCTTTTTCTCGGTGCGGGGCTTGGAGGAGGCGGCGCAATTGTTGTCAATTCCCTCCTGGGTACCGATTTTCTTCTCTATACAGGTGACCAGAACCTTACCCAGTTCTATTCGGCAGTTTTTGTGGCACCATTCAGTGAGGAAATTTTCAAAGGACTCGCCGTAGTCTTGGTCATGGTGCTGGCTCAGAATTCTCTTGTTTCTCCTTTGTCGGGCGCGGCATTGGGCGGTCTTGTGGGAGCTGGTTTCGCCTACGTCGAAAATATTCTCTATTTTGTTCAAGCCCATGCTCAAGGAAGTGCTGTTCTGGGTCTCACGCTTTTTGCTCGCGGAGTTATGAGTCCATTTATTCACCCCATGGCGACCTCATTTACAGGGCTTATGATCGCGTGGGCATTCATATGCCGGCCGAAACTGTGGGGATGGGTTTGGAGAATCTTCGTAGGTTTATGCGCTGCAATTCTCGTGCACATGCTGTGGAACTATTTGGCTTCAGTGGGGACGGCAAATTGGCTTCTTTTGTACCTCATCATTGAGATGCCACTATTAGCCCTGTGGCTAGGGGGATTGCTGATATGGGCGGGCAAACAGTCTAAGCGTGTTGCCAGAGGGCTAGAGTCCTATGTTGTCACGGGGTGGGTGCTAGCCTCAGAAGTGCGAATGGCGACCAATCGCTATGCAGGGCGATACGCTCGAAAATGGGGGAGGCGTATTGGTCCTCCCGCGCCAAAAATGGTACGAAAATTTATACGTACAATTCGCAGACTGGGAATGGACCAGGAAGCAATGGCAGCCCATGGAGTCAGGCCATACCTTGTAGAACAAGACAATCGTCTCCTTGCCGACGTTGGAGCTATCAGGGAGGAATTCGTCCATCTTGAAGCTTTGCGAGGAGCAGCTCAATGACCACATTGGGTTCAGACTGGGTGCCAGACGACGATGGCATTCCCCACCGACAGGCCGCACGGATGGTAGTCTTTGCGGCCGATGGCCGGTTGCTGCTGCTCCATGGACGCGACGGACACGATCCAGACCACCAGTGGTGGTTCACAGTCGGAGGAGGGCTGGAACCAGGCGAAGAACCTCGCCAGGCTGCTGTGCGGGAACTGTATGAAGAAACTGGTATCCAAGTTTCCACCCAGGATTTGATTGGCCCAGTATTGTCGCGCTCAGCACAATTTCATTTTATGAACGTGACCGCGCGGCAAGATGAGTTGTTCTATTTAGCATTTCTACAAGGAAATCCTCAAAATATTGCTAAGGAGCATCGCACCGAGCTCGAAGGAGAAGTTCTTACGGGTGAACGGTGGGTTACTCAATCGGAACTAGAAGATCTTGCAGCATCCGAAACCGTGTATCCGCATGGGCTGGCTCAAATGGTATCTCACTGGCGTTCCGGTTGGGACGGAGTATGTAGACACGTTATCGAACGTTAGCCTCGCCGTCTGATCTGGAGCGGCCCTCACGTGGGCTCAGGCCACTGGTAGAATCCCTATGTATTTGATCTGAGTTTGGAGAACATTGATGGCGGGACATTCGAAGTGGGCGACAACGAAGCATAAGAAGGCTGCACTGGACGCGAAGCGAGGAAAACTCTTTGCGCGCCTCGTCAAGAATATTGAGGTTGCTGCGCGAACGGGTGGAGGGGATCCCGCGGGAAACCCCACTCTCTTTGATGCGATTCAGAAGGCGAAAAAGAATTCAGTCCCCGCTGACAATATTGATCGCGCCGTCAAACGAGGTTCTGGTGAACTGGCAGGTGCTGCCGACTACCAGACTGTCATGTATGAAGGCTACGGACCAAGTGGTGTGGCGTTCTTGGTGGAATGTCTTACCGATAACCGCAACCGGGCTGCATCGGACGTTCGTTTGGCACTGTCGCGCAACGGTGGATCTTTGGCGGATCCTGGATCAGTGTCCTATCTCTTTGCTCGCCGCGGCATCATTGAGGTACCTGCCGAAGGTAATGACGAAGAAAGCCTGGTGGAAGCGGTCCTTGAAGCGGGTGCTGAAGAAGTCGAACAAATGGATGATGTTTTCATCATCAGTTGTGAGCCAGGAGATATTGTTGCCGTTCGAACAGCACTCCAGGACGCTGGAATCGACTACAACTCGGCGGAAGCAGAATTCCAAGCATCTACAGAGGTAGAACTCGATGCAGAAGCGGCACGTAAAGTGTTGCGACTAGTCGACGCACTGGAAGACTCCGATGATGTGCAAAATGTCTATTCCAACATGACTTTGTCTGAAGCTGCCAAAGCGGAGTTCGAGAGCGAGGAATAAGCCGTGCGAGTCCTCGGCATTGATCCTGGACTGACCCGGTGTGGAATCGGTGTAGTCGAGGTTGATGCCGCTCGCCGCGCATCCTTGGTTGCTGTGAGTGTGGCGCGTTCAGACAAGAAACTCGCGACGCACTTTCGACTCAGAGACATTTCAATCGCCATCGAACAGGCATTGGCGCGATACCAGCCAGAGATCGTAGCTATAGAGCGTGTTTTTGCGCAAGATAATCTACAGTCGGTTACAACGACAATGCAGGTGATGGGTGCGGCAATGACTGCTGTTGGACGCGCGGGACTTCCACTCGCTGTCCATACTCCCTCCGAAGTGAAAGCAGCTATTTCTGGCTCCGGAACCGCTTCTAAAGCACAAGTCCAACACATGGTCGCCCGAATACTTGGCCTCAAGGAAGCACCTCGACCAGCTGACGCTGCTGATGCTTTGGCAATAGCAATTTGCCAGGCATGGCGTGGGACGGGCTTGTTAGGGGCAGAAGGCGAAGGGACAGTCCAGGTGTCACTTTCTGGGGGGGTGAGCGCCAAGAAGACACTGACCCCTGCGCAGCAACAGTGGGCTCAAGCTATGGCTGCTTCACGGCGCAAAGGGGCAGTCGATCCTCAACGTGTGCGTTAGCTCTGGTATCGTACAGTTGTTCGAAGGGAGCTCCTAGTGATTTGGTCAGTCAAGGGTCCGGTACTTGCCAGTGGTCTGGATTGGCTGGTGATAGACGTCGGCGGAATAGGGATGAAAGTGATGGCTCCGGCCACCACCATCAGTGAGGTGACGGTAGCGGGCGTGTCGCAGGCACAACTTTTCACCGAAATGGTTGTGCGCGAAGATTCCATGACTCTCTATGGGTTCACAACCACTGATGCCAGAGATACTTTTGTTGTGCTATTGGGAGTTTCGGGCATTGGTCCGCGCACGGCTCTTGCGGCTCTTTCTGTGATGACACCGCAACAACTGCGGCAAGCAGTGGAAGAGTCAGACGAATCTCAACTCACCAAGATTCCTGGCGTGGGCAAGAAGTCTGCTCAGCGCATGTTGCTTGAACTAGGCGGTAAACTTCCTCAAAGTTCTGGGAGTACTCCTTCAGTTGGCAGCGTCCGAAGTGATGTGGAAACTGCTCTTGAAGGGTTAGGGTGGCCAAAGGCCACAGTCACTAAGACACTCGATGCACTGGGACCAGACTATGTGGATGCTGGCGATCTTTTAAGAGCAGCATTGCAGAGAATGGGCGGTTCACGTGTCTGAGCAAGAGGAATACGAAAATCTGTTGGCTAGTCAGCCTTCGGCTGACGACCAGGTGGCAGAGTCGGCGCTACGCCCCAAAGTTCTTGACGAATTTGTGGGCCAAACCGGAGTGCGCCAGCAACTCGCAGTAGTCCTACAAGCAGCTAAAGGCCGGGGCGAGGCTGCGGACCATCTGCTTCTCGTAGGTCCTCCAGGGCTTGGTAAAACAACGTTGGCGATGATCGTTGCTGCCGAAATGGGGGCGTCCTTACGACTCACTTCGGGACCGGTAATTCAACATGCTGGCGACTTGGCGGCAATCCTTTCTTCGCTTCAAGAAGGCGATGTCCTCTTCATCGATGAGATTCATCGCCTAGCACGCACCGCCGAAGAAATGCTCTATTTGGCGATGGAAGACTATCGCATCGACATTATCGTCGGTAAAGGCCCCGGAGCGACGTCGATACCACTTTCCTTGCCGCGGTTCACGGTTGTTGGGGCAACAACTCGCTCAGGGCTGCTTCCCGCGCCTTTGAGGGATCGGTTTGGATTCACCGGACATTTGGAGTTCTATTCGACGGAACAATTGGAACAGGTTGTCAGGCGTTCAGCCCTGTTGTTGGCAGCCAAGGTGTCCAGTCCTGCGGCGCACGAAATTGCTTCTCGCTCCCGGGGAACTCCTCGCATAGCAAATAGACTATTGCGACGCGTTATCGATTTTGCACAGGTCAATGGCAAGCAAGAGGTCGACTTAGCTGATGCGCAGGCAGCATTGGACCTCTTCGAAGTAGACAAATTGGGACTCGACAGGTTGGATCGAGCAGTTCTAACAGCCTTGTGCACTCGTTTCGGCGGAGGACCAGTGGGCGTATCAACTTTGGCAATGACTGTCGGGGAAGAAGCCGAGACTGTTGAAACTGTTTCAGAGCCCTATCTGGTACGAGAAGGATTTATCACGCGTACTCCGCGCGGACGAGCAGCAACTCCCCGAGCGTGGGAGCATGTTGGCCTTGCTGCACCCGATACATTGTTCCAACCCTAGAACGCAGTTTCTTAAATGGGAGAAATCCGCTTAGACTGCTAACGCACGTTTTTTCGCATAGAGGAAGTATCCGGTGGAACTCTACATTCTCATGGGCCTAATGCTGGTCGCATTCATAGGCCTCAACATGTGGTCAAAGAAAAGTCAGCGCAAGCGTCAAGAAGAACACGATCGCATGATGAAGGAACAACTTGTTCCTGGAGCATGGGTCCACACCCGCGTTGGTTTCTTCGGTCGCTTTGTGGATCTAGACGGAGACGTCTTAATCCTTGAGACTCCCAGTGGTGAAGAAACCTACTGGGATAAGCGCATGCTTGCCTCCGTCGGTGATCTGCCTTTCGCAAACGATGAGGAAGAAAACGACGATATCCCAGAGGCTGAACAGATCACTGAGATTGACGAGATCGTGGAAGAGACAAACGACTCTTCAGATAACGCCTCAGACACGGACCTGGACGGGAAGAATTGAACGCGAAGAAAAGTCCGTGGCGTGCGCTCATCGGACTACTAGTTATCGCTGCGGTTGGCATTACAACCCTGGTCATCGGGACATTTGCCTCTGACGCCTCGTACACGCCAAAACTGGCCCTTGATCTTGAGGGCGGCACCCAGGTCATTTTGACTCCCAAAAACACTGCGGGCAGTGATGCTCGTGAAGTGACTGCAGAGGATATGGCCGAGGCGATCAATGTGATCCGTCAACGCGTGGATGCCTCGGGCGTTGCTGAAGCAGAGATCTCGACACTGGGATCAGACTCGATCGTGGTAGCAATTCCGGGCCAAGCAAATGCTGAAACGCTGGATCTTATTCGGCAGTCAGCAACTATGAGATTCCGCCCAGTTTTAGCCCAGGGCTACTCACAAGCCGCATTGGAACAATTCAGCCAAAGCGGAGCTCAATCTGGAGAGCAAAGCGGCGGGTCCGAGGAATCTCAGTCGGGTGAAGCTCCTCAAAGCGATGAAGTATCCCAAAGTGGAGCAGCCGAGGTTGATCCCGAGACTCTCGCTGATGAACCAACACAAACACCCGAGAACAACTCGGACTTTGCGTGGGTGACTGAACGGGTCCTTTACGACTTCGAGAACATCGACTGTGCTGACCCTGAAGCACAAGCTGCTGCACGCAATGACGATCCTGCGAAGCCGCTGGTTGCTTGTGACACCGAAGGCATGCAGAAATTTATACTGGGACCGGCAGACATTGAAGGCGAGAGACTTAAGAGCGCAACCGCCGGAATGATCTACAACCAGACAGGGCAGAGCACCGGGAAGTGGGGAGTAAACCTTGAACTGGACGCTGAGGGAACTGAACAATTTGCTGCGGTTTCACAACGGCTCTACGACTTCCATAAGGCCAATGAAAATGACAATCGAGGACGCTTTGCTGTAGTTCTCGATGGATCTGTTATCGTCGCTCCGAATATGAACGTTCCTATTAGCGATGGTAAAGCACAGATCGAGGGGAATTTCACGGCTTCGTCTGCTTCGGCATTGGCTAACCAACTGAGTTTTGGTTCTTTGCCGCTCAACTTTGAGGTGCAGACCGAGCAACAGATTTCCGCAACGCTGGGTGCTAATCACCTCGAAAAGGGTATTTGGGCCGGAATCATCGGTTTGATCCTTGTCGTTTTATGGATGCTGTGGCAGTACCGTGGTCTCACACTTGTTTCCGCTGGTTCACTCATCGTCGCTGCAGGGCTCACCTACTTGGCCATTACCCTTCTTTCATGGTTGATGGGTTATCGCCTATCTCTTCCGGGCGTGGTTGGGTTGATTGTCGCGGTGGGCATTACGGCTGACTCGTTTATCGTCTATTTTGAACGCATACGTGATGAGGTACGTGATGGCCGTCCTCTTGCTGACGCTGTCGAAACCGGTTGGAAGAGAGCTAGACGAACGGTAATGATTTCTGACGCGGTCAACTTGGTCGCTGCAGTTGTCTTGTATCTGCTAGCTGTTGGAGGAGTGCAGGGCTTCGCCTTCACATTGGGTCTGACGACTATTATCGATCTTGTTGTAATATTCCTCTTTACGCATCCGCTCATGTCGCTTCTCATGCGCACGCGGTTCTTCGGTGAGGGACACAAGTGGTCTGGGCTTGATCCTGAGCACCTTGGTGCCAAGTCAGGGGCAGTCTATGCGGGCCGTGGCAGAGTTCTTCACCCCAAGCATCCTGGTGAGGGCCGTCCAGAGAGAGGAAAATCCTTGGCTGAGAGGAAGCGTGAGTCCGTCACAGTCTCTGATACTGCGCAGGAAGCAGGTGATGCCCAATGATGAGTTACGCACAGTGGGGCAATGAGCTGTATTCAGGTAAACGTTCCTACAATATTGTCAAGCATTCACGGGCATTCCTCCTTTCCGGAATTATCCTCATCATTATTTCGCTGTTATTGGTGGGATTCAGGGGGCTGAATCAGTCCATTGAATTTACTGGTGGAACCCAGTTCATTGTTTCGAATACCTCAGATGCCAATGAGACAATCGGAGAAGGCATTCTTGGAGACCAAGGTGTAAACCAGGGCATTCGAGCCACTACAGTGGCTGGAAACTCGGTTCGCATCCAAACTCCCACATTGGACACTGACCAGGCTGAACAAGCGCGTTCGGCTCTTGCTACTGCCTATGATGTGCCAACTGAGGACGTACAGGTTAACTCTGTTGGCGCCTCCTGGGGACAAGACGTTGCCCGTAAAGCACTACAGTCGATCGTTATCTTCGTTGTGCTTGTTTCGCTACTCATGGCGATTTATTTCCGGTCATGGACTATGTCGGCAGCGGCCCTCATTTCTCTCGCGCACGATCTCATCATCACGGTGGGATTCTTTGCGTTGGTGCAGGTGGAAGTATCTCCAGCTACAGTTATCGGGTTCCTGACTATCTTGGGATACTCTCTTTACGACACAGTGGTGGTATTCGACAAGGTGCGTGAGACCACTCATGGAGTTCTCGATCAAGAACGCTACACCTACGGCGAACTGGTTAATCTAGGTGTCAATCAAACCCTTGTGCGGTCAATCAATACGTCGGTCGTGGCCCTACTTCCCGTAGCATCTGTCCTTTTCTTAGGCTCTTTGCTGTTGGGGGCAGGGACACTCACCGATATTTCGCTAGCTCTTTTTGTCGGCATGCTCGTTGGCGCTTGGTCGTCTATCTTTATTGCTTCTCCGGCATTGGCTCTGATGGAGGGACGCCGCGGGAAAGTCAAGGCCCATGACCAGGCCGTGCTTGAACGTAGAGCGGCTCAAGCACAGGGCAGCGATGGGAAAGCCGAACCAATTCGCGTGGCGAAGAAATCACCGGGCCAGCATCTAGGAACTTCAGCGCAGCCCAAACGGAAGAATAGGCGATAACATGTCCGGCAAGCTCGGCGTTGAAATAGCAGCGCTTGTGGAGGAAAACCTGCGGCTGGTACCCGATTTTCCCATGCAAGGAGTTCTCTTTAGAGACATCACACCACTCTTTGCTAACGGCCCTGCCTTTGCCGAGCTTGTCGCACTTCTAGCAAATCGCTACGCGGGAAAAATCGATATGGTAGCTGGCCTAGAATCTCGTGGCTTCATCTTGGCAGCACCGCTGGCAGCAGAGCTGGGCATTGGAATGATTGCTATTCGTAAGGCCGGTAAACTTCCAGGCCCAGTAGTCGGGGTGGACTATGCGCTCGAATATGGCACAGGGAGGCTAGAAGTTCAGCCAGCTTCTGTGCCGAAAGATTCGCGAGTTTTGGTGCTCGACGATGTTTTAGCAACGGGAGGCACAGCTAAAGCCGCATGCGACCTGTTGAGCCAATGTGGGGCACATGTTGTTGAGGTTGCAGTTCTCATGGAGCTAATCGACCTAAAAGGCAAGGATAAGCTTGCCGAAATACCATTTGTGACAGCGGTGCAGGTCCGCGAACAGGACTAGTGGCCCAACTAGTGTCTATCATGGGAGAATGACAGAACCACAGACCACAGACGCGGCGAAGGCCCCAGGATCCTTCGTGCGCTCAGGTTTGGCGTGGTTTGGGGGCCGTAGGACTACTGCAGCAGAAATAGAACCGCTAGTTCGAGCAGTCAGAGCGCACCATCCGCGTGCGGACGTATCGACTATCGAACGGGCCTATGAGGTCGCGCGCGATTGCCACGAGGGACAAAAACGCAAATCGGGTGAACCGTACATCACGCACCCTGTAGCAGTGGCCACCATTCTTGCTGAACTTGGAATGACCCCACCAACGTTGGTTGCAGCGCTATTGCATGACACCGTTGAGGACACCGACTACACCGTTGAACAGTTAGAAGCTGATTTCGGTCCTGAGATCGCGGCGATGGTCGATGGAGTAACGAAACTAGACAAGATTCGCTACGGGGCTGCAGCACAGTCCGAGACACTGCGAAAAATGCTCGTTGCGATGAGTAGAGATATCCGTGTACTCCTCATCAAGCTGGGCGACCGACTTCATAATGCTCGCACCTGGAAACACGTAGAACCTGAGTCAGCGAAGAAGAAAGCTCGCGAGACTCTCGAAATCTATGCCCCATTGGCTCACCGCCTCGGCATGAACACCATCAAGTGGGAACTGGAAGAGTTATCGTTCCGGGCTCTGTACCCTGATGTCTATGACGAAATCGACCATTTGGTGCAACAACGCGCGCCAAAACGGGAGAGGTATCTTCAAGACGTTGTGGGACAGATCGAAGAGGATCTGCGACATGCAAAAATAAAGGGAGTGGTGTCCGGGCGTCCCAAACACCACTATTCGATCTATCAGAAGATGATTGTTCGGGGTAAAGCCTTTGACGAAATCTATGACCTTGTTGCGGTGCGCGTCCTAGTTGAATCCATCAAAGACTGCTATGCGGTTTTAGGTGCGATACACGCACACTGGAATCCGATTCCGGGGCGATTCAAAGACTATATCGCCATGCCTAAGTTCAACCTCTACCAGTCTTTACACACGACGGTGATTGGGCCGATGGGCCGTCCTGTCGAGGTCCAGATTCGCACCTTCGAAATGCATGATCGCGCCGAGTACGGCGTGGCCGCTCACTGGCGCTATAAGCAAAATGCTGGGTCGGAAAAGAATGACCAGATGAATCCGCGTGAGCAGATGAACTGGTTGCGCGCATTGGTTGAGATGGAACGAGAAACTGGCGATCCAGAAGAGTTCTTGGATTCGCTGCGTTTTGAAATTGCTGGTGATGAAGTTTATGTATTTACGCCCAAAGGGCAGGTTCAGGTATTGCCGCCTAAAGCTACACCGGTAGATTTTGCGTATTCGGTCCATACCGAGGTAGGGCATAGTACGGTTGGCGCACGTGTCAATGGCCGACTGGTTCCTTTGGACACAATTTTGGAATCGGGAGACACTGTAGAGGTCATCACCTCATCTAGTGATAAAGCAGGTCCATCGCGAGATTGGCTGGCCTTCGTATCATCTCCGAGAGCTAGATCCAAGATCAAAGCATGGTTTTCTAAAGAACGGCGCGAAGAAGCGGTTGAACTCGGCAAAGGGCACATTGCAAAAACAATGCGCAAGCAAAATCTGCCTCTCCAACGTCTCATGACGCATGACGCGCTATTGAGTGTTGCAACGGCTTTGGGGTACGGCGATATTACCGCTCTTTATGCTGCTGTGGGGGAGAACCACGTCTCGGCGCAGAACGTTGTGACTCGTCTAGTAGATAACCTGGGCGGAGACGCTGGGACAGAGGAGACTCTTAGCGAGGGGATTAACCCCGCGACCGTGCCAGCGCGTCCTGGTGCTTCCAGTGACGGCGGTATTTTGGTTGAAGGAATCAGCTCGAACGATGTGTGGGTCAAGTTGGCGCGTTGTTGTACGCCGGTGCCAGGGGATATCATTGTGGGCTTTGTCACGCGAGGTCAGGGCGTTTCTGTTCACCGGGAAGATTGTGCCAATGCGAAACATTTGATGGACCGTAGCCCAGAACGTTTTATCGAAGTCCAGTGGGCTCCAGAGCAAAGCGGTAACCAGTACTTAGTTGAGATTGAAGTGCGCGCACTCAACCGTGCGGGCCTACTCAATGACTTGTCTCGAGTTCTATCTGACCACCGTGTGGACATCTTGAATGGGAATATGTCCACAACGGGAGACCAAGTTGCAACCACGCGTTTTACCTTCGAACTCCCAGATGTGGCCTATTTACAGTCAGTATTGTCCTCTCTGCGCCGTGTGGATGGCGTTTTTGAAGCTGAACGGAGACTCGGAACTAAGAGCCGCGGTTAACGCCTTGTCCAGATTCCCATTAGACTTAGAGAGACTTCTCTAAAGGTGAGGGAAACTGTGAGCACTGCATCTATTACCGGGGGCGACCCCAGGGATTTTGGCCGAGTCGACGATGACGGAAACGTCTGGTTGCGTGAAGGTGATACGGAACGAATGGTGGGCGGATACCCCGACGGTGTCCCTGATGACCCATTTGCGTTGTATGTACGCCGCTATGAGGCGCTGGAGGGGACGGTCAATCTCTTTGAAACCCGTCTGCCAGGGCTCTCTCCACGCGATATCGATCAGACCTTAAAAGTCTTGCGCGAGCAACTAGTAGAGCCACGGGTGATCGGCGATGTTGCCGCACTACGTGCCCGCGTGGAGGACTTGACTGCCAAAGCGGATGAGCAAAAGGAAGCCTATCGTGCTCAGCGGGCAGCCGCGAAGGAAGAGGCACTGCAAGCACGTCAGCAGATTGTTGACGAAGCGGAGAACATTGCTGCTCAAGACATTGAGTCGACCCAGTGGAAACAGTCGGGTGCTCGTTTGCGAGAACTCTTAGACTCGTGGAAAGAATATCAGCGAGGCGGCCCACGCTTAGATAAGGGCACTGAAGATGCGCTGTGGAAGCGTTTTTCCGCTGCACGGACTGCTTTTGATCGCAACCGCCGCCAGTACTTTGCGGCACTGGATAAGCGCCACGCTGAGGTCAAACGCGTCAAAGAGAAGCTCATTGCCGAAGCCGAGGCACTCAATAGCTCGGACGATTGGGGTGGTACCTCTCAGGAGTACCGGCGCCTCATGGATCGTTGGAAGCAAGCTGGCCGGGCGTCACGCAAAGACGATGATGCCCTATGGAACCGCTTTCGCGCTGCCCAGCAGGTCTTCTTTGATCGCAGGCGCGCCCATGATGAGCAGACAGACGCACAGTTCAACGAAGCTCTCAAGGCTAAAGAAGAACTCTTGGTTGAAGCTGAAGCACTTCTCCCCGTTACTGATGTCGCTGGAACAAAAGAGAAACTTCGCGACATTCAAGATCGCTGGGCTGAGGCAGGTCGGGTACCTTCACGTGATGTAGCTCGTGTGGAGGGGCGCCTCCGTAAAGTTGAAGACGCGCTGCGTGAGGCTGAAGAGCGCGAGTGGCGCAAGACGAACCCGGAGACACAGGCGCGGGCCCAGGGTATGCTGGCGCAGCTTGAAGACTCCATCACGGAGCTCGAGGCGCAACAGGCTGCCGCACAGACTGCTGGCGATGAGAAGCTTGCCAAAGAAGTGGGAGATGCCCTGGCCACAAAGAAGGCTTGGTTGGAGCAAGTCCGCTCTTCCATCAGCTAAATCATGATAGAGATTGAGCGGGTTCCTACCGCATTATTCGACGCGAATTGCTACATTGTTTCTGCTCCGGATTCGGACTCTATATTGGTTGTTGACCCGGGGGTAGGCGCCAAGGAAGCGGTTGCGGCTACGGGGCGAAAGGTCGGTGCTGTTCTTCTCACGCACGGGCATCCCGACCATACATGGGATGCCCACGCAGTCAGCCACATGGGCGGTGAGGCCCCTGTCTTCATGCCTAGCCCTGATCGATATTGGCTTGATGATCCTGTTGGACTTCTCGGTTTTGGTACCTTCGGTCAGTGGGATCGGCCGACAGTCGTCGATGCGCCGCTCGGTGATTGGGAGGTGCTCCCAGGCCTTTTTGTCCGGATGGTACCGGCCCCCGGTCATTCACCAGGTTCAGCACTGTTTCTGGTTGGCGGAAAAACCAATCAGGGTGATGCTGTCGCTTTCAGTGCAGACGTGATTTTTGAAGGTTCAGTGGGACGCACAGACCTCCCAGGAGGCGATGAAGAAGAGATGAAAGCTTCTCTGCGCCTTCTTGCTGATGCCCTTGATCCGAAGACTGTGTTGTTACCTGGGCATGGAGGAAAGACTACCTGGGTGCACGAGTTGAATCATAACCACTTTGTTGCGGAAGCTCGTAAGCAGTAAGACTCTTCCCCTCTGCCTATCACGGTGTCATAATTCCCGTGGCAGTTTATTATTCGTCGCCGGGATAGCACGCGTATACTCCTGCGCCCCGTGAGGTGTTGGAAATGTGCGACTCGACATGTCCGATAACGCCCACATAACACGCATCTGACGCTAGCGGTAAGCACAACGGGCGCTCACTGAGAATATTGTTCCCGTGAACGCCCGTTTCTTAGGCTTTTGTTCAGATTACCTGAATGTTGGCAGCCTGCATGCCTTTTTGACCCTGTTCGGCATCGAAGGAAACCTTTTGGTTTTCTTCTAAGCTGCGGTATCCGCTACCAACGATGGCGCTAAAATGTGCGAATACATCGGCGGAACCATCATCTGGTGAGATGAATCCGAAGCCTTTGTCTGAGTTGAACCATTTGACGGTGCCTGTGGCCATAACGTCATTCCTTTTCTATTACTTTTGGGAACACGTATGTGCCCCCGAACCGTGACGACACCGCCACGGGGCTTGTTGGACGCCAAACGGCGCGACTGATGGCATGAATACTGGAAGTGTGGTTCTTGCGCCTCACCATTGGGCGCGGAAAATACTGCAGGGAACAACGGCTGTGAAGAAGGAGCGGATGTCACTGCAATGGGAAAAGCCAGAAAAAAAATACAAAAACCAATCAACTAAAAGTACACATTTCCACCACGACAGTGGAACCATCTTTAGGTAGTGAACCGAATACCTGCTTGAGTTTTCCTCAAGCCCAGAAGCTGGTCTGGAATGCCTCCAGCAGAAATGCAACTTCAATTACCTACGGATAACAATACAGCAGCAAGTGAAGAATAGGAAGAACGGCTCACAAACTAGTGTTGAGGATCGCCGGTAGCCGAGTTATCGGAGAAGCCGGCAAGACCAATAACTGCGTCTAAATGGTCCCAATCCAAGTAGCTGCCAATTGCTTGTTTCACAGCGGGTTTCGCCAAAATGGCAATGCCTAAATCGGCTGCGCGCAGCATCGGGATGTCATTTGCCCCATCGCCAAGAGCAATAACAGGTGCACCGAGATCGCCCCGGATAGATGTGAGGAATTGTTCTTTGGTCTGAGCTGTCACAATGTCGCCTGCGACTCTCCCGGTAAGAATGCCATCGTGAATTTCAAAGTCATTGGCCTTATATTGGTCGATCCCCAGGGACCTAGCCAAAGACGCGACAACTGGAGTGAAACCTCCAGAGACCACTGTGAAGACTCCACCGTGTTGGTGCACCCAGTCGATCAGTTTCTGTGCCCCCGGGCGCACGTGAAGGGACTGTGCTACCTCCTCCAGCGCCTCAACCCGCAGTCCCTTGAGTAGAGCTACTCTTTGCGTGAGCGATTGGGCGAAATCAAGTTCCCCTCGCATGGCAGAGTCAGTAATTTCTGCTACTTGGGCTCCAACACCAGCTAGTTCTGCCAACTGGTCGATAACTTCTTCCTCGATGAGTGTGGAATCGACGTCCGAAACTACCGCTACGGGAGCTGATGACAGTTTTTTTTCAGAGAATCCCGCAGCCGTTTCGCGGAGGTGTGGTTTGTCAGTTCCCCACCAGCCAGTGCCTCTTACCTGAGGGGTTTGTTGTGTCCGTTGTCTTTCTCGATAGAGGAAGAGTGAGGTCATTTCTCAATCACGGTACCCTTTGGTGCCACAGTGATGCCAGACTCGGTCACCGTAAGACCCCGTTCACGGTCCCTCACAATATCTACTCCGACTGTCGCTCCTTCTTTCACCACGACATTTTTATCGAGTATTGCCTTGACAACCTTGGCACCGCGTTCCACGCGCACACCATCCATGAGAACAGAGTCATCTATCGTTGCCCATGAGTGAATGAATACTCTTGGTGATAGAACGCTGCGTCGCACAGTTCCCCCCGACACTATGACGCCAGCAGAAACAAAAGAGTCACTGGCACGTCCGACCCGGTCCGGCTCTGAATCGTACACAAACTTAGCCGGGGGAAGTGACGCATCTACGTTTGTTAGAGTAGGCCACTTGGAATTGTAGAGGTTGAATACGGGATGGACGCTAATGAGATCCATATTTGCTTCATAGTAGGCATCCAAAGTTCCGACATCGCGCCAGTAGTCACGGTCACGCTCAGTCGATCCGGGCACCACATTATCAATAAAATCGTAGACTCCGCATTCACCACGAGACACGAACCAAGGAATTATGTTTCCTCCCATGTCATGTTTTGACTCAGGATCGGCTGCGTCTGTGCGTAGGGCGTCAACGAGTGCCGCAGTGTCAAAAACGTAGTTTCCCATTGACGCGAGTATTTTACTGGGATCATCTGACAGGCCTTCAGCTTCAGAAGGCTTTTCGAGAAATTGGCGCACAACTCCACTTTCGGCATCAATGACTCCGAATTGGTTCGCCAATTCGATGGGCTGGCGAATACCAGCAACAGTGGCAGGAAGGCCCGAAGCAATATGATGATCAACCATCTGAGAAAAATCCATGCGGTAAATGTTGTCCGCCCCTGTAATGAGGATGTAATCGGGGCGTTCATCATCGACGATATTTAAAGACTGATAGATGGCATCAGCACTTCCTAAATACCAGTGCGGGCCGCGTCGTTGTTGGGCGGGCATTGCAGAAATATAGTTACCTAAAAGTGATGAGAGCATCCAGGCTTGCGAAATATGGCGGTCAAGAGAATGCGACTTATATTGCGTAAGAACTACAACGCGCAGATAGCCAGAATTCACCATATTTGATAAAGCGAAGTCTATGAGTCGGTAGTGGCCGCCGAAGGGGACAGCGGGCTTAGCTCGATCGACAGTGAGCGGCATAAGCCTTTTCCCCTCGCCGCCAGCAAGGATGATTGCGAGGACTTGGTTCTTTCCCATGAGGCCATTCTAACTGCGAGGCTGGCACCATGAGTGCCAAATGGCCGGTATGCTGGGGTCAATACTCCACTGAGATGGGAGCACAATGCGCGTCGACCTGATGACGAGAGAATACACACCGTATGTTTACGGGGGAGCTGGAGTTCACGTAGTTGAACTAGCCAAAGTGCTTAGAAAGCTCGTTGACCTGCGAGTACGGGCCTTTGATGGGCCGCGTAATCCGGGAGAAGCCGGAGGTGATCCTGGCGTTGTGGGCTACAGTGTTCCTGCGGAGATAACGGGAGCTAATCCGGCAGTAGAAACATTGAGTGTTGATCTGCAGATGGCTTGTGGTGCCCAAGGTGCGGACATTGTGCATTCGCATACGTGGTACACCAATTTTGCGGGCCTTTTGGCTAAACAGCTTTATGGCATTCCCTTGGTCATTTCTGCCCACTCATTAGAGCCGCTGCGTCCTTGGAAAGCCGAGCAACTTGGTGGGGGCTATGAGGTTTCTAGCTTCGTTGAGCGCAGTGCATATGAAGCGGCTGACGCGATCGTTGCAGTTTCCCACGGAATGCGTGAGGATATTCTCCGCTGCTATCCGGGCGTGAGCCCATCAAATGTTTACGTTATCCATAACGGTATTGATTTGGATGAGTGGAAGCGACCCACGGGAGTGGAAGCAGAACGTGCGCGGGTGCTCGCAGTTGATTTTGGGATTGATCCCGATGTGCCCACGGTAATATTTGTTGGTCGAATAACCCGGCAGAAGGGGCTACCTTATTTCCTTCGAGCGGCAGAGATGCTACCTGAAGGAACCCAGGTCGTTTTATGTGCGGGCGCACCCGATACCCCTGAAATTGAATGGGAAGTTGAAGGATTAGTGGCCCGATTGCAGCAGGTGCGAGGGGGAGTCGTTCACATATCCCAGATGCTCCCTCATAACGATTTGGTGGCTTTGCTTTCGATAGCGGATGTCTTTGTCACTCCGTCGGTGTACGAGCCACTAGGGATTGTCAATCTTGAAGCAATGGCGCTCGAATTGCCGGTGGTTGGGACCAAGACAGGTGGTATTCCTGATGTTGTCCATGATGGTGTCAACGGGTACCTCGTTCCCATCGAGCAGCTTGATGATGGTACTGGCACCCCTGTGAATCCCCAGCAGTTTGAAAGAGATATGGCTCAGCGCATCACTAAGCTATTGGAAGACCCTGAGTTAGCGCGGGCTATGGGACGCAAAGGCCGCATCATGGCAGAAGAACATTTCTCGTGGGAGGCTATTGGACGTCAGACAGTGGATCTCTATCAGACACTTCTGTGATTTGCGCTTAAGCTAGAGACATGAGTGAGAGCGCCAACCTATTGCTGGAAATCGAAAACGTCAATGTCTCCCGCCTAGGGAACCCAATTCTTCAAGATTTTTCTTGGAAGGCTGAGCCAGGAGAACACTGGGCCATTCTAGGTCCTAACGGGGCTGGAAAGACTACTTTGGCACGGCTCATATCGGGTGCTGATCGAGCGGATAGCGGCCGCATTGTTGTCCTCGGTGAAGAGGTAGAACACCACGACTCGGTTTTTCTAGCAACTCAAGTGGGGTATGCGGGCACTGATACAGCATCTCGAATTCCGTCGGGTACCTCAGTATTCTCCGTTGTGTCATCGGCCTCATGGGGACAAAGCGCTGACTACGGCGACGAATATGAGCAACTCGATCAATCCCGCGCAGAAGACCTTTTGTCTGCATTGGGAGTGGGAGATTTGGGATCGCGAATGTTTGACTCCTTATCTGAGGGAGAACGCCGCCGCGTTCTCATTGCTCGCGCTCTCATGTCGAATCCTGAAATAATTATTCTTGACGAGCCGACCGCTGGCTTGGATCTGGGCGGACGCGAAACGTTGATGGGTGCGTTGCGTGAAATTATGAGCGGTCCAAACGCTCCGGCCGTCATTATGATTACTCATGAGCCTGAACACATTACAGCAGAGTTTTCTCATGCATTGCTTATTCGTGGGGGACAACGCATTGCTGCTGGCCCCATCAATCAGGTTATTACCGATACGTTGCTGACTCAGGCATTCGGTCTCCCACTCAGTGTTTCTCGCAGTGACGGACGTTTCCAGGCTAAAGCTGCTCAAGACTAGGAGAAGAAGTGGATCACGTGCAGGAACAAGTGCTGGTCGAGGTCGCTGATCGGAATGTGCGGTTTATTCGCCTGTGGTTCACCGATGTTGTTGGACAACTCAAAGCAGTTGCAATAGACCCCGGACAGCTAGAAGCAGCTTTTGCTGAGGGAATAGGCTTTGACGGATCTGCCATAGAAGGTATGAGTCGCGTCTACGAATCTGACATGCTGTTGCGACCCGATGCAACGACCTTCCAAATGCTGCCGTGGCGACGCACTGAGGACCCGGTTGCAAGAATGATCTGCGATGTCTATGCGCCCGATGGAAAAGTATCTCACACCGATCCTCGCGGAGTGCTCGAAAGAGCGATAGACAACGCAGCAAAAGTTGGTTTTTCGGTGATGGTCCATCCCGAGATTGAGTTTTATCTTTTAAAACCGCCGGTGGCCTTTGACCATATCGAACCAGTTGATAATGCCAGCTATTTCGACCATGTTGCCTGGGGGGACTCCAACGATTTCCGTAGGCGAGTTATTCGTGCCCTAGAAGATATGGGAATCTCCGTCGAGTTCTCTCACCACGAAGGCGGCCCAGGACAAAATGAGATCGACCTCAAAGCCGTCGACGCCTTGCGCGCAGCTGACAACATCATGACGGCGAGGACGCTTATCGAAGAAGTTGCTTTGCGTGAAGGCATGGTCGCCACTTTCATGCCTAAGCTTTTCATTGACCAGCCAGGCAGTGGTATGCACCTTCATCTTTCTCTATTTGAGGGGGGTGACAACGCACTCTACTCAGCATCGGGACAGTACCAGCTTTCAGTGACGGGGCGACAGTTTATCGCGGGACTGCTCGCTCACGCTCGGGAAATCTCTGCGGTGGTGAACCAGCATGTCAACTCCTATAAACGACTGTGGGGTGGGGGCGAAGCGCCATCCTACGTTTGTTGGGGACATAACAACCGTTCTGCCTTGGTGCGCGTACCGCTTTACAAGCCGGGTAAAGAGGGATCAGCTCGAGTTGAGTACCGGGCTAGCGACGCTTCAATGAATCCTTACCTGGGCCTGGCAGCATTGATTCAAGCTGGTATTAGTGGTATTCAACAGCACATAGAGCTAGAGCCTGAAGCTGAAGACGATGTGTGGGGTTTGTCCGATCAAGAAAGAAGAGCCCTCGGTATAGTCGCGCTTCCGGCATCTTTGCAGGAGGCGTTGGAGGTGATGCGAGGCTCGGAAATGATGGCACAGACTTTGGGAGAAGAAGTCTATGATTATGTGCTTCGCAACGGTGAACGCGAGTGGCGTCGATATCGCCGTCAGATCACGCCAGCTGAACTGGAACGGTTCCTTGGAGTCCGGCGGTGACACCCGCGCATTCCGCAAGCACAGATTCTGTAGCGCTGCGAAAGCTGGGGTTTGCAAAACTAAGCGCGACACGTGGTCTCTTGGAGGAATATCCTCAGCTCAACCAGTATCTGGAATTGGTGGGAACAACGGCAGACCCAGACTTAGTATTGCTCCAGTTGGCCAGAATGATCGAAGCTGGTACGCCCATAGACGCTTTAGCGATCGACATGGGGGACAACCTATGGAAGCGCGAAGTACATCTCCTGGGCGGCTCACGCGCTTTAGGCGACTACCAAGTTGTCAAGGCGCCGCAGGTACGTCTCCACGAAGTGACTACAACTTCACGGTCTGAAATGCTGCAGGCAGTCGGGGCCGATCCCACTGTAGAACGCCCTATCGCGAAGATGGATGATGCAGTTAACGCAATGCGTTCGAGATACAGAGAACTACTCATAGACATAGCAGCGGCGGACCTCGGTGCCCAGGATCCTTTGACGCAGCTACCAGCCATTTCATCTCATCTATCAACCTTGGCCGACGCGGCAATCGAAACAGCGTTAGCAGTTGCTCGTATGCAGCACGATCCTCACGGAAAAATTAGGCTATCAGTTATTGCATTGGGTAAGACCGGCGCACGTGAGCTCAACTATATTTCGGACGTTGACGTGATGTTCTTGACGGCTGATGATGCGGACGAGGAGGAAATAGCAGTAGCCTCTGCAATGGCACGTACATTATCAACATGCTGCTCTGCACCCAGTAGCGAGCCTCCTTTGTGGGTGCTTGATGCCGGCCTTAGACCAGAAGGCAGAGATGGAGCCTTAGTAAGGACTGTAGCTTCAGCACTTGACTATTATCGCAAGTGGGCTGCTAATTGGGAGTTTCAGGCACTGCTGAAAGCTAGAGTTGCTGCGGGTGACATTGAGCTGGGGGAGAGCTTCGTCGAAGAAGCGGGTCCGTTGGTGTGGTCGGCAGCTTCGCACCCGGGTTTTGTACGTCAAGTGCGGGAGATGCGATTGCAGGTCGAGGGGTCTGTACGAGAGGCCGACCGAGGCCGTGAACTGAAACTTAGCGCTGGGGGACTGCGCGACGTCGAGTTCACGGTCCAGCTTTTGCAACTAGTCCATGGACAAAACGATCCCAGGGTGCGGGTTGCTAACACGCTTGGTGCAATAGAACTGCTTGCGGCTGGCGGGTATATAGGAAGAGCTCACGCACTTGCATTGTCTGATGCATACCGCTTCCTGCGGCTCATTGAGCATCGTGTTCAGTTGAGGTCTATGCGCCGAACGCATACATTGCCGACCAGTCCTGAAGCTTTGCGATCCTTGGCTCGGAGCATTGACCCACGAACCTATCCGACGTGGGAAGCCTTAGACAAGGCACTTACTGTGGTGCGCAAGGAAGTCAGATCTTTGCATGAGGACGTCTACTATCGCCCGATTGTTGCTGCGACGGCAACCTTAGGCGGAGAAGAAGATGTGTTTGCTGCTGAAGTTGCCGAGGATCGATTGCGGACAATCGGGTACCAGAATCCGGCAGGAGCGCTGCGGTGTATTCAGGCACTCACAGCGGGGACGTCTCGCAGGGCCATGATCCAACGTAACCTTGCACCAGTACTGATTAGGTGGTTTTCTCAAGGGGCGGACCCTGATATGGGAATCCTAAGTTTTCGCACCTTATCTGAACAGATCGGATCATCGCACTGGTACTTAGGGTTGCTTCGCGATTCAAGCTCTGCAGCAAGCCGCCTGTGTCATATTCTATCGAACTCTCGGTGGGCTGAAGGAGCTCTTGCCACAATACCGCGAGCAGTAACGTGGCTTGACTCGGACCGCGAGCTAGAACCTCGAAATAAGAAAGAACTTGTCGAGGAAGCTCATGCACTTCTGGGACGTCACCCAGATGCGGAGTCGGCTATGAGGCGAGTCGCCTCGATCGTCACCCGGGAAGTAACACGTGCGGGATTGTCTGATGCAACGATGGGAGTGCAGGCGTGGCGCCCATCACTCTCTGATGCTGTCGATGTGGCCGTTGATGCTGCCTTAGCATTGGCGCTGAGGGAACGCGCCGAACAAGAAGGGCGCCGAGAGGTACGTATGGCTGCAATCGCCATGGGACGCTATGGGGGGCGTGAAACTAGCTATGGTTCAGACATTGACATTATGTTTGTCCATTCCTCTCTTCCTGGAGTTGAGGAAACTCATGGGCATGCGGCGGCCATCCATGTGGCTAATCGTGTGCGTAGTTTGCTGCAGTCTCATAAACAGGAAGGAATGGTTCAAACTGATTTTGACCTGAGGCCGGAAGGGCGAGCTGGTGCCTTGAGTCGTACAGTAGCTTCATATGATGAGTATTACCGCAGGTGGTCATCAACGTGGGAACGTCAAGCTCTTTTGCGGGCTCGCTTTGCTGCTGGAGATTCTAGTCTTGGAGAGGATTTTTTCCATATGCTCGACCCGCTTCGGTGGGATAAGGAACTCTTGCCTTCAGACATCCGCGATATTCGACTGCTAAAAGCACGGATGGAGAATGAGCGATTGCCACGTGGTGCGGATCCCAACCTCCATGTGAAGCTGGGGCCTGGTGGGCTGAGTGATGTTGAATGGACGGTGCAGCTGTTACAACTTCGCAATGGTGGCGCCAATCCCGCTTTGAGGCAGACTTCTACGTTGCCTGCAATACAGGCATTGGTGGAGGCAGATTTTTTGAGCGAAGACGAAGGTGAGGACCTGCAACGGGCATGGACATTGGCCTCGCAGATTCGCAGCGCCAATGTTCTAGCTTCAGCAAGACTGCAACCCGAACGCGTGGATAATCTTCCACGCAGGCCAGATCAAGGCTCGCGAGTTGCTACGCTATTGGGTCTAGGTACGCAGGGCGAATCTCTGTTAGTTGAGCAGTGGAGGTTTGCGTCCCGTCGTGCTCGCGCCGTCATGGATAGGTACTTTTGGGGCTAGTTGACGCGAGGGTTTATCGTCGATTGGTTCACTGCAATTTCACTGACCTTATAACTTTGAAAAATGGCTTCGACGTAGCCGTTGTCGAGCAAGTATTGAATGGCTGCTTGAATAGCTACTGTAAGTTGCGCATTTGTGATGGGAACGGCAACTCCTTGTGGCTGAGGGGAAATAGGTGTTCCTTCAAGCCGAATGCGACCCAAACTATTCTTGACAGCATATTGAGCACTATCTGAATCAGTAAAAGCAGCCGCGATAGTCCCTCGACTCACATCACTAAACATCTCTTTTTGGTCGGAGGAGTATTCCTTAATGGAGATAGGCTTGGCGTCGTCCTCGACGCATTCCGCAGAGAGAGTCGCCAAAATCCTCTGTTGCGAGGTTCCCTTGAGAACCGATACAGCTGCACCGCAAGGAAAATCATCGGCAAGCGGTGTTTTAGGTGAGGTCGCCACAACGAAGGATGAGTCAACTGTTGCGTAGGTGACCATATTGGCCTGTTCCAACCGCTCTGGTGTCACTGAGAGTGATGAGGCGGCCACGTCGTAGTCTTTGCCAACACCGCGTATTAGCTCTGGAAAATCTACCTTAATGAATTCCACATCGACGCCCATTACAGTGGTAACAGCCTTCATTAGGGCAATGGTGTATCCGTGATATTCTCCTGATTGAGCTCCTTCGTATTGAGCTGGAGCCATGGTAGGTGAGATGCCCACTCGCAATGTTCCGGATGAGGATATGTCACCTGGAACCATTGCCGCGACATCTGCTTGAGTTTTTAGGTCGCTGAAACTGGGACCACCGGACTGTACTGCATTGGGCGTGGGAGTAGGTGGAGGCACGTCGTTGTTCGCGCAAGCGGTGAGCAATAAGGGGATGCACAGCGCAACGGGAAGCAACCGACGCATGGGACCGCTACTTTCCGCGTAGGGCACGTCGACTGGCACGTGCCTTCGTGGGATCTACTCCCTTGGGAATGGGGGCACCCTTCGTTGTTACTGCATTGAGCCTTGCTGCAACAGCTGGCACTTCCTGGCGGGTGAGGACTTTCTTAAGTTTTCGTAGAGCCCCTGGAATCTTTGATAGTTTCGTTTGTCCGTCGCCATTGCCACATTGGATGAAAACGACTGGAACGTTTGTTACTGCTCGATTCACACGGCGACGTTCTGCTTGCAGCATTGGCATCACTCGTGACGTGGGACCTTCAGAGATGAGTACAACACCGGGACGGCCGACGAGACGCCACACGACATCTTGCTGTTTATTGACTTCGATGGGCTGCTCATCCACTACCCATCCTCTCTTGATCTGGCTGATGACCGAATAGACAGATCCGACAGTTCCATCTAGTTGGCGATACATTGCTGGGCGCAGTGTGAACGCCAATATAACCATTGCAACGGTAACTGCAGAGAGAATGCCAATGAGAATCCACCAGATCAGACCGCCTCGCCACACGCCAAGCATGATAAAGAGTGCCAAAATGACGATTGCTGATCCACCAAGTACCCACCCAATCCAAGAAAAGGTGCGCGCGGTTACTCGGTATGCGTCAGCAATGTTGTGGTACCAACGCCGTTTTTTAGGTGTCTTTGCACCTTCTTGAGAATTCGTAGCCATGATAGGTCTATCTTAGCCGTCGATTTGGGAGAATAGTGACTCCATCCCACGTACGGGGTCATAAAACCGTACACAGGGCGGTATGCGGCCCAGGCACCTGCCACATCGCCCAGGCTGTAGCTGTGACGGGCATTGCGTGCACTGGCAATGCTGGCAGAATCAACAATCCACACGCACTCAAGTCTGGGTTATCCCCAGTTTTGCCCGCCTCTGTTTTCCTTCTACTCGACAATCCGCGATAGTCGAACAGGGAGGGCATATGTGGCAAAGGGATTCAGTTCACAGGGTGGAGCGTCAAGGCATCGTTTGGAGAGTACATGACGAGGTGGGCAATCAAGCTCTTATGAGCGAGGTTCGAGCAGATACAGCACAGGTGTCAAACTGGAAACAGCTGTCAGAACGGAACATGGGCTTTCGTATATGGAACCTCAGTGAGGTTGAAAATATCCGCGATGACATATGGCGGTTAGTTAGCCCACTCCCCGAGAAATGGCGCGAACCGGAAGCCGATGAGCTCAAAGCCTTGACAATTCCCGATGATGTGCGTGATATCAAAGTGCCGCTCAAGGATCATGTAATCGTCATCGATTCTACGTTAGTGTTTGTGCCGCTACCTTGGCTACAGCATCCTGGCACTGTGGGCCGGGAAATGCAGGCTATCACCGTCCCCACACCAGTCTTGCGGCTACCGTATGCGAGGTTTTGGTACTATATTCCTCTTCTTTTCGTAGTAACTACCATATTCGTACTGTGGAGTTTCCTTCTTTGTATGCGCATCTAAGCAAAAGCTGGCCTCCCCTGACGCCTATGATGAAGGGCGGGGAAGGCCAGCTATTGTGTCAATTGCTTAGCTTTGCTTGCGGGATCGATTCACTAGAATCGCGCCTACTGCGAGTGCGCATGCTGCTACGGCGATGGCTGCGATGACAGGTAGATTGATACCCGTTTCAGCCCGGTTCTCGTCGGGGCTAGTGGTAGTTGTTGTATTTCCCTCCTCGGGTGCTGTTTGAGACCCCACCACGGTGATTTCTTGTGTCAGAGTGTAGTCTCCGTACGTTGCCACTATCGTGTGGACTCCCGACGCAGCCGCTGCTGGAATGGTGAAGTCCGCGGAAGCTCTTGCATTCTCATCGATCGTCATAGTTCCCAGTGTGACGGGATCTGAATGCAGCGAAATATCGAATATCGCACCAACTGGGGCGTCACTGATAGTCACTGTCAGTTCTTCGCCCTGTTTCACTGTCGATGCGCTGAGCGAAAGGACTGGAGCGGCATCAGAAGTCACGGTGATTGGCACGGTAGCACTGGCGGTGATATTGCCGTTTGTGGCGGTGATCTTATATTCCGAACGGGCTCGTGCTACGTCAGAGGTGCCTGAGATAACACCTGTCTGTGCGTCGAGACTCAACCAAGAAGGCAGTCCCTCAGCGCTGAAGACTGTGGAGTTATCTTCCGGGAAACCCAAGGGGGATAAAGCCTGCGAGGTGATTTCCTCACCAGCCTCTCCGATGATGTCTTGTGAAGAGGTCGCAAGTCCTGGAGTTATCTCAATGGTGACGCGGTGTGTGCCAGGAATCTGCTGGCCTGCATATGTAGCTGTAATGTCGTATGTTGTGGCGACTTGCGCGATCTCAGCAACGCCTGAGATAACTCCGGTAGCGGTATCAATCGAGAGTCCGCTGGGAAGAGCGTTGGCTGAGAATGCAAGCAAACTTCCCGAAGGGGCTCCTGTGATGCTGGGTGCTGCAGAAGTAACATTCTGGCCAGCAGACACAACGATAGACTCGGGCTGCGAGATGAGTGTCAAGTCCGCGATTACCGATACCTTGTTGGCATCCAGCTCTGTGACATAGATTCGGTTGGTTTCAGGAGACACCGCAATTGACCAAGGTGAACCAGCGCTTGGAAGCTCCAGGACATCGGAATCGGAAACGATGGAAACCGTATCACCGTTTGAGTTAGAACTGACGATCCTCCCGTCAGATGTAAGTGCAACATTAGAGGGGCCTGCACCAACGCTAATGTGGCGAACAATTTCATTTGTTGCCAAGTCAATGACGCTGACACTATTTTTCGCAGACTCTGCAACATAGGCTGTAGAGCCGTCATGCGAAATCGCTATACCGCGAGGTGCAAACATGTCGGCAGACTCCTCGACTTATGGATAGTATATTGCGTCAACAAGTGCGCCCGTGTCGGCCGCAAAAACGGCAATGGCGTCATCTTGGAATGCCGTGGCATACACCTACTGGCCATCTGGAGATATTGCAATACCTTCGGTCGGCACGTTAATCGTGATGTCACGTGTCTGGCCGGTAGCGGTATCAATGATGTGTATGCCGTCATGCTGTGCGTCAGTGACAAAGACTTGCGAATCATCGGGAGTAACAGCAACTTGCGTGGGGCTGCCTCCGGTTTCGATAGTGTCGACTACCGTGTTCGTTGCAGTATCAATGACCGATACGTTTCCGGAGGAAAAATTCGCCGTATACGCCAGTGTTTTTCCTGAATTTAGAGCGATCCCTAAGGGCATTTCACCGACACTGACGGTGTCAATTACACTGTTATTAATTCCGTCAATGATGGACACGTTATTATCGTCAGCGTTTGTGACAAAAAGAGTATCTGTTGCGGAATTGATTGCAATGCCAGAGGGGGTATTTCCTGTAGAAATAGAGTCAATGGTAGTGGTCAGTGACTCTTCTGAATCGGCTGCTAATGCTGTCGCGGGCGCGCCAATTAATCCGCATAAAGCTGCAGAAATGGTGAGGCTGAGTAGCCTCTTGTGATTGGGTTTCAAAGTAATCCTCCCCGTGATTTAAACCTCTATGCGAAACTTTAAGGAGATTGAGGGTCATTAATCAAACGGTTCACATTCTGAGCAGGAAGATTCTTCCAAAACTCTCAATAATAAATTAATATAATTGTTTCTATTGGAAAATGATGATTAAAGGAGTGAAAGAATACATAAATGGGTCAAAACTGCACATTAAGCAAGATGGGGTGGTAGGACAGCCTCCTACCACCCCATATAGCCGCAGATCGCGTTCTAGAGATCAGCTGTAAAGTCAGCCTCTTCCAAGCGCTTCTTCACAGACATCAAGTACCGTGCGGCATCTGCACCGTCAACGAGACGGTGATCATATGTCAGTGAGAGGTACACCATTGAGTGGACCGCAATGGCTTCCTTACCGTCAGCGTCTGTTACGACAACAGGACGCTTGACAATGGTACCGACACCGAGAATGCCGACCTCTGGCATATTCAATACCGGGGTATCGAATAAGGCACCACCCGAACCAGTGTTGGTGATGGTGAAAGTTGAACCGGTAAGTTCATCAGGACTAATCTTTCCGGTGCGAGCCTTCTCAGCCAAGGTATTGATGGAGTCGGCAATGCCTGCAATATCAAGCTCGCCAGCATTTTTGATGACCGGCACCATGAGACCGCGTTCAGTGTCAACAGCGATACCAATATTCTCGTAGTCGAAATAGGTGACTTCGCGATCATTGATTTGCGCGTTCAACTTGGGATGCTGCACTAGAGCTTCCGTGGCAGCTTTAACAAAGAACGGTAAGAAAGTGAGCTTTGTACCGTGCTTCGCTAAGAACTCATCCTTAGACCGTGCTCGCAACGCCGCCACTTTTGTCACATCTACCTCTACGACGGTAGTGAGCTGGGCGGCAGTTTGAAGAGACTCCACCATGCGTCGCGCCACGGTTTGGCGCAGACGGGACATCTTCACTGTAGTGCCGCGAGGCGAATCTTCTGGCGCGGAGACCGTACGGGATGGTGCTTCTGCTTGCGGTGTTGCCACGGTAGCGTGACGAGCTGCTTCGGCGGCGGCCATAACATCTTCTTTACGGATTCTTCCACCAACACCGGTACCAGTGACGGATGCGAGGTCGACGCCTTGTTCACGAGCCAGCTTGCGAACAAGCGGCGTCACGTAGACTTTTGCGTCTGACGACGGCTTGTCCTCGCGCACGAGAGTGCCTGAGGCCGCTGCGCGTGTAGCCAAATCATCGAGAACTGCTTGAGCGTCGCCAGGGTTGTGCGTGGGAGCATTAGCCCACGCTGGGGCAGGCGGAGCCGGTGGTGTCGGAGGCGTTGGCGCGGCGGCTGGTGCGGGAGGTGCACTTGGCGGTGCAGGCTCAGCCGCGGGAGTAACGGGTACCGGTGCCTGCGATGGTGCGGGAGCAGCCTCTGCAGATGGGGTAGATACCTCCGAACCGATTACGGCAATTACCTCACCGACATTGACGGTTTCATCCTCTGCCACGCGAATCTCCGCAAGTATTCCGGAAACGGGGGAGGGGACTTCGGAGTCGACTTTGTCGGTTGCTACCTCAACGATGGGTTCATCTGCTTCGACGGTATCGCCGACCTGTTTGAGCCATGCGCTAACGGTTCCTTCGGTAACAGATTCACCCAAAGCTGGCATCGTGACTTCCGTAGTGTCTCCCGCATTTGATGCAGGAGCCGGAGCCTCCACCACTTCAGCTGGAGCCGTCTGCTGAACTGGTGACGGGACTTCAGCGGGGGCGGCGGGCTCTGTTTGAGCTGCAGGGGCTGGAGTTTCACCTGCGTCGCCGATCATCGCAATGACGGTGCCGACTTCCACGGTGTCGTCCTCCTCGACCAAAATCTGCACAAGTGTTCCCGCAACGGGGGAGGGGACTTCGGAGTCGACTTTGTCGGTTGCTACCTCGACGATGGGTTCATCTGCTTCGACGGTATCGCCGACCTGTTTGAGCCATGCGCTAACGGTTCCTTCGGTAACGGACTCGCCCAGAGCGGGCATCTTGATGGCGGTTGCCATGTTCTTTTCTCCTCAGTCTCAGTCGTGGGCGTGTAAAGGTTTGCCAGCTAGTGCTAGGGCCGCCTCGCCGATTGCTTCATTTTGCGTGGGGTGAGCGTGGATGAGAGAAGCGACATCTTCAGCGTATGCTTCCCAGCCAACGATCAGTTCGCCTTCGCCAATCTGCTCGCTGACGCGAGCGCCAATGGCGTGGAAACCAACAATAGGACCGTCATTCACACTCACCAGTTTAATCACGCCAGGCGTGCCAAGTATGTTGGACTTTCCGTTGCCTGCCAGATTGTATTCGACAGTCTTTACCGCATCCCCATATTTCTCTTTTGCTTGGGCTTCTGTGAGCCCAACGGAGGCAATTTCTGGTTCGCAGAATGTGACGCGTGGGATGGTGTTTTCGTCGATGGTTGCGGGGTGTAGTCCTGCAATTTCTTCAGCGACAAAAATCCCTTGAAGGAATCCTCGGTGAGCCAACTGGAGACCAGGAACGATATCACCCACCGCGTAGACATTGCCAACACCGGTATGTAGCCGTTCATTGGTGAGAACAAATCCGCGGTCTAGCTTCACGCCAATGCTGTCATACCCCAGACCATCAGTGAGAGGCCCGCGGCCCACTGCCACCAGCAGCACATCACCCTCAAATGTCTTACCGTCCTCTGTAGTAACGGTGACTCCATTTTCGGTTTGTTCGTATGACGAGAAACGGGTCTTGGTCGCGAACTTGATGCCTCGTTTGCGGAAAGCCCGTTCAAGTTGCTTAGAAATCGTTGCATCTTCGTTGGGGACCAAACTAGGTAGGCCCTCGATAATCGTGACTTCGGCGCCAAAAGAACGCCATGCTGAAGCAAATTCAACACCAATGACTCCGCCGCCTAGAATAATGGCGCTGCGAGGCACCCAATCCATTTGGAGAGCCTGCTCAGAAGCAATCACTCTGCCACCAATGGGCAGACCAGGAAGGCTGCGTGAATATGATCCTGAGGCCAGGATGAGGTTCTTGCCTGTGATAATTCGTCCCTCAACATCAACTGTTGTTGGGGAGGTTACCCGGCCCCATCCGTGGATGACCTCTACGCCTCGCGAAGACAGCAGGCCTTCAACGCCCTTGTATAGCTTGTTCACGATGGAATCGCGGTATTTTCCAACCTGTGCCATATTGATGCCTTGGAGCGTCGCTTCGACTCCAACATTGCTGGCCTCGCGTACGGCATCGGCGGTTTCAGCGGCATGTAAATATGCCTTGGTGGGGATGCAGCCCCGGTGAAGGCAAGTTCCCCCAACTTTGTCACCTTCTATCAATGCAACTTTGAGACCTAGCTGCCCTGCGCGCAACGCTGCCGCATAGCCTCCAGATCCAGCCCCAAGAATAACAACGTCGAAACTCTGGTCGCTCACTCTATTCTCTCCTCGGGTCGACTCGACTTAGGTCCATTGTCCCACTACTTTGCCGTCGAGGTGGCCCCTAAATATGACAGACGCGCCACGTTTTCCCTGGGAGCGTAGAATCGTCACTGATATGTAATCTTCTGCCCACTTTTATTGGACAACAATGACTGAATCTTCGCCGCCGGCTGACGACCGCACTGTATCTTTTGGACTAGGACGTTTGGTAATCGCCCTCTTCTGGATCGTAGCTGTAGTGGTCTTGGCCTTATCCCTATGGGGATTAGCTAGGGTCACCTCGATACCTATCGGCTCACGCCTTATTGCCGTGCTGGCAGGAATCGTGTATCTCCTGGCAGCAATTGGTATGACTCATAATGGGCGTCGCATGCGCATGATGGCTTGGGGTGCGTTAGTGACAGCTCTTGTGGGGCCTATCATTACTGGACTATCAGGCCTAGGGCTTCCCGATGCCCCCACGTTTTACTCTGCTTGGGCAAACTTTGGTGCAACATTTTGGTTCGCTCCCCTTGTCATTCCGTTGATAGGAATTGTATGGATGTGGATGTCTGACCCGCGCAGAATCGTCGAGCTTTCTGAAGGAATCAGGTGAGTGGTCGTATTTTTGCCCGATTCGCTAGACTCGGTGCGAAGGAGAATACGTTGAGGGAGCGGTGCTGTGAAATGGAGTCGGTTGGATCATGCAGCCAAGCTCTATGCGACCACGGCAGATGCCTCCAATAGTTCGACATTTCGATTGAGTGCAGTCTTATATGACCAGATAGACCCTGATGCGTTGCAGCGCGCCGCCGACCGTACGTTAGATCGATATCAGGGTTTCAATGTACGGCTGTCCAGCGGTCTTTTCTGGAATTTCTTGGCACGCAACACCGCGGGGATTGTGGTCGAGGCGGAGAGTGACTATCCGTGTTTCCCGATTTCGACCGGTGGGCCCGGGGCTCCTCTTTTACGGATTATTTACCATGAGAGGCGCATCTCGGTTGAGTTTTTCCATGCGCTTACCGACGGGACGGGAGGGTTGGAGTTCCTCAAAACGCTACTTCGTGAGTATTTACAGCAAAAGGGCATCGCTATAGCGTCAGAAGGGCTCGTCATTCCTAGTGATAGCTTACCGGGGATTGGCGAGGGAGAAGATGGTTTTTCCCTGTACCGCGACCAGTGCCGTGCACTTGCTGAGGGGGTCAGTATCACCTCGCCAAAAGCTCGGCACATCGCAGGGACGCCTTTTGACAATCCCGGGCATAACGTGGTCGAGGCGATCACGACCATGGATGGTGTGGCTCAGGCAGCACGACTACACCAGACGACCGTGACAGGTCTACTTATCGCTGTCGCGCTCAAGGCAGCTGCACTCACCGAGCCACGCCGTGAGTCCGAGCCATTCGTGGTATCAATGCCGGTCAACCTCCGCCGCGTATTTCCTTCCTCTACTTTGCGCAACTTTTTTGTCATCGTCAATATCGGTGACAATACCGACTCATATGATGACATGGAACGAGTTATTCATAGTGTCAGGACAGAAATGGATGCAAAGCTGTCACGGCCAATGCTTGCCAGATACGTTGCAGATACGATGCGGTTCGACCAGAATCTGGTATCTCGTTTCACCCCGAATATTCTCAAACGGCCAATGGTACGTTTTGGTTTTAATCGTTTTGGTCAATCGGTCACTACGATGACGTTATCTAATCTCGGTGTTATCCGTCTTCCCTCGCAGATGGAGTCTTTCGTTGAGAGACTTGACTTCCATCTCTATCCCGCGAAGGCTACGCCCGTGAATATCGCAGCGATTTCCTATGGGGGATTTGCTTCGATTTCTTTTGCAAGATCCATTGTTGAAGCAGATTTCATACGGCATTGCGCCGATCTGCTTTCACATACCATTAACGAGCCTGTAGCGTTCACCTCGAACGAATGGGGACTCTAGTGTTTCTCGCTGTTCAATGTGCTGAATGCGGCCATGATGTTGATTCTCGTCTAACACGCTGTCCTCTCTGCGGTGTTGCCTTATCTCACTGCGCAAACGGTGAGTCCCACGCGTATCCCTCATATGCGGGATACGTGCGGCGTCGGCGTCGACAGCAGCTACGGCGCCTTGTTGCTTTTATATCGGTGTCGGCCATCATTGTTGTTGTTGCTATCAACCTCTTGTATCAGTCCCACGGATGGTGGTCGCTGATAGTGATTACAGTGATCGCCTATTCATGGCTGACAGTAAGCGACACAGTGCTTTCACTCAAAAGCCTTATGTTGCGCCTGGGAGTTCAGGTGTATGCGTTGGTGATAGCGATGGTCATCCTTGACTGGCGTACGGGCTTGCACGGCTGGTCGGTAGATTATGTCATCCCCGCTATTCTTTTCCTTTCATTGGTGGGGGCCCTTGTAGGAATAGGAATTTCCAGGTTTTACGGGTGGAAAACCTCTGAGATTTTTGGCTTTGCAGTCGCGGTAACTGTGGGAGCTTTGATCATGCTGGGGCTTTCCTTCAGTCCACTGGTAAAAGTCGCATGGCCCTCTCAGGCTGTGGCTTGTGTAGGCGTAGTCCTTCTTGCGGCGTCAGCGGTCTTTTTACGCAAGGAATTTTCGCAGCACCTGCGTGAACAGTGGCATTTTTAGATTGAGTACTGCTCCCGGGTGCGAGCTGCATATGGCCGTGTTCTACTATCCCCATGAAACGAAGCATTCGGGTAATAGCGCTGAGTAGCCTAATCCTGGGCATATCTGGATGCGCCCCTGATGATGGAACTCGGGATGCACTCGTGAGTATCGGGCCGCTCCTAGCGGAAGCAGAAATACCGCTGGCTCAGGTTCGATACAACAACGGTGAGGGTAGTGACCACACACTGACTTTTATCGAGGGGGATGTTGCAGAAACCAACGAGCCAGCTCACTTCGCCTATCGCTCAATTACAAAGTCGTTTGTTGGCACCGTGGTGCTGCAGTTGGTGGACGAGGGAAAACTCAGCCTTGACGATCCGGTAAGCGAATACATCAGTGGAGTCCCAGACGGGGACCAGATCACTATCGCACAATTGGGAACGATGCGCTCGGAGCTTCCCAACTATTCGGCACTTCCCTCCTTCGGCGAAGAGTTGCAGCAAGACCCAGCGCGCACTGTTCCCGCGCAGGAATTGCTGGAGCTGGCTTTCAGTGCACCAACAGTTTTTCCGCCCGGAAGTAGCTATGAGTACTCAAATACCAATACTGTGCTTCTTGGAGAGATAATCGAATCAGTGGAAGGGGTTCCTTGGCAAGAATCTGTCGCCAGAAGAATTGTTGATCCAATAGGCCTCGACTCAGTTTCTTATCCGCAAGGTGCCGTGATGCCGGATCCGGAGACTCAAGGATTCCAGATAGAAGGTGGGATTGCGGAAGAATTACCGCCAGTGTCATTCTCTTGGTTCGGAGCTGCTGGAGGCCTTGTTGGTGATATTGAGAGCTTGGACCTGTGGGCAAGAGCATTGGGGGCAGGGGACCTTGTGTCGCAG
The DNA here is from genome assembly GCF_009696615.1 of Scrofimicrobium canadense. Taxonomy (GTDB): domain Bacteria; phylum Actinomycetota; class Actinomycetes; order Actinomycetales; family Actinomycetaceae; genus Scrofimicrobium; species Scrofimicrobium canadense. The sequence continues at coordinate 66,413 of NZ_VULO01000002.1, forward strand.
CAGTCCCACGAGTACCGCCTGGGTTCGCTTGCCTCGACAAAAAGCGATAGCGAGAGTCCTTTCTATGACGCCTACGGCTTTGCCTTGGGAGAAATCCAGGGGTGGATCGGACATACGGGCACGGGCCTTGGATACCAGTCTCTAGCAATGTACAACCCAAAAAGTGGAGATAGCATAGCGATACTACTCAACGCGACGGGCTCGGATCCAGATCTTCCTGCGCGCCTTTTTACGGGCTTCGGATGCGAAAAACCGTAAAAATCCAACACTCAGCACATAAACGGCATCGAGACCTAGCCCTGAGGATCCTCGCCTGCGACGAGCCTTCCAGAGGCCCCCTTACCGAGATGTTCGAGCGCGAGCCGAGCAACCATTTGTTGATTTGTTGCTGCACGTTCAGGTCTGGCTCGCGACAAGAAACTCACCATCCAATGGATCAGCGTGGAAACACGTGCTTTGAAGCCGGTGATGTAGAGCAAATGAAGAAAGCACCACGCCAGCCAGGCAGTGAAACCATCGAATTGGAGTTTCCCCATGCTTACCACGGCCTTGAACCTAGCGATTGTCGCCATAGATCCTTTGTCGAAATAGCGGAAGGCCTCGTCTTTCGATGGCTGTCCTCGAAGTTGTTGCTTGATTTTCTTGCCTACAAAGCGAGCGCTTTGGATGGCGCCTTGAGCAACCCCGGGTACGCCCTCCATACTCATCAAATCACCAATGACAAAGATATCTTTGTGCCGTGAGACTGTCAGATCAGGGTTGACCTTGACGCGACCTGCCCGATCCAACTCAACCCCCGTCTGCTGAGCTAACACTTGACCAAGCTCAGATGCCTGTACGCCTGCTGCCCATACTTTGCACGAGGTAGGTATCGTCTCGAGGTCTCCGTTGACGTTCTTAATCGTGACGGAGTCTCCATCGACGTTGGTGACTAAAGTATTCCCGCGAAATTCAACTCCCAGTTTTGTTAGGGCCTTCTTCGTCCGGTTTCCCAGTTTTTCGCCGAACGAGGGAAGTGGTAGCGGCGCTCCATCAACCAGAATGACCCGCGCTTTTGTTGGGTCAATGGTGCGGAATTCCCCCTTAAGAGTGTGCGAGGAGAGCTCACGAATTTGCCCGGCCATTTCTACACCAGTGGGTCCGGCTCCAACAACAACGAAGGTTAAAAGTTGCTCAATCCGGCTTGGATCAGTTTCGATCTCAGCCAATTCGAATGCGTTGAAAATGCGTGCGCGTAGTTCAAGCGCGTCATCAATAGTTTTTAGTCCTGGAGCGAAAGAGGCAAATTGCCCATTGCCAAAATATGACTGTCCTACTCCGGTTGCGACTGCCAGGATGTCGTAGGGGGTGCGGTGATAGTCATTGTGGTTGCGCCACACAACCGTCTTTGTCTCTGTATCAATATCTTCAACGAGTCCCTGCAGAACAGTGACGTTCTTTTGCGAGGATAGAATTTCGCGAGTAGCCGGTGCGACTTCTCCCTCAGAGAGAATCCCTGTTGCAACCTGGTAGAGGAGAGGCTGAAAAAGATGTTGTGGGGTCATCGCGATAAGAGTGATGTCAACATCTTCTTTTCGCAACGACTTTGCGAGGAAGAGGCCGCCAAAACCAGACCCTAAGATGACCACATGCGGTCTGCTCACGTAGACTCCTTCAATAATTTCGACCCAACGATGTTATCAAAATTGAGATTGGTGGTTGAGAGGCCTATCTCATCACTGCGTACCCTCATTGAATCCAGGGAATGGACCCTTACTCTCCGTAATCTCACATGTCCGTAACATTCTTGGGGGCATCCAGGAGCGTGGAAGCTCAACGATGGAAGGATAAGTTTCGTGAGACTTATGAAGAATACAACTGCAGTCCTTGCTGCCACAGTTACTGCGTTTGGGTTGGCTGCGTGCGGATCGAGTGAGCCCCAAAGCGGTTCAGTTCAGACTCAAAGCGGCACAGAAGCATCGACCACTGAGCCCGGCGGACAGTCCTTTAATATCGCTGTAGCGCAGATCGTTACCCATCCTTCTCTTGATGCCTCGATCGAGGGTTTTAAGGCAGCAATAGCAGACGCTGGTCTTGACGTGAAATATGACGACCAAAATGCCAACAACGATCAGACTGTTGTACCTACGATAGCCACTTCGGTTGGCGGCTCTGGTGCTGATCTGGTGTTGGCCGTGGGGACCCCGATCGCACAGGGGTTGGCTCAGGCGGTTTCCGATAAGCCAATTCTCTTCACAGCAGTCACTGATCCATTGGGGGCTGGCTTGGTGGATAGTCTTGAAAAACCGGGGAAAAACGTTACAGGAACCTCAGATGCGAACCCCGTCAGTGAACAAATTGAGTTGATCACGAAAGTTGTTCCCGGTGCGAAGACTCTTGGTGTGATTTTCAATCCAGGAGAAGCGAACTCTCAAGTTCAGGTCGAATGGGTGAAAGAGGCCGCAGATAAACTGGGTCTTACCGTGCAGGAGGCCGCATCTGTAACAACTGCCGATGTGCAACAAGCTGCCGATTCGCTCAATGTGGATGCCATTTACGTTCCCACAGATAACACTGTGGTCTCAGCACTGGACTCCGTATTACAGGTGGGCGAATCAAAGAAAATTCCGGTTTTTGCTGCTGAGGGTGACTCGGTGGAAAAGGGCGCTTTGGCTACGTACGGAATTTCTTACTATGAGCTTGGATACCAGACGGGTGAAATGGCTGTCAGAATCCTCACCGAGGGGGCCAGTCCTGCCGACATGCCCGTGGAAACACAGGCCGACCTTCTTCTATACATCAACCAAGCAGCTGCGGGACGCATGGGCGTAGCTGTTCCTGAAGAAGTTATTGCAGAAGCAAAACCAGAAAATATTTTCGAGTAGAACCTGTCAGTGGTTCTACCACTGACACACGTGGGAGCTGTAGATGATCGGCGCAATTGAGCTGGGCCTGCTGTATGCCATGATGGCATTGGGCGTATATTTGACGTTCCGGATCCTTGAATTTGCGGACCTTACGGTTGATGGATCCTTTACGACAGGCGCGGCTATTGCGGCGGTTGCAATTGTAGGGGGAGTTAACCCTTGGCTGGCCGTCCTCTTTGCTTTTCTCGGTGGCATGGTGGCGGGTACCGTCACCGGCCTCCTTAACACCAAAGGTAATATAGACGGGCTACTTGCTGGAATCCTCACACAGATTGGACTCTATTCCATCAATCTGCGAATTATGGGAACCGCGAATATTTCGCTGTTGCGCGAACCCACTTTGATGAGCGGATTGAAGGATGCCGAGCTACTTGGCACATGGTGGGCTGTCGGGATCTTCCTCTTCCTAGCTCTATTTGTCTTGGCAGCGGTCATTTGGTTCTTACACACCAATGTGGGACTGGCAATGCGCGCGACAGGCGACAACCCAGAGATGATCAGTTCCTTTGGGGCGTCTATCGACGGAATGAAAATACTGGGGCTCGCACTATCGAATGGAATGGTGGCCGTTTCGGGGGCGCTAGTTGCGCAGTACCAGGGGTATGCCGATATCGGCATGGGGATCGGTATGATCGTGGCAGGCCTTGCTTCGGTGATTATTGGTCAGGCAATCTTTGGTCGTTTGACGATTCTGCGTGCTGCCACGGCTGTTGTGGTGGGAGCAGTTCTCTACCGCCTCGTCATTTACGCAGCATTACTGGTGGGGCTCGATCCAAATGACATGAAACTGGTATCTGCAGTCATTGTGGTTTTGGCTCTCTTGATTCCGCAGATCAAACTGTTCAAGCGGGTTCCTAAGCGGTTCCGTTCTGCTACTGAGGTGGAAGTACGGGATTCAGCTACTGTTGGCTCTATTGAGAGGGAAGCGTAATGTTGCGTATACAGGGAGTCTCCAAGACATTCTTTCCCGGCACGGTCAACGAGCGGCGTGCGTTAGTTGATGTCAGCCTGCATTTGCGTGAAAGGGATTTTGTCACCGTTATCGGATCTAACGGTGCGGGCAAGTCCACACTGCTCAATGTTGTTGCGGGCTCTATTCGACCAGATGCTGGCGCAATTGCTATCGCTGGCAGAGACGTGACTCGTTTGGACGATCATCAGCGCGCCGCATACGTAGGACGCGTGTTCCAAAATCCCTCATCTGGAACCGCGCCTCACCTGACGATCGCAGAAAATCTCGCTATCGCTCAGAGCCGAGGAAAGAAACGCACCTTGGGAATGGCTGTAACCGCCCGCAAACGGATGACTTATCGAGATGAGCTCTCGATACTTGAACAAGGCTTAGAGGACCGTTTAGGTGACTGGGTTGGCCTACTGTCCGGTGGACAGCGTCAGTCGCTGTCATTATTGATGGCGACATTTACGCGTCCGCAGATACTTCTTTTGGATGAGCACACCGCTGCCTTGGACCCAACTAGAGCTGGCCTGGTCATTAAGCTTACTCGTGAACTTGTTGAGAGGCATCGCCTTACCACCTTGATGGTCACGCACAACATGGAACAGGCTCTATCGATGGGAAATAGGCTGATCATGATGCATGCGGGCCGCATTATTTTAGACGTGGCTGACGAAGAAAAAGCCAAGATGACAGTTGCTGACCTGATGAAGAGCTTCGAGAACCTCCGGGACGCAGAACTCTCTGATCGCACGCTTTTACAGTAAAACTTCTAATACTCACTGAGGTCATGGGTTTGCACGTACTCGTCGAGGGTATCGTTGTGGAAGGAATCAGCGAGTTCTTCTAGACGTTCGTAATCGAGGTTGATGATTGACACCCCGTCCTCTGTCAATTCTGTGCCTAGAGTGGGCACGGTAAAGAAGACGATATCATCGGTACTCAGAGAGCGGAGAGTCCACACTAAGCTGACAAGGTAGTCAGCAGTGACTCCTTCGTCGACGGACAAATAGGGACTCAAGCCTTCGACCACACCAGTGATTTTTGACGGATTCGTAAGAGTTCCAGCACTGAGAAACTTTTCCAATACCGATTTTAAGTAAAGCTGCTGGTTGCGAGCTCGCTGGTAATCGCCATCGATAAACGAATAGCGTTCACGGACAAATTGCAGCGCTTGATCTCCGTTGAGGTCAAGGTCTCCAACAGGAAAATCTGTGGTTCCCTCTCCATTAGTTAGACTGAACTCTATTTCGTTGTGAACCTGAACCCCTCCAAGGGCATCCGTGACGTGTTTGAACCCTTCAAAGTCAACCATGATTACATGGTCGATTCGTGTAGAAAGATGATCTTCGATAGTTTCTATGGCTAATGGGAGACCACCGTATGCGAATGCAGCGTTTATCTTGTTGTATCCGTATCCCGGAATATCCACCCACGAGTCTCGCAAGAATGACATGACGTAGGCTGAATCGCGTTTCTCAGGGATTCTCACCACCATCATTGTGTCGGAGCGGGCATCATCTGGATTTCCCCTGGAGTCTGAGCCCAGTAGAAGAATAGTCTGCATGCCAGAAATCTCATCGGGGGTCTCAGTATCGTGACCAGAATCCCGGTCAGGCAATGCCTGTGAGATGACTGTTTTTCGGTCATCAAAAGTTTGTGACAAATGGTGTTTGTAACGGTAAACAGCTATGAGAGCCGATGCTGTGACACAGAGCGAACCAACAACCACCCACATCATGACTTTTGCCCACAGAGGGAAGGAATCACGTGACGACGAATGGGCTGGCGGTAGTGGGTGCATGAACTTCCTTGTGCAGAGCTTCTACGCTCATGCTACAAGGAGCTATTCTTCGCTGTCATCTTCTTCATCACTGTGGCCAAGGAGCAGATCAATCACAGGCACATTGAGCCGATCACACATAGTCTCAACAGTACGCAGAGTCAGGTTTTTCTCGCCGCGCTCTACTCCGCCGATATACGTGCGGTGCATGTCAAGGAGTTCGCCCAGTTCTTCTTGCGATAAGCCTATAGCCTGCCGATGTTTACGGAGGTTCTGGCCGAAGAGTCGCTGCATTTGTCCGATTGACACGCATTAAGACTCAATTCGCATGCTCGATAAGTCTACAGACTTATAAGTAGCAATATGCTTTTACCTGCGAAAATCGAGTTAATTTAAAGCTGTACTAACGGAAAACTCTACATTTGTGTATCGACTTGACTATCGTGGTTTTCTATACCGACCTCTTCAGAGGTCGGTGATAAATCAGCAGGTGAAACATGTGATGATGTACTAGATTGAGAGAGCAGACCCCGCTTCCTTTGGCGTTTCACCACAGCGATAGCTATCCAGGCCACTATCCCGAGGGCGATGACCCAAGGAATAGCAACGACAATGCCGTATCCCAGGTATTTTAACGATGCAAGAAAGGCCTGCCACACCCCTGTGTCGGGCTGGTCATTTGCTCCAGGTGTTTGGAAAGTAACCGTTAACGTTGACATGTCGACCTGCTCGCTGAGCCAATCAAGTTGCGAAACCACGCCGTCAAGTTCAGCCTGCCGACTTGCCAATTCACTTTCTGCCTGGATGACGGCTTCGGTGGTATCAGCTTGCTCCATTAATTCTTTGATGCGTTTGACCGAGGCTTCCAGCGCGGCCTTACGGGCTTCCAGATCACTCATCTGAAGTCCAACATCTTCCGCGTTAGTACCGCGGCTATCGACCTCTCCGAAATCGGAGAGTTTTACGAGAGCTTCATCAAATTTCTCTGCAGGAACTCGCGCCGTTACAGATGTCATGGTTCCAGAAGGATCCCGGTTTTGCCAGGTGTTGTCGACTCGTCCGCCAATGTCTTTGGCATACGCGGTGAAGTCGCCGGCTGCTTTGCCAGGGTCATTAGTGATGACAGTGGCATACCCCGTGTGGATGACCGGCGACGCAACGTAAGAACCAACAGCTGCTGATTCCGTTTGCGTCTGGACCTCAGCAGGCAGTTCTGCAGCATCCATTGCAACGCTGGGCTCGATTACACCTACATCAGGGGTTATGCCGTTATCAGTGGAAGATGTGCAGGCACTCACACTGAGTGAGGCAATCGCCGCAATACATAGGAATAAGAAACGTCTCATAGATCACACGATAGCGTGGAGTTGGGGGAGAAATAAAGCAACTACAGAGAAGCGAATGTGCTGAGAGGACGATCAACTCTGTCAAAAAACTCCATAAGGTCTGCAGCCAATTCGTCGGGGGACTGCTCTGATGGTGAGTGGCCTGCGTTGTATTCCCTGAACTCGGCCCCTATGCGTTGTGAAAATGCTGCGAACTGTTCTAGCGGCCACATATCTCCGTGTCCTGCACCAACCAGAAGCGGTACCCCTGAATGTCGTAGCGCATCTTCTAGATCAGGAATTGCCAGCATATCTGCCATGGCACTGGTAACGCTTTCCTTTACGGTATAGCCCATTCTATGGAGAACAAAAGCATGACGTTCTTTATCGACCCGATTTATATTGAAACGAAGACCAGAAAGCATGACACGAGCCGCAACCGCGGGGCTGGCCCACTTCACAATAGGTCCCACGACTCGAAAACCTCGAAGAGCATTACCACTAAGCGGAGGCGTCCCAATGAGAGTTGCAGATCGCAACAATGCAGGTTCATCCGCAATGAGATGCTCGCACACTAATCCGCCATAGGAATAGCCGACGACGTGCGCTTTGCCCAAATATTCGAGGACGGCGCGGATATCAGCAACATGCATGGGAAGAGTCCAGCCGGCACCGCTATGAGGACCGGCGGATGAAGACTCATATTGGCCAGCCAAATCCACTGCTATCACCCGGTAGCCCGCGCGTGCCAAATGTGGGATAACGAGAGAAAAGTCTTCCTTTGATCCGGTGATTCCTGGGATCAGACATACCGGTGGATCGCCGGGACAACCAGCTTCAAATGTGGCGAGAGGACCACTAGGAGCTAGGAAAGTGCCACGTGTTGCCCCAGAGGGAACGTCTTTCCAGTTAACGGAGGATGTACTCACTCTTCGTGATGATCTTTCTGTCCAGTGGCCTTTTCCATGAAGGTATCAAATGCGCGAGACGCGGGATCTAGTATTTCTTCCTTGACCCGTCTGCGCATCACCTTCCCTAGAGGATTGCGCGGAAGTTCACTCAAGAAAACTATCTTTCGAGGAAGAGCATAATGAGAAATAGTTTCTTCTGCCCAGGCGCGAACATCGTCTAAGGTGATCTGAGGACTGCCTTCTTCCAAGATAAGAGCTGCGGTAACCTCTTCGTTTTCGTCTTCACCTGGAGTACCAACAACCGCCACATCTGCGATCCCAGGCATCATGCGGATCACGTCTTCGACTTGAGAGGGATACACATTGAAACCACCGGAGATAATCAGCTCTTTCTTTCTATCAGCCAAATCAATATATCCTTCGTGGTTGACACCTATATCACCGGTGCGGAACCACCCGTCTTCGGTAAAAACCCTTGCTGTTTCGTCGGGAGCATCCAAATATCCTTCGAATACTTGAGGTCCCTTGACCAGGATTTCTCCTGGTTGACCATCTTCGACATCTTTTGACGGATCCTCTAGATCTGCCAGCCTAATCTGCGTCGAAGGAAAGGGAAGGCCCAGGGTTCCAAGCCGACGCTGCGCAGATAAAGGGGCACCGCACAATACTGGGGACGTCTCGGACATTCCGTACCCCTCAATAATTAGCTGACCTGTGGTTCGCTGCCAGAGATTAGCCACAGCCTTGGATAGAGGCATTGCTCCGGACACCGAATAGCGAATAGAAGAAATATCGGTGCCACAACGAAGAGCCTCTTTAGCGACACGCTCAAACATGGGGGGAACCCCAACAAAGAAAGTAACATTGCGCCTGCGATGTGCCGCCAAAGCCATTTCAGCATCAAATTTTGGTAGGACTACCTGAGTAGCCGCTTTCTTCACCGCCGCACACAAGAAGAATGTGAGTCCGAATGCGTGGAAATAGGGGAGCAGACTAAAGAACACTTCCGCCCCCTCATGTAACTCGAATACCCAAAACATGCATTGGTTGACATTGGTGCCGATATTGCGATGTGTCAAAGGCACCGATTTCGGTACCCCATTGGTGCCACCGGTGTGGAGAATGACTGCTCTATCTGTTGGTTGTGGCAGCGGAAATGAATCTGCAAGGGCAGTCGCTGCAGAAACCTCTCGATCCCATGAGCGTGTGCCCGGCGGTGTTGCTGAACGCAGTTGGCCGCGTTTTTCTCTGGCAACCTTGACAGGAAGACTCAAGAGCAGCCTCTGAGTGCGAGGGAAACCCGCAGAAATATCCACGGTGAACACGTTTTCTAGTCCCGTCGACCCATCGAGAGGGCATTCTGCAGCGGACTTTTCCCAGACGATCGCTACTTTCGCCTTGTGGCGGGCAAACTGTGCTTTGAGCTCAGCAGCAGGAGCCAGAGGATTGTGTTGGGCTGCGACGGCGCCGATACGCATGCATGCGTAGAAAGCAACAAAAGCCTGGGGGCAGTTAGGTAAAACGATAGCTACTGCGTCACCCGGTTTGACTCCAGCGGACACGAGTAGCCCAGCAGCCTTCTTTGCTTGGGTGAGCACCTCACTATATGTGATTTCCGCCCCGAAATAGTCGAGGGCGACTCGAGAGGGGTAGAAGTGCGCCGCCTCCGAAAGGAGAGAGAAGAGCGACGTATTCGCCACTGGAACTTCAAAAGGTACCCCCGGCTCGTACTTCTTGTGTGCCTGGCCAACGATGCTCATAGCGCTCCTTCGCTTTTACGAAACCCTCCAACAAGGATAGTGCGCTGCGCGATAAGGTGTGGCACATGGGCATAAGAAGCGCATTTGTAGACAGCATAGTGAGACTGTTTGGGTGGAAAGTTGTCGTAGACTGTCCCATTCCGAATGGGGGTGTCATTGTGGGGGCGCCGCACACGTCAATGTGGGATTGGGCATGCATGATGGCGCTGATCGCGAAAACTGGAGTTAAAGTCCGCTGGTTGGGAAAGAACTCTCTATTTTGGTTTCCCCTGGGGCCACTTCTGCGCGCATGGGGAGGCGTACCAGTCGACCGTTCTTCCCACAATGGCTTAGTCGATCACATGGCGCAGATACTCAAGGACAATCCAGGTACTTTTGCAGCGCTGACTCCTGAAGGAACACGCGCAGGTGCCGAATACTGGAAATCGGGTTTTTATCGCATTGCGGTATCTGCGCGTGTACCCATAGTCCTTGGATTCGTCGATAGTGCAACAAAGACTACGGGGATCGGTAAAATTCTCTATCCCAGCGCAGATATGCGAGCCGACATGGACATAATCCGTGATTTCTATAGGGACAAAATCGGTATAAAACCCGGCAATACACAGCCCCCGCGCCTTCGCGAAGAATAGTGAGAATGGTTTTGTCGAGATAACAGAGCGCGCTTGCGGTAGCGTTAAAACATGGCAACTCCCACTATTCGACTTTCAAGCGGTTTTGATATTCCCGCAATTGGCTTTGGTACTTATCCCTTGCGAGGGGAAGACGGCGTTAGTGCTGTTCGTTCTGCTATTGATGTGGGCTATCGCCTTATAGATACTGCTTTCAACTACGACAATGAAGCAGCAGTGGGGCAAGCTATTGCAGCCAGCGGAATTCCTCGTGAGGAACTCTTTATCACCTCGAAACTACCAGGGCGTTTTCACGAACGTCCCCACGCAGACGATGCGGTAAGAGAATCTTTGTGGCGTTTGGGGCTTGATTATCTCGATCTCTACCTCATCCATTGGCCTAATCCAATCCAAGGCCATTATGTCGAAGCATGGCAGGCACTAATCGACGCACGGGATGCCGGTTTAGTGCGATCAATAGGAGTGTCGAATTTTACCGTCAAGCATCTGCGTGATTTGGAAGCTGCGACGGGAGAACTGCCGGCGGTGAATCAAGTGGAGCTTCACCCATATTTCCCTCAGATTGAGCTAGTCGAACAGCTGCACCAGATGGGGATTCAACCAGAGTCTTGGAGTCCACTTGGTAAAGCAGCCAGGCCTCACGCTGAGTCGGTAGTTGGAAAGATTGCTGCTACCCATGCAGTTACCCCTGCACAAGTGGTATTGCGCTGGCAGATCCAACGTGGATCTATTCCGATTCCGAAGTCTGCTGATCCTGTTCGTCAAGCTCAGAATCTTGATGTTTTTGGCTTCGAGCTGAGCGAGGATGAAGTCTCGGCAATTACTGCTTTGGGACGTCCCGCAGGGCGGCTTTTTGATGGTGATCCAGATATTCACGAAGAAATGTAGGAAAACAATGACCGAGGATGCTCAGAAACACACAGAGTCACCGAAAGAAGTTGAGGTGGTACATATGGAGGACGATACTGAGAAGTCCGAGACTTTCCAGATTAAAGGCGAGGATCTGTTAGCCAAGGTTAAACAGCTCATAAAAGAAGGTAATGTTCGACGAATCATTCTTAGCCATGATGGTAAGAAACTCTTAGAGATCCCAGTAACAGCTGGAGCTGTAGGGGTCACTGTTGCCGCTGTTATCTCTCCGGTGCTAGTTGCGGTAGGAGCTATTGCCGCTGTAGTTGCTCAAGTAGAAGTAACGGTTGTTCGCGATTGAGGCGTCCGTATCAGAGCTAGTAGAAATGCTACCGTTGCAAAGAGGCCCCTTTGAACTCGGGGATCCAGATTAGAGCTAGGGCAGCGATGGCAAATGCTGAGGCGAATACTGCAAAAAGTATTCCTTTTGATGTAGCAGCTAAAAGTGCTGTGACTGCGAAGGGAGCGACGATTGAAGCGAGGCGACCAAAGCCTGTTGCCGCACCGGAGCCGCGTCCTCGCAAGGAAGTAGGATATAGTTCCGGCGTAATGGCATAGAGTGCCCCCCACGCCCCCAGGTTGAAAAAGGACAATAGACATCCAGCGATAATGATTGTCGTATGGGTAGATGCCAGACCGAAGGCAACTGCGGATCCGGCTGATCCTAGGAGGAAGAGCGCCAGAGTCGGGCGACGTCCCCATCGTTCGATCAAGATGGCTGCAGTTGCGTAGCCGGGTAGCTGTGCCAGTGCCATGATGAGAGTGAACCCAAAAGATTGGACTAGGGAATGTCCCTCGGACACCAAAATTGACGGTATCCAGATGAAAGCACCGTAGTAGGCGAAGTTGACCATAAACCAGATGGCCCATAGTGCAATAGTTCGTTTTCTCAACTCGGGACTGTAGATTGACCGCGCGGCAGAGGTGACGTCGGGTTCCGCTACAGGAACTCTGGATGTTTGTTTTTGTCCCTTTCGGATGTCGGCTTCGAAGGATTCTACGACCGCTTCGGCCTCTAAGCGCCGTCCACGTCGCAGTAGGTATCGGACTGACTCAGGGATAGAACTGCGCAAGTACACGGCATAGAGTGCTGGTAGAGCACCGACGGCAAATGCCCAGCGCCAACCGTCGTGACTGGCGGGCACGACGTAGTATCCAATGACTGCTGCAATCATCCAACCTATAGCCCAGAAAGCTTCGAGCCATACGACGACTGAGCCGCGTACCTTGCGCGGGGAGAGTTCCGCTACCAGTGTGGAGGCAACGGGAAGCTCTGCGCCTAGACCGAGTCCAACAAAGACCCGCAGGATGACCAGCGGGATAACTGCCGATACTAGCGCTGAAAGTCCGGTGGCGATTCCGTAGATAATGAGAGTGGCCGTGAAAATGGTGCGGCGGCCAAATCTGTCCGCCAGGCGACCCCCTGCTGCTGCCCCAATTGCCATGCCGATAAAGCCAGCGGAGACGATCCACGATTTTTCTGTTCCACTTAGGCCCCACTGATCAGTGAGAACTGCAATGACATAGGTGATAAGACCTACATCCATGGCGTCGAATGCCCAACCGATTCCACTGGCACCCAGTATGCGTCGATGTTTGCGAGTTAACGGCATTGAATCCATTCGGTCCGTAAGGTCGCGTTCTGCCGTGTGGATGTCAGTGTTCATGTACTGTCTCCCTTATTCTGATAGAGGCCAGCATAGACTACTTATAGTCGAAGTGACTATAAGTAGAAGAAAGGTACCTGTGCGATATTTCACTCCAGGCGCTAATGTTTCCGAGCGAGGAGCGCTTCCACCGCCAGTCGCGGTGTCAACCGTTATTTTTGCGCTTCGAGAAGAAACATTGTCGCTGCCATTGGTTAAGAGAATCAAAGAACCCTATGGTGGCTTGTGGGCACTTCCTGGCGGTCCGGTAACGTGGGATGAATCGTTACTCCACATTGCGTATAGGACGCTGTATGACACAACTGGTTTGCAGCCTCAGTATTTGGAGCAACTTTATACTTTTGGGGAACCAGGCCGTAGCATTGCGCAAAGAGTCATTTCAATCGTCTATTGGGCACAACTGAATGATGCTCAAGCCAGTGCGAGTGCAGAAAATGTGCATTGGTTTCCCGTTCGTTCCCTTCCACACATGGCCTTCGACCATGAGGAGATTATTCGTTATGCATTGCGTAGGTTGCAAGCAAAAGTTGAGCTGGCAGCAGGTTTTCTTCCGGAGACTTTCACGCTGGCACAGTTGCGGCACGTCTATGAGGAGATTCTTGGACACGCTTTAGATGTAGCAAATTTCAGGCGCCAAGTGCTCAAAGACGGGCATGTCATCGAGACAGGCGAAGTGATGGCTGGAAAGGCGCATCGTCCGGCAAAACTCTATCGAGCGGTTGAATAGTGTGCTGGGTCGATAGGATCGGGACGTCCTGCCACAAACCATGCACAGCTTTCTGGCTCCACTACTGTGCCTTCGGCTGTCGATTCGAGAAACCCCCCAGAATACAGAAGAGGGGAATGATGATTAGGTACGGTAATTGACCGCGACGAAGTGTTCAAGACAACCATGATTGGACCGGAAAGATGGACGCTAGTTTGGTCGTTGGCCCAGGATAATCCCTCAACAAACGCCAAGGTTGCTTTGCCGAGATCGTATTTTTTACGCAGATGTAAAACCGAGGAGGCGAGTCCGCGCTGGAACATGTTTAGGGGAGCGTTTCCCAGAGATAGAGCCAAGCGTGGCCTCCGAAGCTGGCTGACATGAACTGAACCGCCACACGTGAGATAAGGGAGATATATAGCTCCTGGAAGCGATGCAGCAAAGGTAACCATTGCTGACGAGCGAGCCGCTGGGGCATCCTCTTCCCACGAACCTGCAATGGCACCCCGCAAACGCGGATTCTCTGCCCACGTTTTCAGCGAGGGGCGCCATGCTGCTGCGTGGCCCAAAGGGTCCCGGTCTTTATATGTCTGAGCAATTCGCTTCTGTAAAGATTGAGCTGACCAAGGAGATCCATAGAGGGCGTCATCCCTCAAATGATGAAACCAATCCTCGGTCAGGTGCCTATGGAAGAAGTCTGGATGAGAACGTGATGCCTCTGCACTGAGGATCGTTTGTGAGTCGAGATCAGCAAGCTCTGCAAGCTGTTGGTTCACTGTGCGAGAGAATTCTTCGCCACGTCGCGCGCCATCACCCAATTCGGGTGCGTCGACGATGAGGCCAACATCGACTCCATCAACACCGGTGTTGAGAAGGGCACGCGTGCGTTCCACTAACACATGTGCATTATCCAACAGTTCCACCAGAGGCGGAGTGGCGGTTGGAGCTGTTACTTGGTCGTCGGGTGCAGCGACAACACGGACCATTACACGCAAATCGTTGCCGTGGGCTATATCTATTAGCTGTTTAAGATCGTGAGTTCTTCGCGTCACATCTGCCTCAGCTAAACGCAAGAGAACCGCATCAAACCCCAGCTTCCGTACAGGTGGGAGTTGCTCATGGAGAGCCGCCAAATCGTCAGCTCCAAAGGCTCCCGGGAGGTCGCAGATCGCAGATGTCCTCCACCACGATGTTCCCGTCCCGCTTCCGCGATGAACCAGACGGGTGGTGTTGAGGACTTCTACCGGTCGAGTCACGTGTGTCCTTTTCTTGAGCACTGTGGTTCCAAGCCTTTTCCATAATACGCTAGGGTTGAAAACTTTTTTAAATGGAGGTGGCAGTGGGCGACTCAGAGCTCTATGGTGCGAGGGCAGAACAGCGGTTTATCCCAGAAGCCCCCAAAGAATCTGCCCGAACCAGTTTTGAGCGCGATCGAGCGCGGATACTCCATAGTGCGGGATTCCGGCGGCTAGGTACAAAAACTCAGGTTCTGGGACCTTCTCAGGATGATTTTGTTCGGACTCGACTCACGCACTCATTAGAAGTGGCCCAGATCGGTCGAGAGATTGGAAAAGAACTAGGTGCTGACCCAGATATTGTCGATGCGGCGTGCCTGGCGCATGACATGGGGCATCCTCCCTTTGGTCACAATGGGGAGCGGGCTTTAGACGAAGTGGCTGCCGACATTGGTGGGTTTGAAGGCAATGCGCAGACTTTTCGTCTCGTGGCCAGGCTGGAAGCAAAGACCATGCGGGGGGACCGTCCTGGCGGTCTCAATTTGACGAGGGCAACACTGGATGCAATCTGCAAGTATCCTTGGGCAAAAGGCGAGGGGCCTGATCGTGAAAAATCGACGCGCAAATATGGTGTCTATGAGGACGACAGGGACGTATTTGACTGGATGCGCCTTGAAGCACCGTCGGATCAAAGGTGCCTTGAAGCTCAAGTGATGGACTTTTCTGACGATGTGGCATATTCGGTTCACGACCTTGAGGACGCAGTTGTTACGGGACGCTGCGACATTTCTGCAATAGATGTTGACGAGGTGGTAGAAGCGACAACACATTGGTACGGGGGCGACAGCGATGCGCTCAAAGAAGCCTTCGGTCGTGTGCGAAAACTCCCCTTTTGGGTGAGTGAATATACCGATTCTTACCGCGCTCGTGCAGCAATGAAAGACCTTACAAGTCAACTTATTGGCCGCTTTTGTTCTTCGGTAGTAGAGGCCACTAGAAAAGTCTATGGAGATGGTCGGCTAGGCAGATACCGCGCCTCACTGATTATTCCTGACCATACTCGCGATGAGGTACTTTTCTTGAAAGGGGTTGCTGTCCGATATGTGATGGAGCCTCGAGAGGTAGAACCGGTGTATTACCAACAACGCACTCTTCTTTTTGACCTTGTCGATGCCTTGTATAACGCGGGCCCAGACGCTCTGGAGGCTCCTTTTGCTGAAGAGTGGCGAGCTAGCAGTGAAGAAGGGCGCTTACGAGCTGTAATTGACCAAGTGGCATGTCTAACAGACCTTTCGGCCGAGCAGTGGCATGCCCGAAACTGTGGGATGCTCTCAACACTGCTGTAGCCCGCAGCGAAAGCAGTACTGCGGCATGGAGGAGACACGTAGACTGTCCAGTATGGCCGGGCTGATTCGTAAGGAAGACATCCGAGAGGTGCGTGAAAAGGCGCGCATTGAGGACATCGTCGGGCAACATGTGCAGTTGCGTTCAGCTGGCAGTGGATCCATGAAGGGATTGTGTCCGTTTCACGACGAGCGTACCCCGTCTTTTCATGTGCGGCCTCAGCTGGGATATTGGCACTGCTTCGGGTGTAACGAGGGTGGCGATGTCATTAGCTTCGTGATGAAGCATGATCATCTCGATTTTTCTGAAGCCGTCGAATACCTAGCCAGTAAAACCGGGGTGACGTTACATTATGAGTCCGGTGGTCGTGCGCGCCGGGAGGAACCTGGAAGGCGGGGACGTCTCCTTGAAGCAAATGCCCTTGCGGATGAATATTATCGCGGACAACTAGAATCTGCTGATGCGCAACACGCGCGCTCTTTTCTGGAGTCGCGCCACTTTACTCGTGAGCAGTGGGAGAGATTTGGTGTCGGATATGCGCCGAGTCCATGGGATTCTCTGACGCGATATTTGCGTGGGAAGGGATTCACTGATGCCGAGCTCACCACTGCGGGTCTCGCTGTCCAAGGTAACAGGGGACTCTACGATCGCTTTCGTGACAGGGTTATCTGGCCCATTCGCGACCTTACGGGGGCTACTGTGGGTTTTGGAGCTCGCCGGTTGGGAGAGGATCCAAACTCGCCGAAATATCTCAACACTCCAGAAACTCCTCTCTACCACAAGTCGCAGGTTCTTTACGGACTTGACCTGGCAAAACGTTCGATTTCTAAGCAGCGACGGGTCGTCATTGTTGAGGGATATACGGATGTGATGGCTGCTCATTTAGCTGGTGAAACGACGGCAATTGCCACGTGTGGTACTGCTTTTGGATCAGATCACGTTTCGGTGGTTCGCCGGTTACTTGGTGACAGTGCAGACCCGGCTGCAGGTGTGGTTCTCACTTCTGGTAAAGCTATTGGGGGAGAAATTATCTTCACCTTTGATGGTGATGAGGCCGGGCGCGCTGCAGCCCGAAAGGTATATGGTGAAGACCAACGTTTTGCTACACAAACCTTTGTTGCTATTGAAGCCCATGGGATGGATCCCTGTGATTTACGCATAGCCCAGGGGGATGCAGCTGTGCGTCAGTTGATTGAGTCACGCGTACCGCTTTTCGAATTTGTTCTCAAGAGCGTACTTGCCTCTCTTGACTTGAGTACTGCCGAGGGGCGCGTGGCAGGTGTGAGGGTAACTGCCCCGGTTTTAGCCGGTATCCGCGATGTTGCTTTGCGAGCAGAGTATGTTCGCATAGTTGCTGGCTGGTTGGGAGTTGATCCAGCGTCGGTGAAAAATGAGATGAGACAAGGAACGACGAGAGCATCGACACCTCGAGCTCAGGAAAGTGATCCAGTTGCTAAAGCCGAGCGCCAGGCTTTGGTTGCTTTGTTACAGAGGCCTTTAGATATGGTGGGTTCAGGTTTTGAAGATCTGGGATCAGATGCCTACACAGTACCCCTGCATCAGGCAATACACGAAGCTATCGAAGCCACGGGTGGGCTCGATGTGTTCCTTGACTTTTTGGCCTCGGCTGAGGCGGAAGCAGGAGTTGGAGAGGACTCCGTAAACCTGGCTACTCGGCGTTGGCTCGATGAAATCCGAGCTGGGGCGGATTCAGTGGTGGCTGAGGCCCTCACCCATATTGCTGTGGAGCCGCTTCCTTGTGATGAGGAGGATGCGCGAGATTTTGCATTGGGCGTGATGAAATCTTTGGTAAGACGGGGGCTTACGCGGGAAACTGCTGCACTACGCAGGCAACTGCGTCGAATGGATACAGATGACCCTGCCTATGAGGATACTTTCGCCCGCATCATTGAACTAGACACGAAGCGCCGCGCACTCGCTGAATCGTGAGCAGGGCACTTCTGGCAACTCTCCGCAATACAATGATGTACCTGCTGTATGTATCGCAAATGTCGCAACAGGTACATCAGTGACATATGCAAAAAGTGCTGGGCATGTCCTTTAAGACACACCCAGCACTTTGGGGGTTTACTGCTCTATATGGTCTTTACTTGCTCTGTGTTGACGAGTCTGAGCCTGCGCTCTGGGTGTCCTTCTCGTCTGTGGTTGAGCTGTCCTTCTTTGAGGAATTCTCTGTCTTGGTGTCAGTGGTGGAGGTTTCCGTCTGTGACTGTGTAGTCTCGCTGCCAGAAGCAGGAGCCTTGTCGCCCTCGGCACCACAAGCGGTGAGAGTGCCCATAAGAAGAAGACCAGTTGTTGCTACTGCGATTAGTTTCTTGTTCATGGCTCCACGTTACGATGAATTCGAGACCTCAATGGAGCTTTTTACCTATCCGCAACGGTCTTCACAGATGTCCCAAAGACTCTTCTTATATTCATCACAGGTTGCTCCTTACTTCCGTAAGTTGGTGGGAATTACGAGAGTAAACGTTGTGTGACCAGGGTTACTGTCTACAGTTATTGTGAAGCCTTGTGCCTTAGCTAGAGACTGTGCGATCGCCAATCCCA
The DNA here is from genome assembly GCF_009696615.1 of Scrofimicrobium canadense. Lineage (GTDB taxonomy): Bacteria > Actinomycetota > Actinomycetes > Actinomycetales > Actinomycetaceae > Scrofimicrobium > Scrofimicrobium canadense. Next base: position 85,114 of record NZ_VULO01000002.1, read on the forward strand.
ATCCCAAGGTTCCTCGATTTCTCGTCTTTTCAGTTCCGGGGGGGACCTGAGAGAACCGATCAAAAATCATTTCCTGGGCTTGTTGCGGAATGCCGGGACCGTTGTCGGAAACTCGTACGTGCACCGCATCTGCATCACAGTGTACTGACAGCTCAATGAGTGAACCTTCCTGCGTGTGGTGGTGAGAATTCGACAAAAGATTGAGGATTATCTGTCCCAATGCGTCTGAGTTACCGATGATCACAATGCTGGAGTCGGGCAGTTGCTCTTGCCACTGGTGTTCAGGGTAGGCAATACGGGCATCGTGAAAAACTGTTTTCACGAGAGCTATTAAGTCGATCTCTTCCAGTGAAAGAGTGGGGCCCGAGTCTAATTTTGCAAGCAGGATGAGACTTTCTACAAGGCGATTCATGCGTTGCGATTCAGCATGAATGCGATCTAAGGCAAAGCGAACGTCAGGGTCAAGACTCTCATCGTCAGCGTACAGTTCAGAATATCCGCGTATCGACGAAAGCGGATTACGAAGTTCATGACTGACATCTGCTAGAAATCGTCGCATAGAGTCCTCAGCCCGATGGCGAGCAGATAAGGCCTGTCCTACGTGAGATAAGAGATCGTTGAATGCCAGGCTGACGCGATCTGCCTCGCTTTGGGAATCCGGGTTCACTGCACGTACTCGGTCAGCGAGAAGGGGAGTGAGATCTTCTAGAGGAGTACTAGTAATTTTGTCTGCCACGGCTACGACGGTCTCTAGGGGAGCCAACGAGCGAACGATGAGGCGATAGGCGATAAAAACTCCTAGGCCTGCAGAGATCGCACCTGCGATGAGTTCCCACCATAAAAATACCTCTACTATTGCTACGCCATCATTGACGCCTACACCGCTAATAGCTGTGATGAGGGGCGACTCGGGGCCATCGAGGACCACTGGGGAGGCAAGGAAGGCGTAGGAATCAGTCTCGTTGATGCGAAGTTGGGGGGAGTAAGAGTTCACCTCCACTGCGGAAAGTACTGTTGCAATTTCATCTACTCTCAGGCGGCGTAAGGTGAAATCGGAACTGAGTAGAGAAGAAAAAACAACCTTATTATCGGACAAAATTAGGTAAAAACCATCAGGAGGGGGAATGAGGTTTTCTTCTCCCGTAAAAACCAAGTTTTGTCCGTCGAGTTCTCCCTCATTGATTATGCGGTTAGTAAGATTCTCTTGTGCAAGATATAGGGTCTTTTCAGCCTGTTTTGCTAGTGCTTGCTGCATGACAAAGGCGAAAAGTAGTGATAGAAGTGCTGTCACTAGCAGAATAAGTGAGCCAATTGCCACTCCTAGACTTACCCGTAGGGGGCGCCGTCGCAGCCACCCAGTATTCAAGGCGTTAAGGTGCATATTGGCCACTCGCGTGAATTAGGAAGGAATATCTGACTTGAGAACATATCCGGCTCCACGAATCGTATGAATCATAGGATTCGCATCTGCGTCTATTTTCTTTCGTAGATAAGAGATATAGAGCTCGACCAAATTGGAGTTATCGTCTTCTTCGCGACCCCACACTTCTTTGAGAATTTCACTTTTTGTGACAATACTGCCAGCCTTCGACATGAGGAACTTCAATAACGAAAATTCGGTAACGGTCAGCTGCACGTGCCGTTCACCCCGTGTAACAGTGAAACTGTTCTCGTCAAGTTCTAGGCTTCCCACGTGAAGTTGGCCTTTGCTGCTGGGCGAGAGGACTGTACTTCGTCGCAGGAGTGCATGAAGACGGACCACTACTTCCTTGATCGAAAAGGGTTTAGTGACATAATCGTCACCTCCGGCAGCGATGCCATCAATCCTATCCTCAACGTCACTGTTTGCGGTAAGAAAGAGGACCATTGCATCATTCCCTTCCCGTCGTATAGTTTCAAGAACTTGCATCCCATCAATATCAGGCAAGATGACATCAAGAACTATGAGGTGAGGCCGGAACTCGCGCGCCTGCAAAACTGCTTCGGCTCCCGTACCAACGGTCACCACATCCCAGCCCTCTTTGAGTAGAACAGTCTTAAGAAGTACTTGCAGACTGGGTTCATCGTCTACGACGAGTACCCGAACCATCTGCTGGGGCTCCACTGCTTCCGACTTCACGCACTAGCCTCTCTGTTCATCGCCGAAATCAATGTTCGACAGCGTTCCCATCACCACGATCACGGCTTTTGCAGATCTTCAGCTTACGCTGACAGCTCCTCGAGGGGTACTGGAGGGACGTGCGGATCTCAGGTGACCACATGGCGGGAAAGCACACGTGTTTCAAGAGACACAAGCGAGTAGGACAAAACCTGGCACTAAGATCAATGACATGCGTGCGCTTGATGCTTTCAATCACAATACGAATCTACTCATAGCTGGCAATAGTTTTGCGTTCCTGACGGAGAATTCGGAGTTGGAAGAGGCGGTGAGAGGATTTGGGGGCCGTATTGCGGAACTGTCCGCAACCACCCGGGTAGTATTTGCGGACCAGTGGAGCGAGCTTCTTACAGATGCGATACCTACCATATCGACTCAGTACCCACTTATTGTTGCTGACCTGAGTGGCGATATGAGTGTCCCTGGTTTTGAGTCGTCCTATGAGCTGACGCGTCCTGGTGTACGAGCATTCAATCCAGCAGCCCCCTTTTATGTCGTTGATTGCACTTCGCGCCACGACTACCGGGGGCACGCAGAGGCCCGAATCCGATGGGCAGAAAATTTCATGCCGGTCACTGCTGCAGTAGCCGCTTCAATTGGAGCTGACGTGAGGGGAAAACGTATCGGGATAGTCCTCATCGTAGAACCGAAAACTGCGGTGTTGGCACTAGCCTTGCACAAGCACGGAGCTGAAGTAGCGGTATATGCGCTCCCTCATGAGACAGATCCGGACGTGGCGGAATATCTGCGACAACACGATATCTGTGTCTTTGAAGACCCCATTGGGGTGGAAGAATTGAAGGCGTGGAAACCTGAGTTTCTCATCGATGATGGTGGGCGGGTCATCCCCGAAATTCAAAAAGGGGATCGCTGCGCGGCGGTGCGGAAGAGACAACCTCTGGGGTTCGCCCGTTGCGGAATTTGGCCGATCGCGGTGGTCTCTATGTTCCGGTTATTGCAGTCAATGATGCTCAGTCTAAGACACTTTTCGATAATCGCTACGGTACGGGACAGACGTGCGCCTTCGCCATTGACCACGAAGCCCATGGAAACACGTGGGCAATCATCGGATATGGTCCTGTCGGCGCCGGAGTTGCCCAGTGTGCGCGGGCATTAGGCAAGACTGTGTCCGTCGTAGAAATAGATCCCATCCGCGCGCTTGAAGCCGCATCGGCTGGATATCATGTGGAAACCATCGAAGAGGCTCTCGCGGCAGACGTTGTAGTTTCTGCCACTGGGTACGCCCGTACGATCACGAATGCACATATGGATGCCTCCCATGCGGTGTTTGCGGTAGCAGGAGGCGCTCCTGAAGAAGCGCCATCCACTGCTTTGGCGGGTGGGCACGGAATTAACTACACGGTGGCTGAGGGTAATCCTATCGAGATTATGGACATGTCTTTTGCCTGCCAGCTTTTTGCTGTTAGACAGCTGATTACGACCGTGAGGTCTCCTTGCTTTCACTTCGAGCGCGCGGCATACCAGAAAGTGTCGTGGCTCCCGACATCCATAATCGTCCTCAGGAAGTCACGTCACCAGAGGCTACTGTGTATTCCGCCTCCTTAGTAGTCCCTGTTACCGCACCTACTATTCGGGATGGAGCTGTAGCAGTGAGCGAGGGGAGAATAATCCATGTTGGACAGCGGCAGTGGGTTCTCCAAGCTCTTGAAGACGAGGGACTCTCATATGTAGAGGAACATTGGGAAGGTACTCTCACGCCGGGGTTGATCAACGCGCACACGCACCTGCAATACACGCTCATGGCCGAGGTGGGGCGTCACCATTATTTGGGATTTGATGATTGGTCGGCGGCTTTCGATCGAGTATATGAGGCAGGTGACCATGATTGGTTGAAGGCTTCTCTTGAAGGTACGCGCCTGGCATTGGAGTCGGGAACCACTGCTGCTGCCGACGTGGTGACTGACCTGGAGGCAGCTCCCGCTCTAGCTCAGGCTGGCATGCATGGAATCGCCTACTGGGAAGTCATGGGGTGGTCGAATCAGGAGTGGCGCCAGAGCGGCCGTGCGCAGACGATAGCAGAGATACACCAAATCCCACCTTCTCCAGGGGTGGGAGTATCGCCACATGCCCCCCTACTCACTTGAGGTCCAACCACTTCTTGACGTTCCCGACCTGGTGCGTAATCTGTGCTTACGCCTCCACATCCACCTTGGAGAGGCGCACTTTGAACGGGAAATTCGAAGTGACGATGGGTGGGTGGAACGCTCAGCAAATAGTTTTACAGAACTGCGTCGCCAGGGTGTGGGCGTGAGCTCAACGGAGTTTGTTGACCAGCTGGGTGTACTGGGTCCTGACTGCCATATTGCTCATGGGATCTACATGTCAGCGAAAGATCGAGCTCTGTTGAGAGCTCGGGGAACATCTGTCGCATTATGTCCACGGTCGAATGAAATTATCGGACTCGATGCTCCGCCAATTGCGGCATATTTACGCGAGGGAAATCAGGTTTCAGTTGGTACTGATTCGTTGAGTTCGTCGTCATCCCTTGACCTCCTTGAGGATGTGGCAGTGCTGTATCGACTGGCAAGGGAGCAAGGATACAACGACAGAGACCTGCATTTCCGCTTGTTGAAAGCGGCGACGCTGGGAGGTGCGGGCTCTTTGGGACTGCGCGCTGGAAAACTTCGAGCTGGTCAGCTTGCAGTGGGGGCAACCGCGGATCTAGCATTCTTCGACGTTCAGAGTGTAGAAGAACTTGTCGAAGCTGGGGCCGGGACGTGTCGACGAACAATTGTCGCAGGAAAGGGACTATATCGTGCGTGACCCAATAACGACCTTAGGGCTTGAGCCGCATCCCGAAGGAGGCTACTACCGGAGGACGTACACAGCTCCCGATTCCATAGGGGACAGGCCTGCTGTAACTCTCATTTACTTTTTCTTGCCAGCGGGCGATACTTCTGCGAGGCATATGGTCACATCGGATGAAATGTGGCTCTGGCATGGTCCTGGAACCTTGCAACTACAGTGTGGAGGAAATGGTGAACAACCCGAGGCCGGAGATGTATTGGTGCTCGGCACTCAGGGAGCATGCCAGATTCTGATTCCAGCGGGCACATGGCAAAGGACTCTTCCTGGTACTAGCGACGTCCTTGTCAGTTGCGTGGTCACGCCGGGATTCGATTTTGCAGATTTCCGCCTTGCGGTCACCTCTGACACATACAGCTAGAGCGTGTTAGATTTGCCAGCTTCACGCTGCACTGATGGGGCTGGCCTCTCGTGTGGCTGGCCCTGCGGTCGCCTGACTGAAGGAGAAACAAATGAAACGTCACCTTGCTGTTTCCGCTTTGACTTTGGCCAGCATATTCATAATGACCGCTTGTAGTTCAGGCACCGATTCCACTCAATCCGAAAAACCGACATCTGGGCAGTCAACAGACAGTTCAACAGCTACAGATCTTCCAACGGTTACCCCGGGGAAGCTTACGATTGCGACAGGCGAACCTGCTTATTCTCCCTGGGTCGAAAACGATGATCCTGAGTCTGGAGAAGGACTAGAAGCTGCCGTAGCCTACGCGGTAGCGGAAGAAATGGGCTTCGCTAAAGACGACGTCGTGTGGATCCGCACACCATTCGACACGGTTATTGCGCCTGGGCCTGAAGATTTCGATATGAATATTCAACAGTTCTCGATTACGCCTGAGCGTCTTGAAGCCGTTGATTTTTCGTCGCCGTACTATGTTTCGCCTCAAGCGGTGGTCTCAATACAGGGCAATAAAGGCGCCGATGCAAAAGACTTAGCCGGTCTGAAAGACTCCAAGATTGGAGTTGCTGCCGGTTCATCAAGTATTGCCGCTGCACAAGAGATTATCGCTCCAACTACAGAAGTCTCGATTTTCAACTCTAATGACGATGCAGTAGCTGCCCTCCAAGCCGGACAAATCGACGCTATTGTCACAGACCTGGGAACGACCCTCTATCTTGCTACTGCAGTATTAGATGACGGCGTTGTAGTAGGGCAGTTGGAATCCCAAGATGGAGACGAAGAACTCGCGTTCTTGCTTCCTAAAGATTCTGCGCTTACTCCCGTTGTGACGCAGGCCGTTGACTCACTGCGTGATTCTGGCGTCTTGGATGAGATCGCTCAAACGTGGATTGTAGAAGGTGCGGGTGTACCGACGCTCAAGTAGTAGCACAAGAGATGTGGTTGGGGAAGGAGATCCCCGACCACATCTTTTTCGTCCCCTATTTCCCTCGTTGTGGAGGCATAATGGCGCTTGAATCTCCATCTGTTCCCGATATCATCACGCCCAGCCCGGTGGAATTAGAACGGCGGTCTTTCCGTAAGAAACAGAACCTCCGCTCCGTGGGAATATCGATTGTTTTCACCGTCCTCTTTGCTGTAGTTGTTGCTGTGCTTCTTGTCAACGCGTCGGGTTGGGAAGACGTTAAGAAGTTCTTTTTCAATTGGGAAGTGGGATGGGCTGCTTTCCCCGAGATACTCAAGGGATTGTGGCTGAATATTCGAGTACTCTTCTTCGCCGCGATCGGAGTGGCTTTTTTTGGAACTCTTCTTGCCGTGATGAGAACGCTACGTGGCCCGGTGTTCACGCCGCTACGACTGTTATCTGCCCTATACACCGATTTTTTCGAGGTATTCCACTGCTCCTCGTGCTCTATTTGGTGGGTTTCGGAATCCCAGGCCTCGATATTTTTCCGCGTTTACCAGCACCTTTTTGGGGAACTATTGCTCTCATTCTCACCTATTCCTCGTACATCGCGGAAGTACTCCGTGCTGGAATTGAAGCGGTGCACCCTTCTCAAAGAATGGCGGCGCGTTCTCTTGGCCTGAGTTATAACCAAACATCGCGCGTAGTGGTTATGCCGCAGGCAGTACGTAAAGTTACACCTGCACTCATGAATGATTTTGTCTCGATGCAAAAGGACGTCGGGCTAATTTCAGTACTAGGGGCGGTAGACGCCATCCGATCAGCGCAAATCGTCGTCGCTAGTACATATAACTTCACACCCTACGTTGTTGCAGGTGTTCTTTTTGTTCTTATGTCGTGGCCCATGATTCGGCTCACAGACTGGTACACAGCTCAAGCACAGTCGCGCGAGCAGATGGGTGGTCAGGTATGAGCTCAATGGCTATTGCGTCGCCCCTCTCTATTGTCAACCTTCACAAATGGTTCGGTGACAACCACATTCTTCGTGGAGTCGATCTCGATGTTTCGCGAAGCGAATGCGTAGTCCTTATCGGTGCCAGTGGTTCTGGACAATCAACACTTCTCAAAACTGTGAATCTGTTGGAACGCGTTGACGATGGGCAAATTTTTTTTGATGAGGAAGATATCACCGCTCCGGGTATCAAAGCGGACGCGGTCCGAGCTCGTATAGGCGTTGTTTTCCAACATTACAATTTGTTTCCCCATATGAACGTGATGGAAAATGTTGCCCTCGCTTCCCGCAAAGTCAAGAAAGTATCGAAAGCAGAAGCTCAGAACCGTGCCTTAGAACTCTTAGATCGTATTGGCCTTGCAGATAAGGCGCACGCATATCCAGATCGGCTTTCTGGCGGTCAGCAACAACGTGTAGCAATTGTTAGAGCAATTGCCACGCGACCCGAGTTGCTGCTGCTTGATGAGATCACTAGTGCTCTTGACCCTCAACTAGTTGGCGAAGTGCTGGATTTGGTGAAAGAACTTAAGGGCGATACCACTATCCTCATGGCCACTCACGAAATGGGTTTCGCCAAGCAGGTTGCTGATCGAGTCGCATTTTTACACCAAGGCGAAGTCATCGAAGTGGGAAGTCCGGAGCAAGTACTCGAGGCACCTATTCGCCAAGAAACTCAGGCATTCTTATCGCGAGTTAACTGAGTGAGGCATCAATTTTCATGAAAAGAAACAGGGGGGTTGATGTATGAAACATCAACCCCCCTGGGGACTTTAGCTCAGAATAGTGCCACTACTACTAGCCTATTTTTGTGCTTCTGCGACGAGTCCTGCGCGGTGCTCGTCATTTGCATAAACCTCAGCTGCATTTTCTGAAGTGACGATCTGTGGGGTGAGTAGGTACGCAACGACGGGGTGGCCCTCGGTCGATTCGTATTCTGTCTCATTGACCGTGACGCCCTCTAGCTCTGGGTTGTCATCGCCAGAGGCCACTGCAATCGCAAGCTTGACAGCATTGGCGACCAGCGCACGGGTATCCTTATAGATTGTGGAGTATTGCTTCTCCTGAACAACCCATGTCACAGACTCGTCTTCAGAGTCTTGCCCCGTAACAACAGGAAGCGGCTTTCCGGCTTGCTCGACGGAAGTGATGGCTGCTCGACCCAGGGTGTCATTGGGGGAGAGTACGCCGTCCATAACCTCATCACCTGGGTAGGTTGAGTTGAGGATTGTATCCATGCGGGATTGTACGTTCTTCGGATCCCAGTTTTGGGTGGAAACCTGAGTGAATTCGGCCTGGCCAGAACCAATGGTTAGAGTACCATCGTCAATCTTTGGCTTGAGAACGTCCATCGCCCCATCAAAGAATTTGAGACTGTTGGCATCATCGGGCGAACCGGCAATGAGCTCAATCGTCCACTTGTCCTTGTCGCCCTTTTTCTCTTTAAGGCCGTTGAGTAGAGCTTCACCCTGCAACTGCCCAACACCGAAGTTGTCATAGGCAATGTAATAGTCGACATCTTCAGTGTTTGTGAGCATACGGTCATAAGCAATGACCTTGATATTGGCGGCTTTAGCTTGGGCAAGCTGAGTGCCAAGCTGGGAACCGTCGACAGCTCCAATGATGAGAACCTGAACCCCATTCTCAATCATCGCGGCTACCTGATTTTGCTGCTCCGCCGCGCCACCATCAGCGAACTGGATGGTGCAGTCGAGTTTGGCTTCAGCGCAGTCGGCTTTGAACATCTCCTCTGCTTCAACCCAGTTTTGTGAGGTCTTCTTTGGAAGTGCAATGCCGATCTTTGTTCCTTCGCCACCTGCAGCTGCGCTAGCGCCTGACTCTGCGCCGTCGACTGGTGCGGTGCCGGACTCTTCGGTGGCGCCACCTCGTCCGCCGCATGCGGCCAGAGCGAAGCTCAATGTGACAGCGGTTGCAACCGCTACCAATCCTTTACGATTCTTCATGAGTATTCTCTCGTTTCTTTCTTACTTATTGTCAGTAGCATCCCCATGGATGCCATTCATCGTTGTTGTGGAAATAGAAATGAAAGCTATTCACGTGAGTTCTGAGCGGAGCTATCCTCCTCTCCGCCACCAGTAAGGTCCTCTCCTGACGAAAGTTTTGTGATGGTGTGCTCAACAGTCCCGCTAACGTTGATCGCAGCAGGATCATCAGTCAAGCTTTTCTTGAGCTCAGCCTCTTGAGCAAGAATCTCCCGCTGGTTCCTTCTAGCATTCTGGAAGGTTCCAATGATGGAACGCCTTCCCTGACGCTTCGAGTACACATCGACGGCAACGGCCAATAGAAGAACTAAGCCCTTGATCATCTGGGTCTTATCGGAGCCTATGCCCTCAAGTTGAAGACCATTATTCAGTGAAGCCATAACCAACGCGCCCACCATTGTCCCCATAATGGTCCCAATACCGCCGGAGACGGCTGCGCCTCCAATAAATACTGAAGCAATGGCGTCTAGCTCCCACATATTTCCGTCGGCGGGACCAGATGCGGTTGCCCGTCCGATAAAGATCATTCCCGCGACCGCCGCTAGGAAAGAAGAGTTACACATGACAAAGAAGTTGGCTCTCTTGACGCGCACACCGGTGAGTTCAGCTGCTGCCTTATTTCCACCCACGGCATAGACCGAGCGTCCCAACACCGTACGGTTAGCGATGAAGGAATATACCAATGCCAAAACAACGACGATGATTCCTGGAACAGGGAACGATGTTCCAGGGCGTCCTGTGGCAAAGACCCACATGATGACAATAATCAATGCGCTGAGAATCACAGTTCGCACAACAGGAACCCATGTGGCGGGCATTTCGACGCCAGAGGTCTTTTGTCGCCTGTACTTGCGTATTTCGACGATTACTAGCGCTATCACAGCAATGCCCGCCAACACCATGGTAGGTAAGTTGAAGGCTAAAACGTCTGGTGCCACATCGGGCAAATATCCTGCGCCTAGAAATTGGAAGAACTCGGGAACCGGGACGGTCAGTGACTTGCCCACAAACTGGTTTGCGCCACGGAAGATCATCATTCCGGCCAAGGTGACTATGAAGGCAGGTATTCCCCATTGCGCGACCCAGAATCCTTGCCAGGCTCCTACTGCCAATCCGACCAGAATGCCGATGATAAGTGCTACAAGGGGAGGTAGGCCGAAGCTCTTCATTACCATTGCTACGACGATGCCTACGAAGGCTGCCACCGATCCCACAGAAAGATCAATGTGACCGGCGATGATTACCAGCACCATGCCGATAGCCAAGATAAGAACATAAGCATTACCCATGATGAGATTCATGAGATTTTGTGCTTGAAACACCTTTCCACCGGTGCGAATCTGGAAGAATAGGAGAATCACGATTAAGGCGGCAATCATTCCGAACTGCCTGAAGTCGCCCCCGAAGAGCGCCCGGATGTTTCGTTTCATTGTCTGGCTACGCCTGCCTTTCATGCTTCTGATCGAGTAGATGAGTGGGTCATCAGTCGCATCAGCGACTCTTGAGTTGCTTCTTTTGTAGGAATATCCCCGGTTATTTCGCCTTCGAAAACGGTATATATACGGTCGGTGATTCCTAGAAGTTCCGGTAGCTCAGATGAAATCACGATGACGGCTTTTCCAGAGTCTGCCAGAGCTTGGATAAAGGTGTATATCTCGAACTTGGCGCCAACGTCGATTCCACGAGTAGGTTCATCCAAGATCAACACTTCAGGATCGGTAAACATCCATTTTGCAAGGACCACTTTTTGCTGGTTGCCACCGGAAAGTGTGTTGACTCCAACTTCGACATTACTAGCTTTGATCCGCATGTCTTTGCGGTACACCTCTGATACCTGGCGGGCTTCATCAAGATTTAGCACTCCGGACCGCGTCACCTTGGTTGGTTTGGCAGAGATAATTGATTGATAAATTTTGTCGAGGAGATTCAACCCCAGCATTTTTCGGTCTTCTGGAAGATACGCAATACCATCGGCAATAGCTTCAGGAACTGACTTAGCTGTAATCTCTTTGCCGTTGAGCTTGAGTGTGCCTGACTCCCACATGCCGTATGAGCGACCGAAGATGGACCGGGCCAACTCGGTGCGTCCTGCGCCCATGAGCCCAGCAAGTCCAACGATTTCTCCCCGCCGAACGTTGAGTGTGGATCCTTTACATACCCAGCGTTCGGTGGCTTGAGGATGTCGCACCCACCAGTCTTCGACCTCGAACATAACATCACCGATGTCAGGTTGATGTTCAGGATAACGATCATCAAGAGGTCGCCCTACCATGTGACGGATGATTTCGTCCTCATCAATGCGACCGTTAGCAACATTCATATGGCCTACGGTCTTACCGTCGCGGATAATGGTGACGGCATCAGAGACTTCCGCTATTTCGTCGAGCTTGTGGGAAATCATAATCATTGTGACGCCACGTTCGCGCTGTTTGCGCATGAGATCTAGAAGGTGGGAAGACTCTTCTTCGTTGAGTGCTGATGTGGGCTCATCAAGAATCAAGAGTTTCACATTTTTTGCCAGTGCTTTGGCGATTTCCACCAGTTGCTGCTTACCGACGCCAATGTCTTTGATAAGAGCATCGGGACTTTCATCAAGTCCAACCTCATTCATGTACTTGATAGCTTCAGCGCGAGTCTCATACCAGTCGATAGCGCCTCCACGGCGAATTTCATTACCAAGAAACATATTCTCCGCAACGGACAATGTTGGGATAAGAGCCAATTCTTGGTGGATGATGACTATTCCATCGCGCTCGGAATCACGAATGGAGGAGAATTTACATTCTGATCCGTTGAAAGAAATACTCCCCTTATAGGTACCGTACGGGTGTACACCTGAGAGGACTTTCATGAGGGTTGATTTCCCAGCTCCGTTTTCGCCGCAAATCGCATGAATCTCCTGTTTTCGCACCTCCATGGTCACATCATCAAGGGCCAAAACGCCTGGGAATGCCTTCGTGATGTGTTCCATCCTGAGGATGACAGGCATTTCATCTGTCACTGAGAGCTCCTATCTGTCCTGCAAGACATATGCAAAGTTTCCCCGTTCAGTAGCCAGTCGAAGAGATAAATGCTAAACGTCACACCTTCGCGCCGACCGTCGTGAGCTTCTTCACCTTACATTGAGTCAGTCTAGGGGACAAACGAGTTTGATTACAACTAGTGGAACCATAATGCGACCAAATCGCAATCTGTCTGTAACAAATAAACGATAAGGGGAGGATTCATTGCGCGGTTATGCGCGTGGGCTTGTCCACATCATTTGTGCGGCTAAGGCAACGCACCCCAGAACTTCTGCGCGAGTACCCAAAGAAGTGATGGAAAAATCTACTGCAGCATCAACGGCAGGCAAGAGCCGTTGTCGGGCCGCTGGAACGACCAAATCCAAATAGGAATCTCCAAGAGGGGAGAGCGGCCCGCCAATAACGACTGCATCTGGTGCCAACACGTTGATGTGGGTAGACAGTGAGCGTCCTAAGGCGCCGCCCGCATCAGTGAGCATACGCGAAACAACAACGTCACCCTCATTGGCTGCTGTAAGAATACTGTCAGTATTATGCTTTTTCCCTGGTCGGATACGGTCAAGGTTTGCCACAAGGGCCCTCAGCGAAGCAATTGTCTCAAGGCAGCCACGATTGCCGCAGTAGCACACCTCTCCCGCTTCAGAAAACTGAGTATGGCCAATTTCTCCGGTGAGTCCCGTGGACGAAGAATATATGCGAGGGCCGTCAATCGCAGTTGAGGAAGTAGGGGAGGAAAAGTTCTGCACCAAACCAAGCCCAATGCCAGAGGCAACTTTAACGTAGATTAAATTACGTGCTGAGGGATAATCTCCGCACACGATTTGGGCTAATGCACCCACATTTGCGTCGTTTTCTAGATGGACGTCGATTCCTAGATAGTCCTGGGCCATCGCCCTTAAATCTCGGCCAGCCCAGGTATGAAAGACAGTGTCTTGCACAATCGAATAATCGGAAGAACGAATCGATGCTGGAAGGGCAATAATGCAGCTTGCGATACTCTCTTTTGCTATTCCAGAAGTTTTGAGTAGGTCTTGCAATACCGACTCGACATGCGGGAACGTCTCTTCAGGGGAGTGGTTTTCGGGGAGTCGTGAGTCATGTGTTGCCAATTCTTTGCGGGCTGAATCGGTCAATGACATGGTGAGGTGGGTTCTGCCGATATCTATTCCCAATAAAAATTGGTTAGTGGGCAGCAAGGCCACCTTTGTTGCCCTACGGCCACCGACGACGGCAGCCTCAGTGCTTACTGTCCCAGCGGCTGCAAGTTTGCGGACGATATTTGAGACAGTTCCGCCAGATAGTCCAGTGAGTCGAGCAAGATCGCTTTGCGTATGGGGACCCTCTACTGCCAATACTTCGAGAATGCGATGAGAATTGAGCTCACGCAAAGCCTGCTGAGATCCGGGGCGCCGTTGTCCTTTTACTTTTTGTCGCTGAGCCATCACGAAGTCTTCCGCCGAGCCTTTTCATTAAGTAATAAAGGCAGTCTACCGGAGCGAGCTAGGAAAAAGTAACCATCTTCAGGATCTCAGTGATGGAGGATCAGGAAGTGTGAGTGGTGCAAGAGAACATTAGAGACTGCGCTTCGACTAGTGATCCATACGCAGCTACTAGCGATATGTGGGGGGACTCAACGGCTACAACGGCAACCCAAGAAGGAATATTCAGCTGCTGGGACACGGCAACATTCCATTCAACTATTGACTGGCCAACAGACACGCGCTGTCCCTTCGACGCCAGCACGGTAAAAGCGGGACAGGTAGCTGAGTTGACGCCGATATGCACCAAGATTCCTGAGATGACAAATGCATGTGGAAAAAGTGCATCGATCCGCCCATTGGCAGGTGCCGAAACCACTTGAATGTTGTCGTCGATTGGCAGTAGGGCTACACCATCACCAAGCATCTTTTCAGCAAAAACCCGATCAGGAATTTGTGAAAGAGGGTGTAGCGTCCCAGATAGGGGCGCATACACCTCCATCAGCGCAGTGAATTCACCGATTTAGCGACCTGGTCTGCAGTTGGTCCGACGACCACCTGCACAATGTCATCCACCTGAACGACACCAAAAGCGCCAGCTTCTTTGAGGATAACTTCGTCGACTAAATCAGGCTGCGCAACTTCTACCCGTAGCCTAGTGATGCACGCCTCTAGCTCAGAGACGTTATCCGCGCCGCCTAGGCCTTTGAGTATGAGTTCCGGTGTGGTCATCGTGGCTCCCTGCGGTACTTGGACTTAACATCCAAGCTAACACGGATGCCGCCAATTATTGCCGTGAGACTGGACACGGCTTAGCCGCGTGAGTCACATTCTTGTGCCTGTACCATACGTCGGGTGTCAGCTTGGGCTTCGACCATGAGTCGACGTAATGACGACGATACGCCTTCATGATTGTCCAACCAGGTTTGGGCTATTTGCGGGATATCATATTCGGTGAGGTAGCCAGCCAGTGGCACGGGGAACATCGATTCAATGATGCCCGAGGCAATATGGAAGGTGTGCTGGTCCCACACGCGCACCGCCTCGTCGAAAAATCTGTCGATGAACTGAGCGTATAGAGCTGGTTGTGTTGCTGCGTGAGCCCAGAAGCCTGACACAAGTGCCCAACGAGTGTCATTGGGGACCGAAACGTCGTGGAGAATGGTGTTCCATGTTTCTTCACGAATCTCTGTTGAATTAATGGAAGCATGAGCTTGTCGGGAGCGCTGCTCACCCGTCATAGTATTGTCCTGAGCGTGCAGGCGTTTGATGTCATCGTCTCCCGCGAGACCGCCACGCACAAGGGCACAAAGAAGATCCCATTTAAGATCAGTATCGATGTCCAAGCCGAATAGAGGAACGGTTCCTTCGTAGAGACCCTTGACTGTCTCAAATTGACTCGGGGATTGAGCCAAGGAAGCTAATGATTTTACTAAGAGGCGCTGCTGGTCACTTTCAGCTGGAGCTGTTTTTGCCAAGAGTTCGATGCCGGAAGCAGTGCTTTCTAAACGCCATCCCCGATCATTAGGTGCGGCGTAGCATTTAGCAGCTCGGTTGATTTGATTGAGAAGACCCGTGACAGTGGCAACGGATTTCTCAGTGGGGAGTGCCGCGATTGCCAACTGGATGAACTTGGTTGCAGAAAGCTCCGCGTCACGCGTCATATCCCACGCAGCAGAAAGAATAATTCTGCGGGTGAGTGGGTCAGTGAACTGAGAAATGTTTTCAACCGCGAAAGCTAGAGATTCTGAATCAAGTCGAATCTTTGCGTAGGCGAGGTCTTCATCGTTCACCAATAGCAACGCGGGTCGAGGCTGCCCCGTCAGGTCGGTCACTACAGTTCGTTCACCGTCAACGTCCAGTTCAGTCGAAAAGACCCTAGTGACAGTTCCATCGACCAGATCATAGCCTCCGACCTTTAGACGATGTGGACGAAGGGACGCGCCCGGTGAAAATGCCTCTTGGATGACAGCGAACTCCTGGATACGGCCGTCCTCCGAGAGGAGAATGTCTGGACGCAAGACCGTGACACCGGACTCCTCCAGCCAGACCTGCGACCAGCGCGAAAGGTCTCGCCCAGATGTGGCCTCTAGTTCACCTAAAAGATCAGCCAACGTTGCGTTACCAAATGCGTGCTTTTTCAGATAGGAGTTGATCCCTGAGAGGAAGTTGTCTCTTCCCACGTAGCTAACGAGCTGGCGGAGGACGGCCGCACCTTTTGCATAGGTGATGCCATCGAAATTGACTTCGACATCCTCTAAATCACGTATTTCAGCTTTTATTGGGTGTGTTGTGGGGAGCTGATC
The DNA here is from genome assembly GCF_009696615.1 of Scrofimicrobium canadense. Classification (GTDB taxonomy): domain Bacteria; phylum Actinomycetota; class Actinomycetes; order Actinomycetales; family Actinomycetaceae; genus Scrofimicrobium; species Scrofimicrobium canadense. Next base: position 101,218 of record NZ_VULO01000002.1, read on the forward strand.
GTTATCGAGTCCCCACTCTTTGCGTTGCAGGAAGCCGATCCAAGCATCCTTGAACTCTGTAGCTTCAGATGCAGCAAAATGTGACATAAACTCTGCGAAAGACTCATTAAGCCACAGATCATCCCACCACTGCATGGTCACCAAATCGCCAAACCACATGTGGGCCAGCTCATGCAAGATGGTGTTTGATAGAGCCTCACGTTGCCAGGCTGTTGGCTTTGAACGGAAAACGTACTGATCGCGGAATGTTATGCATCCAGCATTTTCCATAGCACCCGCGTTGTATTCGGGGACGAAAATTTGATCGTACTTCCCAAATGGGTAGGGGATTCCGTAGGACTTTTCAAAGAAAGCGAACCCTGCTTTCGTAATATCGAAAACAAAATCAGGGTCTAAGTACTCGGCAAGGGACTGACGGCAGTACACTCCCATGGGAATTTCTCTACCCTCAGCATCGGTGTATGAACTGGTCACTCCGTAGTATGGTCCTGCGACAATTGCTGTGATGTATGTGGAGATGACCGGTGAAGGAGCAAATTCGAAGCGAAGTCCTTCATCTACGGAAATGGGTTCTGGCGTGGGAGAATTCGAGAACACTGTCCATTCTGGTGGTGTAGTCACCGTAAATTGGAAAGTGGCTTTGAGGTCGGGCTGCTCAAAAGTTGCAAAAACCCGCCTGGCATCAGGAACTTCAAACTGCGAGTAGCAGTAGCGTTTTCCGTCTGCGGGGTCGGTAAATGCGTGGAGGCCCTCCCCAGTATGCATGTAGAGGCAGTCGGCGTTCACAATAAGCGTGTTTTCCTCCGCCAAGGGGCCAATCTCAATCCGATTGTCTTGGTAGGCGTCGACGGGGATTTCAACTCCATTGAGTTCGATCCGATGGACCTGATCGGCTACGAGGTCCACGAACGTGTGGGCTCCAGCAGTGCCGGTAAAGGCAATCGTTGTGTTCGAGGCGAATGTTGTCTCGCCTTTGGTCAAGTCAAGTTGCACGGCGTAGCTAGTGGGTTGCACTAGGGCAGCACGTTCAACTGCTTCTTGACGTGTCAGGTTTAAACCAGGCATTTCTTCTCGCAATCAATCTAGGTCGTCGCGCGTCAATACTACTGCCATTTACCAGATGTGGACGCGTTGGGACGGCTCAATCCACAAACCGTCACCTTTGCGTACATTCATGTATGTAGCAAATTCATCGAAATTTGCAAGGACACCGTTGCATCGGAACTCGGCGGGGGAGTGCGGGTCGACTGCCAGAAGTTGAACGGCATATTCATTACGTGACTTGCTTTGCCATATGCGTGCCCAGGACATAAAGAACCGTTCAGGGCCGGTTAAACCGTCAATCTCAGGAGTCTCTGCAGGGGAGGCGATCCCTTGTTTTTTCAAGGCCTTTTCCCATGCTTTCCAAGCAATTGTCAGGCCACCTAAGTCTCCAATGTTCTCGCCAATAGTAAGGGCCCCGTTAACTTTATGAGAGTCTGGAAGCGCTGCAGGGGAATACGCATCATACTGTGCGATCAGGGCCTTGGTTCGTTGCGTAAACTCCGCACGGTCCTCATCTGTCCACCAATTGCGCATTTCACCGTTGGCGTCAAACTGTGAACCTTGGTCGTCAAATCCGTGGCCAATCTCATGTCCGATGACCGCGCCGATTCCTGCGTAGTTCACCGCGTCGTCTGCATCGGGATTGAAGAATGGAGCTCGAAGAATAGCTGCTGGAAAGACTATCTCGTTAGACAGGGGATTGTAGTAGGCATTGACTGTCTGGGGAGTCATATGCCACTCTTCGGGGTCAACTGGTGATCCAAGTTTGCCAAGTTCGAAAGCAGTCTCGAATGACTGAGCTTCAGCGATATTCTCCAAAAGACTGCGTTGCGTACTAATGTCAAGCTGAGAGTAGTCCCGCCATTGTGAGGGGTATGCGATGCGAGGAGTGAATCCGCTGAGTTTCTCTAAAGCTTGCTCACGTGTTGCCTCTCCCATCCAATCGAGTGCACTGATGGAATCGCGGTAGGCTTCGATAAGATTACTGACGAGCTCTTCTACCTGTTGTTTGTATTCCGAAGGGAAGTGGCGATTGACGTAGAGGCGTCCCAGTGCATCGCCGAGGAGTCCTTCGACTAGAGAAAGTGCTCTTTTCCAGCGTGGGCGAATTTCTTCGGTGCCAGCGAGCGTTTTTGAATACATCTCAAAGTTTTCGTTGACAAAGGATGATGAGAGGTAGGGAGCAGCAAACCCTATAGTTTTTCTCAGCAGCCATTTTTGTAGAATAGGCACATCAGTAGTAGCCCATAGCTTACTGGCTGCAGCGAGATAATCGACCTGCCCGATACTCAATGCGCCCGTTTTGCTAGTGTCTAACCCGAGAGCATCAGCCCAAATTTGCCAGTCAAAACCAGGATTCTCCTTAATAACCTCATCCCAGCTACGGGGGTTATTCTGTGCTGCGACATCTCGCATAGCGACAATGTCCCAATGCAAGGAGGCGAGAGTTTTCTCAAAGCCGAGAACATCCGAAGCGGATTTTTCAGGATCGGCAATGCGGGCGAGTGAAAAAATAGTTGCGATGTATTGCTGATAACGCTGAACAATCGGTGCGTATTGGGAGTCACGATAATAGGACTCATCTGGGAGACCGAGTCCTGCCTGCCCGATGTAGAGTTGGTAACGATCGGAATCGTTCATATCCGTTGAGACGTCAAAGGCAAAGAATGGCGAAATTCCGAGTTTCCCTAGTTTTCCTACTGCTTCCGCCAACTCTCCATGAGAAGAAGCATTGACAATTGTTTCAATGAACGGTTGGAGTGGTGTTGCCCCTAGTTCTTCAATGTGGGATTCATCCATGAACTGGCTGTAAATTATGGCGATCTTCTCAGCGTCGGCATCGTCAACGAGACCTTTAACGGCATCCTCAACAATGGTGCGACACTGTACTTCGCTGAGATCTCGTAACTGGTAAAACGCCCCATCAGTGGGTCTATCAGCTGGGATTACGTGACGGTCAATCCAGGCACCGTTGCAATAGCGGTAAAAGTCATCTTGTGGCCGGACCGACGTATCCATGTCTGCTGGGGCAAGTACATGGGCAAGAAGTTCATTGTGAGTCATGAATACGATCCTAGTGGTCTTAGGGAAGTCTTATTTCCCAGGGATTTCTCAGGTTAGTTTGAGGGAATAGTCAAGACAGCCTTCTAGAGTAGATATCGAGCAAAGGGGAGCGTGACTATTAAGCGCCTGACGCGTTTCCCGCTCGCACTGTGTTGATGGGATGGGCGGCCCCGCGAAAGCGGGGCCGTTTCCCTTTTTATATTTGATTGCAGTTGGATCAGTGCGATGAAGGACTCCTTCTGGATCGATTAGAACTCGCCCATTTCGTCTGTGAGTACTGGACCAGTGGTTTGAACCTGGCTGCGTTTGGGAGAAACCCCCAGAAAGCGTGGGGATCGAATAACGTGCTTTGATCCTGTGCCACCGTCGCGGCGTTGATAGGTTTCCACAATGAGAGTTCCCTCTACGCTGACTCTGTCACCTTGATGGACAACCTCTGCCAGGTACTGGGCATCTTTTTCCCAAAAGGTTGCACTGACCCACAGCGGGGAGCCTATATCGCTCCATTCGCCTGTATCACGATTGCGTTGCGACGCTGTGGCATTAATCCTTAACTCTAAGACAGCCTGCTGCTTTCCCGTCCATCGTAAAACCGGTTCTGCTATCGCTCCGGTCACTATCGCTCTCAGACTCACAAAATCCTCCTTTTCCGCCCCTGCTTATATTCAGTGTAAGTGTGGGCTACGACAAATGAAATGGTTGGGATAGCTATGCCGAATGTGTATAGGGAGAATAGCCAAAATAGTGGGTCACGTCGCCGCAAAAACCCTGGCAGTAAAGGTCATTCCCCCAATGAATATCAACCTTGGTTCAGTATTATGACTCTGTAATGCGCAGTAGGGGAGGAAGGAACATATTTTGATGAGGCCGCTGTCGTCCAACAATGCTAAACTTGCTGCGCAACGATCCGGCCAGGGACACCTGGGTATCACCGGGGAGCAGTCGGAAGAACGGGAGTAATCCTCACTAGAACCGACCGGGTTGGCCCGAAATAGCCGGAGAATGAGTGGCCCGATGTGGGCAAGCTGGGTGGTACCGCGGCGCAAGTCGTCCCTGCATAGTTCAAGCAGAGAGGACAACCGGTGAATCGCTTTCCCAAACACCGCGACGATGAAGAAGTGACTCCAAAGCCCGATTTTCCGCGCCTCGAAGAAGAAATTTTGGGCTATTGGAAGGCCAGGGGAACATTTGAGGACTCGATCAACCAGCGACCCGCAGGGGAGTCTGGGAGTAATGAGTTCGTGTTCTATGACGGTCCTCCTTTTGCCAACGGACTTCCCCACTATGGGCATCTGTTGACCGGATACGTCAAAGACGTAGTTGGCCGGTACCAAACGATGTTGGGGCGCCGCGTCGAACGGCGGTTTGGTTGGGACACTCACGGTTTGCCTGCTGAGCTAGAAGCTGAACGCGAACTGGGAATTGACGATAAATCTGAAATTGAAGGTCCCGGTGGTATGGGGATCGCGGCCTTCAACGAAGCGTGTCGCGCTTCAGTGCTCAAGTACACGAAAGAATGGGAAGAATACGTCACGCGCCAAGCCCGTTGGGTTGACTTTGATAATGATTACAAGACCCTTGATCCCGACTATATGGAGAGCGTACTTTGGGCCTTCAAGACTCTTTATGACAAAGGGCTTGCATACGAGGGGCATCGGGTGTTGCCGTACTGTTGGAACGACCAGACTCCTCTGTCAAACCATGAACTGAAAATGGATGATGACGTCTACCAGGATCGCACTGATCAAACGGCAACAGTGGGAGTTGCGCTACTCGATTCAGATGGTGAGCCAACGGGTGAATACGCTCTCATCTGGACAACAACCCCGTGGACGTTACCTTCTAATCTGGCAATCGCTGCCGGACCTGATATTGACTATGTGGAGGTTGTTCCCGAAAACGGTCCGCTTGCGGGCAAACGCGTATACCTTGGGCAAGCCCGGTTGGATGCGTATAGAAACGAGCTAGGTGAAGACACTCAGCCTGTGCGCCACTTCAAGGGTAGTGAGCTCATCGGACGCAGCTATCAGCCGATGTTTCCCTATTTTGCGGATAATGAAAACAGCTTCCGCATTATCCGCGGCGACTTCGTGACCACTGAGGACGGTACCGGACTGGTTCACCTTGCACCTGCCTTTGGTGAAGACGACATGCAGGTATGTCACGCTGAAGGTATCAAGCCTGTGATTCCCCTGGACGAGGGGGCGGTATTCACCAGTTTGGTGCCGGACTACGAAGGGACGCAGGTATTTGATGCGAACCGGCTTATTCTCTCGGACTTACGAGAGAGTGAAGGTCCGCTAGCACGTATTGAAGAGGGTCGCCGCGCTATCTTGGTAAAGCAAGCGTCGTATCAGCACTCATACCCGCATTGTTGGCGTTGCCGCCAGCCGCTCATCTACATGGCAGTGGGCTCATGGTTTGTAGAGGTGACAAAGTTCCGCGATCGTATGGTGGAGCTCAATCAGCAGATCAATTGGGTCCCGTCCCACATCAAAGATGGACAATTCGGTAAATGGTTAGAAGGTGCTCGCGACTGGTCTATTTCTCGTAATCGCTTTTGGGGATGCCCGATTCCCGTATGGAAGTCCGATGACCCAGCCTATCCGCGGATTGATGTATACGGTTCCATCGAAGAGCTTAAGAGAGACTTTGGTGTTGACCAGGTAGAACTTCATCGTCCGGCTGTGGATGAGTTAGTACGTCCGAATCCAGATGACCCTACCGGACAGTCAATGATGCGACGTGTGCCGGAAGTTTTGGACTGCTGGTTTGAATCCGGTTCCATGCCTTTTGCGCAAGTCCACTACCCGTTCGAGAACCGTGAGTGGTTTGAAGACCACTATCCCGGTGATTTCATTGTTGAATACATTGGTCAAACACGCGGCTGGTTCTACACCTTGCACGTGCTGGCCACTGCGCTCTTTGACAGGCCAGCTTTCCGCAATGCCGTAAGTCACGGCATTGTGCTTGGCGACGACGGACGAAAAATGTCGAAGTCTTTGCGCAACTATCCCGATGTTACTGGGGTGTTTGACACCTACGGTTCTGACGCTATGCGGTGGTTCCTTATGAGTTCACCCGTGGTGAGAGGCGGAAATCTTGCAGTGACAGAAGAGGGCATCCGCGACGCTGTACGGCAAGTATTACTGCCTTTGTGGAATACCTATTATTTCTTGGCGCTGTATGCTAACGCCGCGCACGGCGGTGAAGGAATGGCAGTCTACCGCCTCGAATCTACAGACGGCTTGCCAGAAATGGAACGCTATCTCTTGGCCCGTACCAGTGAGGTTGTCCAATCTATGCGTGCGGCATTGGACGAATACGACATTCCAGAGGCCACAGCACTCTTTCGTGACCACCTCGACGTGCTCACCAATTGGTATGTTCGCACGCGAAGAGACGCGTTCTGGGATGAAGAGCAACAGTCGTTCGATGCACTGTACACCGCGTTGGTGACTCTCATCGAAGCTGCAGCACCCTTGCTGCCTCTGGTTAGTGAAGAGATTTGGCGTGGACTCACTGGGGGTGAGTCGGTCCATCTGACGAATTTTCCAGAGCCCCCATCCAGTTGGTCAGACCCTGCGTTAGTTTCTGCTATGGACGAGGCGCGTGATATTGTTTCTGCAGCTCACGCACTTCGCAAGGCCGCCAAAGTCAGGGTTCGCCAGCCACTAGCAACACTGGTGGTTGTATCAGAGAACGCTGAGCAGCTGCGTCCTTTTGCCCAGCTCGTTGCCTCTGAGGTCAATGTGAAAAATGTACAGATTGAGGAGCCACAGAAATCTGGTTTTGCTGTCCGCCAAGAGCTTTCTCTCAATCCGCGTGCATTTGCCCCTGCGACTCGTAAAAACACCTCTAAGCTATTTGCTGCGCAAAAGGCTGGAAACTGGCAGCTGCGAGAGGATGGGACAGTCTATTTCCCAGAGCTTGACATTGTATTGAGTGGAGAGCAGATTTCGTTGTCTGCGCGGGTAGATGCTCAGGGAGATGAGGTTGCTCAAGTCCTAGAGTCAGGAGCTTTTGTTGTCCTCGATACGGCAATCGATGAAGCTTTGGAGGCTGAGGGGTACGCGCGCGACGTAGTGCGAGCAGTCCAGGATGCACGTAAAGTAGCTGACTTGCATATTGCAGACCGAATCCGACTCACGCTTGCGGTACCAGCAGACCGGCTGGAGGCGACCCAGACTCACCAGGAAATGATCGCTTCCGAAACACTTTCACGTGAAGTGAATATCAGCGTGGGAGATGAACTATCAGTGACTGTGGAAAAAATCGATGTGGAGAAGACTGAATGACCGAACCTAAGGGGATTGACCCCGAACTGATTCCTTATCTTCTTGGTGAAGACCAAGCCAAACTGGAGGAAGAGGAATCACAACTGGACGCAGTCGAAGTTGCTGAGTTGCTTGGCGGCACCGATAACGACCGCGATCCAGTCGACCCGGTTGACGAGGTGGCGGTTCGCGCCCGTGTACGCGAACTAGCAACCACGCTCTTCGCGCGAGCACCCGAACACGATTTCGATCCCAGTTTGGCGCGTATCGAGGGACTACTCGACATTCTGGGTAGCCCGCAAGATGCCTATCCGATCATCCATATTGCAGGAACAAACGGGAAAACATCGACGGCACGGATAGCAGATGCTTTGCTTGGCGCCTTCGATCTCAAAGTGGGACGCTTTACCAGTCCGCATTTGCGAGACATCCGAGAGCGCATCACAGTGGAGGGCGAGCCTCTCTCACCCCAACAGTTTGTTGACGCGTGGGACGATATTGCACCATATGTCGCGATGATGGATGAGAAGGGTTCTCCTAAACTGTCCTTTTTTGAGGTTCTTACCGCTATGGCCTATGCGGCTTTTGCAGATTATCCCGTAGATGTAGCGGTTATCGAGACTGGTATGGGTGGAGTATGGGACGCCACCAATGTGGCGAACGCGGGGGTTGCAGTACTCACCCATATCGACCGTGACCATCAGCAGTGGCTGGGCGATACGTTAGAAGAGATTGCCACTGAAAAGGTTGGCATTATCAAAGAAAAAACTATTGTTGTCGCTGAGAAACAAACTGACGAGGTCGAGGCAATTATCCGTGACCGATGCTCTCAGACGGACTCGGTGTTGTGGATGGAAGGCGTTGATTGGGAGGTTGTGGATCGCCAACCGGGCGTGGGTGGCCAGATGATTACATTGCGCACACCGGCGGGGGTATATGAGGACCTATTTGTTCCACTCCTAGGCAAACATCAGGCCAGTAACGCCGGGGCTGCTCTCGTGGCAGTGGAAGCCATTTTGGGAGGGAAAGCGCTTAAAGCCGATGTTGTCGACGCAGGAATGCAAGGGGTACGTTCCCCGGGGCGCCTCGAAGTTTTGAGGGGTTCCCCTGCCATTGTCGTCGACTCGGCACACAATCCCGATGGGGCAGCTGCGTTGGGACCAGCACTTGTGGAATCCTTTGCCTTTGATTACACGGTGGGCGTCTACTCTGCAATGCGAGATAAGAATATTGAGGCCACCTTGGCGGAGATGGAACCATTCTTGGACGCGATTGTGGTAGTCCCCATGGATGGTCCGCGGGCCGCAGAACTGAGCGATTTAGAAGAAATTGCTGCCGATGTCTTCGATGAGGCTTATGCTGAAGAAGGACTGGTTGCGGGAATCGACCGGGCCGCGGCGTTAGTTGATCGAACTAACGACCCTCAAGCGAATAAAGGCATTGTCATCTTTGGCTCAGTGGTTTTGGCAGGAGAAGCTACCGCTCTCTTGCGTCCCGATCAGCGCCTTGGATGATCCGATGCGAAAATCATAATTGGGTGACAAGGCAGGGAGGCCACGATGAAAAAGCTAATCAACGATCCACAGCAGGTAGTAACGGAAACTCTGGAGGGTTTCGCTCTCGCGTATCCAGATTTGGTTGAAGTACATTTCGATCCGGATTGGGTTGAACGAAAAGTCTCGAAAGACGCCGGAAAAGTAGGGTTGGTTTCCGGAGGAGGCTCTGGTCACGAACCATTGCACGCAGGCTATGTTGGGGTCGGGATGCTCGATGCTGCTGTCCCGGGTCCAGTATTCACTTCGCCAACACCGGACCCGATCGTGGAGGCTACACGGGCAGCCGACAAAGGCGCGGGGGTTGTGCATATTGTGAAGAACTACACCGGAGACGTGCTCAACTTTGAGACAGCAGCAGAACTGGCAGAAATGGATGATATCAGCGTTGAAACCGTTCTGGTGGACGACGACTGTGCAGTTGAAAACTCCACGTGGACCGCGGGTAGGCGCGGGGTTGCAGGTACGGTTCTTGTTGAAAAAATCGCCGGTGCCGCAGCCGAGCGGGGTGATGACTTGGCGACTGTCGCGGCGATAGGACGCAGAGTCAATGAGAATATGCGCTCTATGGGTCTTGCACTGGGACCGTGTACGGTTCCACACGCAGGTAAGCCTTCATTCGACCTCGCTGAAGACGAGATAGAACTGGGAATAGGTATCCACGGCGAACCGGGATACCGCCGCGGACATATGGAACCAGCCGACTCACTGACGGAGGAGCTCTATCATCGAGTTCGTGACGACCTTGGGTTGGTGAAAGGCGACCGTGTAATTGCACTAGTAAATGGAATGGGGGGGACTCCTGAGTCGGAACTTTTTATTGTTTTCCGCAAACTCGCCGCGCTGCTAGAACAGGATGGGGTCGAGAGGGCTCGATCCCTGGTAGGTAATTATGTGACCAGCTTGGAGATGCCGGGTGTTTCCATTACCCTGTTGCGCTTGGACTCGGAGATGGAAGAACTTTTTGACGCGCCGGCATACACACCGGCATGGAAGTGAAGGCTAGATAGTGATCAATAGTGCGCAATGGGCCAGACTCTGGATTACCCAAGCAGCTGAGTCAGTGGCAGAAAACCGCGAACACCTGATAGACCTCGATCGGCAAATCGGAGACGGCGATCATGGTGAAAATCTGGATCGAGGTTTTGCCGCGGCTGTACGGGGTGACGCATTAGAGAATGCAGGTAATGGTGCAGACGTGCTCAAGCATGTTGCTAAAACCTTAATGTCGACTGTGGGTGGAGCTGCTGGGCCACTGTACGGGACGGCTTTTTTGCGAGGAGCGCAACAGCTAGTCGAAGATCAACTCACGGCTGCGCAGGTGGCGGCGCTTCTTGAAGCAGCCGTGGGTGGGGTCCAGGCGCGAGGCAAAGCAACGCTCGGAGAAAAGACGATGGTCGATGCGCTTCTACCAGCGGCAGAAGCGGCTCGCAAAATCGCAGATGCTAATGGTAGCGCTCAAGAAGCTTTGCGGGCAGCTGCAGAGTCGGCCCGGTCCGGCGCCAATGCGACCGGACCAATGCAAGCCACCAAAGGACGAGCCTCGTACCTAGGTGAGCGAAGTAAAGGACATCTTGATCCGGGGGCGGTGTCCTCGGCCCTTCTCATCGAAGCTGCTGCTTCTGCGGCGGATCAACTGGAAGGTGACCTGTCGTGACTGCGGCGATCGGGTTCGTCATTGTCTCTCATTCGAAGACACTTGCTCAAGGCGTTGCCGAACTTGCGGGACAGATGGCTCCCGACGTACGTATCGCCGTGGCCGGTGGTCGGGAGGATGAAGGACTAGGGACCTCATTTGATCTTATCGATCAGCGTTTGACTGATGTTTTGAGCCAATGTGAGGGTGCAGTAGTGCTGACCGACATCGGATCAGCGACCCTCACTGCGGAGTCTGTTATTGAGTTCCGTGATGACCAAGATCGCATAGCCCTTGCTGACGCCCCCTTAGTTGAGGGAGCAGTGGCTGCCGCGGTAGCCGCACAGCAGGGCGGTGATTTGAAAGCAGTTGCCCAAGCAGCTCACGGTGCCGCTCATGTGTGGAACGGGCATTCTCAGGAAACCGTGACCGAAGGACGCAGTGTAATAATCGCTGATAAGAGCGGTTTACATGCTCGACCTGCTGCGGCACTGGCACGTCTTGCGGCATCCTTTGAAGCAGATATTATGGTGGACGGAGTAGACGCGAAGTCGATCATAGGACTAATGTCACTAGGTAGGCGCCAAGGAGACACTGTGGTTATAAGCGCCACAGGTCCCGACGCTGAGAAAGCAATAACAGAGATTGGTGACGCGATTGTCGCTGGTTTTGAAGACTGAGAGGATACTCATGCCCACACCAGACCTTTTGGATCCCAAAAAAGAGCACACCCTAGTTTTGGTGAAACCAGATGGTTTCAGGCGTGGTCTGACCGGCGAGATACTGCGCCGAATTGAGTCTAAGGGCTATGTTCTCAAGGGTTTGAAAATCAAACAGGCTGACCGTGCTCTTTTGGAAGAGCACTATGCTGAGCATCGGGAACGTCCCTTTTTCCAAGGCCTGATCGAATACATGAGTGCTTCACCGCTGGTCGCGATCGTCGTCGAGGGTGACAGAGTTATTGAAGGTGTGCGTTCTCTTATGGGCACAACAAACCCCACCTTGGCGGCACCGGGCACTATTCGCGGAGATTTGGGACGTGACTGGGGAACCGGTCAGGTGGAGAACCTAGTTCATGGATCTGACTCGACCACCTCGGCCATTCGCGAGATCGCGCTATGGTTCCCGGAACTGGAGTACCACGCTGAGGACTAACTCATGTATCTGAAGTCACTCAGCTTGCGTGGCTTCAAGTCTTTTGCCAAACCCACCACTTTTCGGTTCGAGCCGGGGATCACCTGCGTGGTTGGTCCCAACGGCTCGGGTAAATCCAATGTTGTGGATGCACTCTCATGGGTGATGGGTGAGCAAGGTGCAAAAAACTTGCGGGGCGGCGCGATGGCAGATGTCATATTTGCCGGTTCGTCGGGGAGGGCAGGCCTTGGCCGGGCATTCGTGGAACTGACCATCGACAACTCCGATGGGCTACTTCCCATTGATTATGCTGAAGTGACTATTTCGCGCACCCTATTTCGTGGAGGTGGCTCCGAATACGCAATCAACGGTGCGGATGCGCGACTGCTTGACGTCCAGGAATTGCTGTCCGATACGGGCATGGGCAAACAAATGCACGTTATCGTGGGACAGGGCAGACTTGATGCTGTTTTACGCGCAACTCCCGAAGAACGACGGGCATTTATTGACGAGGCAGCTGGTGTTCTCAAACATCGTCGCCGCAAAGAACGAGCCCTGCGCAAGCTGGAAAATATGGACCAAAACTTGGTGCGGGTTTTGGACCTCACAGAAGAAATCAAGCGGCAACTCAAACCTCTAGCACGGCAGGCAAAAGCAGCGAGAGTTGCTGAAGACGTATTGTCAGAAATCGATGAAACATCACGGAGACTTGTCGCAGAAGACCTCGTGCGCGCTCGCGAACGTCATGAGCGCGATACTGCCTTAGCCCAGCAGGCGCGCGACCGTGTGGAAGGTTCTTCGTCCGAGTCTCACAGCCTCGAACTGCGACTGCGTGAGCTTGAAGGCAAACTTGAAAATGTAGATCAGTACGTTCGCGGCTACACAGAAATGACACACCAGTTCGACTCTGTGAGGGAAAGACTAGCTTCTCTCGTGGGGATCGCTATGGAACGCATTTCTTCCCACACCGGACGCGAGGTAGTCTCAGAAGCTCAGATTGATCTTGCACGTCAGAATGTGCAAGGGGCACGTAAAGAAGCTCAGGATTTGGCGGCGGACGCGCAAGCGAAAACCGAATCTCTATCGCGCACCCGTGAACAGAGAAAGAATGCCGAAGAAGCAGAACGGGAGGCACGTAAGAACCTGCACTATGCTGAAGAGGCTCTGAGCCGTCGTCAGACGGAGTCCTCTCGTTTGTTGCAGGCAGTGGCACGAACCCAATCGCGATACGAGGAGGCACAAGCAGCCCTGGAGCGAGCCGAAAATGAGCGGCTGCAGGCAGCTAAAGACCTGGCGTCTTTGCCGTTACCCGCTCAACCAGATGAATCTGAAGATACCTCAGAGGTTCTTAGCGCTCACCATACGCGTATGGCTCTGGAAGAATCTGAAGCGCGAAAGGCACTAGAAGAGGCTCACAAGGAAGAAAGTACGATTCAGGCGGCCCTGGCGAAGTGGCAAGGGCAGCGGCAAGCATTAGAACCTAAAAAGCCTGAGTTCAAAGAGCTTGATGATGGTCGGTGGGCTCCTCAAGGACAACTGGTAGATAGGTTAACTGTTGCTGTTGGGTGGGAAAAAGCAATCTCAGCTTTACTTGGAACCTTTGATGAAGCCGTAATAGTAGGGGAAAATGACTCCGTCGCGTCTGGTCTGCGGTGGGCAAGTGAAACGGGAATAGGTCTGCGTGCCGTCGTTTCTGGAAACGCAGATACCCCAGTGGAGGGGAATGCGTGGGAAGCAGTGGAAAGCACAAGGGGACTTGATGGTGCCATAGCAGAACTATTGGACGGAGCGTGGTTAGCCGAGGACCTGGACGAGGCACAAGCCCTTCTCCAAAGGCCTGGTGTTCGTAAGGTGGCCACGCGTGATGGAGTAGTCTTGGGACGCCGAACGATCGCCGGTGGCAGCACAGATATGCAAGCTGCATTGGTGGTTCGCGCAGAATGGAAGAATGCTCGTGCCGAGGAAGAACGGTGTGAGAAGGCGTTGAGATTAGCGCAAGAACGTGTTGTGCGCGCCAAGAATCACCTTCAACAAGCCAGCGCCTCAACAGCTGAAGCAATGTCCAAATTGCGAGAGTTTGATGCGCGATCAGCGCGGCTTGCGAAGGAACGAGCTGAGGAAGCTGCACGGCGTGCGGCTGCAGTGGCAAGAGAAGAGCGGGCGGCACAGGAAGTACTTCGTAGAACTACGGCAGTTGAAGAGAGTGCACAAGCTGCCAGGGAAGCCGCTCAGGCCGCGGAAGCGATCCCGGAGGTCAATGCGGAGTCTTTCCTCAAGGAACCCAGGCAAGCTCTTGACCAGGCCACCCAGAGATTACGCGTGGTACGAGAAACAGAGATGAAAGCTGAGGTTGCCGCGCGTGAAGCACGTGATAAAGCCCAAGCAGCAGCTCGTGCACTGCAGGTGATGACTGATCGTGTGCGGATGCTAGAAGACGATAGGCGCCGGGGCTTGGAAGAAGCTACCGCACAGGAAAGAAGAAAATCGCACCTTCTTGATGTTCATAAACGTGCTGACGCGGGACGCAACGAAGCAGCCAAACATTACGCAACTGCGCTCGCATTGAGAGAAAAATATGAGGCGCAAGCCAGCGAACTCAAAGAAGAGATAGTACGGGTTCGCACAGACCTAGAGAAACACCGTAGCAGCCAATCCCACGCAGATGAGATTCGTAGGCAGGCGGAGGTCGCTCTGGCTCAATCGGCCTTGATGATGGACGAGGCCACTAAACGAGCTGAAGAACTAAGTGACGACATAGAAGCGCTCATTGCCAGCCATGGTCCCCACATTCCTGTGATCGACAGTGAGGGGAACGCAGTCCCGTATTCGCGCGCGGATATTCAAGAGAGGCTCGAGCAAGCTCGGACTCGCCTGGCCCGCCTGGGGGTCGTCAATCCACTTGCCGTGGAGGAGCACAAGGCGCTGTCGGAGCGCCTCCAGTTTCTAGAGGACCAAGTAGCAGATCTTCAGAAGTCGAAACGGGATCTCCTTGCAATCATCCGTGATGTCGACACTCAGATTCGGGTCGCCTTTGAAGAGGCATTTGCTCAAACGGCAGACGAATTCGACACAGTATTTGCTGGACTTTTCCCCGGGGGGAAGGGCCGTTTGAGCCTCACCGATCCAGACGATCCCCTGCATACAGGGGTAGAGATTTATGCTCGTCCTGCCGGAAAGAAAGTTACGCGCTTATCGCTTCTATCCGGTGGTGAACGCTCGCTCGCTGCCTTGGCATACCTGATCGCCATTTTTAAAGCGCGCCCTTCTCCCTTTTACGTGATGGACGAAGTTGAGGCAGCGCTAGATGATATTAATCTCTCCCGCGTCCTGACGGCATTTTCAGATTTGCAGAAGACCAGTCAGCTCATTTTAATTACTCACCAGAAACGCACCATGGAGATTGCTGATGCCCTCTACGGCGTTAGTATGCGTGACGGCGTTTCGCAAGTAATATCACATCGATTATCACAGGAACGTTACAAGTCGTAACAGTTTTATAAATATCGTCATGTCGGCGGGAACTTCTTTGGAGAAAGTTGGACCATGGACACATGGCAATGTTGAGTTTGGGGATCGCGGTGTTTTTCATCCTTGCTGTGGGGATTGGTGTAATCGTAACGTTGGCGCTACAGCAGTATTCTGTAGATCAGTGGGAAGACCGAATTAAAGATACTGTGCGGGCGATGAAAACGCCTCGCCAGGAATTAACTCCTGTTAAAGAAGTAGAAACAAAAAAGGTGTCATTAGGGGATCTGTTGCAGGAGATGCCCGACGTCGAAGACAAGGTACCGGTTGTCGAAAAGCGTGAGAGAGTTTCTGCAATCACGCGTTTCCCACAGTTCCACTCTGTTGAGGGATATCAAGCTCGCAACTGAAATCTGGATTAGTAGTCTGCCAGTTGGCAGAGCGCGCCTGCGCTGTGGGAATATGGACTCATGCCTGATTTGACTCATCCGTTAGTGATCGCAGCAATCATCCTTGCGGTACTATGCGTTGTCGGTGTGGTGTGGTGGGCAATTGCCCGGCGCTCTCACCCCCACGGCGTAGAAGACGCACAAACTACGCCTGAACCCCCTTCGGTGATTCCAGACGCTGTTGCGGAAGACGAGGTTCACGCAGTTGACCAGCCTCTTCAAGACATTATTGAGTCTCCCAGTGTAGAAGAGCCACCGGTTGAGATACCGGAGGCCCCCATGACCCGCATGCAGCGGCTGCGTGGGCGCTTGGCTCGATCTGGATCCCTGGGGAAAGCTGTTTTGGCGGTTTTGTCGCGAGGGAATCTCAGCGAAGCTGACTGGGAGGAAATCGAAGACACTCTCTTGAGTGCAGACGTAGGGTTAGCTGCAACAGACGAGATCATGGAGCGCCTTCGCACAGAAGTGAAAGTGCGGGGCGATGTATCTCCAGTGGAAGCACAACAGATCCTCAAGCAAGAGCTTCTTGCCGCGGTCGGTACCGATATGGATCGTTCGCTTCACTTGGATAAGGCTGAGGGGCCAGCTGCGATTCTTGTTGTCGGGGTCAATGGCACGGGAAAGACCACGACTGTCGGCAAATTGGCGCGTGTTTTGCGTGCGCAAGATAAAACCGTACTTTTGGGAGCGGCAGATACGTTTAGGGCCGCGGCGACCGAACAGCTTGCCACGTGGGGGCAACGCGTTGGGGTGGACGTAGTCAGTTCCGAGCGTGAAGGAGGTGACCCTGCATCCGTCGCGTTTGACGCTGTCAAGGAAGCCAAAGAACGTGGCATCGATGTTGTCCTGGTGGACACGGCGGGACGTCTGCAAACCAAGGCAACCCTCATGGACGAGCTAGGCAAGGTGAAACGGGTCATGGAAAAACAGGGACCCGTCGATGAAGTACTGCTGGTTTTGGACGCCACCACCGGACAAAACGGTATGCGTCAAGCCGAGGTTTTCGGCCAGGTTGTTGGCCTGACCGGTATTGTGCTGACTAAACTTGATGGATCCGCAAAAGGCGGTATTGTCATATCGGTTCAAAAGGAATTGGGAGTTCCAGTGAAATTCGTGGGCTTAGGGGAGGGCCCCGATGATTTGGCCCCCTTTGATCCGGAAAGTTTCGTCGACGCTATCGTCGGGTAACATTTACGTGACAAACATTTGAGACTAGGCGGGTATTTAGAGTGTTCAACAATCTCTCCGATCGGCTACGAGACTCCTTCAAGCGACTGCGCTCTAAGGGCGTCCTATCTGAAGCTGATGTTGACGCGACAGTTGGGGAGATTCGCCGCGCCCTCATCGACGCTGACGTTGCTCTCCCTGTTGTACGTGACTTCACCAAGGCGGTCCGTGAGAAGGCGTACGGTGCAGCGCGTTCCCAGGCTTTGAATCCGGGACAGCAAGTTGTACGGGTTGTCCATGAACAACTGGTTGAGGTCCTTGGCGGTGAAAGCCGCGAACTGGTGTTTGCCCAGCGCGGTCCAACAGTCTTTATGCTGGCAGGTTTGCAGGGTGCTGGTAAAACCACGTTGGCTGGAAAACTGGGCAAGTGGCTGCGTGAAAGCGGTAAAACGGTCCTGCTAGTAGCGTCTGATTTACAGCGTCCTAATGCGGTCAACCAGCTACAAGTTGTGGGTCAGCGCGCCGGTGTTGAGGTGTGGGCTCCAGAACCTGGTAACGGTGTGGGTGATCCAGTGCAGGTAGCGCGGTCAGGACTGGCCCATGCGCTGGAAAACGGCATTGACGTTGTCATTGTTGATACTGCGGGACGCCTGGGCGTTGACGAAGAAATGATGCAGCAGGCTCGTGATATTCGCGATGCCGTTAACCCTCATGAGATCATGTTCGTCCTCGACGCGATGATCGGTCAAGACGCGGTGCAGACCGCTACCGCATTCCGCGATGGTGTGGGCTTCACCGGTGTCGTCATGTCGAAACTTGATGGTGACGCGCGTGGTGGGGCCTCTCTATCTGTGCGAGGCGTTACGGGAGCGCCCATTCTTTTCGCTTCTACCGGTGAGGGATTAGACGATTTTGAGCGGTTCCATGCAGACCGCATGGCCGGACGCATCCTCGACATGGGTGACATTCTCACTCTTATTGAAGAAGCAGAACGCAAGTTCGACCAAGACGAAGCCGAACGCATGGCTGCGAAAGCCGCCAGTGGAGACCTCACACTGACAGATTTCCTCTCGCAGCTTCAGCAAATGCGCAAACTTGGTTCCATGAAGAAGATCCTGGGGATGCTTCCAGGCATGGGAGAAATGCGCGAACAACTAGAAAACTTCGATGAGCGTGAGGTCAACCGGGTTGAGGCCATCGTCCGTTCTATGACTCCCGCGGAACGCGACGACATCGGCATACTCAACGGTTCACGCCGTGCTCGCATTGCAGCAGGCTCTGGAACCACAGTCACTGAAGTCAATCAACTAGTTAAACGCTTTGAAGCCGCCCGCAAGATGATGAAACACATGGGCAAGGGGGGCATGCCTGACCTTTCTGGTGGAATCCCTCAGATGGGTGGTGCTGGAAAGAAAACTCAGCGGCGCGAACAGATGCGGGCCCAAGCCGCTAAGAAAAAGAAAGTACAAAAGAAGGCGCGTTCGGGTAATCCAGCTAAGAGGCGTCAACAAGAACTCGAAGCGATGCTCCCGAAGGATCATCGCGGGGGCGCTGTGGCTCCGAAGGGTGCTGCCTTTGGACTTCCTGTCGAACCTGAAGAGGCTCGCCCCACCTTTGATCAGCTTCCAGAAGACTTGCAGCGTTTGATGGGTCGATGATGGAGCCCATCACCGGGTGGGTTCTGTGGAGAGATACCCCTAAGAGTCCGGCCTCTTTCCGGTGGGGGACTCTCAGTAGTGGGTTATCTTTCCATGAGGAAAAGACCCCCGGTGCTGGTCCGTGGATCACTCCTGGTCTAGTGGATGTCCATGCTCACCTGGGTATAGGAGAGACCGGTCCTGCCGGCCAGGAAGATGCTCTGCGCGCGGCACAGACAAATTGGAACAGCGGTGTAACGGCTATTCGAGAGCCGGGATCACCCACACCCCCCGTAGACGCTTCACCTCTGACGGTAATTCGGGCTGGACGTCATATTGCCAGGCCAAAACGCTATCTTCGTGGGCTTGCCATTGAATTGGAAAACCCAAATGATTTACCAAAGGTCGTGGCCCAGCAGACCCAGACTTCCGATGGTTGGGTGAAACTGGTGGGGGACTGGATTGACCGTTCTAACGGCGCTGATTCTGATCTTGATCCGTTGTGGGACACACATATCCTGGTTGATGCGGTTGCGGCAGCACACGACAACGGTGCCCGTGTCGCAGTGCACGCATTCTCTAGGCCAGCTATAGACAGTCTTTTAGAAGCGAGAGTTGACACGATTGAACACGGGTCAGGTATGACCTTTGACCATGCTGTCGAGGCGGCTCGTCTTGGTATCGCCGTAACCCCAACTCTTGGACAAGTGGAGTTGTTCCCCTCCTTCGCCGGAGATGCTAAGAAAAAGTACCCTCGTTACGCCCACACCATGACGGAGCTGTTCGATCACCGGTACCAGTGGTTTGATGATCTGCGCAGTGCAGGAGTGCAACTATTACCTGGAACCGATGCGGGGGGCTACCAGCCGCACGGAGAGATTCAAACTGAGCTGCAACGCTGGGTTGATTACGGCATGACAGAAACAGAAGTCGTGGACCTAGCTACCTGGCGTGCCCGGGATTTTCTAGGACTTCCTTCTCTCCATCCGGAAGGGCCCGAAGAGTTCGTTATTTTTGAAGAGCGCCCCGCGCTCACCAAACCCGTCAGTGTCGTCGGTGGAGCAGACCTGCTCCAATGCCGTCGTGCATAGGGAGGCTCGATGCGTACATCGAATAGGAGATGGCGGAAAGCCTAGAGCGCAGACAGAACTTCGTCGATCCCGCGCAGAACTGTCTCTTGTGCTCCAGTTGCGGCTGCAATCACGGCTGAAGGATCCGTAGGAGCAGCAGAAAACGACAGATCAGAGACGACCGACATGCCACACACTCTCACACCAAGAGCATGCAACATCAGGGCTTCCATCACGGTAGACATGCCCACGCAATCCACACCAGAATTCGCAAGAATCTGAGTTTCGAGGCGAGTCTGATATTCCGGTCCCCGCATAAGGCCATAGCTGCCGCGTCGCTGGCAAGCACCTGCCAGGATGTCTGTCAGATGAGGATCCCAACACGCGGTCGTATCAAGAAAAATCGTGCCATCAAAAGGGGAGATGCCAGTGAAGTTAGCGTGATCGTCAATTGCCATCACGTCCCCCAGATGCCAATCGCGTAAACACCCATTTGCATTACACAAGATGGCTGCACGCACCCCAGCACACGCCGCAGCACGCTCAAGGGCGGTAACCGGCTCAGTCCCCAGTCCCTCGTACAAATGGGTTCGACCCAAAGCCACGGCAATGGTCTTGTCTTTGCGGTAGATGGACAGCTCATTGAGATGTCCATCCGCGCAGGGAGCAATAACTCCAGGAATACTATCGAGTCGAATCTTAGCGTCAGGGGCGGCCCACATTTCACTTTGCTCCAACGTATCAGCCAAACCAGAACCTAACACCACCAGGACATCAATCGGCCCACCGGCAACGCTGCGCAGGTATTCACCTGCTTGCCTATCACGCGCAGACAAGAGGAAATCGGGAAAAGACTCTGGTGTCACGGGGAACCCCTACTTCTTGTCAAGGTCGTCGTATAGGAATCATGGTACCGCCCCTGTGCTGCCAGACACCTCCAGGTAGCATAGAAACCCCATCGATAAGTGCTCTACTAAAAGGAGAAATCCATGAGCGTTCACAGTGACGACTCTGCGGCTGAACAGGTGGCCACACGCGGTGGAATCGAACTGACAGGTATTGAAATAGTCAGTGAAGCTGAACGAACAGCAAAACCACGCAACCTCTTCCTACCCTGGTTCGCCTCAAACATCTCCGTATTCGGTATGAGTTACGGTGCTTGGGTATTAGGGTTTGGAATCTCCTTCTGGCAAGCAACAATAGTGGCCATCATCGGCGTGATACTCTCATTTGCCATCTGCGGCGTTATCGCACTGGGAGGCAAACGCGGCTCCGTACCGACAATGGTGATGTCCCGATCAGCCTTTGGTGTCCAAGGAGCCAAAGTCCCCGGAATCATATCCTGGCTGACCTCCATCGGATGGGAAACCTCCCTGGCCATCACCGCAGTTCTTGCTACCGCCACAGTATTTGAACGCCTGGGATGGGTGGGGCAAGACCACACGAGTGTCTCGATCGTCGCCTCCATAGTTGTCGCAGTGCTCATCGTTTTAGGAGCCGTCGCCGGATACCACATCATCATGAAGATGCAGGCGGTCCTCACCTGGCTTACCGGTATCACCACAATCATTTACGTCTTTCTAGTCATCCCACACATTGACTGGGCTGCTTTGATGGCCATCCCTACGGGCTCCTTTCCGGCAATGATCGGTGGCATGACCATGGTGATGACAGGAATGGGGTTGGGATGGGTCAACATCGCAGCCGACTGGGCTCGCTACCAATCCCGCGACGCTAAAGGATCCTCAATAGTTTTCTGGAACACCCTGGGCGGCTCACTGGGACCCGTTGTGCTCATCACCTTCGGACTAATGCTTGCCGGATCATCTGCCGAATTATCGGAAAACATTGGTACGGACCCCGTTGGTGCGCTAGCTACAATCCTGCCAACCTGGTTCCTCATCCCTTTCCTTCTCACAGCGATCCTCTCGCTGCTTTCTGGCGCGATCAACGGCATCTATTCGTCAGGGCTGACACTACTGACATTGGGAATCAACATTCCACGCCCCGTCGCCTCGCTCATAGATGGAATAATTCTCTCCCTGGGCACCATCTATGTTGTTTTCTTCTCCCCAACATTCATCGGTCCGTTCCAGTCCTTCCTGGTTACCCTAGGTGTGCCGCTTGCGGCATGGGCTGGGATCATGATGGCAGATATTGCATTGCGCAAGAAGAGCTATGACGAGTTTGCTCTATTCAACTCGAGCGGCCGCTATGGCGCGGTGAACTGGGCAGCACTGGGACTCATGGCTGTGTGTTGTGTGATCGGTTGGGGACTGGTGATCAACGGCTACTCGGATGCCTCCTGGAATGACTGGCAGGGATACCTGCTCGGAATGATTGGCGGCAAAGAAGGCGTATGGGCCTCGGGAAATATTGGCGTCATTATCGCGTTGATCATTGGATTTGGTGGATACTATGCGTTGTGTTCGGGGCGGGTACACCGCCAAGAGGAGACTCAGGGTGAAGCTGCAAGTTTAGGAGCCTAGCGGTACTGACATGTTCGATCAACGAACATGTCACCTGGATGTGTTCGATTTTTCCAAAAAAATCGAACACTAGGTGTAGGGGTGTGCGACTACTGCTGGGCCCGAGTGCGTGTTTTTGTAGGAAATGTACTCCAGAACCGGTAATTATTCGACACCCACGAGCAGGGTGGACAGGCGCGATCACGCCGACAGCGAAGCAACGACAAGAAGCGCGCTCAGAACGGGCTATACTGTCGAGGTGTTTGCGCCAGCCAGGTGCGACCTACTCATAAGGAGAAATAGTGGCGGATACATCGCGTCTTGATGCAGTGATCAGCTTGGCGAAGCGTCGAGGCTTCGTTTACCCGTGCGGAGAGATCTACGGCGGTACCCGGTCAGCATGGGACTACGGTCCACTGGGTGTGGAACTCAAAGAAAACATCAAGAAAGCATGGTGGAACCGTATTGTTCGCCAGCGTGAGGATGTTGTAGGACTAGATTCCTCAGTAATCCTGCCCAAGCGCGTGTGGGAGGCCTCCGGTCACGTCACTGCATTCACCGATCCACTCATTGAATGCTTGTCGTGCCATCACCGTTTTCGTGAGGATCAACTGATTGAGCAATACGCCGAGAAAAAGGGCGTATCTGAAGATGAAGTAACGATGGAGCTCATTGCTTGTCCCGATTGTGGCACGCGTGGACAGTGGACTGAACCCCGCTCTTTTTCCGGGCTTCTCAAAACCTATTTGGGGCCTGTCGACGATGAATCCGGACTACACTTCCTACGCCCCGAAACTGCTCAGGGCATCTTTGTGAACTTTGCGAACGTGATGGCATCAGCACGCAAGAAGCCACCGTTTGGGATTGGCCAGATTGGCAAGGCCTTCCGCAATGAAATCACCCCCGGGAACTTTATCTTCCGCACCCGTGAATTTGAGCAGATGGAACTAGAGTTCTTTGTCGAACCAGGAACTGATGAGGAATGGCATCAGTACTGGATTGACGAGCGTCTAGCGTGGTACACAGATCTGGGAATTGAACGCGATCACCTGCGTTTGTATGAGCACCCGCAAGAGAAACTTTCCCACTATTCGAAGCGAACAGTCGACATCGAATACACCTTTGGTTTTCAAGGATCGCAGTGGGGTGAACTCGAGGGGATTGCCAACCGCACCGACTACGACCTCTCGACTCATGCGAAAGAATCGGGTGCGAAGCTCGATTACTTCGACCAGACAAAGAATGAGCGTTGGACCCCCTACGTCATCGAACCCTCAGCTGGTGTTACGCGCTCTTTGATGGCATTCCTGGTTGAAGCATTCCATATTGACGAGGCACCCAACACTAAGGGCGGAGTCGATAAGCGTACAGTTCTGCGTCTTGATCCTCGTTTAGCCCCAGTTAAGGCTGCCGTACTTCCACTGTCTCGCAAAGATGAGCTCACCGGCCCAGCCAAAGAATTGGCTGCTGAACTGCGTAGAGTGTGGAATATAGAGTACGACGATGCTGGAGCCGTGGGCCGTCGCTATCGCCGTCAAGACGAAATCGGCACTCCGTACTGCATCACCTACGACTTCGATTCTATTGAGGATCGCGCCGTGACTATCCGCGACCGGGACACCATGGAACAGGTGCGGGTACCTCTTGCTGAGGTGCGTGACTGGTTGCTCGATCGAATCGACGCGTGCTAGAAAAACCTCTTTACCTGGGGCCGTTGTCTATCGGGACACCGGTGATTTTGGCCCCCATGGCAGGAGTGACCGACCTGCCATTTAGGCGCCTGTGCCGTGAGTTTGGTGAGTCAGTTCTTGATGGCTCTCAGCTCGCGGCAACGGACGCGCCTTCAGGACTTTATGTGATGGAAATGGTCACTGCACGTGCACTGACCGAAGGTAACCCTGAAACATGGCGAATGGTCGAACCCGACCCGACGGAACGCGTTCGTTCGGTTCAGCTCTACGGAGTCGACCCTGTCAGTATGGGGGAGGCAACCAGGTCGCTGGTGCGGGGCGGCTACGCGGACCACGTCGATTTGAACTTTGGATGTCCAGTTCCCAAAGTTACCAAACGTGGAGGTGGAGCTGCTCTACCGTGGAAGCGGGACCTATTCCAGGCAATCGTTCGTTCTGTTGTCGCTGCGGCAGATGAAAGTGCTCCCGCTGCTGGGCATGTACCTGTCACGGTAAAAATGCGCATAGGCATCGATGGGGACCATGCAACCGCCTTGGAGGCGGGGCGCCTAGCACAAAATGCGGGAGTGTCCGCAGTAAGTCTCCATGCGCGGACCCAAGAGCAGTACTACTCGGGGAAAGCTGATCTTGAATGGATAGCCCGACTTAAGGATTCTTTGAATATTCCGGTTTTCGGTAACGGCGACATATTCAGCGCATCGGATGCCGAACGGATGATGGACGCGACTGGATGTGACGCTGTTGTCATTGGACGAGGATGTCAGGGCCGTCCGTGGCTATTTGCCGAACTGAGCGCGGCGCTCCATGGAAAAGCCGTTCCTGACTCGCCTAATCTGGCTCAGGTTAGACAGACAATTCTTCGCCATGCGGCTCTCATGGTTGACACAATGGGGGATGAACTAAGAGCCATGCGTGAAATGCGAAAGCATATTGGATGGTATCTGCGAGGATTCGCAGTTGGAGGTGAGACCCGCGGGGCACTGGGGTTGGTATCTTCATATGTGGAGCTGGAAGAAAGAACAGCTTCCCTCGATTTGGACCAGCCCTTTCCTGCCGCGGCACATGGTGCGCGCGGAAGAGCAGGAAGTCCCAAACGCCCGCATCTGCCAGATGGCTGGTTGGATTCGCGGGACTTGACTCCTTGGGAGCGAGAGAAACTGCATCTAGCGGAAGACGGAGGATCGGGTGGCTGAGTCTACTTCCCATCATGAATTGCGAATAGGACGTCCGGGCGTCAACGGTATATCTGTGGGTGATACATCCATGAGGATTGCTGTTCCAGTGGCGGCCTTTACTAAAAGCGAGATAGTCCAACAATGGCAAGCTGCCGTTGACAGTGACGCAGATATTATCGAGTGGCGCGTCGACGGCTTGGTTGATCCTGAGCTAGAGACACTTGGTTTGACATTGCGGGATATCCATCGCATTCCAGTATTGGTTACGCTGCGAACAAAACGCGAAGGAGGGAGATTTCCTTTGCGTGAAGGATCAGGGGAGTATCGCAGGCTGTTGCGGCAGGCAGCCCATTGGGCAGATGCTGTAGATATTGAAGCAGCTATTCCTGACGCGCCTGAGTTGATTGTGGAAGCCCGCGAACTAGGGTCGATTGTCGTCGTATCACAGCACGTTTTTGATGAGGCTGTGACTGCTGATCGCCTGCGCGAATGCGTCAAAGAGATGGCGGCAATGGGAGCAGACATCGTTAAGATAGCCTGGATGGTCAATAACGATGATGAGGCCACTGTGATTGAAGAAGCGCAGGTGTGGGCCAATGATGCTCTTCCTATCCCCACTGTAATTGTGGGCATGGGAGAAGCCGGTGTACGTACCCGGGTAGGACAGCCGGGTACGCGAAATGCTTTCACTTTTGCTCATGCCGGAACTTCGACTGCCCCTGGCCAGCCCAGTGTGGATGAAGTGCGACAGTCGCTGACTGTCTAACCGATGGCGGCCGAGAGGACGTCCACACCCATCCCATAGTTCATGCGGATTACCGGAAGCGCATATTTTGGAGTATCTGCACTCACATACCCGTGCTCGGTGGTTCGACCCAGGTCGAACCCTGCCAAGGACAGGCCTTCATGAGTTGTGTCATTGTGATGGCCAAAAGGGTAGGCAACTACTTCTTTGACTCCGCCGACTACGTCAGCTGATTTTTGAAGGTCCTCTGCGATGGCTTCTGCTCCCCAGTTCACCATGCGCCCTTGGCCGTCCTCGCCAGCTGAATGCATATCGTAGGTGTGCGAACGCTTCCATACCCACTGTGACAATTCGGGGCCAGGGCCATCGACGCCAATAACAAACGACGTCACAGGAACCTGGTACTTCTCAACTAAAGGCGCCGCCATGGTCACCCACGTGGGATCGGCATCATCATCAGTAATGATGAGTGAATGCGAGGGAAGAAAGAGGTTTCCGTCGAGGAACGCTGAAAGCTCCGGCCAGGTGGGGAAGTAGAAGTTGCCCTCTTTGATGTATTGCAGGTGAGCTTCGAAGTCACCGATATACATGTAGTTATCCCGAAGCCAATTGTCTTCGCCTTCTGGCTTGTCAGTGAACTGGTGGTACATCAGAATCGGAATGGAAGCTTTTTCTTCGTTAACCCGCTCGGGGGTGACCCATGCAGCATGGAGAGTTTCGTGTCCGCTGGGGCATTCGACCAGTCGCGCCCCGTTGATCCGTTCCGCTGTGTTCAATGAGGCAGCGGCTTCCTCACTGCGATACCATCCGGCAAAAATCTGACCCGGATTGGTGGGGGTCGGTAGATCAGAATAGAGTTTGTCTTTCTCTAGTGTGATGCTTGGTGCGGGGGCAGCACCACCAACAAAAGACACGACGCATTCGTTCTCATTCCAGGGCATTACGGGAGATTCAGCGCTTTGTGGAGGTTCTACTTCAGACTGAGGGAGAGCCCCGATCGGATGAACGGCATCGACTGTTTTGCCAGCGAGAAGAAGAATAGAAATTACTGCAATGATAAGGGCGAAACCGCCTAGTGCAACCCAGTTGAGTGTGCGGCGTGACCGGGGAGTGTCCGAGGACGAATGCTGACTCACGTATCGAGCATAAACTAAAGAGGTAGTGGGAAGACGTCTCTTCGTGCTCAATCTCACCCGCGCGTCTGCCCGGCAGTGGGGTGCCCCTGATAAACTTGCTGATGCCGTCAGATCGGCCGCGGCTACGTATGCCTGGGAAAAGGTCCCAGCGCTCCGCGCAACGGATAGTGGGAGAAACAATGGCCCTAAGCAAAGAAGAAAAAGACGCAATCATTGCTGAGTATGCAACTCACCCGGGCGATACCGGTTCTCCCGAGGTGCAGGTGGCGCTGCTGTCAAAGCGGATTGCTGACCTCACCGAACACTTCAAGACTCACAAGCACGATCACCACTCACGTCGCGGCCTGATGCTGCTGGTGGGTCGCCGTCGCGGTTTGATGAAGTACTTGGAAGAAATCGACGTGGAACGGTACCGTTCCTTGCGCGATCGACTGGGACTGCGTCGCTAGTCCCATGTGGCCCGACTCAACCGAGCCGGGCCATTTTTGCAGTATAGAACCAAGATGTTGTGCAGCCGCGGTTTTCGACAGTGACTCTCGGACTCAAGCATTTGCCTGTATGCCGAGGGTTTCGATCGAAGGCCGACTCCAACTTCTTGGAGAAAATAATTCAAGGAGAAATATATGGAAGGCGAGTCCTTTGTGACTGCCGAGGCCGTTATCGACAACGGCCGTTTCGGAAAGCGTGTTATTCGCTTTGAAACCGGGCGCTTTGCGCTCCAGGCCGCAGGTTCTGCCGTGGCCTACTTGGATGACGAAACAGTCGTCCTGTCTGCCACAACAGTAGGCAAACATCCCAAAGACCAGTTTGACTTCTTCCCCCTCACGGTTGATGTGGAAGAACGCCAATATGCTGCTGGTCGTATTCCCGGATCGTTCTTCCGTCGTGAAGGACGTCCTAGTACAGAAGCGATTTTGGCATGCCGTCTCATTGACCGCCCGCTGCGCCCCGGCTTCGTCAAGGGCCTACGCAACGAGGTTCAGGTCGTTGAAACTGTTATGGCAGTCAACCCAGACGATGCCTATGATGTCGTGGCTATCAATGCTGCATCCATGTCTACCCAGATTGCTGGGCTGCCCTTCTCTGGCCCCATCGGCGGAACTCGCATTGCCTTGATTGACGGCCAATGGGTTGCTTTCCCGCGCTTTTCTGAAATGGAGCAATCCGTTTTCAATATGGTCGTTGCTGGACGCATCGTCACCAAAGAAGACGGAACCGAAGACGTAGCCATCATGATGGTGGAAGCCGGTGGCGGCGATCGTCAGTGGGAGCTCATCGAATCCGGTGGCGTGAAGCCCACGGAAGACATCGTAGCTGATGGCCTTGAAGCGGCCAAACCTTTCATCAAGGTTCTGTGTGAGGCGCAGGTAGAGGTAGCAAGCAAGGCTTCGAAGGAAACCCGCGAGTTCCCTCTATTCTTCGATTACACGGATGAAGAATACAAGGCTGTCGAGAACAAGATTGGCGATAAGCTAGCTCAGGCACTTCTTACCGAAGGTAAACTGGCCAGACTTGAGGCTGTAGAAGCTCTACGCGATGAGACCATTGGTGCGCTTCTCGAGGAATTCCCAGAGTCCGAAAAGGCACTCAAAGCGGCATTCCGTTCACTAGAGAAGGAAACTATTCGCTCACGCACACTGCGCGACGAAATCCGCATGGATGGTCGTACACCTCGTGAAATTCGCTCGCTATCTGCAGAAGTAGAGGTTTTGCCTCGCGTTCACGGATCAGCGTTGTTCCAGCGTGGAGAGACACAGATTCTCGGTGTCACCACTTTGGCAATGCTACGCATGGAACAGCAGCTGGATAACCTCAGCCCTGTTACTTCCAAGCGTTACATGCACCAGTACAACTTCCCGCCATACTCAACCGGCGAAACCGGTCGTGTTGGTTCACCTAAGCGCCGCGAAATCGGCCATGGCGACTTGGCTGAGCGTGCACTGCGTCCAGTCATCCCAAGCCGCGAGGACTTCCCTTACGCGATTCGCCAGGTCTCTGAAGCCCTCGGTTCAAATGGATCAACCTCCATGGGGTCTGTCTGTGCTTCAACATTGTCGCTTCTGCAAGCCGGTGTGCCCTTGCGTGCACCCGTGGCAGGCATCGCCATGGGACTGATGACCGGAGAGGTTGATGGTAAGCCAAAGGCCGTAACTTTGACAGATATTCTTGGCGCTGAAGATGGCTTCGGCGACATGGACTTCAAGGTTGCAGGTACACGTGATTTCATCACTGCACTACAACTGGATACCAAACTCGATGGCATTGACTCTGGACTGCTGAAGAGTGCTTTGGGGCAGGCGCGTGAAGCTCGCCTCGAGATTCTCGATCTTATCGAGCGCGCCATCGGTACCCCTGATGAGATGAGCCCCTTTGCTCCTCGCATCATTACTGTGCAGATCCCTGTCGACAAAATCGGTGAGGTCATTGGGCCTAAAGGCAAAATGATCAACGAAATCCAAGAGTCCACTGGTGCTGACATCAATATCGAAGATGATGGCACGGTATTCATTGGAGCCACCACCGGGGAGTCTGCTGAGGCGGCCCGCACATTGATCAACCAGATCGCTAACCCTCAAATGCCTGAGGTAGGGGAGCGCTTCGTGGGAACCGTTGTGAATACGGCTCCTTTTGGTGCTTTCATCTCTCTGACACCGGGGAAAGACGGCCTTTTGCACATTTCGCAGATTCGTCGCCTTGTTGGCGGAAAGCGCGTGGAACAGGTTGAAGACGTTCTGCAGGTGGGGCAACAGGTCGAGGTGGAAATCCACGAGATTGGTGACCGAGGCAAAATTTCATTGCATGCGGTAGTAGACGAAGAGGCAGAAAAAGCGGCTGCTGAGGCTGCTAAGACTGAAGCCAAAGAAAATGACAAAGGTGAGGAAAAATCGGAGAAATCTGAGCGTCCGCGCCGCCCTCGTCAGCGGAATCGTCGTCGCCGCTCAGATGAGAACAAAGCTGAATAACCATTCATGTATGCGGTGGTATGAGATATGTCGATTGTCTCTCAAAGACAATAGAGATATCGACATGCTTGTGAAATGAATACCGCGGAAGCCCCAGGGTCACCTGGGGCTTCCGCATATATCTGACACAGTACCCCACGCTCAACTAGACTTTCTTCATGACCCGCTACACAGACGCACTCTTCTTCGGTTTCCTTTTTGTTCTTGATGCCGTCGCTTGGCTTATCCTCTGGCTCACTGGTTCACTGCCAACGGGAACTCCCAACACGATTGCACCCATGACGGTGTCAGTGATCATCGTGATTGCATCGCCAGCTTTAGCTGCAATGGCTCTTTTGGCGCTAGGGCGAGCCTGGTGGGATCTTTCGCCCCGTAGCTTCTGGAGTTGGGTGGCCAGTGCCAGCATTTTGATGACACTTACCATGGCTGCAGCCATGGCCATCACCTTGCAGATGCAATTGCAATTGGGATTTGCGACTGGGGTATGGTTTATGCTGGTCACGACAATATGTGCAGTATTGGCTCTGTTCCTTGGAGTAATTGGGGCGATCTCTCGCCGCGAACAAGCCTCAGAACCAGAACCAGAACCGGTGCTGGCCGCAGATGTGTCGAGTATTGAAGAAGCACCAGTTTTTGAACAAATCGCCGAGGAAAAAGATTGATCCACTACACAGATCCCGTACCTCCCACACACTTACCTCTAGAGATAGATGGACCTGAAGAACATTACGAGGACGGACCGCTTCAGATGTCGCGGTCTATCCTTCCGGGGGGTATTCGCGTTCTTACCGAAAATGTACCGGGAACTCGTTCGGCAACGATAGGGCTATGGGTGCCCGTAGGATCGCGCGATGAAACGCATGCACAAGGTGGTGCAGCGCATTTCTTGGAGCATTTGCTTTTCAAGGGCACAAGAAATAGGAGTGCGTTAGATCTGGCGACGGCTTTTGATGAGGTCGGTGGCGAATCGAATGCAGCAACGGCCAAAGAATCTACACACTATTGGGCTAGGGTCCTGGATGACGATATTCCCATGGCGGTAGATACTCTCACCGACATGGTTTCATCCTCGCTCTTGCGTGAAGAAGACATTGAAACTGAACGTGGAGTTATTCTTGACGAGCTAGCCATGGCAGAAGATTCGCCTGCTGAAGTTGCCCAAGAGGCTTTCTTTCGCGCCATCTATGGCGACACGCCTGTAGGCCGACCTATCGGCGGCAGTCCGGAAAGCGTTCGAGCCACATCGCCAGAGCAAATCCGTTCGCTTTACAGTAACCATTACGGCCCAACAAGACTTATCGTTACTGCCGCAGGGAATGTTTCCCATGATGCTATCTGCCAGATGGTCGATAAGGCCTTAGACGAATCGAACTGGAACCGGCAGTCCGCCGATAGTCCTTCGCCTCGTCGTGGAGACAGCATGGCCACTGAAACGGATTTCCTTGGTAGCGTCTACGAGGATCGCGATATCGAACAGGCACACATCCTTGTTGGCGGCGAATGGTTGAAAGCCAATGATTCACTGCGTCCAGTCAGTACTGTACTTACCACAATTCTTGGTGGGGGAATGTCCTCGCGTCTGTTCCAAGAAATTCGTGAGAAACGCGGGCTTGCCTATACAACCTACGCTTTTGATATGTCCTTTTCTGACACTGGAGTCTTCGGCATGTACGCAGGATGTGCGCCGGAGAACATCACAGAAGTCGAAAAAATTATGTGGGGCGAGGTGGAGCGTCTAGCTGAGGGAGATTTGAGCGAATCTGAATTGATTCGAGCCAAAGGCCAATTGCGAGGGGGGATCGCATTGGGTATGGAAGACTCGGCCTCACGCATGTCTCGATTGGGTCGTAGCGAGCTCACCGGACGTTTCGTTTCCATTGATGGTGCTTTGGCACGCATAGAGGCGGTCTGTAAAGAGGACCTCATGCAGTTAGCCAGTGATGCGCTTTCCATAAGACGAGCCAAGGCGGTCGTGAGCCCTAGTGAGTGAGATAGATAGCCATCACGATGGGCCCGGACGGCAGTTTGTCCGAGAGGCAAAGGTCAGTGATGCAGAATTCATAGCCAGCCTTCAGGCAGCCTCCCTCACGGAGCTATTTGATGACTTGAGTCTCGATACTCCAGTTGCCGCTCAAGACTTGATTGAGAACTGGAGAGAAGCTGTTGGACAACAAAGCGGTGGAAGAGTCGTACTCATCGCTGAAGACCAAGGCGTTTCGGTGGGTTTTGCCGCTATGAACGAAGGAGAAATCCTCGCGCTAGAGGTAGATGCTTCGGCACGGTGTCAAGGTCACGGTTCGCGGCTATTGGCTGCTCTTGCTGATCTTGCTGACGTCCCAGAATTGTCCATGTGGTTACTTCCAGAACAGTCGGGTTTGATAGGTCTCATTCAATCGGCGGGTTTCGGGCCGGCTGGAAAACGTAGGACCCTAGAAAGTCCAGGGGCACCTTTAGTGCAACACCTCTGGCACGCAACTTTAGATAACTGATGAGAATGGCAGACTAGGAGTCATGATGCCGATGTATGAGAACCTTCCCGAGCCCCCACCGTTGGTAAAAAATGGCTTGCGGGTTATTCCGCTTGGCGGCTTGGGTGAAGTAGGCCGAAACATGAATGCCTTGGAAACTGAAGGCAAACTACTCATCGATGATTGCGGAGTTCTTTTTCCTGAAGACAACCAGCCTGGTGTGGACCTGATACTGCCAGACTTCTCACCGATTGCTGATCGCCTCGATGCTGTGGAAGCTCTGGTTCTCACGCACGGCCACGAAGACCACATCGGAGCCGTTCCCTATTTACTGAAGCTTCGCCCAGATATTCCCATCTACGGATCAGAACTCACTTTGGCTTTCTTGGAGCCAAAGCTGCAAGAGCATCGTCTTCCGACCACAGGCCTGCACGTTGTCAAAGAGGGAGATCGTCTCACACTTGGCCCCTTCGATGTCGAGTTTATTTCGGTCACACACTCTATTCCTGATGCCCTAGCAGTATTTGTTCGTACTCGGGCTGGCAATGTTTTGATCACTGGCGACTTCAAAATGGACCAGTTACCTCTCGATGGCAGACTGACAGATTTGCGTGCCTTTGGGCGCCTTGGAGAAGAAGGAGTCGACCTTTTTATGGTTGACTCCACCAACGCAGAAGTTCCCGGATTCATTGCCCCAGAATCAGAAATAGGACCAATCCTCAGCCAAGTATTCGCTGATACTCCCGGCACAGTCGTCGTTGCTAGTTTCGCCAGCCATGTTCACCGCGTCCAACAAGTAGTCAATGCAGCTGCCTATACGGGGCGCAAAGTGAGCTTTGTTGGCCGCTCCATGGAACGCAATATGCGCATTGCTGAGGAACGCGGATATTTGCACGTTCCCGACAACACGGTGGTTGATCTCAAGACCTTGAACCAGCTTCCTCGGGCTCAACGTGTCTATATGGCGACAGGCTCACAGGGGGAGCCGATGGCCGCACTAGCGCGCATCGCCACCGCTGCGCATCCATCGATTTCAGTTGGCCCTGGCGACGCAGTCGTCTTTGCTAGTTCTCTCATACCAGGCAACGAGAATTCGGTGAATCGCGTGATCAATGATCTGACTCGATTAGGCTGTAAGGTCGTTCATCAGGGCAACGCCAAGGTCCACGTGTCAGGGCACGCTTCTGCAGGAGAACTCATCTACTGTTACAACATTATTCAGCCAAAGAACGTTATGCCGATACATGGCGAGACTCGGCATCTGGTTGCTAACGGGCAGCTCGCAGTCAAAACGGGTATTTCGCCTGAAAACGTCGTCCTTGCCGACGACGGGGTTGTTGTCGATTTGATTGACGGACAGGCTCGAGTCGCAGGCGCAGTGCCGGTCGAGTTGGTATTCGTGGATGGAAAGTCTGTTGGTGAAATCTCTGATGACGAGCTTAAAGAAAGGCTTACTCTCGGCAGCGAGGGGTTCGTTTCGGTTTTTGCAGCTATCGATAAAGAAGACGGAACTATCCTGGCAGGTCCCGTGATTCGGGCAGTGGGCGTTGCCGAAGAAGAAACCGTATTTGACGAGGTAAAACCCCAGCTCGTCCGTGCCA
This sequence comes from Scrofimicrobium canadense, assembly GCF_009696615.1. Classification (GTDB taxonomy): domain Bacteria; phylum Actinomycetota; class Actinomycetes; order Actinomycetales; family Actinomycetaceae; genus Scrofimicrobium; species Scrofimicrobium canadense. Next base: position 134,961 of record NZ_VULO01000002.1, read on the forward strand.
TCAATGACGCGTGGGGCGCAGGCAAAACAACGCCTCACGCTCTGCAACAGGCTATGCGCCGCGCTCTTGGTCGCTGGGTGGCGAAGAAATTACGGCGCCGTCCGATGCTGGTTCCGGTGGTTGTTGAACAATGAGTGGTGAAGGACGTTTCATCACGACGAATGCCGTGATGCTCTCAGTAAATATATCTCTACAGCAGATGCCGGAACGCGGGTCCTCAGTTCGGGCACTGTCAGCAACCTCAATGCCCGGTGGTGGTTTTACGACTCTGGCGGTAGCAGCAGCGCAGGGGGTCAATACGAATCTTGCTGCGCCGCTGGGTACAGGCCCTAATTCGTATACTGTGCGCCGGCAGCTCAAAGCGGCGGGCATTCACGTTCTCACCGACGTTTTAGTGGGAGATATCGGCGTAGCCATAGTGATGGTGCAGGCCGACGGGCATACCACAACCATCATTACTCCAGGCGTTGAATCGGAACCCACGTTCCAGGAGATGGAGAATATAGAGTTATTTCCCGGTGATTTAGTCCACGTCAGTGGGGCCGATTTGTCGTCTCCAGCTGCAGGAGTTCTCGCCGAATGGGGCGGTGCGCTCCCTGACGATGTGACTCTTGTGCTGTCAGTATCACCGGCAGTGGAAGAGGTTCCCTACCCTATTTGGGTTGCTCTTCTTGAGCGTGCAGATATTGTCACCATGAACATTCGAGAAGCCGCTGCGTTGACACGAATCCTTGAAGAGTCGGCCCCAGGGGTCAGCATCAGAGACTTTGTTTCTCCAGACACGGCTATGGTGCGCCGACTCGGCGTGATGGGGTGTGAAGTGCAACAGAATGCTTACACTGAAAAGATCCGTCTGGAGCCCTATGCCGCTCACCGCATGGACAACGCTGGTGTAGGGGATACTCACGTCGCCACGATGTGTGCTTCTTTGCTTCAAGGTCTAGACCTTGTGGCGGCTTGCGAGCGAGCAAATGCAGCAGCCGCACTCATGGTCGCACGAAAAACCAGTTTGCCCGCCCCAACGCCAGCGGAGATTGACCAGGTCATGGAGCGCGGAAGGGTGTAGCCACGGCGTGGCAGTGCCCGATATTTGCCTATAGGCTGGTAATCTCTGTGACGCTATGGCCAAGCAGAAGACTGTCCAAAAAGGACGAATCAAGGGTACAAAAACCGAGTCCACAACACCTCCCGCGGGACCGGGCTTTTTTTCGCGGGCTGGTAAAGCCATCGGACGCGGCTTCGCGGCGATGGTTGCCGGGTGGCGGGCAACTGATGCTCAGCTGAAAAGGGATGCTCTAGCTTTTGTACTTCTGGCAGTGGCCGTTATCGTAGCTCTGCGCGAATGGTTTGGAATTTCGGGAAGCGCGGGTACGGCAATCCATCATGGAGTTGCTGGACTTATCGGCATTTTTTCGGTTGCAGCTCCCCTTCTGTTAGTAGCCGCCGCAATTCTTCTCTTCAGATCTCGCAAGCACCCAGAAAATCTTCCATTTAGAGTAGCTGGGGGGCTGGGAATCACATTTGCGGTTACCGGTCTAGTGCAAGTAAGCAGAGGAAATCCACCACTGCGTCCCTTCGAAAACTTGGAAACCGCTGGCGGCATCTTCGGATGGTTTTTTGCCTACCCTCTCACGATGCTTTTGTCGGCGTGGGGAGCTGGCGCAATTCTCGTGCTCTTGCTTATTTACTCTTCGCTGTTAATGGCAAGACTGCCTTTGCGTGAGGTGCCTTCAGCGATTCGATCCCTGGTCAATCGCAGTAACACACCTGAGAAGCCCGCTGAGACCGGTGATACCAGTGCTTTTGCTTCATCAGGTGACGAGTGGCTGGAAGAGGCAACACAAGCAGTTCCCTACGAGCAGGCGTACACCATTGACGTTGATCTTGATGAGGCGCCAACCGCTGTTGTTGCACCGCCAGAAGAATCTGCTCCAGTGTTCGACCAGACGGCCGTAGAGCCGTATGTCGTCCATGAGCCGCCAGAAGAACCGGAACGCGTCGCTTTTGAAGATGCCGAGACGACTGTCTTTTCTATCAATCCGCCAACCCCAGAAGGGGAAGAGGGACAAGAGATAGCGCCGTATCAGCTGCCGCCGGCTGACATTCTTGTCACAGGCCCCCCTCATAAAACGCATTCTGCAGCCAACGACGCAGTGATCGCGGCTTTGACTAGGGTACTTAACGAGTTCAATATTGACGCGAAAGTCACTGGTTTTTCACGCGGGCCGACAGTAACGCGTTATGAACTAGCTTTAGGGCCGGGCGTCAAGGTCGAACGCATCACAGCTCTTTCGAAAAATATTGCCTATGCGGTTGCCAGTGCCGACGTTCGGATTCTTTCTCCGATTCCTGGAAAGAGCGCGATCGGTGTGGAGATTCCCAATGCTGACCGCGAAACCGTTGCACTCGGCGACGTACTGCGTGCGCCTGCAGCAAGCCGGGAAAATCATCCCCTGATGGTGGGGGTTGGAAAAGACGTTGAGGGTGCTTACGTTGTCACGAAGCTTTCGCGTACGCCTCATCTTTTGGTTGCTGGTCAGACAGGATCGGGTAAATCGAGCTTTGTTAACTCGATGATTGTGTCTATTTTGATGCGGGCTACTCCCGATCAGGTTCGGATGGTTTTGGTCGATCCTAAACGTGTTGAGTTAACTATTTACGAGGGGGTCCCTCACCTGGTAGCGCCCATCATTACCGACGCCAAGAAGGCTGCGGAAGCGTTGGAGTGGGTGGTCCGAGAGATGGACGCGCGCTATGACGACCTTTCCTTGTACGGATATAAGCATATTGATGATTTCAACCGTGCCATCCGTGAAGGGACAGTGACAGCATTGCCCGGATCGGGGCGGGTTTTGAAACCGTATCCTTATCTCCTGGTGGTCGTCGATGAGTTAGCAGACCTCATGATGGTCGCTCCCCGTGATGTTGAGGCATCGGTGCAACGCATCACTCAGCTTGCTAGGGCGGCAGGAATTCACCTCGTACTTGCGACGCAGCGGCCTTCCGTTGACGTGGTTACTGGGCTCATCAAAGCAAATATCCCATCGCGACTGGCATTTGCCACTTCCGCTCTTGCAGACTCGCGGGTTATTTTGGACCAACCCGGAGCTGAAAAACTCATCGGGCAAGGTGATGCACTTTATTTGCCGGCCGGTGCAGCTAAACCGTTGCGTGTGCAGGGCGCGTGGGTTGATGAAGAAGAGATTCAACGAGTCGTTGATTTTACAAAGAGCCAACGAGAGCCGGAGTATCGCGAGGATATTGATCAACCAGCGGTAGAAGTTAAAGTCGCTGAAGACATTGGAGACGATCTCGATGACTTGCTTGAGGCCGCCGAGCTCGTTGTCTCGACCCAGTTGGGTTCAACTTCTATGTTGCAGCGCAAGCTGCGTATCGGGTTTGCTCGCGCGGGACGTCTCATGGACCTTCTTGAGTCGCGCTTCATAGTAGGCCCCTCTCAAGGATCTAAAGCGCGCGAAGTATTAGTGCAACCTGAAGACCTCCCAGGAGTCTTGGCTATGCTCAGGGGCGAGTCAGCTGCTCCAGACCACGCTGGAGAGGTGCACGAGGAGAGTACCATGCAGCTTTCGGTGCCAACTAGTTCTATCCCAGGAAATACGATGCCATTGGACGTAACCTCTGGTAATGAGTAGCCTCAGACATATACAGAGAAGGGGAGATGATGGCCACGAAAGATGTGAGTAGGCGTTATCCCATAGTCAATGTTCCCAATGCATTGACTGTTTTTCGGATTCTTCTCATCCCTGTTTTTATAGTCCTCTACCTATGGGGAACTACCGCGACACAGTGGTGGGCGTTGGCTGTATTTGTCGTCGCTGGCTTGACCGATCAGCTCGACGGTCATATTGCACGCTCATATGATTTAGTGACCGATTTTGGTAAGCTAGCTGATCCTCTTGCGGATAAACTGCTCACACTTACCGCATTCGTTTTGCTATCTATCAATGGGCCCATTCCCTATTTTTGGGTATTCACAGTGCTAGTCGCCATCAGAGAGATTGGTATTACTGTCCTACGTGAGGTTTTGCGCCGTAAAGGGGTTGTTGTCGCAGCTTCCAGTGGCGGAAAAATAAAGACAGTCCTGCAAATGGGACTGATCTTTCTCATGTTGATCCCTTGGAGCACTTTTGTATTTTCCGAGGTGGTGCTTGGTGTAGTTTTCTGGGTTTTAGTCATCCTGGCGGTAGTTACGTTGGCTCAAACTCTTATCTCCGGCTGGCAGTATTGCTCAATAGTGTGGCGAAGCTCACGTAACGGCGTGGAAGAAATATGAGGGGAAGGACGTTATCTATAGTATGAGCATCAAGAACCATGTGTATCCAGGAAAGTTGATGGAGAACAAGTACCCAGAGCATCTGAGCAAATATGCCCCGGTGACACCCCTGTTGCGGGTAGAACTGGGAGAGGTCCTGCGCAGTCTAAGACTTTCTCAAGGTCGGACTCTGCGTGAGGTATCTGCCGACGCGCAGGTCTCTTTGGGATACTTGTCTGAAGTTGAACGCGGACAAAAGGAAGCCTCGTCAGAGCTATTACAGTCTATCTGCGAAGCTCTTGCAGTCCCGCTGTGGTGGGTATTGCGTGAGGTCTCAGACCGCATGTCATTAGTAAATAGTGTTCCGGACACGGTGCCGGACGATTTGCTTCCGGTTCCCACGGCCTAGTGCGAACCAGCGAATTTCGAGACGCCCTGGAACTGGCCTTCGGGTCGGTCCAGGGCGATTCGCTTGCCCGTGATCTCTACCTTGTTCGTGTTGATGCTACTGCGGAAGAAGCTTTAGCCGCGGGAGTACCTCCAGCGAAAGTGTGGGATGCTCTCATGGAAGAAACAGACGCGGATGAAAAGACACGGTGGATATATCGACGCCCTCGGCGTGTCGAGTCGTAATCGAACACGTGTTCTAGATAGTCTATCCACTGGCAGCCAAGAGTACGTTGTCCCCATATGAGGAATGACAAAAAACTACATGTCGGTGGTCGGGCATACGGTTGTTCATGTACCCCGGAGAGGGGAAACATGCAAAGGAAGACCAGACGTTATTGGCGGTCGGAGAGACCGACGGACTAAAGGGAGAAAACCAGTATGGCTCGTGAGAAAAAAACTAAGAATCTTGAAGCTGACCGTGACAAGGCTCTAGATCTAGCATTAGCCCAGATTGATCGGCAATTTGGTAAAGGCTCCATCATGCGCTTAGGGGATGAGAGTCGCCCGCCCGTTCAGGTTATCCCGACAGGTTCGTTGGCGCTGGATGTAGCATTAGGCATTGGTGGGCTACCTCGCGGGCGCGTTGTTGAAATCTATGGACCAGAATCATCTGGTAAAACAACAGTTGCGCTTCATGCTGTTGCCTCGGCGCAACGCGCTGGTGGCAATGCGGCTTTTATTGATGCCGAACATGCGCTTGACCCGATCTATGCGGAGGCTCTAGGGGTCAACACTGATGAACTCCTCGTGTCTCAGCCAGACACGGGCGAACAGGCACTTGAGATCGCCGATATGTTGGTTCGCTCTGGCGGAGTAGACCTCATCGTGATCGACTCGGTTGCGGCTTTGGTACCTAAAGCTGAAATTGAGGGAGAGATGGGGGATTCTCACGTGGGCTTGCAGGCTCGTTTGATGAGTCAGGCTCTGCGTAAGATCACCGGCGCACTTTCTTCCACGGGGACAACAGCAATCTTCATCAACCAGCTTCGTGAAAAAATTGGCGTATTTTTTGGTTCTCCTGAAACAACAACCGGTGGGAAGGCGCTTAAGTTCTACTCTTCAGTGCGCATTGATGTACGCCGTATTGAGACGCTCAAAGAGGCAGGCCAGCCTGTCGGTAACCGCACCCGCGCCAAGATTGTCAAAAACAAGATGGCTCCGCCTTTCAAACAAGCGGAGTTTGACATTCTCTATGGCAAAGGTGTTTCGCGTGAGGGCTCGATCATCGATATGGGTGTAGAAAGCGGCATAGTCAAGAAATCTGGGTCGTGGTTTACCTATGACAAAGATCAGCTTGGGCAGGGAAAGGAAAATGTAAGGCAATTCCTTATCGACAATCCTGAGCTAGCTGATGAGATCGAGGCGAAAATCCTAGCTGCTTTAGGTATCGGGGAGCCTGTAGCTGAAGCAGAAGATGCCCTGGCTGAAGAGAAACTGGTTAAGTCCAACAAAGCAGGTAAGGACAGCGCCGAAGACGCAGGTTTCTAATGGCTTCTCCTTGGGATGCCGCCCTGAGATACCTGGGGCAGCGTGACCACTCAGAACATGAGCTTCGCACAAAACTTGCCAGGCGTGATTTTGACGAAGATGAAATAGAGAATGTCATTCAACGTCTCTACGCGGCACAGCTGATTGACGACGCTAAGTTTGCATCAGCATGCGCTATCTCTTACTTTCACTCAGGACTGTCAAGACGCGCCGTTGCAATAAAACTGCGCAATAAAGGGCTGAGTGATGTGAATATTGAAGCAGCATTGAGTGGGCTTGATGACGATGATGAGTTGGGACGCGCTATTGATCTGGCACGCAGCCGCCTTCAAAAGATGTCAGGGATTCCTCAGGCTACTGCAAGACGGCGCCTCCTAGCATTCTTAGGAAGGCGTGGTTTCTCTGAAAGTATGTGCTATGCGGCTGTAGGAAAGGCTTTTGATGAGCAATCGAACTCTTGTTGAGGTTCTCAAAGAAAAGAAAATGACCATTGCAGTGGCCGAATCACTGACAGGCGGATTGCTGGCCTCCTCTATCGTTGATGTGCCAGGTGCCTCCGAAGTGTTCCTTGGGGGGATCGTCAGCTATTCGCATTCTGCGAAGGCTGAGCTCTTAGGGGTAGATCAAGAATTTCTGAGTTCTCATGGAGCCGTAAACTCTCAAGTAGCCCAGGAAATGTGCTCGGGTGCTCGTAAGCTTTTCCATTCTGACATTGCGATATCCACCACTGGTGTGGCCGGTCCCGGAAGCTCAGAGGGCAAGCCTGCCGGTACCGTATTCGTGGGTATTGCCATGCCAGAGGGCATCGAGGTCTTTTCACTGCACCTGGAAGGTAGCCGCCAAGAGATTCGTGACTTGGCTGTGAATGAAGCATTGACTCTTACGCTTGCTAGACTATCGCCCGATGAGTGAGAAGAATATTCCCCGCACCTATGCTGTGCGAACATTAGGCTGCCAGATGAATGAGCACGATTCAGAGCGCATGGCAGGCTTACTAGAACAAATGGGCCTGACGCCGGTTGATCAAGTCCCTGAGCTGTCAGCACGGGCAACCAATGCCGGTGACATGGGGGCCGATGTTGTTGTCATCAATACTTGTTCAGTACGCGAGAATGCCGCTAATAAGCTCTTTGGCAACCTAGGACAGCTCGCGTCGGTCAAAAGAGAACGACCCGGAATGCAAATCGCGGTAGGGGGTTGCCTAGCCCAGCAAATGCGTGAAGGCATCGTTGAAAAGGCGCCATGGGTTGATGCGGTCTTTGGAACCCATAACATTGATGTCTTACCTGCTCTTCTCAAACGTGCTGAGCACAACCGTGAAGCGGCTGTGGAGATTGAAGACTCACTGAAAGTATTTCCCTCGACGCTTCCCACCAAACGCGAATCTGTATACGCAGCGTGGGTCTCTATCTCGGTAGGGTGCAACAACACGTGTACATTCTGTATAGTGCCTCGGCTTCGCGGTCGAGAGAGGGATCGCCGCCCAGGGGAAATCCTCGCCGAAGTTGAAGCAGTGGTCGCTCAAGGTGCGATAGAAGTAACACTTCTAGGGCAGAATGTGAACTCCTACGGAGTGAGTTTCAGAGAACGCGGGGCATTTGCTGATCTACTCAGGGCTGTTGGCAACACGGAGGGACTTGAACGATTACGATTCACTTCTCCTCACCCAGCTGCATTTACCGATGATGTTATCGAGGCAATGGCAGAGACTAAGGCCGTGATGCCAAGTCTGCATATGCCTCTGCAATCCGGATCTGATGCAGTGCTGCGGCAAATGCGAAGGTCTTACCGCCGCTCGCGGTTTGCGGGAATCCTTGAGCGGGTTCGCCAGCAGATTCCAGATGCGGCAATTACCACGGACATCATCGTCGGATTCCCCGGTGAAACAGAAGAAGATTTCCAACAGACACTCGAAGTCGTCGAAGAGTCCCGTTTTGCTTCGGCTTTTACCTTCATCTACTCGCCAAGGCCCGGAACTCCAGCGGCTGCGCGGGAGGATATGGTTGACCCAGAGGTGGTTTCCGATAGATACAACCGACTACTGAAGCTTCAAAACCGTATCTCTACAGAGGAAAATGAAAAGCAGGTTGGAAGAACTGTCGACGTGCTAGTAGGCGAGTTTGGTGGACGCAAGGACGCATCGACGTCTCGTATCACAGGTCGCGCCGCTGACAATCGCCTGGTCCACGTCTCTATTCCCGAGGGCATTGACGCGCCGCGGCCTGGTGACATGGTGACTACCACCATCACTCACGGCGCCCCCCACCATCTTTTGGCTGAAGGTCCTGTGACAGTTCGGCGAACTAGGGCTGGGGATGCTTGGGAGGCTGCCCAGGCAAAAGAAGAGCCAGTAGGTGTCTCCTTGGGAATGCCTACGGTTCGGCCTCGATAATCGTGCGCGGTGCGTGGCTAGATGATGGGTGCCAGAAGATTCGGTAGCGTTTCGTGAGCCTGAAGGTGAACGTCAATGGCGCGGTCTATTGCGACCTCGATTTGTTTATCGGTGCAAGGCGCGCCAAAAAAGACTGCTAGGTCAAGGAGTACTTTCCAGACATCTGTGTCATTCACAGGATGAGCTGTTGGTTGAAGGTATTGTCTGTTCCATTCGTTGCTGGCATTTTGTAGCAGTGAGCGGGCCTGTTTGGGGTCAATGTGCCCCACTTCTTCAGGTGCTTCCCACTTTGTCTGAATCAATAGCCAGTGACTGTCTTCGGCCGCACTGAAACGGAAATAGATCTCATTCCACGATCCTACAAGTGCATCGTCATCATAGGCCCAGTGGTAACCTACTTGGTCAAAGTAGGATCCGACCCGCTCAAGAGTAAATGCTTCGATCATGACTCGTCCCCTAAGGCCCACGGATCTGGAAATGCTGCCTCCATGCGTCCGAAAGCATCCATCGAACCGCGTAAGAACGCATCGATTTCACTGGAGATCTGTTCGTCCGTTGCTCCAGCATCCCAGTTGAAACAGTGAGAAAGCCGAAAACGTATCTTTCCCTCGTCTGACACCATTGAGTACATTTTTGGAGCATAAAAGTCAGCATTATGAGAGGCGACAAACTCACTGGCTAACTCGGTGTATCGCATATCGACTGATCGTGGTGCTGCACCGATACCCAAAATGGGATGTTGGTTCTGCGTGACAATGTAGAACAGGTAAGGGAACAGAGATATTGCCAAATCACCCTCGCCGTCGAGCATCGGAGAGATCCCCAAGTCCTCTAAAATGCTAAGAATACGGTCACGGGTCACTGGAGGCGTGAGGTCGTTTGGCTCTGGCATATCTCAATAGTAGCTTTGTGGTGTGGCTACTATCCCTCCTATCGCAGTGGTCGGTCAGACGGCATCGGGAAAATCTGATCTGGCCTTAGACCTGGCTGAGGTCCTTGGCATCCCCATTATCAGTGCCGACGCGATGCAATTGTATCGGGGATTGGACATTGGCACTGCCAAGGTACCCGTGGAGGAGCGTCGAGGTATCCCTCATTTCCAACTCGATCAGCTTGACGTCCATGAAGATGCCTCTGTTGCCGCCTATCAAGCGCATGCCCGTGCTGACCTCGACAGAGTCGGCAGCAGAGCGGTCATTGCCGGCGGATCAGGTCTGTACCTTCGGGCATTTCTGGATCATTTTGAGTTTCCGGGCCAGGATCCTGCTATCCGCTCCAAGCTGAATGAGGAAGGTAAGATTCTAGGAACGGACGCGTTGCACAGCCGCCTTCAAAGCCTTGACCCTGCAGCAGCCGCAGTAATACACCCGAACAATCTCAGGCGGGTTGTGCGCGCCTTAGAAGTCATACAGATTACCGGTAGGCCGTTCTCCGCTTCGCTGCCACGGTATGAATACGTCTACCCGGGGACCGTGCAGATTGCCATTGCGTGGGAAAAGGATCACTTAGACCAGAGAATCAACCAGCGCTCCCAAAAAATGTTCGACGAGGGCATTATCGAAGAGGCTAGGCTTCTCGAAGGTTTAAAGGACGATGCCACTGCCTGCAAGGCTACTGGCTATAAAGAAGCTCGCGCCGTTTTGGCCGGGGAGATGACGGTTGCCGATGCCATCTCTCAGGTTGCCCTGGCCACCAGGCAACTAGCATCACGTCAGTTGAAATGGTTCCGGCGTGATCCGCGTATCCACTGGTTGCCAGCAGGACCGCAGCTGTTAGAACGCGCTTTAGAGGCAGCGAACCTCGATAATCCGAAATCCTTTGCGTGAAGAGTGCTTGCGAGCTTGAAAACCTTGATTACCTAGCCAAGTAATAAAAGAATCTGCGCCAAGATTTTTACTCATCACTAGCCATGCCACACCGGTAGGTGATAGTAGGTCCAACCATTGTTTGACCATGGTTTGCATTGCTGTTTTTCCGACACGCACCGGGGGGTTAGACAAGATCACATCAAACTGTGTCCCCCGCGCCTGCGCTTCCTGATAAGCCTCCGACGCGTCCATAGCTCTCACGTTGTCCACACTGTTGACCTTGGCGTTGTCTGCTGTCAGTGCTACAGCGCGAGGATTCACGTCTACCGCCCAAACTTCCGCCTGGGGCGATTCTGCCCCAGCAGTGATGGCAACCGGGCCCCAACCACAACCTAGATCAAGGAAAGTGCCGGTACTGGGGAGAGAAGGTACTGCTCGGAGTAGTTCTGCAGTGCCAGGATCGAGGCGTCCAGCTGAGAAGACCTGACCTGCTACCCATACTTGAAAATCGTGTCCACGAGTCGAAAAAGTCACCAGATGTCGTTCGTCTGCCCCAGCAATGGGGGACTGGGAAAAGTAATGGTGTGTCACGGCTACAGCCTACCCGTGGCAGACTTGGAGCATGAACACAGCCGATGACAGCCGCGCACGAGAGATTGCCAGACGAGTATTGGCGCGCCAGGCAGGGCGGGAGCCTATAGCGGAAGAGGCGGGCGCGCTTGAGCGGGAATTCCGTGAAGGTACGCGTAGACGCGCGATTCATGGTGCGGAACTCGAAGAAATCGGTGAAGTTGAATATCGGCAGGTTCGCCTTGAGAAAGTCATCCTTGTAGGGTTGCGCACGGGAGGGGCTGCCGCTGCGGAACGGTCTATCGAAGAGCTTGAGGCTTTAGCTCATACTGCAGGTTCAGAGGTATTAGGTAGTTTTCTCCAAACCCGTGATAAACCAGATCCGGCTACCTACCTTGGAAAGGGCAAAGCAAAGGAACTGGCTGAGGTAGTGCGGGAACAAGGCGCAGATACCGTTATCGTCGACGGCGAGCTCAATCCTTCTCAAAGGCGCGGTTTAGAAGATGCTGTGGGGGTGAAAGTCGTCGATCGTACCACCGTCATTCTTGATATTTTCGCTCAACACGCTAAGTCACGAGAGGGCAAAGCCCAAGTGGAACTGGCCCAGTTGGAATATCTTTTGCCGCGTCTACGCGGTTGGGGAGAATCGATGTCCCGCCAAGCAGGCGGCCGGGTTGCAGCAGGTGCAGGAATCGGATCACGCGGTCCTGGCGAAACCAAGATAGAACTGGATCGCCGCAGAATCAGAATCCGCATGGCACGACTACGCCGTCAGATCGCCCAAATGGCCCCAGCGCGACACCAACAACGGGCATCTCGACGACGCGGAAATATTCCGTCAGTTGCTATCGCCGGATACACGAACGCGGGTAAATCGACACTGATGAATGTACTCACCGATGGTGACTTATTGGTAGAAGACGCTCTCTTTGCCACGCTTGACCCAACTGTGCGCAGAACTACCACCGCAGATGGACGTGTCTATACGCTCACCGATACTGTTGGCTTTGTATCTAACTTACCCACAGAGTTGGTTGAAGCTTTCAGGTCTACCCTGGAAGAAATCGCTGAATCTGACGTGATTGTTCACGTTGTCGACGCCAGTGATCCAGATCCGGTCAACCAGGTTCGTGCGGTCAATGAAGTATTGTCGGGGATTGACGGAGCCGCGCAGATTCCGACTATTCTAGTTCTCAACAAAGTGGACGTGGCAGATCCTGGCACTCTTGCAGCGGTGCGCGTCAGCTTGCCAGCTGCACTCGAGGTCTCAGCACGCACAGGCGCAGGTATTGAAGCTCTCCAAGAAGAGATAGCGGCATGCCTGCCCAGACCACAGATCATGGTTGACGTCATGCTGCCCTTCTCCGAAGGTGCGCTTCTCAGTGAAGTCCATGAGGATGGGGAAATACTCGAACAAGAATGGAGCGAAGATGGGGTGCGCCTCGTCGCACGCGTTGGTGAAGGACTCGCGGCACGTCTCGGAGAGGCAAATATCGCCTCGTGAATAAGGACGAATTACAGCAGCTCAGCGAGGAGGCCCTTAAAAAAGTAATAGAGAACTTAGGGGGTTCTGCCCGAAGCAACCAACAAGAAATGACCCAAGCTGTCGCGAAGAGCCTTGCTGAAAAGAGAAACCTGGTAGTCCAAGCCGGTACTGGCGTTGGAAAGTCGATCGGCTATCTCACGCCACTACTGCTGCGTACGGCGCTCAGTGAGCAAGTGCAAATTGTGGCGACTTCATCCCTTGCTCTGCAACGACAGATCACCTCAAGGGACGCTCCGGCCGTAGCAGAAGCGGTGGAAGAAGTGACGGGCAAAGCCGTCAATGTTCAGGTACTCAAGGGGTGGAGTAACTACCTGTGCCGGCTGCGTTTGAACCAAGGCGATGACGCTTTGCTGTGGGATGATGCTTATTCCGGTGCCACTGGGGCCGAAGAAGTGGCAGCTTTGCGAGAATGGGGCTTGGAGTGCGAGAGCGGAGATAAAGACGATGTCCCCTTCAAAGTAAGTCCTGCCTCGTGGAGACAAGTCTCTGTGTCGCGTCGTGAATGCATCGGGCGCGCATGCCCCTTTCTTGATGAATGCTTTCCAGCTGCCGCAAAAGAAAAAGCTTTCGATGCTGACGTTATTGTCACTAATCACGCGCTCTTAGCGGTTATGGTCGGTGGCAACCCAGAAATCTTTCCAGATTTTGATGCGGTCGTCATAGACGAGGCGCATGACTTGGCATCTCGCGTTCGCACACAGGGCACAGCGCAGCTGTGGCCCAGCCAGATAAGGCGCCTGGCCCGCGTTGCCCGCAGTCTCTCACGCAGTGGTGCAGGAGAGCTTGAAGATGCCTCACACCGCCTTGAGGCGGCCCTGGACGACTGTGCTGAGGGTCTGTTGGTAATCCGCACAGAAGAACTGAGCTCTGCGATGATGGCCGTAGATGACGCGTCCCGATCCCTGCGTTCCCGTATCAAGGGTGCGAAAGGTGCCACTGAAGAAATCACCGTGGCTCGAGTACGCGCAGGTCTTGAAAGCATCGACGAGGTAATGGACGCCTGGAGCCGCGAACCAGAACAGATGATTTTGTGGATAGGTAAGAGCCGCAACGATGAACGCTACGTAAATATTGCCCCTCTCGCAGTTTCTCCCCAGCTCTACAGCACATTGTTTTCGCGGCACACTACCGTACTCACCTCCGCGACTTTGAGTGTGGGGGGAAACTTTGAACAGATCAAATGGGCCAGTGGCATTGGACGAGGAGAGTGTGACTACCTTGATGTAGGTACTCCCTTCGACCCGGGAAAACAAGGCATTCTCTATGTGGCCGCACACCTAGCAGACCCGGGAAGAGATTGGCCAGATGACCAGGCGCTTGCTGAACTATTGGCCTTGGTGGAGGCATCTGGCGGGGGAATGCTGGGACTGTTCTCGTCATGGCGGGCGGCGGAGGCGGCAACGGAGTTCCTTAGAGAGAAAACCGAGCTTACCGTCCTTTTTCAACGCGACGATAATGTACCCGCACTCGTGGAAGAATTTCGCCTAGATCGCGATTCCTGCCTTATTGGAACAATGTCGTTGTGGCAGGGGGTGGATGTTCCAGGTGACTCTTGCCGACTGGTAGTACTAGACCGAATCCCGTTCCCGCGGCCCGATGACCCTATCGTCGCCGCGCAGCAAAGAGCAGCAGAACGCGCTGGGCGGAGTTCTTTCCACGAAGTGTCTTTAGCACCGGCAGCTCTCGCGCTGGCTCAGGGGGCTGGCAGGTTGCTGCGAGGAATGGATGACCGTGGAGTGGTGGCGATTCTTGACTCTCGTATCCATACGCGCCGGTATGGTCAATATCTGCGTAACTCGTTGTTGCCCTACTGGACAAGCACTCATAGCGACACTGTCAAGGCGGCGTTGAGACGTCTGGCCTAGCAAAGTAGGGGGAAATAATGGGACACTGGAAACTAACAGGAAGGACTTCTATGCCAAGCCAAGCAACCAGTCTTTATCCAACCTCGTTTGGACGGCCCTCAAAAATCGCCGTTATTGGCGCTGGGGCCGTGGGAACCGCAGTAGCCTACGCCGCCGCTATTCGTGGGGATGCCAGAGACATTGCCCTGTACGACATCAATGCCGAAAAAGTTCGAGCTGAAGCATTGGATATAGCCCACGGTATTCAATTCACGCCATGCGGATCAGTGGTGGGGTCGGATGACATCGAGGTAGTACGCGCTTCAGATTTGGTGATTGTGACGGCTGGCGCTAAACAGAGTCCCGGTCAGTCACGTCTTGAGCTTGCCGAGTCTACGGTGAAACTTATGGAGAAGGTCGTACCGGCTCTTCAAGAGGTGGCACCAGATGCGGTATACATGTTTGTTACCAATCCTGTCGATATTGTCACGTATGTCGCTCAGAAGATTTCTGGTTTACCAGCATCGCAAGTTTTTGGTTCGGGAACTGTGCTAGATACGTCTCGTTTGCGATATTTGGTCTCGCAAGAGACTGGTGTTGCCACGCAGAATATCCACGCATATGTGGCTGGAGAGCACGGAGACTCTGAAGTGCCGCTGTGGTCGAGTGCGGAAATCGGCAACGTTCCTCTTACTCAATGGGGGACAACGCTCTCAGGCCGTGTTTTTGGTAGGGACCTACGTGATGAAATAGCTCATGAGGTTGTCAACTCCGCCTATACGATTATCGACGGTAAGGGAGCAACAAACTACGCAATAGGTCTGGCTGCCTCCCGGATCGCCGGGGCAGTTCTCCGTGATGAGGCCCGCGTACTCACCATTTCCACACTCCTCAACGACTGGCACGGCATCAGTGATGTGTGTATGGCAGCCCCGACCATTGTGGGGCGCTCGGGGGCCGGACGAGTTTTGGTTCCGCCCGTCACTGATGATGAACGTCAGGGCCTACAACAGTCTGCCGAAAAGCTACGGGAAGTAGCCAGGTCTTTCGGGTATTAGTCATACTGCTGCGACGCGTCATGGCTTCAATCAACAAGCATGTCCTGAAGCCATGACCTGGTCATTGTGCTGTAGCTTAGAGCGCTCTCACCAATGTGACGACTTTACCCAGGATCGTTGCTTCGTCTCCAAAAATCGGAGCGTAATTTTCGTTCATGGGGAGTAGCCAGCGGTGTCCATCTCGCTCTGAAAGAACTTTGACGGTAGCTTCGCCATCCAACATGGCAGCAACGATTTCACCGTTATTCGCTTGTGCTTGTGCGCGGACTACTACGTAATCTCCGTCACAAATTGCCCCGTCAATCATGGAGTCTCCGTGAACTTCAAGGACGAAGAGTTCGCCGCGGCCGGTAAGTCGTGTGGGTAGCGAGAAATAGTCTTCGACGCTCTGTTCTGCAGTGATGGGAGAACCAGCTGCGATTCGACCCACAAGAGGTGCCACTGAGGTGTCGCCTTCGGAAACTACTGCAGGAATTTCGACCACTTTACTTGTCGGAGGGGTGGGGGACGATTCTTCTTGTGAGTCAGATAGTCGTAGATCAAGGGCGCGAGGCAGTCCTGGTGAGCGCTGCAGAAGCCCCAGCTTCTCAAGGGCATCCAGATGGTGCTTCACCGTTGAAGGGGAAGCCAGCCCCACTTTTTTACCTATTTCCCTCACTGACGGCGGGTATCCGGTATTTGCAATGCTTTCGCGGACAACATCAAGAATCTGTGCTTGCCGCGCGGATAATGGTCTGTCTTTCATCGGATACCTCCTTCATTGAGAATAGGCGAAAATCTCAAAAAGTGAAACATATGTTCGAGCAAGTCTCGACATTCGCTCAAAAATTAGGTATCGTACAAGTGTTCGACGAACATGTGTTCGAGGCGGCAGGAGAAACACGATGAGTGCAGCAGCATTGAGTCCTCAGGACGGCGCACAACGTCCCCAACTGTGGGTAGTTCCGGATTTACCGGCGCGTGTTGAGAGTGCGCCTAAGGCCGGTGTAGAGGCTACGGTGCGTCATATTAGAACGGCACCTTCCGTAATAGAGATGGAGCGGGCTCGTCTTCGCCACCCATCCGTCCGTGCTCGCAGGCAAACAGATGCTATGCACGGTACAGCCAAGAAAATTCTGGTCCAGTGCATTGCCTATTGTTTTGCGTTGTTCTTAGTTGTTGCGCTTGGTGCAGGTGTGGGCATGGTTCTCCAACCTGGGACCTATTCAGGTCAGGCAGTGCAGCATTCTGTTGATACCGGGGATACTCTTTGGGGCCTGGCTGCTTCGATCGGAGCTGAGCGTCCGATTCTGGATGTAATAGAGGACATTAAAGCTCTCAACGGATTAGAGGGTGATGGTCTAGTAGCGGGACAGCAAATAATTCTGCCAGTTGAGTGATCGTGTTGCGAAAGTGGCACATGTGGCCATACGGTTCTGTAGTAGAAGAACTGGGAGGCCCTGTGCACTGTCTATTTTGTTCCTGTGATGATACACGAGTGGTTGATACGCGCGTCGCCGATGACGGCGCGTCTATTAGGCGGCGTCGTGAGTGCACAAACTGCAAGCGTCGGTTCACTACTATTGAAACGTCTAGTTTTGCCGTTGAAAAACGTTCGGGAGTCGTTGAGCCTTTCTCTAGAGATAAAATTGCGGCTGGCGTTAAGAAAGCCTGCCAGGGGCGTCCAGTCTCAGACCATGACCTGGCTCTTTTAGCTCAGCAGGTGGAAGAAAGACTTCGTTCTGCAGGGCAATCTACTGTTTCAGCTGACGAAGTTGGCAAAGCCATCCTGCCTTTTTTGCGCAATCTTGATGAAATTGCATACTTGCGTTTTGCCTCTGTCTACTCGTCATTCCAATCTCTTGACGACTTTGAAGATGCCATCAAGAGTCTGAGGGAAGAATCATCTGAAGCTAGAGCTTAAAATCTAGTTGGGATGTGGAGACTCATCATTTTCAGTGTCTTTGTCGGTCGGTGAGAGTCGATCGACAAATTCCTTTGCTGCGGCTTCAAATCCTTCTCTTGCCGCAGTACCAAGACTCGTAAGTTGCTCACGGACCTTTTTGCGTAGTACCTTACCGATCTGAGAACGTGGCAGCTCCTTGACGATCACGATGTGACGTGGCAAGGCATAGTGAGCCAGTGACTTTTCTGCCCAATCTCTCACGTCTGCCAAGGTAAGTGATGATCCTGCCTCCAGAACCAAGGCAGCTACAACCTCTTCTCCCGACGAACCTCCTGGCATCCCCACGACGGCAACATCTTCAACACCTGGCATAGACCGAACGGCTTCTTCAACCTGTGATGGATAGATGTTGAAGCCACCAGAGATGATGAGTTCTTTGCGGCGATCAGCCATAACGACGAAGTCATCTACCAGACGGACCAAATCTCCGGTGCGCAGCCACCCATCGACTAGTACCAGCTCTGTTTCTTCCGGGTTATTCCAATATCCTTGGAATACTTGAGGCCCACGGACCAAGAGTTCACCGACTTCTCCGTCGGGGATGTCACGCGAAATATCTTCTGGATCCACGATGCGTATTTCGGTGGATGGGAATGGAAGCCCCAACGTAGAGGGGCGCCGCAGATGTGATACCGGAGAGCCGAGAATAATCGGGGCGGCTTCAGACATGCCGTAGCCCTCGATCATGTACCCACCGGTCGCCGCTTCCCACCGAGCCGCTAACTCGGGATCCATGGGCATAGCACCCGCGATAGCGAACCGAATCGAAGAAAGATCAACATCAAGCTCTTCAGCTGCTGTCAAGAGCCGATCGTAGATGGGCGGGACCCCAACGAAGAATGTGGCCGGGAGACGCCGTTGGCTCAGAAGAATCTGAGCGGGATCAAATTTGGGGAAAACAGCGATTGTCGCCCCCAGGCGGATGCCAGCAAGGAGCGATACTCCGAATCCGAAGGCATGAAAGAACGGCAAGACAGCCGTAAAAACCTCAAAGCCTTCATGCAGCGTCGGAACCCACGCAGCGTCCTGGGCAGCATTTGCGACCAAGTTTCTGTGTGAAAGCATGACCGCTTTGGGGACGCCTGTAGTGCCCCCTGTATGTATCAGCAAGGCGGTATCTGTGCTAGTGCCGGGGCTGCTTCCTTCCCACTCGCCCGCACCTCGCACCAATTTATCCCAGTTTCTTACTCGACCAGGAGTCTTGGCACCTAACATACGTTTCTTTTGACGTACTGAGGGAATAGGAAGATGAATGAGCGCGCGGGAAAGAGAAGGCAGCGCCTGTGCAAGATTGACACCAAAAATTGTCGTGTGAGCGGGTAGGAAAGAAAGACTTTCGACAGAATTTTCCCATGCGATGACTATTTTGGCGCCATGCCTAGAAAACTCTTCCTCAAGTTCTTTCTCCGGGGCCAGAGGATTATGTTCGACGACGATGGCGCCAAGCAAAGACGTTGCGAAGATAGCTACCACATGCTGCGGACAGTTAGGCATAACTAAGGCGACGCGATCACCCGGCCGCACACCAGCCTGATGGAGAACAGTTGCCGCCTGGCGTACTTCGGCAACGAGCTCACGGTAAGAAGTTTGACGTGAGAGGAAATCTAGAGCAACCCTGCGTGGGTACCTGCTCGCCGAATCAAATAGAAGATCGTGTATTCGCTTGTCAGGTACATCAACGGTATACGGGACGCCGGGGGCGTAGCTCTCCCTAAGTTGATCCGTCAGATTCACGATGCTCCTTCGCTATAGCGTGAGACAGCGTAGCCTAATTGTCGCCGACATTGCACGAATATGGTCGATGGTCTCTTGAGGTAACTCCTGAGCTAGGTCGGTGACAGCGTAACCTAACTCTCCTTCAGTGGCCAGCATTTGCCCATCGACGTTCACGCCGTGTTCAGCAAAAACAGAGTTCAGCTCAGCCATTACGCCGGGGACATTTTGGTGAATCACGCATAAGCGCTTCTTGGAACTAGCGGGCGGCGGTGGTGCCAGGTTGGGGAGATTCACACTCATGTCAGTAATTCCATAGCGCAGGTAGTCGACTAACTTGCCGGAGACAAAACGCCCGATAGCCTCTTGGGCTTCCACGGTCGAACCCCCGATATGAGGAGTCAGGATGACGTTGGGAATGCCTAAGAGTGGGGAGTCAAAAGGGTCACCATTGGACTTAGGTTCCGTGGGAAACACATCGACCGCCGCTCCTCGCAGATGCCCGGACTCCAAATGCTTCTTCAGCGCCTCAATATCAACAATGAAGCCACGGGAAAGGTTAATGAACCGTGCCCCCGGTCGCATCATCGAGAATTCACGATCTCCAAAAAGATTGGTATTTTCTTTGGCTCCATCCACATGGATGGAAATCACATGAGCTTCACGGAGAACTTCTTCCATAGTGGCCTTGCGCTCAGCATTGCCCAAAGCAAGTTTTTCAGCGATGTCGTAGAAAATTACTTTCATCCCCATCGCCTCGGCCAATACGGAAAGCTGAGTGCCGATTGAACCATAGCCGATGATTCCAAGAGTGCGACCACGGATTTCGTGAGAATGTGCTGCGGACTTGTCCCAAATGCCTTTGTGAAGGCTTTCTGTGCGCACGGTGAGCATACGCGCCAAAGAAATGATTTCGGCAATCGCAAGTTCTACGACGGAGCGAGTATTTGCATATGGCGCGTTGAATACCGATATGCCACTGTGCCGGGCAGCTTCTAGGTCAATCTGATTCGTGCCGATGCAATAGGCACCTATAATGCGCAGCTTCGGTGAGTTCTTGATAACGCGTTCACTAACCTGGGTCTTTGAGCGGATACCAAGAATCTTCACTCCCTTCAATGCCTCGATCAGTTCATCTTCGTCAAGGCTTCCAGAAATTCGGGTTACCTCAACTCCACGGTCAACTAGTGGCTCGTCGGCGTATTCATGCGGATCTTCAAGGAGCAGTGCTTTAGTCACGGTACTTATCGTGCCAGGAAGCTGCGAACGGGTCTCAGTTGTCCGCCACCTGACCGGTCCAGCCTGCGGGGAGCTCCTGGGCATGCACCGCATGCAATCGTCTGGTAGAACGGGTCATTGCTACAAACAAATCTCCAGGCCCACCAGTCAAAATCTCACTAGGCTCGACAAGAATAGTGACGTCAAACTCAAGGCCTTTAGCTTGGAGAGGCGTGAGGATACTCACCCGCTGCGCTTTCACCTCTGGCTGAAGTCCCCACGTGCGTGCGCGTTCTTCGCTGAGGATGATCGCAACTTGCCCTAGACCTTCGCCGACGCTTTCGTCGAGTAGCTCGCACTCGATTTCGAGAACCCTCTGTGTTTCGGCCTCGAGGTCATTCGTTTGTGTCATAGCCAGCGCATCGGGCAGGTCACGAGCTGCAACCACGGGAAAATGCGCGGGATAGCCCAATGCTTCCTGCACATTTTGAGCCAAGTCGGTCAAGGTGCGGGGAGTTCGATAGGAAATAGTCAATACGCATTCTTCAGTCAAGCCGGGACCAGCGGGGCCAAGAGTCTCATACCATGACGATGGGCGATTCCCGCGGGCCTGGTCAAGATCGCCGACAACTGTGAAGGAGCGCGAAGGACAACGGCGTAGTAGAGAATGCCACATCATGGGAGTGAGCTCCTGTGCCTCGTCCACAACAACATGCCCGTAAGCCCACGCGCGGTCCTCCCGCGCTCTCTCAGAAAGTGGCTTCCACTCTTCTTCGCCGCGCGCTAAACGTGCCAATGTCTCCGCATCGACTAAACCACCGCCAAGGTCTTGTCCGCTAATGGCTGCCTGTGCTCGTTCGATTTCTTCATTGTGGGAATGCTCAGCGGCTAGATGAGGAGCCGACTTCCGTGTAAGCGTGGAGGAATAGCCTAGAAGTTCATCCAACTCATCCAGTAATGGCACGTCCGCGATTGCCCATGGCTCTCCGGGTGCCCGGCGGCAAAGGTCGATCTGCTCCGTGCTAAGTCCCCTATTGACCCGCGTAAGGTAGTCGGGGCGTGCATAAAGACGTGACAGGAGAGTCGTGGGTGTCGTGGGCATCCAGCAAAGATTGATTTCTCGGCGTGCATCCTTCGACTCGCGCACAATATCGCGCCACCAGGCCAACGTATCGGCATCAGTTTCTCCGCTGGCCAGTTGAGTAGCCAGCCCATCGATCAGCTCTAAAGCAAAACTGTCGCGCGCCTCATTGTGGGCTTTGCCTGTGCGCCTCGCCCTCGTTCTTGCCGCGCGCACCATATCGATAGTTAGCGTTGCCTTGCGGCCATGAAGATGGAGAACAACATCTTCATTCGGGAGCCGCTGCAAGTCCCGTACAGCATTCTTGAGGGTATCAATCCACGCGAGATTTCCTTTTGCTTGGGCTACTGCCGGAGGATCGATCTCATGAGCTGAAAATCCAGGAAGGAGGTCACCCATAGTCAATGAGACAACGCCAGTCTCACCCAAGGAGGGGAGTACCCGTTCTATGTAGCGCAAGAACGCCCGGGTAGGCCCCACTATCAACACGCCAGAACGCTCAAGACGTTCTCGCTGGTTGTAGAGCAAGTATGCCGCCCTGTGGAGCGCTACAGCAGTCTTACCAGTTCCGGGTCCGCCTTGGACAACCAACACCCCCTTAGTGTCAGCTCTGATGACACGGTCTTGCTCAGCTTGGATGGTCGCGACAATATCGCCCATATGGCCGTCGCGTGCCGCTCCGACTGCTGCCATGAGTGCGCCTTCACCTTGAAACTGGAGATGAGTCGCCTTTTCGGAGTTAAGTAGCTCATCTTCGACCCCCACCACCGTCCGCATTCGAGTGGAGATGTGCCTTCTACGCGCAACCCCTTGGGGATCAAGGCCCGTTGCCTGATAGAAAGGGGTTGCTGCCGGGGCACGCCAGTCGGTCAATAAGCGAGTCCCGTCAGGTGATTTGAGTCCCGCGCGACCAACATACATTGTTGATTGGTCGTCATTATCCAAGCGACCAAAAACCAGCCGATCTTCAATACGCTCAAGTCGAGCCGCGCGATCTCCATAATGGGCGGCCGTGACGTCACGTTCTGTGCGCGCTTGTGGCGTACCCCAAGCTCCTTGGGCTTCGGCCTGCCGTTGCGTGGCACGGAACTGAGCACGTTGACGGTCTAAGACCTCGTAGGCTCTATCAACAAACTCCTGCTCGTGAGCGATTTCTCCCACTTCGGTGTTCGGCACGTGACCCCCTGAAATGATTTTGGCGGATTCTCAATTATCCTCCCTTTGCTGCTTTTGGCCAACTGTTGTTGTGGTTCCCCTGGTAGCGCAATGTGGCCCTGCTATCTCGCATTCAGGAACCATTACCGGTAAATTTGAGGGAGTTGGAGGAGGATATGGAAGAAAAGCTCTATAAAGACGGTCCAGGGGCCGGTGCGAAGGCACCCATCATGGTCACTCATTTTGAGGGTGCCATGGATGCAGGTTCTGCAGGAACTCTGGCGACCGTACAGCTTTTGCGCACCCTATCTCCCAAGCGTGTTGCCACGTTCGATACCGATAAATTGATTGACTATCGTTCGCATCGCCCAGTGATGACTGTCGAAGACTGGGTGACGTCCGATGTTACGGTTCCAGAAATTGCGCTCGACTTAGTCCACGATGATGCAGGAACGCCGATACTTGTTTTACATGGGCCCGAGCCAGACGCGCGGTGGGAATCATTTGCTGCAGACGTTGCCGAATTAGCCCATAACGCCGGAGTTGAGATTCTGGTTTCTTTCCATGGGATACCTGCGGCAGTCCCTCATACGCGGCCAATTGCAGTTCACGTGCAAAGTACCGATGGAGATTTAGTTCCAGAGCAGCCACAAATGGGGGGAGTGCTACGGTTCCCGGCACCCTTGAGCTCGTTCCTTCACCACCGTTTGTCGCAACAGAATCTGCATGGTCTCAGTCTGGTGGCGGCGGTACCGTATTACATGGCAGAGTCAACATTCCCTCGTGGAGGGTCGGCGCTGCTGTCGAAACTTGCAGAGATGACTGACTTGTCACTTCCTATTGGAGACTTGGAACGTGGCGCCGATGCCAGCGCAGACGAAGTGGAGCGCGTTGTGGAAGGCAATCCAGAGGTCGGACGCATCGTACGTTCTCTAGAAGAGCATTATGATGCAATGATTCGGGGCGATGCTCCTTTTATTGAGTCGGCTGAAGAGGCTCACGATAGCGAGCTTGATAGTGACGTTGCAGAGGCAATGGGTGAAGCAATTGAACGCTATCTTCGGCACCAAGCGCAGGGAGCCGAAGGGACTGTTCCAGCTGACACAGACGATGACGAAGGTGCACAGCCTCGACATCGTGCCCCTAAGCCGTGGGAAGTGGATCCCGAAGCGGACTAGCGCCACCTAGCCAACGAGATATTTCATCAGGGCGCACTAATCGAGCGGGAAGAGGAAGCCTTCGTAGTTTGCGGTCAAGTTCCTCCCAGTCGATCAAGCCGGGAGTTGATGTCGCTGCTACCACAAGATTTCCCCAGCGGGCACTTTTCAAGACCTTAGAATCGCCGATGATAGCTGTTTCGGCGAATACATGGGAAGTGGTCGCAATATCGGGCCTGGCATCAGTACCCTTCCCGTGGGCGGTGTTCGCCAAGTAAAGTCCATTCAAATGGGACTGGGCCAGGTGGTTCCATTCGAGAGTCGATAAATGAAGTGGGACGTTACGTCCTTTGAATGCATCGCGCACAATAACGTCCAGATGCGCCCGCGACCCCTCCAGCGACTGCCTGCCATCTGCCACGCGGATCCTGAGTATCGGCTTCCGAGGCAGTGGCAGGTGTAACCGAGCCAAATCAGCTATGTGGGAATCCACCTCGAACACGACCTGTCGTGAGGTAGGACGAAGATTTTCCCATGCCCACGGTAGCGCGCAGAGTCCTCCGCCAATATGGGCAGCTCGAATGGGACGTGGTTCTGGCCAGAGGGTTCGAAGAACCGCATCCATATGTTGCATATACTCAAATTCGAGATAGCCGGGGTTCTTTCGATCTACGCGGCTTTGCTCGGCACCATCAACCAACAAAGAGACGACAGAATCGTCTTCAATAACTTCTATCATTGGAATCATTGTAGGGGCTGTTAGAGTACATACATGTCAAATGCGCCGCGAGCTTCGGGCATAGCGAAAGACTGGGGAAGTGATGATTCAGCTTCGCCCATACTTCACGTTGACATGGACAGTTTCTTCGCCTCGGTCGAAGTTGCTCTTGATCCAAGGCTTCGCGGAGTACCTCTCATCGTGGGTGGCCTTGGAAACCGGGGTGTCGTCACCTCGTGCACCTATGATGTTCGTGCGCTGGGGGTTCGCGCTGGGATGCCGATGTCCCGTGCGCGTGCGCTTGCCCCAAATGCGACAGTACTTCCAGGTCGACGCCAGGACTATGCGACGTATTCACATCGTGTGATGGAACTTCTAGGTCGCTACACGCCTCGTATGGAAGCCGCCAGCATTGATGAAGCATATTTGGATGTATCTGGAGCTAAAAGGCAATTTGGTTCGCCCATGCAGATTGCTGTTGATCTGCGAGAAAAAATCAGAACCCAGTTAGGATTGCCCGCTTCTGTGGGTATTGCTGCAAATAAGACGGTGGCAAAAATTGCGTCGGCACACGCCAAGCCGAATGGAGTGCTTTTGATTCCCGCCGATGCGACAGAGCAATTTTTGGCGGGGCTGCCGATTGGAGCATTACCAGGAATAGGTCGAAAATCTGGTGAGGCATTGACTGCGCGGGGCATAGACACGCTTGGTGATCTAGCGCAGTGGGATTTCAAGGATCTGGAGCGCATCGTTGGGCCAACCTCAGCATATTCTCTGCAACGCCGTGCGCGGGGTGAAGACACTAGCCGCGTAGGACAGCGAGAATCCGAAAAGTCGATTTCGACTGAGGAGACCTTTTCTCGCAACCTGTTGTCAAGGGTACAGGTGAGCGCTTACCTAAATCAGGCCGCGTATCAATGCGCTCGGCGTTTGCGCTCAAGTCAGTTGAGGGCATGGACGGTACACCTCAAGCTCCGCGATGCTTCTTTTCGGACAATCACCAGGTCGTTGACATTATTTGCTCCAACAGATGTGGGGCGAGAAATTTCAGATGCCGTGTTGCAGCTTTTTGATCGCGAAGCTCTTCCAGCCGGTGGTGTACGGTTGGCAGGAGTGGGCGTTAGTAGTTTGGTGTCACTGACATCAGGGGTGCCGGTTCCTTTGGAAGAAGATACTCGTCCGCGAGAAGTAGAAACCGCGATGGATCGAGTTCAAGAAAAATTTGGCATCTCGGCTGCCCAACCTGCGTCATCCCTGGGAAAGCCCTGGGAGTCGTCGGCTCGATAGGAGGTTCTGCCTTCATTCTTGCTAGACTTAGAGTACATGCAGTTGGAGAGGAGGGGACAATGGCTCTTTCAGATTATGAAAAGGAAGTTTTGGCCCAAATGGAACGCGGGCTCAAAGAGGAAGACCCGCAGCTTGCCCATACTCTGACTTCTTCTCTGCCGGTGAACGATTCTGAACCCACTAGGCTTTCGCCAAGGCGGATAGCTCTAGGATCTATCGTGGCCGTAGTTGGCTTGGCTGTCGTTGTTGGTGGAGTATCAGCACAGATACTGTGGTTGTCAATCACACTGGGAACAATCGGTTTTGTATTGATGGTTGGCGGGGTTCTCTGGGCACTTAAGGGAGATCGGGATACGGCTCCTCGCAAACAGCCTAGATCAGGCTCGGATTCCAGTAGTTTCATGGATCGCCAGCGTGATCGCTGGGAAAATCGCGACCGCAACTAGTTGAGCATATAGCCAGTTTGGGCATTCTTGCATCTCACTAGACCTATCTAATTTTTCGCGCGGCTCTTTCGATGCTACGGCAATGGTGCCTGTATGCATGAACACTTCTCCCTCATTCTGGATTTTTCGGCGCCGTTTTCTTCTTACCGCTGCCCACGATTGTCTCAGTGCAGCATCCTGGGCGTTGTGACACGTGCCGGGGCGGTATACAGCCCCGTTTACGGTTTTATGACCCCGTACGTGGGAATGAGTAAATGGCGCCAGACATTCCGACGCCACGACACATAAGTGATCGGCGAAACTCCTCCACCAGTATTTTCGCAGGTAAAAGTGCTATTTGTTGTGCCATTAGAGTGATTATTTACGATAATGGAGTATTCAGTGGGTCAAAGTGGAGGAATGTGGAGTAGAGTGTAGGCACTGGGAGGAGGTAGGCATGTTCCTAGGTACGCACCAGCCAAAGCTGGACGACAAAGGACGTTTGATTTTGCCTGCCAAATTTCGAGATCAGCTTGCCAATGGCTTGGTGATCACTCGCGGTCAAGAACGCTGTCTTTACGTGTTTCCAGCTGCCCAGTTCCAACAGATGTATCAGGAGCTTTCACAAGCCCCCATCACTTCCAAGCAAGCGCGGGACTACATCAGGGTGATGCTTTCAGGAGCTACCGATGAGGTGCCGGACAAGCAAGGACGAGTGATCATCCCTGCTGCCTTGCGTGAGTACGCGGGTTTAGACAAGGAACTGAGCGTCATAGGCGTTGGAAACAGAGCAGAAATCTGGGATGCGAAAGCATGGCAAGACTATCTGGACCGCCAAGAGAGCGAATTCGCTGAAACCGCAGAGGAAATTATTCCAGGAATGTTCTGACTCTTCGTTGCTGCTCTTCGCCGCACTCTGACTCTCTTCCCCGATGTCAGAGAAGCGGCGAGGAAGCAGTGGTGAAGAGCAAAAGGAACGAAGGAGGTAGTACATGGGGCAGGCAGCTCGCATGCACATACCTGTTCTTCGGGACCGCTGTGTGGCCCTCCTCGAGCCAGCTCTGCGTGAGCCAGGTTCTTTGTTTGTCGATGCGACTTTAGGGCTCGGTGGACATACAGAAGCAGTTCTGACGCAGTGTCCTCATGCGATCGCTATAGGCATTGACCGTGACCCGCAAGCTCTACAGTTGGCAACGGAGCGCTTGGTGCGATTTGGCGACCGTTTCACTCCGTTCGAGGCGACGTTTGATCAGATTGATGAGATTCAACAGCCAGTCTCAGCAGTTCTCATGGATCTGGGCGTTTCATCTCTGCAGCTTGATCAGGCTGATCGCGGATTCGCATATGCGCAGGATGGGCCACTCGATATGCGAATGAATAGAAATGAGGGGCAAAGCGCTGCCGAGCTTCTCAATACTGCCGATCACGGAACCCTTACACGGATACTTCGCGACTATGGAGAAGAAAAGTTCGCCTCAAAAATAGCGCGGCGCATTGTTGACCAGCGCCAGCGACGTCCGTGGAGCACTACCGGGCAATTGGCGCAGTTGATTGATGAGACAATTCCTGCACCAGCTCGTAGGCGTGGTGGAAATCCTGCAAAGAGGACATTTCAGGCGTTGAGGATAGCTGTCAACGACGAGTTAGGAATACTTGAACGTACTCTCCCTAAGGCACTGAGATCGCTGCGAATCGGCGGACGTATGGCCGTTGAGTCATATCACTCACTAGAGGATAAAGCGGTCAAACGTGTTTTCTCAAGAGGCCTCACCGATACGGCTCCGGCTGGTTTGCCAGTTATTCCCCAAGAGGATGCTCGACGGTTGAAAGCACTGACTCGCGGAGCTGAGAAGGCTGATGAAGAAGAAATTGCCCGCAATCCCCGCGCTAAGTCCGTGAGGCTTCGTGCGGTCGAATTAGTGAGACCCTGGGAGGACCGATGACTGCGACGTCTGCACCATTACGCCGCGAGAATTCTCAACAGCGGCCTTCACTACGAGTTGTCGAAGGCGTTGACGGTCACTCGCAACGCTCAGCAGTCGTATTCTTGGTGTTTTGTGCATCGCTGTTGCTGATGGCCATTGTTATTCCATTGATCGCCAACACCAACATGGCACACATTGCATATGAAATGCGTGATGTGTCGGTTCAGCTCAGTGAAGAAGAAGCTGCAATACAGACTCTAGAAAAGAAACTGTTAGAGCAAAGCTCTCAGTCGGTACTCAGAGAAAAAGCCCAGGGGATAGGGATGGTGCCGGCAGCACCGTTGGGGGTTATCGTTCTGGAAAATGGAACAGTTGAGGGGGGAGTTCCGGCGCAATGAAGACAGCTGACCACAACGCCGCCCAGGCCGATATCTCAAAGAAGCGAGCGCGAGTCATAGGTGTTGCTATGACGGTGCTTTTGAGCGTGTGTGCTGTGCAGCTGTTCATGATCCAGATTGTGCGAGGTCCTGCTTTGGCTGAGCAAGGACGTCAAGTTCGAACTTCTGCAACTAAAATTCCCGCCCCTCGTGGACAGATCCTCGATGCCAACGGTCAGGTGATGGTTGATTCGGTGCAGACGTATCACATTGCGGTAAATCAACAAAAAATACGTGAGTACATCCAAGAAGACGATGATGGAAAAACCATAGGCCGGGGGCCTGCCGCAGCAGCGAAGCAGTTGGCACCTCTCCTCAAAATGGATGCGGCAGTTCTTGGCGCAAAGATGGTGGGAGATGGGACCTATGAGTACCTCGCCAAAAACGTCGATTCGGATACATATAGGGCCATTCGTGCTTTGGGTATTTATGGAATTGAGTGGGAACCAGTTTTTGAACGCATTTATCCTGCAGGAAATGCGGCGGCTAACGTCTTAGGCACTTTTGGAACAGAACCTGAAAATAGTTCCGGTTTAGAAATGGTCTACTACGATGTTCTCGAAGGAACTCCCGGTGAAGAGTCTTATGAGGTGAGTCCTGGTGGTGCTGTGATTCCTGGTGCCAAGACAGTGTCAAAGGAAGCGGCACATGGTGGCACTGTTCAGACCACTCTCCATCTTGACCTGCAGGCACAGGTTCAAGAGGCAGTCGATGCCATTGCGGATAAACACCAGGCAGATTGGGTGTCGGCAGTTGTTTTAGACGTCAAAACGTCAAAAGTTTTAGTACTGGCCGACTCCGATTTGAAGAAGCCAACCGAAGGACCACAGATGTCCAATGCGGTGCAGGGGGCTTTCGAACCCGGCTCGGTGGGGAAGATCCTCACAATGGCAACCGCGTTGGAAAAAGGAACAGTTACTCCGCTCTCTACTTTCTCCGTGCCAGGGGTGCTCTCAACTCCTGATGGCGGCGATATAGAGGACTTGCACGACCATGAAACCTATGTGAGGACAGTCGCCGGAATACTCACTGAGTCGTCGAATACTGGAACGGTTATGGTCGGACAGACTGTCTCAGATAGTGACCGCCTCGAAACAATGAAAGCTTTCGGGCTTGGTCAGCTGACAGGTATCGAATTGCCTGGTGAGACTCCGGGACTGTTGGCTGAGTCAGGTGATGAGTGGGTTGGTAGAGATCGCTACGTCACCATGTTTGGCCAGGGATACGCCATGAGTGCCTTGCAGCAGGCAGCAATGATGGCTGCCATCGGGAATGACGGGGTTTGGCAGCCTCCTAGAATCGTTGACAGCGTTACTTACGCTGATGGAAAGCGTATCGAGACAGAAGAACCTCAGCCGCGCCAGGCAGTCAGTCCTGAGACTGCGAATGCCCTCCTAAAGATGATGGAAGGTGTTGTCTCTGATGAGGAATATGGAACCGGTTCGGGGGCGGCAATTGACGGATATCGGGTGGCGCTCAAGACTGGTACCGCGGAGATTCTTGGGGGCGAAGGGACCGTGGCAACAACTGCTGGGGTGTTGCCAGCTGATAACCCACAAATCGCTATTTCTGTCGTGGTCAACAATCCGAAAGCTGGAGGGTATCTATCCTCAGATTCGGCGATCCCACTGTTCAAGTCAGTTGCCTCGAGTGCGGTAAGAAATCTCGGAATCCCGGCATCGGCGACAGAGCCTGAGCTCTTTCCACTGACTCCATAAGGTACTCTCACCTATTGGCGGATGCATATTCGGAGGAGCGCATGGAACAGAAAGCATCGTGGATTGCCACGGTTACTGGAGGCACCCTGCATGGACCGGACGTCGCAATCACAGGCAGCGTACAAACCGATTCACGGCTATGCGGTGAAGGCTCACTTTACATCGCACGTGTAGGTGAAAATGCTGATGGGCATGACTATGCTGATGCGGCAGTTGAATCAGGTGCTACCTGCCTCGTTGTCGAAAGGCCGCTGCCATTAGCCGTCGCTCAGGTTGTTGTTTCTGAATCGACTAGGGCCCTAGGTGATATTGCTAAAGCCCATCTAGCATCGCTGCGCAACGATGGAGAGATTACGGTCATCGGTATTACCGGCTCTGTGGGAAAGACCACGACAAAAGATCTCCTGGGGCAAATTCTTGGAGCCGAAGCTCTGACTGTATTCCCTCAGTTATCGTTCAATAACGAGGTTGGATGCCCGCTCACTATCCTTACTGCCGACTCCGCCACACGTTTTCTCATCCTTGAAATGGGTGCGTCGGGGATTGGACACATCGAATACCTCACTAACATTGCTCCTCTCGATGTTGCTTGCGTACTTATGGTTGGTTCAGCCCACTTGGGCGGATTTGGTTCCATGGAAGCTGTTCGTCAAGCAAAATCTGAGTTAGTTGCTGGGCTTGTCTCTGGAGGCAAAGCGGTACTCAATGCCGACGATCCTGCAGTGCGATCAATGGCTTCGACGGTGGAACGTGAGAACGTACTCTGGTTTTCCAAGGATGACGCCACTGACATCCATGCAGGAAAAGACGGGATTCAATTCACATATCGTGGTCGGCTGGTGCGGAGCCCTCTGGTGGGAGCTCACCAAGTCATGAATATCCTGGCGGCTCTGCGTTGCGCAGAGGCAGTGGGGGTAGACGTCGATGATTCGGTGGAAGCACTGTCCGCTTCAAAAGCCCTTTCACCGCACAGAATGGTAGTGCGTGACGGGGTAAAATTTGCTGGCGTTAGTGATTTACGTGTTATTGATGACTCGTATAATGCCAATCCAGATTCTCTTCGCGCGGGACTTGATTCCGCCGCAATGCTGAGCACGGGTCGTCTTATCGTTGTTTTGGGCGAAATGCTGGAGCTGGGTGAAGAATCAGACAAATTGCATCGTCAGGCCGCTAAAGATGCGGTCTTGCATGGGGCGGATATTCTCATTGCTATTGGGGAAGGGCTGCGAGTAGTGGAGAAGATAACAGATTCACCAACGACGATGTTATGGTGCCGTAACGCAGCAGAAGCAACTAAGCTCTTAGAGCAAGTACTCAGAGCAGGAGATACCGTGTTTGTGAAGGGCTCGAACGGCTCAGGCGCGTGGCGCGTTGCCGACTCACTATTGGCAGATGTCCAATGATCAGTGTAATTGTTTCTTTTTGCGTATCGTTAGCACTGAGTATTCTTCTCACTCCTGTCTTTATCCGTTTTCTCATCAAGAAAGAATACGGACAGTTCATACGCCAAGATGGACCAACAGGCCACTACACAAAACGCGGTACCCCAACAATGGGGGGAGTCGTCTTTATCTTCGCTATCCTCGTGGGATGGCTTGTTGGCTTTCTCGCGGTACGAGAATTACCTGATTACTCCAGTGTCCTGGTAGCAGGCTTGTTCCTTGGGCTTGGGGTGATTGGCTTTCTTGATGACTTCATCAAAATCTCGCGTCACCGCTCCCTTGGGCTCAATCCTCTAGCAAAGATCATCGGACAACTCATCATCGGGTCTGTATTTGCGGGATTTGCCTTGTGGTCTCCAGGGGGACATGGGCCAGCTCCCGCGTCAATGAGTATTTCTTTGTTCCGCCCCACAGGAGTTACGCTAGCTTTTGCGGGAGCGGGAATTGGTATTGTCCTCTTTGTACTATGGGCGAATTTTCTGGTGACAGCATGGTCGAATGCCGTCAATCTGACGGATGGACTTGACGGGCTTGCGACGGGTGCTTCTTTAGCCGCGTTTGGTGGCTACACTTTCATTACTTTTTGGCAGTTCAGTCAATCGTGCATACGCAGTGTTGACATAACTGGATGTTATGAGGTGAGGGACCCACTGGGTCTTGCAGTATTCTCTGCAGCTGTTGTTGGCGGACTTATCGGCTTTCTTTGGTGGAATGCTTCACCCGCGCAGATATTCATGGGAGATACCGGGTCGTTGGCTCTCGGTGGGGCCTTTGCGGCCATCTCGATTTTGTCACACACTGAGTTCCTTGCAGTGATTATCGGTGGCCTATTTGTAGTGGTCACTATGTCGGATGTTATTCAAATTGTTGTATTTAAACGGACTGGAAAACGGGTCTTCCGTATGGCACCGTTGCACCACCACTTTGAACTAAAGGGGTGGCATGAGGTCACAATTGTTGTTCGTTTCTGGATAGTTGCAGCGCTCTTTGCAATTACCGGGGTGGGGCTTTTTTACGCAGAATGGGTGGCTACAGCTACGTGAATGAGCGGATTGCCATTATTGGGTTAGGTGCTTCTGGGAAAAGTGCTGTAGAGGCATTAGGTAACGATGCCGATATTCGGGGATTCTCTACGACTCCGGTGGAACAAAGTGACTTTCCCGTGTTCTATTCTCCTGATCCTGCGATGGTGGCGCAGGAAATTATCCAATGGAATCCTCAATATTGTGTTATCTCGCCAGGCATTCCCATGACATCTGCATTGGCGCAAGAGCTCAAGAGGCGCAGAGTTCCTGTTATTAGCGAGGTTGAGTTGGCGTGGAGATTGCAGGAGAAATCTAAACGCGCTGGACGTCCCTGGTACTGCGTCACTGGAACCAATGGGAAAACGACTACCGTTGGACTGCTCGGTGCTATTTTTAGGGCTGCTGGCATCCGCGTATCCGAAGTTGGCAATATCGGACTCCCTATTTCTTCGCAAATTGCAGGTGACTCCGAAGCTTTTGTCGTTGAACTTTCCAGTTTTCAACTCGAAACCACATACACGATGGAGCCAGCAGCAGCCATTTGTCTCAATGCTGATGCAGACCACTTGGATTGGCACGGTGACGTTGAATCCTACCGTGAGGCTAAGGCCCGCATATACGATCGCGTGCGCGGAAAGTCTTTCTATTTTGCATCGGATCCTGTAGTTGCGCGCATGGTCCAGGGGCGTCCTCGCGTCGTTGCTCTTACAACGGATAGCAATGAGTGGGATTGGGTTCCTTTCTACGCCGAACGTGGTCACCCCTCGGCACTTCTTGCTGATATCGTCGCCGCTGTTGCTATTGCTCGCGATGCTGGCATTGATGAGAATGCTATATCTGCAGGGTTATCTGAGTATTCTCCGGCCACTCACCGTCAGGCGCTTGTTGGCCAGTGGGGCGGTGTGCGCTATGTTGATGACTCTAAAGCAACGAATGCCCATGCTGCTGCCGCTGCTCTTAAAGCTCTTCCACCTGGAACAGGGGTGTGGATCGCTGGGGGTGACGCGAAGGGACAAGACTTTGGACCCCTCGTGCACAGCGTTCGTTCGCAATTGCGGGCAGTGGTGGCGATAGGACTCGATCCTTCACCCATTCGGCGCGCCGTCGAAGAATTTGCCCCAGATACGCCGATAGTGGAAGTTGTGGGTAATAGCGACGCAGACCTTTGGATGTTGCAGGTAGTTCGTGCAGCAGCTAATTTTGCGCGCCCAGGAGACACCGTCTTGCTATCACCAGCGTGTGCATCGTGGGATCAATTCTCCAGTTACTCACAGCGAGGGAAGGTGTTCGAACAAGCGGTCCGCCGTTTCCAGGAGGAATCATGAGTCTGCTCGATAAACTTCCTCGAATACGCGTGGAGGGAGACTGGAACGAGCGAGAGTATTCGCCAGCTGCAACGTATTACATGATTCTCGTTTCGGCACTGCTGCTGGGCGGTTTCGGGTTGCTCATGACATTTTCTGCTGCAGCCGTCAGTAACATTGCTAATGAGGTTAATCCGTACACAGCCTTTTTTCGTTCCTTCGCTATCATTATGGCTTCTGCCATCTTGGCTGGTATTACCGCGATGATGCCAGCGAGTATCTGGCCTCGCCTCACCGCTCTTATTTTTGCTGTTGCTGTAGTTGGACAGTCAATGGTGCTCTTTCTTGGCGTGGAACAGGGAGGCAACACCAACTGGATAAGAATCCCCGGGACCAGGCAGTACATTCAGCCATCAGAATTTCTTAAGCTTGCCACCTGCCTCTTTCTAGCAATGGTCCTCGCGAATCTAGGCAAAGAGGTCTCCAATTGGAAGAGAGTCCTGGTTGCAGTCGGGCTTCCCACAGCTATTGCAATCGGTGCTGTTATGCTGGGCCACGATATGGGTACCGCAATGATCTTCGTTGCAATTGCTCTGGGCTCTCTGTGGATTGCCGGTGTCCCCGCAAAATGGTTTCCAATCGTTGGTCTCATCATGGCTGGAGGGGCCGCTGCACTTGTTACCATCAATGCTTCTCGCATGACTCGTGTTTTAGATGTTCTTCCGGGCCTGAGGCCCGAACCTGATCCTTCGAATCCTACCCAGACTGACCATGGATTGTGGGCTTTGGGCTCGGGTGGCCTATTTGGGATGGGGCCGGGAGCATCAAGAGAAAAATGGAACTATCTTCAAGAAGCCGACACTGATTTTATATTAGCGATTGTCGGCGAAGAATTTGGCCTTATCGGAACTCTGACTCTTCTTGTCGCACTAGGGGTCTTGGTGTGGGGAATCCTTCGCCTCGCATCACACTCACAGACTGCTTACGTACGCATCGCCTCGGGTGGTATTGCTAGCTGGCTAATTTTTCAGGGCCTCATCAACGTCGGTTCGGTTACCGGGCTAACCCCAGTTATTGGGGTGCCTTTTCCTCTGGTATCGCACGGCGGTTCGGCATATCTCTTTACAGCATTGTCCATTGGGGTCCTCCTGTCTTTTGCGAGGACTGATGCTGGCATTAGGTGGCGGTCACGACTTGATCCGGAGACGCGCGGCCGCGATCCACGCATACCAAAGCGGCGGCGTCGCGTTCGCAAACCACGAGGAGAAAAGTGACAAACAAGAGAATAGTCCTGGCTGGCGGGGGGACTGCAGGGCACGTGAATCCGCTATTGGCAACGGCTAGTGAGTTGTTGGCAAGGGGATACAGCGTCGACGTTCTGGGAACCAAGGAGGGACTTGAATCTGAACTTGTCCCAGCAGCGGGATTACCTCTTACAGTTATTCCAAAAACGCCGTTGCCGCGAAAACCGTCACGGGCGTGGTTTTCACTGCCCGTAAAGCTCCGCGAGGCCAATAGAATTTCACGGGATTGTGTGCGAGACGCCCGCGCGGTTGTGGGATTTGGCGGTTACGTCTCCGCACCTGCCTATCGTGCGGCTCGCTCGGTTGACGTGCCCTATGTCATTCATGAACAAAATGCTCGGCCAGGCATCGCCAATACGTGGGGCGCACGCCACGCAGCTGCCGTGGGCTTGACTTTTGCCGGCACCCAGTTAGAGGCACGTCAGGGGATAACCCGAGTGGTTGGGTTACCACTGCGCAAGGAGATTGCCGCATTGGTTGACCAACGCTTAGATGAGGCAGGGCGGTTACTAGCTAGGAACCAGGCGGCCACGGTATTGGGTCTCGATCCTCGAATGGCAACACTGGTTATCACCGGAGGATCTCTGGGGGCAGTCCACCTCAACCAGGTTATGGCTGAAGCCGCAGCTCAACTTCCTGCGGGGGTGCAGGTGCTCCACCTCACCGGGCGCGATAAGGCAGATGACCTAAATGTGCCATGGAAGACTGTGGAGTATCTATCGGAGATGGAACTGGCACTGGCGGTTGCTGATGTAGTCGTGTGTCGCTCCGGTGCTGGCACTGTTGCCGAGCTTGCAGCATTGGGAATCCCAGCCTGTTTTGTCCCCCTTCCTATAGGTAATGGCGAACAACGGCTCAATGCGAAGAATATGGTTGATGCTGGAGGGGCGCTCATCGTTGACGACAAAGACTTTAGTGCGGATTTTGTTCGAGAACGAGTATTCCCACTCTTGTCTGATCCAAAAAAACTCTTAGCCATGGGACGGGCAGCCGCTTCAACGGGAGTTCCCAACGCGGCCATCAAAATGGCGGATTTAGTGGAAAGTGTGTGTGGTGACTGATAAATATCACCTTGTTGGGATTGGCGGCGCTGGAATGTCGGCAGTAGCGGAGCTACTGGTGGCTCGTGGAATTGCGGTGAGCGGATCAGATAGGGCCGACTCTCCAGCTCTAACGCGGCTTCGCGCGCTGGGAATCACGGTGCATGTCGGTCACGACGTCCGCAATGTCCCCGAGGGGTCAGTATTGGTCTATTCATCGGCTATTCACGACGATAACCCCGAGTTTGCGGTGGCCAAAGCACGCGGCCAAGAAATAGTCCATCGGTCGGTCGCTTTGGCACGAGTAAGCGCCGACAAAAAGTTTGTTGCGGTTGCTGGGGCACACGGCAAAACAACGACGTCTGCAATGATTGCGACCATTTTGACTCACGGAAATATCGATCCCTCTTTTGCTATTGGATCAGCAGTTTTGGGGGTAGGAACCGGTGCCCACCTCGGAAATGGAGAGATTTTTGTTGCAGAAGCGGATGAGTCAGATGAATCGTTCTTGAACTATTCGCCAACG
Organism: Scrofimicrobium canadense; assembly: GCF_009696615.1. Lineage (GTDB taxonomy): Bacteria > Actinomycetota > Actinomycetes > Actinomycetales > Actinomycetaceae > Scrofimicrobium > Scrofimicrobium canadense. Next base: position 171,810 of record NZ_VULO01000002.1, read on the forward strand.
CTAGCTCTCGTCACAAATGTGGAACCTGATCACTTGGATCACTATGGAAATGCTGAAGAGTTTGAGGAAGTTTTCTTCCAGTTCGCCAGCAAAATTCGCACTGATGGAATTGTGCTGTGCTGCGCAGAGGATGAAGGGGCAATGCGCCTTGCGGATCGATGCCGTAACGAACTAAGAGACATTCATGTTCACACCTATGGCAGAGGTGGTGATATAGCACTGAGTGAGGAAGAACTGGCCCCAACTGGAGCACACGGGATCTTTTCCTTTGATGATACGAAGGTGCCTGTACGGCTGTCGGTGAGTGGGCGGCACAATCTTCTCAATGCGTGTGGTGCCTGGGGAGCCTGCGTGCTTCTCGGGATGGACCCGCACACCGCTGCTGCGGGCATTAACGTTTTTGGAGGAACCAGCCGTCGATTTGAGCTGGTGGGCGAAAACAACGGACGGCGTCTGTACGACGACTACGCACATCATCCAACGGAAGTGGCTGCGCTTGTAGAACAGGCCCGAACAGCCGCAGGCAGTGGGCGTCTTATCGTCGTGTTCCAGCCGCACCTTTACTCGCGAACTCAAACATTTGCAAAGAGATTTGCCGAGGCACTGTCTGGAGCAGACCAGGTTTTCCTTGCTGATATTTACGGAGCAAGAGAACAACCCAGAGAGGGCATTAGCTCTCAACTCATAGCGGATCTCCTTCCTGGTGCTCAATACGTGCCGGGTGCGTCCATCTTTGAGATCGGAGAAAGTGCTGCAGCAGAGTCTCGCAGCGGCGACATTGTCGTACTAGTGGGGGCCGGAAATATTACCGAAGCGCAAGATTCGGTCCTGAAGCGGTGGGCGGTGAAGTGAGGCCGCCTCGTCCGCCTCGGCCTTCGCAGCCCGTACCAGGGCGTAGAAAGGCTGTCGCGCCTCAAAAGCCACTTACAACGGCTGCTCCTGCTTGCCGCGTTCCTCCTGCCCCTGCCCAGGTTCTGGGGAGAGTAGAGGAGAGCCCAGAAGAGATCAAAGCTCGCTTACTAGAGAAAAAAGTTGCACGTCGCCGGCTCTTGATTTGGCGCCTTATGTGGGTACTTCTTAGCGTTGCAGCCATAGCCGCAGTTGTATGGGTGGCACTTTTTTCTCCGCTTTTCGCAGTACAAGAAACTCGTCTGGAAATTGAGGCCCCAGAGACTATCGACGTTGCCCCGACTGCTTCTGTGATGCAGAAACACGTTGGGACGTCTCTATTCCTAGTTTCTTCTGGCGCACTGCGAGAGGAAATCTTGAAGGATCCGCATATCGCAGAAGCGACGATTACGAAAACCTGGCCAGATGGACTCCACGTCGCCCTGATTGAGCGAGTCCCTGTCATTGGCGTAAAAGTGGAGGGCGGGTATGACCTGGTTGCTGCGGATGCTGTGACTGTGACGACTGTTAATGATGTTCCTGAACAACTCCCGTTGTTAACCACTGACCAAGAGATAGCTGCCACCACGGTGAGTCAGATCGGAGAGATTTTAGAAGCACTTCCTACTGATATTTCTGACCAAGTATCTGAAGTATCGCTCAGCGGAGGAATTTACACATTACATGTCGCGAATGGTTCGCAGATTATTTGGGGCGATCCGTCCGATGCCGCGTTGAAAAGCCAGGTTTTACAGCTCTTAGTGCAGCAACGTCCTAGTTCCATATATGACGTGGCCGATCCACTAAGACCGTCAATTCGATGATTCATTGCGACACACCCATCAATGTCCTTGTTTGTACCCGCCAGCGCGTTTACCGTCAGTGCGCAAAGAAAGATCAGAACCTGAACCTTCTAGTAAAGGTTGAGGCTTTACCCCGGGAGGCGCATTGTCCGCTCCGCAGAACCACCTGGCCGTAATCAAGGTCGCCGGCGTCGGCGGCGGCGGCGTAAACGCCGTAAACCGAATGATTGAAGTTGGCCTCAAAGGTGTCGAATTTATAGCAATTAATACCGATGCCCAGGCACTGTTGATGTCTGATGCCGAAACCAAACTCGACATTGGAAGAGATTTAACTCATGGCCTTGGCGCAGGTGCCGATCCAGCGATTGGACGCAAAGCTGCAGAGGCTCATGTCGAAGAAATCGCTGAAAGCCTCGAAGGCGCCGACATGGTCTTTATCACCGCAGGTGAAGGTGGTGGTACTGGAACCGGTGGAGCTCCGATTGTTGCAAAGCTTGCTAAAGAGGCGGGTGCCCTTACAGTAGGTGTTGTCACCCGTCCGTTCTCCTTTGAAGGTGCACGGCGAAGTTCACAGGCTGAAGCGGGACTAGAAGCGTTAGAGAAGGAAGTTGACGCACTCATCGTCATTCCTAACGACCGGCTACTAGAAATATCAGACCGTAATATCTCCGTCCTTGACGCGTTCCGTGCGGCAGACCAGGTTCTTCTTGCTGGTGTGCAGGGCATTACTGATCTCATCACCACCCCCAGCTTGGTTAACGTCGACTTCAACGATGTGAAATCAGTGATGGAAGGCGCTGGAACGGCCCTCATGGGGATGGGGTCGGCTACTGGCGAAGACCGTGCATTGCGGGCGGTGGAAGCCGCAGTGTCTTCACCGCTATTGGAAGCCTCGATCGATGGCGCACACGGCGTGCTCATCTTTATCCAAGGATCTTCAGATCTGGGTATGGCAGAAGTCGGGGAGGCCGTCAAACTGGTCACCGAAGCCGCTCACAAAGACGCTTTGGTCATTTATGGTCATGTTGCGGATGATTCGCTTGCCGACGAATTCCGCGTGACGGTTATTGCCGCTGGCTTTGAACCAAAAGCGGAAGAACGGGATGTGGAACCGGTGGCACCCGCAGCCAAGCCAGCACCGCGTGCAGTTATCGAGGATGCCGTTTCTACCACCGTTGTTGAGGAAGTCCATGAGACTCCGGCAGCAAATCCAGCACCGAAGGCAGTTCCTGCCGCGCACCGAGCTCAGCCACAAGTGCCCACACGTACCGGTGCAGTTCCTGTCGTTTCAAAACCGGAACTCGAAGAGTCTGTAGAGGAAATCGACATCCTTCAGGTCCCTCGGGTTTTTGACGACGACGGTGATGTTGATATTCCAGATTTCCTTCGCTAGATCCAGTGCAAACACATCTGGGCTTCTATGGGGCATCAACTGATTTTGGGACTGGGAAAGACATAAGAAAAACTGCCCAGTCCCAAAGAGGTCAGTTGGCACAGGTGCTTGGTCGCCCATGTCAGTGGATGGCCCAGGAGCATGGAACGCAGGTTTTTCTGTGGCAACGCGATACTCCTGTTGACTTACTTCCGGTGGCAGATGCAATCATTGTCGACGCGCGAGGTGTTTCTGCTTCTGCCCCAGCCGCTGCAGTAGTGACTGCTGACTGTTTACCGATCCTTCTATGGTCCCCAGACTTACCAATATGGGCTGCTGTGCATGCAGGGAGAGTCGGACTTGAAAAGGGCGTTATTGCACGGACACTGGAAGTAGTTCATTCACTTGTCGGCACTCAGATATATGCAGCTATCGGTCCGGCGATCTGTACACGGTGTTACCAAGTTGACTGGGAGTGCGCTGATTCCTTTCCCGCAGCATATGTGCAGACCAATGGTGAAGTACCTCACCTCGACTTACGTGGCTACGCGCGCCATGAGCTCGCCAAGGGTGCGGAACTCATCATGGACTATCCGCAGTGCACTCGATGCTCCTTGCGGTGGCATTCTCATAGGCGCGATGCCGATGGTCAACGAAACGCGGCATTGATCTGGCGAGACACCGATTCCGACATGCCGAGCGACGCTGGCGAAATCTGGGTGCGTCTGACTTAGAGTGGGGATCGTTCCGCGAAGTATCAAGGGAGGGTACCATGGCAGGCCGACTCAATTGGGCAATGGAAAAAATGGGCTGGCGCGTGCCGGCCGAAGAAGAAATAATGGAGTCTGAAGAAGAGATGCAAGAATATCCCTTCGCTGAGTCACGGCAAACAGCCGAGGCTTACAGTTTTGAACCAACTCCGTCGGTATCTTCCGTGCCGCAAGAAGATGCGCGTCAACGTATTTCGACCATTCATCCCAAGAGCTATGCTGATGTGATGGCTGTGGGGGAGGCCTTCCGGGACAACGTTCCTGTCATCATGAATTTGACTGATATGGACGATGCTGAGGCTCGACGAGTAGTTGATTTTGCTGCTGGCCTTACGTTTGGTCTGCGTGGCGCGATTGAACGTGTCACGACAAGGGTTTTCTTGCTTTCACCTGCTGACACTCATGTTTCGAGAGATCTTGGCGCACGCATGTGAAGAAAACCGATAGGCTAACAAGGTGTTTCTCTATCTGATCGGGTCCATTATCTATTGGGCCTCAATGCTATACACCCTGATCCTTCTTGCACGAGTCGCCTTTGACTGGGTGAGGTTCTTTGCTCCGCGGTGGACTCCGCGCGGGCCGATTCTACTTCTGGCAAACCTGATTTACTTGCTTACGGACCCTCCAGTGCGTTTTATGCGTCGATTCATTCCTCCATTAAGGCTAGGGAACGTGGCATTGGACGTAGGTTTTCTAGTGATCTTCGTCGCTGTTACCGTATTGGGACGTGTAGGATTCCAACTTATGTGGTTGGGGCGCTAGAAAGCGGAAAACTCAATATTAGATTCTCGCAAAGTACGTTGTAACATGGCACAATGTGAAGTACGACATCAGCTCAACAGGAGATATTTCTGTTACCAAAGTAGACTGGAGTCGCGGTTGTGACTATCGTTCTTGTTGTGCGGGATGTTACGATCCAGTAAAACATGCTAGGCATGCTCGGCTAGCAAAAGCATTCGAATAGTTCATGAGGTGGAAAGATGGCGCTACTGACAGCCGACGACGTGCTGAATAAAAAGTTCCAGTCTGTGAAGTTCCGTGAGGGATATGACCAGGTAGAGGTCGATGAGTTCCTTGATGAGGTTGTGGCAACTATCTATTCCCTCCAGGTAGAGAACGCCGAACTGAAAGAGAAACTTGAAGCTGCGCAGAGGCGCATCACAGAGTTGCAGCAAGGCGTGCCTGAGACAGCAGCAGTCGCTCCAGTGCAAGAGAGCACTCCTGAGCCAGCCCCAGCACCTGAGCCAGCCCCGGTCCCAGAACCAGTTCAGGCACCAGTACCTGCAGCACCGCAAACACCTGCTGGCTCAGAGGCAGCAACATCCATGCTTGCTCTGGCTCAACGTCTCCATGACGAATATGTCAGCGACGGACAGGCTGAAGGCGAACGCATCGTTGAGGAAGCACGCGACAAGGGACGCGAAATTGTCAAGGAAGCTGAAGACAAGCGCGATGAGGTCCTTTCCAAGCTCGAACAAGAACGTAGTCAACTAGAGACTAAGATCAACGAGCTTCGCACCTTCGAATCCGACTACCGTACGTCGCTTTCTAGCCATCTTGAAGGACTATTGTCTGATCTCAAAGCAATGGCAAAGTAGACTAATACTCTTTAAGGACCGTCCTGGCCGTTACAATGGCCAGGGCGGTTTTGTTTAACGAAAGGTGGACATGGTGGCGAACTCAATGAGACGGTTACGCACTGTCTGGGTTGCACTCACGTCTCTAGTGGTGGCGTTCTTGGCGGTTTTCCTGGATCAATGGAGCAAATCGTGGGCTATTGCCAACCTTGTGGAGAAAGAGTCGAAGCCACTAGTGGGAGACTTCTTCTCTCTTCGCCTCATCTTCAACTCTGGAGCAGCATTTTCTCTAGGTGAGAATGCAACATGGATCTTTACAGTAATATCAGCTGCAGTAGTTGTCGCCGTACTATGGCTACTTGTCACCGGCAAAGTCCAATCCTTTTGGATCGGTATCATTTTAGGATTTATCGTTGGAGGTGCCATTGGAAACCTTCTTGACCGTCTAGAGTTGATCGACAGAGGACTACCGAAGCACGGTGTTGGTCACGGACATGTGATTGATTTCCTGGACTACAACGGTTGGTTTGTAGGAAATGTTGCAGATATTTGGGTTGTCCTGGGTGTGATTTTCTTAGCGGGATACATGCTGGCTGTAGGGGATCGTCCTAAAGAAGAAGACAAAGGGAAAGAAAAGCTACACAAACAATCGGATAGTGTGAGCAACAATGCAACGCACGCCGGTTCGACAAATGTGCACGAAGATACTGCCGACGCGACAATAGATCATGAGCCACATGAGTGAAAGCAGAATTCTTCCGGTTCCTGAAGGCCTCGTTGGAGAACGCGTAGACGCGGGGCTATCACGATTACTTGGCCTCTCACGGACTACAGCCGCACAAATCGTCGACAATGGAATGGTGCAACTTGACGGACGCCTCGTACAAAAGTCGACGAAGCTAACTGCCGACTCATGGCTAGAAGTCACACTGCCTGAATCTGAAGCCCCCAAACCTGTTCCGGTGACAGACATGGAGATTATTTACGATGACGAGGATCTCGTCGTCGTCAATAAACCTGTGGGTGTTGCGGCTCATACGGGACCGGGGTGGGATGGTCCCACAGTACTGGGTAATCTCGAGGCTGCGGGTTTTACCATTGCCACAGGTGGGCCACCGGAACGAAAAGGTATCGTTTCTCGATTGGACGTTGGAACCAGTGGGGCAATGGTGGTTGCCAAGTCAGAACTGGCATACTCCCGGTTGAAATCAGCCTTTCGAGAGCGTGAAGTCACTAAAATCTACCACGCAATCGTTGCGGGGCATCCCGATCCAATGCGGGGGACTATCGATGCTCCCATTGGCCGGCATCCATCGCGTACTTGGCGGATGGCGGTGAGGGACGACGGAAAAAAGGCCATCACGCATTACGACGTCGAAGAACTCTTCGCCGGTGCAGCCTTGGTTACTGTCCACCTTGAGACGGGACGCACTCACCAGATTCGCGTGCACATGGCAGCGATGGGACACCCCTGTGTTGGAGACGTCTTCTATGGAGCTGATCCAGTCCAAGCTGAGCAACTGGGCCTGGAGAGGCAATGGCTGCATGCCCGCGAACTCGGTTTCGATCACCCTCGAACAGGAGGTCCCATGCACGTGGTCGCTCCATATGCCACAGATCTCGATAATGCACTGGAGATATTGCGAGGATGAGTACCATCCATATCTTTCGCGGGAATGAACAGCATTGTATGCGTGCCGAGGCGACACGCCTTCGCATGGACGTGTTTGTGCGAGAACAGAAGGTTCCCATGCTTCTGGAAATAGATGCTCGTGACTTCTATCGCGATACAGTGCATTTTGTCGTGGCTGATGGTGATAGTGCTATTGCGGTTGCCAGGCTACTTTGTGATGGGCAATGCGCATATCATGTTGGTCGCGTTGCGGTAGCACGCGAACAACGAAGAAATGGAATCGGATATACGTTGCTTGAGGCGATGCATAGCTGGATAGCTGAGAGACTATGTTCGGGAGATAAAGCTCTCGTCACGCTAGAAGCTCAGGAACAGGCAACTGGCTTCTATCAGCGCGTTGGCTATGATTTCACGGATCGTGAACCTTTTTTTGACGCGGGAATACGACACCGCGAGATGATTCGAGAAATCACTTGTCGCACCCGCTGCCTACAATAGCGTCATGAGTTCTTCCTTCGTTCACTTGCACAACCACACCGAGTATTCGATGCTGGATGGTGCATCCAGAATCAAGCCAATGGTTGCGGAAGCTGCCCGTTTAGGACAACCTGCGTTGGGAATTACGGATCATGGATACTTGTTCGGTGCTCTTGAATTTTACAAGGCTTGTAACGCGGCTGGAATCAAACCAATTATCGGCTTGGAAGCATATGTGACGCCAGGAACATCTCGGTTTGATAGAAAAAAGGTGCTATGGGGGGAACCTTGGCAACGTTCCGATGATGTCCCGGCAGGTGGCTCCTATAATCACCTCACACTTTTGGCGATATCAACTGAAGGGGTCCATAATCTTTTTCGGTTGGGTAGTGAGGCGTCACTTGAAGGACAAATGGGGAAGTGGCCGCGTGCCGATCGTGAATTACTAGAGCGCTACCATGAGGGACTTGTCGTTTTCACGGGTTGTCCCTCTGGAGCCGTGCAAACCCGCATGCGTCTTGGGCAGTGGGATGAATCTGTGCGTGAAGCGGCTGAATTGCGCGATATCTTTGGCGAAGAAAATTTTTATGTCGAGTTAATGGACCACGGGATCGACTTTGAACGTCGCACCAAAGCGGATCTCATCAAACTTGCTCGGCATATGAATGCACCGCTGGTGGTCACAAATGACTCCCACTATGTGTCCGCCTCTGACGCTCGTACTCAAGAGGCACTTCTTGCCATCAACTCGGGTTCAAATCTCACCGAGCCTCCGCTTCATGAGGGTGGTACTCGTTTCGCATTTGAAGGAGAAGGGTATTACCTTCGTTCGTCAGATGACATGCGGGCTCTGTTCCCCGAGTTTCCTGAAGCCGCCGACGCGACTCTCACCATTGCAGAACGCTCCGACATAAAATTCACAACGGTAGCGGATGGTGCGAACTTTATGCCGCAGTTTCCTACTCCTCCCGGAGAAGATGAGAGGTCATGGTTCATTAAGGAAGTGCGTCGGGGGCTCGATAAGAGGTTCCCGGGTGGAGTCCCGTCCCATGTCATTGATCGGGCGAAATTTGAAGAAGATGTCATTCTCAATATGGGATTTCCCGGTTACTTCCTGGTCGTTGCTGACTTCATTAACTGGGCAAAAGGGCAAGGGATTAGGGTAGGTCCAGGCCGTGGTTCAGGCGCTGGCTCTATGGTTGCCTACGCAATGGGAATTACTGAGCTCAACCCGATGGAACACGGGCTGCTATTTGAGCGCTTTCTCAATCCTGAGCGTGTTTCAATGCCTGACTTCGATGTTGATTTCGATGAGCGGCGCCGGGATGAGGTTATTGACTATGTCAAAGAAAAGTACGGTGATGATAGGGTCGCCCAGGTTGTCACCTACGGACGAATCAAGACTAAACAGGCACTGAAAGACTCTGCTCGCATCCAGGGGCGTGATTTCCAAACAGGGGAGAGGCTTACTAAAGCCTTGCCACCTTCCGTAATGGGAAAGGACATTTCAGTTTCTGGGATTTTCGATCCTGAAAATCCCCGGTATTCTGAGGCTACTGAGTTCCGTAAGTTGTATGAGGACACCCCGGATCTACATCCCGTAGTGGAGATGGCCAAAGAACTTGAAGGAATAACGCGACAGTGGGGCGTCCACGCCTGTGCCGTCATCATGTCATCAACCAAGCTCACGGACATCATTCCGTTGATGATACGCACTCAAGATAACGCAGTAATCACCCAGTTCGACTATCCCAGTTGTGAAGATCTAGGACTTCTCAAGATGGACTTCTTGGGATTGCGTAATCTCACGGTTATATCGGATACCTTAGAGAATATCCGCACTAACGGCAAAGAGGTGCCAGATTTAGATCACTTGCCCTTAGATGATAAAGCTACCTATGAGTTGCTTTCTCGAGCGGAAACCTTAGGGATATTCCAACTTGACGGTGCGGGGATGCGCGAACTACTCAAGTTGATGCGCCCGGACAATTTTGAGGATATTTCCGCGGTTGGTGCGCTCTATCGACCGGGTCCGATGGGGGCAGATTCGCATACAAACTATGCGCTGCGAAAGAACGGTAGGCAAGAAGTTGTCCCGATTCACCCAGAGCTTGAAGAGCCTCTGAAAGAAATTCTTGGAACAACCCATGGCTTGATTGTCTATCAAGAGCAGGTCATGCAGATAGCTCAAAAAGTTGCTGGGTACAGTCTGGGACAGGCAGACATGCTCCGCCGCGCGATGGGCAAGAAGAAGAAAGAAATCCTTGATAAAGAGTTTGCTCCATTCAAGCAAGGAATGATTGAGCGTGGATACTCTGAAGGGTGTGTCAACGAGCTGTGGTCCATTTTGGTTCCGTTCTCGAACTACGCATTCAATAAGTCTCACTCTGCTGCGTACGGACTTGTTTCCTATTGGACCGCCTATCTGAAGGCAAACTATCCAACAGAGTTTATGGCTGCTTTGCTCACGTCTACGAAGACGAATAAGGACCGACGTGCTCTCTATCTTGCGGAATGCCGCCACATGGATATCCAGGTACTTCCCCCTGACGTGAACTCTTCTTTGGGTGAGTTCTCGCCTGCAGGAAAGGACATCAGATTTGGATTGTCTTCCATCCAAAACGTGGGACAAAACGTTGTTGATGCCATTGTTGCAACGCGCAAAGAAAAGGGAGAATATACTTCGTTCCAAGATTTCTTAGATAAGGTTCCGCAAGTTGTCTGTAACAAGAGAACCATTCAATCACTGATCAAGGCGGGGGCGTTTGACTCCTTAGGGAATCACCGACGTGCTCTTTTGGCACGCAGTGATGAAGCAGTCGACGCGGTGATGGACCTGAAAAAGAATGAAGCGTTCGGTCAGTTTGATCTTTTCGCTGGAATGATGGGAGATTCCCCAGAAGAAAGCTCATTTGCTATCACTATTCCGGATCTTCCTGAATGGGATCGTAAGCAAAAGCTAGCGTTTGAGAGAGAAATGCTGGGGCTCTACGTCTCTGACCATCCTCTTCGAGGTGTTGAACGTTCACTGAGCCACTATCAAGAGAACCAAATTGCTTCTTTGAAAGATCATCCTGAGGGTCATGATGGCAAACAAGTGAAGATTGCTGGTTTGGTTTCATCGGTCCAGGCAAAACTCACAAAGAACGGGGCGCCGTGGGCTATCGTCACGATTGAAGACATGACCAGTTCTATGGAAGTTCTTTTCTTCCCGAAACAGTATGAGAAGATTCAGGGAATCTTGACCGAAGACTCGATCGTTCAGGTGTCGGGACGGGCATCGCTACGCGACGAAGAGACCCTGTCTGTCATGGGACAAGAACTACGAGTACTGGATATTCGTGAGGACAACAACGCGCCCGTTGAGCTTCGCCTCGAAGGGATGCATTGTGTTCCTGATACTCTCAACAATTTAAAAAATATCCTTGAGGGATACCCAGGAGCGCAGCCTGTGCGTGTTGAAATTGAAGAGCGTGGCAAGGACACCATCATTGAGCTACCGGACCATCTCCGTGTGAGCTCGTCATCTGCACTAGTGTCAGAGCTCAAAGCGCTCCTAGGACCTCAGTCGATATTGCGTAGCTAGGGCTAGTCGAAGAGATCAAAACATCATCCTTGGCGGACCATCCCTGGGAACAGGTGGTACGCCAAGGAATCTCTTTGCTTTACGCCGCATATATATTCCTCCCCTTTTAAGTTTTCGCAGCTGCTGGAAATTTGTGACTTAGCTGCTCTCATAACAGGCAAATAACACGCACCTGGGCGAGGGAGGAGGGGACGGGGACGCTCAAACAACTGTGACTGACTCGGCTCCAGCCGGTGTGTAGACCGTAACGATGTCACCGGACGCCAGCTGGCGTCCACGGCGTATTTCGACTTCACCATTGACCCGGACGTCACCGTCTTGAATTAGCTCGCGCGCATGGGCGCCATTTTCAACTAAACCTGCAAGTTTAACGAATTGGCCAAGTCGAATCGTGCCTTCGACTGCAATGCTCTGTGGTTTCATAAGGTGATTGTGCCATTATTGTGGAAAAAGCAAAAAGAAAAGGGGTGGGCGGGGGGAATTTTCGGAGTCCCCCCCGCCCAAGGGAAGACGTTGGCGTATCTTCCCATTTATTTCGGGGAATCAAGGCAATGCGCCCCATACTGCCGGGCGATCGGTAACCAGTCTAGGGAACGAATCGCCGCCACGCAAGGTTAATGGGTGTGATCGTCGTCGCTTTTGTCCGGGCGTCGGACCTTTTGAAACTAGGAAAGCTGCGCCCACTACCATTTAGTTGTGAGAGTCATACATATGAGGGATGCCCAGCCCGAAAAAGGCTTTGCTTCGATACTCCCTAGGCCGGAGATTGATACTGCAAAGGCCGTCGAGATAGTCGCTCCAATACTGGATCGAGTGCGCGAAGAGGGTGCTGCTGCGCTCTACCATTTCAGCGAGCATTTTGATCACGTGAGACCAGAATCGCTTCGGGTATCGCGGAATGCCTTGAAACAGGCTCTTGAGGACGTAGACCCGAAGATCCTTAATGCCCTCAGAACAATGATTGCTCACGTGAGAGCAACCCATGAAGCGCAGCTACCGCGCGAAACGGAAACGGAAGTCATACCGGGGGGGATGGTTTTTCAGCGGTGGGTTCCCTTGCGCCGTGTAGGGCTATATGTTCCTGGGGGATTAGCGGTATATCCCTCGTCAGTAGTAATGAATGTGGTCGCGGCCCAGGTCGCTGGCGTCGACTCGATCGTTGTCGCAACCCCTCCACAAGCAGAGTTTAAAGGGCTACCACATCCAACGATCTTGGCCGCCTGTGAGCTATTGGGTATAACGGAAGTGATCGCTGCTGGCGGATCCCAGGCTATCGCAGCGATGGCTTATGGATTCACGGACGGGGACTACGAATGCGTGCCAGTTGATAAGGTTACGGGCCCGGGAAATATCTACGTAGCCGCCGCAAAGCGCTTGGTTCAAGACACCTGTGGAATCGACGCGGAGGCTGGAACGACTGAAATTGGCATTCTGGCGGACAATACAGCGCGTGCCGATTACGTGGCAGCTGACCTCATAAGTCAGGCTGAGCATGACCCTGCGGCGGCCTCGGTTTTAATCACTGATAGTGAATCTCTTATTGAGGTTGTTCAAGAAGAGCTAGAGCGGCAGATACTTGGAGCTTTTCACGAGGATAGAATCCGCACCGCGCTGTCGGGACCCCAATCAGCTATCGTCCTTGTCGATGATTTGACTCAGGGCGAAGCTGTCGTAGAAGCATACGGCCCGGAGCACTTGGAGATTATCACTGCCGATGCGACGGAGCGGGCAATGCGGATCCGCAATGCTGGGGCTATTTTTGTGGGGCACTATAGTCCAGTGCCTCTAGGCGACTACATGGCGGGCTCTAATCACGTACTTCCGACTGGCGGGACTGCTCGCTATGCCAGTGGATTGAACTCGACTCAGTTTTTGAGGTCGGTGCAGGTGATTGACTATGATGCTGCTGCATTGTCAGAAGTGACTGGGGATTTGGTTGCTTTGTCAGAGGCGGAGCAGCTCCCTGCTCACGGCACGGCAGCTTTGATTCGCAAGGGTGCCTCCAGTCAAAGGGGGGTGCGACTCCCACGAAGAAGAGAACTGGCGGATGTCGAACCCTATGGAGCGCCTCAGTTGGATGCTCCCGTGCGATTGAACGTCAACGAGAATCCATATGCGCCCAGTGACGAGGTAGTAGACGCGGTTACTCAAGCAGTTCGCGGAGCAATGACCCGCTTGAACCGCTACGCAGACAGAGATGCTGTCGCGCTGCGGGAGAAACTAGCGGGCTATCTCCGTTTAGAGTCGGGCGTTGAGCTACCGATCGAGCAACTTTGGGCCGCCAATGGATCGAATGAAGTGATGGTGCAGCTGTTGCAGGCCTTTGGAGGCCCGGGGCGAGTTGCTATGGCATGCGCGCCGACTTACTCCATGTATGAGGAGTATGCCCGCGACACGAATACCGGCTGGGTTCTTCTTCCACCCGGTGAAGGACTTTTCCCGTCACCACGAGTAAGTGACATTATTGCTGGCTTGCGTACCCATCGACCTGCGGTGCTGCTTCTCCCAAGTCCGAATAACCCCACCGGTATTCCAGTCGAACTAGATGACGTCAAGGAAATTCTTGAGGCCGCCACAAGCACTGGGCCTGGTGGAGCAGCGACCCTTGTTGTGATCGATGAGGCTTATTCGGAGTTTCGAGAGCCGGGCATTGCTTCGGCTCTCACATTGCTCGACCGCTATCCACACCTCGTGGTGACGCGGACGATGTCTAAGGCATTCGCGGCCGCCGGACTTCGTCTGGGATACATGGCTGCTGCGCCTGAAGTAATTGACGAGGTCCAAAAGGTACGTTTGCCGTACCACTTGTCGTTACTTACCCAAGCTGCTGGTATTGCTGCGATTGACTATAGTCCGCAACAACTCGCTCAAATCGATCTCATACGGAGCGAGCGGGAAAAGCTCGCCCAGTGGCTTCGAGAGCAGGGATACCAGGTAGCGCAGTCATCGTCGAACTTCTTGCTTTTTGGGCCGCTACCGGATCGCACCAGCACCTGGCAGGGGCTAGTTGATCGAGGCGTCCTGGTTCGCATTGTTGGGCCAGAAAGCACCCTGAGGGTTACGGTAGGTACACCGGAGGAAAATCAACGTTTCCGGGAAGCATTAGTAGAGGTGGAATCATGAGTCAACGTATCGCGACCGTGTCGCGGGAAACATCCGAGTCTCAAGTAAAAGTAACGATTAACCTCGATGGTACTGGTGCAACCCAGATTGCCACAGGGGTACCTTTTTATGACCATATGCTTACGGCATTAGGAAGGCACTCGCTCATCGACCTTGAGGTCGAATCTATGGGCGATATCCATATTGATGCGCATCACACAGTGGAAGATGCTGCGATCACGCTGGGGTGGGCGTTGAAAGAAGCGCTGGGTGATAAGCGCGGACTGCGCCGCTACGGTACCGGATTTGCTCCACTGGACGAAGCTTTGGCACGTGCCGTAGTGGATCTAGCTGGCAGACCATATTGTGTGTGTTCGGGTGAACCTGCAGGCCAGGAGTATCACCTGATCGGCGGCCAGTTTACGGGGTCGCTCACACAGCACGTTTTTGAGTCGTTCTCATTTAATGCTGGGATTTGCCTCCATATGACACTCCTTGATGGCCGCGACCCGCATCATATTGTTGAGGCTCAGTTCAAGGCGTTAGCTCTGGCTTTGCGTGAAGCGGTAGCTTTGGACCCACGGGTAACGGGAGTTCCCTCAACGAAAGGGAGTCTATGAGCGATGACGATGTGGATGACGAATTTGAGCGGCTCACTGCAGGATTGTCTTCAGATTTAGAGGTACCTCTTGAAGACACTTCTGAGCTAGAGTCTAAAAGGACCTCCATTGGAATGGTTTTAGCGCCCGTTAATGATGCAGCGGCACTGGGAGCGTTACTCAAATTGGCTGGTATTGATGCTGATGTTGTGAAAACGGATCCTTGGGCGGCAGTATGGATACCCCTCGATCCTGCAGATGCTCTAGTTGATGAGGAACTTCTTCTGTTGACAGGGCAGCGCCCCATTCCCGACGCAGTGGATCGCGTCGCAAAGGTAGTATCGACATTCACGCCGTATGGGGCAGTAGCTCTCGTATCGTGGCTGGCGGAAGACGAGAGTTTCGAGTCGGGAATTGCCGGGAACATTACCGCTAAACGGTACGTGGATGGCGAGCCCGAAGAGACCCTCGAATCAGGGATCCTCATTAATCAACTTGACGATATTGCCGAAGATTTACTCCTGGGACGCGCCACGCCATCAGATTTTCCTGATGATGGCAGCGGATGGAAGAAATTCTTCAGACGTCCAGGACGCCGACCATGAAGGTGGCGGTGTTCGACTATGGTGCAGGAAATGTTCATTCTGCATGTCATGCGATTGAACGGGCGGGTGCAACCGCGATTTTGACCCATGATGCTGGCATCGTTGCGCATGCTGAAGCCGTCTTGGTGCCGGGCGTGGGAGCTTTCGGGTACGTCATGGACAGATTCAAAAGTCGCGGAGGCCCAGAACTGGTTCGCATGTGCCTCACAGAAAATAAACCAGTGCTGGGAATCTGCGTGGGCATGCAGATATTCTTTGAGGAATCCACGGAAAAGGGTGTGCACAGTGGTCTTGGCATTCTTTCAGGGATCGTAGAGGAACTGCCAGCTCACAAGCTTCCTCACATGGGATGGTCACATGTTCAGTCGGCACCAGAGTCACGCATGTTCACAGGTATAGGCGACGAACGTTTCTACTTTGTTCACTCTTACGGGCGCCTAGCCCAGCCGGCAGTTTTGAATCTTGCACGTGAGGACACGGTGCTGGTAGCCGAAGCACAATACAGTCAGGCTTTCATTGCTGCCGTTGAAAGTGGTCCGCTTTGGGCCACCCAATTCCACCCCGAGAAGTCGGGCCACGCAGGCCTGAAATTACTCAAGAACTGGCTTGCAGCCGCAGGTAAGGAGAACGAATGAAACTCACGCTTTTGCCCGCCATTGATGTTGTTGAGGGCAAAGCCGTCCGCTTATCGCAAGGGGAAGCTGGTACGGAGACTGTCTATGGTTCGCCCGTTGACGTAGCACGTGACTTCGTTGAGGCCGGAGCCGAGTGGATCCACCTGGTTGACTTGGATGCTGCTTTTGGCCGTGGATCGAATCTTCCTCTCTTGCAGAGCATCATTGCTGATGTACCCATCAAAGTGGAACTCTCAGGCGGAATTAGAGATGCGGAGTCTCTGAAGAACGCTATTGATTGTGGTGCACAACGCGTCAATTTGGGAACAGCGGCCCTAGAGAATCCAGAGTGGACCGCCACGGCAATTGCAGAATACGGTGACAAAGTTGCTGTTGGCTTAGATGTGCGAGGCGAAACTCTGGCAGCGCGAGGGTGGACTAAGGAGGGCGGCAACTTGTGGGAGGTGCTCGATCGCCTCGAAATGGCAGGTTGTTCGCGCTATGTTGTTACCGATGTCGAACGAGACGGCATGCTCACCGGGCCCAATGTCGAACTGCTCACAGCGGTTGCCCAGCGTAGTGGCGCGCCGGTGATTGCTTCGGGAGGCGTGTCGTCGTTGGAGGACCTGCGTGTGCTTCGGTCTTTGGTTCCCAGTGGTATCGAAGGTGCGATAGTCGGGAAGGCTCTGTATGCCGGTGCCTTTACCCTAGCTGAGGCTCTGGACGTTGCTGGATACTGAGAAGCTTCGGCGTCTCCAGGGGCGGCTTGAGGGCAGGCCAGATCGAACTGACACGGGTCGTCTCATGCCAATGACCGAAAAGGCTTTGAGATCTACCTATCCGCCAGCTGAACTTGTTCAGGCATTTTTAGTTGAAAGGTTGCTGCTGGTCGCAGGTGAACCGGTTCGTGTAGAAGACGGGTGTGTTCTTGCGTTCACCTCGCTTGCCAGGTTGATTGAGATGGATCCGCAGGCACGTCCAGTACAAAAGAGTGGTATCGAAGCAGCGATGCTCGCTATCGGGCAGGATTGTCCGCGGCTGCTGGTTGATGGGAAATGGGTGATCCCAAGGCCGGCTGTAGAGGCCTTAGCTGCAGGCGACTCGTGGTTACCTCCATGGGAGGATGCTGAACTTCAGTATGACTTAGGTGACTCAGTGCGTATTCTTCCATGCACCGATCCGCTAGTGATCGAAGTGAGTGGTTCTACGCGTCAAGAGATTGAGGCACATTTGCTTCGGATATCGCGCCTACCGAGACTTGGGGTTGCTGCGGACCGAATCGAGTTTCGGCCAGTCCGGTTGTGAGAGAGAACACCGCAAAGCACACCCGTACACCTGGTATGATTATGTCGACCGTGTAAGGGCAACCTGCACGCAAGCGGAGAAATCCCACCTAGAGGACCCATATGAGGGGCCCGGGTAGTCAGTGGTAACACGTGAGTGTTACCTGAGACTATGGAGCCTTCGTGCGCGTGCAAGCGGCGAAGGCTTTTTGCTTTCTCTGTAATAGTAAGAATAAGGAGAAACCCATCAGCGAAACTCGTATCAACGATCGAATCCGCGTCCCAGAAGTGCGTTTAGTAGGGCCCGGAGGGGAGCAAGTTGGCGTTGTGCGCGTCGAAGATGCTCTGCGCTTGGCCGAAGAAGCTGGCCTTGACCTGGTAGAGGTCGCGCCTGACGCGCGTCCGCCGGTCGCGAAGCTGATGGATTATGGCAAGTACAAGTACGAGGCAGCACAAAAGGCTCGCGACGCTCGCCGCAATCAAGCCAATACACAACTTAAAGAGATTCGCTTTCGCCTCAAGATTGACGATAACGACTTCCGTGTCAAAAAAGGCCACGTTGAACGTTTCCTCAATCAAGGAGACAAAGTCAAGGTCATGATCATGTTCCGCGGTCGCGAACAGTCGCGACCTGAAGCAGGGATCCGCTTGCTTCAGCGCTTAGCCGAGGAAGTGGGGGAGATGGCTACTGTTGAGTCGCTTCCCACTCAGGATGGTCGCAACATGACCATGGTTTTGGCACCAACGCGTAAGAAAGCAGACGCCATGACTGAACAGCGTGCACGGCGTCAAGCTGAGCGGGAAGCACGCCGTAACAAGCATGAAGAGCGGGCAGCACGAATCGCCCAGCGTAAGACTGTCAGCGAGTCACCCCTCGCCGACGACGAATAAGGAAAAAGGAAAATGCCGAAGAATAAGACCCACTCGGGAACCAAGAAGCGCTTCCGCGTCACCGGTTCTGGCAAGCTGATGCGTGAGCAGGCCGGACACCGTCACTTGGCCGAGCATAAGTCCAGCCGTCGCAAGCGTCGCCTTTCTGCCGACCTAGCAGTCTCGCGTGCGGATCAAAAGGAAGTTGGCCGCTTGCTGGGCAAGCGCTGAGTTGGAGGGTAGATACTTATGGCACGTGTAAAGCGTTCAGTAAACGCCAAGAAGAAGCGTCGCGTTGTACTTGAGCAAGCCTCGGGTTACCGCGGTCAGCGTTCACGTCTGTACCGCAAGGCAAAAGAGCAGGTCACGCACTCGATGGTCTACTCTTACCGGGATCGTCGCAACAAGAAGCGTGATTTCCGTCGTCTGTGGATTCAACGCATCAATGCTGGAGCCCGCGCTAACGGCTTGACCTACAACCGATTCATGCAGGGCTTGGGTCTTGCTGGCATTGAGTTGGATCGTCGTATGCTTGCTGAGCTTGCTGTCAACGATCCTGCTGTGTTTGCCAAACTGGTTGAGACGGCTAAGGCCGCTTTGCCAGCGGATGTCAACGCTCCCGCAGCAGCCTAGTTTTACAATGGCGGACCGCCTTCCTATCATCGACAATTTGCGCTCAGAAAGGGTGCGAAATGTTGTGGCACTAGGAAGGCGGTCTTTCCGCATTAAGCGGGGTCTTCTGCGTGTTGAGGGCCCCCAAGCAGTACGTGAACTCTTACGCTTTCGGCCTCAGATGGTTCGTGACGTATATTCAGTCAGCCCGGAGGGCGAACTCTGGGAGTTGGCGCAATCGGTGACCAAGTGGTGTCACCAAGTGAGTCCTGAGGTTGCCAAAGCTGTCGGTGATGAGACTCAGGGAATTTTTGCCGTATGCACAACCGATGCGCTTGAACCTGTCGACTTCGAAAAGTGGCCGTTGGTGATACTTCCGCGAACCCAAGACCCCGGCAATGCTGGAACGATTATTCGCAGTGCCGATGCTTTCGGAGCGGCGGGGGTGGTCATGTGCCGGGGTAGTGTGGACGTGACATCACCTAAAGTTATTCGATCTTCTGCCGGCAGTATTTTTCATATTCCAGTATCAGCAGGCGTAGAGTTCTCGACTGTTGCACGGCACATCGGTGGAAAACTCATCGGAGCTGCTGGAGGCGGGGGACCTCTGTCACAGGAGGAATTGCGTCAGCCGCATTCATGGGTTTTCGGCAATGAAGCCGAAGGATTGACCAGTGAAGAGATTGCCCAGTGTGATGCTCTGGTCTCAGTTCCTATGAGCGGCAATGCAGAATCACTCAACGTTGGCGTCGCCGCAGGCATATGCCTTTTCGCTTCTCAGGAGGCCCGGTGAAGGTCAAAGATATGAGCGAGGAAAGTTTGCTTGCTGCAATCACCCCGCTACTTCCTCGTGGGGAACACACTATTCTCGGTCCTGGTGACGACTGTGCAGTCATAGAGGCTCCGGGTGGTTCTTTCGTTGTCACCACAGACGTATTGGTTCAAGACCAACACTTTCGCACACAATGGTCTTCTGGATTTGATATTGGAGCAAGGGCCGCTGCACAAAACCTTGCGGATGTCGCGGCGATGGGTGCGGTGCCTACAGGTATGGTCGTTTCGATGGTGTTGCCCGGAGACACCGAAGTGAGTTGGGTCGAAGACTGCGCGCGCGGCTTAGCTAGTTACAATATTGGCGTTGTAGGCGGGGACCTTTCTGGTGGCTCATATATATCCATTTCCGTGACAGCCTTTGGCTCTGTGGAAGGCCCCGCAGTGACGCGCGGTAGAGCAGCGCCTGGACAAACCCTGGCTCTAGCCGGAACTCTAGGACTGTCGTTGCGCGGATTTGAGGCACTCACAGAAGGCAAGGATGATCCAGCAATCGACGTTTTCCGGGTTCCACGTCCACCTTTAGAAGCCGGTCCTATTGCCGCAAAGGCCGGCGCAACAGCAATGATGGATGTTTCTGACGGACTGGTCCGCGACGCAGCCCGCATCGCCAAAGCATCACAAGTACTGATTGAGTTAGATCCCGCATTACTCGATGCCTATGTCGCAGAAGCGGGGACAATCGATCGGGTTCTATATGGGGGAGAAGACCATTCCTTGTTGGCAGTGTTCCCCAGTGATAGGGTACCTGATCCTTTTCAGCCGATTGGGAAAGTCAGTGCCGGTCAGCCTGGTGTTGTCATGGAAGGCAAGAGACTCACTGGCGGATGGGATCACTTTGCTTGATCTGCCAACCAAATAAGGTGACAGGCGGCTGAGGTTGGTGGGCGCCTGGAATATATGTGGGTGCATATAGTAGCTCTCTGCTGGCCTTCGCTACAAACGCGTCGACCCGCGTGATAAATGCCAGCCAATGGCAATAACGAGAGTAGAGGTCGGAAGTTGAGGCTTCACAGTCCTCTGGCGCAGTATCCATGGCAGACATGGACGAGACAAGACGTCTGAATCTAGCTACGTATTGGTCGACATCGGACCCGGAGCCATAAGAGCGTTGATACTCATCAGAAAACTGTTCTAAAGACAATGCATTTGACGGCTGAGGGATTTCCCAATTGTAGCGGTCGACAATCTGACTCAAGGATCCCTCGAAGGAATCACACAAGCGAGGAAGTTCCGGTTCCTGGGCGGCTGGGTGGCTCTGGGGAATCCCGTAGCGGAGACCTTCGATCGTTCCTGCTGTCATGAATACCGCAAAAGGCATCGCAAATCTATCCGCACCACTTTGAAAAAAGAATCCGGGATGGTCTTGGGCCAAACTATCGAAGTATCCGTTGAGGTTGCAGCGTAGCTCTACCAGATGGAGTTCTAGACTGTTGGATCCTCGATGAGGGAAATAGGGGGAGAGCTCATCCAAAGGTGAGGTCACATTGGTGTGGCGTGACGGAAACGATGCGCACAGCGTACGGAGCGCTTGGATACAGCTGTAAATATTGAACAAGAAAGTGATGACCATCGACAAGAAGACAATACTCAGCAAGGTCTCACAGACGGTGAGAATCGCAACCCACGTTTTCATTGGAGTAAATTGATCCGCACCAACCGTTGAGAACTGGCCCAAACTCAAATATACGGATTCCCAGAATCCGATGCGGCCGCCGGTGTGCGTGAGTGCTCCAAGTCCCGCCGCGCCGTAGAACATGAGGGCAAAACCTAGGATCAACCCTGATAGCCACAAGCTGATAGCTGATACGAGGACTAGTCCGGTAACTTGGCGAAGGAACCAGCGCCTCTTATGTATGGGTAGAGCGCTGATGAGGGTTCTGACCGCTCGCCACTCCCACCTAATGAAGCGATTGACTAGTAGTCCACGTTCGTTGTAATTGAGGACAGTAAAAAAGGTATCCACCATTGTAAATACGGTGATTACAGCCCCTATTATCAGCCAGAAGTATTCCATTGGTTTGGCATCCTTCTACGAAGTTTGTTGGGGTGTGCTATCTATTGGTAGATGACACACCCCAACGACAATCAAAGAGATAATGGCTTGGTCAGCCCATATATATGTAAGGCTCCAGCTCCTCCAGCAAAAACTGTTGAAAGGGCAGACGTTTCTTCAAGCGGAATAACTGTCACGTCAGTGTCGGGTACCTCAAATGTGGCATTGGAAGAACTGACAGCAGCAGAATCTCCTCCCGTCGGTCCGTTAACAATGCGTGAGAGCTGTGTATGTGCTTGGTAGGGCGTATCACCATCAGTCGAATAATCAACATGAAGGGAAGCAACCCCGCCAATGGTCCCCGCGTGTGCAGTGCCATAATCGGATGGTGACAGCGCATATTGGCCATCGCAATTGAACGCGATTCCGCCTGATCTAGCCGCGACTGAGGCTGGATGCAGCTGCATTCCGCACGAGGGAATAAGGTGTAGTGCAATAGCATTGTGACCGCTAGGCCAAGGGGATGAAAATGCAGACTTGCGCAATCTCTGGTCCGAATGATCCAGACAGATTTCTACGCCGACCGTGTTTTCCGCAACATCGAAAATCGATTTCACGTCGGTTGCCGACTCTTTGATGTCGCCACGACTCAAATCTAGTACGGGGTATGAGACTGTTTGCTCGGTAACAACAGATTTATCTGTGACATCCCACAGGAGGAAGTCTTCGTTGGAAGCAAAGTACTTCTCTGTGGTCACAGCAGTATTGGTGAAGTTGTTTCCACCTAAGCTGCGAGCCTGCGCGGTTGAAATAATGAGTGCGCGGTTACGAACTTCTAGCTTGGGATTCGCGTGGGCGAACTCAATAAATGTCTCTAGTAGAGAAAACACCTTGGCCTTCTGAGCCCCTGTAGAGTTCCGCCACGCATTGCCAATAGCTTTGACTAGCTCATTGCGTATCACTATCTCGGGATTGGATAGCACCTCATCGAGGTTTTCCACTTGGGTTGAGATAGCGGTACCTAGAATAAGTTGCCTCTGATCATGGTGATGGAATGATCGAGTCAAACATAACCACTGGTAGCAATCGCGGCAACAGGAATGCACCCCCATGTCAGAGGGTAATACGGTTCCTAGCAAAACCATCCGAACAGTTGCGCATCAGTGGAATGCGCCTTAATGGCGACATGAGTACTCAGTGCCGAGGAATGAGTATTCGAGGTGTGCGGGGACTCTTCGCGAGCAAGTTTGCCTATATTCGGATATTCTACCTATGAAACGGGGAAGTTTAGGCGCAGTTGAGACAAAGGGGAATCGCATGTCAAATAACCCATCTAGCACAACTGGAAAACCCGGTAATAAAACGTTGGGGCTCATACCCCTTGTGGCATTTGCTGTCGGGACAATGGTTGGTGGAGGCGTATTTGCGCTTTCGGGAATGGTGGTGCAAGAAGCCGGTCCTGGGGCAATAATTTCTTACATTGCTGCAGGTTTAGTAATGCTTCTATCTGCTTTGTGTTTTGCCGCTGTAGCTTCGCGGGCTAAGCCTGGAGAGAGTGGATATGCACCGATTGCAACGACACTGTCTCCGATGTGGCGCTTCATTACGATGTGGGCATTCTATATTTGCGGCGTGACTGGAATTGCTTATGTCCTCATGTCTTTTGCCAACTATCTATTGACATTCTTTCCCGCACTAAAGGGGCAATCAATTTGGTTTGCGCTTGGGGCTGCAGTGCTATTGGCGCTTCTCAACTTTGGTCCAGCAGCACTAGTTGGAAAAGCCGAAACTTTCATGGTGGCTTTCAAGCTAGCAGCATTACTCCTGTTAGTAATCTTCGGATTCATCCATTTCGCCCCTGCAGAGCTATCGAACTGGTTGCCTCACGGCACAGGGTCAATCTGGTCAGCCACTGCATTATTGTTTACTGCATACACTGGATTCAATGTCATCACTAACATGTCAGGATCGGTGAAGAACCCCGGGAAAACAGTTCCCAAAGCTATTATTCTTTCCCTGGCGGTTGTCGCCGTGGTGTATATCGGCGTTGCGATCGCATTAGTGATGTCAAAGCAATCAGGAGCAGAAGGCTTTGCAGAACATGGGCTGACCATTGCCGCTAAAGAGCTCATAGGCCAATGGGGTGCCTACCTTGTGGCAATAGCTGCGTGTGTTTCGACCTTGTCGGGGGCGAACGCGAATATGTTGGGCTCAGCAGATCTCGTGGTCCACATGTCAGCAAATGGAGATCTTCCATCAAAGCTGGGACATCTCAATAAAAAGGGCGACCCAGTGTCATCGGTTACCTTGACCGCCGTCATTACATTGATTTTGCTACTGCTGGGGGTTCTGCCCGGTATCGGAGCAGAAGCACTAAAAATCATCGTTATCTTCTGTAACGTAGCAGCGATCGTTGCAATGGTAATTGTCGACGTTACTGCGGTAAAGATGGGGTTGGAGAAATGGAAGACTCCGGGGATGAAGCTACCTCTAGGCCCAGTCATTCCAATTTTGGCTATTCTTACGGCTTTGCTGCAGATACCGTCTCTGGGTTGGTGGCAAGTCTTGGTGGGCATGGCGATGGTTGCGGTTGGATTCCCCATCTGGGCGCTACATAAGAAATATGATACCGGCGGAAAAGCCGATATTAGAGCCCATATTCTCTCGGGGAATACCCCGATGGGGAGAGCACTCTTGCGTGATGGAATTGCGGGAAATGATGTCATAAGTCAGGCAAGTCAAGAGGCAGCCAAAGCCGCGCAGAGCGCACAAGCAGCACAGAATGCCGTCAAGAACCTTGACGAATAGTGGAGGCCAAGAGACAGTGCGAGAATGCCGCATTGGGACGGCTCGGTGGTGCTTTACTTGCCGTTGGCTATGCTGTCACCGATGTTCGCCAAGACCTCAATAGAATTGCGAGCGTTTCAGGAAGATCTGATCTGGCCATTCAAGTTCAACCCAACATGGTGTTTATTGACGATCCACACCTTGGCCAGACCCGGATGACACTTGCACCGTCATCCGCTTTCACATTGCAACAAATAGGAGAGGTTGGTTCATTAGCCTCACGTACCGTACAGGGGACAATACTGCTCGCGGACGTCCCACCGCACCTGGATGCTATCGAAGCGAAAGCAAAACGTACACCGTTGCTCATGGCAATGGTAGGTGGCGCGATGGTTTCAGGGGCCATCACCGTGATCTTTGCATCCCCTTGGTGGGCGGTTGTTGTCAGTGCGGTCCTGGGACTTCTTATCGGAGCCTTGCTATCTCGTGTTTCACCTGCATGGCAGACAAATGGTATGGTTGCCTTTGCGCTGGCCCTGGCTGTCACATTGCTAATCTGGACGGCAGCCACCGTCATAGGTGTCCATGACCTCCCGACCTTTGCTTTGTGTGGCCCCCTAGTAATTTTGGTGCCTGGGATGTTAGTGACAAATGCTGTACTGGAGATTTCCGGTGGAGACCCAATATCGGGTGGCGGACGCCTTGTCTCCGGACTCCTAGTATGGGCAATGCTGGCAGCTGGAATTCTTGTGGGAGTACACCTTGTTGGAGGAAGAATCTCAGCGAATTCATTGATTCTTAATACGGGTACTTTTGAGAGCCAGCACTCCTTAGGACTTTGGGCGAGTATTCCACCGGTGTGGGCGCGATGGATTGCAGTATTCTTCATCGCCGCGGGTTTTGCGCTATCGTACCTGTCCACGGTGCGGATGTTTCTGGCTATGACACTGACACTGTACTTCTCTTACGCGGTACTCAACCTTGTCGAACCCGCAGTGGGATCGGTGATTGCGGGGGGAATTTCTGCTGCACTCACGCTTTTCATTTCGCGTATTGCTATCGGAGTGGGAGCCTCTTGGCCATCAATAGTCCTATTTCGCCCTGCCTTTTATATGCTAGTCCCGGGTTCGCTAGGCTTGGTGACAGTCTTGAGTGTTGCTAGCCAGACCGCACCCCCCAATGCTTCATTATCGGTTCTAGCAGCTGTAATCTCACTGACTATTGGGATTCAGGTGGGTGCGATGACCGCGCAGATAACGCAGCCACTCATTGCCCGAATAAAAAACCGACAGAAAAAGTGAATGACACTGAGGCATATACGGTCTGCCGGACTATCAGTCTGTTTCTCCCCATATCTGACGGATCCAATCTGACGATTTCGATGTCAGCACCTCATATTGCTCATCGCGTGACAACGAAGGAAGCATTTGTCCTTGAGTCGCAGACTCTTCTGGCACCAAGAGAGACACTCCTAAGCCGCCTCGGCCATCGGATAATTCGCCCCCCAAAAGGTTGTAGAGCGTAGGAAAGACATCAAGCTGAGTGCCTTCTGAACGTTGCAGTGTTACGCCGTCAGGACTGTAGAACTTGTTGAATATCGGGTACTCATCCTGGCGGGGAATGAGGTTACGGTATGCCGCTACGGGATAGCCATCCATGATTTGGTGATCCGCGATCATTACGACGACTGTGTTCTCCAGGAGCCCATTTTCATCCATGAAATCGACCAGTTCTGCGACCATCTCGGATTGGCATTTGATAGCTGATAGCGTCTTGTCGCTATATGCATCCGGGCAGTGAGGGAGGATCGAAGCTGGAGAATGATTGTCGAGGGTTGCAAATGAGAGCGAAAAAGGAGCATTCTGCTTGCTGAGGTCCAGTAGCTCTTGCTTCACATAGTGGATGAGACGTCGATCAGCTAGACCCCAGCTCACCATCTCTGTCTCTCCCTGCGCCTCCCAGTCACGCAACTCTAGGACTCGGTCGAAGCCGTGGCTTGTTAAGAAATCTCGTGAGTTTGCGAACGTGAGATCGCCTCCAGATAGGAATACCTGGTTGTAACCTTCTTGATGGAGTATGTCGCTCAAGCAAGTTACACCAGGCATGTAAGGTCCTGCATCTACGGCAATTTCTGATCCATTGGCTACGCTGTCTTCTCCTTCAGCGCGGATCGGGATACCGCAGTAGGAAGCAACCATTCCAGCCTGACTCCACCCCCCACTGGGGTATTGAGTATAGCGGTCAAGGGTTGCCCAATCTTCTGTTGTCTCCAGGAGGGATTCTAGCGCGTTACCTTCCACTAGAGAGTCATCCGCGAATGCGGTGTCCATAGATTCTAGATAAATGACAACCAAGTTTTTGTCGCCGTCAGTCGGTTTGACTACATCTGGTTCGACGTAATATTCAGCGATATCGACATGGGTGGGACGCGGTGTAAGCCATTTGACGAGGTTGATTGCCTTATCTGCGTATACCGCTCCTATAGTGGCACTGACTAAAGACCCGATAAGGGTGAGTGCCAGAATGAAACGCGACCAAAAGATATGGTGGTGTTTTCCTAGCCACTGTGAGAGGAGTAGCGCAACGCAAGCCCCAACAAAAACTACTACCCCCGGAAACACGATCCATTTTGCCAATGAAGCAGCATAGTAGTCGGGGATTCCTTCGTTTCCTGAACCGGAAAGATTATCGAGTGCTTGCGGAACGCTGATAGGACCAAATTCTCTTAGACTCCATTTGGAGGCGCCGAAAGCAAGAGCGCCACTGGTCGCAAGCAACAGGATTACCAAGGAACTGATTAATTTGCCTAGTCGACGGCTCCAAGTGCTTGAATCTTTCATGGCATCCTTTCGGCGGCTCCCGAAGAAGGGAACAAGTTCACGGTGAGCAGCATTTCACCTAGTTTACTCCGCAAGGCATCTTCCTTGTTACGCGTGGTGCGAAGCAGGTAAATAGCGAGGTAACTGGAGTAGGAATATTCAAATCAGTAGAATCTTTCTCTGAGAAAAGATTTCCGTATTCTTGCTATTTGATATTGAAGGGCAAATAGGCGTCGTTCGCACTGCACAGATCGCTACTCCTCCTTATACTGGCCAAGAGATCTACATCACGTAATTGCGTGATAAGGGATTGCTTTTACGGGGAGGATGTTATGGGAAAAGAGCTCACTGACGAACAACAAGGATGGGTACAAGAGGTACATCGTCAGGACGTTAACGGCTGGATCTATGTGCGGGTGGGGGGTGAGCCATTTAAGCGCGGATTTCAAATGGGGTACTGCACAGTTGATGAGTTTAGAAATGCCGTGCGTGTATACGCCGAGACCACGTACCTCACTTTGGGGATGGAGTACAAATTCTTTGTTGAACATGCGGTTGCGATGCATAAGCCCCTTATTCCGGCTGAAATTCTTCAAGAAATGGAAGGACTTGCAGCTGGTTTTACGGCAGGTGGCTATCCCACGACGGTTGACGACATTATCGGGTGGAACGCTTGGCAAGAAATGACGGACTATTGGTGGCCAACAGTATCGAAAAAGTATGCGAAAGATGGGCCGAAGAAAGCCCAAAGCATGCACTGCTCTGCGTTTGTGGCTACCGGATCGTGGAGTAAAGACTCTAAGCCTGTCCTAGGCCATACTTCTTTTGACTATTTTGCGTATGGCCAGTATTTCAACGTATTTCTCGATATAACACCCTCTGAAGGGCACCGCATGGTAATGCAGTCGGTGCCAGGCTACGTGGGGTCATTTACGGATTTTTGGGTTACTGATGCGGGCTTGGCTATCACTGAGACCACAATCGGTGGATTCGAAGGATACGACCCTAAGAAGATCCCCGAATACGTTCGTTCTCGCATTGCCTGCCAGTACGCCAATTCTATTGACGAATGGGTGGACCTTATTCGTAAAGACGATAATGGTGGATACGCCAATACGTGGCTACTTGCGGATGCCAATACCGGAGAGATCGCACGCTATGAGGAAGGACTGGTCTACACCAATTTTGAGAAGACCTCCGATGGGTATTACTTCGGTGACAACGGTCCCAACGACCCACGCATCCGCCACTTGGAATGCTCTCCAGTAGGCTACAACGATATTCGCTCTCAGGTGGGAGCTAGGCGAGTGCGCTGGCGTCAACTTCTTGAAGGCAATAAAGGTGACATTACTGGTGAACTGGGCAAGCGCTTTTTAGCTGATGATTTTGATCCCTATTTGGGGTATCGCAAGCCCGGATTAAGAACCATTTGTGCTCACTGCGACTCTGACCCGGGAGATGTTGGAGGGCCAGCACCCTATGCGCCATTTGGTTCGTGCGACGGTAAAGTTGCCGACACCGATGATATCAAGGCCATGCGATTTTGGGGTCGCTTTGGTCGAGCAGATGGCGCACCCTTTTACGCTGAACAATACAACAGCGAACATCCAGAATGGGACACGTGGGCACCCTATCTAGTTGATAGACCTTCTCAGCCGTGGACTCTCTTCGATAACGGCACCGTCACAACACAAGACAGCATCTAGTAATCATCCACAACACAAATTCATGGTTTCTGAAAGGAAACGAAGATGAGTTCACAAACACACAGTACGCAAAAACCCGGCAGCCCACCGCCTGTGGGTGCCGACCCGGTCGGGGCAAAGAAGAAAACGTCGTCGGGACGCATTACCGTATTTGGGCTGGCGATGCTCAATGTTGCGGCAGTTGCGGCATTGGCGAACGACTCCCAGCAAGCCGAATACGGTCTATCATCCGTTACATTCTTCGCCTTGGCCGCCATACTCTTCCTTGTACCGATTTGCTTGGTAGCTGCTGAACTAGCTACCGGCTGGCCAGAACCAGGTGGTATTTTTCGTTGGATCGGTGAAGGCTTAGGAGCGGGTCTTGGATTTACGGCAATTCTTCTGCTTTACGTAGAGGTGACCATATCTCAAGCTGCAGGCCTTTCGAGTATCGCCAATATATTGGGATTCTTCCAAACCGACATCCATAGAGCTATGGAATGGGCTGAGCATCCGACTACGTGGATTGTGTTGGTTTTCGGCATTGGCTATTTTTGGGCGATAACCTTTTTGGCTTCGCGCGGCGTAACTGTCTTTCAAACAATCGCTAAATGGGGAGTGGTGTTCGGAACTCTTATCCCCCTGGCTGCCATGGTTGTGCTCGTAATTATCTGGCTAGCACACGGTAACAAACCCGCCATCGACATGACGTGGAGCGGGCTGGTACCGAAATGGTCGGGAATGGGAACACTGGCCCTGGCAGCTGGGGTGTTCTTTTCTTACGCGGGAATGGAAATGAATGCTGCTCACATCAAACAACTCAAGAACCCGCGCAAGGCATACCCCGCGGCGATTCTTATAGCTGCTCTTTTATCGATGGCAATCTTCATAGTCGGAACAGTCATTATCGCGATGGTGGTTCCTCAAAAAGATATCAACATCATCTACGCCATCTATACAACCTTCTATGAGATTGGCAAAGCCGCTGGTATCCCGTGGGTCTTTACAATCGTTGCCTGGCTGACTCTATTGGCAGGATTAGCTGGGGTTATTTCGTGGCTCGCAGGTGTGCCCCTCATGTTGGTCAACGCTGGACGTGGCGGATTCTTGCCTAAATGGGCCCAAAAGGTCAATGAGAAGGGGATGCCTGCCCGCCTCATGTTCCTTATGGCGATGGTTATCTCTGTGTTATTGATAGCGCTAGTGCTTTTCCCTAACGTTGAGGGATTCTATGCGATGCTCACCCAAACAGTGACTATTCTGTATCTGCTGATCTATGTCCTCATGTTCACAGCCTTCATGAAACTGCGGCGCAACCAGCCCAATAGGCCACGATCCTTCACGGTTCCTGGAGGTAAAGCAGGTGCGTGGATTGTCGCAATACTAGGAGTATTCTCTTCGGTATTTGGGATAGTCTTAGCATTCTTTCCTCCCTCTCAGATTGCTAAAGAGGTGGGCTCTCCTGTGATCTACGTGGGCGGCATTGCACTCATGGTTGCTTTGACTTTTCTTTTAGCATTTGGGATTTATCGGGCTCGCAAACCTTCGTGGGTTGACACGACCAACCCTGCGCCTCCTTTCACGTGGCAGATTGAAGGACTGAAAAAGCCGGAGAAAGTCACCTCTAATGTTCCTACAGAAATGCTCTCTGAAGGACAAGACGGTATGGGGATGCCGGTCAAGAGGCATTTTTCTCCTGACGATCAGGTGACTGAAGAACAGCTCATCAGTGGAGGGTTCTTGCCTGAGAAGAAGAGAGGAAAGACCGGGGCCCCTGCGGTTGGCACAGTAACGTCTTCTGTCACAGCTACCTCACACCATGATGCTGCACCGGTAGTTTCTGCCGCGGCTACGACACCTCCGCGCACTGGCACAGTTACGCAGGCCGCGCCATCGGAGGCGGTTCCTACGGATCCAGCGACTGCGGCTTCCGCGGCGGCACGTGCAGCACGGGAAGCAGCTGCCGAATCAGAAGCGCTCGCGGCCGCTGCACAGGCATTAGCCCAAGAAGCGGAAGCTGATCAAGCCTTGGCTGATGCGCAAGAAAAGGCTCAGGCAGCGCACAAGGCAGCTCAGGTAGCGGAAGAAAAAGCACACTTTTCACCAGGAAAGCATGCAGCACCTCCTTCGGATGAGGATGAACAGAAGCCGAAGGATGGTCATGGAAGTAACACGTAGTTTCTAGGTACGAAAAAATTCACATGCCCTTGTCGGGCAGAGGTATTAAAAGGGGAAACATGGCACAGCTATCAAGCGAGCAAGAGCAATGGGTCGCAGAGGCCTCCCGGTCAGAAATCAATGGCTGGATTTATTTGCACATCAACGGTGAGCCTTTCGCGCGAGGCTTTCAACACGGATATTTGGTGGCAGATGAGTGGGCTGATGCCCAGCGTGTCTATAAGGCAATGACTTATCAATGCTTTGGGTTGGAATACTCATTCTTCCAAAAGCACGCCGTGGAGATGCATAAAGACAAAATCCCTGAAGAAATTGCCGATGAGATGAAGGGGATTGCTGCCGGTCTCACCGCCGCGGGAGTCCCAGCAACATTTGAGGACATCATCGGTTGGAACGCCTGGATGGAGGTAACCGACTACTGGTACCCGTCAGTGTCATCCAAATATGCGAAGGCAGGACCGAAGGGACCCCGAGGTTCGCATTGTTCAGCTTTTGTCGCTACTGGCTCAGCAACCGTGGACGGGAAACTAGTTATTGCACACACCAGCTTCGATGACTTCTGGGCAGGACAGTATTTCAATGTGCTTCTGGATCTCACGCCCACTGAAGGTTCGCGCATGGTGATGCAATCTGTTCCCGGCTATGTCGGCTCATTTACCGACTTCTGGGTGGCATCCTCAGGGCTAGTTGTTACTGAAACAACAATCGGTTCCTTCCACGGTTACGATCCAAAGCGTGCCCCTGAGTATGTGCGTTCCCGCTTGGCCACGCAATATGCGAAGACGATTGACGAGTGGGTAGATACGCTCAATAAGGATAACAACGGGGGTTATGCCAACACATGGCTTGTGGGAGATGCCAACACGGGAGAGATTGCCCGGTATGAGGAGGGGCTTATCTACCAAAACCTCGAAAAGACACTAGACGGCTCCTTCTTCGGTGATAATGCCCCCAGTGATCCGCGTATTATGCACCTGGAATGTGACGACTATGGATACAACGACGTTCGCTGGCCTACCGGGGCAAGGCGCGTGAGGTGGATGCAGCTTTTGGAAGAGCACCACGGTCAGATTGACACCCAGGTGGGTCAGGCGATGATAGGGGACACCTACGATGTCTACCTTGGCTACAACAACCCGTCAATGAGGACTATCTGTTCCCACTACGATGCTGACCCTCTCTACTATTTGTCTTCTCATGGCGTTCCGTTCAACCCATTTGGGTCCGTCGACGCCAAACTGGCCACCGGCGACGACGTACTGAAGATGAACATGTGGGGGCGTTTTGGTCGCGCTGACGGTACTCCGTTTGACGCAGATGCTCACCTGCGTCAGCACCCCCAGTTCAATTGGCAGAAGGGATACCTAAAGTCTCGGCCATCACAGCCGTGGACCTATTTCGACAACGGGAAAGTCGATACCGAATCAACTGGACCACTGGAAAATAAGGAATAACGATGGCCTCTCTTACGAAGGACCAACAACAGATAGTCGACCAGGGGACTCTTTCTGAAATCAACGGGTGGCATCACCTCAAAGTGAAGGGAAATCCGTATGAGATCGGTTTCCAACATGGCTACCTCTTAGCGCCGCAATACAAGGATGCTCTGCGAACATACACGGCAATGACTCTCGAATGCTTCGGCATGGAATATTCCTTCTTTGTCGAGGCAGCGACCCGTATGCATAAGGACAAAGTTCCCGCCTACCTGATGGAAGAACTGCGAGGACTTGCCGAGGGGTTCACAGCTGCTGGCGTTTCCACCACTGTTGATGACCTCTTAGGTTGGAATGCGTGGATGGAACTCACCGATTACTGGTGGCCCACAGTTGCTGAAAAGTATTCCAAGAATCCTCCAAAAGGACCACGGGGCTCGCATTGTTCAGGCCTGGTAGCCACCGGCTCAGCCACACCCGATGGGAAGGTGGTTTTAGCCCATGAGAGCTTTGACGAGTTCTGGTCCGGGCAGTACTTCAACGTCGTTCTCGATATCACGCCTGATGATGGCAACAGAATCGTCATGCAGACTGTTGCCGGGTATCTGGCGTCAATGACCGACTACTATGTGACATCTGCTGGCTTGGCCATTACGGAGACCACTTTGGCTGGATTCCGAGGGTACGACGAAAAACGAGTCCCCGAATATGTCAGGGCCAGAAACGCAGCTCAGTTCGGAAATGACATTGACCACTGGGTTGAGTTGATGAACAAGGACAACAACGGTGGGTATGCAAATACGTGGCTGCTGGCTGATGCCAACACGGGAGAGATTGCCCGCTACGAAGAGGGCCTGATCTACCAGAAGTTGGATCGCACCAAGGATGGAACGTTCTTTGGATGCAACGCTGCTTTCGACCCGCGTATCCGCAATCTTGAGTGTGCTGATGTCGGCTTTAATGACCCACGCCAGCAAACTGGTGCCCGCAGGCAGCGGTTTATGCAACTGCTTGAGCAGTACCACGGGAAGATTGATGTGGAGATGGCCAAGAAAATCTTGGCTGACACGTATGATCCTTACTTGGGCTATCAGAACCCTTCATCGAGAGGAATCTGTTCTCACTACGACGTGGACCCGCAATATTATGCGGATGACCCAACTGCAGTGTGGAATGTGCCGTTCTATCCGGCCGGATCGGTTGACGGTAAGGCCGTGGGTGCTAAAGAAATTCTCGCGATGCAGATGTGGGGTCGTTACGGCCGCGCTGACGGAGTGGAATTCGATGCGGATGAGTTCCTTCGCGAGCATCCACTGTGGAATTGGCAGGAAGGTTACCTGAAGACGCGTCCTTCCCAGCCGTGGACGCTTTTTGTCTAGATTATTCATTCATTTCACCACGTACAGTGTTACGTTACTGTACACGGGGCCGTATACAGCTCCGTGTACAGTTTCATGACCCCGTACGCGGACAACATGCAAAGAACGAGGGAAACACATGGAACTTTCACTTGCCGACCTAGCACATATGCGGTCAGAATACGAAAAGAAAACAGCGCAACACGTTGCGCAGCGTGCCGTCACCAAGAACGGGATCCTAGAATCAACCCAAAACATTGAAGTTATTGAGGCAAATCCTTTTGTCTTTTCTGTCGATGTGGATTCTGAGGCGGTTGCTAATCAGAACCAAAGCGGCAGATGTTGGATGTTTGCCTGCCTTAACCTACTGCGCCTCCACATTGAAAAATCGTTGAAACTACCTCATGGCTCATTCCAACTGTCACAGAACTACACGTTCTTTTACGACAAGATTGAAAAATCGAACTTTTTTCATCAGGCAATTATTGACACAGCTTTGGATGAACTCTCCGACCGTAAAGTGACTTTCCTCTTGCAAACCCCTCAACAAGATGGGGGAGACTGGGACATTATCACCGCGATTGTCAAGAAATATGGCGTCATCCCGAAGACCGCAATGGAGGAAACATCCGCCAGCATCAACTCGGCCGAGTTAGACACGGTCCTCAATCGTAAGCTGCGCCAAGATGCACTGGAACTGAGAGATCTGGTTCGCAAGCAAGCACCTGATGAAGATATCACTGCAACACGTAAACGAATGCTGGGTGAGGTTTACCAGATTGTTTCTGTAGCTTTGGGTACCCCACCTGAAACCATTGACTTTGAGTATCGGGACACCGATAAGGCGTACCACGCAGACTTTGGTCTCACCCCCAAAGAGTTCTACGACAAGTATGTTCCTATTGATTTGGACGACTACATTGGTGTCATCAATGTTCCCATTGACTCAATGCCCTACGGCAAGGTGTACGGCATTGACTTGTCCAACGAAATCATCAAGGGACGCCCCAACCGGTACCTGAATGTCGACATGGAGACACTGAAGAACCTGGCGATTCAGCAGCTCAAAGATGGAGAACCCGTGTGGTTTGGCTGTGACGTGCTGCAATCATCTGACATTCATAAGGGCGTCATGGCCATGGGACTCTACGGGCTTGAGGAAGCCTTCGGTATCAAATTTACTATGGACAAGGGGCAGCGTTTTCTCAGCCGCGAGAGCCTACCTACCCACGCGATGATGCTTGGTGGTGTGGACCTTGTTGATGGTAAACCAGTGCGTTGGAAAGTGGAGAACAGTTGGGGCGCTGATGTTAACGGCAAGAAGGTCGGTAATAATGGCTACTTTGTCATGTCGGATGATTGGATGGACCAGTACACGTTCGAGGTGGCTATCCGTAAGGACCTACTCAGTCCCGAGCTGCAAAAAGCGCTGGACAGTGAACCTGAAATGATGCCGTACTGGACCACATTCAATCCGCTTCTCTAAGCACACCCCCCGCCTATCACAGTGTCATAATTCCCGTGGCAGTGGGAAATATGCCGCCGGGACACTGTTTTATTTGGGGGCATACAATCACATCGAAACCAGTCGGCGAAGGGATTGCAGGAGGCCAGGGAACACCATCAGTGTATTCCCTGGCCATTTGCGGTCAGTCGGTCTTCATAAGGAGGACAGTGGCAGTGGCACTGCACGCTTGTCCGCGGCCAACCTCTGCAATGCCGTCGTGTGATCGCCCCTTGATGGAAATACGGTCAAGGGGCACATCAAGGGCAGCTGCAACTGCCTCGCGAATAGCACTCATGTAGGGGCGAAGCCTAGTCGTTCCCAAGGTAACGAATGCATCAATGTTGACTATTTCGTATCCCTGAGCGCGCATATACCCGGAAAACTCAGTGACGAAATTCAGGCTCCGCGCGTTTTCAGAAGCGGGGTCATCTTCTGGATAGTGCGTGCCTAAATCTCCGTCAGCCATAGCACCTGCGATCGCGTCAATGATTGCGTGCGAAAGCACATCGCCGTCGCTATGAGTACGAAAGCACATCGCCGTCGCTATGAGTACGAAAGCCTCTCTTAGCAGAATCAATCAGCACTCCACCAAGACACAGGGGTTCGCCGTCGAAGAGTGCGTGGATGTCGTGTCCGTGGCCGATTCGTAACGGCGGAATATCAAGCATCCAGTTCTCCAAGTCTAAGTTGTGCACAAGGGGCTACGTGTTGCGCAGCTTCAAGGTACCACTGGAGGACGATTCTTCCACTGCGCATCGGGCTATTTTGAAGTATTTCCCTGGGTACATGGCTCCCGCTGATTTGTGAGAGGCCCCGTTTCGGTAACGACGAGGAAGGGAGGATGTGTGCGTCGACATGCATTCATGGGTAGAGCAGTAGCGACATGTGTTGCGGTGTGGTCTCTTGTTGCGTGCGCTGATAGCAGCGACGATCTTGGTTCAAAGGTTATCTATCCACCGAACCCCAAGACCTATGAGTTAGCTGTCAACGTACCCCCTGAATTAACAGAACAAGAGATGTTCGTTCACTTCTCCCATTCAAAAAGCATGACGTTTATGGGTGCGGCCGCCTTATGGATACAGTCGGGATACCAGGACCAGAGAGCAGAAGAGACAGTTCAGGAGGTCCTTGAATCTGGACTAATCCTCACCCCAGATCTTGTCCGTCCCCTAACAGACGTGTTAGATGCTTACTCAAGCGAGGGCCTGCCTATGCGTTCGGTTCAGCAGGTCCTTTCCTGGGAGCCAGCAACAGTGAGGGGGGAAGACTCACTTACTGCCATTGCCTGGCAGTACTGTTTCCCGCCTCAACGTGGTCAAAGCCAAGCTGACACCGAGAGCGAAGAATGCATACTCATCGGCCTTGTCTCTACCGGCAAAGACGAAGGATGGGCAATCCACTCTGTGAGTCGGTTACCTTAGCCGCTGACGTCGACATATAGTGAAATACCATGTCGCATGACGGCAGGATACTTCCGGATCGTAGATAGCTCACCTTAAAACGGCGTAGAAATCGCACAATCGGCAATATGCTGCCGTAATGCAGAATTGAAGGGTAGGGTGTAAAGGAATAGGGCATAATCGGTAGTATTGTGCCGGAAGGGGATGTGGTGGTGAGTTCTGAAGAGATAGGCCGTGCCATTGCCGCTGCCCGCAAACGCGAACACCTTACGCAAGAAGAACTGGCCGCTCTCAGCGGTATCAGCGAAAGAACCCTCCGTAATATCGAAAACGGGACTGGCCGCACCTCATTGGAGACAGTACTTCGAGTTGCCGGGTCTGTTGGTGTGTCAATACGGCTCGAGGATTAATAATGGAACGATCCCAGCTACGTTTCGTCGCCGACGCCGACGTGTATAAGCAGGGTGCGCTTGCGGCAACGCTGCATCGCGATGAGGGCGGCACCACGACTTTTGTCTACGATGATGACTATGTGGGACGAGGCGGCGCCCCGGTTGCGCTATCGCTTCGGATAGGGGACACTCCTGTTGTCACACCCAGTGGTGGATTGCCGCCTTTTTTTGCAGGGCTTTTACCAGAGGGATTCCGACTTTCTCAGCTCATCAAGGATGTCAAGACAAGTCCGGATGACGAACTATCATTACTTCTGGCGGTTGGTCAGGATACGCCAGGGGATGTTCAGGTTGTTCCACACGGTGCTCCTTTGACGGCGGCAGCCCCGCTAGTCAATGCAGATGAACCACTGGACTTCTCATCACTGCATCTGTCTGCTGACACGTCGGCGCTTCCCGGAGTGCAAGCAAAAGCCAGTTCACAAATGGTTACGTTACCGACAACCAGTCGCGGCGCGTCGGCGATCTTGAAACTCACGCCAAAAGATTATCCGCGCCTGGTACACAATGAAGCCATCCATTTATCTGCGGCTAAGCACCTGGGTTTTCCTGTAGCGCAGGCGCATATTGTGCATGACAAAAGAGGTGAGGCGGGGTTGCTGGTTCGCCGCTTTGATCGACATGTCGATAACGGTGTCGAGCATAGACTGCCGCTTGAGGATGCCGGTCAGATCATGGGGATTGTTCCCGCGCAAAAATACAGCGTGAATACTGAAGAGCTAATCCTCGCTGTAGCTAATGTTGCGGCTGCCTCAGAAGCGGCAAAGCTGGCACTCTACACACAGTTCGTATTTTCTTGGTTGACTGGAAATGGGGACCTCCATGCCAAGAATGTCTCTTTGCTGCAGACGCGGGGAAGGTGGCAAGTGTCTCCACTCTATGATGTGGTCTGCACTCTTCTCTATGGTGATGACACTATGGCTCTGCCTGTAGATGGTCGCACCAAGAACCTGCGCCGTCGCCACTGGGACAATCTTGCTGACGCGATATCCCTTCCACCGAGAGCCCGCGATCGCGCCATTACAAGGGCGCTCAGAGCTACAAGTCAGGTCAATCTTGAGGACGTTGGTATTACAGGCTCACCGCTGAATGGGACTCTCAGAGAGCTCAGATATCGCCGGTCTGAAATAGCCTAGGTTAATGGGCCATGAGGCCGTGACAGGTGGTTCTTTCGTAGTGCACTCGGTTGCCGAAATCGTGCAAGATATGGAGTCGGCTGGCGATTAGGTGCCAGTACCACTGGGTGAGCGCCGCTATTCGGGAAAACTCAGTTTGCGTCTTACTCCTGAACAGCACCGAAGGGTCGCCGTGCAAGCCGCGCAGCAAAACGTCTCCATCAATCGGTATATTGCAGCCCGCGTATATCCCCATGAGGAAGGGACATCGATCTTCAGTGACTGAACCATAGCGTGGCTGATTACGGGGTGTCAATATTCAATTGTACCTTCTCTGTAGGTATAAAATCCTAAACATACCGACTCGTTATGTCTATATAAATACGCATAGATACCGGGAGGTGTAGATGGCTGGATATCGAATTGACGCGCAGCTATACTCTTGGGTTCTCAGTCCAGCTTTTGATATCACCTCCAACCTTGGCCTTGCGCGATATCGGCCAAATTGTGGGAGTGCCCTACCAGAGGGCGGGACAATTCACCGAGAGATAGCCATATCCCCTTATGGTCGCATGGGTTGGGTGAGGTGCAACGGCTGAATGTTTGCTACTGGGTTGGTGTGAGTGTCCCTAGGAGTAGGTAGCGGGCGTTGTCGTATTCGTAGGTGCAGGTGGATAACAGGAGGTATTTGGTGTGAAGCGGTCCAGGTTTTGTTCCATCCTGACAGTAGCGCAACATGGACAAACGTCCTATAAAACACCCCGGCCCAGATTGTCTCTAGTTTGCAGGAAAGACAATCGCAAAGACTGTGACATGCACCA
The DNA here is from genome assembly GCF_009696615.1 of Scrofimicrobium canadense. GTDB lineage: Bacteria > Actinomycetota > Actinomycetes > Actinomycetales > Actinomycetaceae > Scrofimicrobium > Scrofimicrobium canadense. Next base: position 210,986 of record NZ_VULO01000002.1, read on the forward strand.
TGTGGTTGGTGGTGGTTGAGTGTCTGCAGGAATGAGGTAAACGAACATCAAAAATCTTGGCGGTAGGTAAGGGTTCGCTGTCCCTATATGGCCATATTGCCATGAGTGAGGAATCCGCTCGGAAGAAAATGATGGGCGGAACGTAAATTTTCGGGCAAAGAAAAAGGCACCCACGCCATAGTGTGAGTGCCCTATTCTCTTTGAGGAAGACTATGCAGGACGAACAACCCGCTCGCTCTTAATGCACTTGGTGCAAGCGTTAATGTGGGTGCTAGTTCCGTCAACAACAGCGCGAACACGCTGAATATTGGGGTTGAAACGGCGATTGGTGCGCACGTGCGAGTGCGAAACCTGCTTGCCGAACTGGGGGGTCTTCCCACAGATGTCGCAAACCGATGACATGAAGCCCTCCTTGAACTGGCCTATCTGAGACAACTACAACAGGCTAACCGATAAACCCGCATAACTGCAATGAGATAGCTGTCGTGTTCAGCACACTTGTCGGTATTCACCTCTACAATCAGGGGTGGAGGTTAACCCATGACGACTGTGCACGACCCGCTACTGACCCCAGTAAAACACAGAGTCACGCCTGCTGCTGCGCGGCGCTTGAAAGACCTGGGTATCGAAACGGTGGGTGACGCGCTTCGTTATGCGCCGCGGCGCTACTACCACTGGGGGAAGCTCACGGGGCTTGCCGGGCTTAGCGAAGGTGAAGACGTCACAGTATTGGCTCAGGTAGTCTCAGCGAATCTCATCCGCAACAGGTCAGGAAATGGTGTACGCCTAGTTGTCATCATCACTGATGGAATGTCGCGCTTGACGTGTACATTCTTCGCCAAAAAAGAGTATGCGCTGTCGCGGCACAGGAAGCTGCTGCAACCAGGTGAGACCTTTCTCTTTGCAGGGAAAGTCAGTGCCTATCAGGGGGACCTGCAACTAGTACAACCCCAGTTCGAAGAGATAGAGTCCGACAGTCCAGAAGCCATTGAAAGAAAAAGCGGCGCCCCCATTCCCATCTATCCGGCAAAAGGCGGCACACCCTCCTGGAAGATCCGTGCCCTCATCAACTCTATCCTTGAAGGAATCAACTGGGATGCAGTCCCAGAAACCGTCCCAGAAGACGTCAGGAATCAGCACAGACTCTTGCCAATCTCACGTGCTTTTCAGTTGCTGCACAACCCCCATGATGACACTGACTGGCGTGAAGCAAAGAGAACTCTGGCATGGCGCGAAGCTTTAGAACTACAAACCGCGCTGCTACTACCCAGAATCACAGGAGAGAATAAATCCAGGGCTTTGGTCGATACCACGGGGCTGGTATCTACAGTCATTGATTCCCTGCCTTTTACCCTGACTCGTGGTCAGCATGACGCGTGGCAGGCGATAGCCGCTGACATGGCACGCGAAGAATCCATGCAAAGACTGCTACAGGCAGACGTCGGGGCCGGTAAAACAGTGATAGCGCTCTTGGCGATGCTGCGGGCGGTTGAAAATGGGGGACAGGCAGCGCTCCTTGCTCCCACTGAGGTACTGGCGCGCCAACATTTTCTCTCCCTGCAACGATTGCTGGGGGACGAACAACTGAATGTGCCACTCCATCTACTGACTTCCTCCGTCTCTGCGGGGACACGCAGCGAAATACTCTCACGGCTAGCCGCGGGGGAACCAGGTATTGCGGTTGGCACCCATGCGCTGATCCAAGACGACGTAGAGATACCGCGTCTCGACGTGCTGGTGGTTGATGAACAGCACCGTTTCGGCGTTGCCCAGCGGGACAAGCTCAGAGAAGGCCGCGACACCACACCCCACCTGCTCGTCATGACAGCCACCCCGATTCCCCGCACCATCGCTATGACAGTATTCGGTGACTTGGACACCACCGCAATGACCGACATGCCGCCAGGAAGGACGCCAGTAGCGACCCACGTGGTGAGCGCAGCCAATAAGGCTTGGATGGATCGCATATGGCAGCGCGCCAAAGAAGAAATTGATAAAGGTGGTCGCGTCTACATGGTGTGTTCGCGCATTGATGATGAGGACGACTCGAACCTTCCATCAATCGAAAGCATGCAAAGCTACCTGCAACAGGTCCCCGACCTAGCTGGGGTGACGGTGGGGATCGCTCACGGCAATCAAAAGCCAGAAGACAATGCCCGCGCTCTTGACGCATTCGCCCGGGGGGAAGCCCCACTACTGCTCGCTACCACGGTTGTCGAAGTAGGTGTTGACGTGCCAGAAGCAACCATGATGGTGGTGATGGGGGCAGAACAGTTTGGCCTATCCCAGCTACACCAGTTACGCGGCAGGGTGGGGCGCTCTGACCGGGCCAGCATATGTTTGCTGGTACATATGGATGGCCCCTCACCTGTGGCATTAGAACGGCTCCAGGCTATGGAAACCTTCAGTGATGGTTTCGCACTGGCTGAGGCGGACCTGCGTTTGCGCAGTGAAGGTGACGTGCTGGGCCGCAGACAGTCAGGCCATGCAAGTTCCCTGCAATTCTTGTCTGTTCGCCGTGACGCGGCAATCATTACGGCGGCTAGAACCGCAGCAATGCAAATATTGCAGGCTGACCCCCACTTGAAAGATCATCCTGGGTTGGCACACTCTGTGCAGGAACGCGCCGGGGAAGAACTCATGTGGTTGGAGAGGAACTAACCCGACTGCGGCGCAATGCGGGAAGAAACTTCGATGCTGAATAGGCAAGCAAAACTGCGATCGCGATGGCAGTGAATTGTGGCCCAAAAGTGATGCCTGCGATGGTGACTGCGGACGCTGGAAACCACCCAGAGGCGACACTGCCAACAGCGCCCTTGGACACCATACTCAACTCTGGCACGTGGATGAGGCTGCCCAAAGGCCCCATTTCCGCCTTCTTCAACGCTAGGTTGCCTCGCGATACAAAAATATAGATGGGCGTAAGGACCGCGCTCAGACACCACCACAGGGTGGTCTGAGGGTTGAACAGGCAGAGCAGTAACGCCAAAGAGACAACTTGAGGAAAGAGCGTCTGAGAAAAGAGCGTGCACTCAGTGGCGTGACGGGTCACGGGAGTGAGGAAGGCTCTAAGGGCTGGTGCCTCCAAATAGTCACTCCATAGGCGAAGGCTGCGCATCGACAAGACAATGGCGGAAGCCAAGGCCAATGCTGGAGCAATACTGGCACCCAAGAGCGCCGGTGAAGATAGCGTGGCGGCACTGAGAAGCAAAGCCGCCGGCCACTGGGCTGTGATCGAGCGCAGAGACAGAATAGAAAACAGTGACCAAGCACGTTTTCCCCAATGCGGAAAACGTGGAAGACTGCCGCGCTGACGTAGATCAGAAAGAGCTTGCAGTGCCGTCGTGTCCAACATGGTGATGCCCATTGTCAGAGAAGACACGTTCGCCTCCGCATAGGTCAGATTCCACTTCGGCGTCCAGCGGGATAGGTGGAAAAGCCCGCGCATCGACCACACAACTGCCGCTAAAGCCGCGACTGCGCCGAGAGCTATGCTTTCCGATGCTCCTAAACCCAAAGAATAAGCAAGCAGGGCCGGTAAAGGGCTAAGCAACGCGAATCTAGTCAGGTCTTGTTGGGGACTTCCCTTCGTGGTCCTTTGTAATAGCCCGGTGTAGAGACACAGGAGTGCAGCCGCGCCTACGGTAACGCCAAGAATTACTGCGATTGTTTTGGTTTCCCAGTCCACCTCATAGAGGACGATAGCCTCAAGAGAGCCAACAACCGCGCATAATCCAACAACAATCAATGCTGTGATACCAAGAGTGCCCCACTGTCTGCACAAGGGACGCCAACTAAGAGTCGGCACGGATGCACGCCTGGGCCCAGAAAAACTCACAAGGGTCATGGACATTGCGACGGTGAGGGTACTGACCAGATAGAGGAAGAGCCGCTGGGTGGATAGGGAGGGGATACTGGCGGAAAGGTTCGGCGCCGCCCACTGGCAAAAGCCAATCCACATGGAACCAAAGATCAGCACCAGAATTGCGTTATACCAAATGTCAAGAAGTTGTTCAGACCTCATAGCGTCTCTATGTCTACGACGTCAGTTAAGGCCTCTTTCAGCAGGTCAGGGACGTGCGTTGCGATGATAGCTGCGCGCTCACCTATCTCGCTTTGTAGGTAGCGGCCAGTATCCCTTGGTGCTCCTCATCCAGTCCAGACTCAGGTTCGTCCAGAAGAAGTACCCGCCAGGGACGGACCAAGGTTGACGCCAGGTTTGCACGTTGACGTTGCCCAGTGCTGAGAGTTGCGGGGATACGATAGGCCAAATGTTCGATGTCAAAAAGCTCCAAAGCGCGCTGACATTCCTTCACCGGGGCGAAGAGACGAAAATGGTCCCATACAGTCAAACCGCGCAGCCAGATTGACTGGTCTAGGACAGAACATACAAGATCGCGGTGCCTGGTGGATGCTAGAGGAGTTTCAACGCCGTCAATACGGAAAGATTCATACTCCATGGGCTGGAAGCCAGCAAAACCACGCAGCAAAGTAGATTTCCCAGCCCGGTTTCTCCCACTAGGGCAGTGACCGATCCGGCAGAGGCCGACAGCGAAAAATCGTCAATGATGATGGTTTTGCCGTACTTCATTGTGATGCCCTGAGCGCTGAGGACATGAGAGGAATGGGAAGCAGAATCCATGGAAGTAATCGTATAGTTCTTAGAGGTCCAGGTGGCTTTCATGCGTACTAGTGATATTGGCGAGTAGAATATGTGCGGTGACACGAGTGATAGCAGGAACCGCTAAAGGGCGCGTTCTCAAAGTGCCGAAAACGGGGACCCGGCCCACCTCGTCAAAAATGCGCGAAGCACTCTTTTCCAAACTGGAAAGCTGGGGAGTGGTGCAGGGGGCGCGGGTGCTGGATCTTTTTGCGGGCTCTGGAGCATTGGCTATCGAGGCACTTTCCCGCGGAGCCGCAAGCGCATCCCTAGTCGAGATTTCCAGGCAAAGCGCGCGGATCGTCAAAGATAATCTGCAGCTGTGTGGGATGAATGCGCGCGTAAGTGTCATGGACGCAGCTAAGTTTACCTCCGATGAGGTATTTGACCTGGTGTTTCTTGACCCACCATATGATTGGCCCGAATCTCAGTGGCAGTTGGTTTTCGATCACCTACTGGGGATGGTTTCTCCCGATGCGGTCATTGTTGCGGAACGTTCCAGACGCTCTGAAGTGTTAGAGCTTCCTGATGGGCTGGAAATAGAGCAAAGTCGGACATTTGGAGACTCGGCGCTCTACTTCATCGCACCGGTGCGCTCAGAGACATAGACTCAACCTATGACGACGGCAATCATCCCAGGATCTTTTGATCCTCCCACGGTGGGTCACCTTGCGGTGATTGAGATTGCTCAACGGTGCTTTGATCGCGTTGTCGTGGCAGTGGGTGTGAATCCAGCCAAGCATACGTGGTTTTCCGCTCTTGAACGTGTGGAGATGATCCTGGAAAGCACCAGCGGTGTTGAGGTCGTTGAATTCGATGGCCTTCTGGCCGATACTGCGGGCAATGTGGGGGCGGACTGCATAGTTAAGGGCCTGCGAGGGGCAGGGGACTTGGAATATGAGCAAGGGCAGGCATGGGCTAACGGGGAATTAGGGGCACCGCCCACTCTTTTCTTGCCGACAGACCCGTCCCTAGCGTACATATCGTCCTCGCTTGTTAAAGACATGTGCAGATTGGGGATTGACGTGAGCGCTTATGTTCCGCCAGCAACAGCGCAGCGACTACTACTAAGAGGAGAAGAGAATGCCTGAAAGATACGAACCTGAACTTTCAGACCAGAGTGAAGAGTCAATGCCAGAAGAATCCGTGTATGGGCCTTCTGTTCTTATTGCGGCCCTTGATCAGTTAGAGGTGATGACAGAAGAGGCTCGTTCGGTGCCACTGTCACCTAACATCATCCTCAACAAGGCCGGAGTGCTGGATCTGATTGCTCAGGCGCGGGAGGCTCTTCCTGAAGACTTGGTCGCTGCAGACGCAGTTGTTGCCGACGCGGACGCTGTTTTGGACCGCGCCGATGCAGCCGCAGAGGTCACTGTCGCTGAAGCGAATGCTAAAGCAAAAGCCCTTTTGGACGAGGCGCGGGAAAAGGTGGACTCTATGTTGCGTGAGGCTTCGGAAGAGTCTGACCGACGTGTTGCACGCGCACAAGAGGAAGCTTCACAGATTCGCACGCGCACAGAAGAAGACGTTGCCCGTCAACTGGCCCAGGCCAAAGAACAAGCCGCTGCAATGGTTGCGCAAGAAACAGTTCTGCGCACAGCGCAAGACCAGGCACGTGAAGTGGTTCAGCGGGCGCGCTCCGAAGCTGCTGACCTGCGTTTAGGGGCAGACGACTATGCGGCAACGGCACTGTCGCAGGTCGCTCAAGTACTTTCTGATCTATCTAGGCGCACAGAAGCAGGACGCAGAACGATCGCTGAACGTTCCGGCTTTGACGCTCCCGATGTAGACTTCCGTCCGTGACGACTACAGAATCATTACAGATTTCCTTGGCTCAGCTGCCTCACGCAGTTGGGTCCTACCGGGAGTACCACATCAACTGGATAGTGCCTGCTGGATGGTCAACGGAAGTGTTGACCCTGCCGCAGGGCACTGAGGTGCCCATCGATGTGAAACTGACAACCGTTGATGACGGTGTACTGGTGCAGGTCGAAAGCCACGGAGAGCTCTTGGGCGACTGTGTGCGCTGCTTGGACCCGCTAACTGAACCGTGGACAGTAGACACGGCCGATGTTTACTTTGAAGAGACAGCGGTCAGCGACCTTATTGTCGATGGGGATGTCGACATGGAGGGGCAGCCCCAAGATCAGCCGCGGGTTATTGTCCGGGACGAGATAGACCTTGAGCCGATGCTCAGAGACACGATTTTAGCAGCGGCCACACTGACGCCTCTGTGTGAACCGGACTGCCTGGGCTTGTGCGCCACTTGCGGTGAGAAACTTGCGGATCTTCCGGCCGATCACGCCCATGAAGACATCGACCCCAGGTTGGCGGTTTTGCGTACGTTGTTGGAGCCTGCTGATGAGTAGGGGAGATCGCGGTCCAAAGAATGCTGATGTGGAAGAGCTCAGCCGCAACTGGGGTGTCCACATTGATGGCGAATTGTTGGTTCTGGCCCTCACCCATAGGTCATTTGCCAACGAAATGGGTGGCCTGCCCCACAATGAGCGCCTAGAGTTTCTTGGTGATTCGGTGTTGTCCATCGTTGTGACAGATTTTCTTTTCCACCGTTTCCCAGATAGTCCCGAAAGCGAATTGGCGAAAATGCGCTCTGCCACCGTGTCTCAAACGCCTTTGGCGGAAATGGCACGCAGGATTGGGCTGGGTGATTTTATCCTTTTGGGCGTGGGAGAAAACAAGATGGGAGGGCGTGACAAAGACTCGATTCTCTCCGATACTCTGGAGGCTCTGATAGGCGCGACGTATCTGTCGGAAGGAATGGAGACGACTCGCGCTGTTGTTCTTGAGCTTTTGGGACCACTGCTGGACGACGTAGAAAACCGCGGTAAGACCATGGATTGGAAGACTCCTCTGATGGAGTACGCACAGTCCAAAAATGTCGACGTCGTATACCAGGTGCAGGGTAGTGGACCTGACCATGCCCGCATGTATGATGCTGAAGTCCTTGTCAATGGCCAGGTGCTGGGAAGCGCTCAGTCTTCATCGAAGCGACATGCTGAAAATCTGGCGGCCAAGGAAGCATTAGATTCTTTGGGCTATGCCTGAACTTCCAGAAGTCGAGACTATTCGGCGCGGCCTAGAAAAACACTCACGTGGGCGCAGCGTTGCTCAAGCCCATGTTGATGGCAGTCGCATGTTTCGACATAATCCACATGGAAGTGCCGACGTTGTTGATCTTGCAGTTTCCCGTCAGATTGAGGGTATCGGGCGGCGAGGAAAATACATGTGGCTTGAGTTTGTTGGCACAGAGCAAGTTCTAGTGGTGCATCTAGGGATGAGTGGCAAGGTTTTGGCTGACAGTGGCCTTCACACTGCACCGAATAAACATGAACATTTACGCCTTGAACTCGATGATAGGACAACTCTGCGGTTTGTTGACCCCCGCACCTTTGGACATCTCAGCGTGTCAAGGAAGGAACGCGACATTCCTGTATTGATTGACCATATTGCGCCTGATCCTTTCGAAAAATCGTTTGACCCAGCTCAAGTGGCGCAGAAAATGCATTCATCGGCACGTCCTATCAAGATCATGTTGCTAGATCAGGAACTAGTGTCAGGCATCGGTAACATTTATGCGGACGAAGCCCTCTTTCGTGCACGTATTCCCGGATATATGCGCGGAATGGAACTTGCACTTGAGGATATTGAGAATATTGTGATTTCTGCGCGTGAGGTTATGGGGGAGGCAATAGCCGTAGGCGGAACATCTTTTGATGCCCTATACGTTGATGCGCAAGGAAATCCAGGATATTTTGCCCGCTCGTTGTTGGCTTATGGCAGGATAGGACAGGACTGTCTCCGGTGTGGAACGCCTATAGAACGGATGGTTATTGGAGGGCGCTCCCATTTCTATTGCCGCGCATGCCAGACTAAGCCGGTACACTAAGAGAGGTTCGCGTGCCAAAGACAGTGGAGGTGGGCAAACGTGAGTGAACGCATTCGCGTAATGATCGTTGACGACCATGAGATTGTTCGGCGAGGCATTGCAGAGATTGTAGATCGTGATGACGATTTTGAAGTTGTTGCTGAAGCAGGGTCTGTCGAGGACGCAATTCGTCGCGCCGAATTAGTGAAGCCAGATGTGATGCTGGTTGACCTACAGCTCCCTGACGGGACAGGCATTGATATTATGCGTTCGGTTGGACAGTCAGATCCATCAATCAAAGCCATAGTTCTCACGTCCTTCGACGATGACGGGGCTCTGACTGAAGCTCTCGAAGTGGGTGCGCGCGCATACATTTTGAAGACAGTGCGGGGCGGAGAAATCAACGACGTCATACGGGCTGTTGCTGAGGGCCGAGTACTCCTCGACGAGAGAACAATGACTAGGCGTTTTCCCGATGGGGAAAATCCAACCGCGTCGCTGACCCCTTCGGAGCGTAAAGTTCTTGAGCTCATTGGCGACGGCATGTCGAATCGCGAGATTGGCGAAAACCTAGGGATCGCCGAAAAAACCGTGAAGAACCACATCACTTCCCTTTTGGCAAAGATGGGATTGCAGCGCCGGACCCAGGTGGCAGCGTGGGTGGCGGCGCAGCGCGCCGCCGCTTGGCGTAACGGCTAATGCAGCTCTAGAGGAACGCTCCACACCACTGAGGTTCCAATACCGCGAGGTCCAGCGCCAACCCCAAAACTACCCCCGTGCATTCGGGCACGGGTAGCCATATTCGCCAACCCGGAAGCTCGCTTCTCCGTAGGGTCGACTCCCACGCCGTCATCTGTTACTGAGATGGCAAGTTCCCCAGTGAGCCCATGTCCAGATACGGCCACTTCTATTTTCACCAGGCGCGCATGGGCGTGTCTGGCAACATTTGAAAGTCCTTCACGCACCATAGCCACAGCGTCGTCTGCTATGGACTGGTCGATGCGCGCAGAAAGCTCATCAATGATGTCTCGAGCGTTGGGCGCAGAAGGATCGATGATCTGACCGTCCAACTCGAACAGTAAGGACGGAGCAAAACCCAATACTTGCCGAGAACGGGACGCTTCCCGTTCCATTCGCTCAGCAAAGGGAGCACAAATGTCGGATTCTTTCAGGTCATGGACGATTGCACGAATCTGTCTGACGGCCTCCTCCAAGCTGGCCATCGCGTCTACAAGGCCCTCGGTGAGGGCACGCCCAGACATCGCTCCGGTAGCTGACCCCTCGCGCAAAACCTCAAGTTTCATCCCGGTCGCAAACAGCTGTTGCACTGCAAAATCGTGAAGGTCGCGGCTGATGCGTGCACGGTCTTCTAACAGGACTGCTAATGACCGCGAATGCCGGGCGCTTGCCACCTCAAGGGCCAAAGATGTCTGTGACGCAAATGCTTCCGTGAGGGGGAGATCATCAGGGGCAAAGGGCTCACGTCCGCGTCTTCTGAGGAGGACAATGGCACCGTCCACGGAGTCGCGGGACGTAATCGGGGCAACAACCAGGGGACCATAGGCTGCCAGGGCTACGTGATCACCCAGCCTGGAAGTGGCATCAATTCCTGCCACCATGCCCTGCCTTCCCGCGCGTACTTGTGAAAAGCCAGGAGCAGAGGGGAATATCAGACCCACCAGGGATTGAGCGCCCTCACCTGCAGCAATCTCACATGCCCATTCCTCACCTATGGAGGGAAGAAAAATAAGTGCCGCGTCCGCTCCGGCGGCGCTGCGAGCTGCCTCAGCAACATGGTCTAGTGCTTCCTCTTCGTCAGCACCTGCAAGAAGGGCATCAATGAGAGTTCGTGATGCCATGATCCATCGGGCTCGACGACGCGAAGAAGCGGCTTTTCTTTGAAAACGCAGCGCGCCGAAGGCAACGCGGGACAGAAGAGAAACCATGTCGAGACTCTGGCGGTCAGGTTCCGTGTCCCACGCTAGGCAAAGATACACGCGCGTGTCACCGTATTCGTCGATGACTTCAACGCGAGAGGGCATATGCGTGCTCTGGCTCCATGCGGAGGCAAGATCCGTAGCTGCGGACGGAGACGACAATGCCGTCGAGGCCTCGTCATGAGCATGGTCAACAGCATCAATTTGGAGAGAAGATCCATTTTGACTGATGACCGCTGCCTTTTGCGCGCAGCAAATACGTCCAGAAAGCTCAACGAGACGGTCAACAACCTGGTTGTAGGAGATGAGAAGTTCTCGTGGCCCGAAACTCACGCGCAGAGCATCTTGCGACGGTTCTGGAGTTGCGCCGTAGGGGAGTGGCGCTGCTGCCTCTAGCAAGAAACCTAAGAGAAGCCGGAGGTCTGCATCGTGGGCTTTCTGGGTCATGATTCCGCACCTAGAGCATGTCGATAGTAGTGGGAGCGGGCAACGAGTTCAGCGTGGGTTCCTGAATCGCTCACACGTGCCACATTATCTCCATTCATCACAAGAATCTGGTCGACGCTATCGAGCTCGGAGAGCCGATGCGTCACTATGAGGATACCGCGGCCAGAGCCGCTGCCTTCCAAGAGCCGAGTGAGAATCTGCGCTGACGTGTGAGCGTCGAGATGCTCACCGGGTTCGTCGAGCAGCATGAGAGGAGCGGGAGCAGCTAGCGCCCGCGCCAAGAGGAGCCTGCGCCGCTCGCCACCAGAAATGCTGGTACCACCTGTTCCCAGCTGCGTGTCCATTCCATGAGGAAGTGCCTTTAACCAATCAGCCAAGCCGACGGCTTCCAGTAGTTCTGCGGCTTTTTCTGGTTCCAACGCAGCATTGGCAACACGAAGATTCTCATACACCGTTGTCGCAAAAATATGTGCATCCTCAGTGGTTAAGGAGATGCGGGCAGTGAGTTCACTGCGGTCAGCCTGCCACGTTTCGGCCCCATTGATACTGGCGTGCCCCTCTTTCGGTGGCAGCATGCCTGCAAGAGTGTATAGCAAGGTGGTTTTGCCAATTCCTGATGGCCCAACAATCGCAATGCGTTTTCCGGGCGTCAGTTCAAGGTTGATACCTTCCGCAACCACCGGCCCTGACGGCCATCCCACAGCAAGGTCTTTCGCAGACAGCGCCGAAGAGGAGGTTTCTGGAACCGAATGGGTTGTGTCTTTTTCTGGCTCTGGGCCAAGGATATCGTCAATCCTTACAGCTGCCTGGGCTGAACGAACCAACTGTGCGGCAGCCGCACCGAGCTCCGCTGTCCCCTCGAATGCGGCCAAAGGGGTAAGAATGAGGACCGCGAACATGACTGCAGGGATAAAACTCAAACTGGCCGGTCCAGTGGCCACGAGGAATATACCAACAATCGCACAGCCCATAGCTAGTTTGTCTAGGGCAACGGCAAAGGCCGCTGGCCGAGCTGCCAGCGCACGTGCACGGTTGAGACGATCGGACGCCTGGTTGACTGCACCAATAGCATCGTCTAGTTTGCCGCTCACCTGAAGTTCATCTGCGCTCTCAATAACGTGATGACTGGCTATGGCCAGTTCTTTTTCGCTATCTTGCTGCGCGATTTCTCCTAGGCGAGTGGCCCTCATGGATAAGAGTGGGCCGACAACTCCCGACAGTACCAGCGAAAGCCCAAGAATAAGTGCTGCTGGGGGCCATACTAGAGCGAAACCGATGACAGTTCCCACGCCGACAATGCCAGTGACGCAACTGGGTAGCAGCGACTTGACTACCAGGTCGCCCACCTCGTCAACGTCGGCACCCGTTCGGGAAATCAAATCACCACGCTTCAAAGTAGCGACCCGGTCTGCTGGTCCATCCATGAGCGTGTCATAAATACCCAGGCGCAGAGAGTCCATTCCGCGCAAAGCCACGCTGTGAGATGCCAGCCGTTGCAGATAGCGAAAGAATGCTCGGAAGACACCGAACATACGGACGGCTGTTGCCGCAACGGCTAAGTCAAGAACAGGAGGCATTTGTGAGGCGCGAGTGATGAGCCATGCTGACGTAGCTGAAAGCCCTACAGCAGAGCCTAGCCCCATCACACCAAGAAACAATGAGAGCCAAAAACCTCTTTTGCTGATCTTGAGAAGGCCTAGAATCCTGCGCAGAGCGCGTCTCTCGTTTCGGGTAAGGAAGATAGTCATGAGTTTTCCTCCAGCAGACGAGAATCCAATAGGTCAAGGCGGTCGTCAGAAAGATCTTCGGGAGCCTCATTCACACTGAGCTGCGGGTATGCCTCAAGCTCGTCCTGAGTTGCAGGCCGTGTAGGAATCGGAATTACCAGGTCGGCGCTGTCTAGTACCGCTTGGCGGTGGGCAATCACAATAATTGTGGTGCCCCCATCGCGCAACATTTCAAGAACATGGACTATTTGTTCCTCGCTCATTGCGTCTAGGTGGGCGGTGGGCTCATCCAAGATCACATAAGGGGAGCGTTGTAATAATGCTTTTGTTAGCGCGAGGCGTTGGCGTTGTCCAACAGATAAACCAATACCTCCAGCGCCAATGAGAGTGTCCCAACCGCCTGGCAGTGTTTCTACGACGGCTGCGAAACCAGTGATCTCTGCTGCCTTATCGCGGTCAGAGGGATTAGCATCATTGCCAATGTTCTCAGTAACGCTTCCTGCCACGATCAGGGGTGATTGGGGCACCCATGAGACCTGTGACCACCATGTCTGCATGCGGGTATCAGCTAAATCTTGTGAGTCCAATAATACTGAGCCGCGGGTGGGTGTCTCTAACCCCAGTATGGTCATTGCAGTGGTTGTCTTTCCAACACCTGACGCGCCTGCCAGCGCGGTGATTTTTCCGCGGGGGATTGTGGCGCTGAGATTGTCTGGTGCCCATGCGCCGCGAGCTGCAACGCTCAAGGACTGGAGGTGGATGATTGGGGCAGTTGGAGCTGTGAGATCACCGCGGGGAGTTTCGGGCTGTTCTAGAATCGAAAAGCATTCTTCCGCAGCTGCGATGCCGTTTGCAGAGGCATGGAATTGGGCGCCGACTTGCCGCAAAGGCTCGTACACCTCAGGTGCAAGCATGATGATTGTCAGGCCGGTAAACAGATCGAGGTCTCCAGTAACCATGCGAAACCCTACAGAGACTGCGACTAAGGCAACCGAGAGAGTTGCCAGAAACTCCAGCACCCCGCCGGAAAGGAAGGCAATGCGCAGCGTTTGCATGGTCGTTTTCGTGCTTTGTTCAGAAATCTGTTCGAGGTGGCGGCGAGGCCCCTTTTCCCGGCCGAGAGCTTTGAGGGTCGGCAATCCCACCAACAAATCCAAAAGTTGTGAACCAAGCTGCTCCATTGCCAAAAGGCGCTTTCGCGACGCAGACTCGGTCATTTTGCCGATGAGGATCATGAATACGGGAATCAGAGGCACGGTGACGGCTGCAATGATGGCAGAGAGGGGATCGAGAATAAAGATTGTTACCAAAGTTGCTGGAGTAACTGTCATCATCATGACAAGCTGTGGCAGGTAGCGAACGAAATAGGGATCAAGATCGTCGAGGCCGCGAGTGACAAGAGTTGTTGTGTCTACACCATTGCGTGAACGCCAACGAGGCCCCAACCTGGCAGTCTTCGCTACCACTTGCTCTCTCAAGGTGGCAATCGTCTGGTCTGCAGCCTTATGGGCCCTTGACTCCCTCCAATAGAGCAGAAGCGCTCTAGCGACAAAGACAGCTGCCAGCCAGCCGAGTAGGGGAGCAATCTGAGAAAGCTCAGCACCATAGTTGACCACAGGTGAGACCGAAGCCGCGATCAAGAACGCCCCAGCAATAACTAGGAATGATACGAGTATCCCAAGAATGGCAATTTCTACGATATATCGGCGTGCTGCTTTCGCGTAACGGAGAAGCCGAGGATCTAATGGTCTCACGTATGTAGTCTCTCAGATAAGTAAACAGAGTGGGGACTTAGGCCGGGGGAGTGCGTAATGAAGGGCGCTGCCCAACTGATGTTAGACAGCGCCCTATTGTGAGTCTTACTATCAGGGTTTGCCTGACAGGAAGTTTGCACCTAAACGAATCTTGTCGGGAAGTAGACCTGCACCATGGTCCACGTCGCCAACAGAAATACGCTTACGGAACACGTAGTATGACCACACCGTGTATGCCAAGACGATGGGCACCAATACCACGGCCACAACAGTCATGACCGTTAGGGTTCCGGTTGTCGATGAAGCTAGAGGAATCGTCAACGAATACGCTGGGTCGACCGAAGACTTCATCACGTTTGGTGCCATGGCAGTGAATATCCACGCGACTGCTCCAGCAATACCGATGGATGAGAAGGTAAATGCCCATCCCTCTTTCTGGAAAGCCGGCTGCGCCATGACGGTGGAGAGCACTAGAGCAACTGCCGCAATGATGAGAGGAATCCAGGCCCAGATATTCGCGTTGAATGCGAACTGTCCCCAGATTACCCATATTGCAGCAACGAGTGTTGCTGCAATGGAGGCGGTTGCTCCAACCTTTACGCTGCGCTGGCGCAGTTCCCCTTCTGTTTTGAGTGCAAGGAACTGTGCTCCGTGGGCTAGACAGACCAGCAGCACGGCCACGCCACCGACCAAAGTGAATGGGGTGAAGAGCGACCAGAATCCGCCGACCATATTGAATACTAGGTTGCCGCTAGTTGCATACTCGGCTACAGCCTCGGGCGGAATAACCTCTGAAACATTGAGTCGGTTTTGGGCAACGATATTCATGCCTTGAACCAGGTTGGAGAAAGCAACGCCGAGAACCAGGGGTACCAGATAGGCGGACACTGTGTGCATCCAGTCCCAGGTAGTACGCCACTTGACGGAACGCACTTTCGAACGCCACTCGATAGCAGAAATACGGATGATGAGCAGCACCAAGAGAAGGAATAGCGCCAGGTACATGCCTGAGAACATTGTGGCGTACCAAGCTGGGAATGCCGCGAATGTGGCACCGCCAGCGGTGAGCAGCCATACTTCATTGCCATCCCAGTGCGGCCCAATTGTGCGGACCAGAACTGAACGCTCTTTGTCATTCTTGGCTACAACAGGCAACAGCATGCCGACACCAAAGTCAAAGCCTTCAAGAACCAGATAGACGGTCCAAAGAACCGCGATCAGAATAAACCAGAGAATGCTGAGAAATTCCATTGTCGTTACTCCCTCAGTATCCGAAGCTCAGCGTTTGAGCGTTGTCGTCTTCATGATCCTTGGCGGCATCATCACCGTGGATATCTTCACCGCGGTACATTCCTTCAAGGACGAAACGTCTCATCAACCATACCCAAACAACGCCCAATGCGGCGTATAGCAAGGTAAAGACGATCATAGTGAGCAGGACCGCGCCCGCGGACACATTCGTTGATATGCCAAGGGGCGTCATCATGAACACATTGCCCAAATCCGATCCTGCGGCCATAGCCTGCATATTTGGATAGACAACCCAGGGTTGACGGCCCATTTCGGTAAAGATCCACCCCAACGATGCTGCGATGAAAGGCATAGGAACAGAAATGATTCCGAATGTGCCCAGTGCTTTCGAGCTTGGAGTGCGCCCACCGCGCATTGCGAAGAGAGCCCACAGGGCCAGGATCGCTGAGAAACCACCAAATGCGATCATCAAGCGGAAGGTCCAGAACGATACTTGCTGGTTAGGAACGAAATCGTACTGGGATGCATCACCGTACTGGTCCGTGAACACGTCGTTGCTGTTGAGTTGTTCGACCATCCGTGCCTGAATGTCAGCCACGCCTTCAGCGGGTGCCGAGAACGAATTCGACGCTAGGAAAGAAGCCAGTCCAGGAACTTCGATGAACCGCGAAGGCTGTTCTGTATCGCTGGCATCTAGCGGACACTCATCAAAAGTCATGACAGTAAAGGACGCGCCTTCGGTATCCACACATATTGCTTCAGCTGCCGCCATCTTTGCGGGCTGTATTTGTGCGAGCTCTTGACCCTGGAAGTGTCCAGAGACCACGGTCCCCACACCGCCGGCGAGCACTGCCCACAGACCGAAGATAACGATAGGTCGCCATACGTTCTTCGCTTCTTTTTGGGCGGGTTCAGAGCCCTCACGCATTGCGCGAGTCATCCACCAAATGGAAATCCCTGCGACAAAGGTTCCTGCTAGAAGCCATGCGGATGTGACAACGTGAGAGAAGGTAAGCCCTAATACGGGGTTAGTGAGCAGTTGGAAGAAACCTCCGACGCCGTCAAGCTCTGCTCGCCCAGTTTCAGGGTTGAATACGGTGCCAACAGGATTCTGCATCCACGAGTTGGCAGCCAGGATCCATAAAGCTGAAAGATTTACGCCAGCTGTGAATAGCCAGATGGTTGCCAGGTGAGCTTTCTTAGAGATGCGTCCCCAACCGAAGATCCACAGTCCAAGGAATGTGGATTCAAGGAAGAAAGCAAGAAGAGCTTCGACGGCCAGAGGTGCGCCGAAGATGTCACCAACGAAGCGAGAGTATTCAGACCAGTTCATTCCAAACTGGAACTCTTGCACGATACCGGTGGCGACGCCTAGGGCGAAGTTAATAAGGAGTAGTTTACCGAAGAATCGCGTGGCCTTCAGCCATACCTCTTTCTTACTCGCCATCCACATGCTTTGCATGATGGCAACCAAGAGAGATAGGCCGATGGTCAGTGGGACGAGGATGAAGTGGTAAACGGTCGTAATACCGAATTGCCAGCGTCCCAGCGCGACAGGATCAAGCGCTGCCGGCAGGAAGTCCATGTGTCCACCTTTCAGTGTGTTGTGGTCTAGGGCACTCGATAGGTGTACCGGTGCCTTGCCTCTCCACGATACATCATGACCGGATGGTAAAGGGACCTATTACCCACGGTGATTCGACCGAAATGGACGAGATTTTGCTGACAGTTGGGATGGCGTGATTCTTTCAGGAGGGCCCTTATGCGATAATCGGACTATGGTTTGGTGCTGCACACCCAGCACCTTGACTCGCTTTTAGTTGAGAAAGCAGAGAGCCAGAGAGTTTTCGCCCCGAAGAGGGCGCGTGAAACAGGGCTGGTGGCGCCTAGGTGTGGAGGCCCCGCCGCATATGGAGAGTTTTGAATATGAAGAACGATGCGGGCGCAGCTGCGCCCGCTCCAGCTGCAGCACTACTATTTCAGGCACCGCAATTTCAGGCGCCCCCTCCTCCGGCACCAGCGGCCGAAGTGGGCGCCAGCACAGATGAGCAACCTGCAAAAAAGACGCGAAAAAACGGCGCGTCGACAAGTGTAAAAGGTGGAGATAAAGACAAGGCTGTTGTATCTGAAATCACTGAGGCTGAAAAGCCGGTTCGTGCTAAGCGTGAAAAACAGAAAAATAACGCGAAGCCAGAATCTAAGGAATCCGAAACTGACCAAAGTGTAGAAGAAGTCGAAGGGACAAAACGCCGTCGTAGACGCTCCCGTTCAACAGCTACCCAAGAGACCGATCCCGTTGATGAGGTCACCGCACTTAAGGGATCTACTCGACTTGAGGCAAAGCGGATGCGTCGGCGCGAAGGGCGAAGAGAGGGACGTCGTCGCCAGTCAGTCACTGAAGCCGAGTTCCTTGCGCGCCGAGAATCAGTTGATCGGCAAATGGTAGTGCGACATAAAGACGGACTGGATCAGATTGCCGTTCTGGAAGACGGTCTTCTAGTAGAGCATTACGTGGCCCGGAAGACTCAACAGTCAATTGTGGGCAACATTTACCTTGGCCGCGTGCAAAATGTTCTTCCTTCGATGGAAGCCGCATTTGTGGATATTGGCCGCGGTCGTAACGCCGTACTATATGCCGGAGAAGTCAACTGGGATGCTTTAGGCATGGAGGGGCAGCCTCGCAGAATTGAGCAAGCTCTCAAGTCTGGTGATGCAGTCTTAGTTCAGGTCACAAAAGATCCTATCGGCCATAAAGGTGCCCGTTTAACCAGTCAGGTTACGTTGGCTGGGCGCTACCTCGTGCTGGTGCCTGGCTCCAATATGCTGGGAATTTCTAGGAAACTTCCTGACACTGAGCGCACCCGACTCAAGAAAATTCTCAAGGAATCTGTTCCAGAAGATACCGGCGTAATCGTGCGCACTGCTGCTGAGGGGGCCAGCGAGGAACAACTTCGTGATGACATCGACCGCCTAGTGAAGCAGTGGGAGAGTATCCAGAAGAAAGAAAAAGGCACCAAGAAAGCCCCGCAACTCTTACGCGGAGAACCCGAACTGGTCGTACGCGTAGTTCGCGATATTTTCAACGAGGATTTTAACAAACTTGTTGTTCAAGGCGAACCCACATGGGAGACAGTCTCGGAATATGTGGAAGACCTGTCACCTGACCTGCATGCACGGTTGGAGAAATGGAATGGGACCGAAGACGTATTCCACGCACTAAGAGTCGATCAACAGCTGGCCAAAGGTATGGACAGAAAAGTGTGGCTACCCAGCGGGGGAACACTAGTTATTGATCGTACGGAAGCTCTCACAGTCGTCGATGTCAATACGGGTAAGTTCATTGGTTCGGGCGGAACCTTGGAAGAGACAGTCACGCGTAATAACCTTGAAGCAGCCGAGGAAATCGTCAGGCAACTGCGTCTGCGTGATATCGGCGGCATCATTATTATTGACTTCGTTGATATGGTCTTGGAGTCCAACCGCGAGTTGGTCTTGCGCCGCCTCGTCGAATGTCTTGGAAGGGATCGAACCCGCCACCAGGTCACCGAAATCACCTCTTTGGGACTGGTGCAGATGACACGTAAACGTGTAGGTGAAGGCCTGGTTGAAGCGTTTTCTACCACCTGTGAGGCCTGCGAGGGGCGGGGATTTATCGTCCATGACCATCCAGTGGAACTTACGGTGACTTCTGGCAATTCGCGCCGCAATAATAACGGCAACGAGAACCGAAAGAAGCGTGGCACCTCTAAAGAAGAGGCAGTTGTCAGTCACGTGGGAGACGAGAAAGTCAAGACTGCTCTATCTGCTATTGCCGCAGCAACAGTCTCAGAAAAGAGCGCCGGTCAAGAGGTTCAAGAAACTCCTGCGCCAACGTCATCGTCCACTTCTACGAGGAAACGCTCGCGTAAGCCTCAGGAAAAAGAAGAGTCTGATGCCAAGGCACCGCGTTCAGTTGCCGAAATTGCTTTGCCAGAAGCTACTGGTGTACCGGCGAAGACGAAAACTGCTGCTGAAGTGAAGAAGCCTCGCACCCGCAGGCGCGTGACTTCCCAGCCCTCCAAGGAACCAGACGTAGTCGACGAATCTGCCCGCCAGGCAGTTCAGGCACTGTTCGAGTCGTAAAGGCGTGCGCAAACACACAGGTTCTTTCTGTTAATATTGGCCGTTTGAGCTTGAGTACCCATGGCGCACTAGGTAAATTAGGGTGCTGGTGCATAAGTACCCACCAAGCTCCGGCGAGTTAGTCAGGGTGTTTGGTTCAAGAAAAGATAGAGAAGAGCATTCAGTGGTCTACGCGATCGTGAAAGCCGGCGGACGGCAGGAAAAGGTGAGCGTCGGAGACGTTATCACTGTTGACCGTCTGGCCGATGAAATTGGTTCAGCTGTGGAGTTCAAACCAGTACTGCTGGTTGATGGTGATGACATTGTCACCGATGCTTCGAAGCTGAATAAGGTGAGCGTCAAGGGTGAAGTCCTTGAGGATGCCAAGGGCCCCAAGATCACCATCATTAAATACAAGAATAAGACCGGTTATCGTAAGCGCCAGGGGCATCGTCAAAAGCTCTCGGTTGTCAAGATTACCGACATCGCCTGAGAGGGGAATAGCAGATGGCACATAAGAAGGGTCTAGGATCCTCTCGGAACGGGCGCGATTCGAACGCGCAACGTCTAGGTATCAAGCGCTACGGCGGCCAGGTCGTAGGAGCAGGAGAAATCCTGGTTCGTCAACGCGGCACCAAATACCACCCCGGCAAGAACGTGGGACGTGGCAAAGATGATACTTTGTTCGCCACCGCAGCGGGAACCGTTGAATTCGGTAACTTCCGCGGCCGTCGGGTTATCAGCGTACTGGAGGCCTGAGAGGGCTTCACGCATGGGAAGGGCGTTCGGTATCTCCGAGCGCCCTTCGCTCATATCTGGAGGTAATACACATGGCATCCTTTGTCGATCGAGTAAAGGTCTTCGCTATCGCGGGCGACGGAGGCCATGGTTGTGCCTCGGTAAAACGGGAGAAATTTAAGCCACTAGGTGGACCCGACGGAGGCAACGGGGGAGACGGTGGCTCTGTTATCGTGCGCGTGGCAGCCGACGTGTCGACGCTTTTGAGTTTCCATCATCGTCCGCACCACAAAGCTGGAAACGGTGAGCCTGGAAAAGGCGACTTTCGGCAAGGTAAAGATGGTGAGGACGTAGTCCTAGACGTTCCAGACGGTACTGTTATTAAGGACCGTAAAGGCAATCTTCTAGCTGACCTGCGTGGTGCTGGAGCTGAACTCGTCATTGCACATGGAGGTAAAGGTGGATTGGGCAATGCTGCGCTGGCCTCCAACGCTCGCAAAGCCCCAGGATTTGCACTTCTCGGTGAAGATGGTGAAGAAACAGAGGTTATCCTCGAACTCAAGTCGATTGCTGACGTCGCATTGGTGGGGTACCCCTCTGCTGGAAAGAGTTCGCTTATTGCCGCAATGTCTGCGGCTAGACCAAAGATTGCCGACTACCCATTCACCACCCTTATCCCCAACCTCGGCGTGGTGCAGGCTGGAGACGTCCGCTATACGATTGCCGATGTACCGGGCCTCATTCCCGGAGCCTCGTCTGGCAAAGGGCTGGGACTGGACTTCCTGCGTCACATTGAACGTTGCGCAGTGATTGCCCACGTTATTGACTGCGCAGCATTCGAATCAGAGCGCGATCCTCTTTCTGATCTCACAATGATTGAAGCTGAGCTTGCAGCATACGAAGGTGATTTGGGTGATGCTGAAGGCTATATCCCTTTGATGGAACGACCGCGACTGGTAATCCTCAACAAGGTCGATTTGCCAGAGGGACGCGACATGGCAGAAATGATGCGGCCTGAACTTGAGGCGCTTGGATATCCGGTTATCGAAGTATCAGCGGTGAGCCACGAAGGGCTACCCGCACTTTCTTACGCGTTGGCTGCTGCCGTAGAAGAACAGCGTGAACTTTTACCTGAACTTGAAGAAGCCCGCCCGCTGGTTCAGATTGAACCGGTGAAGTCACGCAAGGGTGTCTCGAATATCACCGTGAGAAAAGTCCACTACGGTGGAGAAGATGTATTCCAGGTTCGTGGTGAGAAGCCAGAACGCTGGGTCAAACAGACAAACTTCGGCAATGATGAAGCCGTAGGTTACCTTGCGGATCGACTCGCTGCCGCAGGAGTAGAAGATCAACTGGCAAAGGCAGGAGCCATCCCAGGCTCACCAGTCGTTATTGGACCATTGGATGGTGGATTAGTCTTCGACTGGGAGCCATCGTTGTCTACAGGCGCTGAACTCCTGGGCGGTCGCGGCAGAGACTTACGATTAGAACAGAATGCCCGTCCATCAAGGGGGGAACGCCGCGCCGAATACCATCGCCGGATGGACGCTAAGGAAGAGGCGCGTCAAGAGCTTTGGACTGAACGGGAATCGGGGCAATGGGCTGACCCGGAGGATGATGCATGACTAGACCACGGATAGGAGTCATGGGCGGAACCTTTGACCCCATTCATCACGGTCACCTGGTGGCTGCCTCAGAAGCGATGAATGCTTTCGATCTAGAACAGGTTCTTTTTGTTCCCGCAGGTGTACAACCGTTTAAACAGGATCGACAGGTCGCCCCTGCCGAGCACCGCTACTTGATGACGGTGATTGCGACCGCGTCAAACAATCGCTTCAACGTGTCCCGCGTAGACATTGACCGCGAGGGGCCAAGCTACACCTATCAGACGTTGCGTACACTCCACCAGGAAATGCCAGAAACAGACCTCTTCTTCATTACGGGTGCTGACGCGATGGCAGAAATTCTTAGTTGGAAAAACAGTGAAGAACTTTTCGAGTTAGCGCACTTCGTTGGGGTCACCAGACCAGGCCATGACCTGGCAGACCAGGGACTTCCACACGAATCAGTGTCGCTGCTCGAAGTGCCAGCAATGGCGATTTCTTCCACTGATATTAGGGATCGGGCGCGACATGACAAACCTATATGGTACCTAGTGCCCGACGGCGTGGTTCAATATATAGGTAAGCATGGTTTGTACCAAAACTAGGAGATTGATGCTTGAAGTTGCCGCGACCGCTGCCGATGATGCTTTAGCCGCCGATATTGTTGCGCTGGACGTAACAGCTCTGACACCCTTTTCTGACACATTTCTTATTGCTACCGTCGATAACCCGCGACATATGCGTGCAACCATGAACGCTGTCTCCGAAGCGGTCAAGAAGGATAGCGGCAATCTCCCCAATTCAGTGGAAGGTGATGGGGACGCTGAATGGGTCATTCTCGATTACGGCGACCTTGTAGTGCACCTGTTTACCGAAGAAGGCCGCAGTTTTTACGCATTGGAGAAACTGTGGGGAGATGCACCCCGTCTCCGATTTGGTGCTGATCAAGTGACCCCTGTATAGTAAATACTCGTTGCGGGAGCAACAGGAGGGGCATTGGCGCAGTTGGTAGCGCGCTTCCATGGCATGGAAGAGGTCACGGGTTCGAATCCCGTATGCTCCACTCTAGTTGTCTTATGAGAACCGCCGTCGTGGGTTATTTCTGCTGGTTGTGCGGTGTTTCTTTCTTTTTTGATCGCTTCTTGGTGTTTGGCGGCTCTTCGGACTTTGGTGGGGTGTGAAGGTGTTTCATACTTTTAGGTGTGAAACGAAAAGATAATAGAAACAGAAGTGGACCCTGTTTTTTGGACAGTGTTGTAGGTGGGGTGCTTGCCGCATAATGGCTCTGTAGAGCTTGAAGGAGAGCAGTTCTTGTGGCACCTAAACGGGCTCTTCGGACTTTGGTGGGGTGTGAAGGTGTTTCATACTTTTAGGTGTGATCCAAAAAGATAATAGAAACACCTTCACTGTCTCTGATCCTACGTTGATTCTTCAGGCTTTGGTGAGTTTGAAAG
>NZ_VULO01000020.1 GCF_009696615.1 Scrofimicrobium canadense
GATTCGGCTTCACCAACTTCAACAACTACAAAACCAGAGTCCTCCTCTACGCCGGCAAACCCCACTGGAAAACACTCGACTCAATCACCATCCCCTAACCCACACCCCACCAAAGTCCGAAGAGCCCAATTTCGTCAACAACAGCTAGTGCGAAGTCCGCGCCACTGATTGCTGACTTACCGTCTTCATCAAAGAGAGCAATCTCGCCGGAAGTGCGGTACCGACCAAGACGCTCGCCAGGAGCGTGAGCCCCAAATTCTCCGGCGGGACTGACGAAGAGCCACTCGCCCACGATCTCAGAGCTATTGAGATCACTCAAGATGGAATTCATTTCACGTGCCTCATCGGCAAACTCAGCAGGAATACCATCTCCCTCAGCGAAACGAGGGGCATTTTCTTCGGGGCGTAGTGAGCTGAAACCACCAATAGCTACGAAGCGCACCCCAGCTTTAGCAGCAGCCTCAGAGAGCGCCTTGTAAGGAGCTCGAAGAGCTCCAGCGTTGCTTCCGCGTGGCGAGAGGGCGGCGACAACTACATCAGCGCCAGAGAGATCTGGGAGTTCCTTTGTAAGATCACCGGTGCGATATGTGACTCCCGGAAGTTGTTCTTCAGGGAGGCTTCTACTTATCGAAGTAACCTGATGTCCACGCGCTGCCGCCTCGGCAACAATATGCGATCCAGCATAGCCAGTTCCGCCGACGACGATGATTGATGCCATGAGTGATACTCCATTCTTGTAGAACAACGTAAGCGTTAGTTACTATAAGAGACCAAACATCCGTTAGGAAGTAGGCACTTTATGGTAACCACAACTGAGCAACGAGGAAATCCGTATGCACAGGGGTGCCCAACACGCAGGATTCTGGACCGTATTGGAGACAAGTGGACAGTCCTCATTGTTGGCGCGCTCGGAGAGAAGGCACTGCGATTTTCAGAGCTAAAACGCCGAATAGAGGGAATTTCGCAAAAAATGTTGACGCAGACTTTGCGCACTCTAGAAGAAGACGGTCTCATTACTCGCACCCTTATCGCACAGGTTCCCGTGAAGGTCGAATATCAACTCACTGCAGCCGGTCAAAGCCTACGCGCACCATTGCGCGCATTGGAAGAATGGGCAATAGAGCATATGGGAGAAGTACTCGACGCACGCGCAGCACACGCCGATCTCACCGCCGCGCACTAGAGACACAATCTTCACACGCAGACGACAACAGGGAAAAGACTGTGTCTATTCTTCCGGCACAGGAGTCGACCATAGCCCCGACAGTCAGAAGAATCTGGAGGGGAAGGCGGATACGTCGCTTCGTGTCAGTGTCCAACCTGAAGGCATCCCGCCTATTGTGCCGTTGAGAGGTATTGCCAGGAAACACCGGCACGAAAAAGCGGTAGCAAGTCTTCCAACATCTCGTTGTCGCCAGCCCCTCATCAATGCCGCTCCTAGCAAATGGAAGGGCGGACCCTAGCGGCAGCCGCGTTACTACTCAAGATTTGTAATATCGGACCGGGGCATTTACCAAGACTCGCGTACGCATGATCGCCTCCCCTGATCCACCTACTGAAATAGCAACCAGAGGGCCACCCCTACCGACACTACTGCTAAGACTCCTAGAACTGAAAAAGCGATCCATAGACCAGCATTACTGGACGAAGAAGATCCAGATGGAGCGGAATTTTCCAAGGCACCCCAGGGCGACTGTTCAAAAGACGCCGGTTGAGGTTGCGGTGGTTCAGTCACGTGCGAATAGGCAGGCATCGCTACAGCCGTATTCTCGATAGCTGATATCTGCACAGTGTCCTGCAGAAGTTCTTGACCAGGGCTCTGAGTAAGAATCCATTCGCGCAGCGCTGGATAAGTTGAAGGATTCTCCAATATCTGCGAATGAAGATCTCTACGCCTTGCGGCTAGATCTTGCAAGACTGCCGGCGGTGTCGCTGGGTCTACCGCAAGCCGTTCATCTGACGATTTTTCCTCTTCGGTAGCGCCAAAGGTGACTGCCTCTTCGTGGTTATCTGCGACTCCCTCAGCAGCCACATCGGATTGCACGATCTCTGACTGGAATTCCTCAGAAACCACCTCCTGCACCGCTGTCGCCTCGTTATCGTCGTGCACGAATTCTTCCGCACTAGGAGTTGACACGCGAGATTGAAGAACCTCATCTACAGCCGGATCTCCTAGCGCCCCCAGCCATTCGAGCAACGCCGGATATGTCGAAGGGTTTGCAGCAATAACTACTCGAAGATCAGGATGGTCTGCAGCAATTTGTTGAAGTACCGCACCGGGTGTTGATGGGTCGGCAGCCTGCAGTTCTGGACTAGTCATATTTTCACCCAAGCCCGAAGAACACACGACCGAAAACAGAGAAAATAATTCCAATGGCTCCGTAGCTCAACAGAATTCCTGCTGTATAAATCATGTACCACTTGAAAGGTGTGGGAGCGTTCTCGCTTTGCCGTACCTCACGCTCTCCCACGAGGAACAACGTAATTTGACTCAAGCCGGTCAAGGCCACAGCCCCGAACACTGCCCATAGAATGGCATCAGGTACTGCAGCAAAGAAACGAGCAAAGGCCAGCACAGTGAAGATTGCCAGGGGGAACCACACAAGAGTCTTTGCACTTGCGTAGAGTGTCATGGCTTTGTTGAACGTAACATCGCGCCCGGCTGCCCGTAGCGACCACCAGGTCCCCAAGCCACGTAGTACATACCCACCGCACCAAACAAAAAGCGCGAAGAAGAAGAGAATAACCAGCTGTCCGCCACCAAATCCGTAGCCGTAGCCGTAGCCAAAAGGTCCAGCAAAGCTACTCATCATGATGTTCCTTCCCGCAAGCGTTAACGCTAAGAGTGCGAAGGCCATAAGTAGCGCATTCAAACCAAGTGTGAGTACCCACACTATCCAAGTGTTGCCGGTACGCCGTTCAACCTCATCAACGCGGTCAGTCACCTCTAGCGGTTTACCTGACCATGCTCTCCACTGACTGAACCACAATGCGTTCCATGCTAAAGCAAATGCAGAGGGCTTGGATTGTGTGGGAACTTGTGGCGGATAGTTTTGTGGTGCCGCACCATACGTGGGCGGAGCCTGGTAGAGCTGGGGTGCCTGCGGATACTGCTGCGCATAGTTGTGATCCGAACTAGGGGCTGGCACCCACGGCTCCGCCGTAGGTGGGGGCGTCACGTTCTCAGCGTCTCCATTGGGAGGTGGAGGTGGTGGTGGAACATTGCTCATGTCGGAATCCTTTCGTTACTGGTTAAGCCTAGACGGTATGGAGACGATTATCTTCCCTATCAGTGTTATCTTGAGAAAATGGGAGCGTAGGAATTATCATCATGGCTTGAGTGTGGAAATCAACTTCGTCTTCGTCATCGGCTTTCCCTTGCGCCGGTGCATGAAGGGCGCAAACGGTTGGCAATACCTCGCGCAATGCAGGTTCGACGAGGGCGTCATCGACTGCTGTCAAAAGGCGACACACGCTGCATCCCAGCACGCTCAGCATTTCCTCCTCAGGCTGGATGCCCCACGAAAGGTGCTCGATGATGACTTCTTTACGATCATGGCGCGGACGGCCCTTTATCGCTATGAGCCTAGACGGCTACATCGCCCGCACCAATGGCGGCCTGGACTGGCTTCAAGCGGATTTTGCCCGTGCCCATCAAGGTGGTGTCACCCCTATCCTGCCGAGGTGTGGGGAACTTTCTTCCCCTCTATCGATACCATCCTTATGGGGCGTAAAACCTATGAGACCGTCACAAGGTTCGATGAATGGCCCTTTGCTGATAAAAACGTCATCATACTCAGTACTCGCCCTTCTATTGATGATGGGCGAGTCATTCATGTAGGTAGCCTTGAACAGGCATGCCAGCTGTTGGATGAACGCGAGGCAAAGGAAGTCTACGTGGATGGAGGAAAGACGATCCAAAGTTTCCTCGCCGCAGGGTATCTTGATGAGATCACCGTGTCGATTGCCCCGGCTCTCATCGGTAGCGGCACGCGCCTTTTCGGTCCACTGACTGCGGATATCCCCATGACCGTGCTCGGACAGTACACGACGCCAGAAGATGGGCTGGCACGAATCACCCATACACTCCCCTCCCCACGTACGGGGTCATAAAACTGTAAACGGGGCCACACACCGCCCCGGCAGCTACCACATCGCCCCGGCCGCGGTAAGTCGGGACACTCCATACCAGCAGTACCGTCTTCCGCACCGCCATCAGTGTGGGTTGGCTACTAATTCACCTCAATAAAAATGGCTAGACCACATTGATCGAAGTGAACATCTTTCCACATATTGTGTACACAGTTTTACATATGTACAATAATTATGTGGATACATTATCAGCTGAAGTCACTACCCGAGAGCTACGCAGTCAACTCTCCGAAGTGCTCGGACGCGCCATGTTCGCGGGGGAACGCATCGGCGTGACACGAAACGGGAAACTAGCTGCGGTCGTGGTGAGCGTTGAAGACCTTGAGGCTCTCGAAGCATTCGAAATGGCGCAGGACCTAGCCGCATACCGTGAAGCCAAAAGTACCGATGACGGTACACGCGTTTCACTCGAGGAACTGCGCGCTGATCTCGCTTCATGAACTACCGCATTGAGTTCACCTCGGCGGCAGCAAAGCAGATCAAGAAGCTCCCTCACTCAGCAAGCAGCCAAATCCTCAAGGCTATAGAAAGCTTGCAAGATAATCCCCGCCCTCACCGGGCCAAGAAGCTCGTCGGCGAGGCAACCGCCTGGAGAATTCGCGTTGGAAACTATCGAGTAATCTACGATATCTTCGATGAGGAACTTGTCGTAACCGTTGTCAGGGCAGCTCTTCGCCGCGAAGCATATCGATAGAGATACGGCTTCACTTTTAGCAATTTGGCTACACAAGTTGAGCGCACACGACTGCCAGCGTCCCTGCGACTACCCTGTCGCCCCACGTACGGGGTCAAGAAACCGTAAACGGGGCCGCATGTCACCCAGGCAGCTACCACATCACCCCGGATGCGGAGAACTTATGGCTAGAAGCGTTTCCATTCTGCTTAGAGTGGCTATCGATACGCGATCCAAAAAGACTTGCGGGCCTAAATCGGAAGACCACTCGACCTCTCATCAAAGCGATATGATCGCCCATGTATCACCGTGCAGGGGTGCCCAACTCGACAAGACTTCGATTATGGAAGTAGTCATCTTCACGTAACACAGTAATTGTTCCTGGTGGTGCTTGTAGACGCATGAATCCAAGTTCGTTGATGGGGAGTCGAAGAAAGGCCGCGGCCGCAAAGGTGAGCACTCCACCATGGGTGGAAATAATGTGATGTGAGCACGGCCGATCGAGAATTTCGCCCATCACTTCATATACGCGGCATGCAAATTCGTACATAGTTTCGGCGCCTTCAATACCCTCTTCATGGCGGAGACGTTCACCAGCCAGTGGTGGGGTGCGGAACCGATCGCGCAGCCACCCCTCAGATTTCCCCTCGGCAATACCGTAAGATTTTTCCCGCAGCCGCACATCGAACACTGGAGAGGTGCCAAGATTCTCTTCTATTGCCGCCGCGGTTTGAGCGGCACGCCGCAAATCTGACGAGTACAGCTCGACACTTTCGGTGCGCGGGATTCTTGCAGCCATCTCCTTCCCAATCCCAGCTGCTGTCTCGAGACCGCGCGCTGTGAGATCAGAGTCGTACCATCCCCCAACACGATCTTCAACGTGGTGTGTGGCCTCAGGATGGGTCACGATGTAGAGAGTCTTCATGTGTTATTCTCCCACGACTACTGGTTGTTACGGTTGTTTGGCGACACCGTCGGCAACGAACTCAAGTGTTCATGTGCGAGGCGCCAACCGTGAGCGCTGCGGACAAAAACATTGGTGGCGCGTCCCGCACCGGACCGTTCACAGTACCCCACCAATGTAGGTGTAGACGGCCACCGCGGATTTCTCCTCGTACACAATCCACTCGACATTTTCAGCCCAGTAGACCTCATCGGGGCTCGCCGCCCACGTACGCTCGAAATACGTGCGGACCTGGTCGATACCGGCGCATGTTGCATCTCCAAAGGAATAGATAGCATCTGGTATCAATACATCTGCTACACAGTTGAAGTCGTAGCTATTCGTGGCAGCCAGGTATTTTTCTAACGCTTCGTCAGCGGTTTCAACAGAATCATTTTCACGTTTATACCGTCCAGGGATAATGTTCAAACGCTGCTGCGAGTGCACTTGATACAGTCTCTAAGTCCTCTAACTGCGCGTATCGGACAATGGGTATACCGCCTCCTGACTATTGTTGACGTTGGCTGACTCGACAATGGCTTGCAAAGTTGCGAGATGCTTTTCGAATGCATCCCGGCAGGTTCTCGTGATCCCTATCATGTTCGTGTACGTCTGCCTGATGGTTCTCTATGTACAGTCACATACTCTACCTCGTCCAGGTTAC
This sequence comes from Scrofimicrobium canadense, assembly GCF_009696615.1. Classification (GTDB taxonomy): domain Bacteria; phylum Actinomycetota; class Actinomycetes; order Actinomycetales; family Actinomycetaceae; genus Scrofimicrobium; species Scrofimicrobium canadense. The sequence goes on from NZ_VULO01000020.1 coordinate 6,433, forward strand.
GAAGAGCAGCTAAGAAAAAGCTCGCGACGATGGGACTTATCGAGACTATTCCGGCAAGCATCCACGACCACGGAACTTGTTAAGCAGGTCCGGATGCGGCATGGATATTGTGCCGAGCAGGCCTTAACTCTGGCCGTTCGATGCCGAGGGCGTGGTAGCCCCTCGGTCCTACCGACTTTGTGTCACCGAGACATCAAGTGCGGTCGCCTCGTTTCCACGCATCCGATAGTGTGACGATGACTGGAAGACTACCTAGGTCCATTATGGTTGGGATTACTGCGGCCGCCTTGCCCCTTCCCAACCCCGGAGGAGAGTAGTGGCGCAGATAAGCAGTTTCCAGTCAGCATGGCATTCTTTGAGAAATACTGCGACCTGGCTGACAGCGAAGAATGCAGCTTGCACTTATTAGTGCTGATGATCCATTTTTCTACACACTCATCAGAGGGTCTGCTGATGGTTTGGTTGAGTCGATGCTTGGTTCCATTTTTGTGGTGGGGCTGGAAGTGATTGATGGTGATGAATCATGTGTATAGCGATGAATTCAAACGCGACGCGGTTGCATTAGTGGAATCTGGGGTAACACAGAAACAAGTGTGCGTTGATCTTGGGGTTTCTAGGTCTACTTTGTATAAGTGGATTCAAGACTGGCGGATGTTGGATGCGGGGATGACACCAACAAGTCACCCGCAAGAGCGTAGCGATATGCGAGTGGCGTTGAAACGTATCGGTGAGTGAGAGATGGAAAACGAGGTTCTACGCCGAGTCGCGGCATATCTTTCTCAGGCTCATATCAAGTCCCCAAAATAGTGTTCCCGCTCGTTCACGAAATGGCCGCAGCAGTGCTTTCAAGGATCAGGGTTCCAGTTACGGTAGCGGCGCGGGTCTTGGGGTTTAGTGAGCAGGCATATTACCAATGGGTAGCGTGTCCGAAAAGCGCTCGTCACATTGAAGAAGAGAACCTGATCAGAGTGCTCAAAGAGCTACACGCGGATGATCCACAGCTGGGATATCGTTTCCTGGCGGATGAGCTTGCCGCTCTTGGCTACCAAGTGTCTGAGCGAAGAGTATGGCGACTGTGTCACAAAGCTCAGATTCGTTCTTCTATTGTTAGTGGCAAAACTCGTTACAAGAAGGCAGGACCGGTGGTTCATGATGATTATGTGAACCGTAACTTCACCGCAGCAGAGCCGAACCGGCGTTGGTTGACCGACATTACCGAGCACTCAAGCGAAAGAAGGCAAGCTTTATTTGTGTGCGATCAAAGATGTATGGTCAAATCGAATAGTTGGCTACGCTATCGATTCTCATATGCGAGCTTCTCTTGCTGTTAGGGCTCTCAAGAACGCTGTATGCCAGCGGGGGTTCCCAACTGGGACCGTCGTTCACTGGGATCGGGGTAGTCAGTTCGGCTCCAAGAAATTCCGTAAGACTTTAACCTGCTATGGCCTGCAGGGGTCGATGGGAAGAGTCGGCGCGTGTGGTGATAACGCGGCAATGGAGTCTTTCTTCGCTCTCCTCCAAAAGAACGTGCTCGATAGACAATCCTGGAACTCAAGGCGACAACTCAGACTAGCGGTTGTTTCCTGGATTGAGGGGAAATATCACCGTAAACGTCGTCAGCGTAGGTTAGGGAAGATGACACCAATCGAATTTGAGCTGATAATGAGAAAAGCTGACCAACAGGCAGCATAAGACACAGACTCAACTAAACCTTCAGCAGTCCCCAGGAGCCAAGCCATGACGATGAATCACCAATCCTCCGAGCCGAGGGCATGGCTCGTTCGCGGATCGAAGGATGAACGCTTTGACCCTTGGATGTTGGAGAACGGTTACACGGGTGTGGGCTTCAGAGAGATCCCGCGCCTCGATCAAGCAACGGATCTTCCCGCGATGAGGCAGCTCATTCAGGCGAATATGCCTGACGAGAAGGCTGGCGCGGTGGGAAATTACGCCGCTCAGCTCAATGCGTTCGCCAATAAGATCGCGGCTGGTGACATCGTTGTTCTTCCATTGAAGAAGGAAGGCTTGCTGGCATTCGGCACGGTCACTGGTGACTACGAATACCTGTCAGATTCCGACGGCCTCAAGCACGTCCGGAAGGTCGTCTGGGATCGAATCGACGTCAATCGTGCTTCCATCAACCAAGACCTGCTGTACTCCCTCGGAGCGTTCAGCACGGTCTGTGAGATCAAACGGAACGATGCCGCATATCGTCTCGGTCGGGTTCGCGCGGGTGCCGAGACTGATCCCGGCGCTCGCGCTGACGTCCCGCTCGTCCTGCCCAAGGTAGATGCCGAGGTGCCTGATTCTGACGAGGCCATCGCCTCGGACGGACAAGACATCGTCCGCTACTCACGCGACCGCATCCTGGCGCGAATCCGTGAACAGTATTCGGGTCACGCTCTGCAAGACCTGGTTGCTGCGATCCTCAGCGCCGAAGGCATGACCTGCAAGGTGCAACAAAAGGGTGCAGACGGCGGCGTTGACATCATCGCCGGATCTGGCGTCCTCGGCATCTCGTCACCAACCATCATCGTGCAGGTCAAATCCCAAGACAGTCGCGTCGGGTCTGAGGTTCTGGATCAACTCGGGGGTGTTGTCGGCCAGCACCAAGCAGACCACGGCCTGCTCGTGGCGTTGGGTGGCCTGACTGCTCCTGCGAAGGCGAAAGTCGATGCGCAACGCCTCAAAGTAGCAGTGTGGGATGCAGAAGAAGTGCTCAACCGTCTGCTCGAACACTACGAGGTCATGCCCGAAGAGGTGAAGCGCAAGATTCCCCTCCGGAAAGACTGGATCATCGATGAAAGCGACATCGACTGACCCAGGAGTTCAAGAGTCAAGGCCGGTTAGTTCGAAGGGACGACTGGTGTTGGCTCCGCAAACCCCGAGCAGACGAGGTCGGCAACCTGAGGTGTCCCGGGTTTGGTGCCGCTTTTGTGTTTAGGCAGCGACCCCGTGTCGTCTGCTTTCTTGATAATACCGCTATTCTGCTTCGCTCGGGGTTTGGTAGCCGATTGTGCTGTGGAGCCGGTCTTGGTTGTACCAAGTGGCCCATTCCAGTGTCAGGTCTTCCACGTCTGCCACTGTTTTCAAGGGGCCAACCCTGAAGGGACTGTCCTTGCGTACCGCTTCGTTCTTGAACAGGCCCATGCCTGACTTCTGACATGGGGTCCTGAGACGGCGTTTTGGGTTGTTGGTTTTGGCTTGTTTACGCGGTTTGGGTGTCTGGGTTGGGGCACTAGGGGCCTTGTTAGAATGGGGTTGTGGCTTACATTCG